>JBKBSK010000009.1:0-128862 GCA_046291735.1 Candidatus Thermochlorobacter sp. | reverse complement strand
GATTGACGAATGTGGAGTTTGGACGAAAAAGCGAACTGCTCGGTGCAGATTTTAAGAGGTGAAACGTTCTTGTTTCAACGGTTTTGCCGACAGCAAAAGGAAGATATTTGACAAAAGTTTCGCCTTTTGCGTTGAGAGCTGCACATTCTTCTTCGTCAGGCTCAAAGCCAATGACTTGTATTGGAAAGTGAGGAATTAGCCTTAACCAACGTGGGTTGATGCCAGCGCGCGCGCCAATATCGATTATCTTCAAAGGCGAAGGTGAAAAGGAGCGAATATGATGCATTTAAGCCTCCTTTTTCATTTTCCACTTTCCTCCGCGAAGGTGGGGTGGTAAAATCTCCTCCAAGCCTGACCTCGCAACCAATGCGTCATCTTGAAGGGCTTCGTGCATCATGCGCAGAAGAGGCACCGATGAACCTATCGAGCTGTAGTTGCCATCGTGATAGAAGTTTTGCGTGTTCACCTTGCGCGTCAGGTCGGACGTCCGATGCGCTATGATTTCTTGTGCCTCAGTAAGCATATCACTTTTGCAGAAGGTTACAAAACGCGGTTGAGATCTACGAGCGCGACTCTCCGGCATCTATCTTGATAATTTCTGAGCGCATATCAGGCGGCATGAATTCTTCGAAGCGTGCCTGCTTTACGAGGTCTTCATGCTGCATTGCGGCATAGACCAGACGCAGGAAAGGCAGTGTTGTGCCCATCATGCTGTAGCCGCCATCGTGGTAGATATTTTGCATGGTAACTTTGCGCGTCAGGTCGGAGAGCAAGAGCACGGCAAAGTCAGCGCACTCTTCGGCGGTTGCGTTACCAAGTGGGGAGTGCAGGTTTGCAAACTCAAACATTTTGTCAAAATCTTCAATGCCGCTGCCTGCGCGTGTTTTCGTTGGACTTTGAGAAATTGAATTGATGCGAATGCCGCGTCGAGCAAGGCGCGGTCCATAACTACGCACGATAGATTCAAGCAAGGCTTTGGCATCGCCCATGTCAGAATAGGTCCAGTAATTTTTTTGTGCAGCGATGTAGGACAGCGTGATGACCGAGCCGTAGTCGTTAATGGCATCATGCTTTAGTGCGGTGCTCAAAATGCGGTGCAGCGAAATTGCTGAGACATCCAGCGTCTTGATATACCAGTCGTAATTTAAGTCTTCGTATGGACGTTCTTTGCGAATGTTTTGCGACATGCCAACCGAGTGCACAATAAAATCAACGGAGCCTACTTTTTCCTTGAGTTCTGTAAATGCGGCATTGAGTTCATCCATATTGGTTACATCGCAGAGAATGAGTGGCGTGCCGAGTTGTTCAGCAAGTTGTTTGACTTTGCCGAAGCGCGCTGCCACAGCAATGTTAGACACCACAACTTCTGCACCTTCGCGATGCGCCGCCAATGCAATGTGCCAGCCTAGCGAACTTTCATCGAAAGGTCCGAAGACGATGCCTTTCTTTCCTTTGAGTAAGCCGTAAGATTTTCGTTCTGACATAATTTTTCTGTTTGAGTCTAGAAAGAAATCGAAAATAAGAAAAGACTAAAAAAGTTATGCCAGCGGCGACAGTGAAGTCACACGCTTATCGATGAACTCACGCATCCACAGTTCAAGCGTCAGTAGTGCCCAAATGCGGTGCGCTGAATCGTCTTGTCCTGTTTTGTGTCGTTGCAACATCATAGCAACGGCACTCGGGTTGAACAAGCCACGTTGGCGCAACCGCTCAGGTGAGAGCAAATCGTGAATCATCTCATCTAAATCTTGACGTACCCATGCGCGGAGCGGTGCACCAAATGGGGCTTTGGGACGATAGACAACTTCTTTGGGCAAGTATCGTTCTGCCACTTTTTTGAGCAAGTATTTTTGTACATAACCGCTGAGTATACTTCCTCCCAACTTGTAGCGTGCAGGCAAGCGATGCGCAAACTCTACAATGCGGTAGTCGACAAACGGCACGCGCTCTTCCACACTTGCAGCCATTGAGGATTTGTCGGAGTAGGTCAAGTTCAAACTTGCAAGAAAGAGCTTGGTGTCGACGGCGCACATCAGTGTAATTAAATCGAGCTTTGGCTGGCGTGCTAAGATCTCTTTTCGAACCTCTTCGTGGCGACGTATAGCATAGCTTTCCGCAAAAGATTTCATTGCTGCATCTTGAAATTCAGGGGAGAGCAGTGCACGCAGTTCTGCTTCGTTGTAGTAAGAATAATTGCCAATGAAGGCTTCAAAATCAGGCAGCGATGCCGATTTGACAAACCGCTTCGCCCAACGAAATAACTTAAAGCCGCCTCTTTCACTTGCCACAGGGAGTGCCTTCACAACTGGCTCAATTATGCTGCGGCGCAATAGCGCTGGCACTTGTTTGTATAGACTAGCGACTTTCACCGAAAGATGCTTGCGATAGCCCGAAAAAATTTCATCAGCGCCCATTCCAGAGAGCAGCACTGTCGTGCCGCTTTCCTTTGCCATTTTGCAAATCAGGTAGGTGTTGATGCTGGCAGGGTCAGCTATTGGCTCATCGAGATGATAAATAAGTTTGGGTAAGAGTTCAGCCACATCAGGCTTGATGATAATTTCTTGATAATCTGCCCCAAGATGCTGCGCGACAAGTTTTGCATACTTTTGGTCGTCGGGCATTGCCTCAAATTTTTTATCCTCTTCTGTGAAGGCAATCGTGTAAGTCGTAATTGGCTCACCTTTTTGCTTGGTCATTAGCGCCACTACCAGCGATGAATCTAACCCGCCCGAGAGAAATGCACTGACTTTGACATCAGCCACCATCTGCCGCCGAATTGTATCTTGCAGCAGGGCATCCAGCTCATCGATGTAATACGCTTCACCTTTATCTTCACCATAGCCTTGAAAATCCAAGTCCCAGTACTGCTCTATCGTCATCTTACCATCCTGAATTGTCATTGTGCAGCCTGCAGGCAGTTTCTCGATACCTTTGAATGCCGTCTTAGGCTCAGGTGTCCAGAGAAAGAGCAGTGTGGAAAGAAGCCCTTCCGGGTTCGCCTCAGGGACAAGTTTTTCACACTGCAAAAGTGATTTGATTTCGGAGGCAAAAATGACACGATTGCCCGGCAGTTTTGCGTAGTAGAGTGGTTTTTCACCGACACGATCGCGCGAGAGAAAGAGTAGGTTCTGACGCATATCTGCAATCGCAAATGCCCACATTCCATTGAGCTTTTTTGGGCAGTCTTTTCCCCATTCCAAGTATGCGTTCAGAATCACTTCCGTATCCGTCTGTGATCTGAAACTGTAGCCTTTGGCTTGCAGCTCATGACGCAGTTCGCGATAGTTGTAAATCTCACCATTAAAAATGATCCAGACGCTTTCATCAGGTGTGCACATCGGCTGATGCCCAAGCGCAGAGAGGTCAAGAATCGCAAGACGGCGAAAGGCAAGTCCAATTTGGATTCTCTCATTGGAGAGAATTTTCAATCCGCTGTCATCTGGTCCACGATGCGCTATGACCGCCGCCATCTGCTCGAGCAATGCTTGGTCGGCGAATCCTACTGTTCCTGCAATACCACACATAAAAAATTTTTTGGCTTTTGAAACACTCTATAGCTGTTTTTCGTTACGCACGAAGTCTATTTTCTGCTCTTTTTACCTCTCGTTCTTTGCACCGCAAAACAGCGAATACTTACGGCATGCACACTGAAATCCGTGTTGCCACAGGCACTTGAAGCTGCACTTGCTTACGCCATACAGCTCAAGTGATAATCTATGTAGCTAGCCGTAGTACTAAAAAATGCGTGCAAACCATTAAACCAAGTTGGGATGTCGTGCGTCAAAACTTGGGCGTCAAGTCTTCAACTGTGTTTTGACGCGCTGCAGACCAATATACCGCAATACTGAACTATGAAGAAACTGATAGTTTTTTTAGCCCTCCTGTTCTCATCAAGTTCTCTTTTTGCACAAAGTTACACTGTGCAAGGCAGAATCATTTCTGAAACCGACAAATCTCCTCTGGCGGGTGCAAAAATTACACTCTCCCGCTTGCCTGATTCGGTGCGCAGCGGTGCAATTGCAAATGCAAGTGGGGCATTTCTCATTCAGAATCTTTCAGCAGGCAAATATACTCTGCGTGTTACTTATATCGGCTACCGTGATTATGTCTGGCGGTTTGAACTCAAAGAGTCCGTTGATCTCGGCGTCATCGCTATGAAAGAAAGTGGTGCGGTCTCTGATGAAATTGTCGTCGAAGAGCGATTGCCTACGGCGATACAACAGGGCGATACGGTGCAGTTTAATGCTCGCGCTTTCAAAACGAATCCTGATGCCACGGCAGAAGATTTGATTAGCAAAATGCCGGGTGTTACAGTTCAGGGTGGCAGAGTGCAAGCACAAGGTGAGCAAGTCCGCCAAGTGCTAGTCGATGGCAAACCCTTTTTTGGAGAAGATCCAAGCGCTGTCTTGAAGAATCTACCCGCAGAAATGATCGAAAAAATTCAAGTCTTTGACCAACAAAGTGAGCAAGCGCGTTTTTCTGGGGTCGAAGATGGCAATACGATTAAGACCATCAACATTGTCACGAAGCCAGCCTATCGCAATGGGTCCTTTGGGCGCGCATATGCTGGTTACGGTAATCGGCAGAATTATAAAGCTGGCGGGAACCTAAACATTTTCCACGACGAACAGCGCATTTCAATTATAGGGCAATCTAACAACATCAATGAACAAAACTTTGCCTCGGAAGATTTGCTCGGTGTTGCCAGCTCGAGTGGTGCTGGTGGCGGTCGACGTGGCGGATTTGCAGGCGGACGCGGTAGCGCAATGATGGCTTTTGGCGGACCACCACCACCCGGCGCTTTTAATAACCCTACCGATAATTTCCTTGTCAGTCAGCAAAACGGCTTGATTACCACACACGCCTTTGGCTTAAACTACATTGATGAATGGAATAAGACAACGGACATTTCCGCAAGCTACTTTTTCAACCTGAGTGGCAATCTTGCCTCGACTTCGCTTTTTCGTCAGTTTATTTTGCCGTCGCAGCTTGGTCAGACTTATCTGGAGACGAACTTTGCAGATACGCGCAATATCAATCACCGCCTCAACATGCGCATTGATCACAAGTTCAGTGAGACCACATCAATCCTGCTTGTACCGCGCCTTACGCTGCAAGACAACCGTGGCAGAAATGACCTTGATGGCATTACCGCACGTGAGGCATTGACACTCGGTAACACGCGCAACGACTTTGCTTCTGAGCTTTTTGGCGCAAGATTTTCAAATCTCCTGCTCTTTCGTCATCGCTTTAATATCGGGCGCACGATTTCACTATCGCTCAATACGACCTACAACCATAACGATGGCGAAAGCCAACTTAGCGCACTCAACGAGTTTTTTGCTGATGCTGCGCCTAGCTCACTTTCCACGCGCACAGACTCGCTAAATCAATTCTCTAACACACGTCAGCGTGGCTGGGGCTTTACAGGCAACGCAACTTACACAGAGCCACTGGCACTCAATCAGGTTCTGCAGGTTACCTACACTGCAAACTACCGTCCTAACACCTCTAACAACGAGACGTTTAGTCGCCCTCCCGCCTTGTCTGATTTTCGGCTCGATACGCTGCTTAGCAATCGCATCGAAAGTGCATACTTTACACAATCTGCCACAGCTGGCTATCGCTTTTTTACACGTGAGGTGATTTTCGCCTTAAATCTTGGCTATCAATGGGCAAGTCTGAGTAGCACACAGGAATTTCCGTTTGCTTTCTCAATCAAGCGCTCTTTTCAGAACATTTTGCCTTCCGCCTTTTTCCGTCTAAGATTTTCGGATAACCAAAACCTTTTCTTTGCCTACCGCGCAAACACAATTGAGCCTAGCGTTGTGCAATTGCAAGAAGTGCTCAACAATAGCAACCCGCTGCTGCTCTCAATTGGTAATCAATCGCTTAATCAAGAGTTTCAGCATACTTTTATTTTCCGCTACTCTTCTGTGGATGTGCAAGCTGCAAGTTCATTTTTCGTGCTGCTTAATGGGAATTTCCGATGGGATTACATTGGCAACAGCACCGTTATTGCCACGCGCGACACCTTGCTGCCGAATCGCGTGCGCTTGCTTGCTGGCACACAGCTCACGCAACCTGTCAATCTTGATGGATACTATACTTTGCGTAGCCTTGTTACCTATGGCGTACCTCTACCGCTTATTCAAACCAACTTGAATCTGAGTTTTGGGGCAAACCTTACGCGTACACCCGCGCTGCTTAATGGCAATCTCAACATTGCTCTGACGCCCTCAATCAACGCCGGCATCACACTTAGCAGTAACATCAGCGAAAAAATCGATTTTACACTTTCAACCACCACCAACTACGGCACGACACAAAACTCACTGCAACCGCAACTCAACGGGCAATTTCTTAACCAACAGAGCCGCGCAAAAATCAACTTTATTTTCGGCGATGGCTTTGTGTTCCAAACCGATCTTACGCATCAATACTTTTCGGGCTTGTCGCAGGACTTCAATCAAAATTTTGTCCTATGGAATGCCAGTTTTGGCAAGAAGTTCTTTGATGATCGTGCTGAACTGCGCTTGACAGTATTCGATATTCTTAATCAGAACAATAGCATTCAGCGCAACATCACAGAGAGCTTTATTGAGGATACACGCACCGATATTTTGCAGCGTTATGCTATTCTCACCTTTACCTACAACTTAAGGCAAAACTAATTGGCAATTGGCTTTCGGCGCAAGTGCAGCTTGCATCACTGCACTTGCACTGCCGATACAGCTCTACAAAGAAATTTTGGTTTCGCTAAATAGTTGCTCCAAAGCCTCCTCTACACGCGCAAGCGGAATGTGATTGATGCTGCCTTCATTTGGGCTTAGCAGCAAGGCAAAAGGGGATTGATAGGGGTACCACTCTGCGATGCTGCGCAGTTGTGAATACAATCCCACTACAGGCACGCCTGCAGCAGAGGCGATATGCACAATAGCGGTGTCGGGCGTCAGCACAAACTTTGCCCCTGCAATTGCTACGCAAATTTCCAGCAACCCTATCATCAAAGGCTGGCAGCGCGCATCACTTACCATTTTCACGATTGTTTGAACCTGTTCGCGCTCCGATAGTGCCCCCGTTACAAACACCATAAGGTCAGCGTAACTTTTGACCAGCATCTTGCACACTTCAGTAACGCGCTCTGCTGACCACAAGCAGTCTGGCTTCAATCGAGAAGCAGCGATATTGATAATGCAGTAAGGGCGACCGCTAAAACTTGGAAGCAGCACTGTGGCAGGCTTGCCATCGACAAACAAGTGTTCACTTGTAACCGAAAAGTCAAGGTCGTACTGCTGCACCAGTTGCAAAACTGGCTCAACGCTGCTTGCATGTACTGAGAGATAAGTTGGCAGGTTGTTTGGCGGCGCCGCATCTGGAAAGTCAATGCTGTGTGTTGCCATGCGCAGCATCGTTCGGCTATAGTGCTCTCCATAGGTTGCTAAGGGGACTTGGTAATCAAAGACCAAACGGTATATCTCAGAGCGCTTATCGTGCTGCACCGCAATTTTCTTTGCCTTGCTTGAGATTAGTGAGGCAAGCAGAGCTGCTTTGCTTGTGCGTGTATAGACCAGTGCGAAGATTGCATCATAGTTTGCTGTACGTGTTGCACGCAGCAGGGGAATCCAAGACGAGTGAATTCCAGCTCTTGGATGAATCGGGTAGGCGTGCGCCACATTAAAGTCAGCGCGCACTAGCGTGTCGTTGCGATACGATGAGACGACATCAATCTGCAAGTTGGGCTGTGCTGTCTTTAGCCAGCGTATCACAGGTGTGGTGCAAATGTAATCTCCAATTGCATCGTAGCGAAAGAGCAAAATACGCTGAAGCGCACGACCATCGATTTTTGCAGCAGATGGCTCATAGTGGCGCCTGCCATTGATGCTTGCCAAAGTTGCAAAGAAGAGCTGACGCACTTGGTCGGAGAAAGTCAGCTCGCTTTTTGTACCTTCTTTGTGGCTTACAGGTTGCCACTCTGCGACACTCCAGACGCTATAGCGCTGGTAGTCCAAAAAAGAAAGTTCTGGATTGAATGCAGGATGATTGCGGCGCGTGAAAATGGGTACCTCAAGCATGAGTAGGGCAGAAAATTTTTGGGATGCAGTCTTGCCAGAGTGCTTCTGCAGCATGCAGCACGCTTTCGACTGAAATTGCGCTGATGAAGTCAGAGCTTGTCTCCAGTGCGCGATGCGGCGCATGGTACGGCAGCCACACCATTGGCAGTCCGGGTGCACGAGAGTAGAGTACGACTTGTGGCACTTTCCATGCAGCGGCAATGTGCACAACCGAAGTGTCAGGCGTCAGCAAAAGATTGCACTGTACAAGCATTGCTGCAAATTCATCAAGTGAGGGCACAGTAGGCGCAACTCGAACTGCTGTCGCTTGTGCAATTGCATGTGCTTCTTCGGCTTCACGGGGCGCTGAAAACAAAATTATCTGCGCATCATGATGCCGCGCTTTGAATTGTTCAATGAAGGCGATAAAGTTTTCTCGTCCCCAATACCGCCAGCGATCACCAGCTGAAATGTTGATGCCAAACCGATATGGCGCAGTCTTTTCACCTAAGTTTTGTTGCGCCCGCCTCAGTAGGTTTTTCTCGAGAGGGTACTCGAGTTCTAACGATTCTTGTCTTGGATCGATACCAAAAGGCAAAAGTGTTTGCGCCATACGCTCAATGATATGCACGCTATTGCGCTCACGCATCGGGACAAGATGGGTATAGATGTGTGCGTTTGACTTCTCGATTCCAATTGCTTTGCACCTTAGGAGTTGAATGATTAGGGATGATGTTGTTGAAGCATTATCCATGGGGTCAAGAATCACATCGTAGTCTTCACGGCGCAGCGCGTGCAACAACGCTAGTATTTTCAATGGCGATTTTTCATATACCCAACAGCGATTGGTGTATTGCTTCAAGCGTGCTGACATAGATGCATTGTGCTGACTGAGCAGAATATCAATCTGCATGTTGGGGTAGTGCATTCTCAAAATTCGTAGTAAGGGCAGTGTGATAATCGCATCACCAATTTTATCGTGTCGCAGAATTAAGACTTTGCTTGTCGGCTCGAAGAGTACAGTGGGGCTTGTAAGACGCACTGCTTTATGTTGGCGCATAGAGTCTATCAATAAGCGCCGCAATAGTAATTCCAGCGATTTTAGCCACATGAGGTTAAGCCAAATTGGACTGTTCAGATTGTTCGAGTGCAAACTGCATTGTGTAGAGGCGCTTGTAGAGTCCATCTTGACGCATCAATGACAGGTGATTGCCTTGCTCTTTGATACTGCCTTTATCTAACACCAGAATGGTATCTGCATTTTTGATTGTTGAGAGCCGATGTGCAATCACGAGTGCCGTGCGGTTTACCATTGCTCTATCAATAGCGTCTTGAACAAGTTTTTCCGATTCTTGGTCAAGGGCGCTTGTTGCTTCGTCGAAGATGAGCACGGGTGGGTTTTTGAGCATGGCACGTGCAATTGAAAGACGCTGACGCTGCCCACCTGAAAGGCGCACGCCTCTATCACCAATGAAGGTCTCATACTTTTCAGGCAAGTCAGAAATAAAGTCGTGTGCATTTGCAATTTTTGCGGCAGCTACAATCTCGTCGTGGCTCACTTGATGTGTTGTACCATACTTGATGTTGTTTGCTACGGTGTCGTTGAAGAGAATCACTTCTTGACTAACCACTCCGAAGAGTCGGCGCAAGTCCTGCACATCGAATTCTTTAATGTTAATGCCATCGATAAGAATAGCACCGCGCTCTACATCGTAGAAACGCAGCAGCAAGTCGACGATTGTAGATTTGCCTGACCCTGATTGTCCAATTAGCGCTACGATTTCGCCTTTTCGAATTTCAAATGACACATCTTTGAGCACATAATTTTCACCATAGCGAAACCACACATTTTGGAAGACAATTCCTTTTTCAATGCTTGAGATGCGTCGTGTACCGTTTTTGATAGTTGGTTCTGTGTCGAGAATCTCGAAGAGCTGTGCTGCAGCACTCATTCCTTCTTGAACGCGTGCGCTTGTTTCTGCAATGATTTTAATGGGGCTCATAATGGAATACAGACCGAAAGCAAAAAAGACCAGTTCCGCTGAAGTCATCTCGCCCGAGAAGACTTGCAAGCCGCCGAACCACAGCACACACGCAATAGCAGTAATGCCGAGTGTTTCGTTGATAGGACTCAGTGCGCCTCGCAGGCTATAGATTTTCAGCGTTGCCCATCGATACGCATCGGTGAGCGCTGCAAAAGCTTTGGCTTCTACTTGCTCCATTGCACTGGCTTTTACGAGTTTGATGCCGCTGAAGACTTCTTGCAAGCGTGAGTTCATATCGCCCGTACGGTCTTGAATTACATCGGCTTGCTCGCGCACAAGTTTGCTCACCAAACGAATCATTGCAAGACTCAAGAGTGAGACTGCAAATGCAAACACTGTAAGTTTCCAGCTAACCATCAGCAGCACCACAAGATAGCTCACGGCTAAGATGCTGTTACGAATGAGATTCATCAAACTGCCGCTGACTTGAGTTTGAATCAGGTAAATGTCGCTGCTGACGCGCTGCATGAGCATTCCCACCCGATGACGATTGAAATAATCCAAGCTCTGTGAGAGCAGCTTACTAAAGACGTGGTTACGCAGTTTATTTGAACTTTTGGTCTCGACATAGACCATCAAGCGGTTATTGAGATAGAGAAAGAAATTTTTGAGCAGGAATGCGACGACAAGAAAGATGCAGATGTTGCGCAGTGTGCTTTCGCGTGTTGGTCCATAAACAAAGGCTTCGAACTTGCGCAGCACGTCTTCTTTGAGTTTGTTAGAATCAATAGCAGGCAGCGCGGGCAGTGTCGTATTTGGCGTCGTCTCGTGTTGCGGCGCAGCTGACTGAACAGCCGCTATGTGCGGCGCTGGGTCAAACCTTTCACTATTGAAGACAGCATCGAGCAGTGGCAAAATCGTATAGATTGAGACCACGCTAAAGACAGAGGTCAGCGTGCCAAGCAAGATAGCTAACAGAAGGTGCGATCGGTTCGGCGCAAGATAGCGCAGCACCCGAAGATAAAGCCTCATTCTTTCTCTTTGGTCTGTTTTGTGGAACTCTTAGAGAATACTCTTTTTGCACCAAGAAAGTTACAGCTCAATACAATGCTTAAATTTTTTGTCCGGGATATTTCACTCGGCGATGTCGCAATGCCATAATCGTTTTGATAAAGCTTTCTTTGATGGCTTTAAGCTCGGCAAAAGTAAGTGGGCACTCTGAAAATTGGTCTTCGTCAAGACGCTTACGAATCACGGCATCAATAATTTGCGAAATTGTCTCTTCATTTGGTGTGGTCAGTGAGCGCACAGAAGCTTCCACACCATCGGCTAGCATCACGATTGCTGCTTCACGGCTTTGTGGCTTTGGACCCGGGTAGCGGAAATCGTCAAGGTTGAGTTTATCGTGTGGGAAAGCTTTCAAGGCTTTGTCGTAGAAAAAGTGAATCATGGTTGTGCCATGATGCTGCGGAATGAAATCCAGCACACGCTTTGGCAGTTTATAGAGCCGCCCCAGTTCAAGCCCTTGCTTGACGTGCTCACCGATGATGCGTCCACTAGTAATTGCGGTCAGTTCATCGTGCGGGTTGTAGTTGGTTTGATTTTCAGCAAAGTAGCGAGCTTGGGCGATTTTGCCGATGTCGTGAAAATATGCGCCCACACGGCAGAGCAGTGCATTTGCGCCGATGCGGTTTGCTGCTTCTTCGGCTAAGAGACTGACCTGCATGGTGTGTGTGTAGGTGCCGGGGGCATTTGCTGCCATCTCACGCAGGAGCGGATGATTGGCATCAGAGAGTTCCAGCAGTGTCAGGTCGGTTGTAATGCCAAAGATTTTTTCGACCAGCAAGAGCGCTGGATAGACAAGGAAACATAGTAGTGAGCTGATTGCTGCAAATTTGAGATCGGTGAGAATTTCCTCGAGACTTGCTAGACGCGCGAAGTTGAACGCTAAAATTGCAACTGAATAGCCAATAAAGACATAGAGCACTGAGAGTGCAACTTGTGCGCGTTGGCGGATATCACGTGTAAAAAATACACCCATTCCTCCTGCAAACAGCGTTGCCAGCGCAAATGGAAAATCATTGCCGCGAATGGTGGCTGCAAGCAGCGAAATGGTAACCGTTGCAAAAATGCCTGTGCGTGAATCAAAAATAATTGTGAAGAGAATCGACGCTAAACCAATCGGCACGATGTATGGCGAAAGCCACTCGAACTGCACGGAATACCATGCCGCTAAGAGTTCAAGCAAAATGACACAGGTCAGCAAGAGCAGCAAAGAATTATCAAAGAAAATTTGCGGGCGTGAAAAATAAAGATAAGCCGCAAACAGCGAAGCGATAATGAGCACGATGAGAATTTTGCCAATGTAGAGCCGCAATTCCCCAGTGCGCACTTCACGCTCTGCCTTTGTGCGCAGGTACGAATCCAATTTGCGTTTTGTCAAATCAGTGATGACTTCCCCACGCGACACGACTTTTTCATTTTCACGCACAATGCCATCAGCAATTGGGACTGCACTCTCAGCGCGCATACGCTCCACAAGTGTCTGCGTGGCATCGTAGATGAGGTTGGGCGTAAGAAAGGGGAGACTAAGTTTCAGCGCAAGTTGAACCGTATCACTCTCTGGCTGTGCATGAAAGTACTCGGAGAGTAATTCTGTCATCGTAAGCACCGCTTCGACACTATCGCGCACTGATTTGAGGCTAAGCACACTTTCTTCACGCCCGTTCGGTGCACGCAGCGCAATGTTCTCAGAAGTGATTTGACGACGCTCTACGCTAAGAATGCCATCGGAACGAATAGAAGCAATGTGCGAGGGTAGAATGCGCCGCAAGTCTCCCAACAGCGTACCTGATTCATTGCGCAGTTTGAGCACGCGTTTATATTCGCTAAGCAAGAGATTTTTTTCAGCTGTGCTAAACGCAATGTCAGCAAACAGGCTATCTGCGGGCAGCATCGTGGTATCGAGTGCCTCGGGTTTTTTGCGTGCGGTGGCTTTACCGAGTTCCGCTGTTAAATAACTCGAAAGTTTATCGAAATATCGGTTGAAGTCTTGCGCTGTCGGTTCTTGCTCTTGCTTTCGAAAGACAGGCAAGACACTTTCGCGCGCAGCTTTTTTTTCTTGCTCAAATACCTCTTCCTTCTTGTAAATTGGAAAAGTAAAGGGCGCAATCACATCATCTTGTAGCCATGTCGCACCAATTTCATAACTCAGCGAAGAAATTTTATTGCGAGGAAAGAGTGCGGCAACTGCCGCAAGAAATCCGACAAAAATCCCAATGCGAATTGCTTTGCTGTCTCGAAACGCTTTCTTGTCAAATGCCATACACCGCCTAAACTTGGCAAAATCTGTTGAAACTAAACTACAAAAATGCAAAACACGCAACGCTCTGCCAAAACGCACATCTGCTTTCAATTTCAACCGCTCATTGAGGAATGCCTTGCCGACACAGAAACCCCTGTCTCACTTTTTCTCAAAGTCGGCAAGCCCTATAGCTGTCTTTTGGAATCCATTGAGGGAGAGGAGCGCATGGCGCGCTTCTCTTATATCGGTCTGAAACCGATTGCACTCTTCAAAGCATGGCTCTGTGGCAAGGAGCAGCTTGTGATTTTCGACAAGAAATTTGCTGCTCTAGCACATCTTCTCGAGCCCCAAGCTAAGGCGCCAGAAAAACTCGAACGCTTGCTACAGGCTTTCTCTAATGCCGCACCGCCACAGCCGTCGCGTATGACTACCTCCGGCGCATTCGGATACATCAGTTATGATGCTGCTGCATTCGTGGAAAATTTGCCCGTTCCCCAAAAAGATCATGCACTGAACCTGCCCGACCTCTTCTTTTGCTTCTATGACACGCTGATTGTCTTTGACAATATCACACGCAAAGTCTATCTCGTCACCAACTACTTAGCTGAAGATGACCGTGCAGAGGCTGAGCAAAAATTGTATATGCTCAAAAGCGCTATTGAAGAACCCCTCAACCGTCAGAAAGTCAAACTTAGCACGGAAGTACCTGAAGCGATCTGCGCCAATATCACACGCGAGGATTACTTGAAAAACGTTCAGAGAGCTAAGGACTATATTTTTGCCGGCGATGTCTTTCAAGTGCAACTCTCGCAGCGCTTGGAGCGGCGCTTGCATGCCGAACCTTTTGATGTCTATCGCGCCTTGCGTACTATAAACCCTTCTCCATACTTGTATTACTTCGATTTGGATGATGTGAAAATCATTGGCTCTTCACCAGAACTTTTGGTAAGTGTTAGCAACGAACGGGGCAAACACTTCGTCGACACACGACCAATTGCGGGCACACGACCGCGCGGTCAGACACCCGAAGAAGATTATGCGCTTGCGCAAGAATTGCTGGCTGACGAAAAAGAACGTGCTGAACACCTGATGCTCATTGACCTTAGCCGCAATGATGTGGGACGCATTGCTAAAATTGGTTCGGTGCAAGTTACCGAGCAAATGGTCATTGAGCGCTATTCACACGTGATGCATATGGTGAGCCATGTGCGCGGCGAATTGCAAGATAATCTTACAGCTTTAGATGCTTTTTGGTCGTGTTTTCCTGCGGGCACGCTTACTGGTGCACCCAAAATTCGGGCAATGGAAATTATCTATGAACTCGAACAAGAAAAACGTGGCTTGTATGGCGGTGCAGTCGGATACATTGATTTTAGCGGCGAACTCAAAATGGCAATTGCAATTCGCACGATGCTGACACATGAGTCAGAACATGGACGGCGTATATACTTTCAAGCTGCTGCTGGCATTGTGGCAGATTCGCAGCCTGAGCGCGAATATCAAGAAACCCTGAACAAAATGTATGCTGGACTTCGCGCTGTGGACTTGCTCATTCCTCAGCGATAAGTTTGCACGCACCACATGTCTTTGTAGTTTTCTGGCACTTTGTCGGTCATCACCGCACTTGCTTGCGTCTCTTTCACTCTTGCTTTTTAAGTTAAAGTATCTAAATTCTATTCCCTTTCTTTCTGTTACAAGGTGAGATTTTCTTTGCGCAACGTTTTGTCTTAAAGACTTGGTTCAACTGTTCAACGAAACTCTTTAATTGCGATGAAATCACGCATTTTCGCCAAGCGCCTTGCCATCGGCGTTACACTCTCAGCGCTGCTTGTATTTAGCTTTGGCTTTATTCGCCCTTCTGACTCTTTTTTCGAGGTGGCAAAGAACATTGAATTGCTCGGCAAAGTCTATCGTGAAATTGCGCTCAACTATGTCGATGAAATCTCTGTCTCTGAATTTATGCGAGCGGGCATTGATGGCATGCTCTCGACGCTCGATCCTTACACCGTGTTCATGGATGAAGAACAATCCGAAGATGTTGAGCAACTTACCACTGGTCGCTATGCTGGCATTGGAGTCTCAATTGGTCCTGACCGAGATGGTAATATCGTGATTTATTCAATCACGGATGGCTACTCAGCGCAAAAGGCGGGCATGCGTATTGGCGATAGACTCATTAAGGTCAATGGCGTTGATGTGCGGCGAAAAGATGTAAGCGATGTACGCGCGCTCATCAAAGGTGAACCGAACACAGAAGTCAAAATTCTTGTCGAGCGTGAAGGCGAGCGTCAGCCCATTGAATTTTCCTTGATTCGTCGAGAAATTCAAATCAAAAATGTGCCGTTTGCAGGGCTTATCGATGATGAGACCGTTGGCTACATTCGGTTAGAGCGATTTAGCGTCAATGCTGCTAATGAAGTTGGAGATGCACTGCGAGCCATTCAAGATTCTGCAAAAGCCAAAGGCAAAGTGCTGCAAGGCGTCTTGCTTGATTTGCGTGGCAATCCAGGTGGTCTGCTTGATGCTGCCGTCAATGTCGCTGGTAAGTTTGTAGAGCAAGGCAGTGTGATTGTTACCACTAAGGGGAGAGATTCACTGCGCATCAAGCACTACACCTCGAGCACACCACCGTTGCTTACTGATGTGCCGCTTGCGGTGCTGATTAACGGCAATAGCGCTTCGGCATCGGAGATTGTGGCTGGCGCAGTTCAAGATTTGGATAGGGGCGTAATTGTCGGGACGCGCTCCTTTGGCAAGGGGCTTGTGCAAACGATTACACGACTGCCTTACAATACATCACTCAAAATTACTACCGCAAAATACTATACCCCTTCTGGGCGCTTGATTCAAGAAGTGGATTATTTTCATCGCAACAAACGCGAAGGCAAGCGCACCGTGTTTGTCAATGAGCCCGACACCATGCATAATGCCTTCAAGACCAAAGGTGGTCGTATCGTCTACGATGGCGGCGGAATTGCACCTGACTTGGAAGTATCTGACGAAACCCCCTCTGTCGTAGAAATCGCACTTTATCGACGTTCTGTCTTCTTCAAGTTTGCTAATCAATATCAAGCTAAGCACCCTACGCTGCCAAAAGACTTCAAAGCTGACGACAAACTCTTTGCAGAGTTTAAAGCCTTTCTTGAAAAAGACAATTTCTCCTACGATTCCGAAGGCGACCGCAAACTTGCTGAACTCATTGATATTGCTTCAAAGTATGACTATCACGAAAGTGTGCGTAAACAAATTAGTGATTTACAGGCGGCTATCACTGCAGAAAAAGAAAAAGAACTTTTGCGTCAAAAACCTCGCATCCTTAGCATCTTAGAGCGAGAACTTCTTACTCGTTACTATGGTGATCAAGCCGGCTTGATTTGTGCGCTCAAGTCAGACAAACAACTCAAGGCAGCGATTGCTTTGCTAAGAGAGCAGAAAAAGTACAAAGCCATGTTAGCTGCTGGGCATCAAGTTGGCAGCGCCATTACGCCACGCAAAACCAAATCACCAAAGTAATCCCGGGCTTGTAGCCATTCTTGTTGAATTTTGTAACGCCATGTCCGCAGTCTGGGGAATTGATTTAGGCGGCACAAAGATTGAAGGCGTTGTGTTGCCTGACCCAACAAGCACTGAACCACTTTGCCGCTTGCGTGTGCCGACCGAGTCAGCAAAAGGCTACACGCACATTCTCAATCAAATTGCATTGCTGGTTGAAATGATGCAGAGTGCATCAAGATGCCCACGCCCTGCATGTCTTGGCATTGGCACGCCCGGCGCATTCGACCCGCACATCAATGCCATGAAAAACTGCAACACCACCGTCCTCAACGGCAAAAATTTGCCAAAAGATCTCTCGGAAAAACTTGGCATAGAGATTAGACTTGCCAACGATGCCAACTGCTTTGCGCTGGCTGAAGCACGCTTGGGCGCTGCAAAAGGCTATCGTGTCGTCTTTGGCGTCATTATGGGCACAGGCGTAGGCGGCGGCATTGTCATTGACGGCAAGACCTTGAATGGTGCACAAGGTATCGCCGGTGAGTGGGGACACAACGTGCTCGATGAGCGTGGAGAGATGTGTTATAGCGGCATCAAGGGCTGTGTGGAAAGTTTCATCTCTGGACCTGCTTTGGAAAAATTTTATGCAGAGCAAAGCGGTCGCGCATTAAAATTACCTGACATTGTTGCTTTGCACGAAAGTGGCACCGACACACACGCTACAGCCACAGTAAAACGACTTTGCCATTACTTTGGGCGCGCACTTGCCAGCGTGATTAACATTTTAGACCCTGACGCTGTCGTGCTCGGCGGTGGTGTGGGCAATATCAGCGCACTCTATACAGAGGGCGTCGCTCAATTGAGAAAATATGTGTTCAATCATCGCTTGGATACTAAAATTTTGAAGCCCGCACTTGGTGATAGTGCGGGCGTTTTTGGTGCAGCAATGCTTGTTGCTGAATCGTAATGCTACGATAGCTTAAATGTTTCGCGCCGTGTTAATCACATTCACATTTTTAATAAGCACCGTAGAAGAGCCATGCGAGACGGCATTGCTCTGCGGCGGCTGACCTTTTCCATCATTGAAGGCACCACCTAAACGATAATCACGCTCATCACAAATTGCCGCACATGAATTCCAAAACTCCTGTGTATTTGCTTGATATGCTACATCTTTGAGCATGCCGACAATTTTGCCGTTCTTAATCTCAAAAAATAATTGCCCACCAAATTGAAAATTATACCGCTGCTGGTCGATTGAAAATGAGCCATCACCAATAATGTAAATGCCTTTCTCGACATCTTTGATTAGGTCTTCGGGTGTGAGCTTTTCTTTGCCCGGCGCCAGTGAGACATTGGGCATACGCTGAAACTGCACATCTGCCCAACTCTGCGCATAGCAACATCCGTGCGATTCCTCTTGCTCAATGATATGCACTTGATCACGAATGGCTTGATAATTGACCAGAATGCCATCTTTGACCAAATCCCATTGCTTGGTTGGCACGCCTTCATCATCCCAACCCACATAGCCCAGCGAGCCTTCTTGACGCTTATCAGCAAAGAAATTGACAATCGGCGAGCCGTATTTGAAGGACTTGGATTTCCATTTATCGAGTGTAGCGAAACTTGTGCCGGCGTAGTTTGCTTCATAGCCCAGCACACGATCGAGCTCAAGCGGGTGCCCAACCGATTCGTGAATGGTAAGCCAAAGATGCGACGGGTCTAAGACCAAGTCGTATTTGCCTGCTTCGACGGATTTTGCACGCAGTTTTTCTTGCACATGCTTGACAGCTTGGCGCATATCTTCGAGCATGTCGTAGCGCTTCTTGTAAAGTGTAGCAACACCGCCAGCTGCCGTCACTTTTTCTGTTGCTGTTCCATCGAGGTATTCATATCCCATACCGCAAGGCATAGAGAGCGCATTGCGTGTTTGGAACTTGCGGTTGATAATGTCAATTGCTGTAACGGTGAAATTTGGATAAATGCGATGAATATCTTGGTCAATGTAAGAGCCGTCGGTAGAGGCAAAAAACTTCTGCTCGTTAATCATAAACAGTTGCGAACTGACAAAGCGAATACCTGCGCGCATGGCTTCAGCATTGACTTCAAGCAGGAGCTTGACTTTATCGGCAATCGGTACTTCGAAGGCATTTTTCTCGATGGGTGTTTTCCAAGTCTGTTCGCCTTGTGCGGCTTGTGGGGCGAGCTTGACCGGTTCTTTTTGCAGTCGTGAATTTGCTTTCGCAATTGCAACTGCGCGCTCCGTCGCTTTTTTTATACCATCTACAGTAACTGTATTGGTTGAAGCAAATCCCCATGTGCCATTTGCAATCACGCGCACTCCGACCCCAAAAGATTGCGAATTGACAATGCCTTGCACACGGTCTTCACGCGTGAAAATTGCTTGATTGAGATTGCGGCTAATCCGCACATCGCAGTACGTTGCGCCTAGCGATTTAGCGGTGTTCAGCCCGATATCAGCCAGTCGTTTTTTGTCAGCAAAATCCATTATCGGTGTGCGTGCCTCTTCTTCGCTGATGGGCATTGAGAAAGCAGGGAGTGGTATCAGCGCTGCGCCAATACCAAGACCTGTAAGTTTGAGAAAGTCGCGTCGTTGCATTGTGTTGTGGATAATTGTGAATTATTGCTTCATTTGCACGGCAACTTGTGGGGCGTTGCACGGCGTGGGAATTTATGAAGGTCGTAAAGTGAAATGCAAAAGGTTTTTCTTGCGCCGGCAATTTATCAATTCAGCAAGGTGTGCAGTGCACGCTGCGCAATGCCGTAGCGCAACCCCTGCACACTTACAGTAATCGCTTTTGTTGCAAAGAGCCGCATAAATTGACGCAAAATCAGTGAGCCTGCCAAAATCACATCCGCTCTGCCAGACTCAACACCCAGTTCAATTATCTCTTCTATGGTCGAGCGCGCAAAGACCTCGCTCAAACGCTGAACTTCCCGGTAGTGCAGTGTGAAACCATGTAACTCTGCAGAAAATCGTGGCAAGCCTTTGGCAAGTTGTCCAAGCGTAACAATTGTCCCTGCTACGCCAAACACACACTCACGCCCTTCGATGAAGAGGGCAAGCTCATTTGCAATTTTTTCAGTAATCCATTGTGTTGCTGCATTGAGTTCATCTGCTGCGGGCGGCGCTGCTGAAAAAAAGCGCTCGCTGACACGCACGGCGCCAATATCCAAACTGACACGTGCCTCTATGCCACTCATCGTGCCCAAGACCAGTTCTGTGCTGCCTCCGCCAATGTCAATTACCATAAAGGGCGCAGGTAAATCATGCCAGCCAGCCACTGCACCGAGAAAGGTGAGTTCAGCTTCTTCTGCACCTGAAATGGTCTCAATGCGAATCCCTGTTTCTTTCTCTACACGCTCGATGACTTCATCTCGATTGTTCGCATCACGCAGCGCGCTTGTGCCAACCGCCACAATCTGCTGCACGCCATAGTGTTCAATCACCTGCAGATATTTTTTTAGGCACTCGATTAGCCGCGCTACAGCGTCAGCATTGATATTTCCGGCTGCATCGACACCTTTGCCCAAACGCACGATTTCTTGCGCGTTGAGAATTGTCGTAAGGGCTTTTGCTGCCGTATCAAGATCGGCAATGAGCAGGAGTGCCGTATTGGTGCCAATGTCCAGCGCTGCGATTCGTTTCATTTGTGTTTTTGGTTGCGTTACAATAGTAATGCATGTTCGTTTGTTTGCGCCACAAGGGCACATAGCCACTCGCCTTCGCTGCTCATAGAAAGCACGTTGTAATGCAGTTGGCAAAGCCGTTGCTGCAGCCAATTGCGCTCATATTTCAAAATGCCTGAGAGCATCAGCTTAGCTTGCGGGGCGTGTGTTGCTAACTTCGGCAGCAGTCCTTCCAGTACATTGCGATTTAGGTTTGCCAATATCAAAGTCCATGGTCGCAGCAAGAGCACGCGTTCAAGTTCGCTTCGTGCATCGAGCCGTTGCACTTCAATGTCGCTGCACTTATTGACGGCAATGTTTTCTAGAGCATTTTCTATCGCCCACTCGTCATTGTCGAGTGCAAGAATCGGATTGCGGTTGCCCAGTTTGCGCGCAGCAATTGCCAGCACACCTGTACCGGTGCCAATATCGAGCACAACGTCCGTTGGCTGCACTGTCTGCTCCAGTGTGCGAATCATCAAGCGTGTGGTTTCATGGTAGCCTGTTCCAAAAGACATCTTCGGGTTAATCTCAATTGCAAGGCGCCCCTCAAGGTTAGGCACAGTTTTCCCAGACTGCACAATCACGATGCGTGAGGAGACTTCTATTGGGACAAGTGTTTTTTCCCATTCGGCATTCCAATTGCGCTCTTCAAGAAAAGTAACCTGCATAGCCACTGGCTTTCCTAAGCCTTTGGTTAAAGCCGTCTGCGTGGCAACTTCTTGCTCGGCGTTCCACAGGGCTACTGGCATATAGGTGCGCAGCGTATCGCCATCTTCCCAGAAGGTCTCGTAGCCCATCTGACTTAGCAGCGCAATAGCCACATCGAAGTGTTCTGCGTCGATGGGCAGGGAGATTTCTACATAGGCTTTTTTTTCCATAGCAAAAGCTAAAGTATATTTTTGTGTCAAAAAATTTTGCTAACTCAACCCAGAGCATTGCTTTGTCAAAAAAAGCAGCGTCTGACAAGCTACCTCGCACGTCGTCTAAGATGACTCGCGCTTCATCTCAATCAAAGCGTACATCATCCACTGCAAAAACATCGAGCAAAACACGTACGCAAGGCAGTAAAACTGGATTGCGTGCTAAGACGGCACGTCTTGAGTCCCAACCTTCGCCTGCTGTTGTCGAAATCAGTGAATCGGAACGCTTGGCGCGGCGCATCGCTGAATTTGCCCTCAGCAAAAAGGGCTACGACATTACGCTCCTCGATGTGCATACGCTCTCCGATTCTATAGACTTTTTTGTGATTTGCTCGGCAGATTCGGATCGACAAGTGAAAGCTATTACCGATGCAATTTACGACGGCTTGCTCGAAGAGGGTCAAAAACCTGCACACCGTGAGATTCGCGAACAGACTTGGATGGTGCTCGATTACATTAGTGTTATCGTGCATGTCTTTCTCAAAGAGCGACGCGCCTTCTACAGTCTTGAAAAACTCTGGGGTGATGCACGCTTTATCTACATCAACAGTGAAAAGGACTTGATACCTACAGCTTAGCTGACAAATTTCTATCTCCATCGCTTACAAGCCGTATTGCACTGCTCTCTATAGCCCTCACACACTCAAAAATGAAATCGGCTCTGCTTGCGTTTAGAGCAGAAATTTCACAGCACAAAATTTCATTGCGATGTTTATTTTGCCGCTTGGCGACGCCCTCTCTGCAGCTTTGGCTATTGGCAACAAAGCACGCCTTCTCGATCTTGCGCGCCACGCTGCACTGCCTGTTCCCAGAGGCGTTATTCTGACGCACGAATTTTACACACTTGCTTTGCAAAAGCGCGCTATCACGCTTGAGACGGCGCAAGTTATCTGTCCTAACCCCTATCGTTTGCTTGCACTTGCTCCAATTCCTGCATTTAGAACACGCGTTGCTGTGCGCTCTGCGTTTTCAGCTGAAGATTGCGCAAGTGAAAGCTTAGCAGGATTTTTTGAGTCGCGCTTGTTTGTCAATCGTGCAGACCCTGCTGCGTTTGTAGAGGCATTGTGTGCCGTGTGGTCATCTGCTTTGCGCCGTTCTGGCAATTTTCGGCGCGATGTGCTCATCATGGAAATGGTCGACGCACATATCTCAGGTGTTGCATTCACAGAGCGCGAGTACGAAGATGACCTTGTCAATTACACCAGCGGCACTGCAGAGCAATTGGTGTCAGGTAAGGTCGAAGCTCACGTGCTGCTTGTACCAAAACTGAATTGGTACGAAACACGCCTTGCCTGCGAGCCCTTGCCACCATGGGCAGAACGCTTACAGACCTTGCTGCGCAAGGTACGACGCATTTTCGGACCACACGACTGGGATATTGAGTGGGCAGATGATGGTCAGCGGTGCTGGCTTATTCAACTTCGCCCGGTTACACGCCCGACACGACGCAATGATGCATTCACCATTGCCAATCACAAAGAAATTTTGCCGCCTCTACCCTCACGCCTGATGACAAGCCTCATTGCCTCGTGCGCCCATAAGCTCTTTGCTTACTACCGACACTTTGACCCGTCACTACCTGAACAACGACATTTTATCGAGGTCTTCATTGGTCGACCGTTTATCAACCTTTCGCTGATGAGCGAGATGATGCGCCATTGGGGCTTGCCCACACGACTTGTTACAGATAACATCGGCGGCGAAGCTGGTCGCACCTTTGGCATCAATTGGCGGCGACTTTTCTTTCATCTGCCGGTCTTACTTCGTCAAGGGCTTGCGCAGTTGCGCTCACCACAGCAGGCTCAAGCTACTGCTGCGCGTCTGCTTTCAGATAGTCAGAGGCGCGCGCATACTTTTGCTGAAGCTATCACTGCCATGCAGCAGCATTACATTGCACTTGTCACTGAAATGTTCTCACTGACGGCTGCCATGAGCTTGCCACTGGTGCTGCTGCGCCAACTTGGCTTGCTTGCAGAGCACAGCGCTCGCTTGCGCACAATTTCCACCGAACTTTATACTGACCTTGAGCCGCTGCGCATGAGAGTCTTGCAGCACCCCTCTCTTGCTACAGCCTTGCAGCAAGGCAAATTGCCCGACGACCCTGCTTTTTACTCGCTCTGGCAGGCGTATTTGCAAAAGCATGGACATCGTGGGATTTATGAAAGTGATATTTCTCGCCCGCGCTTTTCGGAAGAGCCACAACCGCTTTTTGCTGCACTCTTGCAATCGCCACAGCAGCACTCTCTACCCCAGCGCACACTCTTAGGCATACTTACCTTTCCTATCTGGCAAGCCGCCGCTCGCCCAATTCGTGCCCGAGAACAATTGAGATACACTGCGATGCGCGCCTTTCAACAAAGTCGAGCAGATTTCCTGCAACTTGCCGCACAGGCTGAAGCCAGAGGACAACTGCCCAAAGCTGAATGGCTCTGGCACCTTACCCTTGAAGAAGTCATCGCTTTGGATAAGGGCGCAGCCTATTCATCAGAATTTTTTGAGCAGCGCTGCACAGAAATAAAGCGCTTGGAAACCTTATCCGTGCCAGATTTCTTTCATCGTTTCGATGATTTGGAAGGTCTTGAGGCACATGCAGATGTCCCACGCTCTTCTCATCTTTCAGGCATTAGCCTAACCGATGGCGAAGTTACTGGTAAAGCGTGGGTCTTGCAGGAGCCAGAGACACGCCTGCCTGAGGGATATGAGGCTTCTTGCACGATTTTGGTTGCACGCTCCGTCGATGCAGGTTGGATTCCGACCTTTGCTGTGGTTGCAGGCGTTGTGGTGGAAACAGGTGGCGACCTTTCACATGGCTCAATTATTTTGCGCGAGATTGGCTTGCCTGCTATCACAAATGTCAGACGCGCCACACAGCTGATTCAAACAGGCGATAGCTTGCGTCTTCGTGCTGCACAAGGCATTGTAGAAATTGCACCGCACAGTGCATGAATCTCTTGCCGCTCCACGACGATTTTGTTTGGTGTTTGTCAAAGTTTAGTGTAGTTTACTTGCTTATTGTTTTACTTGCTATAGATGCCAGTTTGGTCGAATTCATCAACAACATAAGTATGCTTTATCGCACCTTTTGTGTTATTCTCCTCTTAAACTTTGCCATGAGCGACGCTTTTTCGCAAGGTGCAACGGGGTACAAGATGCCACCTAAGGCAATTGCCGACTTGATTGATGCGCCGCCCACGCCTGCAGTTAGTTTCTCGCCGCAAAATGATGTGATGCTCATCATGGAGCGCCCGAGCTTGCCGCCCATTTCGGAACTTGCTGCACCTGAAGCTCGCCTTGCAGGCTTACGCTTGAACCCACGCACCAACGGTCGCAGTCGCGCCGAATACTTCACGAAACTCATCATCAAAACACTTCGCGACGGCAAAGAGAGCACTCTTGCTGGTCTGCCAAATGATGCGCGTATCGGTCGACCGCGCTGGTCACCTGACGGCAAGTATATTGCTTTTACACTCACGCGTGAAAACGGCATTGAGCTCTGGCTTGCTGAGATCTCCAAAGCAAGCGCACGCAAACTGCTTGATGCCAAACTCAGCGATGCTTACGGCACAACCTTCGTCTGGCTGCCTGATAGCCAAGGGCTAATTGCAAAACTTATCTCCGACAAACGCGGCACAAAACCTGCTGAACCCACCGTGCCTTCAGGTCCAGTCATTCAAGAGACCGCTGGCAAAACTGCTGCCGCTCCAACTTTTCAAGACCTGCTAAAAAATGCGTACGACGAAGCCTTGTTTGAGTACTTCCTTTCTGCCCGCTTGGTGCACGTCTCGCTTTCTGGTGAAGTCAAAGCACTTGCCAAAGAAGGGCTAATCTCGACTGTTCAACCTTCGCCTAACGGCAAATATCTGCTCGTGGAGTCCTTGCACAGACCATTTTCGTATCTCGTGCCTGCCATGCGTTTCCCCAAAAAAATTGAAGTGCTGGATATGACAGGCAAAGTGGTTAAAGAAATTGCCGACCTGCCGCTTGCTGAAGATATTCCGCTCGGTCGTGATGCTGTACGCAAAGGCGTCCATAACTGCCAATGGCGAGCCGATGCTCCCGCCACACTCTATTGGTCAGAAGCTCAAGACGAGGGCAACCCCAAAGTTAAAGCTGAAGTGCGTGATAAACTCTTTACACTCAGCGCGCCTTTTACCGGCAAACCCCAAGAGTTTTTTGCGCTGAACTATCGCTATCAAAATGTCCTATGGAGCGATAAAGGCTTTGCACTTGTCAATGAAACATGGTGGGCGACACGCAAAATCCGCACATGGAAAATCAATACCACTTCGCCACAAGCTAAACCTGAGTTGCTCTTCGATCGCTCCTTCGAAGACCGCTACTCCGACCCCGGCATGCCAGCAATGAAAACCCTGCCCAACGGCATGACGGTCTTACATCTTGCAGACAATGGCACTGCACTGTTTCTCATCGGCGATGGAGCTTCACCTGAGGGTGATAAGCCTTTTCTCGATAAGTTCATGCTCTCGACAAAGCAGTCGCAGCGGCTTTGGCAATCGGCAGCGCCTTATTACGAATACCCCGTAGCAATCCTCGATGAGAAAGGGACGCTTCTTGTTACAAGCCGTGAGTCGCAAACTGAACAACCAAATTATTTCATTCGCAATCTTGCTCAAAATACACTCTCACAACTGACAACCTTCCCACACCCTGCACCTGCGCTTGCTAAGATTCAGAAAGAACTAATTAAGTACAAGCGTGAGGATGGCGTAGAGCTTTCTGCCACACTTTACCTGCCTGAAGGCTATACTCCAGACAAAGGACCTTTGCCGATGCTCATGTGGGCATATCCGCGTGAGTTCAAGAGTGCGCAGGCGGCAAGTCAAGTGGTCGGCTCACCCTATCGCTTTACGCGTATCAACTGGGGCTCGCCTCTGTTCTGGCTCACACAGGGCTATGCCATTCTCGATGGTCCAACGATGCCCATCGTCGGTGAAGGCGGCAAAGAACCTAACGACACTTATGTGCAGCAACTGGTTGCAAGTGCCAAAGCTGCTGTCGATGAAGCCGTACGGCGCGGAGTAGCTGATAAGAATCGCATCGCAATCGGCGGGCACTCCTATGGCGCATTCATGACAGCAAACCTTCTTGCGCACTCCGACCTTTTCTGTGCTGGTATTGCACGCAGCGGTGCTTACAACCGCACCCTCACACCATTTGGCTTCCAAAACGAAGAACGCACCCTTTGGCAAGCCCCTGAGACCTATATCGCCATGTCTCCATTTATGAACGCAGAGAAAATCAATGAGCCCATTTTGCTCATCCATGGCGAAGCCGATAACAATCAAGGCACATTTCCGCTGCAAAGCGAACGCTTGTTTAATGCCCTGAAAGGACTCGGTAAAACCGCTCGGCTCGTCTTGCTTCCGCATGAATCACATGGCTATCAAGCTCGTGAATCGGTAATGCACATGCTCTACGAAATGCACGAATGGCTCGAAAAGTATGTCAAACATGCCAATGCGAAAACATCGCAAGCCAACTAACGACAACCCTATGCAGCGTAAAAAGGCGAAGGGCTCTGCTTGACTTAGTTCGTGCTGACTGAATGTGCAAAGTCAGCGCGCTTTAATACCTACGCACAATAGCGCTGCAAAAGAGTTTTTGTAATCTATACGCTCGTTACATTTATGACCAATACGCAACTTAGCCCCCGTTGGGCACGCTTGCAAAAAGTCGAAGAAATTGAGACTGACCGCTATTATATTGATGTCTATGTCTGTCCAGTCGCTACTGAGGAACTGCGCGAAAAATATCTCGATGAGCCTCCTGTGCTCTATGCGTTTGCTATCTTCGATAAAGACAATACATACCTTTTAAGCTACGGGCTCGAAATGCGTGAAGCTGTTCGCATTAGAGAAGATGATACAGAAGAAACTTACATCGGCTACTTCCTTGAAGCCTTTTGTGAGCATCAGCACTTTACTTGCAAAAACTTCAAGGAAACTGAACCTGATTTAGAAACCGTACGCGCAACCGTGATTTCTTTTGTCGTAGAGTATAACGCTGTGGAAAAAATGTTGGAGTATGACCGAGAATCCTCTCAAAGCAAAAGCGAAGTAGATAAAGCAGGTGATAAGTAGGCATCACATCTTACTATACCTAAAAAAACCTTTGCACATGATTACAAATGACCTCAACATCAACAGGCTTTGAGAGCAGATAGGCATCATATTCCCGAATCTTTTTATACTCATTTTCTGAAAGCGATTTCCCGGTCACTATCATCCTTGGCACCTGAATGTTTTTCTCGTGCAGCCAATGCAAGAGCTCTATACCGTTCATCTCTGGCATGTCGCAGTCAGTAATGATGACTTTAATTTTATCTTGAAACTGCTCCACAAGCTGGCACCCCTCTTTACCGTTTTTTGCTACAATTACCTCGTAGTTTTCGGCAAGATACTCAGCAAGCGTTTCTCTTACGATGTCATCATCTTCAACCAGCAGAATCATAGTGAGGTCGGGTTTTCTTTTTAGAGAACACAAGATAAGTTTTTTTTCACTAAAGAGAAATTTGTAAATTAGATTAAAACATGCAAGGTCTGAATACAGAAGAAGCGGAGAAAGAACTCAAAAAAGTATCTCTTATCCAGGCTATTGGTGCGCGCCTGAAAGAAGCACGTTTAGCGCTGAACTATAGCCAGCAGTATTTTGCAAATCGCCTCAACACCTCGACTGGATTTATCAGTGAAATTGAGAGTGGTAAGAAACTGCCTGGCGTAAAATTACTGCATTCGCTATGGCGAAACTTTAACCTTAATCCAAACTGGCTACTTACGGGAAAGGGCTCTATGTTTGATTTTAACTCTTCCAACTCTGATCATCATTTTTGCAAACATCAAGATACTCACTCTGAAAGCGCTTTGGTTCAACAGCAAATTGCTACATTGATTGAGGAAAATGAGAAACTGCGCGAAAGAATCCTGCAGTTGGAAGCACAAGTTGCGTTGCTCTCGGATTTAATTGTCCGAATCAAAAAGGAGACCTAACTTGCTTGCGTGATGCTGCACGGTCAGACGCAGTTGTGTTACACATCACATAAAGTTTTACTTACCTCGAAGTTTTTCAAGCAGTTCAGCCGCTTCTTTTTTGCGTTCGTTATCGCCGTATTCTTGTACTTTGAGTGCTGGGATTTTTTCAAGTTGGGCGCGTGCCTCTGCAAATTTTTCGTCTCGCTCTAAGGCGCGTGCGTAATCTAAGCGAAACATCACGAAATCGCCGCGTAGCTCGACAGCTTTTGCAAGGTGTTTGATAGCATCATCCAAATTGCCCCATGCAAGCCCGAGCGGAATGCGCATCACTTCGGGAGTTTCAGAAAGTTTGAGGTGTGTTCTACCTAAAATGTAGTGGGCGGTTGCCAAGACTTGGTCGCCCGAACTATTGAGTTGAATGGCTTTTTCTGCGTCTGCTCGTGTTTGTTTGACCAAGTCTTTTACGCTAAGCACGCCTCTAAACAGCGCGACTTTTCCGTTCGCTACAGCGCGGCGGATGTAAGCAACGGAGGATTGCGGGTTGAGCGAGACGGCTTTTTCAGCAAACTCCTTGGCTTTGATATAAATTTTCTCCTGTTCGCTCTTGGGCTGTGTGTCGCCAAAGACTACATAGACACGCGAGGCGCGCCACATCACTTCAAAATCATCTGGGAACTTCGTCAGCGCTTCATCGACTTTAGCTTTTGCTTCCGCTATTTTGAGTTGTTCCATCAGCTGGTCAATTTCATCGCACACCGCTTTTGCGTCTTGCGCCTTTGCTGAGGCACTTAGAAGCAGCCCGAGGCAGAGTAGCAGCGTAGCAAAGAAAAATTTTGCAAGTTGTTGCATAGTAATTTGGTCATGTTTTTTTGAATGTTCATGTTTTTTTTGAACAGTCGCGCTTGAAAATACACTCTGACTGCTTCCCAAGCAATTTCTACTTTTTTGGATTGAGTGCATGCGTGTAATTTCAGCAGCAATTTCAAAAACTTTATCAACAAAACTCTACTGCAATGACACTTTTCAGACAATTTTTTCCCCTTTTGATTTGTTTTGCGCTTTTTGCGACACTGCCACTTTATGCTCAACGTGAACAAATTGGAATTCGCTATGAGCAATTTGGCGCGGCAAATTTAGACAAAGCTGAGCCCTCGTTTCTTTCTGGCAATACGCTTAGCGCGTTTGCGCTTACAGCTAATGCATCGTTCAAAGTGTTTTTGGATAAACGTGGTGCGTCGAGCCTCACGGTTGGCGCGCAGTATCGATATGTGCGGCTCGGTCAGGATATTGCTGTCTCTTCCGCTTCACCTGTTGTCTTTGCACCACGGGAAGCGCACCTTATTTTTCTTGACCTTGTCTGGCAACAGCGTCTCTCTGCCGACTTTACTTTGTTTGTAGCTGCACGCCCGGGCATCTTTTCTGACTTTCGTGATGTGCTCTTCGATCACGCACGCTTGGAAGGCGCAGCTTTTGTCGATTGGCGCATTAGCGATGAACTCACGCTTGGTTTAGGTGCGGCGCGCACCAGCAATTTCGGTCGCGTCCTCATTGTGCCTATCGCACACGTGATTTACTTCGGTGGCGAATCATTTATGATTGACGCAATTATTCCACGCAATCTTGACTTTATTTTTTACCCATCCAAAGAATGGGAACTGGGCGTAAGTTTCTTGCTCAACGGCAGCGAGTATCGTGTGGGCGATGCGGCACTAAACAGTCTAAATATGAATCAATTCGGCTTTGCTAATCTCACAGCAGGACCGATTATTCGGTATCAATTCTTCGAGAAAACCTATCTCTCGCTCGAGGGCGGGTACACATTGCTGCGTCGCACAGAACTTGCTGACAATCGCCTCTCTGGCGATGCCCGCTTTTTACGCCAATTCAACCCTGCTAACACTTGGTTTTTGCGGACCGGTATTCAGCTCATGTATTGAGAGACGATTGAGCTTTGTGGGACTTTCACAACCAGCTGTATAAGACCGATTGCTATGCGCATCTTTTATTCTGAGCGATACACGATTGACTTGCCCGATGGACATCGATTCCCGATGGAAAAATATCGCTTGATTCGTCTCGCGCTTTTGCGCGAAGGCGTGGTACGCGATTCAGACCTTCTGGAACCTCCGCTTGCCACACGCGACCAACTGCTGCTGGCGCATTCGCCTGACTATGTGGATGCGATTTGTCGCGGCTCAGTCTCACCTGATGTTATTCGTCGCATTGGTTTTCCATGGAGTGAAGCGTTAGTGTTGCGTTCGCTGGCTACGGTTGGCGGGGCACTTGCTGCAGCCGAGGCAGCACTGCAAGATGGTATCTCGGGCAATCTTGCTGGCGGAACGCATCATGCTTTGCGCAATGCTGGCGAGGGCTATTGTGTCTTTAACGATCTTGCTGTGGTTGCGCTGTGGCTTTTGAGTCGCAAACGAGTGCGTCGTGTGGCTATCATTGATTTGGACGTGCATCAAGGCAATGGCAATTCTGAGATTTTAGGCGGGCGTGAAGATGTATTTATTTTCAGCATGCACGGCGCAAAGAATTATCCTTTCCGCAAAGTGCCTTCTACGCTCGATATTGCGCTGCCTGACTACACCAGCGATGCCGAGTTTCTTGATGCACTGGCGCAGCATCTGCCCAAAGTCCTTGACTTTCAGCCCGATATTGTGCTCTATCAAGCAGGCGTTGACCCGCTCAAAGAAGATGCTTTAGGACGACTTGCCTTGACGCATCACGGCTTGATGGAACGCGATAGAATGGTTTTGAGCGCATGCAAACGTCTTGGCATTCCTGTCTCGCTTGCTTTAGGCGGCGGATACGCTAAGCCAATTGAACTGACTATTGAGGCGCATGTTGGCACTTACAAAGCAGTGCGTGAGATATTCTAACCGCACATCTTAATCTTTTGCTGCAATACGAAATGCGGCTCTGCCTAAGAAGCGCGCTTCACTGCCAAGTTGCTCTTCAATGCGCAGCAGTTCGTTATACTTTGCAATGCGGTCAGTGCGTGACATACTGCCCGTTTTGATTTGTCCTGCGTTGGTTGCAACTGCAAGTTGTGCAATCGTGGCGTCTTCAGTCTCACCGCTGCGATGTGAAATTATGCAGGTGTAGCCATTGCGTGTTGCCATATCGACGGCTTCCAGTGTCTCAGTCAGCGTGCCAATTTGATTGACCTTGATGAGAATAGAATTTGCAATGCCCATTTGAATGCCGCGCGCCAGAATCTTTGTGTTCGTAACGAAAAGATCATCGCCCACAAGTTGAACTCGATTGCCCAATTGCTCACTGAGCATCGCCCACCCATCCCAATCATTTTCTGCCATACCATCTTCCAGTGAAATAATCGGATATGTCTTGACCCAGTTTGCCCAATACTCCACCATTTTCTCGGATGAGAGTTCTTGCTTGGTCGATTTTTTGAAGACATACTTTTTCTTGTTCGGGTCATAGAACTCGGAACTGGCTGGATCGAGAGCAATCATCACATTGCCTGCAGGTGCGCTGCTTGCTTTCTTTGACTTTGTAGCCGATGGCGCCGCTTCGCCTGCTTTGTAGCCAGCTTTACCAATCGCTTCAATGACCAGTTCTATGGCTTCTTCATTTGCTTTAAGATTCGGGGCAAAGCCACCTTCATCACCGACCGCCGTGCTGTAGCCTTTTGATTTCAGCAAGGCTTTCAGTGCATGGAAAATTTCTGCGCCGCATTGCAGGGCTTCACTAAATGAAGTAAAGCCGAGCGGCACAATCATGAACTCTTGAAAATCGACGTTGTTATCGGCATGCGCGCCGCCGTTGAGCACATTCATCATCGGCACAGGGAGTGTTCTTGCAAGTGTGCCGCCGATGTAGCGATAGAGCGGCAAACCTGCAAAATCTGCACCTGCTTTTGCACAAGCCAGCGAGACGCCCAAAATCGCATTTGCGCCAAGTTTGGATTTATTTTCCGTGCCATCGAGCTCAATGAGTTTGCGGTCAATTGCGGTTTGCTCTGTAACAATCATACCTGCAAGGGCATCGTTGATAACCGTATTGACATTCTTGACGGCTTTAAGCACGCCTTTGCCCAGATATTTCTTTTTATCGCCATCGCGCAGTTCAACGGCTTCATGCTCACCCGTGCTTGCACCACTTGGCACAGCGGCACGTCCAAATGCCGTTTCAGTATAGACATCAACTTCAATTGTTGGATTGCCGCGTGAATCCAAAATTTGTCGGGCGGTGATTTTTTGAATGAGTGGCATACTTCGATTGGATAAGTTTCGAGTTGATTATGTACATCAAAGGGCAAGACAAATATACGCTGAACAGGCAGATTTACAGCAGCACGAAGACGCACCAGCAAGAGTTTTTCTTGCTCGTCACAAGTGCAATAAAGCAAGCAACTGCGAGCGTAACTTACTTTCAATGTGCGTTCAGAAGCAAAGTGCTGCTGCGCCCATCACGCCAGCGCGGTTGCCGAGTTTTGCTTGCAAGATTTCTAAACCTTCGTGCATTGATTTGAGCGTATAGCGATACAGTGCTTCACGCGCAGGTTTGAGAATGAAGTCACCTGCACCAGAGACCCCGCCACCGATGACAAACTTGCGAATGTCGAGCACGGAGACAATTGAGCCTAATCCAGCGCCGAGGGCTTCGCCTACAAAGCGCCATGTTTCAAGGGCAATGCTATCGCCTTGCTGCGCAGCCTCGCTGAGCAATTTGGCATCTAAGCACGATAAATCCCCATCGCATAGGTCATGGAGAATTTTGGATGGTGTGCCTGCCATCAAAGACTTAGCGTAGTCGACAACGCGTTGCTGACCAATGAGTCCTTCCAGTGAGCCTCGAATGCCGGCATGTATGCGTTCGCTGTGGTAGTCAATTGTGATGTGTCCCAGTTCGCCTGCTGCTCCTGTAACACCGCGATAAATTTTGTTGTTCATGATAATGCCGCCGCCCACGCCCGTGCCTAAGGTAATCATCACAAAGTCGCTAAACTGGCGTCCAGCGCCAAATGTCGATTCGCCGAGTGCTGCAACATTTGCATCATTTTCGACAAAAATCGGGAGCAAGAGTTTTTCGCGTCGTTCAAGTTCTGTGCGTAGTATGTCGCCGAGCCTAACCACAGTCCAACCCGGCAAGTTTGGTGGGTAACTAATCGTGCCGCCATCCAGACTTACCACACCCGGCACACCGACGCCGACGCCCAACAGCAAATCCCGTGCATGTGTTTTGAGTGTCTCACTCAGCATTATGTGAATGGCTGAAAGTATGTTTTCAATCACCGTGTCAGGACCTTTTGCAGCTTCGGTTGGGAGTTTGTGTTCAAGAAGAATGTTACCACTAACAGAGACGGAGGCTACTTTAATTGCCGTGCCGCCTAAATCCACGCCGATTGCAAAGTGCTCCATACTGCTTGGTTTTTTCTATTGAGAGCGATGTTAATGCGATTCAAGAAAATCCAGCGCAACCTGCACCATGGCTTTAAGTCCCGACCGCAGCGCTGATTCATCGACAAAAAATCTTGGGGAGTGATTGGCATCAGCGGTTTTGAGTTCGCTCTTAGGCGTAACGCCGACAAAGAAGAAAAATCCCGGAATTTTCTTTTGGTAAAACGAAAAGTCTTCTGCACCTGTGATTTTGCTCATGATCATCACATTTTCTTTGCCAACGGCACGCTCTAAGCTGGGCACCATTTTTGCGGTCAAGGCTTCGTCGTTATGCGTTACTGGGTAAAGTTTTCTGATGGTAACACGCGCTCGAGCGCCTGCACTTTTTGCAATTTGTTCAGAGGTGTTTTGAATGCGCGCATGAATATCGTTTTGCATCTCTTCGTTGAAGGTGCGAATCGTGCCCAGCAGATGCACACTATCGGGAATGATATTGTGTCGCACACCGCCATGAATGCTGCCAATCGTGATAATCGACGGCTCTGCGGTTACATCGACTTGACGGCTAACAATTGTTTGCAAGCCCAAGATTACTTGTGAAGTTACGACAATTGGGTCAACGCCTGCCCAAGGTTTTGCACCGTGTGTCTGTCTGCCTTTAATTGTGATTTCAAGATTGTCGACGGCAGCCATCGTCGGACCCGGTCGATACGCAATTTTTCCTGCCTCCAGTCCTGCAAAGACATGCAAGCCGAAGATGGCATCGGGCTTGGGATTTTCGAGCACGCCTTGCTTAATCATCAACTCTGCGCCGCCTTCTTCACCCGGCGGGGCACCTTCTTCAGCAGGCTGAAAGATAAACTTGACTGTGCCGCGCAACTCTTGTTTCATTGAAGTTAGAATTTCGGCTACGCCCATGAGAATTGCGGTATGACAATCATGTCCACACGCATGCATGACGCCCACTTCTTGACCGTTGTACGTGGTTTTGACTTTCGATGCAAAAGGCAGTCCAGTCTCTTCCGTAACAGGCAGTGCATCCATATCTGCACGTAGCGCGACCACTTTGCCCGGCAACGCACCTCTTAGCACAGCAACCACACCTGTATGCGCCACTCCAGTTTGCACTTCTAATCCCAAACTTTTCAGATGGTCAGCCACCACCTTCGCTGTGCGAAATTCTCGGTTCGAAAGTTCTGGATGCTGATGCAAGTCGCGCCGCCAAGCTATCACCTTTGGTTCAATTGCTGCAACTTTTTCAGCAAGGAGGCGCTGCAGACGCTCGGCGCGAGGCACCGGCTCATTTTGCTCGGCACTTAAAGCTGCAAGTTGTGCTGACGCACTTTGATTATGAGCTAAACTAAGCAGTACAGTCAGCAAGAGGATAGTCAGTGTGCGCATCGTGTTTTGCACAAGGAATTGGTTAGACATTGCCTTAGAGAAATTAGCGTTTGAGCAATTTGAATGCAATTTCTCCGCCCATCTGTTGTTTGAAAGCAAGGTTCAGAAAGAGCAGTGTCATGGTCTCTAAATGGCGCGCTTGTTGGAGTGTCCCGCAATCAACGGGCTCAAAACCGCTATCGCGAATTAGTGTTGCAACTTTTTCCTTTGCTTCTGCATGATTGCCACAGTAAAAGCCTGTTGCAGGCATGCCGTCGTAGAGCGGATTAGCGAGGACTTTCGCTCCAATTGTGTTGTAGGCTTTAACGACATGCGTCTCTGGTAGCCATGATTGGATGAGTTCAGCAGCAGAGGTATCGTGTGGCACAACAAGTGAGGCAAAGTCTGGTGCAAGGGCGTTCGTGCAATCAATCAGCGTTTTGCTGCGTAAATCTTTTGCCAGCGCTCGCACAGTCTCTTCTGCGGCGCTCCATGGAACGCCTAAGAAAATCACTTCACCAAATTGTGCAGCCTCTTGATACGACCCAGCTTGTGCTTTGGCTTGTGTTTCTGCGACAAGTTGCGCCGCTTTTTCAACAGAGCGCGTACCAAAAAAAACCTGATGACCTTTATTCAGCCAGACTCTGCCAAGTCTGCTGCTCATATTACCTGTGCCGAGAATGCCTATCTTCATTGATGTTTGGACTTTGAGTTATACAATGGGGAAATATGGGTCGAAGAATCGCTCCAAGGTAGCTTGCTGCAAATCGTGATGATTAAGATGCTGTGTGCGCTGATACATCAAATCGGCAAGGTAGTCCATATTTGCATAGTCTTTGGCTTGCATATCTTGCTCAATCAGAGCGCCTAAGAACATCATCTGTTCTGGCGAGAGGGTATTGAGAAACTTCTCGAAGTTGGGTCTGTATGCTGGCTTCATTTGTGTTTTTGCTCTGCGAATTGTTCAAAGTTACAACGCTTTTGCAGCACTCTGAAAAGTGCAGTAATACTTTTTCTATGCACCAAGACTTTCTGCGTCTTTACTCTAAGCCTCTCTGTTCCCTGTGTGTTCCGCTCTTTGAGCAAAAGAAATCGTGCAAAAAAACTATCTTTGCCGTTACTCATGCGTATTTTTCTTTCTTTTGCAGTGCCTGCAAACTCATGACTTGCTATGAGAACACTTGAAGAGAAATGGGCCGCAATTGTCTTCGACATCGTTGATTACGCCCTTCAGCCCATCATCAATGTGCACACAGGAGCAGTGTTTGGCTTTGAGGCCTTGTTACGCAACTATGAGTTAGTCGGGTTTGAGACGGCTCAAGAACTTCTCGATGCTGCCCATCGTGAAGGCGTGCTCTTCAAGGTTGAGCTTTTCCTAAGAGAAAAAGCTATTCAAAAATTTATTGCGACCGGTGCGTATGAGAAAAGCAAGCTGTTCTTTAACGTCGATAGCCGCATCATAGATATGCCCGACTACCAGCAAGGGCACACTGCAAAGGTTCTTGCTCGCTACGGTCTAACACCGCACAGTATTTCATTTGAGCTTACAGAGCGCCACCGATTTAGTGACCTTACCCGAGCTTTGCAACTTTTGAAAGTTACACATGCGCAGTCTTACAAAATTACTATTGATGATTTTGGTGTCGGCTATTCTGGTATGCAACTGCTCTACAGCATTGAGCCTGATTTCATCAAAATTGACCGTTTTTTTATTTCCGACATCACTAAAGATTCCAAGAAGCGATTTTTTGTAACCAACATTGTCAATATGGCGCATCTCTTGGGCATCTTGGTTGTCGCAGAAGGCATTGAAACCGAACAAGAATTCTATATCTGCCGCGACTTAGGCTGCGATTTCGTCCAAGGCTACCTTTTTCAGGCGCCTACCACCGATGTCTCACAATTGAAGTTGAAATACGATTACGTTGAGCAGCTCTCGCGTGCTGACCGACGCAAAACATCGAACGACCAACAACTTGTCTATAGCAAAGTTGAGTTCATTCCGCAGCTTTCGAGCGATGCCAGCGTGGAAGAAGTGTTTAATTACTTTCTCGAAAACAAAAATAGCAGTTTCTGTCCTGTAACCACACCTCGCAATGAGCCTCTGGGTATTGTGCGTGAGCGCGACCTCAAATCCTTTGCCTATTCGCCCTACGGTCGTGAGCTATTGAAGTCCAGCGGCAAAACACTCAAAGATTTTCTTGTGCGGTGCCCTATCGTCGACATCAATACCAAAGCTGAACAAATGATTGAGATTTTCTCCAGAGAAAACGAAGATAGTGAAGGCATTATCATCGTAGAGGATATGCAGTACATAGGCTTTCTCAGTGCAAGGTCGCTTCTGAGCATCATCAACGAAAAAAATCTCATCATTGCACGCGACCAAAACCCGCTTACCAAATTGCCCGGCAACACACTCATTCACACTTATGTCTCGGAAGGTCTTGCTGCAGGCGTCGACCACTATTCGCTCATTTACTACGATTTCGACAATTTCAAACCCTACAACGACAAATATGGGTTTCGCCGTGGTGATAAAGCCATTTTGCTTTTTGCAGACATTCTCAAACGACACTTCGATACAAATGATAACGCCATGATTGGGCACATCGGCGGGGATGACTTTTTCCTCGGCTTCAAAAATGTGGAGTTTGAAGATGCCTACCGAGCCGCGCGTGAAGTCATCGTAGAATTTACAGAAAGCGTCAAAGCACTCTATGATGAAAAAGATCGCCTCAATGGCTACCTGACAGCCAAAGATCGTGACGGTAACCTCAGACAATTTCCACTCCTCACGGTCAGCGCTGCGATGCTGGAAATCGTTGGTGAAAAAAGTTTCTGCTCTATGGAAGAAGTTAGCATGATACTGGCAGAGCTGAAGAAAATGTCAAAATCAAACAGTGAAAAAATCACGCCTGCAACTGTACTGCGGCGCACCAGTATCACAACAATCAGCGAAGATATAGAAACCCCGCTTCCACAGATGAGTGCTTAAGTTCCTACGCCTGTCTTCAATCTGCACCGTTAAGTGCTCGACGCAAGGCTGACTCTAACTCTTCTTTGCCTGCAATAATGTCAAATTCAATTTCAAGGTAAAAACAGGGTGCATTGCGCAGCGCATTAAAGAGTTCCTCTTTAGCTTTGAGCCGATAGTAATCTTTTTCTGTGGTTACAATTACATTCGTACCATGGCGAACTACCTCACTCAAAATAAAATCAATGTCTTCGGCTGTGTAATCGTGATGGTCAGGAAAATGTTTGGCATGCTCAACAATTAGCCCTGCATATTGAAGTGTCTCCATAAAGTTTTTAGGGTCGCCAATGCCTGAAAAAGCAAATGCCCAAGTGTAGAGAAAAGGTTGTGAGCCTAGTGGTACAAGTTCATCGGAAAAGAAACTGCGTAGCCCTACAATGCGCACAACAGATTGCACCACTGGCTTTTGAAACGGCGCAAGTGCATTGCGCAGCGGCATAAGGTCAAGATACTTGGTCACTTTGGAGAGCACAATCACATCAGCACGTGCAATGCCTTGAACGGACTCACGCAGTCGCCCCAGCGGCAAAAGCGCCTCCGAAAATACATTTTGCTCAGCGTGCATGACCAAGATGTTCAGGTTGCGCTGCATTTGTCGATGCTGAAATGCATCGTCGAGGATAATCACGTCGGGCAAGCATTGTGCAAAATGCTGCTCAATAAACCGTGCGCCAGCAATGCGTTGTTCAGCTACGACCACAATAGCTTGCGGATTACGCCGTGCCAGCATCAAGGGCTCATCGCCGGCTTCAGCGGCACTGACACGCACGAATTGTCCATCGCACACCAGCACAACGCCCTTGCTCTTGCGCTTGTAGCCACGTGAAATAATCGCTACACGCTTACCCTCACGCTGATAGAACTTCACAATCCAATCCACCATCGGCGTCTTGCCTGCCCCACCTAGCGTGAGATTACCTACCGCCACAACTGGAATGCGCGATGACGCCGATTTCAGAATCCCCCTGTCAAACAGAGCATTGCGCACCGACATGACTATACCATAAAGACGTGAGGCGATGTAAAGGAAAATTTTCAAGTAAGTCGTTTTGATAAGTTTGGCTAAATTCTAAGTGCTACTAATTAGCAAAAAACTCTATCAACAAAACCATACCATGATAAAAGTTTTGCTTCTTGTTGCGGCACTGTTGTCTTGCACAACACTGCACGCACAAATCAAATTTTCGGTCTCCTTCCCCAAAAGCCTTGAAAATCAAGCCCTCGACGGACGACTGCTCGTGATACTCACCACTGACAGCACAAGCGAACCGCGCTATCAAATCCGTGATGAAGTTACTACCGCACAAGTCTTCGGCATCGATGTCGAAAATTGGCAACCTGATACGCCTGCAATTATCGATGCCAGTGTTTTGGGATATCCGATTCGTAGCCTTTACGGTCTCCAAGCAGGACGATACTATGTCCAAGCGCTTCTACATCGCTATGAGACTTTCAAACTCAAAGATGGGCGAGTCTTGAAACTGCCTATGGATAGAGGTGAAGGACAAAACTTTCGTATTGCGCCCGGTAACTTGGTTAGTGATGTTGTTGTGATGAACATTGACCCCAAGAAAACATCGACCTTTATTCTTTCGCTGACCAAAAAGAATCCACCCCTGCCCGAACCGAAGGACACCAAGTATATCAAACACATCAAGATGCAAAGTAAATTGCTCTCCGAGTTTTGGGGGCGACCCATGTATCTGGGTGCCCATGTACTCTTGCCCGAAGGTTTCGATGAACATCCTGAAGCGCGTTATCCACTCTGCATCTTTCACGGGCACTTCCCCGCTGATTTCTCTGGTTTTAGCGAAACACCACCGCCTGCCGATATGGACACCAGCGATTACAACGAGCGCTTCAAAATCTATGGCTACAAAAAAATTCAAGCACAGGAAGCCTATAACTTCTACAAAACTTGGACAAGCAAAGCGTTTCCACGCTTCCTTATTGTCGAAATTCAACATGCCAATCCTTACTACGATGATTCCTATGCGGTCAATTCCGCAAACTTAGGTCCTTACGGCGATGCGATTACTTATGAACTGATTCCGTTTATTGAGAAAAAATTTCGTGGCATTGGTCAAGGCTGGGCACGATTTCTTTACGGCGGTTCCACTGGCGGCTGGGAAGCACTTGCCGCACAAATTTTCTATCCTGATGAATACAACGGCTGCTTTGCCGCATGTCCTGACCCCATTGATTTTCGCGCCTACACTGTGGTCAATATCTATGAAGACAAAAACGCATACTACCAAGAGGGACAATTTCGCCGCACCCCTCGACCCGGCAAGCGTGATTACTTAGGGCATATCAGCGCGCTCTTGGAAGATATGAACATCAAAGAGTTGGTCTTAGGCACAAAGTCTCGCTCTGGCGATCAATGGGATATTTGGGAAGCAGTGTATTCACCTGTCGGTGAAGATGGTTACCCCAAACGCATTTGGAATAAACTCACAGGTGAGATTGATAAATCGGTTGCAGCCTACTGGCGTGAAAATTACGACCTGCAGCACATCATCAAGCGTGATTGGTCCAAAATTGGTGAAAAGCTCAAAGGCAAAATTCATATCTACTGCGGCGATATGGATAACTACTACCTTAACAATGCGGTCTATTTGATGGAAGAAACTCTCAAAAGCCTCGATAACCCCAAAGCTGACGCTGAAGTCAAATACGGCGACCGCTTTGAGCACTGCTGGAACGGCGATCCAACTTTGCCAAACTACATCACGCGCCTGCGTTACAATACCATGTATGTGCCAAAAATTTTAGAGCGCATTGAGAAAACGGCACCTAAAGGTGCTGACCTCAAGAGTTGGCGCTACTAAGAGATTTAGCGCCCGTCTTGATTACTGCGCTTCAGCTTTGCTCAAACGCTCTCTTGCTTGGGGCAGAGCGCCTAAGCGGTCTGGCAAAGTGGACCGATCTTGCAGCACACGATAAACGGCATTTTGACCTGACAGACATACGCCCGCTGTGCCTTGTCCGGGATAGACTGTATCGCCTACAAGATATAGCCCTTTGAATGGTGTGGTTGCGCCTTGCAAGTCAAACACAGTGCGGTCCAGTGTGTTGGGAATGCCACCTACGCGCCCGTGCTTGCGATAGACCCACTCCTGCCACGACTTCGGCGTAGAGAGTGTCTTGAACAAAATTTTCTGCGTGGAAAAACCGGGCAAATGTTGCTCGAGTTGTTTCAAGATAAAGTTTTCCACATCGGCTTTTTTTTCAGCGTAGCCATCGGGCGTCAGCCATACATGTGGCTCTGTATGCGTGGAAATTGCAAGCAGCCGCGTACCGTCAGGATGACGCGCATAGTCGTCAGGCATAGAGAGCGAGATGAAAAATGAATCAGACTTGCAGTGCGGAATTTTTTCATCCAGAATGACTTGATGATGCAGCGTGAGATTTTCAGGTAAAGTATTCTCTATTGCAATACTCATTGTAACTGCGCCCCAAGCAAACGAAAATTGCTTTGCTCGCCTCTCAAAAAAGGGTTTAAGTCTGCCCTGCGCAATTTCTGCCATATCCCACAGCGTAGCGTTGCTTATCACTTGTCTTGCTGTGTATCGTTCACCTTTTTCAGTGTATAAGCGATAGTGTCCGTAGCGATCTTGCTCGAGTGCGATAACACGCTCACGGTACCGAATCTCACCGCCCAGTTCTTGATACTTTCGCACAATTGTTTCAGCTAGTGCAAGCATACCGCCGTAAGCGTAGTAGTTTGAGCTGTTCGTGTAAGAAAGGCACGGTGCTGCATAAAGTAAAGCGACTTTTTCAGCAGTCGCTTGTGCTGTAATCATCAATTGCTCATTGCAGAATCGGATGAAATCTTGGCTCACATCTAAGCCAAAGGACTTGATGGTCTCAAGTGTAGATTGAAAGAGATAGCGCAGTTTGGGAAAATCGCTAAGTGGATTACACTTGTAGAGTTCCCAGAAGTCGCGCAGCGAAGTTGGTGGAAATGCACGATTGCGTTCTGAGACAAGCCAGACAAAATCATTAAGCTCGAAGATAAGTTGCCAGAAGTCTCTTACCTGCTCAAAACTGCAAGAGGTCTCTGCAAAGAATTTTTGGTAGCATTCTTCTGCCCATTTGCGTTTATCCTTGTAGCGCACGACATGCTTACCACTGATATGGACGGTCATGGAAGGGTTGATTTCTACCACAGGGAACTCAATACCGAGCGCGTCAGCTAAATTTTTAAGCGGTTGATGCGCATCGAGCCCAACGATGGTTGTAGCGCCTGCTTCAAAAAGGAACTTCTTGTTGTCGCGTTTGATGAGGTAAGATGAGGCGCATCCGCCGGGCACGGCTGCCGCTTCTAAGATGAGCGTGCGAAAACCTTGCTTAGCTAAGAGACTAGCAGCACTCAAGCCGCCAAAGCCAGACCCAATGACAATAAAATCATACAGCATAGCCTAACTGCTGGATTTAAGTTTTCTTAGTCGTTCTCGTGCTTGGCGCAAGTGAAAACTGCGCGGATAGTCGCGCAAGAGCCGTTCATAGCACTCAATGGCTTTTGTTGGCTCCTTGCGTTCGTTTTCATAGAGTTCACCTAAACGAAAGAGGGCTTTATCAGCATAGAAACTTTTGGGATAAAGTTGCAAAAGTCTTTCATAGCTTTCAGCGGCAGCTTGTGGCACTGTTGCGCGCAGAATCATTGCACGTTCGTAGAGCGCGTTATCAGCTAAGGGCGATGCGGGATATTTGCTTAGCCAATCTCCAAATCGAGATGCCGCTTCATCATATTTTTTTTGAGCTAGTGCCCGTTTAGCCTCTGCATAATCTTTGAGTGCATCGATTGCTTGTGGATTTCTTGCAGTGTCGGCAAGCGCTTCGTGTAGAAGCAATCGCAGCTCGAGTCCATCGTTTGCAGCATCATAGCGTGTATCAATTTTCTCGAGCGTCTGAAGTGCCGCACTGTGTTTGCCTTCGAGAAATTGCACGAAGGCTAAAAGATATGTCGCTTCGGCACGCACTTCACTTGCGGCATTTGGATGTGAAGCCAATTTCTGCAATGCAACTTCAAGCCCCGTGAACTCGCCCTGTGCCAGTTGCACTTTGGCAAGCAAAATTTCTGCTGACCGTGCTGGCTGCGTTTCATAAAAACGCGACAAGAGTTTTTTAGCAACCTGTGCTGCAGCGTTCGGATTTTCGAGTGCGCTGTATTCTAAATTTGCCCAAGCCAGATACACGTCGGGCATATTTTGTGCGGAGGGATAAGCCTGTTCATATTCACGATACGCAGCAAGTGCTTCTTCAAGTTTTGCGCGTCGTGCCGCACCGCTAAGCATCTCGGCTTCTTTTTCTAGGACGGAAATCAATCCAATTTTTGCCCGCTGTACAAAGGTTGCATCGGCATTATCAGCGATGATGGTTTGAAATGCCTTGCGCGCTGTAGCGAACTGTCGCTTCTGCAACATTTGGTTAGCAAATCCAGACAGCTGCGCGCCACGCATGCGTGTTACGCCATCTCGGTACATCGCTTCGCTTAGTGCACCGTCATAATTCTCTGCCTCGATATAGAGCTGCATCAGCAGTTGCGACAGCAATTGTCGCGCCAGTGATGCTGCAGGAAACTTGCTGCGCGCTTGTTCCAAAATGGCAAGTGCTTCATTGAGTGCTGCCGGACTGGACTTGGATGCATAACTCATCACTTGCGCCTGCACTTTACCATAGTTTGGGAAATCTTCACGCAAGAGTTTGAGATATTCTTCAGTTGCTGCGCGATAATTGCCAAGAAAGACATAAGCGTCTGCAACTTCTTCTGCAAACAGAGCTTCTCTGCCGAACTTGCCGCGTGCCTCATGCACAAGGTTCAGCATGGGCTCAAAGAATCTAGCAAGACGCAGTTCTTGAACCGCCAGTGCGTAGTCGCTTTGCGTGGTGAGCAAATCGGAAATTGAGCGCAGGGTTTCGCTGGCTTTGGCATTATCTTGCTTGTCTATGTAGCATTGTGCAAGATGCACTTTGAGCGGAATTGCACTTTGCGCTGCTCTCTGACGCGCCACTTCCTTTTGCAGAAAAGGAATGAGCTTATCGTATTGGCGCATCTCACTCCAACACTCGCGCAGTCGCTCCACATAGAAGAGCGAATTGGGGTCACGCTGATAGAGTTTTTCGTAGAGTTCAGCCGCCTTATCGTAATTACCTGCTTGATAGAGTGCTTCTGCAAGTTGCACATCGCTTTGCTGCGCCACGAGCGACTTAGCAAGTAATAAGAGCGCACACAGCAAGATGACTTTCATCGGACGCATTGCATGTAACCTGTATGTTTGAATCGGCATAGCGACTGAAGTAAATTTGAACACGCTTTTTGTGCCTAAAAATTTCGGCAGTGCTTGCACACAAATCCAAACGTGCTTACAGCACAGTCCGTGAAATTGCACAGCACCAACACCAGAGATATGAAAATAGACTTTACCAAAATGTCAGGCGCCGGTAACGACTTTATCGTTATTGACAACCGCAGCGGCGCTATCGCACTCTCAGAATCTGACATTCGGCGCTTATGCGCCCGCCGCACTGGAATTGGCGCTGATGGATTGATGCTGATGGAACACTCTAGGCAGCACGACTTTGCTATGCGCTATTTCAATGCCGATGGCAAACCGAGTTCAATGTGCGGCAATGGCGGTCGATGCATTACGCGCTTTGCTTACCTTTCTGGTATAGAAAAAACACACTTTTCTTTTGAAGCCAACGGCGAAACCTACTTCTCCGAAATTCTGGATTCTGGGCGTGTCAAACTTAAAATGCAACCGCCAAAAGCCTTTCGCAATGCTTTTGAAGTAGAAGGCGTCAAAAGTTTTTTTATTGACACAGGCTCACCGCATGCCGTTGTTTATGTCGCAGACGTCGCTTCGCTTAATGTGCTCGAGCTGGGTCGAAGAATTCGGCACAATCGTGAGCATTTCCCTGAGGGCACAAATGTCAATTTCGTTGAGCCGCTGTCAGAAAATCGCTTGCGCATTCGCACCTTCGAGCGCGGCGTAGAAGATGAAACACTGGCGTGCGGCACGGGCTGTGTCGCTGCAGCGGTCGTGAGCTACAAACTTGGTAAAGTGCACACGCACCACATCTTGCTCACCGTGCAAAGCGGCGAAACCATTGAGGTTGAGCTCGATGACGCACTCCAAAATGTTTATCTTATCGGCTCAGCAGAGGTTGTCTTTACCGGCACTGTATGGGTGTAACTACCTTTCTGCCACACGCTGATTCCGCCTGTCTGTGCGCACACTGCTACTTTGCAATGACTTCCTGCGAAATAGGATTGCCGTTGATGCGGTAATATGTTTTGAGCGGCAAACTGTAAATCTTGATAAAGCCAATACTTGCCTTGTGGTCAAAAGTATCGTCTTCGGTGTAAGTTGCAAGGTGCATATCGTAGAGCGAGTTTGGTGACCAGCGTCCCAGCAGTTCTACATTACCTTTGTAGAGTTTGAGTTTGACTGTGCCGTTCACCACCTTTTGTGTCTCTTCCACGAAAGCATCCAGCGCAAAGCGTAGCGGTGAATACCAAAGTCCGTTGTAAATCAAGTCGGCGTAATCGTGTGAGAGTTTTGCTTTGTAGTGCATGGTGTCTTTATCGAGCGTAAGTCGTTCCAGCTCGCGGTGTGCAAAGTGTAAGATTGTCGCAGCAGGCGCTTCGTAGAGCTCACGCGATTTGATGCCGACCAATCGGTTCTCTACCAAATCCAATCGCCCGACAGCATTTTTGCCACCAATTTCGTTTAGTGTCATAATTAGCTCGACGGGGTTCATCTTTTTGCCACCAAGTGCAACGGGCACACCGCGCTCAAATTCAATCTCAACTGCTGTTGGCACATCGGGCGCTTCTTCTGGCGCGACAGTGCGCTGATACGCATCTGCAGGTGGCGGTACGCGTGGGTCCTCGAGTGCCCCACATTCAATCGACGTGCCCCACATATTTTCATCAATCGAGTACGGACTTTCTTTCGTGGCTTTAACAGGAATGCCGTGCCGTTGGCAATACTCGATTTCTTCTTCGCGTGAGCGGAATTCCCATTCACGCAGTGGCGCATAGACTTTGAGTTCTGGGGCAAGCGCTGCAATTGCAGCCTCAAAACGCACTTGATCGTTACCTTTGCCTGTGCAGCCATGTGCTACAGCCGTGCAGCCCTCCGCCTTGGCTACTTCCACAAGTGCTTTGGCAATAAGCGGTCTGCCAAGCGAGGTTGCCATAGGATAGGTCCATTCGTAGAGTGCACCTGCTTTCAGCGCCGGGAAAATAAAGTCCGTTGCAAACTCTTCTTGCAAATCTAGCACAATTGCTTTCTTTGCACCTGTCTTGTAGGCTTTTTCCTCAATGCCGACAAGCTCTTTCTGCTGACCCAAGTTGACCGACAGCGTAATCACCTCAGCGTTATACTTTTCTTGAAGCCACTTTGCAATCACTGATGTATCTAATCCACCAGAGTAAGCCACGACAATTTTTTCTTTTGACATGCTTTGGCGTGTTTTGTGTTAGTGTTATTTGCTTGATTTATTCTGCTTGAAACATGGCTTCCTTGATGCGCCGCACAATCGCAGAAATTTTCTTCGTTGAAGCCGGTGCAATAAAAATCGTGTCGTCTCCAGCTATCGTGCCCAGAATATCAGGAATGTCCAAGCGGTCAAGGATTTCAGCAACGCCTGAGGCGCGTCCACGCAAAGTCTTAATGACAATCAAACTCTCGTTTGCATGAATCGACTCAATTTCATAACTGATAAGTGCACGCAAACGATGCGCTTCATTTTCAGGCTGAAGTTGATACCACACTCCTTCAGGTGTGGAGACTTTAGCAATGCCCAGTTCTTTCAAATCTCGCGAGAGTGTCGCTTGATTGACCTCAAAGCCACGACGCGCCAGTTCTTTTGCAAGTTCTTCCTGATTAGAAATTTCTTTTTCTGTGATAATCTGCTTAATCAAAAGTTGCCGCTGCGCTTTATCCATTACCTCATAGTTTTAGACCCGTTTCGATATCGTGATGTACGCAAATGGCATAATTTACTCGATTGGCGCAAGTCTCTTGCGTTTGCCAGATGATTTCTGCGGGGAAGTTTTCGGCGCACTTTTTTGCAACAGTCTGACAACAATAGCCTTCTGCGCATGCAAGCGGTTTTCGGCTTGGTCAAAGGCGACAGATTGCTTTCCATCCAACACTTCATCGGTAATTTCTTCGCCCCGATTAGCCGGTAAGCAGTGCATGACAATTGCGTCAGGTTTTGCAAGTGAGAGCAGCTTTGCATTGACTTGATACGGACGAAACGCTCTGCGGCGCTCTTCTGCTTCATCTTCTTGACCCATACTTGTCCAGACATCCGTGTAAATTACATCGGCATTTTGCACAGCGCTTTCAGGATCTTCTAACACTTCAATTTTGCTTACAGCTGCCTTCATTGCCGCTTTGAGCGTTGCAATGTGTGGATTGTATGCGGCAGGCGCTGCCAGCACAAAGTGCATCGGATAGAGCATCGACATCTCAAGCCACGAATTGACAACATTGTTTCCATCGCCGACAAAGACCACCTTGATGCCTTCAAAGAGTTTGCCATGCTGACGCATCGTGTACAGGTCTGCAAAGACTTGACACGGGTGAGAGTGATTGGTCAGGGCATTGATGACCGGCACACTTGCGTATTCAGCCAGTTCTAAGAGAATGCTATGCTCAAAGAGTCGCGCAATAATCAAGTCGTTGTAACGCGAAAGCACGCGCGCCACATCAGCGACACTTTCACGCTTTCCTAGTCCTACGGATTCTTGACCTAAGTAAATCGGATAGGCACCAAGTTGCACTACGCCCACTTCAAACGAGACGCGTGTGCGCAGCGAAGGCTTCTGAAACAAGAGCGCCACTGTCTTGCCTGTCAGCGGCTTTATGTCCCGATTAGCTTTGAGCGTATCGCAGAGTTCAAACAGCTGAGTAAGTTCATCTCGACTTTCAATATCTTGCAGAGAAAGAAAATCGCTTTTCATTTTGCTACTCCCTCCAAAATGCGCTGCACACGACGACGCTGTGAGGTTGCTGTCGTAGGTGCATCTTCATTGATGATTTCTGTGCCAATACCTTCGTTAGTGAAGATTTCAAGCAACAGCGCGTGTTTTACTCCACCGTTGATAAAGTGCACTTTATTGACTCCGCCCTCAATAGCTTCAAACGCCGAGTTAACCTTCGGTATCATTCCGCCATAAATTTTGCCTTGCTCAATCCATTCTTGCGCTTCACTCTTAGCCAGCGTTGGAACAAGTGCCCCATCGACAATGACGCCATCTGTATCGGAAAGATAGACGAGTTTTTCAGCTTTGAGCGCTACAGCAATTTCTGTTGCGGCAACATCAGCGTTAATGTTGTAAAGCTCGCCCTGCTCACCTAAGCCAATTGGCGCTACCACAGGAATCATTTCATTTTGCATTAGCAGTTTGAGAAACACTGTATTGACCTGCACAATATCGCCCACAAGACCTAAGTCCACTTCGCCTTGCAATTTTTTGGCGCGCAAGAGTGCATTATCGACGCCGCAAAGACCGACAGCATTCCCGCCATGCTTTGTAATGAGCCCAGCAATTTCCTTGTTGAGTGCGCCTGCCAATACCATCATTACAACATCCATCATTTTTTCATCAGTGTAGCGCATTCCATTCACAAAGCGCGATTCAACGCCCAGCTTCTGTGCCATTTCAGTGATGTCTTTACCTCCACCATGCACCACAATGATGTTGATGCCGATTTTTTTGAGCAGCGTTACATCTTGCGCAAAGGTTTGTTTGAGTGCATCATCGGTCATGACGGCACCGCCATATTTGATGACAAAAGTTTTGTTTTCGTAGGTTGTAATGTAAGGCAGTGCTTCAATCAAAATTTCTTCTTTGGTTTTGTCTCGCATCGCTTGAAAAATTTGGATTACTTCGTTTGCTTGCTGTGAGTGCAAATGCAGCAAAACGCGCTTTGAGCTTCTTACAGCGTCTTACCTTGTTTTGAGTATAGACATTTTCATTTCAGTTGCGCTACTTTTTCTCCTTGAATAAGCGCCGTGAGCGTGGCTTCCTTTTCGTAGAGATTCGGGATGAAAATCTCCATGAATTTTTCAGGGTGAGCGGGTGCAGAAAAGCCAAACTTTTCATATAGCCCATGCGCGTAGGTTGTAACCAGTAGCCACCGCCGTAGCCCTTGCAAGTCAGGGTAATTCATAATTTTTTGCAAGAGCAGTATCGCAAGATCTTGACCACGATACTCTTCGAGAATGAAGACATCAGAGAGATACGCAAAAGTTGTATAGTCAGAAATGACGCGTGCAAAGCCTGCTTGTTTTAGTGCGCCGCCCAGCAAGACTTCATAGACGCCAAAGCAGAGCGAATGCTCAATAGAGCGCACAACCAATTCGCGCGAAATTCCCTTTGCCCAGTGGCAGTTTGTTAGAAAACTGTGAATGGTGTCCACATCGAGCAGCGCTTTGTCGGTGCTGACGATATACTTTGATGCAGGCGAGTCTGTCATTTCTCTGATGCGATAAAGATTGATGAACTGATGAAGTAATGCCTATTGCATAATTATGCAACTTGCGTTCTGCGATACTACGAGCGATAGCTTCCATTGATTTCTACATACTTTGCAGAAAGATCGCAGGTCCAAAATCTCACTTCACTTTCGCCCTGATGAAGATGCACATGCAGCACCACTTCGGGTTTGCTTAGCACAGCTTTTGCTTTCGCTTCATCAAGCTCAATTTGGAAATTGGGTTTCAGCACAGCGGCATCATCAAACGAGATTTCTACCTTTTCAGGCTCAAATGCAATGCCTGAGTAACCAATGGCTGCCATGATTCGTCCCCAGTTTGCATCAGCGCCGTGCAATGCGGTTTTAACCAGCAGCGAATTAGCAATACTGCGCGCAGCTTGTTCGGCTTCGCTTTCGCTGCGAGCTCCGCTTATATGAATCTCAATGAGTTTTGTTGCACCTTCACCATCTTTTACAATCATTTTGGCAAGGCGCGTCATCACGACTTGAAGGGCATTTGCAAAAGTGCGGTAGTCATTTGAATCGGCTCGCTCAATGCGCGGATTTTCTGCCAGAGCATTTGCTAAGAGCAAGACGGCATCGTTTGTACTGCAATCGCCATCGACGCTAATGCGATTGAAAGAGTAAGCATTGGCTTCGGAGAGTGCGCATTGCAAAAGTTTAGGTGAAATCGCAGCGTCTGTGGTGATGAATGCAAGCATCGTTGCCATTTGCGGTGCAATCATGCCAGAGCCTTTGGCAATTGCCCCAATGTGAACCTTTTTTTCGCCCAATTTCAACTCTATAGCAAGTTCTTTTGGGAAAGTGTCAGTTGTCATAATCGCTTCTGCCGCATGCCGACTTGCCTTTGCACTTTGCGCAAGTTGAGCTGCTGCACAACGAATTCCTTCTGCGATGCGCTCCATTGGCAGATACTGCCCAATCACACCAGTCGATGCCACTAAGACAGATTCTGCCGGCAGGCTTAGCGCTGACGCAGTTTCATGCACCATTTGCCATGCATCAGCAAGACCGCGCTCACCTGTGCAGGCGTTGGCATTGCCACTGTTGACCACGATAGCCGAGCATGTTCTGCTTTTTTGAAGTTGTGCTTTGCACACTGCAATCGGTGCGGCTGCCGCTTTATTTGTCGTAAAGACTGCAGCAACTGCGGCGGGGATATCAGACGCAATGAGCGCAATATCTTTCTTTGGCTTGCGAATACGCGCTTCAACACCAGCTGCCTTGAAGCCTTTCGGTGCACAGATTCCACCTTCAATGTCTTGAAGAGTTTGGCTCATTGCAGTCCCTCCGTTTCATCAAAGCCAAACATTAGGTTAAAATTTTGCACGGCTTGACCTGCCGCACCTTTGAGCAAGTTGTCAATTGCAGAAAGCACAATCAACTGACGCGTTTCTTTTCGAATCTTAAAGCCAATGTCAATGAAGTTCGTATGTACAACGCCTTTGAGTTGCGGCACCACTGATTTGCTTATGCGCACGAAAGGCTCGTTTGCATAGTGCTGTGTATAGACTTGTTCAATTTCTTCTTCGCTTGTCTTTGCAGCAAGCGCAGCATGAATTGTAGTGTAAATGCCTCGTGTGATTGGAATCAAGTGTGGCACAAATGAAATTGAGACGCTTACTGCGCTAAACTCTGTTAAGGCTTGCTCGATTTCAGGCAAGTGTTGATGCTCGCCCACTTTGTAGGCTTTGACACTTTCATTGACTTCGCAGAAATGCAAGTCCAGCGATGCACTGCGTCCCGCACCAGAAACGCCTGACATTGAATTTATCGTGATGCGCTCGGGCTCAATGATACCTGCTTTCAGCAAGGGGACAAGCGGCAAAATGATGCTGGTCGGATAGCAGCCCGGATTAGCAAGCAGTGTTGCGCTTTTGATTGCAGCACGATTCACTTCTGTAAGTCCATACACCGCTTTTGAGAGTAGGTCAGGCGAGTGATGCGCGTGCTTGTAGAAGCGTTCGTATTGTGCTGGATCTTTTAGCCGAAAGTCGCCTCCCAGATCAATGACTTTTTTGCCTCTCGACAGTAACTCGGGCACAAGGTGCATGGCTTCTCCTGATGGCAGAGCAAGAAATACACACTGGCTCTGACATACACCATCTATGGAGTAAGTTTCAAGTGTGTTTTCTACTTGCTGACGAAAGCGTGGATAGAGTTCATCAAAACTTTTTCCAGCTGATGCGTTTGCAAAGAGCTTATCAATGCGCACGCCCGAGTGGCGCTGAAAAATTTCAACAAGCTGCGCACCTGAATACCCCGATGCTCCAACGATAGAAACGCTTACTGTGTTGCTCAACAGTGTGATGCTACTTTAGAGTTTTTTCCGAGCTTAGACTCTCAAAAAAATTGCATAATTATACAAGAACCTGCATAATTATGCAAGAGATTTTGATGAAATTTTTTTGCATCCAATGCTGAACTTTTAAGGCAAGTAGTGAGATTTTACCTCCCGCACACTATTCTACTCTTTATCCTATTTGACCGAAGCGAATTTGCGTAGTTAGCCATTCCTGAATTGCATCTTCAAGCAAGTTGAGTTTGCCTGTAAAGAAGTGATCTGCCTCATCAATGACGCGCAAGGCTTTTGGTTCGCTCATGGCTGCATATTGCTCTTTGAAGTGTGTAAGTGTAGCAAGATTATCGGCTGCACCATGAATAAAGAGTTTAGGCTTTGTGCTGGTTGCAAATGGCATAGTCTCAAACAAGCGTGTTGGCAAGCCTATACCGATAAGGTGAGTAACTCGTGCATCGCCGGCGCCATAACTAAGCCCGACCCATGCACCAAAAGAAAATCCTGCAATTACAATTGGCACATGCTGTGCAGTATACAACGTTTGTAGAAAATCAACCGCAGCCTCGACATCACGCTGCTCACCAATTCCCTCTGAATACTTTCCTTCACTTGCCATCACGCCACGAAAATTAAAGCGTAGCACGGCACCACCTAGTTTGTGCAAAGTTCGTGCTGCCGTTACCACAACATTATTGTGCATGGTACCTTGATAGAGTGGATGGGGATGACAGACTACTGCCAAAAACTTTGGAGCATCAAGCGGATTTAATATGGCTTCTAACTTTCCTGCTTCACTCCTAATAAACAACATTTTCGAAAATGCCATCGCAAGTGCCGATTATTTTCGTGCAATATAGAGAACCGCTGTCTGCAGTGAGAGCCTATGCTGTAAGGCAGATTGGAAGCGTGCCCGACCCAATTTTTCCAAGAAGGCTTCACCTTGTGGGAAGTGCTCAACGGAGAGTGGTAAGTATCGGTAGGCTACTTCTGGGGCTCCAAAAAAGCAAGCAATTTTTGGCAGAATATGTTTGAAGTATGCAAGGTAAGGCTTCCTAATCCATGTATGCTGCGGAATCATGGGCTCAAGAAAAACTGCAATGCCTTCTGGTTTCAAAACGCGGTGAATTTCCAATAAGCCTTTTTCTATCTCTTGAAAATTTCGTGCTCCGAAGCCTACAGTAACAAGGTCAAACGATGATTTTGCGAAGGGTAAATTTTCCGCAGGCGCTCGCTCAAAGTGTGCATTCGGCACCTTCTGACGTGCATAGCGTAGCATCACTTCAGAAAGATCAATACCGATTACCTTTGTATTTGGCAATGTCGTTAGAATCTGTGCAAAATCACCTGTGCCTGTTGCCACATCAAGTGCGCTGAGCGTGCGTGTCGGGTTCAGCATACTGTAAGCCATTCTAACAGCTGCTCGTCGCCAGTGCTGGTCTAATCCTAAACTCAATACTCGATTGAGAAAATCATATACGGGCGCAATCTCATCAAACATTGTCTCAATTTGCGCGTGCGTCTTTGCTTGCACTATTGCTTTGGCTTTTGTCATTGCCGTCGACATCGTATCACATCCTGCTTGAGTTGTTGAAAAATTTGCGTAGCAGTTAGGTCTTAATTTTGCCGTAGGTTGTTTCTGCATCAAAGACGAGACGTTCGCAAATTTCCATTTTACCATCTTCTGTAACACGGCGATAAAAGCATGATTCGTAGCCTGTATGGCATGCGCCTCCTTTCTGCGTAATTTTTAGCACAATCGCATCGCCATCGCAATCAAGCAGAATTTCCTTTACTTCTTGTGTATGCCCTGATGTTGCGCCTTTGCGCCAAAGTTCTTTGCGACTTCGGCTCCAGTAACACGCCTTTTTTTCTGCCAGTGTGATTTGCAGGCTTTCACGATTCATGTAAGCCAGCATCAACACTTTACCTGTTACGGCATCCTGCGCAATGACAGGGACGAGCCCATCTTTATCAAACTTGACCGCAGAGAGAAAATCACGGTCGTTAGTGTTCGGCGTCATGGCTTAGGTTTTCTTTTTTGTGCATGTTTGAAGGCTTGAATCATTTCTTGCGCGCTTTTATCGCTTGCAATTTTCGGTGAGAGTGCAATGCGTTCGTTGTGCACAGCAACTCTCTGACGCCCCTTGAAAATTAGCATTAGCCTGCCAATGTATTCGCCATCATGTCCTGCTGAGAGTGCAAGGCACTGTCCAAACTGTTTCGGTGTATCGCTTATCAAGTCTTCGGAGTTTGAGACAATCACGGACAGTTGCGGAAATTTTTCTGCTAAGAATTTCTCGTAGTCGATATCTTGCGTGCGCAGCAGCAATATGATTATATCTGGCTCTTCACGCGAAAGTGAATCCAGTGCGTGCGAGAGTGCATTAAGTGGTGCAATCAACTTTACTTCTTGTTGTGCTGTTTCTGTTGCGCTGCTAAGTGCACTTTCAGTTAGCAGTCCCAAAATCCCCACACGCCACTCTCCTGCTTGCACTAGACGATAGGGCACCGTTAATGCTACTCCAGCAGTGTCGCAGAGATTAGCAGAGACCGTTGGCAGTTCAGCAAATGCTGTGCGTGTAAAATGTGCGCCATATGTAAAGTCATTTTCGGCAAGGTTGCAGGCATCGTAGCGCATCTGGCTCATGAGTTTCGTAATGAGCATCGCTTCAGCTGTGGATTTTGGATATGCCGAAAACTGATTGCCTGCATCGACCAGCACGACCTTTTCACCGAATGTTGCACGCGTCTGATTGACCACACTAAATCGACGGGCAAGCCCGCCTAAATTTTCTTTAGAGCATGGACAGGCTTCAAGATAGCCATATGCTCCACCTGTGTAGAGCACCACAAGTGTATCTAACGACTGTGCTTTTGTTGTTGAGCTAAGCAAAAGAAGCAGTATGCCAAGCACACATGCACACCAAGTCTTTGCATCAGCACGAAAGTTATGCATTTGAGGGCGAAAGTTCGGCTTGTGCTGCAGGCTTTGCAGGCGCCACACTTTTGACAAACTCGGGATAAATAATGCGCTCTAAATTCACGCACTTACCTGTTTCAGGGTTAAGTTGAATGAGCATCGCACAGAGTCTTACATCGTTTGTTGCACACTCGTACTTATGCGGTGTTTGGTAGATGAACCGCTCAATTGCGGATTTGGTTACCATCCCGATGACAGAGTCGTATGGACCTGTCATACCAATGTCAGTGCAGTAGCCTGTGCCTTTTGGGAAGATGCGCTCATCTGCGGTTGGCACATGTGAATGTGAGCCCATCACTGCAGAGACTCGCCCGTCCAGATACCAGCCCATAGCGACCTTCTCAGCTGTTGCTTCTGCGTGCATATCGACAATAATGTATTTGACATCCTTCATCTTTTCCAGCGCCCAATCTGCCGTGCGGAAAGGACAGTCAATTGTGTACATAAATGTTCGACCTTGCAAGTTCAATACACCGATTTTTCCGAGTCCTTTCGGCAGTGTGTAGATTCCCATTCCTGTGCCCCAAGTGCCTTTTGGGTAGTTCATTGGACGCAGCACATGCGGGTCGCGCTTGAGGACCTCATGAAATTTGAAGTTATCCCAAATGTGATTGCCGCCTGAAATGACATCCACACCGACAGCCCGCAATTGATGCATAATTTCAAGACTCATGCCTTTACCATTGTAGGCATTTTCACCATTGCAAATCGTAAAATGCACATCGTATTTCTGGATATAGCCTTTGAGCAGTTTGACCACGATATCTACGCCGGGTTGCCCGACGATATCTGCCATGAAAAACACATTAATAGTCTTTGACATAGTGCATCGTTTTACTTGAAAAGAAAATGAATTTACAACAAACTGCTTCCCACACCAAGTTACATGCTGTTAGACAATCTGATTTTGAATGCTGCCCAAGCACTCAATGCGCATTTCAACCACATCGCCAATCTCAAGGTAGGGAAATTGCGTGTTATCAAGTTCTAACAAGCAGCCTGTGCCTACTGTGCCACTGCCAATTACATCGCCTGCGTAGAGCATAGCATCGCGTGAGGCACGCTCAATCATTTCAGCAAATGAGAAATGAATCTGCTTGAAATTGCCTCCCCCGTATCGCTTACCATTGACAAACACCTCCATTTCTAAGTCGAGCCGATTGCCCACCTTTCTTTCTTCCAGTTCATCTTTGGTTACCAGAAATGCGCCAAGTGTAGTCGCAAAATCTTTCGCTTTTGCCGGACCTAAGCCAACTTTGACTTCACGCATTTGTTCATCGCGTGCAGACCAATCATTCATGATGCAGTAGCCAGCAATGTGTGCTTCAGCATTCTCTCGTAAGATATTGATTCCGTCTTTGCCAATCACACATGCAAGTTCCAGTTCATAATCTAACATGCTCGTCGAACGCGGCTTCCTGACCGACGCAAACGGAGCAACAATCGCATGGTGATTAGAAAAATAAAACACTGGAAAGTCGTACCACTCTGGCGGCACATCAAGTCCACGCTTCTTACGGGCATTTCTTACATGCTCTTCAAATGCATAAAAGTCACGCAGCGATTTCGGACGTGGCACACAGGCTAAAAGCTCAACATCGTTTAAGCTGAAGGAAGGCGTGCGTCGTTCAAGGATTGAAAAGTCATTCTGACATATCTCTAACAGCGTGGTCATAGAATCAAACTGTGTTGGGAAAACCTCTTCACCGACGACGATACCGACCCGCTCAGTCGGCATGCTCGGATGACGAAATGTGCAGAGTTTCATCAGAAGTGATTAGAAATTTTTGAATACAAAGTTTAGCCTTTGACAAACGGCGTTGCTGAACGTGCTGGAAAGCTGAACGTGCTGAAAAGATAAAAGCGCCTCTACCAGAGATGAGACGCTTTGAATTTGACTGTCTTCACAGGTTCTATCGCTCAGTTGAGCGCTCTTTTGATAGCACTTTCGAAGGTTGCTTTATCGCGTGCACCTACGAAGGCATCGATGATTTCACCTTTGCGGTTAATGACAAACGATGTAGGAATGCCGCGAATTTGTCCGCCTTCAATGAACTTACCATAATCGGCGGCAACTTTTTCGTTGCCCATCACCACAGGATAGTTAATGCCTTTTTCTTTGACAAACGCCGCTACTTTTTCTGGCTTGTCGCTCACAGCAATGCCAATGAATGAGAATTTATCGGCATAGATTTTCTGCAACTCAATCATATCAGGAATTTCAGCACGGCAAGGCGGACACCATGTCGCCCAGAAGTTGATAATGACGCCTTTGCCCTTAAAATCGGAGAGACTAACCTTTTTGCCATCGGTGGTCTCCAGTGTAAAGGCTGGGGCTAAGGCGGTTTCCGCCAGTGTTTTCGGCTTGGATAGTTTTGCCACTCTTGGCTCGTTGGCAAAGCTCAGCCCCATCAGGAGCAGTGATAGCGCAAGAAGTGGCATTGCAGTACGCAGTAATGACATTGTGGTTTTACCGTGTTTTGTGTTTGAAATTTATCGTAGAAGTTCTTACAAATTTCCACGTGCAGCTTGGTCGCGCTCGATTGCCTCAAACAGCGCTTTGAAATTGCCCTTGCCAAAGCTCTTTGAGCCTCGACGCTGGATAATTTCATAGAACAGCGTTGGGCGATCTTGCACAGGCTTCGTAAAAATTTGCAGCATATAGCCGTATTCATCTTTATCGACCAAAATATGCTGCGCTTTCAGTTCAGCAATCGGTTCGCGCACTTCTGGTACGCGCTCGAGCAGCACATCGTAGTAGGTATCTGGCACGGTGATAAACTCCACGCCGTTTGCACGCAGCGTTTTGACTGTCTGCAAAATGTCATCTGTAAGCAGCGCGATATGTTGCACGCCCGGTCCGCGATAAAACTGGATATACTCTTCAATTTGCGATTTCTTCTTTCCTTCTGCTGGTTCATTGATGGGCATTTTGATACGCTCGCTAGCATTGGTCATCACTTTTGAGCGCAGCGCTGAAAACTCGGTGGAGATATCTTTGTCATCAAAGCTCTGGAATTGGCGAAAATCAAACACGCGTTCATAAAACTTGACCCATGTTTCCATCTGATTCCAGTCCACATTGCCGACGATATGGTCAATTGCTCTTAAGCCGGCTGCTTGCGGCGGCTCGACGGTGCGCGTAACAAAGCCGGGCAGAAAAGCTTTGTATGATTTGCGCTCAATGAAACTGTGAAGAGTATCGCCGAAGGTGGCAACAGAAGCACGAACCAGTGTGCCGTGCTCATCGGAGAAGGTTGTAGGCGCCTGCACACTGCGTGCGCCACGTGCTACAACGGTCTCATACACGGCTGCTGCATCATCGACTTCGAAAGCGATATCTCGCACACCATCACCATGCTGTTTGATATGCTCTGCAATTTCAGAGTCAGGTGAAAGTGGTGAGGTTAGCACAAAGCGAACCTTGCCTTGCTCCACAAGATACGAGGCTTTTTCGCGCACGCCTGTTTCAGGACCAGAGTAGGCTGTAATTCTAAACCCAAACACGGTGCGGTAAAACTGTGCCGCCTGTTTGGCATTGCCGACATAAAACTCAATATGATCAAAATCGTTGAGCCGCAGGGCGGTAGATGTAGAAAGCGTATCGATTTGCTCGAGAACTTGCATGGTGCATGCAGAATTAAGTTGCAAGATGATGACAGCGAGCGAAATTTAGAAAATTTCAGTCAATCCTAATTGTACGAATAAGACTTGTTTTTGGATGCCTCCTTTTGCTGCGTATGCCGAGGTAATTTAATTCGGAAGGTTGTGCCTTTGCCCACGGTGCTTTCTTTGAGCAAGAGTTTGCCGCCGTGATAATCTTCTACGATGCGTCGTGCCAGTGTGAGCCCAAGTCCCCACCCGCGCGGCTTAGTGCTAAAGCCGGGTCGAAAAATCTCTGCACGGTGCTGTGGCTCAATGCCTTTGCCTGTATCACTTAGGTCAATAATCACATAGCGTGGCTCGACTGTGATGTTTGCACGAATTTCGCCTGTCTTTCGTTCAATGGCATCGATGCCATTTTTGGTAAGGTTTTCGAACACCCATTCCATCAATTCGCGGTTTATTTGTACGCAGGCGCCAGTCGTGTCATTGACTTCCAGCGAGATATTTTTGCCCATCTGTGGCAGACGCGTGCGGTAGTAGTCGAAGACGCCCTCAATTACTTCAGCCACACATTCTGGCAATACAGCCACTTTTGAACCAATCTTCGAGAAGCGAGAAGCAACACGGTTCAAGCGGTTGATATCGGTCTGCATCTCAAAGATAATTTGAGCTTGCCGTTCAGGGTTATCGCTTGCATTTTTGAGCAGCTCAATCCAGCCCATGAGCGAGGAAATCGGCGTACCGAGTTGATGTGCAGTTTCTTTTGCCATGCCGACCCAGATGTTGGAAGTCTCTGTGCGTCGAATGTAACTGAATGTCAGGTAGGCAATCAAGATGAAGACTCCAACACCTGCGCCTAAGAGCACGGGTGCGATTTGTAAGGCTTTGACCAAGTCGGAGTCGCCGTAGTGAATATATTGGACGGTTGAGGGGTCGAGGCGCACTTCAACGGGTTTATACATGGCGTCCATTTGCGCAATGCGTGCTTTTAAGTAAGCGATTTGTGCCTCGCGCGAGAGTGTGGAATCCATTTTAATGTTGCGCCAAGTCAGTGGTGTGTTAGCACTGTCAGAAAGAATCGCTGGGAAATCAATTACGCTAATAATCTCTGTGAAGAGAAAAGAAATTTCGCTGGTATTCTCTGTATCGACCAGCATTTTAATTGCCTTTACCCAGAGCTCCACTTTTTGAAGTTGCTGTTCGCGCACTTTGCCGATAAGTTGCTGCGTGAATACAAAGACGGTCAGTGCCCCAATCACGGCTAGCAGAATCAATCCGCCTTTGAGCGTTGTGGTATTCATAATGTTGTTATGCTTGATTATGCTTTGCCGTTTTTCACTTTGCTAATGAAGGTTGTGAGCGTATCGTATCCTGAAATTCCAATGCGACAAATTTCATACATATCGCTGAGCGGCAGGCGATTTGCCGTACCTTTGATGCGCGCTGCACACAGAAATCCATGCTGGCGCAGTAGCGTTTTAACATGCTGGCGCAGTGCAGGATTTTTCGGCAAGCCTCCGTAGGGATAGGCAAAGACAGGTGAGTAGGGGAAACCACTTTCTATAACGGTGGCGTGAGCGCACGCGATGTCTGTTGCAATTTCCTCTGCGGTGAGCAGGCGATAGTCTTTGTGTGCATGCGAGTGCACCCCAAACTCCACCACGTCGGTCATCTGACGCATGGTGTCATAGGACATGAGCGGCTCTGTGCCGTTATCCCACACATTAGTTTTGCCCACATAAGCTACGGGGACAAAAATTGTTGCCTTAAAGCCAAACTGTTTGAGCAGCGGATAGGCGAACACAAAGTTGTTGTGGTAACTGTCATCAAAACTAATGATAATAGGCTTTTGAGGTAAGTTTGCTCGGCGAGCATGATGCTGCACGAGTTCTGTAAATGAAATGGTTACATAGCCATTCTCTGCAAGCCAACGCAGTTGCGCAGCAAAATCGCTCTGTCTTAGCGTCAGTTCATCGTACTTTGTGTCAGAAATTTTGTGATACATTAGCACAGTGAGGGTTACCCTGCTTTGACTGCGCGCGCGCTTAATCCATGATGAGCTTAAGCTAAATGCTGCAAGGCTTGCAGCGACAAGCGTAAGTGCAAGCGTGGTGACTGTATCCATCAGTCGAGCGCTGAGAGTTCTTCTTCCAGAAGTTGTTTGCGATACAGTGAGGCGTAGAGTCCGTCTTTTGCAAGAAGTTCATCATGCGTGCCACGCTCCACGATTTCGCCCTCATCGAGCACGATAATTTGGTCAGCATGTTTGACTGTAGAGATACGGTGGCTAATGAGAATCACCGTCATTGCTGCTGTTGCATTTTGCAGATGGCGAAGAATCATGTCTTCGGTTTGAGTGTCGACTGCAGAGAGCGCGTCATCTAAAATCAAAATTTTAGGGTTGTAGATAAGCGCGCGTGCGATTGCCGTGCGTTGTTTTTGTCCGCCCGAGAGTGTAATGCCGCGCTCGCCGATGAATGTATCGTAGCCATCTGGAAAGCGTGAAATGTCATCATCAATTGCTGCAGCCACAGCCGCAGATTTTATGTTCTCAAAGCTGGCTTGAGGTGTGCCAAAGGCAATGTTGTTGCGAATTGTGTCGGAGAAGAGCACATAATCCTGTGGCACAAAGCCAATTGAGCGGCGCAAAACTTTAAGCGGAAAGGCGTGAATCGGCTTACCATCGATTAGAATCTCGCCTTCGGTGGGCTCAATGAGGCGCGGCAAGAGATTGACCAGCGTGGATTTGCCCGACCCTGTTGCACCGACAATTGCAAAGCGGCTGCCTTTCGGAATTTTGAAGGAAAGATTTTTCAAAACTAAGCGCTTGGGTTGTGAAGGATAAGCAAACGAGACGTTACGAAATTCAATTTCACCTTCGATGCTTGTCAGTGAATAATCGGTTGTCGCTGAATCGGTAATGTCAGGTGGGGTGAGCATCACTTCATCGAGGCGCAACTGTGCGGCGGCGGCACGTTGCAAAATGTTTGTTACCCAGCCAATCGAGATGAGTGGCCAAGCCAGTGAGACGATATACATCAGAAATTGCGTCAATTGTCCAAGCGTCATTACGCCATCGATGATGAACTTGCCGCCAATCCAGAGAATAAGCATCACAGAGAGTCCAAGCAGCGCAGACATGCCCGGATAAAACAGCGCCTGCAAGCGTGCTAACTTCAAGTTTTGTTCGTAATACTCGTGGTTGAGTTTTGCAAAGGCGGCAATATCGCTCTCTTCGCGCACATAGGCTTTCACGACACGAATGCCTGCAAGATTTTCTTGCACTTTCGTGGAAAGCTCACCATACTTAGCTTGTAAGTCTTGACTATGCTCATGAATGGCTTTGCCGATTTTGTAGACCAGATAACTCAAAAGTGGCGCTGGCAAGAGTGCAAAGATGGTGAGCATTGGCGAGACGGTGAGCATAGCCGAGAGCGCAAAGATGAGCCGAAACGCCGTGTTCAGTGAGTACATAATGCCCGGTCCGAGATAGTTGCGCACGGCGTTGAGGTCGTTGGTGGCGCGAGACATCAAGTCGCCGGTGTTGCTCTGCCGAAAAAACTGTTGCGAGAGTTTCTGCAGGTGTGCGTAAAAATCATTTTTGAGATCATACTCTATCTTGCGTGATGCAACGATAATAAACTGCCGCACAAGAAACATAAATAAGCCTGCTAAAAATGAGCATAGCAGCGCAAGCAAGACATACTGCACGACTTCTTGCGTAGTAAACTCACCACTCATGGTATCAATTGCGCGTCCAACAAATTTCGGCGCAGTCATCATGAAGAGATTGGTAAGGAGCACGCACACTACGCCTAGCACAAGTTCTTTGCGATAGCGCCAAAGGTATGGGTTTAAGCGAAGCAAACTTTTCATATCACGCTACGATGAGGCAGTTGGAGACGCAGCAGAGTTTTTTTGTCCTGACGCTGGACGCAAGCCCTGCACAAGTTTTTCATATTCACTTTTGCCTATTATTCGCTCAATTTCAGCTAGATTTCTTTTGACAATTTCACGGTAGGGGTTGTCGAATCGTTCAAAGATATTTTTTGCTGCAAAGTAATATTTGGTGGCTTCTTTGTATAGTGCGCGTTCAGCATAGACTTCCCCAGCATGGAGCAGCGCCAAGCCCATTCCTCGCAAATTATTTTTCTGTCGAAAGAGTTCAAAGGCTTCACGGTAGTGTTCTACCGCTTTGATGTGCAAGCCAATTTCTTCATACACTAAGCCCAGATTAAGCAGCGTGCCTGCAGAAGCATCAGAGTTTTTAAGTTCGCGGTTATGTGAAATGCTGCGCGAGTAGTAGTCAATTGCTTTTTCGAACTCTCCCAAGTCTTGATAGAGTAGCCCGATTTGATGGAGCAGCTCGGCTGTTGACGCAATGTCATCGGCTTTGCTACGCAAGGCAAGGCTATCGCGATAGTGCTGCAAGGCTTTTTCATAATACCCCCACAGATGCAGAATTGTGCCTAAGCGATGCAGCACCAAGGCGCGGTTAGCTAAATCTTCCGGTGCGCTTAGCAACAAAAGCAAATCATTGTAGACTTCAAAGGTTTTTTCATACTGCCGATCATCAAAATAAGCCTGTGCTAAGAGTAACATGATCGGAATTTGATCCTGTGGTGAGGCTTTGTAGCGCTGGCGGATTTCAGCAAGTTGATTCTCGAGCAATTGTAAGCGTTTTGCGCGTGCTTCGGGCGGCTCTGCAACTAAAGGTATAAAACCATAGTCTAACTCTTTCGGCAACTCAGATTCTAACTTCAAATCAATGATACGCGTACTGACCGCGCGCCAAAAATTCGGTGCCTTGCGGTATGCCAAATCCAAAAGAAACACAGGCAAGCAGAACACGGTCGTGTAGGATAGACCCAGTTGGGTTGTGCGCGCAAACGCCTCTAAAATTTGGCAGATTTGTTCCTCGCTCGGTGCGTCTTTTGCTGAGGAGACATATCCATTGATGATGATACAGTCGATGTGGCGCGGCGGTTTTGCAAGCTCTCTATCAATTTGTTGAAAGATTGTGGGTTGTATGGCTAAACTCACTTCCCGCGCGACCAGTTTAGCCTGCTCTGCCGCTTGAAGGAACTGCCCAACGATTTTGACGCGCTGCACCGGTGAATTTACTTTCACTGCCCATGTCTTACTCTCATTTGGGCGTGCTGGCGACTTTGCATCCGCAAAAATCCGATTAAGATGTTCTTTCGTTAAGAGTTGTCTCACGCCTTATCACCTGTTTTTCGCTTGAATTTATGCTCCAATGCACCTTTCCACCAGCCGAAAAAAAATGCACGCAAAGCACGTGCATTAAGAAAATACTTTTTTTGATAAAAACTTCGCACTTTTTTCTGCCTTAGCTTGCGCTCCCTAGCTTGTGCTACATCACACTTTAAGCCTTACCTCTATCACACACTGACTGTTTTTTGTGCACGCTCACAATCAATACCCATGTCGGATGAACACAGGCTATGCCCAGTTTACCTTGCCTGAACAGAGAATGCACACACACTCTGCATGCACTGGAAAGGCAATTCATCCTTCTCTTTATGCGCGACCACGGTCACGATTCTCGTTATTGAGCTTCGAGACTACGAGACCTAACCCCACAATTAGCAAGCCTGCCAAGACCAGCGTTACGCGCAGCACAGTCTCACGCGTGGCGACCAGCTGCTCCGTCCTGTGCACCAGTGCTTTGACCGAATCCTTTACGACGAAGCCTTCCGCCATTTTTTCTTCAAATAGTCCTGCGCGCACCACATGATGATTGCCACCTGAGGCATCGGCTTGGCGCTTGAGCTCTTCAAGGTAAGCCAGTTCTTCGCTTACGGGAATAGCTTCTTTTTCTCGTGCTTCAAAGAATTCGAGCGATTCTTTGTATGTACTCTCAAAGTCGGTCAGATAGGCATGCAGCTTTGCAGCGCTTCCCATCGCGCGCAGGTTTGCTTGATACTTGCGGTAGCTGTTCGCATAATCAGCTACTTCAATTGCTAAAGCCAGCGAATCATCAGCCGTTTTTAGCTCACTCAATTTCGCTTCATCTTTGACAAATTTCAACAGTGTGGGTACAAGTTTGCGCGCATTGATTGAATCTTGCTTGCTATCGAGTGCGATATTGAAGCGGTCGATTTCGAAAAACTTCCACGCAATTTTGAGCGAATCTTCAAGTGATTTGAGCGGCGCAGCATAGTATTTTGCGCGCGTGTATAGTCCACGCAAGTTCGCATAGCGCACGGAATCTGCCGCAGATTTGAGTTCACCTGCTATGAGACGTGTGGCGTTAAACTCTGCCATCAATTCATCGAGTGCAACCTTGTAGCTCGGTGCTTCGGGCAGATTTGCGTTGTGGCAATTTAGGCACTGTGCCCCTTCTTGAATGCCGACTTTTTCATGTCCCCAGTTTGCAATGCGATGCCCATTCGGTGAGCCATGACAACTGATACATCCATTATTGCCTGCAGCCAAATATGCCGCCACGTGCGGTCCTTCAGAGTAAGCCGAGGCAATAGACGCATGGCAGGTATTACAAGCATGTGTTACATCGGCAACTTCTTCGGGGTGGTTACCGTGCTTGCCGTGACAGTCATTGCAGGTCGGTGAGGTTAAGTCGTTCTTGACATACATGGCTTTGGCATGCACGCTCTCCATGTAGGCTTCAATGTGGTTTTCAAAACTTTTGCCTTTCTTTTCAAGCGAGGCTGCCATGTATGTTTCGCTGGCGTGGCATGTGCCACACATATTAGCGATGTTCTTTGGATAGGTCAGCGATAGCACATCATCGGCTTTCATTGCGCCGTGCGCCCCATGGCAACTGACGCAACTTGCCGAGGCGGCATTCCCTTCCTTGAGCGCTGCCACACCATGCGAGCTTGCTGCATAAACCGCATTGATGTTTAAGTCAAGTTTCTCAACAGGCTTTGAGAGTTTGTAGGTTTGCATCTTCTCAGCACTTTCATGGCAAGAACCGCACCACTGCATCTGTGTCTTAGCATCGCCACGCGCAATAAACGGCGTGACCACTTTACCTTTGGCATCTTTGATGTCTTTATGCGCCTCTTTGAAGTTTGCCATTGTAATTTCCCTGCTCGGATTTCCACCGTGGCAGCCTACGCAACTGACGCCTGCATTGTGATGCGTATCACGCTCCCAAATTGCCGCACTTATACCCGCTTTACCTGAAAGCTGCGTGTGGCAAGACACGCAACCGCTTTCATCTTTTGGTAGCGCAGTCTCTGCAAGCATTTTCTCTTGAGAGGTCGCACTGTTTTCATTAGTAAGGTTGATTGCATCTCGGAACAAAAATCCGTAGGAAAGCGCAGCCACAAAACTCACGGTGGCAAGTATCAGTACCTTTGTGTGAAGATTATTCATTGGTGTTGCCTTTCACGGCGATGTGCTTGTTTTTCGAGATTGCTCAAAGAGAGATGGAATCTTGAAACCATACCTACTAACGCTTGCCAAAGCGGTATTCGTTTCAAGTTCCAGTTTAAGGTCTTGGAAAACATACTTTTGCTGCAAACTTAGAGAAACTCTCGGAAATGTCAAATCTCTTTCAGCATCTTTCAAACCTGAAATGTGCGCTTAGTGCTGCAAATGAGACAAAACAAAAAGGGGGCGTGTGAGCCCCCTTTGCAACTTAGACATCACTTTTTACTTGACCAGCATCATCTTCTTTGTCTCTACGAAATTACCGGCTTGCAAGCGGTAGAAGTAGAGACCGCTCGCAAGATTGGTCGCATTGAACATGATTTGGTAGCGTCCTGCTTCTTGGCGTGCATTGACCAGTGTCGCTACCTCACGACCAAGCATATCATAGACTTTCAGCACCACAGTACTTGCCACTGGCAATTGATAACTGATAGCTGTGCTTGGGTTGAACGGATTCGGGTAATTCTGCGCCAATTCGAAATTGCGTGGCAAGCCGGCGTCGACTTCGATGATAGGACTGTACTCGGACGTTCCGTCGAAGTCAACCTGCTTCAAGCGGTATTGCACCGTGCCTGATGCAGTTCGATCCACGAAGCTGTAAGACTGGGTTTCGGTTGTTGTGCCTTTACCTTTGACGAAACCGACTTTTTCCCAGCTCATTGCGCCTTGACCATTGCGCACAAGCAGTCGTTCAATCTCAAAGCCTGCATTATTCTTTTCTGAAGCTGTGCTCCACTCGAGCTTTACTCCACGCGCTTCTGGTGCAGCGTTGAACGACGCCAGTTCTACAGGCAGTGAATTTGCCAGATCGCGGCTACCGATTGCCAGTTCAAAGAAGTCATTGACTGGCACTGTGCTTACAAAGTTGCCATTGATGACCGCACCGCCAAGGTCTTGCCAGTCTCCGTTTGGTGTAGTGCGTCCTAGCCAGCGAATTGAGGCGCTGTTGAGTACGCCTTGCAGTGCTGTCAGCGGTACACTTACGGTTGCATTTTGCAGCGTTGCGCCGCCATTGAGCACACGCCAGTAGTACTGACTCAGCACTACAATATCAGCTGGCAATGCGCCACCATTAGGCGTTGCCTGAATGTATTCTACCGTCATCGGAGCCGCTGCAAGCACATTTGCACGGATAGAGAGATTTGTGCCATCAAAGACGAGTGTACTAGATGCGGCATGATTTACTACTGGCACCACACGCGCACTGGCTACAGTTCCGATGATAGACGATGTAAAGCGATACACTGTGCCACTTGCTGGGAAGGTAGCCGATGAGCGAGTGCTTACGCCCACCGTGGTTGAACCTGTTACGCCATCCATGAAATCACCCGGACCGCCTACTTGACCTTTGATACCAATCGAGGCACTGGAGCCTGTACTTGCCGATAAAGCGTTGTTTGGACCGTAGACAAAGTCTATCACATTGCTGGTTTCATAGAGCCGAATTTGGAAATTCAGCCGTCGCACTGCTCCGGTCCAATAGTCTGGCATATTTTCAAACTGGATGGTGAACACTCGATTGGGTGCGGTGCCACTTACGCTCGTACGAACAGCAGCCGAGGCATCCACATTCAGGTCGTCCCACCATGGCGCTAGCACATTGAACGGTACGAAATTCGCAAACAGATTAGCATTGATAAATGAAGTGGAGGGCGTTCCAAAGTTTGCAAACCCATTCGTGCAGATGTTGATACTTGTGTAGGGCGTGCCTAAGTAGTTGAATGAGAAAGGCAGCGAAACTGTGATAGATGCATCATCGCCTGTGAGAGGAGTCGGTGGGGTCGTAATTGGTGTATAGGTTATAGGCGCAGGGATAGAGTGTGTGTACACACTGGAGACAGAACCTACGAAGTTCAGTGTCGGGCTCGTTGCGGATGATAGCGCAGGAGCACTTGCCAGCAGCGAAGCAGCGCCAGCTTGGTTATAGGTAATGCCAGAAATCGTTGCAACTGTTTGACCTGCTGGAATCGTGCCTGTTAGGGTTCCACCAAAAGTTCCTGTGCCTGTTGCACGCGAGAGCGTAACGGGGACAGGAGTATTAGAGAAGGTCGGATTGCCACTATTATCTCGCAGTCCGACGCTGACACTGAACGGCGTGCCTACGGCAATTGCTGTTGTTGGCACCGCTGTAAACGCTAACTGTGTAGGTGGCACCGGCACTGCCGTAGCAATATTATCGATGAAAAGGTTATTGCCATAGTCATTGACACCAATAAAAGCAATGCGCACCGTGCGTCCTGCAAAGGCGCTCAGGTTAACCCATTCCGTACGCCATTCTGCAGCTGTCGGTGTAAATGGCGCTGTGCGTGGTAGCACCGTCTCCAAGTCTGCTCCACCTTTATAGTAGATTACATTTGGATAAGTTTGACCACCATCTGTTGACACACGAATTTCCAACGTATCTGCAAAGCCGGGGTAACTCGCATAAGCCACATCGAAGCGCAGGAAAGCGCCTGACGGCACTCGGAAAGGTGAACTGATAAGTGCATCAAATTGCCCTGCACTGCTATACGAGTAGAAATTCATAAATGCCGATCCTGGGTTGGTACTTCCCGTAGCGTTACGCACCCAAGTGATGCCGTTATCAGGATTGAAGATTTGCCAGCCGCTGGGTGGAAACTCAAGCGGTACAAAATCCACATTTGCAAGGCCTACAGGCGGTGCAACAACATTAAACGGTGCACTTATTGCACTTGGTAGACCGGGTGCCGTTGCACGGATGCGCACTCCATTTTCAACGCGGTTATAGCGCAGCCCTGCAATAGTGCCCGAGCGTTGCCCAGTCGGGATAGTTGCTGTGCGTGTGCCACTAATCTGACCTGTACCCGAAGCTGGGTTTTGGTCTATTGTGACGGTTACTGGTGCAGGCGTTGCTTGTGCTACACCGAAGGCATCGCGCAGCTCAACTGTAGCATTAAACCCAATGTCCACGATAGGTGAGGCTGGAGCGATACTTGTAATTACCAATTGTGTAATCGGTCGCCGCGGTATAAAGCGGTAGGTAACGCCGGGGACAGGGAGCACATTGTTACGGTGATTGAAGGTAGAAAGTGCACCCGTGCCACGTCGGAAGAGAGGTGAGCTCCACTGCGAAGCTGAAACTTTTCGAGCAATGGTAGTTTGGATAGTTGAAGGATCTAATCCCTTGATGCCCACGCCAAAGGTCTTGTAGGAAGCAAGGTTTGTAGAAGGGCTAAAGCTGCCGTAGGTAAATTCTATCAAGCCATTTTCGTGCAAGCGAATCTGGAAGTTCATGTTGTTATACTGTGGAGGACGGACATCATTTGAAAGTGTAGAGAATTTTGCTTTATCTCGCACGTTTTTGAACTGGATGATGCAGACGCGATTTGGCGCGGTGCCCGTTACATGCACACGATATTCAGCTGGTAGTGTTCCAGCCTCCAAGTCATGATTCATCACAGAGATAATGTTGATGTCCGCTGGGTGTGTGCTGGTTAGCGCACCGCCAACACCATCTTCATCAAGTGGATCTGTGATGAAGAGGTTTGCTCGGGAGGGTGCCCTGTTGCCAAGTTTAATAAAACCGTTAGTGTTGAGGATGAACTGCGTAAAGGTCTCTCCATTAAAGTTGAAGGGGAAACCAATGTTCTGCGGAGCAGAGTTGGCATCGTCGGTATTGGCAACACTAATCACTCTGCCACTGCTTCCTAAGTCAGTGTAGGTACCAGAGGCAACCTGTGCATTTTCAGGGACATACAGAGAGACAGACCGTACCAGTGAAAATGGGCGACTTATTTCTGACACTGGTCCTGTGCGGATGCGGATGGCATAGTCGTTTCCATCGGGCAAAGAAGTCGGTGGCGTGAAAGTAAAGCTACGTGTCGACGCCGGGAGGTTGCTTGCAATGGTTAGCACATCAAAGCGACCGCGCATCAGGTCAATGTTGATGGGTGTGTCGACATTGCCAAACACCGACCAGCGAATTGTGGTAGGCTCTCCTTTTACTATTGCTCCAACTGGCTCTGTGATATTGATTAAAAATCCAAGAGCCGCTAAGACCGCTTTTCGGGCATTCACTCTGCCGTAGCCCATCTCTTCGTTCCATGTGCCGAGAGGACGATTGGGCACATTCGTATAGCTATAAGGTCCAGCTTTATCTGTTGTAGATTGTAAAAGTGTCTCGAGTTGTCCTACCCTTATGTTCGGGCGCACCGAAGCCATCATTGCAACGACGCTCGCTGCCACTGGACACGATGCTGAGGTACCTCCAAAGAAAGTTACATCTTCTGCATCGTAGCCGCCTGCGCCTGTGCGGTCGATCGTCAAAATTCCAACAACAGGTGAGGCAAAGTCACCAGGTGCTACCACGTCTAAGTCACTACCATATTGAGAATATGACGCTCGGTTATCCGTGTGGGTAGAGGAGCCGACAGCAATCATGTTAGCGGCGCTAGCTGGGTAGCCGACTGTGGCAGCGCCACTATTTCCTGCAGAGAAGAGCACCACGGCACCCAGACCGCTGCGAGATTGTGAGCGTACAGCGTTAAAGCTGGCTTCTTGTGCGGCACTTGGTATTCCACCACCCCAGCTATTAGAAACCGCAGCTACTCCGGGGGTCGTAATGATGCGCGTTGCCATGCGCGTAATATCAAGCTGCGTAAAGTTAAACGAGCCACCACTAGGTGCGGTTGAAGCAATGTCAATTAGCAGCAAGCGTACATTAGGTGCACCGCTTGCTACCATCAATCCATTGTCGGTGCGTGCACCAATGATCCCTGCACACGGCGTGCCGTGATTGGAGTCTGAATTTCTTGGTGTAGCTGGATTAGGCTCATCAAAGGTACGATAGGAACCTACAATCTTTCCTTGCAATTCGGGGTGATCAAGGTCATAGCCACCGGCATCTGTAATCGCAACCACTATACCTGAGTTTCCAAATGTTACAGCGTATGCCCCCAAAGCATTGATGTCTGCACCGACCACGCCATCAGTCTGTCCAGTGTTGTGTAGCCACCATTGCTGTGAAAACAGTGGGTCGCTCACACGCATCAAATTCGCATAATCCGGACGCGGTTCAACATACGCTTTTGCTTTGCGCCCCTTCTGCCCCGACCATTCAGGCGTATCTACATCTGGTGTCTGGGTCTCGTCAGGAGCAGTGCTCATGATGCCTTCCATCGTTTCCTTGCGCAAATCATCAGAGAAAGGCAGCCGAGTTCGATCGCGTGTCACTGCTGCTTTAGAGCCGTTCCCATGGACCTGAATACCAGCCTGACGCAGCATCTCGGTTTTCAAGCGAATTCGCTCCTCTGGACTCAGATCCTTTCCGCGCTCTCGCAAGAGCGTGGCTGGGTCGCGCTTTTCAGGTAACTTTTGCTTTGGGGCATCTTGATGAACATGCCCACGAAAAGTAAAGTTTGGCTCAGCGTAGTTGAACAGTTGACTTTCTTGCAACTGACTGGCTATGTCAAAGACATTTTCATCCGGGGAAATTTTAGCATAGAGTTGTTCGTGATCGCCCAGCTCATAGCGGGCAAAGACGGAGACACCCAGTTTATCTAGCAAAGCTTGTGCGCGTGGATTATTCGCTATCTTTGGCGAGAGCACAATTTCATTGGTTACCCATACCGTATCGCCAGACGCAGTCCGATAGGCAGGATAGACTGACTCCACATCAGGATTGCGCTTGAGTTCTGCAATCACTTCATCCATCGTGCGCTGATTTCTTGCGTTTGCCTGCAATGTGTAACGCACGGTGTTGTAGGCAGAAATATCTGTCTCTTTCGGCTCCATCAGCACAGATGCCAGACGGCGCGACATGCGCATGATTTGTGTCTTTTGGTTAGCCGGCACAGTCTCACGGTATTTCACCATTACCTCAGAGGGCAACGGTGAAAGAAACATTTTCTGTCCGTTATAGTAGTAATAGGGGTTTTCTTGAGCTTGAGCATTCATGAAAGTAAGCAGCAACAGCGGCAGCAAGAATACACGAAGGTGTTTCATGATCAGGCAGTTTTGTTGTTTGTTATCTTGTTGATTGTGGCAGAGCCCACAGCTCTGCAAAGATAAAGCGCGAACCGCATCTCACAAAATTCTGAGTAGAAGGGAAATTTGTCTCTTGCAGCCCTGCATTTTCTGCATTGACTTTGAGCCGTTATTTCCTTATATTTGCGACCTTTTTGTCAAGCGGTTAAATCATTTGTTAGAACGCTATTCAATTCAAATTCTCAAACTTTGAAGGACGCTTCGCTGCGTCGTTCTTTGAACTACTTCAATGAAAAATAACGGCTTTCGCATCGGGCTTACTATTGTTTTCATTCTCCTCTCGGGGTGGTTTCTTTACCCCACGGTTCAAGATTACTTCTACAGCAAGAAATTGCGCGAGTTTTCTTCACCAGAAGATAGTTTGGCGTTTGTGAAGGAAAACCGCAAGAGCATTGATGCGGCGCAGGAAAAGCGCCTCAAGCTTGGTCTGGATTTACAAGGCGGCATGCATGTTGTCTTGGAGGTGGATGTGCTCGAGCTGCTTGAGCTTAAGGCGCGCAACCGTGATGCCGTATTTGACTCTGTTGTTGCAGCTGTGCGCGAGCAAGCCGAACGCGAAAACGAGAAGGTCCCTGTGCTGCTTGCCAAAGAGTTCAAACAGCGCGGGATTCGTCTTAGCCGATATTTCTATGACTTGCGCGATTCTGACGATGAGATTGTCGAGAAACTCAACCGTGAAGCCGAAGAGGCTGTCAATCGCGCAAAAGAAATTATCCGCAATCGTGTCGACCAGTTTGGTGTTGCCGAACCCACGATTCTTGTTAAAGGCGGTCGGCGCATCATTGTTGAACTGCCGGGTGTGAGCGACAAAGAGCGCGTGCGCAAGTTGCTCAAGGGCACAGCGAAGTTAGAGTTCAAACTGGTGCGCGACCCAGACATTGCAATCAAGACCCTGACCGACATCAACAAGTATCTTGCACGCCAAAACCGTTTGAGTGATACCACGCTTGCCAACGATTCGCTGGCGCTTGCCAGAGCTGATTCACTGGCGGCTTTGCCTGATTCACTCAAATCGCAAGAGCAGCTGAAGGCAGAAAATCCACTTTTTGCAGTTGCCGATACGGACGACGGTATTATCATTGATCCACGCTCTGGTGCACTCTTTGTTACAGAGACCGCCAAACCCAAAGTGCTTGCGACACTGAATCGCCCTGATATACGCGAGCGCTTTACAGGTGATTTGGAATTTTTGCCCGATGCTCGTGCCTTCCAGAATGATGCAGATGAAAATGTCTATCGGCTCTACGCTCTCAAGCGCGAACCTGAGCTTGAAGGCGGGGTCATCGTTGAAGCGCGCGCGACATTCAGTATCGATGGTACGCGCCCTGAGGTCAACATGCGCATGAACGATGAAGGCACACGCAAATGGGCGCGCGTTACAGGCGCCAATATCGATAAGCAAATTGCAATTGTGCTCGATGGCGTTGTCTTTTCTGCGCCTGTGGTCAAATCCAAGATTCCTAATGGTAGTTCGGTCATCAATGGCTTGGCTTCTGCAGAAGAAGCACGCGACTTAGAAATTGTGCTGAAAGCAGGTGCGCTCCCTGCGCCTGTACGCATCGTCGAAGAGCGCACCGTTGGTGCATCGCTGGGTGAGGATTCTATCCGTGCAGGACTTTATTCCGTGCTTGCTGGCTTTCTTGTGGTTGCAATCTTTATGATTCTTTACTATCGAGCCGCAGGCTTTATTGCCGATTTCGCGTTGCTCTTCAATGTACTTTTTGTCATTGCCTTCCTTGCTGGATTCAGTGCCACACTGACCTTGCCCGGTATCGCTGGCTTGGTGCTAACTATCGGTATGGCAATCGATGCCAATGTGCTCATCTTTGAGCGCGTGCGTGAAGAAAGTGCCAAGGGCAAACTACTTAAACTTGCTATTGAGATTGGCTACGACAAAGCATTTTCCGCCATTCTGGATTCCCATGTTACCACATTTGGTGCTGCTGCGCTGCTCTATGCGTTTGGAATCGGACCGATTCAAGGTTTTGCGGTTACACTGATGATTGGCATCGCCGCCAGTCTTTTCACGGCTGTTGTCATTACCAAAATCTCATTTGACTGGATGCTTGAGCGCGATAAAGTTAGCATTGTCAGTTTTGGTTAATCCAAATTTATTCTCTTTCATCAAAAACTATGCGTTTCTTAGAAAAGGCAAATTTTGACTTCATTGGCAAGCGTAAAGCGGCCTACTACCTCTCACTGGGGTTTCTGGTCATTGGTCTGGCTTCGATCCTCGTGCGCGGCTTTCAACTCGGCATTGACTTCAAGGGAGGCACAGAAGTCGTGGTTGGCTTTACTAATCCGGTCGACATCGGTCAGGTTCGCAAAACCATTTATGCTGAAGGCATCAGTGGGCAAATCAAAGAATACGGCTCGCCACGCGAGATTATCTTAACTACGGACTTTCAGGGCGACCTCAACGATTTGCAAAGCACGCTGACACGCATCCTCACACGTGACTTCAAGGATAATCCACACGAGATTTTGCGCATTGATTCCGTCGGTCCCAGCATTGCTGACGATTTGCGCGGCTCTGCTATCAGCGCGATTCTAGGTGCACTTGCGATTATTCTAATTTATGTCGGCATTCGCTTCGAGTTTAAGTTTGCGGCGGCAGGGGTACTTGCGATTTTTCACGACGTGCTCGTGGTTGCCAGCCTATTTAGTTTGCTCGGCGGCATCTTTAACGCCATGCCCCTTGAAGTCGACCAGAGCACTATTGCGGCATTTCTTACAATTGTAGGATACTCGATTACAGATACTGTCGTTGTCTATGACCGCATTCGCGAGAATATTAAAATTCGCCGCAATGAACCTTATGAGAAAATTTTTAACGATAGCCTTAACGAAACGCTCAGCCGTACGATTATTACCTCAACGACTACGCTACTCACGGTAATTGTCCTGTTTATTTTTGCTGGTCCTACCATTCGCAGTTTTGCTTTTGCAATTGGAATGGGTATTTTGATTGGCACCTATTCATCGGTATTTGTAGCCGCACCGCTTGTTCTGGATTGGCAATTGCGTGCGGGCGGTAAGCTCAAGCTCCGTGGCTAACCTGCAGCTTTAGAGGCGTAGGCGTTTGCTCCGAGCAATTTCGTCCTGTCAGTCTACGCATCAGCGCAGTCACTGCAAACCTTGCTTGCTGTTGCAGCACAACCTAACTTTGTGTATCATGAAATTTTCAGAAAAAGTGATTGGCTCGACAGTCGTCATTTCGCTCGAAGGCGATGTACTGGGCGGACCGGGCGCTAACGAACTGCTCAATCGCCTGCGCGAACTTATCGCCTCTGGCAAAAAACATCTCATTATTGACCTTGCTAAAGTCGAGTACATGAATTCGTCAGGCTTGGGCATGATGACTTCCGCATTGACCACCGTGCGCAATGCTGGTGGCGACTTGCGCCTTGCCAATCCCGCAGAGCGAATCAAAAGCCTGCTTGTGATTACCAAACTTGTTCAAGTCTTCCAGACTTTTGACTCGCTCGATGCCGCTGTAGCGAGTTTCAGCTAAGCACGGCGCTGTTGCGCACTTGTATCAAGCGTTTTTTTGACCGTGCCTTTTTGTGTTTTTGCTGCACCTTGCTGACCATACGAACGCAAACTCGTTGCTCAATCTCCTTTCACAGGCTTTGCAATGCACCTTTGCACAAGACAAAACCAAACCAAAGCCAGCGCTATTTTCTATCAGCACTTAGACTCTGTTGACTCAAAGCTGCATTACGGACGCTGCGGTTCTTGTGTTTTAATATCAAGACCGACAAGTTTCCACTCGCCATCTCGAAACACATAATCCAGCGAAAAGAGCACATCAACAGGTGCAACTTTTGAGGCTATCGCGCCTTGCGTTTTGAGTACACCATTTTCATCAAGGCGTGCAGGCACACTGAATGCAATAGGCGCATCTTGTATCAGCATCCCCACATCGACTTTTTTCTCTATAAATTGAGAGAATACGGTTTTTAACCTTTCAGGTGAAAACTCACGTTGAAACTCTGGCGCCATCAGTGCATGAAATAGTGTAAAATCCTCAATGACCACAGCATTCCCAAAGTTTTTGAGCGATTTGTGGGTCAGTTCCCTGAGTTCTGCATCTGACGGCAGGCTTGTGGGCGAAGTCCGACTTGGAGTAGAAGTTGTGCTGGGCGACTCTGGCGCAAACCCTCCTACGCGCCGAAAAACCATGCCGTTGAGTTTCATTTCATTGCCGCTTGGCGCTTGGTCAATACGAAATGTCTCACCGATGCCAAACAAACTAATCTCAAACGAATTCGTCTTGGGCGTGTATTCTACTGTGCCACCTTCGACGTTCTTACCGCCAATTTTGAAGGCACCTTTACCATTGGCAAAAATTTGCAGACGTGAGCCATCTTGCGCCTGCCACTCCCCATAGAACTCTGGCGGAATGGGCTTGAGCTCCTCTGGATTTTTCTTGCTCCCACAACTTGAGGCAAGAACCATACTCATTATAGCAAACAGCAGGGTGAACGCGGTGATGAGGTTGTTTTTCATAGCTGATGTAATTTTGTTTGATAAACCACCTTAGTGCTTACTGTTACACCGTAAGCTCTTGAAGTTCGACAATACTTGCTAATAATCTTGTGAGGCAAGGCTAAGGAATTTGCAAAATTTTGTCGTATCATTTCATCCCGCTGGAGTTCAAGCATTCTTAACAAATGCGAGAGAGACCTTTATATGGCAAAAGTCATTCTGGATTTTGAGAAGCCTATTGCAGAACTTGAGACCAAACTCAACGAAATGCGCCAGTTTGCTCTGCAAAATGGGAATGGCAGAACAGAGGAATTGGCGCGCGAGATTGAGCAACTTGAAGCTAAAGTTCAAGATTTGCGCATCTCGGTCTATAAAAACCTGACGCGCTGGCAACGCGTGCAACTGGCTCGTCACCCTGAGCGCCCCTACACGCTGGATTACATTTACATGATGACGCAAGACTTTATGGAGCTTTCTGGTGACCGCGCCTTTGGTGATGATAAAGCAATTGTTGGAGGGCTTGCGCGCATGGTCGATGACGACCATCACTTTTCGCAAACGGTGATGATTATCGGTCATCAAAAAGGGCGCGATACGAAATCCAACATCTTTCGCAATTTCGGGATGGCAAATCCCGAGGGCTATCGCAAAGCATTGCGTCTGATGAAACTTGCCGAAAAGTTCAAGAAGCCTGTCATTACGCTTATCGATACGCCGGGCGCATTTCCGGGCATTGAAGCCGAGGAGCGTGGACAAGCAGAAGCAATTGCACGCAATCTTTTTGAAATGGCACGCCTGCGTACCCCTATTATTGCTGTGATTATCGGCGAGGGAGCTTCAGGTGGGGCTATCGGCATTGGTGTCGGCAATCGCGTCTTGATGCTCGAGAACGCATGGTACTCGGTTATCTCGCCTGAAAGTTGCTCCTCCATTCTCTGGCGCAGTTGGTCGTTCAAAGAGCAAGCTGCTGAAGCACTCAAACTCACGGCAGCTGACCTTATTGAGTATGGTATTATCGACCGTATCGTGCCCGAACCCATTGGCGGTGCACATCACAATCCTGAACAAGTTGCGGCAACTCTGAAACGCATATTGATTCAAGAATTGCAAGAACTGATGAAGAAATCGCCTGAGCAACTTGTCGATGAGCGCATAGAGAAGTTTTCGAAGATGGGTGTGTGGAGAGAAGAGTAATGTCGCGCTCGCCACGCCATGTCTTTACTCATACGCTGCGCGTGATTTATGCGCATACCGACCAGATGCAAGTTGTCTACTACGCACGCTATTTTGAATTTCTGGAAGCCGCACGCAACGAATTGCTTCGCAGCTGTGGCTTTGCCTACAAAGCACTCGAAGCGCATGGTGTGCGGCTCCCCGTTGTCTCCGCCCACTTAGACTATCTTGCCCCCGCCCGCTACGATGACGAACTCCTTATCGAAACGCACATCTCAAAGCTCGAAAACGTGCGCGTTACGCTCTCGTACCAAGGCTTTGAGCAGCAGACACGGCAAAAACTCTTTGAAGGCTATACCATTCATGCTTTTGTCAATCAAGCCGGCAAACTGACTCGAGCACCACAAGCGTTCTTAGAGGCGTTAAAACCTTATGTCGACTAACTGCAACGCGCATGCACAGCACTGCAACTTCTTTGCGCCTGTGCATGTTCAAGCTCTCTTAAAGTGTGAAAGTGTAAAAGAAATTGAGCAGAAGAATGTGCTCCATACGCACTGGCAATGGTGCTATGCGGTTGATGACACGATTTTGATACAGCACATCGACGATAATGCCCGGCTGCCGATAGCGCACCCCTGTTTGAAACCGATTTTGATTCCACGCAGGGGCTTCGAGCGTAAAAAACCATTCGTTGTTGATGAGCCATGAGTAATTTCCACCCAGTGAAATAGCTACCTCAGGGCGAATGCGAAACCGCCATGAGCGAATTACTTCAAAAAAGACATCTTGTGGGGAGTGCCAAGCGAGACTTTCAGCACGCAAGCGCAGCACTGCTGGGACTTGACCTACCTTAAAGTCGTGCCACACTTGAAACGAGAAAATATCCAACACGCGGTTGTTGATGGGCGTAAGAAAAATGTAGCCTGCGCCGATGGATGTCGATGGCACAACACGGTAGAGCCCATAGAGCAAAAACACGACCGTCTGAAACTGCGAGAGATTTTTAATCATTCGGTTCTGCACGAAAAACTGCACAGACCAAGGGCTGTCTCCAATTCGCGTGGTTACCATTGCACTCGACCAATTGACAAGGTCGTGCTCGACAGTCTGCGCATGTGCTCGTAGAGGAAGCAGAAAAAGAGAGAGCACAACAATAAGGTGGCGTAGCATAGCGCGTGATGACTTTAGCCTGAATAATGTTGGGTTTTCTAACTTCAAATTGTGTAGGTTAGGCAGAAACTCCAAATCCAAAAGATGAGCCTTTCAGCACGACTCACCTTGTTAGCTGCTGCGATTGGCTTTGCTGCCATTGCCATCGCAATTGCTGTCTATGTTATCTTTGTTAAAGCGCCGACCGACCTTGCAGAAAAAGCTGCCGAAGGGTTTAGACGCACATTTCACTTTACACCCGAGGTGCGCATCAACGAAACTGTTGTTGTGCAACAATCCTCGCCAATCCTAGAGCTGGCAACGCTCTCTAAACAATTGCTCGTAGAGGAAACCTACACACACACATTTTTAGGGAGCACGAAAACTCTGGTGGTGCGTGGTGTCTTCGTTGCTAAAGCTGGCTACAATTTGCAACAGAAATTTTTGCTGACCGTCAAAACCAATCCGACAAAAATCATTGCCGAGTTGCCTGAACCAGAGTTACTTTCACTTGAGATGACACGCTATGAAATTGTGCGTGATGAAAGTGGCTGGTGGAACTTTATCACACGAGAAGAGCGCGAGGCAGCGGTAAGTCGCTTGCAAGCACATGCACGCCGACAAGCCTTGTCTTCCGGCTTACTCAGAGAAGCCGACACAGCGATGCGCCAGCAACTTCAAACCTTGCTTGGTCAGACCAGCGTCCCGGTGGAGATTGTCATCAAACAGCGCGACTAGCAAACTGCTATGCCTAAGGTATATGTGGCATCAACTTTCTTTTCGCGCTTACATAAACTCCTCGAGCTGGCGACGCTTCAAGGCATCAACCACCGTTTTCACTTCTTGCGAACGACCGCGTTTGCAAATGAGCAGTGCATCTTTGGTATCAATCACAAACACATCATCAATGCCGACCACTGCAATGCTTTTACCTTTGGGGCGAATTGCGAGCACATTCTGCGCTTCATTGAGCACAATCGAGTCATCCATAATATGCTCGTGGGAGAGGTAGCGGAAAATCTCGTCCCAGCTGCCAGCATCTGACCAGCCAAAATCTCCTTCCAGCACATAGACCGATTGTGCTTTTTCCATGACGCCATAATCAATCGAAATTGGATGTACCCAGCTATAGAAATTTTCAATTGTTTTGCGTTCTTTACGCGTCCCGATAGCTTGCACAATGGCTTGCATATCCAGATAGAGCTGCGGCAAGCATCGCTCAAATTCTTTGAGAATGCTATTGATGTGCCAGACAAAGACACCGCTATTCCATAGAAAGTCGCCGCTTGCCAGAAAGCCCTTTGCAGTTTCAAGGTCGGGTTTTTCTGCAAAGGTTTTGACTTTATGCGCGCTAATACCGAAGCGCACTTTGATGGAGGTGGTCAGGTCAGTATGCTCTTGATTAGCTTGAATGTAACCATAGCCGGTTTCTGGTCGGTCGGGTTTGATGCCAATTGTTACGAGTGCATCGGTCTTTGCTGCGATTTCAAAAGCCGCTTGCAAGGTTTGCTGAAAGAGTTTCACATCGGAAATCAAGTGGTCAGCAGGCAAGACACAGACAATTGCCTCAGGGTCGCGTTTCTTAATGTAAGCCGATGCCAGTGCAATACATGGGGCTGTGTTACGACCTATCGGTTCGACAATGATGTTGCGTGTCGGAATATGTGGCAGTTGCTTTTTAGCTAAAGTTTTGCCTGCTTTGTTAGTGATAATGAGAATGTTTTCGGGCTTCACAATGCCCTGCAGTCGCGCAACCGTTTTTGCAATCATCGTGCCATCGCCGAAAAAATCTAAAAACTGTTTTGGCATCTTCTTGCGCGAAAGCGGCCACAATCGTGAGCCCACGCCGCCCGCCATAACGATGGCATAAATGTGCTCGTTTTGGGATAGGGTATGCTGAATTGAATTCTGACCTATCATCATGCTGCTTGGTGCTGCTCGGTTTTATTGCGGTGATAAATCAAGTTAAGTATCTTAGTATAATTTCTCAATGGCAAAATTCTGCGCTAGCCCTTGACCCGAGCCGAACTTGAGCGTATCGTAACGCAGCTATCTGGCACGCTCCCGCTTTCACATGTGCAGCAAGAGCAGCTTTGGAGATATGCTGAACTTTTACTGGCGTGGAATAAAAAGGTGAATCTTATCAGTCGGAAAGACGAATCTAGTGTGCTTTCTAAACATATTCTTCATTCGCTTTCGATTACATTTTTTCATCAATTCAAGAAAGGTGAGCGTGTCTTGGATTTGGGCACGGGCGGTGGCTTGCCCGGCATTCCGCTTGCCATTGCCTTTCCCGATACACTCTTTTTGCTCATTGATGCTATTGGCAAAAAAATCACAGCCTGCCAAGATATGATTGTTCAACTTGGGCTGAGGAACGTGGTGGCGCAAAAGAAACGCAGCGACGAGCTCAAAGGCGTGAAGTTCGATGCTATTGTTAGCCGTCAAGTTGCCGCTATGCCCGAGCTCTGTAAGTGGTCTGAGCCCTTGCTCAAAAAAGGCGGTAAGCTCATCTGCCTTAAAGGTGGTGATTTGGAAACGGAGATAGGTGAAGCACTCATCTACGGTGCAGAGCATCTGTCGTTTCCCGAGCGCATTACGCAACACCCAATTGATTTTTTGGGCGAAAAATTCTCTGAAAAAGTCGTTGTCATTGCCGAATAAGACATCATGTCATCGCCAAGTCGTCTTTTCAAAGAACTCTCTCAACTGCTCACAGAGCAGCAAAATCCCAATACACTTCACATTGATGAATGCTCCGCTTTGGAGATTGCAACGCTCATCAACGCCGAAGACAAAAATGTGCCGCTTGCCGTCGAGCGCTGTTTGCCCGAGATTGCAGCAGCAATTGAACTTGTTGCAACTACCTTTCGTCATGGCGGTCGGCTTATTTACATCGGCGCTGGCACATCGGGGCGCTTAGGCATTTTAGACGCTTCAGAGTGTCCACCTACTTTTGGCGTTAAGCCTAGCCAAGTGCAGGCTATTATTGCAGGTGGACGTCGTGCCGTATTTCGAAGTGTAGAAGGTGCCGAAGATGATATGGATGCTGCTATAGAGGCGCTCAAAGCCATCAATTTCTCCAAACACGATGTGCTGTGCGGCATCAGTGCCAGTAAGCGCACGCCGTTTGTCATTGCAGCCCTGCGCTATGCACGCTCGCTGCGTGCTAAGACCATCTTCCTTACTTCGAATCCTGATGTCAAAGAAAAAGCCACCGTGGTGATTCGCACGTTGGTAGGACCTGAAGTTATCATGGGCTCGACACGCATGAAGGCGGGCACGTCGCACAAAATGGTTTTGAATATGATTTCTACTGGGGCGATGATTCTTTCAGGCAAGACCTTTGGGAATTTGATGGTAGATTTACAGCAAACCAATAACAAACTGCGCGAGCGCACCAAACGTATTTTCATGCTAGCCACAGGCGAAGATTACTCAACAGCAGAACACTACTTGCGCGCTGCTAAGGGCAACTTGAAACTTGCGCTGATGATGCGGCTCTCTGGGCTCAATTATGCTGAGGCTAAAGCTGCCTTAGAGGCAGCCGATGGTTTTATCAAGCGTGCACTGCGTAATGTTGGCAAATTGTGAAACTCTGCGTGTTGTTGCATCTTTGCAAGATGCTAGCAGTAACTTTTGGGGAAATAGCCCGTGAAAACAGAACTGTGTTTGAAATTTGAGTTTTGTGCCTCGCATTCGCTTTCTGTGCGTGAAGCGCCGCATGAGCATCTCTGGCGCGTCAGTGTCAGTCTTTCTGGCGAGACACAGCGTGGCATGATTGTCAATTTGCCTGATGTGCGTCAGGCGTTTGAAACTGTGCTTGCACCGCTGCGCAATTCGTTTCTCAACGAAAATCCAATTTTGCCCTCTGATGCACAAGCCACACCGACTTGCGAGACACTTAGTGCCTTTCTTTTCACTGCTTTCGATGAATGCTTGACCAAAGCGTTTAAATCTCAGAACCCGACCGTGCAACTGGGCTCGGTCGAGGTCGCTATTTGTGAGCCGAGCGGCTTTGAGTGGGGCTCGGTTAAACGCACGCGCACATAGCCAACTGCCAGAGTGTTCCTCTTATCAAGCACGCGCAGAATACACAGGCACATTTTTTTCAAACTACGACAACGCGCAGGTCCTGCTGTCGCTCATCGTGCTTGGCAATGGCAGAGTTGCTTTTTCATCTTTCAGGTTCAGTCCATAATTTTCCGCAGAAAAGCAGGTGTATCCGAGTTTGTTTTTCGGATGCGGTCTTGTTCTGGCGTCAGATTAGGCTTTTCAGTGTGCGACTCTGCCTCATTGGGCTTAGCATTTTCAAGCGGCTCAGGTGAAGTCATGCCCAAACGAATGAAGGTCGGTGTATCATCGCGCTTTTCTGGTCTTTCATACATTTCAGCATTCATTCGGCTGAGTTTGTTTTCGACATTAGGATTGACAGACTTTGCCAAATCTTCTCGGCGCACGACGCGCAGTTGCTCAGCGGCGGTTGAAGGTTTTTTCTTGTTGAACCCGGTTGCAATTACAGTGACGTTGATTTCACCGGGCACGGCGTCATCTTCAACAACGCCATGAATAATCGTGGCATCACTGCCAGCTTGCTCGTAGATGTAATTCATGGCTTCTTGCGCATCGCGGATTTTGATATCGCCTGTCAGATTGACCAGCACGCGTGATGAGCCTTTGATAGAAACACCATCGAGCAGCGGACTTGAGATGGCTTCCATTGCGGCTTTGAGTGCACGATTCTCGCCTGAGGCAGTTGCAGAGCCCATCACAGCATCGCCTGCATCCGACATAATGTTGCGCACATCCGCAAAGTCGACATTGACATGACCATGCTTGGTAATGATTTCTGAAATGCCTTTTGCTGCACGGTAGAGCACATCGTTAGCCAGATTGTAGGCTTCTTTGATACCTAAATCACCGTTGGCGAAACTCAGAATCTTTTCATTTTGTACGACAATGAGCGTATCGACCTGTTTGCGCAGTTCTTCAATACCACGTTCTGCCGTTTCCATTGTGCGTCTGCCTTCGTATTCAAACGGTTTTGTTACAATGCCGATGGTCAGAATGCCTAAATTCTTTGCAATCCCTGCGATGACTGGCGCTGCGCCTGTGCCGGTGCCTTTGCCCATTCCTGCGGTAATGAAGAGCATATCGGTGCCGCGCAGAAGCTCGGAAATTTGCTCTCGGTCTTCTTCAGCGGCTTTCTTGCCAATTTCCGGATTGAACCCTGCACCAAGTCCTTTGGTCGTCGCTTTACCAATCTGAAAACGCTGTGCTAAAGAACTGTTCAGGGCTTGCTGGTCTGTATTGAATGTGATAAACTCGACGCCGGTGATGCCGCGCTCAATCATATTATTGACCGCGTTACCACCGCAACCGCCAATGCCAACAATTTTGATGCTTGCCCCAACCAGTGATTGAGACCTATCGAACTCAAATGGCATAATTTCCCTCCTTTATCCGTCTATTGACTGTCAAGTTGCTGCTCTTGCGCAAGTTGCGCATCGGGCACCGTTGAAATGTAGATTTCTATCAATTCTCTTGTTGAAAGCATAAGCATTTTAGATTTGGTCGAACCAATTTCTCAGCTTTCCAAACAGATTCGGGCGATTTTCTTTTTCAGGCTCGCCTTCAGTCACAGGCTCGTTTAGCGGCGCCTCCTCTTTCGGTGGCGCTTGCTGCAAGGATGCGGCAAATTGCTCTTGCTGCTCAAGGTCTTTGATAGCACGCAAGACTAATCCGACAGCGGTCGCATAAATTGGGGAATGCAGTTCTCCGACCATGCCACCTGTGATGCCTTCGGGCTGACCAATTCGGACATCAAGTCCTAACACCTCTTGGGCTAATGCTTGATTGCCACTGACTAAGCTGCCGCCACCCGTGATGATAGCGCCTGCGTTGAGATAGTTGTAATAGCCAGAGCGTTTGAGGGCAGCACGCACATACTCAAAAATTTCGGTCATACGCGCCTCAATGATGTTCGTAAGTGTGCTGCGCATAAAGGTCTTTGGCGCGCGCCCCTCAATACCTTGCACTAAAATTTCCTCGTCTTTGATGAGATCGCGTGAATAAGCGCAGCCGTGGCGAATCTTTAAGTCTTCGGCAACTTCATGCAGCGTTTTGAGCCCAATCGCCACATCATTTGTGACATCAATCGCCGCCCACTTAATGACCTCGGAATGTCGAATCACGCCTTTGGTGTAAATCGCCACATCAGTGGTCCCACCGCCAATATCAATGATTGCGACGCCCGACTTACGCTCGGAATCTTTCATCACCGCCATGCCCGAGGCAATTGGCTCAAAGGTCATGCCGTTAATCGTTAAGCCGGCTTTCTCCACACACTGCTGAATGTTTCGCACCTTGGTCTTCATGCCTAAAACCACATAGACCGACCCTTTCATCGTTGTGCCAATAATGCCAATCGGGTCTAAGACGCCTTCTTGGTCATCGACGATAAATTCTTGCGGAATTGCATGAATGATTTCTCGCTCTACATCCAGATGTTTCAAATTTGCTTTGGCTTTTTCGACAAAGCGCATTACATCACTGTAATTGACAATGCCGCTTTGGTTGATACTTACTTCTGCGTGAGACTTAATGCACTGCACGTGCTCACCAGAAATGCCAACATTGACCCCTTTGATGCGAATCGAGGATGTATGCTCCGCTTCTTTTACAGCCTGACGAATCGCATCAACGGTTTTGTTGATATTAACGACGGCGGCGCGAGACAGCCCTTCCGAATGTGCTCGCCCAACGCCTAACACATTGATTTTGCCGAACTCATCTTTTTGGGCAACTACTGCACACACTTTCGTGGTGCCAATATCAAGCCCGACCACGATTTTTTCTTTTGCCATCCTATACCGTCCTTTTCTCGTTTGGCGTCATTGCCGCTGGTTTTCAAAATTGAGTTTCAAATTCTGCACAGATTTTGCAAACACACATCGATTGTAGCGCAAATCCACGTACTCGAACTGTTGCACACCTTTTTTCACGATTACCTGCTTCCAAAACGCTTCAAAGTAACGCAACATGCGCTCATACTCACCATCGCAGCCGAACACAAAGCGCGTATCCGCTTCATTTGAAAACACAAGGAGTTCTTTTGGTGTAAGGCGAACTTCAGCTATTAGTGTTCGGCAGAGTTCACGCTGCTGCAAGGCTGCAAGTAACTCCAGTGCACTTTTCGCCTCTGCTGAATCCAGCACCAACAAACCCTGACGAGTGCGATGCACTTTCTCAAATCCCGATAGCCACGGCAAGCGCATTTTGCCTAAGAACTCTGGCTCTGCATCAGCCAAGACCCCATCTTCTCCGACTACTTTCAAACGTTCCCCAACTGCTGTGAAAGCTACAAACTGCCGCTCCTCAATTCTTAGATGAATGGTGCTTGGAAATTCCTTTGTTGCTACCACTTTCTTTATCAGCGGTAGCGTGCAGAGCGTATCTTCAATCTGGGCTAAATGCACTTCTCGCATGGCTTTGCCCAGCAAAAAGTTGATGCGCTCTGTTATCGCTTCCGTGCGCGCCAAACGATTGCCCGTAACGACAAACTCGTGGAGCGACACCTGCTGCGACCATGCTCCTGCTAGGATGCCTAACACCACCAGCACACCGACCACACCCATCAGAACAAGGGGTTTCGAGTGCTTTACCCCTTTTTCATTCTGCGCACCTTTGAGTGTCTTGCTCTCTTGGCTTAGCGCTGGTTGTGTCTCAATGCGCTGTTCTTCTTTAATTGTATGCGGCGCGCTAACTTCTTCTTGCGATTTTTCGCACTGCACTTTCTCAGCATAATCGCCTGCTGCTGACACGGTTGCGCTAACTTTTGGCTCTCGCTCAAACTCCACAAAGCCGTTATCAACCTTTTCTCTTTCTTCACTCATAGCATCACTCCTTCTTTTTTTACTTCAAAGCCAATGAGTTTGATTTCAAGTTCAAGCTCAATGCCGAATTTTTCTTTGACCGCGCGCTGAGCTAGGCGAATCAGTGCAAGCACATCGCTGGCTTTTGCACCGCCGAGATTGACAATGAAGTTGGCGTGCTTTTCTGAAATTTGGGCGTTGCCATATCTTGCACCTTTCAGACCACAGGCTTCAATGAGTGCGCCTGCATAACGCGGCTTACCGGTTTCATCATGCGGCGGATTTTTGAAAATGCTCCCTGCATTCGGCAAGTTGAGCGGCTGCGTGGCGCGCCGTTTGTCCATCCACTCCTTGCGACGCTGCATGGCGGCTTCTTGCTCGTGCGGTGTTAGTTTCTTTAGCTGCATCTCGGTTGCCACAATCACATCGTTTTGCAAATCTGTGTCGCGATACGTGTAACGAATCTCAGATTTATGCAGACGCACAATTTTTCCATTGCGCACAACTTCTACCCATTCAATCACTTCAAAAATCTCTTTACCATAGGCGCCAGCGTTCATTAAAATTGCGCCGCCCAGACTGCCCGGAATGCCTGAAAGATTCTCCAATCCGCCCAACCTTTGCTTCAGCGTTTGCATCGCTAGCGCGGGCAAATCGGCACCAGCTTCAGCATAGACGCGCTCACCCTTAATGACCACATGCTCCAAGTTTTCTCGCAATGAAATCACTGCACCACGCACACCTTCATCACTAATGAGAATGTTGCTGCCGCGCCCTAAAACAATGTAAGGCATATTTGCTCGGTGAAAGAACGCTATTGCACTTACCACATCGTCTTTGTCGCACGGGCGCACGAAGAAGTCGGCATTTCCTCCAATTTTGAAACTGGAGTATGGCGCCAGATTTTCGTTGAGCAAAATCTTGCCACGCACGACTTCTCTTAAATCTTCCAGCTTAATCATTTCAGGCTTAGCGTTCGTGTTGCATAATCAATTGTCAGTTTGCGCCCTCTGAAAAATGGAAAGCCAAGAATCATTTCTACTTTTCGCTTCTGCGAGATACCCACCAAATTGAATTGATTGTGAATCATAGACATATCCATTACCGCCACACGCAAGCGTTTTGCCACAGCTTCATCCAAGCGAATTTCATTTGCGCGCACAAATTCAATTGAGATTGCACCGCCGATGCCGTGTGCACTTTTTTCTTCATTTGGCACTTCAATGTGCGCAAACTCCATTTCCTTTGCCAGACTTTCTGTAATGACGCAGCCTGTTGCACCTGTATCAATGATTGCAGTTACCAACCGAGAAGCAGTTTTGCCTATCAGTTCAGCCTTCACCAAAATGAGCGGCAGTGCTTTTGATGCCAATTGAAATCGTATCGCCATTAGCGGCTAAACAATATGTTGTCGAAGTTCCTCGGCAAGCTTATCTGCAAATTTTGTGATATCACCTGCGCCCATTACAATTACCATATCGCCATTGCGCACGCGGCTCAGCACACCGGCTAGCAAAAGCGTTTTATCAGCTATGAAAGACACATTCGTATAACCGCGCTTGTGCATCTCTTGCTCAATCATACTGCCCGATACATCAGGAAAATCCTCTATTTTTTCTCGTGAGCCATAGACCTCTGTAATGAAAACTTCATCTGCCAGCATCAGCGCATCAGCAAAATCTTTGGCGAAATCTCTCGTGCGCGAATACAGATGCGGCTGAAAGACGGCTATCACTCGACACTCTTTCCAGCCTTCTCGTGCCGCATTGAGCGTTGCACGTATTTCCGTTGGATGATGCGCATAATCATCTACTACCATGACAGGACTCGACGGCGGCGATTTGATTTGAAAACGCCGTCGCACAGGATAAAACTTTAAGAGTGCTCGACGAATGTCCTCAAACTCTAAGCCAATTTCTTCGGCTACCGCTACAGCCGCCAGCGCATTTTTGACATTATGCACCCCAACGGTATGCAAGCCTATTGTGCCTAACTCTTTTTCACGGTAACGCACTTTGAACTTCGTTGCCGTATGGTGCGATTCAATATCGTAGGCGATATAATCACAATTTTCCCCTGTGCCGTACGTGATTACCTTCTGCGCAAAGAGGTGCGCAATTTCCATGATGTTGAATTCATCGCCGCAGCAGACCACAGCGCCATAAAACGGAGCTTTGTTAGCAAACTCCACAAATGCCATGCGTAAATCGTTAAGATCTTTGTACGTATCCAAATGCTCTGCTTCCAGCGTGGTGATGACAGCAATCGTTGGTGTCAGTTTCAAGAATGCGCGGTCAAATTCATCGGCTTCGACCACCATAAATTCGCTCTCACCGACAATTGCGCTGCCTTGCATCTGCGTGAGATTCTGGAAGTAATCCGAAATGCCGCCAATCATCACGGTTGGACTCAACCCGCATTCTTGTAAGACAACACCAATCATTGTGGCTGTGGTTGTTTTGCCATGTGTCCCAGCCACGCAGATACCCATTTTGTGGCGCATCAATTCGCCGAGCAATTCATCGCGCTTGATAACCGGAATGCCTCGCAGTTTGGCTTCCACTGTCTCAGAATTTGTCTCGGGATTGACCGCTGACGAATGCGCCACAACATCTGCACCATCAATCACATCCTTGTTATGACCAATGCAGATGATGGCACCCATGGATTTGAGCCTTTCTGTAATCTCACTTTGCTGTTGGTCTGAGCCACTGACTTCAAAGCCGCGTTTGAGCAAGACTTCCGCAATAGCACTCATTCCAGCGCCACCAATCCCCACCAAATGCACACGCTTTGTGCGTCCTAACGAGTTGTATTTAATCTGGCTAGTCTTCACTTGCCTGTGTTTGATACGCTTTTGCTAATCGAATGACTCGCTTTGCAATGTTTAATGCCGCATTTGGCTTTGCGCGTTTTTTTGCTTTTGCTCTCATTGCTGAAAGTTTTTCATCGTCTTCTATCAAGTCAAAAATTTTCTTTTTGGCATGCTGACTACTCATGTCTTTGTCTAAAATCATTTCTGCAGCGCCGCTCTCTGCCATAGCTTCAGCATTACGCACTTGATGATTTGCTGCTGCAAAGGGATACGGCACTAAGACCGCCGCCAAGCCCATGCTGCACAGCTCAGCCAGTGTTGAGGCACCTGCACGACAGAGTGCCAAATCGGCTGCAGAGTAGGCATAATCCATTCGGTCAATGAATGCGCCGAGCCAGAGATTTTTCTTTTTGCCCACACGCGCCGCAATCCTTTCAAAATCTAACTTTCCTGTTTGCCAGATGACATTAAACTTTTGTAATGCCTCATCAAGCCAACTTTCCACTGCGCAATTCAGCGAGCGCGCTCCTAAGCTGCCGCCGAAGACCAGCAGCGTTTTGCGCTTGCTATCCAGACCGAAGAAGTCGCATGCTTCGTCTTTCGGATGCACTTCAAAGTCGCGCGTTGGATTGCCTGTTACAAACACATCATCACGATCGAAGTAGTCGAGCGATTCTAGGAACGACAGATGCACTTCATCGGCACGATAGGCTAAGAGGCGCGTTGCTAAGCCCGGCTTTGCATTTTGCTCTTGAATTAGCGTTGGAATCTCCCACGATTGCGCTTGCCAGACAACCGGCGCGCTGACAAAACCGCCTGTGCCGACTACGACATCGGGCTCCTCTTGAAAAAATAGCCGCTTGCACTCGTTTAGGCTTTCATAGAGCCGAAACGGGAATTTCAAATTTTCAAAGAGCGTCTTTGGCGAAAACCCTCGCTTCAAGCCCACTGCCGAAATAAGATGCAGCGCAAATCCAAGCTTTGGCACCTGAGTTGCCTCAATGCCTTTTTCTGTGCCGACAAACGAAATCACAGCACTAGGTTCTAACTTCAACACTTGCTCTGCAATCGCCACCGCTGGATACAGATGCCCACCTGTGCCACCGCCCGCAAAGATAATTCTCATCGCTCTTCATGCTTGATTCATTTAGTCCCGCTTAGGTATAGCACTGGCTGCATTTGCTTGTGCATCTTTCTTTGCTGATGCAAGGCGCTTTCTTTCACGCGAAATGCTAATTAGCACACCTACGCCAAAGGCATTGAAGAGCATCGCACTGCCTCCAAAACTCACAAATGGCATCGGCAAGCCTGTTGTCGGCAAAAGATGACAAGCTACGCCAGCATTGATAAACGCATATAGCCCAATTGCTACAGTGATACCATAGGCTAAAAACTTGCCAAAATCGTCTAATGCGCTTTGTGCAATCAGCACCCCGCAGACGATGATGCCGCCAAACAAGAGCAGTAGCACCAATGCACCGATAAAACCATACTCTTCACCAAAAATGGCAAAGATGAAATCGTTGTAAGATGCTGGCAAAAAAAGCTCACGTTGTTTGCTTGCACCAATCCCGAGTCCGGTCAAGCCACCATTGCCAAGCCCGATTAGCGCTTGCTCGACCTGATAACTTGCTTTTTGACTTCCTATGCCCATGAACGACATTAAGCGCTCCATGCGATAACTTGCCGATACAGCAAAAATGGCAGCAAGTGCACTGACTGGCACAAGCGTGAGCACCAGATGCTTGAGACTTGCTCCGCCAATGAAGAGCATCGTAAAACCAATCACGACCAAGACCGATGCAGTGCTAAAATTTGGCTCCAGCGCAACCAGCGACCCTACCGCAATAATCACGGTCAGCATTGGATAATACGCCCGCTCTAAATCCTTGATGTAGCGCTGTTTTTCTGCTAACATTGTGGCAAGGTGAATAATCAGTGCATATTTTGCTAAGTCAGAGGCTTGAAACTTAAATCGTCCATAACCAATCCAGCGTGCTGCACCATGAATGACTCCCAGACTTTTGAGCACCAGCAGCATCGCAAGCAACACAAGGCTAATTATCAAAATCGTTTTGCTCCATTTTTTGAGCAGTTTGTAATCCATGCCTCCCACGATGAAAATCACAAGTAGTCCCAGCAAGGCATACGCGGCTTGTCGCCATAGAAAGTAGGCATCGTTATCGAACTTTGTAACCGCCCAGCCAGCACCGCTGCTATAGACAGCAAGTATGCCGATACACATCAGAATCACGACCAAGAGCAAGAGCAATTTGCCTGCAAGGCTCTCAAAGGTCTTTTCCGGAATAAAATTGCCATGCATCATTTGCCCCAATGCGCTTTGCGCACGCTCTTGCGTCTCGCGCTGCTCCCTACCTGATAGGGAAGGTATGTGATCGACGAGGATAGACATGTTTTCGTTCTTAAACTTTCTTTTTCAATTGCGTGTGCACTTTATACCTCAGCCGTAGAGCAGTCTCCGAAGAGACCGCTCCCGACTGAAGTTGCATCACAATTTGAAGGCTATCAAAGAACAGGACTACAAACTTGAAACCAATCTTTTGAAGACGTCGCCACGCTCTTCAAAGCCACTGAACATGTCGAAACTTGCACATGCTGGTGAGAGCAGCACCGTATCACCTGACTTTGCTTCTTTGTATGCAACTTTGACGGCTTCATCTATCGTCTCTGTTTTTACAACTCTGACCTTGTCTTTGAAGGTCTCGTAGATTTTCTCTTTGGATTCACCAAGAGCCACCATACACCGCACTTTTTGCTCAATGAGCGACATCACTTTCGTGTAGTCGTTGCCTTTATCGCGCCCACCGATGATGAGCACAATCGAAGGTTGAATGGTATCGAGCGCATACCACAGAGCATTGACACTGGTGGACTTCGAGTCGTTAATGAACTGCACACCATCCAATTCTCTGACAAATTCAATGCGATGCTCGACGCCTTGAAAACTCATGATGCTCTCACGAATGGTCTCTTTGCGCACTTGCATCGCACGTGCTGCTACTGCTGACGCAAGTGAGTTATAGACATTATGTCGACCGCGAAAGTTGATGTTGCTCAAAATTTCCTCCTCTTTCATTAGAACTTCTTTTTGTCCGCCAACCTTCAGAATCAAGTGCCCATCTTTGAGATAGCCACATTCTGCGTAGCGTCGGCTCAGGTCGCGCTCGAGACTAATTGGAATGAAGCGCATTCTTAGTTTTTCCCGCACTGCTTTTTTGCTGAAGTGTGCTGCTAGCGTCTCGTCATCTAAGTTTGCAATCAGTACATCGGTTTTAGTCTGTCTTTGATAGATGCGATATTTTGCCGCAGCGTAATCTTCAAACGTAGCATATCGATCCAAGTGGTTCGGCGTGATGTTTGTCAGAATCGCAACCTTTGGTTTGTACGTAAAGCAGTGCTCCAACTGAAAACTACTTGTCTCAACTACCGCCACATCGTTTTTGCTCATTTCATCGACATAGTCTGAAAATGGCTGTCCGATATTGCCCACTGCAAAGGCTTTGTAGCCTTTTTCTTTGCCCTCACGCTCGAAGATGGCTTTTGTGAGCAGCGTGGTCGTGGTTTTGCCATTTGTACCTGTTATGGCAACAATTCTTGCTGCGCAAAACCAACTTGCCATTTCGATTTCGCTAAAAAGTTTAATCTTGGCTTTCTCTAACTGCTGCACCACTGGCGCGTTTGATGGTACACCCGGACTGATGACTGCAAAATCTGCATTGAAGATTCTTTCTGTATGTCCCCCAAACTCATACTTGATTTTTAGTTTCTGCAACTCTTGTTCTAGGGCACTATCCATCAATAGTTCTCGCTCGCTCAAAAAGACTTTTGCACCGTGCTTCTTTAGCAATCGTGCGGCGGCAAGACCGCTGCGTTTGCCACCAATGATTACCACATGCTTGCCTCTGACTTCACTTGGTTTCATCTGAGCTTGAGTGTAATTAAACTTGTTAGCGCAAGCAGAATCGTAATAATCCAAAATCGGATGACCACTTTTTCTTCGGGCCAGCCCAAGAGTTGAAAGTGATGATGCAGCGGTGCCATTTTGAAGACGCGCCGACCTTCGCCATACTTTTTTTTCGTGTATTTGAACCACGCACGCTGAATAATCACAGAGAGCGTTTCAACGAAGAAAATGCCTGCTAAGACTGGCAAGAGCAATTCTTTTTTGATGAGCAGCGCAATGACCGCAATTGCACCGCCGAGTGCCAGCGACCCTGTGTCGCCCATAAAGACTTCCGCCGGATGTGAATTGAACCACAAAAACCCTATGCACGCTGCTGCAATGGCTAAGGCTAAAACCGTTACCTCTCCTGCACCTTCGATGTAGGTGATGTTGAGGTAGCTTGCAAACTTGACATTGCCTGTCAGATACGCAAAGCCTGCCAGCGTCAGGACCACAATCGCTGCACAGCCGGCGGCAAGTCCATCTAATCCATCCGTGAGATTCACTGCATTTGAAACTGCCGTGATAATGAAAATGCACACCGGGATATAAAACCCGTTGTAATCAATCACCCAATTTTTGAAAAATGGCACTTCCGTCTGCGACAGCAAGACACTAAACTTTGGCACGATGTACGTGTAGACCGCAACGAATGTCCCCAGCGCGATCTGTCCTGCAAGTTTGTACCGCTCTGCTAAACCACCTTTGACTTTCTTTATCACTTTGAGATAATCATCATAGAACCCAACGGCACCCATCCAGATTACCGAGAGCAAAATCAGCCAACTAAACGAATCCGTTACCTTTGTCCATAGCAATCCTGCAATGACAATTGACAGAATCATCACCGTGCCACCCATGGTCGGAATTCCGACTTTTTTGCGGTGTGCCTCTGGCGCTTCCAGCTTGATTGGCTCAATGACTTTTGTCTTCAAATACATGATGATTCTTGGACCGGCTATCATGGCTACAAGAAACGCCGTTACTGCTGCCGCGCCCGCTCGAAACGTGATATAATTGATGACACCAAGACCGGGGATGTCATAGATATCATTCAAATACTTGAGCAGGTAGTACAACATGGTTTTTTTGTGTTAGAGTCTTGCCTTGACTTTTGCTTTTTTTGACGCCTTTCATTGCGGCGTTTTTTGATGCTTTCACACTCACGGTATTACTATTGCCTGCTCATCATCTCTATTACCTCTTCCATTTTCATGCCCCTTGAGCCTTTGAAGAGAATCGCATCGCCGGGCTGCGCTATTGCTTTTAGTGTTTGCGCCAGTTGCGCTTTGCTCTCAAAGTGCTGCTTTGTACCGACACAGGCTGCCTGATGCGTAGCTTTCATAGCCTTTCCCCAAACAAAGAGCACATCGATTCCTTGCTCCGAGATAAATTCACCTAATGCTCTGTGTTCGCTTTCAGCCAGTGCACCAAGCTCCAGCATATCACCTAACACCGCAATTTTTTTGCCACTTACTTTCATTGCGCTCAGCGTTTCTAACCCTCTGCGCATTGATTCAGGGTTAGCGTTGTACGTGTCATTGATGATGATCATTCCATCTTGCTCATAGACAGCCATGCGTTTGAGCAATGGGTTAATTTCAAATTGTTCCAGTGCCGTCTTGATGCGCAAGAGTGGCACACCAAAGTTGAGTCCAACTGCTGCTGCCGCTAAAGCATTGCTAACATTGTGCCGACCTGCGATGCGCAATTGCACGCTCTCTTCGGCTTCTTGTGTTGCCAACCTGAACTTTGCGCGCCCGCGCTCATCGAGCTCAATTTCTTCAGCGTAGATGTCTAACACTTCGCGCCGCATTGAATTTTCTGGTGTAATCACGCCATAGAGCACTTTCTGCATGACCTTTTCAGACACTTGCATCACGAGCGCATCATCTGCGTTGACAAATGCACTGCCATTGCTTTTGCCGAGCCACTCAAAGAGTTCGCCTTCAGCTTCAGCAATTGCGTCTAGTGAGCCAAAAAACTCAATGTGTGCTTTGCCAATGTTTGTAATCAGTCCATGCGTCGGCTCAGCAATCTCACATAGCTGCTGCATTTCACCTTTGTGATTCATCCCCATTTCCACGACGGCAATTTCCGTTGTCTCACGTAGCCCAAAGAGCGTGAGTGGTAAGCCAATGTGATTATTGAGGTTCCCTTCAGTTGCTAATGTGTCGTAGGTTGTGCGCAACACAGCAGCAGTCATTTCTTTTGTGCTTGTCTTGCCACTTCCGCCACCAATAGCTACGATTGGTACAGAAAACTTGCGTCGATAACGCTGCGCAAGTCGTTGCAAAGCGTGCAGTACATCGGGCACCACGAGCAATTTGTCAAAGAACTTTTCTTTGTTGTCTTTGTACCATGCCTCACTGACAACGCACAGGCGAGCCCCTCGCTGAAGTGCTTCGCCCACAAATTCGTGTCCATCGACATGCTCACCTTTAAGCGCAAAGAAGATCTCGCCACCTGTGATTTTGCGTGAATCAATCGCTGCTTTTGGTTCAACGATTGGCTCCAGAGTCCCCACAAGGTCCCCTACTTCACGCACATCTTGCTCAATGATTGCATGCACAGTCTTAGCCTAATGCTTTGAAAAATTTTTCTATGACCTCTCGATCATCAAAATGGTGCTTGAGACCTTGAATGTCTTGATAAGTCTCATGACCTTTTCCTGCCACAAGCAACACATCGCCTTGTTGCAGCAGCTCAATGCCTTTTTTAATCGCTTCTTTGCGATTGACAATGCGATAATGTGCTTTGTTTTTGCTCATCCCTGCCTCAATGTCATCCAAAATTGTTTCTGGATCTTCGCTGCGTGGGTTGTCAGATGTCAGTATGACTGTATCCGACAGCTGCTCTGCCACTCTGCCCATTTGCGGGCGCTTGCCTTTATCGCGCTCACCGCCGCAGCCAAAGACCGTGATGAGTTTTCCCTCTTTTGGCATCACTTCACGAATGGCACGCATGACATTTTCCAACGCATCAGGTGAATGCGCATAATCGACAATTGCACAGCGATGGTCCTTCGACCAGATTTGTTCCATTCGCCCACGCACTCCTTTACACTTTGAGATGCCATGCACGATGGCATTGTGAGAAAGCCCTAACGCCGCTGCGGCACCGTAGGCTGCCAAAATGTTGTAGAGATTAAACTTGCCAATTAGCCCGAAGGCATGAATGTGTGTTTCGCCTCCTACAGTGAGCATCACAGATGTTGCACTTAGTTCGTAGCGCAAAACTTTTGCGCAGAGTGTTATCTCATCGCTATCGCCATGTGATGGCATGCTATGTCGTTCTTCGCTACTGACACTGTAGGTCATTATCGTAGCGCGGCAGTCGCTAACTATGCGTTTGCCGTAGGGATCATCCCAATTCGTGACCGCTGTAGCTTGCGCATCAAGACGATCGAAGAGGATTTTCTTGGCGTTGAAGTAGTTTTCCACTGTGCCGTGAAAATCCAAGTGATCGCGCGAGAGATTTGTAAAGACGCCCACTTGAAAGCGAATGCCATCGGTGCGATGCAGTGCCAGCGAGTGTGAGGAGACTTCCATCACACAATGCGTACAGCCTGCGTTTATCATCTTGTCAAAGAACTCGTGTAGCTCAAGCGCCTCCGGTGTGGTGCGTTCGGCTTCAATGACGTGATTGCCAATCTGGTATTCAATCGTGCCAATCAGTCCCGATTTGATGCCATTTGCATCAAGAATAGATTTAATGAGAAATGTTGTCGTTGTCTTGCCATTTGTGCCTGTCACACCAATGATGGTCAGCTTGTCGCTGGCATTGCTGTAAAATGCCTTTGCAAGTCTTGCAAGTGCCTTGCGCGACGATTCGACTCTGAGATAGACACAAGTTGCCGCACGCTGCGTGGGCAATTCTTCGCAGACCACGACACTTGCGCCGCCTTGTACCGCTTTGTCAATGAACAAGTGCCCATCAGTTTTGAAGCCTTTGATGGCAACGAACAGCGTCCCATTTTTTACCTTGCGTGAGTCATACGCTACCGATTCAATTTTCATCGTGCCCTGCTGCGCAATTTGCTCTGGCGCTGCTATTTGCACTGGCGCAAGCAACTCGATGACATCATTCAAAGTCATACTACTGCATGGTTATCAGACAGACTTGTCCTGCTTTGACGCGCTCACCTGCTTTTGGCGATTGAGCTACAACTTTTCCACTCTTACCTGCAATCTCAAGCCGCAAGCCTAATCGCCCCGCTTCATAGAGCGCTCTATCGGCACGCAATCCAATCAGCAAAGGCATGCGTTTTGTATCGTCTTTTGTCTCGATATCAGAAAATGTGAGCGGCACTTTTGACCATATCGGCATGCGTTTGCCTGCTTCCACACCTTGCGCAATCACAATTTGCTTTGCTGCGTCAATGAGTTCATTTTCACGCTTGAAATCGAGTTTATGTATGCGCAGCAAGGTTTTTGCTTCTTCAGCACAGAGTCCGCGCACATTCGGCACTACAACGCTTTGTGTCGTATCTAAAAAGAGTTTTTCTTTTGAGGGCGCAAGATTGCGCGCAATTTTTGCGCGATAAGCCTCACCGAGTGTAGAGAGCATCCGCCCGCCAATGCTTGCAAACACTGGTGCTGCAGCCATGCTGCCGTAGTAGCCATTCGAGGGATTGATCATCATCACCAAGATGGCAAATTCAGGCTGCTCACTTGGAAAGAAACCGACAAACGACGCCACGTATTTTCCTGTGTGGTAATTCCCTGCGTCCAGTTGCTGCGCCGTGCCAGTTTTGCCCGACACACTGATGCCTTCAATGCGCGCCGACTTGCCTGTGCCACTATCGACCACAGCTTTGAAGTAACTCTTCACCACATCTGCGACCTCACGACTCATGACTTGGCGCCGCACCACAGGCGATTGACGCGTCACGACTTCACCATCTGGCGATACAATCCGCTGCACGACAAAGGGTTTCATGAGCTGACCACCATTTGCCAGTGCCGCATAGGCTGTAATAAGTTGAATCGGCGTAACCATCACTTCATAGCCTTGCGCCATCCACGGCAGCGAAATGGCTGACCATTCGTGCGTCGGTTTGAGTGCACCTGCAACTTCTCCCGGCACATCGATGCTTGTCTTTTCACCAAAGCCAAAGGCTTTTGCTGTTGCGTAGAAATTTTCTTTGCCAACTTTAAGTGCAGTCTTTGCCGCTACGATATTACTCGAGTGTGCAATAGCTTGTCGAAACGTGAGTACTCCAAGCCTTTCATGGTCTGTAATGGTGCGATTTCGAATCACGTATCGACCGTTTTGTGCATGGACTTTCTCATCTGGCTTTACTACATCGTACTGCGTTGCCGCAGTGGCTACCACGAGCTTAAACGTTGAGCCCGGCTCGAAGGCATCGGTTACAGCTCGATTGCGCGTTGCTTCTGGCTTGTAAGTCGCTGCATTGTTCATATCAAAGTCAGGCACATTTGCCATAGCAAGAATTTCACCCGTGTGCACATTCATGACAATACCAATGCCTGCACTTGCAGCGCAATTTGCTACTCCGTTTTGCAGTTCATCTTCGACAATAGCCTGCACATCAGCATCAATGGTCAGTTCTACCCGGCAGCCCGGCACCGCCTCTTTTTTTGGAGCACCAATAGCAGGAAAGGCTCTGCCTGTTGCGGTGCGCTGCATGGTTAAAAATCCATCCTTGCCACGCAGGTACTGCTCCAAGTGCTTCTCTAGACCACTAATCCCGATGTTGTCAGCATTGACAAAGCCAATCAGTTGCGATGCCAAGTTCTCATACTGACGATGAATTTCCTTGCGAATAATCACTCCATCCATGTCTGAGGCTAATAGCGGCGCTGCGCTGGATTGCGGCTGATTGCGCTCGAGCCAGACAAAGCGTGTCTTCTCATTTAATTTTCTAAGGTAGTGTTCCTCTGGCTTTCCAAATACCTTTGCGCATAGTGCCGCTAAGGTATCTTTGTGCCGCACAAGTTTCGGGTCTGCCGCAAACGAGACATTCATGAGACTTGTCGCTAAGCGTTTGCCATTGCGGTCGACAATCTCACCGCGTGGTGCCGCAATTGTTTCTCGATACTCATACTGCCGCTGTGCTTTGCGCTGATATTCCTCTGCATTGAGAATTTGTACCCACACCAATCGAGCGATGACACCAAGGACAAGCAACGCAAGTCCACCAAAGACCAGCACAAGACGCACTTGCCGTTCTTTCTGCCACAGCGCCGCTTTATCTTTACTTGGGTTTTCGCTCATTGTATCTTTTTTTTGCGTCTGAAAGGCATTCTTCAAGCAAAGAAGCGTCTCTATGTCGGCTTTAGAGTGCGCTTCCTTGCCGTCGGAATGTTACTTCTCCACGTTTAACTCAATCGGTGGCTCGGTTTTGTAGCGCAACCCTAACTTTTTGTAGGCTTCAGCACTGACATGTTCAACGCGCTGCAGGGCACGCAATTTGCTTTCTAACTCTACATTCAAACTGTGCGCATCTTCTAATTGCTTTCTAAGCGATTGCGTCTCGCCCGACAGTCGATTGATTGCGATGACATTAGAGATGTAGAACGCCAGCAGTGCCGTTGTTACTGCCACCAATAAGAAAGTGCGCAGGTTCAAAATCGATTCGACTTTTTCTTGCGTGCGCTCACGCAGTTTTTTCTTAGGCGGTGCCGCAGTTTCCGATGCAGGCTGCGGCTCTGACACTCTTTGCTTTTCAGCAAAAACCTTTGCATTGCTTCGGGGCAACTCTGCACCGAAGTCGACCGCCGCTGGCAGCGGCTCGGGGTTTGGTGTATCAAAGACGGGCACATCCGCATAGTCGGCTTCCACCTTTACGCTGCTAAATACAGTGTCGGGTATCTGCTCCTTTGCCATTCTGATTCTCCTTTTTCATTTTTTTCTGTTTTATCCTCTTAAATCTTTTCTGCAATGCGCAATTTGGCACTACGTGCGCGTGGATTGCGCTGAATTTCATCTTCACTTGGCGTAATCGGCTTCTTTGTAATTAGCCGCAGGGTCGCTTTGCGCAGCGGCTCTTTGAGCGGCAAGCCCTTTCCCCCCCAGTTGTCTTGTGCTTTTTCTCGCATAAAGGTCTTGACCAGCCGATCTTCAAGCGAGTGATACGCAATCACTACCAACCGCCCCCCGCTGGCTAAGAGACTTTCAGCTTGCACAAGCGCCATCTTCAACGCCTCCAACTCTTGATTGACCTCAATGCGAATTGCTTGAAAGACCCGTGCCAGAGATTTTATCTGTTCTTTCGTCTGATGCGGCAGGTAGCACTTGCGCACAAGTGCAGCCAAGTCGCCCGTTGTCTCAATTGGCTTGGTTCGGCGTGCTTCGGCAATGCGCCTTGCAATCTGACGTGCGCGTTTTTCTTCGCCGTAGTTGTGCAGCACTTGTGCCAGCGTCGCTTCATCGTAGCTATTTACCACATCTTTTGCCGTCAGTGTTGCGCGCTGCGACATTCGCATATCGAGCAGTGCAGATTTCTGAAAACTAAATCCGCGCCCTGCCTCATCGAGTTGCGCTGAAGAGACGCCCAAGTCTAACAAGATGCCTTGCACTTTTGCTTCTTCACCTACAATGCGCTGCAGCACGTCCTTCATCTCTGCAAAGTTTCCCTCGACGATATGGCACGCTCCAGCGTAATGTGGTAAAAGCCGTCTTGCTGCAGCTTCCAACGCCAATTGGTCTTGGTCGATTCCGATTACCAAAGAACGCTCGAGCCAATTCTTTGCCTCGAGTGTGCGCAGCAGCTCTGCGCTATGCCCGCCACCGCCCAGCGTACCATCAATGTAGATACCTGCTGCTGTAACTAAGCCGTCAATGGCTTCGCTTAGCAAAACAGGCGTATGCGCAAATTCCATCTTGCATTCATCTTCGCTATCCTAACACACGCTGTGTCAGTGTCTCAAATTCTTCCGGCGGTCGATTCAAAAACTCTCTCAATCGCTCTGGATTCCATAGCTCAATTTTGTTTTCTGCTCCCACGAGTGTGACTTCTTTCGTGATACCGCAGTCTTCCAAAAATCTTTTCGGCAACCCTATGCGTCCGCTTTTGTCAAGCTCAACTTCATCGAGATTGGCATAGATGAATGTCTTCAGTCGTCTATCCTCCGGATTGAAATCAGAGAGCTGGTCCAGTTTTTTTTGTTGTTCTCTCCAACTCTCTTGCTCATAGAGTTCCATATTGCCGCGTGGCGTTTTCACCAATACCAGCAGTGTGCCCGGCTTATCGCTCACCATTTTTTTGCGAAATCGCGCAGGGATCATCAGCCGACCCTTGTCGTCAAGATTATACTGCTCTGTGCCTCTGAATTCTGGCATTGGCGCGCCTTACGGGTTAAGAGCGACTCAAACTTTGCTTGCGCTTTCGCTTGTTTCCAAAATTTCCCATTTTTTCCCACACAGGTAATTTACTAAAAAGGTAAGGCAATTGTCAAAGGATTTTTTCGTTTTTTTATTGATTTTTCAAGCTTTTTTACGCTACTTAGAATATGCGTAGCACATCTCACTACAGCGCTAAACTCAGCGTATGCCCTGAAATTTCATAGAGTTATCTCAAAATACTGAACATTTTGTTCAGCATTCAAGAAAACAGAACTGAACACTTTGTTCAGTATTATTTTCAAACTAACTTTGGCTCAAAACCAGCCAGCGGGGATTGCTCAGAGAGAGAGAGTTGATGGCGGATATTGTGAAACTGCAGCGCAGCATCGAGCACAGTGAAGGGCAGCGTATGCTACTTGTGAAATGACTCAAATTTGCAATCCTGCCAGCACGCGGTGAGAGTTGAGAATGAGAAAGATACACGCAATAAGATGCCAGCAACGCTAACTGAAGCGCAGAACCGCTGCTTTAATTTTATCGTGAAATATGTGGCAGAGTATCGCCGCCCGCCCAGTGTGCGCGAGATTGCTAAAGCCTTAGGCTATGCTTCAACAAATGCCGTTGCGCAAACCTTAGATGCGCTGGAAGCTAAGGGCTACATTCAGCGTGGAAGTGGTGCGCGTGCTATTGAGATTCTCTACCGTGATGAATTCTCCGTGTTCTCAAACGGTCTTGCTGAGCCTGCGCGCCCCATCCCCGTCATGAAGCTCGAGTTCGTACGCGCTGCACTGCAACTTGTACCACGTGGCGTCCTGCATCTGGATACCGCTCAACTTGGCAACGGCGATTTCTTCATCTCGATTGCTGATGATGACGGCATGGATAAGGCTGGTATTCTCAAGGGCGATTGGGTTGTAGTGGAGCGTCGCCCGATTCATGAGTCAGAAAAAGGGGTTATGGTCGGTGTCGCCGATAAAGACACATTCATCGTACGGCGGCACTATGTTGCTAACTCACGCATTCAACTTCTTGCGGCAAACCGTTCATACAGCGAGCGTTTCATTACCCCTTCTGACCGCACTGTACAAATTTTAGGTGCGGTTAAAATGATTTTGCGTAAGTTTTCTTACAACACTAATGCCTTGCCGAACACTCGTGCATTATGAAAACACTTACTGTATCACTGGCAAAGTTAGAGACGCTGATAGATGGTTTTCTCTCCGAGTTTGTGAAGGGGAAAAGCGACGAGACACAAGGCACCTATCAACGCGCCTTGCGTGAGTTTCAGCGGTATTTTGCAGTTGCACGCGATTGGTTTCAATTTCGCCCTGAAGACATTGAGCAATACAAACGCTACCTGATGCAAGAGCGAAAGCTCAGTCAGGTTTCAGTTTCTACTTATCTGACTTCACTGCGACGCTTGCTGGATTACTTTGTTGCACAAGGCTTGCTCGATGAAAATCCCGCACGGCAGGTGAAAGGCAATCGTCGCCCTGTGCATCATACTGCAGGCACGCTCACAGAAGCTGAGGTAAAGAAATTGCTCTCATTGGTTCCTACTGAAAAATTGCAAGACCACCGTGATTATATCACCATTCGCTTGATGATTGAATCTGCTGTGTCGGAACATGAACTCGTTAAAGCCAATGTTGAGGATTTGAAAAAATTCTCATCGCACTATGTGCTCTATGTGCAAGGTAAGGGCAAAAAGACGAAAGATGATACTGTCGATGTCCCGCTCTCACTAGGTCTTGAAATTGAGCGGTATCTGGAACGGCGAGCGCATCTTACCCCGCTTTCACCTTTGCTTGCAAGCCATAGTCGCCGCATTAGTGAAGCACGCATGACCACACGAGCCCTTAATTATCGGCTCAATCACTGGCTTCAAGTTGCAGGCATTAGGCGCGATAACATCACGCCGCATAGCCTGCGCCATACTGCTGCCAAGCTCTGGCTCGAGCGCGATGGGCTTTCGCTTGAGGAAGTGCGCCGTCGAATGCGTCACGGCATGCTAGCTACCACGAAGATCTATACCCTACCGCCTGATGCCATGCAAGTCTAACTTAGTTTTCCTTAGCTACACGTGCCGTTGTTTTTTAATGTAACGCGTGCATGCTTGCAAAAGCGTGCCTCGCTGCTACCGCAAGCTACATTCGCGCTACTCTGTTTTCTCTTCGTTATCGAGTTTTTTCAGCTCTCTACGCTCGACATCCAACCCTACGATGAAGGCTACTACGCCCTGCGCGCCAAAGCTATCGCACAGTTTGGCTGCTGGTTCAATCAAGCTGACTATGCCATCGGCGGTTTTTATTCTGCTTCACACCCGCCGCTGCATATCTGGCTTATGACGATTTGCACCACGCTCTTTGGCTTGAGCGAATTTACCTTGCGCTTGCCTTCGCTGTTGATGTTTGCACTTTTTCTTTTGTTCATCACACGCCATGCTGCACGTTCGGCTCTACCCCATACACCGCTCTACACCCTTCTTGTCTGCGGATTTCTGCCCATCTTGCTGTGGTATGCCCGCCTTGCACACCTTGATACAACGCTGATGCTGTTTTCTTTTTTGGAAGCACATTTTTACCTGCGCTATCTTGACACGCGCAATCGCTTGTTTGTTCTGCTCTCTGGCTTGATGCTCGGTGCAGCACTGCTCTCAAAAGTTCTCGTTGGCATCTTTCCTGCCCTTGCTATCGCACTGCTCGAACTTTACCGCATGCTTACACGCCGCACCACTTGCAAAGACGCACTTGCTGCTCTTTTGCTCTTTTTTGGCATAGGGCTTACGCTGGGACTTTCGTGGTTTGCTTGGCTGTGCATCTCCAACGAGGGCTACCTTCAACGCTATCTCGACCTATTCATTTTCGATCGTATCCAGCGCAATCAAACTCTTTCGCAATACCGTACAGGGGCATTCTATTATCTCAACGTCAGTTTGACACGCTTTCCGCTTTCAGCAATTAGTATTCTGTGGCTATGGAGTTTCTGGCGCAATCCCGAGTTTCGCACGCCTTACCGCATGCTCTGGCTGATTTGGTTTGTGCTCACCTTTCTTATTCTTTCGGTTGCACAGACCAAGTTGCTCTGGTATGCTTTACTTTTTCTGCCTCCACTTACCCTAATCACTGCTGAAGCACTTGCAATGCTGCAGATTGCTTTGCAAGCGCCTGTGCCAAGTAGAAGTGTGAAACTTACCCTATGGGGCTTGCTTATTGCAAGTGTGTGGTCGCTGACGCAGTGCTTGCATCGTGAGCTTGTGGAAGCAATTCTATCGCATCAATGGTCTGAGCTGACAACAGTAGCAATACTCTTGATAAGCATCAGTAGCCTTGGTGCACTCGGCTGGTGGCTCTTTTGGCGTTTTTCAATGCGCAGCATCTTGCTCTACGCTTTCATTCTCGTTCTTGGTTTCGTCTTTGCTCTGAATACTGCTCTTCATGGCTTAGCTTTTGTGCAGCTCTACACTGGCGGGAAAACCGTTGGGGCGTATGTTCAACGCTGCAAGCCAAGTTGTTTGATTCACCTTGTGCCACAAAAACGGTTTGATGAACAAAGCTTCAATCCGCAATTAAGCTACTATCTCAACGGTCTTGATGTTGATGCGTCGCGCTGGGGCTTGAAGACACGCTATGTGTATTTGCCACTCTCTGATACCATGCGCCTTGCCACAGCACTTTTGGCTTCACACGACGCCCTACTCGTTGTCGAAAAAACGGCACGTACCCGTCCAAGACTTGGCGTTGAACTTATCAATGAATTTGAAGCTACTGCACAGCGCCTTGGGGCTCAGCAGGTTTTGGATACGCCAAACTATACGGTTTATGCTTGGCATCTTGCAACGGATAGCACGGCATCTACTGCGCACTGAGGCTTTCAGCGTCCTTTGCGCCCAAAGAAAATACCATCCATGAATCGATGGCTCAGATATCCAGCAACGGCGGCAAGGTAATACGGTAGACCGGCTTTCCACCCTGATTTTGCAAACCAGATTGGGACAAGCAGAAACGGCAGCGGAATGATGAGTGCCGCCCAGAAGGAGTGTGTCCACCCACGATGTTCGGTCAGCAGCGGCAGCATGGCAAACAGTCCGAGAAAAGCCGCTTCACGCCAGTGGTTTGTCACGATTAGCACAAGATCTACACAGAAAAATATCAGGTAGAAAATGCGTTGTCCTTTGCTTTTGATGTCAATGTCAGGAAAGAGTGCAAACAGCAGTGTAATGCTAAGCAGAATGGCAACTTGAGCCAGTAACATCGGCAGAGGTTGCTTGTAGAGCTCAAAGAAGAACACGAGCAAAATGATGAGGGGCACAAAAAACAGTAATCCGCCCCAAATGTGCCCACGATATGACGCCATTTTTTTATCTTTGTTTTACGACTATTTTACTCTCTCTTTTTTCAAGATATCTGCGAGAAAATCCTGTGAGACGATTTGCGACTGCCTTAGGCATCATGCTGCTGTTTTTTAGCTTTGCAAGCTGCCGCATTGAGCGACCGCTCACGCCCGTGTGGGATATTTCTGGCACTTTTCCTCTGCTGAACACAAACTATACGGCGCGTTCGTTGATTGGCAAACTCAACAATCCACCACTTGAAATTACACCTTCGGGCGACATTCAGTTCGTTTATGACACCGCCTATCGCAGTGTCTTTGACATCGGCGATTCACTCTCGCTCACGGTGTCAGATACTGCGCGCACACTGGCGGTGCGTCGACTGCGCATTCCAAAGTTCGATGTTGCTTCATCTCAATCTTTGGGCGCCATTGCCTCTGAGTCAGGCATTTCGCTGCCAAGTGGCAACACCACGCTTCCGCGCTTTGAGCACTTGCGTTCAGCACCCTACACTTTTAGTCTCGAAGAAAATATCCGCTTCGTTAATGTCATCGAAGGTGGCATTCGTCTGGTCATCAGCAACAACACCGGCGTGCGCTTCGAAAACTTACGCTTTGATTTGCGAGATTTGAATCAAGATGTATCGCTGGGCACGACAACCCTTTCGAGCCTGAATCCGGGACAGACCGTGCGCGATTCGGTTATGCTGCCTGACCGGATTTTTACTGGTCGACTTAGCGTGCAACTCATCGATGGTGTTATTCCCGCGCAATCAGCGACCCTGAATCTTTCTGCGCCGCTTACGATTCGCCTTCAATCGACAGATACAATTGCCTACCGCGAGGCTGAAGTGCGCTATCAAGCGCAGACATTGATTGAGGAAGGCACTGTGCGTGCAACTGGCGGAGTTGTCGAAAAACTGCGCAGCGGCACCTTTCGGCGTGGCAGTCTCATGGTGCGTTTTATCAACCCGCTGACCGGTCGTACCCGCCTTATTTTGCCCACAGTCGTACGCAACGGACAGATCTTCGATCGCGACACGCTTGTACCTGCTCTGCAAACCGCTACGCTTATCTTCGACGATTTTGAAAACTGGACCATCAACACGATTGGTGACACTGCAATTCCCTACCGTGTAATTACCACCGTTGATCCTGCACTTGTTTTCACTCGCGTTGATGCTAATGTGGCTTTCACAGCAATCTACCGCACCATGCGCATTGCTGCTGCACGCGCTGAAGGTGTTGTCTGGCGCGTCGATGAAAACCGTCCGCTCGATTTCAATTTCACACTCGATCCGCTGAATGTCGACCTTAGCTTAGTCGATACACTCAGCGGTCAACTCTTCCCTGATGTGAGCGTGGATTTTGAAAGTTCAATCGGATTTCTGATTCGCACTGAACCGCGCTTTATCACCTACAGTGCGCGTACTCGAGATTCACTTGAACTTCTGCAAAACAATCGTCCTATCACGCTTGATCTTTTGCCAAACACCACCACCAGATTGCAACTTACTGCACAAAACAGTAACATTTCGCCAGTCTTTACACGCTTGCCCAACACCATTGCCGTTCGTGGCTATGCTATTGTCAATCCTAACCGCGTGTTTGGCTCGATTACCGATACAAGCCGAATTGGTGTGAGCCTAAAGTTTCGTTTGCCCTTCCGTTTCAACCTTGCGGCTTTCGGGCTGCGTGATACTGTCACTTTTTCACTGCCTGACCTTAACGACGTGCAGTCAGCAAAACTTACTTTGCAGATTCAATCAGGCTTGCCTATCAATACACGATTTCGTCTCGTTTTTTTAGATGCTAACCTTCGCCCGATTTTGGTTGATGGCACTTCGTCGCAACCTCTATCTTTGCCGCGCCGTGATTTTGCAACCATCAACGCTGCACCTGTCAATGCATCTGGCGAGAGCACGGCACTCATACGCAGCACCATTGAGCTTGAGTTAAACAATGCTGAATTCAATGCGCTGCGTCGTGCACGAGGTGCATTCATTGCAGTGCAAGCGGATACTCGGCAAGGCACCCAGCCCGTGCTTGCTCGCGTGCGTGCCTCCGACGTTTTGCAATTGCGCGCTATTGTGCAAGGTACTTATCGCATCGGACAATCAGACTAACTTTTCAAAACTTTTTAAGTAGTAAAAAAATGACCAAGAAAACACTTTCTGATGTTGCCGTCTCTGGCAAACGCGTTTTAGTGCGTGTGGATTTTAATGTGCCGCTCGACAAGTCAGGTCGCATTGAAGATGACACACGCATTCGAGAATCTTTGCCCACCATTCAAACCTTGATTAAAAAGGGTGCCCGTGTGATTTTGATGTCGCACTTAGGTCGCCCAAAAGGCAAGCGCGCTATGGAATTTTCTCTGCGCCCTGCTGCTGAACGGCTTTCGCAACTCTTAGGGCAACCTGTGCTGATGGCAAATGATTGCATCGGCGCAGAAGTCGAGCAGCAAGCTATGTCACTTAAAGATGGCGAAGTGATGATGCTGGAAAACTTGCGTTTCTACAACGACGAAGAGGACAATAATCCAGAGTTTGCAAAGAAACTTGCAGCTCTGGGCGAAATTTACGTCAATGATGCGTTTGGCACGGCACATCGTGCACACGCCTCGACCGAAGGCATCACCAAATTTCTTCCAATTGCTGTCGCAGGCTTTTTGATTGAAAAAGAGCTAAAGTATCTTGGTGAAGCAACAGAACATCCAAAGCGACCGTTTATAGCGATTCTTGGCGGCGCAAAAATTTCAGGCAAAATCGACGTCTTGGAGCGCTTGCTTGATAAGGTTGATAAAATCTTGGTTGGCGGCGCAATGATTTTTACCTTCTTCAAGTCCAACGGCTTCGGCATTGGCAAATCACTTGTAGAAGATGACAAACTCGAGGTTGCGCAGTCCATTCAAGCCAAAGCTAAAGCCAAAGGCATACCGCTGATTTTGCCTGTCGATGTTGTCGTCGCTGATCGCTTCGAAGCAGATGCAACTTCGCAGGTTGTGGAAGTAAGCGCTATTCCTGAAGGCTGGATGGGCTTGGACATTGGTCCAAAAACAATTGCGCACTACCGTGAGGAAATTTTGAGCGCTAACACTATCGTTTGGAACGGTCCGATGGGCGTCTTTGAAATGGATAAATTTGCAACGGGAACAGTTGAAGTTGCCAAAGCCTTAGCTGAAGCCACACAGCGCGGTGCCATTACGGTCGTCGGGGGCGGCGATAGTGCTTCTGCAATTGTCAAAGCAGGTCTTGAAAAAGCCGTAACACATGTCTCAACAGGCGGTGGTGCAAGTTTGGAGTTTCTTGAAGGCAAAGTCTTGCCCGGCATTGCCGCACTTAACGACAAGTAACTTTTTTTGCTCAACTCAGTGGTTTCTATGACCTATGTCAGACACAGCGCATATTCTGGTTATTGAAGATGATGTTTCACTTTCACAACTCTTGAAAATGCTCTTGCAGAAGCAAGGCTACCGTGTGGATATCGCCTACGATGGGGCATCAGGCTTACAATGCTGCCGCAGTACGCGCTATGATCTTGTTTTAGTAGACTACATTATGCCAGCGATGGATGGGCTGGAAGTGCTGCGCTATGCGTCTACTCATCAACTTGATATGCCTCCAATAATTTTCATGACCGGCAGCGGGAGCGAAAGCGTTGCTGTAGAAGCCATGAAGTTAGGGGCTTTGGACTACATTGTGAAAGGCTCAGGTCAAGCCTTTGTAGATGCTGTTGTTGAAGCCGTTAGTGATGCCATAACAAAGGTTCAGCAGCGCAAAAAAGTCTTGGCTTCAGCTCAACAGCCCTCAATCGCATCAGACGCACACTCCTCTACAAACTCTACGGATTCATCATGCCGCACCGATATGATTACAATATGTGCTTGGACTGGTGAAGTTTTCCATAACGGGGAGTGGATGACAGTTGAAGACTTTTTAAGAAAACGATTCGGTTTTCAGGTCAGTCATGGCATTTCACCGAAGGCAATAAAACGATACGGTCATCTCTTTAAACCGCATACCTAATCGACAATATGATAAGTCGGCTGCTCTCGTGGGAACTGTTGAATGTGAGCTCTCCGACATAATGCAGCTTTTGCCTGTGTAGCTTTAAGTGTTCAGAATGAAACTGCCATCACTTAATTTTGCAACGAAACTTGCAATTGCACTCTCACTCTTTGCCGTTCTTCCGCTTACCTTAGTCGGCTATTCACTTTCTATTCTTAACCTTAACACACTCAAAAATCTTTCGCGTGAGTTATATCTTGCTGTCGCTCAGAATGTTGCCTTGCGCCTTGAACAGCGCGTTCAGGATGCTGCAAAGCTGCTTTTCGATACGGCTCAAATACTCGATAACCGTTCTCTTTCTTCTGATGCTATTGTGCACATGATTTCAAACTCCATGGCTGCCTATCCTGACATCAATGCTCTTGGCGTCTATGATGAACAAGGGCAGCTTATTGATGCTTTTGTTAAGTCATCGCCTGCATCCTTGCCTAAAGTCTTTCCCTCATCGCTGCGTGCTGGATTAGACTCTTTGCCGAGCGTTTTGCATGTGGAAGATGCGTTTCAAGTTGCGACCAAGTGGATGATTGACAAAAAATTTGCAGGGTATCTGCTCACAAAGCTCGAGCATCGTGCACTTGCAAGCTGGATTGGTGAGATTTCAGCGCAGACTTTTTCAGGCACACGCGACCGTATTTATTTACTTGACGCTCACCTTCATCTTTTTGCTCATGTCGATACCACTCTTGCCGCGCAGCGTTTATCGCTCTTAGGTAAAGGCTTGTTTGAAGACTTTCAGCAGCCGGAAGATGTACTGCGTGCAAAAATAGTTGGGGTCTCACGCGAGTATATCGGGGTACGTGGCGAAGCCATGCTTGGCACTTGGCTTGCTGTGCCTCTGCTTCAAGTTGTCATCGTTGTCGAAGAGCCCCAGCGCATTGCTTATTTTTCCGTCCATGAAATGCAGCGGCGTGTCTTGTATGGTTCGCTTGCTGGTATTGTGCTCTCAATTGTAGTGAGTGTCTTCTTAGCGCGCTGGCTTAACACTCCAATCGAACAACTCGTGAGCGCCGCACAACGCTTTATCAATCAAGATTTTAGTTTTCGTTTTCCCACACAGCGCCATGATGAGTTCGGTCCTGTCTTTCGTGCTTACAACGATGCTGCTGAAACGCTCGAGCGCTACCAAAAAATCAATATCGATCGAATCCTTGCAGAACGCAATAAGCTCGATGCTGCTCTTCGTCAAGCTAGCGATGGTATGATTGTGCTTGATGCCTCACGTCATGTAATTCTAGTCAATCACTTGTTTGCAAAATGGTTTTCGCTACATGAGAAAGACCTTAGTGCATCGCCCGAACCCTTTGAGCATTACATCACGCATGAGCCCCTGCGTCATCAGATTGAATCTGTGTATGCCTGTTCCGATACAGTCGTGCCTGCAGAATTTCGAGTGCAGATGGTTGGCGAAGTGCGTGAGCTTGTCTTGCGAGGCGCTTTCGTGCGTGTCGTGCATGCTGGCGAACTTGTTGCTGTACTCGGCGTTTTGCGCAATGTCACCAAAGAAGTTGAAATTGACCGCATGAAGACCGAGCTCGTCTCGCTCGTAGCGCATGAACTGCGCTCACCTCTTGCAACTATTAGCGGATTTAGCTCGTTTATCGTAGAAAATCCAGCTTTACCTAGCGACACGCGTGAAATTGCCACCATCATCTACAAAGAATCTGAACGCTTAGGCAACATTGTAACCAAGTTTCTTGACCTGAACCGCATTGAATCAGGACGCACTGAAATACAACGCATTGCTTTTAAGCTGCACGACGTCATTCGAACCGTTGTGGAAATCAACCGTCCACTTGCAGATGCCACACACATTCGCGTAGAACTTGTCCTGCCTTCTGCCAGCACCACTATCGTGGGTGACCCTGACTTGATTGGTCAAGTTGTGCTTAATCTCTTCTCAAATGCAGTGAAGTATTCTCCGCCAAATACGACCGTGCGCATTCAGATGCTTGAGCGTCAGCAAGACATGGAGGTGTCGGTTCAAGATGAAGGTTATGGGATTTCAGCATCTGCAAAAGAAAAACTGTTCTCCAAGTTCTTTCGTGCTGTGGATGATGATCGCGTGCGCAATGTCGTTGGCACTGGCTTAGGACTTGCCTTTGTCAAAGAAGTCGTCGAAAAGCATGGCGGCAAAGTGGGTGTTGAGAGCGAACTCTACAAAGGCTCTCGCTTCTGGTTTACCTTGCCAAAATAAAAACAAAATAAAAATCAGATTAAACATGAGACCTCTTTCTGTTGCAAGTCTTCTCTTTTTCAGTTTTCTTTTTTCGATTGCTTCTGCACAAGATTTAACGCAAAGCATTGATTTGAGTCCGGGCAAAAAGTTAGTGTTGAAAGATGTTACATTTGCAGGCGGCAGTTCCTCGATTCAACCGGCCAGTTATGCGATACTTGAAAAATTAGCGGTCTATCTTGCAGCGCGTCCTGATATGGATGTCGAGATTGGCGGTCATGCAGATAACCGTGGCAATGCCGAGCGCAATCTTGCACTCTCGAGCGCACGTGCGAATGCAGTTAAACAGTTCTTGGTTCAGCGCGGCATTGCGCCCGCTCGCATTTTCACACGTGGCTATGGCGATGCTTATCCAATTGCCGATAACAATACAGAAGAGGGTCGCTCGCAAAATCGTCGGGTTGAAGTGGTTGGCGTCAGTCCGCGCACCACACGCATGCTCACTATGCCTGACAATTCACCTATTTCGCCTGACGGCAAAATCACAGCCATTCAGCGTGATGTGCGTGAGCGCGCGCCTTGGAAACTTGATTGGTCGCCCGCCTTTTTGCAGCAGCCCGTCTATGAGCATCACAAAATCAATACTGGCGCAAACTCTCGCTCTACTGTTACATTTAATGACCAAAGTCAACTTCAGATTGGTGAAAATGCGCTCGTGGTGATTTATGGCAGTGCACCGACTGAAAAAACATACCGCCCCGCACAAAATGTTGCGCTGCTCTCTGGCGATCTTTACGCAAAACTTACATCAGCACGCCAGCAGAATCGGCTCTCGATACGCACACGCGCCGCAGATATTGCCATGGGTAATAGTGCAGGGAAAATTAGCATCGATTCTCGCAGTCGCTCACTTGTCTCTGTGCACCGTGGTGAAGCAAAAGTGCGTGGAATGCGCAGTGCACCTACTTTTGAAGACGCTCAACCCTTAGCAAGTCCTGCTATCGATGTCCCTGATGACTTCGGCACACGCATTGCAGAAAATACACCGCCTGAGCCGCCTCGTCCTCTGCCGCCTGCTCCAAAGCTGCTTGCTCCTACATCGCTCACTGAAAGCCCTGTTCAATTTCAGTGGCAACGCACTACAGAACAGACGCGCTTTGATATCTCAAACACTGATACCTTCGATAGCCTCGTTTTCACTACAGTTAGTAATGCAGAATCGCTTACCACATCCCTTGCCGCCGGCACTTACTTTGTTCGTCTTACTGCCATTGACTCCATCGGTCTTGAAAGCAAACCTTTTGTTAGTTCGCTGTCTGTGGTCGATCGTTTGCCAAGCCAGTTGCCGCTATCGCTTCGCTTACCCACGCTTGAAAGCGGCACACTCACGACGCGCGAAGATTTTATTCTTCTCATTACGACAGGACCTCGTGCTACCATTTTCGTCAATGGTGATAGTCTAACACGCGCTGATGAAAGCGGTGCTGCAAAAGTAATGCTCAAACTGCGTGATCGATACAACAGCTTTGAAGTTGTTGCACGCGATGGCTTCAATTACTCTGCGCGACAAGTCTTCAGCGTTGAATACTTGCCCATGAAGCGTTGGTATGGGTTCTTCGGCTTGAGCGTTTCGCCGATTTTCTCTTCGCAGTATCCTCGTGGTATTGGCTTTCGTGCTGGTGCAGAGTATCACATCGATAAGCATTTTTCGCTTCATGCAGAAGCGCAAGCCGGTCGCTTATTTGGTGCAATTCCACAACCTGACCTTTCATGGTATGGCGGCGCAGTGGGCGCACATGCTTTCATTCACCTCGATTGGGGCTCACCTTTTCTTGAAGCACGATTGGGCGCTGCAACTATTGAGAAGAACGGCTTCAGCTTTTTGCCATCGCTTGGTGTAGGTGTTCGTTTCAAGGCAGAAATTTTGGAGTTTGTCCTGTTCGGTCGATATCAGTTTATCACAAGCTATGCCTTTCAAGAGCAAACACAGGCTCGCAATGCGCTTGATATCGGTGTCAATCTTGCCTTCTAAACTTTACGGCGCAGTTCTTGACAAGCCGAAAAATTATTAGCATCTTTGAAGTGTTCCTTCTAAGACAACTAGCAACATCAATTTTAGGGTTCCAGAGATATGGGTTACTATGATGAGTATCGCCCGGGTGGGTTTTCAATCATGCCACCTGCAATTAAGTTGATTATTACTATCAATGTTGTGGTGTTTCTACTTCAATTCTTCACGCCCATGCGGAGTTTTTTGACGGAGTTTGGCGCACTCTGGACTTGGGAATCTGGACGATTTGAGATATGGCAACTCGTTACTTATCTCTTTCTGCATGGCGGCTTCCTGCACATTCTCTTCAATATGTTTGCACTGTGGATGTTTGGTGCAGAAATTGAGAACTACTGGGGCACACAGCAATTTACCATCTACTACTTTACCTGTGGCATTGGTGCGGGCATCATCAATCTTTTGCTAACGAGCGGTATGTATCCGACTGTTGGGGCATCGGGCGCTGTCTATGGCATCCTGCTTGCTTTCGGTATGATGTTCCCCGAACGCTACATCTACATTTATTTTCTTTTGCCGATTAAAGCCAAGTATCTGGTTATTTTGTATGCTGTGCTGGAGTTTATTGCAAGTTTTGATCAAGCTGCAAGTGGTGTGGCACACTTTGCGCATCTCGGCGGTATGGCTGTTGGCTACATCTACATCAAAGCCATGCAGCGCGAATTTCCACTTCAATCATGGTTTGAGAAAACTTTTGCAACTAACGAACCGCGTGCGCAGTCCTCTCGTTCAACATCGTCGCGCCGCATTACACAGGAGCGCATTGATGAAATTCTCGATAAAATTTCGCGCTCTGGCTACGAATCGCTTACCAGTGAAGAAAAGCGCATCCTTCTTGAAGCCAGTAGAGATGACAAATAACACTCTTGTGCAGTGAGCACTCGCTTGGTATTTTCGGGCTTACAGCAGTAAGCCCTTTTCATTTTGCTTGAAGCTATGCGACGAATCAGTCTTGCTCTCTTCTTTCTGCTCTTTTCTTTGTTGCTTCGCTCCGCCGTTGCACAAACCGGTCTCACCTTTTTACAACTGGGCGTAACCGCACGTGAGCAAGCGATGGCTAATGTCGGCGTGGCTTCCGCAACTGGCGCTGCCGCCAACTACTACAATCCTGCCTTGCTCAACTCTAGCGAAAAATCTGGCATCCTCTTCTCGCAGAGTTTATGGCTTTTGGATACCTACTCAAGTTATGCTGCCACTGCATTCAACTATGGGCAGAGCGCATTGGGCTTTTCCCTCACTTGGCTTACCGTCAATGATATCCCCATTCGCATGCGCCCAACAGAATCACCTGAAGGCACATTTGCTGCGCAAAATCTGGCGCTTAGTGCCTCTTACGCCTACTCATTTAGCAATCGTTTCACACTTGCACTCACCAGCAAATTTCTCTATGAACGCATCTTTATTGACGATGCAACTGGACTTGCCTTCGATTTGTCAGGTCTGTATGCTCTCTCTTCTGACTTTCGGCTAGCAGCAGCACTGCAAAACCTTGGCGGGATGAATGCACTTTCAAGCGAAACTTCACGTTTGCCCACGCTGCTTCGTGCAGGCGCAGCCTATTTGCTTGCTCTTTCTTCTCTTGAAAGTCGGCTCTTGCTCGAGGCTAATGTCGTCGCTGTGTTCTCCGATGCAACCGTGTTCAACCTTGGTGCAGAGTTCGAGTTTCGCGATCTTTTCTGGGCGCGCGCCGGACTTACACTCGGTCAAGCCTCACGGACTCTTTCAGCGGGCATCGGCGTCAAATGGAGCAGCTTTAAGCTCGACTATGCATTCGTGCCCTTCTCCGACCAATTAGGGTCGGCGAACATCTTCACAGTGCAGTTTCACTACTGACCTACATTTTAGATAGAATCGCAATGACACCTTCTCGCAACTTGTTCCAGTCCCCTGCAGGGGTTTTGCTTACGGTTAGGAAGTTACTCATGTAAAAGACAGATGTCACTTCACCAAGCTCGAAAATTGCTTTGGCGAGTGCATCTTTTTCAGCTTCTTTGTGCGACATAAAGGCATGAGAACCGGGTGGAAACGTGCCAGCGATGATGAATTTCAAAGCGTTAGGATTTGGTGTTGGTTGTGTTTCTATGACTTGCATAGCTTCTCTCGAGTTGAATTGAGCGTGTTAGGTTGAATGAGCTAAATTTAATAACATCGTGCATTAATTTGCTCTATCACAACGAAATTAAGTTTCCTAGACTTCATGTTTTAGTCAGTATAACACATAAACTGCCTTACTTGAGATGAAAGAAAATGAGATTGACCTTTCCAAGATTGATTTGGAACGCATGAAAGACAAAACGGCGTCCTCGCCCGGTCTTCTGCCTTACGCACATACTGCTGGCAGTGCTCTTGTTAAGCCGGAAGATATGGGCAAAGCCAAAGGCAGAGCCATTGCTGCCATGCATCAGCAAACCGATATGCAGATGGCGCAGCTCTACGAGCAGATGAAACTTTTAGCCGAGCAAGCGAACGCTATCAAAAAACGCGTGGAAATTTCGGAGCGGATTTATGCTGCAAAAATGTCTTTTGAGCCGCTGATTTCGCATGTCTATTACCTTTATCGCCGTCCCGATGGTGAAGATTTTCTCTCGCTTGTCGCTCCACATGAATGGGGGCGCAGTCGCAAGTCGTTTGAGTTTGTTGCCAAAGTCAAATTGCTGGCAGACCACACTTGGGAAGTTTTGGAGCACAGCGATGCACTCTTGCGCTAATTCACGCCTTTGCTGCAGCATCTGCACTGCTTGCCAATTCAGTTACGCTGCTCTCTCACGTTGATGTTGTTCAACACTTACTTGGTCGTATCTTTTTTGGAAACCCATTGCTCGATGAGAATGTTTTTATCGCAATCAACCTTACGCTTTTATGCCGCTCGATTCACTTTACTGGGTAATTACACACAACTGCAACGACCGTTGCAATCACTGCTACAACAGTTCGCGTCCCAAAGCTGTTGAACTCACCACAGATGAGGCTGCTGCAGTTATCGCACACTTTCCTGCACCCGAGGATGCCCCGCTGCGCATTATTCTCTCTGGCGGCGAGCCTCTGGTCAATCGTAAGCTGCTCTACTTCTGCTTAGACACGCTATATCAAAAGTATGGCAATCAAGTGCAGTACATGCTGCAAACCAACGGCGATTTGCTGACGCCTGAAATTTTAGATGAGATTCTTGCGCATCATGTTACGCGCATTGACATTGCTTCACTTGACCGCTTTCACAAACACAAGGGCGCACGAGCCGACCTTTTGAAATCCATGATGGAAGCACGCGGTATGATTTTCGACAATGAAGGTGCGCTGATTTCCAAAACACGCCTTACGAAACCCGAACTGACGTTTTCAATGTGGGGCGCAAATGAGGATTTCTGGATTGGCGGCAACTGGGCACGCGGCAGAGCCATTCAAACACATGTGATGCTGCACAATCCGCTTCATAACTTCTGCGCGATTCCTTCAGGGGCAAAAGGCTTTGCTGGCGGTAAAGACGGTGTGATGCAAGAAGTTGCAGTCCAACTCTACAACCTCTACCCATGCTGCCCCGGCACACGCATGCCAATTGCAGACTTGCGTTATGAAGATTTGAACACGGCAATTGCACGCGTTATTCGACATCCGATGTGGCAAGCCCTCAATGACGGTGAACCTTTCAAAATGGGTCTCTACAAAGGCATTTCTGAAGAGTTTGCGCGCTCACGCACCCAAGCACTTGGCAACATCTGTCTCTGGTGCGACGAATTTTTTGAAAAGTATTACGAAGACTATAAGCCAAACACCAGTCCGCCGCACCTCAATCTGCACACGTTTCCATCAGAACACTTCGTGCAAATTCAGTTGCCGAATCCAGCCCCGAACAGCCCATGACCTCGAAGCGTGCCATACTGCTTTTTACGCGTAGCATAGCAAGTGAAATTAAAGCCAAGCGCCTCAGCGGATTGTCTTATGCGCAGTGCCAGCAGGTTTATCGGTGGCTTATCCAAACAGCTATTGCCGTCTCACAGCAAACACACGCAGCACTTGTCATCGCAACAGATAAAGCTGCACCTGAGTTTATTGGCGCAACACATTTCCTCATCCAACGTGGCACAACCTTCCATGATCGACTTTGTGCAGCAGTTGAAGATACGCTCGCCATCGGCTATGAAGAAGTTGTTATCATCGGCAACGACTCGCCTGACCTTACCGCCGATACCTTAGAACAAGCCTTTGAAGCGCTTGAAACTCACGCTCTTGCTTTCGGGGCAGCTCTTGACGGCGGCTTGTATTTGATTGGCTTACAGCGAACTTCACTACCTTTGCTCAACACGCTTCTTGCCTCTTGTCGCTGGCAAACTCAATTTGTGCAAGAAGATCTTCAATGCTCCCTGCGCGCCCTAAAGCAAACCGCAGCATGGCTCCCTCCACTTGTCGATATTGACGACTCGACATCGCTGCTGCATTATGCTCAAGCATCTCACCTTGACATGCTTTGCAGACTTGCTACGCTTCTCTCTCAAGCACAAGTCAATGAGAACGACTATTCTTATCAAACTCTTCCTTCCATCTTGATTCCGCGCTTACGCCATCAAAAAGCTCCGCCGTACCTCTTCATCTGATTTCTGCTGCCTGACACTTCATTTTGGCTGAATCATCACTGCACACGACATGCACACTGCCGTCGTGCCAAGTGTTTTGTTTCGAACTAAACCTTTGTCTGTTTATGAAAAACTTAACCTTGCTTTCAATTTTGATTGCTCTCCTTTGTCCATTTTCCCTTTATGCACAAGGCACAGCCACGATTGAAGGAGTTGTGCGTGATATGCAAAGCGAAGCCCTTGTCGGTGCCACACTTACTCTTACGAATGTGAAAACAGGCGCTACTCAAAGCACGGTAAGCGGCGCAGACGGCACCTTTCGCTTCGTCTCACTTTCTACGGCAGGCAGTTATACGCTCCAAGCGCAAGCCTCTGGCTTTAGAAAGGCTGTGGTCACTGATATTGTCCTGCGTGCTGATGAACGACGGTTTATCACGCTTGATCTCAAAGCATACGCCTCCGATGAAGTGACCGTTGCCGCAGAGCGCGCGCCGCAAATCAATCGCTCTAATGGCGAAGTCTCATCGTTTGTCAGTGAGTTTCAAATTCAAACGATTCCCACCGATGGTCGTAAAGTCTCTAATCAACTTTACTTCTTGCCCGGTGTTGCACCAGCCACAGGCTACTTTCCTGAAGCACCAAATGTCAGTATCAACGGACAAAATTCCCTTTACACCAACTACTTGATTGATGGATTCGATAACAATGAGCGCTTCTTGGGCGGACAGAAGTTCGATACCCCAATTGGGATTGCGCAGAATGTCGCGGTGCTTACCAATTCATACAGTGCAGAGTTTGGTCGCACTGCAAACGGCATTGTGAATATCACGACCAAGAGCGGCACGAATGATTTCAAAGGTGAAGTCTTTTACTACTCCCGTCCCGGGGCTGCGCTCGATGCCCCAAATGCTTTTTCGCCGCTTGACGATAATGGCAATCCCATTCGCAATGGCTTTAACCGCAATCAAGGCGGACTCTCACTTTCCGGTCCTATTGTGCCGAACCAAACTTTCTTTTTCTTTAATGCGGAACTGACGCAAGATGGCGTTGACCAAATCATTCGTACGCCTGCAACGAATGCCGTCGTACGTGCACGCAATGAAAGCTACCTTTTCACAGGTAAAATTGATCACACTTGGAGTCCTAAACACTATACTTCATTGCGCGCCAATGTGGGGCTTGTTGCACTCGATAATCCCGGTGGTGGTGCCGTGCAACCGAGTGCTGGCAGCATTCAAGACCGACATGCTCTTCTGATTGCTGCAAAACACACTTGGCTACTTTCATCAAACCTCTTTAGCGAGACACGCGCGCAGTACAGTCAGTTTTACTGGAACTATGGTCGTCCCAAAGAGGGCGCACAACCGCAGGTTACCCTCTTTTCCGATACACTCAATGGCGGCTTTGGTCGAAATGAACTGCTTGGTATTGTAGGACATCCGGGCTTTACCTTCGATCAACTCGAACAAACTTGGCAAGTTGCCAGCACACTTACTGCGGCACTCGACCAACACACGCTTCGCGCAGGGTTTGACATTCTCACCTCTTCACATCGACTTTTCGGCGGCGGCAATCCAAACGGAAATTATGTGGTTAGGCTTCGTAATGATGCCGCCTTCGCCACAAACCGCTCTATCTTTTCACTCGCCGATATTCCACGCGATGTAGAGGTGCTATCCTACAGTGTGGAAGTCCGACCTGAAAGCTTTGGGGCAACACAGTTTCTATTTGCCGCATTTATTGAAGATAGCTACAAAGTCTCTCCGCGTCTTACGCTGAACCTTGGGCTACGCTGGGATTTTGATAATCTCTCCAAAGCCGGAAGCAACACCTACGATTGGAACAATCTTGCGCCACGCCTCTCGTTCAACTGGCTTCTGACTGAAGATGGACTTACTGTGCTGCGCGGTGGCTATGGCATTTTCTATGAGCGTATTCTTTATGCCATTCAAAGCGATGCCTTGCAATTTTCAAGCCGCTCACCTGCTTTCTTGCAACAACTTCGACTGTTGCAGCAACGCGGCATCATTCCTGCTGATGCCGACCTTGAGCGCTTGACTTTTGACGGCAATGTTACAGCAACCTTCATCGGTCCTGATGCTCCGCCGTTTCTTCAAGGACGCACCAGCGATGAACTTCGTAGAAACATAGCATCACTACCTGCACGTGAGCTGCGCATACAAAATCCAAATGGACTTCAAAATCCATTTAGCCATCAACTCTCACTTGGTCTACAACGCCAACTTACCGACGACCTTGCGCTGTCCGTTGATGCCGTCCTGCTGCTAGGGTTCAATTTGGTGCGCCTGCGCGATCTTAATGCACCTACACCGTATGCTTCCACGCCCTTTGCAGCAACCTCTTCACCACGTCCACTTGCAGATGCTGATGCTTCTCGTCCTGCTGGAGTTGTGGTCGGTGGGGCTCGTCAAATTACAATGAGTGAGACCGCAGGTCGAAGCGAATACTACGGCGTTACTTTCAATCTTAAAAAAGCCTTCTCACAAAATTATGCCTTCAATCTTGCTTACACGCTGTCTTGGAATTTGAATAACACAGATGACATCAACTTCCGTGCCATGGATGCAAACGAGTTTCAAAATGAGTGGGGCTTTGCGGTCAATGATCGTCGCCATGTGCTGGCGCTGACTGGCGCCTATCGCTTTGAGTTTGGCACTACCATTTCGCTCAACCTGCTGCTTCAATCTGGACAGCCGATTAACCGCACTGTTGCGCTAAGCAATGCTGTAGCCCCACCCGGCGTGAGCAATCCACAAGACTACGCTGGATTTTATGGACACGGTCCACAGTACGGCGATGGCTTTGCTGGTAATTTGGACCGCTTCCCGGGTGTTGTGCGCAATGGGGAGCGACTGCCCGGCTTTGCACAACTTGACCTTAGCGCTTCACATTTTCTTAGTTTTGGCAACTTCGGTCTTGAATTGCGCGCCGATATCTTCAACGTGTTTAATGCTATCAATTACAGTAGCTACTTTGCAAACGCTACGCAGACGAACCGCGCGCAAGTTGGACGCCCCGGCGATCCAATTCAGTTTCGCTCAGCCGGCATTCCCACACAATACCAATTCTCGACACGTCTTACTTTTTAACCATACAGCAATATACTCATACCGTTATGAGCTAGAAGGGAACTTCCTCTTCTAGCTCCGAGGTATGGCGGTATTGAATTTCTTTGATAAGCTCGATACCTTCTGGCGAGAATGCAAAGAGTCCACCTGCTGAAAAGATTCGGCTGAAATCGCTGGGCTTGAAGAAGTCGCAAAATTTTTCAGCAAACTCATCGAGGCGTTTGAGATAGAAGTCGACATTTTGGTCGGGCTTCTCGGGATTCCATTCGCTAGCAAGCTTACCACGTTCAGCATAATTGCCAAGCAATCCAGAGCCTGTCACATAGTACGTAATCCGATCGCCTTTGCTGACAGGCAGTTTGTTTTTGATTGCAATCTCGTATGTGATTGCTTTATGGCGCTTACCGGCTTTGACTTCGGCTTGATATTCTTCAAGACTGCTCTTCAAAGTTTCTGTACGGCTAAACTCTGAAACATGCATCTCTTTGCTCAGGATACGCTCGTAGGTCTGCACATAGAGGTTGTGTAGCCCTACAATATCTTCATTGAGCAAGCATTCAAAGCCTTTTCTGACAAACTCGCGTCCGAACTTCTCTGTGCTTCGGCTTACGAGTGAAGACCCTTTGATTTTGATTTTCCCATCGTAGCTTTGCAACAGATAGTTTTTCTTCATGTACGACACCATTTTCTTGAAGCGACCATCGTAGGCAATTGAAATTCCTTCGGGCATGGTTGCAGAGACTTCTTTAACCAGCGCTTCTTCTTCGGCTTCGGTGCGGATATGCGGCGGCGGAATAACATAGATTCCATCGGTATCGACTTCCACAATGCGGCAACCGCGTTTTTCAAATTCTGAAATCATTTTTCGTGCAATTGTTTGCCCTGTGGTGGTCACGCGGTCGGCTTCACTGTAGTCGTTGAAGATTCCTGCGCGGAAGCCCAAGTAGCCATACATGGCGTTGATTAGAATCTTGAAAGAATTTTGCATGGCATCGTAGAGATCCACGCTAGCTTGGTCGCCGTTCTTTTTTGCCTCTTTCATTCGCCCTTTGGCAGCAAGCCGTAGACTTTTGAGGTCAGCCAGAATTTTCGGAAACAGTTTAAGTTCATCGCTGCTTGGGCAGATATTGTAAGTGAGCATGATGCTTGGATAGAGCGATTCGACATCAGCATAGACGATTGGACCCAAGATACCTTTGAGGAAAATTTCTGTGTAACCGCCGCTTTCTTGTTGACCTTGCTGCGGGCGTGGAATTGCTTGCTTTCTGCGCAAGTATTCTCGGACGAAGAGCGCCTCGATTTTTGCCGCTGGTCCCATGCGTGAGACTTGTGCGTAGCTAAATGGCATCATTTGTGTCATGTAGAAATTGCTGCCTGAGAGCAATTCCGAGAGTTTATTTGTCTCACGCACATCATCAAGGGCGTAAGCGATGAGTTTGTCGGGAGTCTTGTCCCACGCTTCTGCAATATCTTTGTGGTCAATGTAGGTGCGCGTGTCTGCTGCAAAGCCGAAATACTTTGCGCACTCTTTTAGGCTATAACTTGGCATGGCGCGCTTAGCAATATCAAACCACTGCACCAGAAAGAGGGTGTCGACCACATGTCGTCCTGCAATTTCGCAGTAGGGGTATTGAATCGTGCGTTCTGCAAAGCGAATGCTGGCTGGATAACTGTGCGGCATACTGCCATCACGACCGACCGCAAATCGTACGCCATTGATTTCGCAGCGGCGTTGAATGTAGGGCAAATCAAAACTGAAAATGTTATGACCTTCGATGACATCCGGGTCACGCTCTTGAATGATTTGCACCAGCCGTTCTAACATCGCTTTTTCTGACTGCTGCTTGATATGGAGCACTTCTTCCCAGCCGGTTGAATCGGATAAGGAGATGATGATAATTTTATCACGCCCGATTTGGATGCCAGAAAGTTGCTGCGAGTCTTTGTCGTAGTAGGTCTCGATATCAATTTGCATGCGATGCAGGTCGCGGAAGGTCATGCCTTTGAACAGGGTTTTGCCAGTCTGAAAGAAATACTGTGTGACGGCATCACCTTTGGAATAAATTTCCTCAATGCGGCGCTCATCGTCCTCATCGCTCGTATAATTATTTTCGTTGCGTGAGAGTTTGCGTTTGGTGTTTGCGGCAAAGTCTAAAGCCGCACGATAGTCTTTCCAGCTTTTGAAAATTGCAAGGTATTTGTAGTAATTGTTTCCTTCTAATTCCTTGAGCCAGAATCCGCCGCCTACTTCTGCCTTGAACCCACTAAGAAAGCCCGGATTTGCTAGGAAAAAAAATGGATAGAACGGTTCATCACGGAATGTGACTTTTCCTGCCTCGCGCTTGTAGAGTCGAATCTGCGTATCTGAAATTTGATGTGCCGCAATGAGATGTTCTTCACGGTCTCTGCCATAGAGCAGTTCATTAGCGAGAACACTTTGTGCCAGCGATTCAGTGCCTTGTATGCTTGTGTTTTTGTCTTGGTCAGCGGTTTCTTCGTGCATTTTTTAGACTACTGATTTTAGGTTTGTTAATTCGCAAGTGCTACAACTAAAAGTTCGTTCCCGTTCAGCGCCTTAGCCTCCTGCAACTTTTTCCCTCTGCACCGCTCAGGCAACCAAGATGTTTCACGTGAAACATGTTATCGCCCTAAGTGCACCATTAGCACCGCAACATCAGCCGGTGTTACACCTGAAATGCGCGAGGCTTGACCTAAGGTTGTCGGTCTGACTTTCTTGAGCTTTTCGCGCCCCTCTGCCGAGAGCCCTCTCACCCGCTCAAAGTCATAAGATGGAGGAATACTCACTTCTTCAAGTCGCGAAAGTTTTTCTGCGTTCTGCACTTCGCGCCGAATGTATCCCTCATATTTTACATCAATTTCTACTTGCTCATAGACACGCGGATTTACAGAGATGCGCTCCACCTTCTCGCGCAATTGCGGCAAGGCTCGCATCAGCGTCGACCAATTCATTTCCTGTCGACGCAGCACATCGATAGCTCGTTCATTCTTTCGGAAAGGTGCACCGCCTAACTGCTCAATGACAGGATTGATGTCTGCAGCTAAAACCACTTCTTCGCGTAAGAGCTGCTCGACTTGCTCAATTTCGCGTTTTTTCTGCAAAAACTTCTGATAGCATGCTTCAGAAATGAGTCCTAACTTGTAGCCTTTTTCACGCAGGCGACGGTCGGCGTTGTCTTGGCGCAAAATGATGCGATACTCGGCACGCGAGGTAAACATTCGATACGGCTCATCGGTGCTTTTGGTGATAAGGTCGTCAATCAAGACTCCAATGTAGGCTTCATCGCGTCGCAAGGTAAATTCTTCGTTCTCACCGCGTGCGCGCAGGGCTGCGTTAATGCCTGCAATGAGCCCTTGTGCTGCCGCTTCTTCATAGCCTGACGTGCCGTTAATTTGCCCTGCAAAGAAAAGTCCCTCGACACGTTTTGTTTCCAGCGTCGGCTTCAATTGGTGCGGATGAAAATAGTCATACTCAATTGCGTAGCCCGGACGAATCATCTTTACCTTCTCTAAGCCCGCAATCGTGCGCAAACCTTTAAGTTGAATCTCTTCGGGCAAAGAAGTCGAAAAGCCATTTACATACATTTCGTTGGTGTCGAACCCTTCCGGCTCAAGAAAAATCTGATGCCGATCTTTATCACGAAAACGATTGATTTTGTCTTCAATTGAGGGACAATAGCGTGGACCGACACCGTCAATCAACCCGCGAAACATTGGTGATTGATCGAAGCCAGATTCTAAAACACGATGCGTCTCTTCATTCGTGTAGGTGATATAGCACGAAAGTTGCCGTTTCTTTTGGAACTCAACTTCGTCTGTATCAAACGAAAAGGGCTCAATATGTTCATCAGGCGGTTGCACTTCGACTTTGCTGTAATCCACACTACGGGCATCAATGCGTGGCGGCGTGCCGGTCTTTAAGCGTCCTGAAGTAAAACCTAACTCCACGAGACATTCTGTTAGCCCTACGGCAGCAGGTTCTGCCATTGTGCGTCCGCCTGAATAGTTTTTTAAGCCCACATGAATTTTACCATTGAGAAATGTGCCATTGGTCAGCACCACCGCTTTAGCTGTAATTTCCTGATTGCCACGAATGATGACGGACTTAATTTTGCCGCGCTCTACCCGCACGCCCTGCACGAAATCTTGTCGCAAGTCTATGAGAGGTTCTTTCTCAATGAGTTTGCGCATTTCGATGGAGTATTGCACGCGGTCGCATTGCGCGCGAGGTGAAAACATTGCAGGTCCTTTACTGCGATTAAGCATGCGAAACTGAATGCCTGCGGCGTCGGTTACTTTGCCCATTGCGCCACCTAGAGCATCAATTTCGCGCACCATTTGTCCTTTGGCAATGCCGCCGATGGCTGGGTTGCAAGACATTCGCGCAATCGCCATTAAATCCATCGTAATCAGCAAACATCGCTGTCCCATTTTCGCCGCTGCTAGTACAGCTTCGCAACCGGCGTGTCCTGCACCCGCGACAATGACATCGTAATCCGTCATTTGTAACTTGAAAGTTAGTTAGCTAATGTTTCACGTGGAACATTTTTGCGACTTTTTCCTCTTAGCCGTACTCCTTTGACCACACGCTGAACATTTACCTCGTTAACCTTTCATCCCGATGAAAAAATTTTTGAGACTAATAGCGTGTTTCACGTGGAACATTTCCACAAATTTTTCCACAATGTGCAAAACTCTGGAAACAAACTTACAGGTTATTGCCACACGTGCACGCCAACTTGACCAAGAAAATCAAGACTTTAAGGTCTTCCTGCGCCGCATTCCTTCGCCCACGCTCGACACACTCGTTGCAACACTCAACGCTGAAGTCGAAGCTCAAATTGATTGCACAACCTGTGGCAATTGCTGCAAACACCTGCACGCCGCTGCCCTCGAAACCGAGCTACCCGCACTTGCTGCATACCAACAACTTTCCGTTGAGGAGTTCAAAACTCAATTTCTTACCCCATACAAAGAAGCTTTTTATTTCAGCGTCACCCCCTGCCCTATGCTGCAGCCCGACAACCGCTGCGGCATCTACGCACAGCGCCCACTCAGCTGCCAAACCTTCCCTAACCTTACCGCACCACACTTCAAATACCGCTTTCACTTGGTCATGGAAAAATATCCGATTTGCCCCATTGTCTTCAACGTGGTAGAAAAACTAAAAAGCGCTCTTGGGTTCAAGAACGCTGCGCAAGATTTGCCATAGGAGTTGAGCGGGCGACGGGACTCGAACCCGCAACTTCAACTTTGGGAAAGTTGCACTCTACCAATTGAGTTACGCCCGCATAAACTTGCATCAATTTCTATTGCACCAATATAATCTACAAACTTTTACGCTGTTTTCAAACTGAAAACTCTAAAAACTAACACTCTATCATCAAACCTCCTTGTTCTTTCAAACTTTATACTAATATGAACCGCTTGTAATAGCCTGTCAAACTTAAGCATAAACCATATTCACATGAAATGGCATTTCTCTTTTCTCGTTTCTTGTGGTCTGTCGCCTTTTCGCTTGACACAGTTGCCAACACACAGACAACGCTCCTCCCCAGCAAAGGTCCCGTGAAAATTGTCAACGATACCAAGCAAGATATTCACATCTACATAGGCACAGGGCATGTAATGCTCTATCACGGTGGCGGCTCAACCTCAGTTTCTTGCGACAACGACAAAGAAATTTGCTTGAGTCACAAAGTCAAGAAAAGTGCAGTCATTTTCAAAATCGATGCGTCCATGTGCGGCAAGACCATCAAATTGTCAATCATATCTAAAATAATCAGCGCTGGTTGTTCTTTGCTCTTGGTGGAGAGTGTCTTGCCAGAAACTGCAAGATGTTTTTTTGTTGTGAACGATCTTAGAGAAATGTGATGTGCAACTTAGTTGCTATTCATCGCCCGTTAGATTGTATTCATCATGAAAGACTTCATCCCACGAAAGCGATTGGACTGCCGATTTTTTTTGCATGTCCAACTCAGCGGCTCTCTGTGCGCGCGCAAAACACGTCTCCCACATCTCCTTAATGCTTTCATCGGTGAGGCTTGGTGTTTCTTCTTGATAATCACGAATTTCGTTGCGTGCGCTTTCAATCGTTGCGACCCAACTTGCTGAACGTTTTTCAGGCTGAGATTTCCATTTGATAATGTGAGCCATTAAGCGCGTCAAATGACTGCGGACAGCATGTTTATCGTTTCGCGACAAGGCGTTAATCAGTTCATTGATTCCATGCTCGGCTTCCGAATAGTTCCCCGATTCAAGCGCTTTCTTGATGGCGATAGCCGTCAGATAATGCGATGAGAACGCAAGGTCTTTCCAAGAATCAAGCGTTGGCGCGTCTTTATTCATAGCTCGTTAGATTGTAGTCTTCGTTAAACACTTCGTCCCACGAAAGCGACTCGATGTCTGATTTTTTCTGCATCTCGATTTCGGCTTCTTTTTGCGCTTGCTTGAAGGCACGCTCCCACAACGCTCGAATCACATCGTCCGTAATGCTCGGCTCATATTCTTGCACTTCCGAAATTTCATAGCGCGCATTTGCGATAGAGACCGCCCAACTGACCGAACGCCGCTCAGGCTGCGATTTCCATTTGATGATGTGTTTCATCAAACGAATGAGTTGACTTTGGATAGCGCGCCGCTCTTGCTTCGACATAGAGCGCAGTAGCCACTCTAATCCTTCCTCGACTTCTTCCACATCGCCTGCCTGC
>JBKBSK010000008.1:19565-130841 GCA_046291735.1 Candidatus Thermochlorobacter sp. | reverse complement strand
TTTGTTGCAGAAATTCAACAGCTTTTTTGGCGGAGTGGCTCAAAGAAAGCGCGGAATCAACACCGATGTTTCCATTGAGTAGATCGAGGATTTTATCGAACTGCGCATCTTCCTGCATCAAGTTGCCTAAAATGAGTTGGAATTTTGTAACGGTGTTGATGTTGTCATGCATCCACGCCAAAGCATTGACGGAAAAGTAGCCAGTGACGATGTCTAAAGAACCGTTTTCGGTGCTGGCTTTGATAAAGTCGAACAGTGTATAGTATTCGCTGTCTGGAGTTTTGGTTTTGTTATCGAGGAGCATAGCGAGTCATATTAAAGAGTTATTGAGTAATCTAATGCTGGTGGAGTATGATGTAATATAATCAAAGAGCTTGTAGAAATGAACGCGCTGCTTAACTTTGTATTTTGCTAACGCCAAACATTCAAACTTGTGAATCCACTTACGCTATTTGAGATTGAGCTAATCAAAACCACACGTCGTACTGCCTTCTGGGTTACTGCGCTAATCTACACGCTCTTTGCGGTGTTGGTGCTAAGTTTTTTAGTCTTTGCTGCGCAGACGGTAAATGTCAACAATCAAGAAGTGTTGCTGCGCTTGCCGGAAGGCTGGTCGGGCTTGATTGGGCTATTCAAGTGGTTCAGCACCATTTATGTGCCCGTTACCATTACGCTGCTTGTAGCCAGCGAATTTACCTACCGCACTGCGCGACAAAATGTGATTGATGGGCTCTCCAAGGAAGAGTTTTTTCTCTCCAAACTCTTTCTGGTGCTCTTTACAGCACTTGTCTACTTGCTGATTTTTCTGGTTACAGTGTTCATTTTTGGTGCAATCGGTTCAGCCAAGGCGGGCAGTGAGGCGCCACTTGTGCGAACGCAGGATGTGGCGTTGCTAGGGGCTTATTTTGTCGTACTCTTGGGCTATGGCAGCATTGCCTTTTTCTTCGCTTTTCTGACGCGCAGCTCAGGGGCAGCAATGGCATCGACACTGCTTTATACAATTGTTATTGAAAGTATTCTCAGTGTAGCGCTGCGATTTACAGAGTCGCTTAAAGACATAGCGAAGTATTTGCCGACTAAAATTTTTGATGACCTGCTAAACCCGTTGCAATATGATGCAGAAAAATTAGCGGAGATGACGGAGCAAATTCAAAAAATGCGAGATGAAGTAGATTTAATTGCGCGCGATATGCCGTCCAGAGCCGAGCAAGCAAAGCAATTTCTGGCGCAAATGGAGCAAAATTTACCAGCGCATGATACATCAGTCGCCTACATTCTTGCCTTAGGGTATATCATCGCCCTCTGCGCGGCTATCTACTTGGTCTTCAAGCAGCGCGACCTCTAAGTGAGCGCAATTGAAAAACATAAAAGCAACGCACTGCAATAGACCATGGAGTGCGTTGCTCTGAAGCCTGTAGAGAGTTCAATCAAGGTTTAATTATCTCTGACGACTGTTGCCCCAAGTGCAGTGGCGCCAGTCTGACCAACAAGTCCACGGATATAGATTGTGTAGATAAAGCCGGGTGTTGGTGAAGCTGAGCCGAGTCCGGGTCCGGGAACTGCGATATTAAATGAGGTAATGAGCGCTTGTGTCGCAGGATTGCGGAGTTGAACGGTGCCCGTGCCTGAATTGATTAGCACATAGCTTGTGGCTTGACGGAAGGAAATAGCGGAAAGTGTGCGCACGCTATCGCTGCCACCGCTGACGCGCAGAACAGGTTGCACTGTAGGCGCATTAGGTGAAAGATGGACCACACGCACCAGTGAGCGACCGGGCGGAATGGTCTCAAAGGTTGGGGCAACCGATGTATCGCGATACACTGTGAGTGCTGTGCGCGGGAACGTGTCCGTTAGGGCTACGGTGTAACGCGTCTGATTCCCCTCAGCTTGAATAGTGGTATTTAGCGACAGTTGAGGCGGAGTGGGAATAGCCGCTGTAGGGGCACTGGTCAGGCTAATGACAACAGGACCAGCCGGCACATTGTAATACGGGCGGTTATCCAAATAGCGAATGGTATCCGGTGCCGTTGAGCCGGGCGCAACAGTTGGGCGGCGACCATTGATTTGCAAATTGAACGCAGGCGCACCCGGAGAAAAATGCAAAACGCGCACATTGGCGGTGTTTGCAAGCGGATCGGGACTTTCCGTTGGACGTGCGCAGCCCAAAATAGCGGACAGGGCTAAGATGAGTAAAAGTGTCAAAGAGAAGTGAAATTTCAACATGGGATTGTTCATTGCGTTTGTAAGTTATTTTGGATTTTTTAAGGTAAGGGCGCACAAGCCCGCTGTGCCAGAAGGCAAAGTCAGACCTGCACGCCGCTGATTACAGTGCATAGGAAATACGAGAATAGAAGTGAGCGCCATTGAAGCCAAAAGGCGATGCGCCTGAAAATGGTAAAATCCGACCGCTGTTGGCGTTATTGGGAATCAAGACCGTGCGGTCTGGATAAATGTTGAAGATATTGGTACCGCCGACGGCAATGGTCAGTCTATCGAAAAATCGATATGAGACATCAAGGTCAGTAATCCAGCGCGCCCCGAAGGTTTGATCGAAGACCGTGATGTCAGGATAAATCACATTGTTGATGGTGGTAGTTGGGTTGAGCTCAGGCAACTGACCAGAGGCTGGGGCTGCAGTTTCGCCAAAGCGCACTGTGCGTATCATGACTGCAAGGTCGCCATAGTTGTAGTTGAGCATCAGGTTCAAGTTGGTCTGCGGCTGACCGCGCTCAATGCGGAAGCGTTCTACGCGGTCAATGAGCGTCTCTTCAAGGCGACCGAGTTCAGGCGGTGTTGGCGTGTTGATGTTCGTGATTTGGTTCTGCGTAAAGTTAAAGCCAGCCGTGAAACGCAATACTCCATACTGACCTAAGTCCGCCGTATAGCGTGCAACGACATCGACGCCCTGCGTGCGCGTGTCAATCGCATTGGTAAAGAAGCGACCTCCACCCACACCAGAAAAGCCACGACTGTTGAGGAAGTTACGAATGGCTGGACCTACAAAGTTCCCGGAGAGCACAATGCGATCTGTTACTGTGATATTGTAGTAGTCAATCGTGAGCGAAAGATTTTGCGAAGGGTCAAGTGTGAGTCCGCCAGCAAAATTGAGCGTGCGTTCAGGCTTAAGGGGCTGTGCGCCCAGTGCTCGTGCGACCGGATCATCGACCGTAAAGGTTTTGATTTCAAACGGCACACCACCGATGAAGTTCGTCGAGACCGTTGAGAACCCAATTTGCTGCATTGAAGGTGCACGGAATCCAGTGCTGACAGAGCCACGAATCGCATAACCTTTGAGGAATTCAAAACGGAAAGCAGCCTTACCGTTGAGAGTCGACCCAAAATCGCTAAAGTTCTCAAAACGACCAGCGAGATTAAGTAGAAAGTTATCGGTAAAGTTTTGCTCTACTTCAGTGTAAAATGCAAAGCTATTGCGACCAATTGACTTGGCATCAATAGGCTGAAAGCCGGGGAAGACTTGGATACCAGCTGCAGCAAGTCCGCCACGTGTGCCATTCGGACGCAACACAAGTGTATCAGGACCATTGCCACGCATGTATGAGGCGGGCTCACCTTCACGAATGCCGTATTGATCATTGCGATACTCTGCGCCCAGCGACAAATTCAAGGGCGCGGTCAGACCCCAATAAAACTGTGTGTGTGCATCGGCATTGACGGTCGTCTGGAAAAATGAAATGGTACCAGCGTATGCCGAGGTCGGTGTCGGTGAGCCAACAGGTAAGCCCAAAATCGGGGCATCTTGTGCAGAGACAAGTGCTCCAAGTGACGCATTGTTACTATTGGCAACGTTAAAATCAAGGTAGTTTCTACCATGAACGGCGCCGAAGTTTAAATCCCATATGCCAGCTTTACCCTCAATACCCGCTGAAAAAGAAAGGTCGTAGATGTTAGTGCGAATAGCAGGTAAAAAGCCATCGGGATGCAAGCTAACAATGTTCCCGTTTGCATCACGAGAGCGAGCGACACGATCATCTTGTGGCGGTCGGAAAAAGCCTGTAGCATCACCACGCCGATAGCCAAAGCCACCGAAGCTATAGACCGCAAAAGCCTCTGAAATAGGTACAGACAGATTAAAAAAGAGCGTGCCATCAGTGGTTGCAGCATCGCCAAAACGGTGATTAATGCGGTTTGCAGTGGCTTCTCTTGGGTCAGAATTGCCATTAACCAGAGGGTAGAGTTGGCGCTCATCGCGTCCAGAGCGATTGGTAAACCCGCGGTCGCGTACCTCACCGCTAAGGTTCAAAAAGCCGTTTTCGCCCAGTCTAAAGCTATGTGAGATATCAGCTTGCAAGACCCTACCATCGCCTTCAATGTTCTGACCAAATTGAGCAGAGATATTGGTAGGAGCATCTTTTTTGAGAATGATGTTGATCACACCTGAAATGGCATCCGAGCCGTATTGGGCGGCGGCACCATCGCGCAAAATTTCAATGCGCTCAATCGCACTGGCAGGAATCGCGTTCAAATCAACTGCTGCAGCACCCCGACCAATCGAGCCATTGACATTGACCAGCGCCGCAGTATGCCGTCGCTTGCCATTAAGCAGCACTAAGACTTGGTCGGGACCCATGCCGCGTAGGGTTGCTGGACGGATGTGGTCGGTTCCATCCGTAATAGAAGGACGCGGAAAATTGTAAGACGGTACAAGAAATTGCAAAATCTGATTGGTTTCAACTTGCCCCATCTGACGAATTTCCTTTGCCGTAATGATGTCAATCGGAGCCGGGGATTCAGTAACGGTGCGGTCGCTGCGGCGCGTACCTGTAACTACAAGTTCTTGCGCTTGCACAAATGTCTCCGTAAGCACAAAATTTTTGGTAACAGTTTCGCCGGGACCCACTTTGACTTTTTCAGTTATAGGCGAATACCCAATGCTCGAGACGCGCAAGGTGTATTCGCCGGGTGGTACGCGAAAACTATATCGACCATCAGTCTGTGACACAGTGCCAAGCTTAGAGTCAATGACTTGAATGCGCACGAAGGGCAGAGGCTCGCCAAACTTGGCATCGGTAACCTTGCCCGTGATTGTGCCATAATCTGTTTGTGCTTTTAAGATACTTGGCAAAAAGATAAGGCTCAGCATCAACACAAGGTGCAAAGCCCGCTTTGTGCTTGTAAGAAGAATGCTCATATGGTTGTTTTGTTTGTGTTGTTGAAAGAGAAAAAGTCTGGTAAAGGCAAATAACTAAAAAGATTAGGTAAAAATTCAAATGCTGGAGCTTAATGATGCGAAAAATCAGATGCCAACTAAGTTTATGAAAGCCTGACACTGCGAAACAAGCCTCTGGCTTTAGCTCAAGTCCTACATTTTAAGCTACACTACACCGGAGGTTTATGGTGCATAGCGGAGCTTATGCTCTAAACCAACACTGCGCGTCGTGTGCTGTGCGGAAGACCTGCATCTTAATGCCAGCCACTTCAAGCAGATTGCCCAGGAATTTGCCAAGACCAAAATGAAGAAAATTGCTAACAATAAGTGCAGTTTTCCCTGAACATTTGTCCTTGAGCGAAATCAGCACGTCGGCAAAGTCGCGCATCTCCGAGAGTGAGGGCAAGTAGTGCAAATGGCACATGTCAACCAGAATGTTGAAATCTGGCTTGAAACGATAGTCGTTGGCAACTTGTAAAATGTGCTCTAAGCCTTTCTGAAAATTGCCTACGCCTTCGACACGAATGGCAACGAGAGATTCAGATTCCAAAATGTCAAATTCGAAAACCATCGGTCTTGATAAGTCGAACTTAATTGATTCAGGTAACTGATTCGGATACGATTGGATGTTTCAGGTAACAACGGTGTTGCAAAGTAAAAATTTTACGTAAAATGCAAAACAGATTGGCTCTGAAAAATTAGTGTCTTCAGGTAAGTGTTAGTTTGGCAGAAGGTCTTTAGCGATTTTCTGTACCAGGCTTCCGTCTGCTTTACCTTTGAGTTCTTTCATAGCAGCGCCCATAACTTTGCCGATGTCTTTAGCTGATGTTGCTCCTACTTGCAAGATGATTTTCTGCACGACTTCTTTCACTTCGGCTTCGGAGAGCTGAGCCGGCAAATACTGCTCAATGACGGCAAGTTGCTTGATTTCCTCATCAGCAAGGTCGTTACGCCCGGCTTGCTTAAATTGCTCAATGGAATCACGTCGGCGTTTGACCATTGCCGTAAGCACTTCAAGTTCTTCTTCAGGCGTAAGGTCGCCACGCTGTGCACGTTTTTCAGCGGTTTCTTTTTCGATAATGTCTTTTTTGATAGCGCGCACAGCCTCGAGGCGGATTTTGTCGCCGGCTTTCATGGCAGCTTTGAGGTCTTCGTTAATGCGTTCTTTGAGCGTCATTGCTAAACAGATTGGGTTTGGTTTGTTTGGTTTTGATTTGAGAACGTTGATTGCAAAGCAAATGCCAGACTCTATCAGTAACTTTCGTCTTGGCTCGGAAAAGTGCCTTGACGCACATCGTTAATGTAATTTTTGACGGCAGCGCTAATGATTTCTTCCAGATTGGCGTAGCGGCGCACAAATCTTGGATGAAATTGTGTGTTAAGCCCAAGCATATCATTGACAACCAGCACCTGCCCATCGCAGGCGGCTCCGGCGCCAATGCCAATTGTCGGCACCGAAAGTTTCTCGGTAACTTTGGCAGCAAGCGCGCTCGGAATTTTTTCCAACACCAGACTAAACACGCCTGCACGTTCCAAATGCTCGGCATCTTCTATCAACTGTTCCGCTTCAGCTTGATCCTGCGCGCGAACTTTGTAACTGCCGAATTTATAAATGGACTGCGGCGTAAGACCTAAATGCCCCATCACGGGGATACCTGCATCAACAATGCGCTTGACCGCATCGAGAATCGTTTTACCGCCTTCGAGTTTGACAGCATGGCAGCCCGTTTCTTTCATAATTCGACCTGCGTTTCTGAGAGCTTCTTCAGACGAGAGCTGGTAAGACATAAACGGCATATCAGCGACAATCATGGCACGACGTGTTGCCGCATGAACACCACGCACAACGGCTTTGACATGATAGATCATTTCATCGACCGTGATGGGCAAGGTGGTCTCGTTGCCAGAAAAGACATTGCTGGCAGAATCCCCGACGAGCACAATGTCAATGCCTGCAAGATCCAACAGGCGTGCAGTCGTGAAATCATAGGCTGTAAGCACAGCAATTTTTTCGCCACGTTTTTTCATTTCCACGATTGAACGGGTGGTAACTTGGCGCGTTACGGTTTTACTATCTAATTGTGTCGACATAACTCACAAAGCCTGTTAGAATAGACGAAAAAACCCTGCGCAGCGGCAGGGCTTGCAAGCATAAGCCGTGCTTACGCAGTGTTACTTACGAATATCAAGGTCGGCGATAAGTTTGCGGTAGCGCATAATGTCGGTTTTCTGTAAATAACTCAGCAAACGCTTACGCTTACCGACCAGCTTAAGCAACCCGTAGCGCGAGTGATTGTCTTTCACATGCGTCTTGAGATGCTCGGTGAGCTGGTTAATATGCTCGGTGAGCAGCGCAACCTGCACCTCGGTTGACCCTGTATTTTGCGCAGAACCGCCAAAACGGGCAATAAGCTCAGCTTTTTTCTCTTTCGTTAGAGGCATGATTAAAAAAAATCGTTACAAGGTTTGGAAAGTTGAGCGCAGAATATAACGTTTTTTGCATTGCAGCAAAAAAGAGAAGACCGCTTTACATCCGCTCAGGGGCAGAAATTCCTAAAATCTTAAAGCCGTTCTGCAAAACCTGCCGTGTGGCAAGTGAAAGGTAAAGGCGTGATTTCATCACAGGCTCCGCTTCACCAACAATGCGACACTCCACATAAAACTTGTGAAACGCTGTGGCAACCTCATCGAGGTAAGTGATAAGTTTTTGCGGCTCTAAATGCATAACTGCAAGGTCAATAACTTCAGGGAAACGCATCAAGGTTTTGGCTAAGTCGAGTTCTTCTTTGAGTGAAAGATGTTGAAGCCTGTCGTATTCAGACGCCTTCGGCTCAAAGCCACTGGTTTCTGCCGCAACACGCAAAATGCCACAAATGCGTGCATGTGCATACTGCAAGTAAAACACGGGATTATCGCTCGATTGCTTCTTGGCAAGCTCTAAGTCAAAGTTGAGATGCGTATCCTTCGAGCGCATAATAAAGAAAAAGCGTGTGGCGTCGGCACCAACTTCATCAATCAGGTCGTCGAGCAACTCTGCATTGCCCTTGCGCGTCGACATCTTAACGACTTCACCATTGACAACCGTCGTAACAAACTGGTGAATAGCAACTCTGACAATACTGGTGTCGTAGCCTAATGCACTTAAAGCGCGCAAGACATCAGGATATTCATCAATGTGGTCGGCACCGAAGACATCGACAATCAAATCAAATCCGCGATCGAATTTGGTAATGTGATAAGCAATGTCAGGCAGGCGGTAGGTGGGCTCCCCATTGGATTTGACGAGAACAGTATCCACAGGCACTTCTTCTTTTGTCTCTTTGCTGACCACTTTCTTGCCCAGCAGCGAGGTCTTGAACCAGATTGCGCCATCTTTGTGCTCTATCAAACCACGCTTGTGCAGTGCTTCAAGGACGCGGTCGTTCGCATTTGGCGCATCGCATTCACGACGGTAGAGCTCGAGTTCATTAAAAAATGAATCATGCACGATGCCTAAACGACGCAATGTGGTCTTGATGGAATCAAAAATTTCAGCTTCTGCAAACTCTTTGAAAAAGTATGGTGAAGCGTTGTCTTTTTTGGAGTCGCCGTATTGGGCATAAATTTTCTCGGCAATATCCTTGATGTAACTGCCTTGATAGTAATCGCTAGGAAAATCAACTTGAAGTCCGCAGCGCTCAAGGTAGCGCAGTCTGACCGACTCGCCCAAGATGCGCATTTGCCGCCCGGCATTGTTGAAGTAGTATTCGCGTGTAACGGTGTAGCCTTGTGCCTCGAGCAAATTGGCAAGTGTATCGCCGATGACCCCGCCACGACCGCGCCCGACGGTCAGCGGTCCAGTTGGATTGGCGCTCACATACTCGACAATGGCTTTTTTACCTGCACCGACCTTAGAGCAGCCGTAGCGTTCGCCTTGTAGCAAAATGTTCTGAACAGATTTAATGACAAATGGCTTAGCAAAATAGAAATTGATAAAGCCGGCGCCAGCAACTTCAGTGCGCTCGACTGTATCGGCAGTAAAAGGCAATTTGCTAACAATGTCGGCAGCAATTTGACGCGGATTTTTTTTGAGCTCTTTTGCCAGCACCATGGCAATGTTGGTCGAAGCATCGCCAAAGCGCTCATCAGCCGGCTTTTCTATAAGAATCTCACGAGATGGTGCCGCGCCAAGTTCCAGCAGCGCCGATTGAATACCTGAGACAAGAAGTTCTTTCATTGATTTGAAATTTTGAAACTCACGGCAAGTTCAAGTGTCTGCTGTAATTGCAATTGCTTGCTGATATTTTCTTGATAGAGCAAAATAATCGTTAAGCGTGTATCCAAGAAGCTATTGAAGTTTAAGAAAAATGTCAGTTTCTGACTGACTTCCAGAGCGCCCAAACGCGCAAAGGGTGCAAACAGTTGCGTGCGCGTCCGAAAGGTTGCACCTTTGAAGACTTCTACGAGCCATGTTGCAAGAAGCTCAACACCAGCACGGATGTTTATACGCTCAATTTCTGGAGTCGTGCGGTCGTCAGCAAAGTTTGGGAAACGGCTCGTAAAAATCTCGCGTGCAGCAAGACCTAAAGAAATACGTAAAGAATCTGACATCGCAAATGCTAAGCCTAAACTCTGTACGCTGTATGCTGGGTCGAAAAACGCAGAAATTTGCGGCAGAGAAGGTTGAGAAAAATCAATTCCGTCTGCAAACTGTGTGCGCAGCGAAGCAGAAAATTGCGGCGCAAGCCAAGCCCCAATATGGTACTTGACAAACGTGGAAAGGTCTAAAATATCGTTGGTTTTTCGAAACGAACCTTCTACTAAGGTTTGACCAAATTCACCCAAAAAACGCGTCTCCCAAAGCCACGGACCTTCACGGTATCGCAGCAGCACATTTAAGCCACTTGACCACGCTACAGCATTCACGCCACCGCCGACCCAATTGCTAAAGGTTGCCTGCACAATAGAAAGATTCGGACGAATCTCATAAATAAAAGAAGGTAGCGGAGAAGCACGCACAAGACGCTGGCGCACTTCTACAGTCTGGATAACGATTGTCGTATCTCCACTTTGTGTCGTATCAGATTGGAGCGTGCGTGTTGCTTTGCTGACTTCACGCAGAGGTTGTGCTTGCGCAAGCTGTAGATGCAAGACGAAAAAAAGCATGCAAGCAGGAACAGTAGGAAAAAGAACAAAACGAATCTGCACAAATAGCATAGCGTTGAAGTGCTGCAAACTTTATGAAATAAAAACTTGCATGCCGTCTTGCTCGACCCAAAACGCGCTTGCTATGACGCACTCACATCACGAGCCTGAAAGAAGTAGCAAGATACAATTCTGCGCGGATATTTTCAGAAGGCGTGAATGATGAACAGTAGAGTGAGAATTTCATATTTTTGTACCTTGATTAAAAAATGATGGATAACAAGACACCGACCGACCCCTACGCAGTTTTCAAAATCAAGGATTATCGGTTTTTCCTTGCCGCACGATTTGCTGTAGTGTTGGGCGTACAAGTGCAAGGTGTGGCAGTGGGCTGGCAAGTCTATGAACTGACCAAAGACCCACTGTCATTGGGATTGGTCGGGTTGTCCGAAGCCATACCAGCGTTGTCGGTGGCACTGTATGCGGGCTATGTCGTCGACCGCACCAATCGCAAAACATTGCTGATGGTGTCGCTGGTTGCGCTGCTGTGCTGTGCGCTGGCGCTGCTGGGTTTTGCTTACTTTCCCAGTGTAACAGAGATATTCGGTGCACTGGCAATTTACGTGGTAGTGTTTCTGTCAGGACTGGCACGAGGCTTTTTAAGTCCAGCTATGTTTTCCTTAGCTGCACAAATCGTGCCACGCACACTGTATGCCAACATGGCATCTTGGAACAGCGCCTCATTTGAGACCGCCTCAATTTTGGGACCAGCCTTAGGTGGATTGATATATGGCACTCTGGGTGCACAGGGTGCCTATACCCTCGATGTGGCATTGATGGCACTGTCAATTGTCGCCTTAGCTGGCGTGCTCTCACCACGAACACCTACACCAAAAGAAGATGAATCAATTTTGGAAAACATTCTGGCAGGTGTGCGCTTTATTTTCAAAAACCAAGTAATTTTAGGCGCACTTTCGCTGGATATGTTTGCCGTCCTATTTGGTGGTGCTGTAGCGCTGTTGCCCGTTTATGCCTCAGAAATCCTAAACGTAGGTCCCGAAGGACTCGGCGTGCTGCGCGCTGCACCCTCTATTGGCGCAGTGCTAACTGCTCTTCTGGTTGCCCATCGACCGTTCGGTAAAAATGCAGGTAAGGTGTTGCTCCTAAGCGTAGCGGGGTTTGGACTGTGCATTATTGGCTTTGGACTCTCAACAAATTTTTATCTTTCTCTCTTGATACTAGCAGCAAGCGGAATGTTTGACAGCGTCAGCGTGATTATTCGCTCAACGATTTTGCAGATGATGACGCCTGATGAAATGCGTGGGCGTGTATCGGCAGTAAATACGATGTTTATTGGCTCTTCAAATGAACTTGGCGCGTTTGAATCGGGCGTTGCTGCCAAACTCTTAGGCACAGTGCCCTCCGTCGTCTTCGGGGGAAGCCTGACCTTGCTGGTTGTGCTTATCGTCATGGGGCTTGCGCCAAAACTGCGACAACTAAGTTTGCTGGCACCAGCTCAAAGCGAAGCGTAATGAAAGAACTGCACGACATTTTCTCTCGACTTCAAGCGGCACGCCGCGCCGGCGAGCGGTTTGCACTTGCAACGCTGGTCAAAGTGCAAGGCTCATCGTATCGAAGAATCGGAGCAAAAATGCTTGTCACTGAATCGGGCAAGAGCGTTGGCGCAATCTCTGGCGGTTGCCTCGAGAACGACGTGCAAAAAAAATGTTTACTTGCCATGCAAATCAGCCAGTCATTGCTGAGCGTCTATGACTCAATCGATGAAGAGCATCCCCAAGCCGGCTTCGGGCTAGGGTGCAATGGCGTAATTACCGTGCTGATTGAACCAAGCACCTTACCGACACTGAACGCGCGGCTGGCACACTATGAAAACTTCCTGCATACACAACAACCGACAACGCTCGCTACAATCTACAGTGCCGAAGGAGAGCTAAAATCAGAGATAGGTAAAACACTTGGCTTAACACAAGCACAAGACCCTATCAGCAATATCGGGCATTGCGGCTTGGCGCAGGTGCTTTGCAAAGAGGTGCAAGATGCACTGGCACAGCGATGCACAACATACAAGCAGTATCATGTTGCACACGGTGCAGTTGAAGTGTTGATTGAAACGCTCTTGCCACCAATTCACCTTGTTATTTTGGGGGCAGGCTATGATGCTGTTCCGCTGGTAAAAATGGCAAAAGAATTAAGCTGGCGTGTCAGTATAATTGACTACCGAGCTTCGCACCTCATGCGTGAGCGATTTGCCGCAGCGGATAAGCTCATTTTAGCAAAAGCAAGCGACCTAACAACCTTAACACTCGAGCGTGAGTATACGGCTGCAGTGCTGCTCTCGCACAATTTTGAGTATGATTTGGCAGCGCTAGCAAAATTGCTGCCACTGCAACTTCCCTACCTTGGTGTATTGGGACCTAAACGGCGCACCGAAAAATTGCTGGCTGAACTGCAAAAGCGCCAATTTGACTATAGCCATCTGCTCGAGAATTTATATGCCCCAATTGGGCTAGATATTGGTGCAGAACTGCCCGAAGAAATTGCACTTGCCATTTTGGCTGAAATCAAAGCAGTGATGACGCGCCGTAAAGGTTCGTTCTTGCGAGAGCGAAAGGCGCCAATCCACGAGACGCGCTGACAAGAAGATGAGGATGGGAAAAATCGGTATTGCGATTCTGGCGGCTGGTGCATCGCGGCGACTGGGTGAGCCGAAACAATTATTGCGTATCTCGGGCAAATCGCTCCTACGCCATGCCGCAGAAGAGGCGCTTGCGACTGAAGCAGCGTGTGTGGTCGTCGTGCTCGGGGCGTATGCCGAAAAAGTCATGCCAGAACTTGAAGGACTAAATGTGCGGATTGCCGAAAATCACAATTGGCAAGAAGGAATGGCGTCATCGATACGAGCCGCAATTGGACAACTCCAAGCAGCGCAGGTCAATGCGGCGCTCTTGATGCTGTGCGACCAGCCGTTGATTGAACGAGACTTTCTTCAGAAGATGATGACCGTATGGCGTAGGGTAAGCGTGCCAATCGTAGCAGCAGGCTATGGCGGCACAGTAGGTGCACCCGCCCTCTTTGAAAGCTCGTGCTTTGATGAACTCATGAACCTGCGTGGCGAGCGTGGTGCACGCCAACTTATCCATCAGTATCAACATGAAGTGGTGCCGTGTCCAGCAGGCGTAGTCGATATTGACACGCCGGAGCATAAAATGGCTTTGGAGATAATCTTCAAGCTAAAAAGTCAGTGATGGATGCAAGCCTTGCAGCAGCTTAGATTTCTGCCTCAACTTTTTGCAACTCACTATCAAAGACGCGAAACATAATTTTGTGCTGTTCATCAGGACGTTCATAGCCCCAAATCATCGCAAGTTCTTCCATTTCGGTCTCCATGCTGAAGCGTTGCGATTCGCCAAGATAGACTTCGCTTGCACCGAGTTCTTTTGCAGTATGCACGATGCTGTAGAAGGCATTATAGCCGGGCACAATAATTGGAATAACTGGTTTGCCATATTCTTCAGCAAGGTTTACGACTTCGGTAAAGAGCTTGCGCTCTTCCGAGGTCATTTGCGTGTCGAAGATGGCAATATGATCTTTTTGCATCACGCGCACGGTCATAACAATAATGTCGGTGTGGTTGGTGTCTGTAACTTCCAAGCACTTATCGAGATGTTCTAAATTCGTGTAGCGTTTGACTGCCACTAGCACGCGCTTAGGCTTCTCTGAGCCAATGGATTCAGGGGTAATTTTAAGACCATTTTCTTGATTGAATTTCTCGAGCTTTTCGAGGTCTTCAAGCGAAAGATTTTCGGGTGGGTTTTGAGCGCGCCGCGCTTTGGCACGTCGGTTCAGTCGCTCTGAGATGAAAAAAAGCAGCAGAAAGAACAGCGTAAAGAGCATGCCGGAGACGGTGGCTACAGACTTTGTGAAAAGGTTAGCGATAGCCACGGTGAGCAGCACCAGCAGCACAAGCAGAATGCCAACAGGAAATTCTACACTTCCAATTTTAATGTTGAGTGGTACTTTGAACTCGCGTGGGCGGCGGTCTTTGAAACGCAGCGCCAACATAGCAAATGCATTGAAGACAAAACTCCAAATCACACCGAAAGCGTAGGCTTCACCGAGTACATAGACATTGCCACCGCTTAAAATCACGGTCGCCAGCTGAAACAGTGCAATCATGTTAATCATGCGGTAGCTGGTGCCATAGACAGGATGTGGGCGACGGAACCAGTCAGCCAAAATACCATCTTCTGCGACGCGATTGAGTACGCCGTTTGCACCAACGAACGAGGTATTGACGGCACTGGAGAGAATCAAAAAGCCGACGACAACCACGAAGGCTTGTAAGCCCAAACGTACCGATTCAGGTGCTTCGACATGCATAGCTAAGCCAGAGAGCAGGTTATCAGCATAGTGAGCAATGCGCACGTCGTCGGGGATAATCATCACGGCAAGAAAAGAGAAAATGCCGGTGAAAGTAACACTGAAGATAAGAATGGCAACTGCAGCGCGTTTGAGGTTTTGAAGTTTGGGTGCGGCAATTTCGCGATAGACTTGTGCTAGCGATTCTTCGCCCGACATTGCCAGCATGGAGTGCCCTAAGGCAAAGATGATGCCGATTGCGCCCAGCGTGCTGCCTGAGAGCAGGTTTTCGCCAAGTTTGGTGTGTGCAAGAAAGCCTAACGATTCTTCGTTGAACGAGATAATAAACTTGGGTAACTCAAAGCCGCGCACATAGAGCGTAAAAATACACCAAGCAAGCATCACAAGAATCATCACGCCTGTAACTTGGATAATGCGCAGTGCCGCCGTCGAGGATTCGGTAATGCCTTTTTTATTAACCCACCAGAAATAAGTGATAATTGCGATGGCAAAGGCTTGAGAAGCCGTCCTGACATCAAGTACAGCATCAATGCCGAGCTTGGGTAAGAAACTGTTAATCAAGCCTGCCATGTATTGACCAGCTGAAACAGAGCTGATGGGTCCTGTGAGCACATAGTCGAACATCAAGGCGGAGACAGCGACTTTGGCAATGCCTTCGCCAAGCACGTTGCGCACAACGCGATAGACGCCGCCGCGTGTGAAAATTGAGCACGACTCGATATAGACGAGGCGCACGGCAAAGGCAAAGAGCATGACGCCGAAGATGAAATACGGTGCGGCTTCACCAATAGCACGCTCGGTAATGCCGCCGATGTAGTAAGCCGTCGATGCCAAATCGCCTAAGACGATGGCAGCGGCGCGCCAAAACGAAATAAACGATAGCATCACAGAGGTTACAACCACGACCTTAACACCGTGCGGAGAAATTGAAGAAGGTGATGCAGAAGAAGTGTGAGCGTGATTTGCAGAAGTTGCAAGGTTGCGTTGAGTGCTACTGCTTGGTTCCATATTTTCTCGTCATGCCGACTTTGCCATGCTGTTCAACCCGCACAGGTTCGCCACGATTTTGCTGCGGCAAGTCGGTTTGGTTTCGAAAACTCTAGCACACAAATATAAAAAAGCCGTTTGGGCGTGCCAAAATTCATTTCGTGCATGCCTAAGCGAAAAGATATGCAAAATGCTCGTTATGCGTTGATGCTGCTGCAAGAATGCTGAAAGCAACGGTGCATGCAATTAGCCGCTTTCTCGATGAGTCTTGTAAAGCCAAGCAAATGCCTTATCTTTTACATAGTTATACATCAAGTCGCAAAACTCATATCAACGAAACACAAAGCAAAGTGTTGCAAAGCCAAACACTGCCTTTGAATAATGAAGGTCAAAATTTGCGGTATCACAAGCTGGGCAGATGCTCAAGTGGCGGTTACAGCAGGTGCAGACGCCTTAGGCTTTATTTTTTACACGAAAAGTCCAAGGCGAATCTCGGTGCATGAGGCAAAGCGCATTATTCAGAAACTGCCTGCCTTTGTGCAAAAAGTCGGTGTATTTGTCAATAGTCCTTGGCAAGAAATTGAGGAAATTTCTCGTGCTCTGAAACTGACACTGGTACAACTTTCAGGCGAGTGTTTTACTTCTGGCGTGGTCAAGCGTCTATCGGTGCCCACAATGCGTGCGTTTCGTGTAAATGAAGCATTTGATGCCAGCATAGCAATCAACTTTCTGAAGCGCTCAAAGACAACAACAGTATTGCTGGATGCTTACAACGCTAAACTTTACGGTGGGACAGGTCAATGCATTGAACCAGAGAGAGCAAAGGTGTTGGTCAAGGAAATCTCGAAGTGTGGCTATGTTGTGCTGGCTGGGGGGCTAACGCCCTCAAATGTTGCAGACATGATTTGCAGCGTTCAACCTTATGGCGTCGATGTAGCAAGTGGCGTAGAAAAAGAAGCTGGCAAAAAAGACCCTGACAAAGTGCGCGCGTTCATTGAGAGCGCAAAGTCGGCATTTTGCGCGCTTGGAACGAATGGCTCATAAGCCAAAGTTTTGCGCTAAATTTCACAGCATCTGACTTTCAACTAAAAACATCAAGAATGAAGACCGAAACACTGCTCGTAGAGCAAGATCGATTTCTTTCAGAGCGCGTGAGGCGTGTGGAAGAATCTGCAACGCTGCAAATCACGACGCGCGCCCTCAAAATGAAAGCAGAAGGCAAGGACATTGTGAGCCTATCTGCAGGTGAGCCTGACTTCCCAACGCCTGACTTTGTCTGTCATGCTGCCATAGAGGCAATTCAAAAAGGCTTCACTCGATACACGAGCGTGGCAGGTATTCCTGAACTGCGCAGAGCGATTGCTGAAAAACTGCAAAGAGAAAATGCTCTGGATTACTCTCCTGAAGAAATTTGCGTGGGTGTGGGTGGCAAACAAGCCATTATGAACACAATACTTGCCCTGATTGATAAAGGCGACGAGGTGATTATTCCAGCGCCGTATTGGGTAAGTTTCCCCGAGATGGTCAAAATTGCAGACGGGGTGCCTGTAATTGTGCCGACAACACTTGAGCAAGGTTTTAAAATTACGCCAGCGCAATTGCAAGCTGCTCTTACGCCCCGAACGAAAATGTTCATTCTCAATACGCCCTCGAATCCCACAGGCGCGATGTATTCCGAGTCAGAAATTCGTACCTTGATGAGTGTCTTAGAAGAACGAGACATTTTTGTGCTCTCTGACGAAATGTATGAGCGCCTGACTTACGGTGAAGTGGAGCACTTTTCACCGGCACGCATTGAGGCGATGAGGGAAAAAGTAATTGTCAGCAATGCACTCTCCAAGTCGCATTCAATGACGGGCTGGCGCGTCGGGTATGTGGCTGCGCCGAAGTGGATTATTGACGCCGTTGCTAAACTGCAATCGCAGATGAGCTCGCACACATCTTCAATTTCGCAGAAAGCTGCAGTCGCAGCACTGACAGGCGATCAGACGATTGTGGCAACCATGCGCAGTGAATTCAAAAAACGGCGCGATTTTGTCTATCGCAAACTCTCTACAATCGATGGCATCAAAGTTAACCTGCCTGAAGGAGCCTTCTATCTCTTTCCGTCTGTCGAGGGCTTGCTGGGCAAGACAGTCGACGGTGTGGTCCTACACTCTTCTGTAGCTGTTGCTGAATTTCTGTTAGAAAAACACTGGGTTGCGACCGTGCCCGGCGATGCCTTTGGCGCACCGGGCTACCTGCGCCTGTCTTACGCCGCCTCAATGGCAGAGTTGGAAAAAGCAACAGAGCGCATGCAGAAAGCCTTTGCAAAAGTGGCATAAGTGCAGTCGACCTGTGCCTCTCGTGCTACTTTGTATAGCCTGTGATTTTCGCTATAATTCCTGTAAAGCCATGCAAGCCTAAACAAGCAGCTGTAAGAAAAAAAGCAGGCATAAGAAAATTTTAGTTTCATCAACAAAAACAAAGGAGCAACACGTGGCAAATCCGCTTTTTGCGACGAAATCTATTTCTCAGCTCTTAAAAGACGCAGGGACCGGCGGCGACGGCGAAGTCGTTACACTCAAACGTACACTCAACGCAACCAACCTTGTTGCACTCGGCATCGGTGCTATCATCGGCGCAGGGCTGTTTTCACTAACAGGACTTGCGGCAGCAAATAATGCAGGTCCAGCCGTTACCATCTCATTCGTAGTCGGTGCAATTGGCTGTGCCTTTGCAGGGCTGTGCTATGCTGAGTTTGCCTCGATGATTCCTGTTGCAGGTAGCGCTTATACTTATTCCTACGCCACCATGGGACAGTTTATTGCTTGGATTATTGGCTGGGATTTGGTGCTCGAGTATGCAGTCGGTGCTGCGACTGTCTCTATCAGCTGGTCGCAATACTTGGTCAAACTGCTGGCAACTTACAACCTGTATCTGCCTGCGCAATTGACATGCTCGCCGTGGGAAATGGCAAAACAAGCTGACGGGACGATGGTCTCAGGGATACTCAACTTGCCAGCGGTCTGCGTTGTGGTCGCAATTTCACTCTTGCTTGTCAAGGGCACAAAAGAATCCGCATTTGTCAATGGTCTTATCGTAATCTTGAAAGTCTCTGTGGTGCTCATCTTTATTGCCTTAGGGTGGGCGTTTATTGACCCTGCCAATCATACGCCTTACATTCCAGAGAACACCACAGGTGAGTTTGGACACTTTGGCATTAGCGGCATTTTCCGCGGAGCCGCAGTGGTCTTCTTCGCATTTATCGGCTTCGATGCAGTCTCAACAGCAGCGCAAGAAGCTAAAAATCCGCAGCGCGATATGCCTATCGGCATCTTGGGCTCGCTGCTGGTTTGCACAATTCTCTATGTGCTCTTTTCGCATGTGATGACAGGCGTCGCACATTACAGCGAGTTCAAGGGTAGCGCTGCACCAGTCGCAATCGCTATTGCAAAGACCCCATACAACTGGCTTGGGCAAGCTATCATCATTGCGATTCTTGCTGGCTATTCATCGGTGATTCTCGTGATGCTGTTGGGGCAATCGCGGGTGTTTTTTTCAATGTCAAAAGATCGCCTGCTGCCTAAAGTTTTCTCTGAAGTGCATCCAGAATTTCGCACGCCCTACAAATCTAACTTGCTCTTCATGCTGTTTGTGAGTCTCTTTGCGGCATTTGTGCCCGTGCAAGTTGTGGGTGAAATGACAAGTATTGGTACACTCTTCGCCTTTATACTCGTCTGTATTGGTGTAATGGTCATGCGCAAAACGCAGCCCGATGCACCACGCGCATTTAGAACACCACTTGTGCCACTCGTGCCTATTCTTGGCATTCTGACGTGCCTTGCCATGATGGTCTCACTGCCAGCCGATACATGGTTGCGTCTGATTATTTGGCTGGTGATTGGGCTTGCAATTTACTTCTTCTACGGCTTGAAAAATAGCCAAATTCAGGAACCTACGACAAGTACAAGTCCTGTAACCACAACAACGAACTCTTAGCAAAAGCCTAAAACGTGAATTGGGAAGAAGTCTTCGTGCAAGGTGTGCAAAAATGCCCGTGAGCGACTGCTAGGGTCGGTCGCCAGAGAGTGCAGGTTCATAGGTTTGCTGCAAGCGCGAGGGGTCGACGGTGCGTAAAACTTCAAGTAACTCCTGACGCATAGCAAGCGGCGCACCTCTGAAGACTTCTGCAATTTCAATAGCTTTCGACTCAAAAAATCGGCGGACGAAGAGACTACGCGGAAAGCGCATGTCAATTTCAGCAATCGCTTTGATGCAATTTAAGATATTTGCCCGTGCTGCATTGGCATCGTAGTAAAATTCGTCAAGCCCGTTGTAGTGATAGTCGTAGAGTATCTCACGCAGTCGAATGAATCGCGCATCAAGAATTTCATCAATCATGGCGGCGCGGTTTAGACCGCCATTATCTCCGAATTGCCAGCCACGTGGAAAAGGTCCTTGCTCCTGAGCTAGTCGTTTAATACGCAGGGCTTTCTCGAAATAGGGTGTGCCTGAAAGTTTGCGATAGGTATCAAAGTCGTAGCCAATGATGATGTTCGCATAAAAATCTAAGAAACTTGCAAGCGGATTATGCACCAGTTCATTGTGCAAGAGCACACTTTGCTGTTCATTGTAGGAAAATTCCAAAGCGCCATCAAGCATGCGCAAAGTAGAAGCCGTCAGCGTAGAGCGATAAATCGGGCGTGTAACACCGATAAAGACTTGTGCTGAATACACGGGCGGTGAGGCGCCTAAGTTTGCATCCATAAAGACAAATTGAATCTGACACTTGATGCGGTCTTCATCGGTTTCAAACTCCGTGGAGTTCGTCCAGCGATAGTTATTCATGTAGTTGCGCACGGTTTGTGCAAAATTAGCAAGCCGCACGCGCGCCTCTGACGGTAAGCGTTCCACATTAAGTGTAACCTCGCACTGCAGTTCATAGCCCTGCGCCAAAAGAGAAGGTAGGGGGGCAAAAAACAGCATGATAATGATGCAACTCAAGCGTATCAACATGCCGTCAAATAAACTGCTCATGGCAATGCAAAAGTCATCGTGAAAGAAATTTTAAGCGCATCATTGACTCGAATCATCAAGAGAGAAGGGCGCTCGACTTTGAACTCCGTCAGGCTGACATCTGTGGTGCCCGCCACAATGAGTTTCGAGCCCATGACAGTTTTCTTTGCATAGAAACTAATGTTTTTTGTAATGCCATGAAAGCACAGTTCGCCACTCACATGCAATTCCTCGCCAAAGGCTGCCACAGATGAACTTTGAAAAGAAACTTCTGGGTAGCGCTGTGCCTCAATGAGTTCCAACGCACGTGCATCACGATCTGAATTGCCGCTGTCAAAGCTCGTAACGTTGGCAACAAAGCGTACGGCTTGAATGGCTTGCGTGTCCTCCGAAAGTTCAATCTCGCAAAGAAACGCTTGTGTTGACCCAGTTGTCGCGTGAAGCGGATGCCATAGCTGATACTTCAAAATGGACTCACCTTGAACGGCGCACAGCCTACATGCACAGCGTTTAGAGTTAATCGTATGTGTTAGTGCGAAGGATTGCTCACTTAGCATAGATTGGTTTAAGAAATGAAAAAGTTAGGGCTGTCATTATGGCAATAAAACAGTGAGCTACAAGCAAGAGTTCCGACAAAATCCTGCTGCAGAAGCACCTGCTGGCTACAATTTAATCTCAACGAATATGAAGCAACTTACAAAAACCACGAAGGGAAGTGCGACCTAAAAAGCAATGTTAAAGCCAACTGTTGGAATGAGTGGCAAGGCAAGTTGCTCAGTTACAGCGATCTCTGTACCACGCGCTGATTGTGTGATGCCCAAAACATTCTGTCGGTTATAGACATTCATGATATCGAGATAGAGTTGCCAATTCACATCGCCCCATTTGCGCATGTAAGTCAAGCGTGCATCTAAGCGGTGATAATCGGGCATGCGGGCACTATTGATGCGTGTTCCGTCACCGAAATCAGGCAAGAAAATCGCAGTACCATTTTGTGTGCGCAGCACTTGCCACTGTCCATCGATAAATGCGATAATCGGTCGGGTTTGCTGTGCAGGGGTGTAGGGCTGTCCAGATGCAAATCGCCAGGTCAGTCCAAACTCCCACTCACGGCTCGGGCGAAAGTTAAGCGTAACATTGACACTGTGTGGTCTATCAAAGGCAAAAGGTACAGTTTGACCGTATTGTGTGCGCTCAGAGCGTGTAAAGGCATAACTAATCCAGCCATTGAATTTATCGGAAGGTGAGGTGAGTTTTTTTTCAAGCATCACTTCCACGCCGTAGATGTTTCCTACTGCGGCATTAACGGGCGTAGGCAAAAGCAAGGTGCGTTCGACCTGCACAACAGTGTAAGAGGCAGCAAGCAAAGGATTTTGTCCACTTCTCAGTTCTGCTTGCGCTACCACACTGCGCTGCTGCGTTTGCACAATAATGTCAGTGAGCAATTTGTAATAGCCTTCAACTTTGAGTTGCCACTCTGTACCAAACTCTTGCTCAATGCCGAAGATGTAATGCACTGCGCGTTCGGCATTGAGTCTTGAGACAGCATTACGGTCTGATAAATCCAGCACATTAGTGGGGTCGTCAAAATCTAAGCGCAAGAGTCCGGGGTTTTGGTCGATCCATTTTTCAATGCCGGGTGATTGATAGAAGATGCCAAGAGCAGCGTTCAGTGAAGTACCACTGATGACTTCTAGCCGGGCACTCACGCGTGGCGAGAAGTAGCTTTTTTGGAGAAGTTGGTAAAAATCCCAGCGCAATCCTGATTCGATAAAAAATGTGCGTGTGGGTTGAAAACGATCCTGAATAAACGCACTGATGCGTCCAAAACGCAGGGCAGCATCCAGTGCAGGCGGACGGCTAGAACCGTATTGAAGTTGTCGCTGCGCAACGCGAATGCTATCACGCACATTAAAATCACGACGCGTGTATCTGAACTCGGTGTCAAGCCAATCGAGTGTTGCGCCAGCTTCAAGCTGGTGTGCACCTGCGCTAAGGTAGAGGCGTTGTGTAAGCGTCCATTTTTGCAGAAGACTGTTTTGGTCATATTCAAGCACAGGGCGCGTTGTAAATGGATTGAGGGTTGATACAGCATCTTGCGATAAGTTTGCAGTGCTCCCATTTTGATAGCGCGACAGCACGCTCATCAGGCTCAGTGTGGGACTGGGCGTGTATTTCCAAGTGAGTGCTGCAAGGTAGTCCAACGCGCCGACACTGCCAGAGCCTGCAACCTGTCCGACCTGTGTGCGTGGTACGGTACTGCGGCGCTCGACAAATCCATCACGAGCAATGTAGGCAGCGAACTCAACTTGATGCTCACCTGTAGGACGCGCAACTACCTTAAACTGCCCTTCGGTAAAGTTTGGGACGACGCTAAGATTGATAAGCGGACCGATGATTAAATCCAAGTATGTGCGGCGCGCCGATACCCACCACGAGCCATTGAGCGAAGGTATCCAGCCTTCGGCAACCAAATTGGCATCGAGCAAACTGACATTTGCACTCAGACTAAAGAGGCTGCTGCGCGTCCCTTCTCTGAAATTGGCTTCAAGCACGGCGCTCAAGCGGTCGCCGTATCGTACAGGAAAGCCGCCTACATAAAGATTCAAACTGCCCAGCGTCATCGGATTGAAGATAGAGACGCCACCGAAGATACGATAGGGATTAAAGATTTCGACATTTTCTAAGACAATTAAGTTTTGGTCAGCGCCGCCACCACGTATCACGAGTTGTGAGTAAAGATCGTTGTTGGGCATCACGCCGGGCAAGGTATAAAGCGCACGGTGAAGGTCCTCGAGCGCGCCAGCTGTCATAGCAAGCCGCTTCGGATTAAGGGCATAGGTCGAAGGGTTATCTATCGTTTCAGCACTGACTTCAATTTCGCTAGCTTCAGGGACTTTTTCTTTTAGTGCAATGATGAGCGTGTCGCTAAGGCTTGTGCCAATGATAAGCTCTTGCGTGAAAGGTTGATACCCAGTGAGCGTGGTTTGCAAAGTGTAAGCGCCCGAATCAAGTTCAGCAATAAGAAATCGACCTTTGCGGTCAGTAACCGCGCCTTTGCTCGTCCCGAGCAGTACAACTTTTACGCCCGATAAATTTTCTTCCGTAAGCGCATCAATCACTTTACCAAAAAGGGTATAGCGGTCTGATGATTGCGCCATCGCGGCACGTGAGAGCGTCAGGAGCAAGAGAATAGACCAGAGCGTTACAAACCATTTCATACACAGTCAAAGTGTTGAGTGCATGAGACTTGCAGTGCGAGCATGGTAGCTAAATCGCTTATCCAACGCGGGAGAAAATCCATAACAAGACCTGACAAGTCAGGTTAGCATAAATTCCTGCCATCACATCGTCCATCATCACGCCCCAGCCACGAGGCAATTTTTGCAGTGTATAAACAGGCTCAGGCTTGATGATGTCATAGAGACGAAATAGGCTGAAAGCCAGTGCCGTAGCAAGAAAGGTTTTGGGCAGAAAGAGCAAGGCAATCCACTGACCGACCACTTCATCAATCGTAGCTTCTTTTGGGTCATGACCATATGCTTTTTCCAAAACCGAACTGGACCAAACACCCAGCACGAAGCTAATGACAATGGCACTAAGCAAGAAAGCAAGTTCAGAAAGCTTGGGCACAAACCAGTAGAGCAGCACCGCAAGCAGGCTAGCAAATGTTCCTGTAGCATAGCGCAGATAGCCTGTGCCGAGTCCAGTGCCAAAAAGTTTTGCAAAAAAAAGTATCATTAGCTTCTAGCTAAGCATTTGCCGATGAGCGTGCGGCAAGATAGACCGCGCGCAAAGTGTGCCAATTTTCGATTAGGTAGGCAACACCTGTGTAGACTGTGTAAAGCGTCAGGGCGAGCATTGCCACATACACCACAGGTGAGTGCAGATACTCAATGGCTTTATCGGCAATAGCGCTGCCAAACACACTGCGCTCTGAGCAGAGCATCAAGAGTAGCAGCAAGTATGCCAAGACATTTTGCATCAAGGTTTTGATTTTGGCAGATTTGCTGGTGATGACCGGCTTATCTTTGAGTTCAGCATACAGCCGCAGTGCGGTAACAAGCATATCGCGCGCAAGGACAATGAGCACCATCCAAAGCTCAACGATACCACTTGCTACAAAGATAAGAAAGGCAGATGTGATAAGGATTTTATCGGCAAGTGGGTCCATAAATGCGCCCCAGCGTGTGGTCTCTCCGTACTTGCGAGCATGGTAGCCATCGTAGAGGTCAGTCAAAGAAGCAACGGTGAAGACACCAAGACCTAAGAGACGTAGTGCAGAGCGCTCTGAGAGCATAAGCCAAACAAACAGCGGTGTGAGTGCAATGCGCAGTACCGTCAGTTGATTGGGTAAAGTCATCTTCATCCTTTGCTCGTGTTGAGTCTTGCTGTGGCTCGAAACATACTTTTCTTAGCGCTTGCGCGCAAGACGAAGAAGCAAAATTACAATTTAGAGCAAAATTACCCCTTCAATGCGGGAGGCAGCACGGTAAATACCAATAATTTCTTCGCTGGATTGCATTTCAAGTTCAGCTGTTACACTGATATAATTGCCATTGCGAGAGGATTTGGTAGTGAAAGGCTTCGCTTCAAAAATGCCAATCAATTCTTGGGCTTTTTCAAGCGGTGCAATGAATTTGAAGAGAAAGAGGCTAGGATACTTGAGTTGCTCGTCAAGTCGAGCTTGCAGACCATCAAAGGAAATATCTTTCATGTGCGACAAAAATGAGTTGTGTTTCTTGTAGATAGGTAAGTTCAAGCGAATTAACAAGCCTTTTGCAAAAATACTGACAAAGTATGGTGTTTATTTGTGTTTTGGGTGCGTAAGCGGCTTACATGCAAGAAAATCGCGCAGTCTTTCCTAAATTTCAACAAGTTTATGCAAAAAAACTATGTCGGCATCAGAAAAATCATTGAGTGAAAGCAAGCTGCTTGCCAAAGCGCAGAGGCTACTGAAACATGCGCTAGGTAAAGACAATGAAGAAAAATGGCAAGAGCAGTATGCACGCGGTGAATGGGCATGGCTACGCAACTTAGACGAGCTGGCGCACCACAGTATTCTTGCAGGTTACTTTATGCGGCTTAAACCGCATGGCTCGCTGCTCGATATGGGCTGCGGCGAAGGCATCTTACAAGAGAGCATTCCGGAAACGATGTATTCCAAATATGTTGGTGTGGATTTCTCTGAGCCTATCAAACTTGCCGCGCATAAATGCACAGAGCGCACACAGTTTGTGGTCGGTGATATGAATACCTATGTACCCAACGAACAATTTGATGCTATTGTCTTTAACGAATCGATTTACTACCTGAGCAATCCGCTTAAAGGCTTACAGCGCTACGCAGAGTACCTCAAGCCCGATGGTATTTTCCTTATTTCAATTTTTATCAAAGACAAGCACGAGGAGATTTGGCGTCAAATTCAAAGTGTGTTCCCGCCACTGGATGCTGTTACGGTCTATAACCAAAAAGGTACGGGCTGGACTTGCAAAGTGCTCACGGCTCCGAAGAGATGACCTTATGAGTGGCGTGTTAAACACGCAAAGCATAGCATCAATGTCTAAACACCTTCAATTATGAAAGATGCTCAAGCGTTACTGCATCAATTTCTGCGTCATCTTGAGTGTGAGCGGCGGCTTTCGCACCACACTGTGGTAGCCTATCAAACTGACCTGAACCAGTTTTGTGAGTTCTTGCAACGCCACTTTGAGACGGCACATCTTGACCATACGGTGTTGAGCCAAATTGATGCGCTCACGATTCGGTTGTGGATGGGTGAGTTGCTCTCGCAAGCGATGCAGCCGCGCTCCATTGCGCGCAAACTTGCAGCTGTAAAAAGTTTCTTTAGATATCTTGTCCATACAGGTAAGTTGCCTGCTTCGCCAGCGGCATCGGTCAAGACGCCAAAGACAGATAAGCGTTTGCCGCAGTTTCTTAGTATAGAGCAAACACGAAAACTCTTCGATGAAGAACTTGCTAAGATAGACACCGAGAGTTTCGAAGGATGCCGCAACAAAGCCATACTTGAGCTGCTCTACAGTTCAGGGTTGCGTCTGTCGGAACTTATTTCGCTGCGGCTCGAAGATATAGATATGGAGAATGGGCTCGTGAAAGTGTTAGGCAAAGGCAAGAAGCATCGTATTGTTCCGTTCGGAAATTTAGCAAAAGAGGCGCTAAAAAAATACTTTGAAGTTCGTGAGAATGTGCTTAACATTCACGCAGAGAGACGACGCGACAATGCTTCGGTTGTATTTCTGACGGCGAAAGCCGAGCGCGTCTATCCAATGCTAGTGCAACGGCTCGTCAAGAAATATCTGGGAGGGATTACGGAAATGAGAAAGAAAAGCCCGCATGTCCTGCGTCATACCTTCGCCACACATCTGCTCAACAATGGCGCCGATCTTAGAAACGTAAGTGAGATGCTTGGACACAGCAACTTGTCTACAACTGAAATCTACACACACATCACATTTGAACGATTGAAGGAGGTCTATCAGCAGTCGCATCCCAAAGCATAATGTTTGGAGCAGTACAATTCCAATATGCGAAGCCCTACGGCTCGTCTTGGGGCATCGTCTTCTTAAATCATAACGAAAGGAGAAGCGATATGAACAGAGCTCAACTGAACGGACAGAAGCATTTCCCAAGAGAAATGCGGACGCAATTCACGGTGCGCCATACATCGAAGCATCATCACCCTGTTGAGCAATACGCACGACTTGCCGTGCAAGAGTTTCAGAAGTATTACGATGGCATTACAGATTGTCATATCGTGCTTGACCACCAAAAGAATGATTATGTCAACAATAAACTGGCTGAAATCACGATTCATGTGCATCACCATACTTTTGTATCCAAAGAAGCTGCAGAGACGTATGAAAAAGCCATTGATGCTTGTGTAGCGCATATCAGCCGTCAGTTACAAAAGTATAAAGAGAAAATACGTCATCTCTAAGCGCGTAGTTTGAATGAGCAACTTGGGCGAGCAGCGTAACGTAGGAGTCTCAGAGACGTTGTTCGCCCAAACTGTTTAATGAGAAAGACTGTGCTACTTCACACAATTTTCACACAATCGTTGTTGGATGCTCATAGAGTTCAATAAAAAGCCGCTCAAAAAAAGCTCAATATCCGTTGCAGAGTTTTACAATCAGATTAGCTTAAAAATGGGTGTTGCGCTCGAGCGCCTTAATGAGGTCGATATGTCGAAGCGTAAAGTAGTCGAGCGCGACATTCACCGCCCGGGGCTGGCGCTGGCAGGCTTTACCAACCTTTTTACATACAAACGCGTCCAAATTTTTGGCAACACGGAAACTCGCTTTCTGAATCACCTGCCACCTGCAAAACGCCTGCAAGCCTTTGAGAATATCACCAAGTTCAAAATGCCGTGCATTTGCCTAACCGATAGCAATCGGCTTGATAAAGCACTCATTGACCTTGCTACACAAGCCGGCATACCTGTGTTTCGCACCGAAATGCCGACTACGAAATTTATTTACCTTGTTACCGATTTTCTCGACGATCACTTTGCGCCGCATCAAACCTATCATGGCTCAATGGTCGATGTCTATGGCATTGGTATGCTGCTTGTAGGACGCAGCGGCATTGGTAAGTCGGAAATTGCACTGGATTTGGTTGAGCGCGGTCATCGTCTTGTAGCAGATGATGCGGTGGTCTTAACGCGCAAAGGCGAATCAGTTTTGATTGGCTCAGGCACAAACCTTGTTGGGCATTTTATGGAAATTCGCGGGCTCGGTATTATTGATGTGCAAGCTATGTTTGGGGTGCGCGCTATTCGCTATCAAAAACGCTTGGAAGTTGTAGTAGAACTGCTCGAGTGGGATTCAAATCGAGAATACGACCGCACAGGACTTGAGCCCAAATTTCTCAACATTCTCGGCGTCAATGTTCAGCACATTCAACTGCCAATTTATCCGGGCAAAAATATCACGGTCATTGCAGAGGTGATTGCGCTCAACTACTTGCTCAAGCACTACGGTTATGATGCAGCTAAAGCCTTCGATCAGCGCCTGACTGAAAAAATCGCCGCACAGAGTGGAGCGCGCCAACGTGGCAATGGATTGCAACGCTCCGTAGAGTATTTCGAGCATGACTTTGAATAAAGTTTGCTTCAGCGTCTGCTCAGTTGCATTTTGCAACTTGTTTGCAAACTCAAACATTTGTAGTTAAGCGCAAATTATGCCAATTACACTCACAAACGTCACAAAACAATATACCCCTCAAAGTCCACTTACCCTGAACATTCCAAGTTTCTCGGTCAATGACGGTGAGCATCTTGCATTAGTGGGGCGATCAGGAAGTGGCAAATCTACACTGCTGAATTTGATTGCAGGTATTCTCACGCCGACCAGCGGCATCATTGACCTCAATGGCACCGATATTGCCAAACTCTCTGAAGCAAAACGCGATCTGTTTCGGGCAGAAAATATCGGCTATGTTTTTCAAACCTTTAATCTCATCCAAAGCCTGACCGCCTTTGAAAATGTGCTGTTAGCCATGAGCTTTGCCAAGAAAGTCGAGCAGCCCAAAGCACGTGCTAAGGAACTCTTGCAACTTGTGGGTTTGGGTGAAAAAGCGCATCTTAAACCGCAAGAACTTTCAGTCGGTGAGCAGCAGCGTGTAGCAATTGCACGCGCTATTGCAAACGAGCCGCGCATTATCTTAGCCGATGAACCAACTGCAAATCTGGATGAGCAAAATGCCGATACGGTGTTGAACCTGCTATTAGAACTTGCCTCAAAAGAAAATCGCATACTTTTGCTCGTAACGCACGAGCGTGATGTAGCGGCACGTTTGCCACGCACGCTGGAACTAAAATCTATCAATCATGCCTAAGCGTATGCCAAAATCCACTTCAAAAAAGAACTCTGCCGCCTCTTCCAAAAAAAGTGAAAGCGATGCCACAAGCAAAACGCTGCTCAATGGCAAACCAAAGAACGGTCTTGCAAAGCGTGGGCAAAAAGTGATGTGGAGCGCTACGGCAAATCTCAGCGATGAAAAACTGCGAGCATGGATTGCTTTAAGCCACGAAGGCTGGCGTGTGTTTCGCATTATGTCAGAGTTTGTCGCTGGCTTTGAAAAAATGTCGGAGTTAGGTCCAGCGGTTACCATTTTTGGCTCGGCACGCGTCAAGAAAAACGACAAGTATTACAAGATGGCAGAGCACATGGCAGAACTGCTGGCACAAAACGGTTTGGGCGTAATTTCGGGCGGCGGACCCGGCATTATGGAAGCGGCAAACAAAGGTGCAAAAAAAGCGGGCGGTGCATCAATCGGCTTTAATATCGAACTGCCGCATGAACAGAAACCCAATGATTACATTGACCCCGACAAATTGCTCACATTCAATTACTTCTTCGTGCGCAAGATGATGTTCGTCAAGTATTCGCAAGCCTTTATCGTGATGCCCGGAGGCTATGGCACACTTGATGAACTCTCTGAAGCCATTACACTGATGCAAACCAAAAAGACATCGGCTTTCCCCGTTGTACTTATCGGCTCAGAATTTTGGGGTGGCTTAATGGACTGGATAAAAAACACCATGCTCAAAAAGTATCACTATATTGCACCATCCGACCTTGATTTCATGCGCTTGGTGGATACACCCGAAGAAGCCCTAAAAATTATTTTGGATTTCTACGCTGAGTGCGACTTTGCTCCGAATTTCTAAGTTGAACACAAGCCCAAGTCAGATGCTGCGAGCCGCAAGGTGCTGTTCAAGGCGCGCAGAGCGTACGCGTAAGTTATGTAGCCAGAAAAATAGCGCAATAAAGCCCAGCATGGAGCCATAAAGAATCAAGCGAATTTCTATGTCAGTGGTGCTGGAGACGGCAGGATTGACATCGCCTTTGTCGGAGCCGGGATGCAAGCCGGGCACCATTCGCGGCAGAATAAAGTACAGAAAAATCAAGGCAGGGAAAGAAAAGATGCTATAGACGCTTGCAAGCGTCGCACGTTTTTCTGCAGCAGGCACGCTTGCGCGCAAGGCGAAATAAGCCGAATACATCAAAAAAACCAGAAAAATTGTGGTCTGACGTGGGTCCCAGTGCCAGAATTGTCCCCAAGTAACTTTTGCCCAAATCGCGCCGGTTACCATAGCTAAGAGATTAAACAAAAAGCCGAGGCTTGAAGCGGCTTCGGCGGCAGTGTCGTGCTCCAAATCTTTGGTGCGCAAATATGCAATGCTGTACCAAACCGAAGTGAGAAAAGCAATGACAGCCGTAATCGCCATAGGCACATGAAAATACATGTTGCGTGTGGTCTCATTAAGCATGCCAACTTTATTCGGCGAAAGCAAGGCAGCGGCAATGATAACGACGAACCAGACATATAGCCCGATGTGAAACGCTAATTTTTTAGTCATGTTACTATCCCTCGTGTTTAACTAAGTTTGATTCTTGGGTCTACGACGGCATAAAGCACATCAGCAAGCAAATTTCCTAAGATAATCAACACGGCGGAAACAAAAGTGTTGGCGATGATGAGGGGGTAGTCGCGTGCAAAAATGGCTTCTACGGTAACGCGTCCCATGCCCGGAATTGCAAAAATGACTTCCACAAAGAGTGCGCCACCAAGCAAAATCGGCAATGAATTGCCAAGTATGGTAACCACAGGCAGGAGCGCATTGCGCAAGGCGTGTTTGTAGATGACCGTGCTTTCTTTCAAGCCTTTTGCGCGCGCAGTACGCACATAGTCTTGTTTGAGCACCTCCAACATGCTGCCGCGCACATAACGCGCAAGTCCAGCAGCACTGCCCAAACTTAGCACAAACACCGGCAAAATCAGATGCAGGATGCGGTCTATGATACGTTCATCGAGGGGCAAGAATTCTGCGCCCACGCTCTCTAATCCTGAGGCGGGCAGCAAGCCAAGTTTTAAGGCAAAGATGATAATGAGCATCAGCGAGAGCCAAAATTCGGGCATGGAGTAGAGAAAGAGCGCGAAAATCGTTAAGCCTCTGTCGTAAAAAGTGCCCTGCTTGATGGCTGAGATGACGCCGAGCAAAATCCCGAAAAAAAATTGCAATGAAAGCGCAAGTGTGGAAAGCATCAGCGTAATGGGTGCTGCATCGGCAATGACATCAAAGACAGGACGCATATAGCTAAAGCTTTGACCAAAATCGCCGCGCAAGACACTTGAGAGCCATTTGACATACTGAATCGGAAGCGGGTCATTTAGACCAAATTGCGCACGCAGTTGCTCAGCGACTTTGGGACTGACACCGGGAGCAAGATAGAGTGTGGTAGGGTCGCCGGGTGCCAAGCGAACAATGAAGAAAGTGAGCGTCAGCACGCCGAAAATGAGGGGAATAGCGATAAGCACGCGCCGTAAGATGTAAGTTGCCATGTTTCAAAGCTGTTTTCTAAAGGTGCTGCGCAGCACGCCTTTGGCAGCAAATTTTTCCTTGAACTCAATGAGCGAATAAGCGGGTGTCATTTGATTTTCATGCTGCACATTTTGCGAGACGCCAATGTCCAGATACTTACAGCCTTTGCTAATTGCCCAGTGCACAACTTTGTTCATCACGTAGTGAATCGGGTGATAGGCTTCAAATTCGTAGTCAAGCATGTTGTAGAAGCAGAGTGCAACTTGCGCATTGCAGAGAAAGACGAGCGAACCGCCAATGGCTTTACCTTTGAGGCGCACGAGAAAAAGAAAGATGTGGTCAGGCAAGAGGCGCTTAAGGCGATAGAGTTCGTCTAAGGTGTGCGTAGGCTTTGCGCCGTGTCTTGCTTTATTTTCTAGGAGAATCGGGTAGAACTCATCAAGACCGACATAGTTTTCACACAGTTCAATAGTCAAATCGGAATTGCGCTGGCATTGGTGAATGTAGCGGCGTGCAGTGCTCGAGAAATACTTGGTGAAATTGTCTGTATTTTCGAGCTGAATGGCATGAGAGATGTAGTGCCTATCAAAATCGAAGCCTTTGAAGACGAGGGCATAGTCAATATCTTGAATGAGTTTTTTTTGGTAGATAAACGGTGCGGGTGTCAGTAAAATTTTTTTGAATCCCTGACGTGCGGCGTAGTCCAAGAGTGCATCGACGAGCTGTTCGTTTTCAGCGTATTTGAGCATAGGTAAAACAAAGCTGCCATAGCTTGCCCCAATTGGTGATTCGAGTGTTTGTCCGTTATCCATCAAGGCAGCGGGCAGCACAGCAAGCAGGGTAGTGCCGCGGTAAAAAAGCAAATGATGAAACTTGAAGCGTCCTTCGGGATGGTAGCTCAGGAAGCGTTGTGAGTGAAAAAACGTGCCGTTGTTAGACTGCCAGACAAAATTATCCCAGAGCTCTGCATCAGTGGGTGAGTAGGGACGCACCGCAATGGCAGAGGATTTGCTTACGATAGTCGGTAACGGCGGCGACCCAGACATGGCGTCATTGCCGACTAAGAGCGGCTTTGCAGTTTGCTAATCTCATCACGAATACGAGCAGCTTTTTCGTAATCCTCTTTTGCAATAGCTTCATTGAGTTTAGCGTTAAGCTCCTCGAGTTTGCTCATGGGTGTGGAAGCCGTTGCACGTTTTTCTGCCCCAGCACTGCCCGTGCCAACGCCATAGCCGCTTTGTTCTGGTGCTTTATCATCAATGATGCCCGCTTCGTTCATCACTTCTTCGGAGACGAAGATAGGAGCATCGCAGCGTACCGCCAGTGCAATAGCATCACTGGGACGTGCATCAATTTCGTGAACGACGCCAGAGAGTTCGCACACGACTTTTGCAAAGAAGGTTTCATTGCGCAGTTCATCAATCATCACTTCAGAGATGTTGATGTTGAACGTATCGGTGATGTTGCGAATCAAATCGTGTGTAAACGGGCGTGGCGCTTTGATATTTTCTAGCTTGAGCGCAATGGCTTGCGCTTCAAAGCCGCCGATGATGATGGGTAACTTACGCTTGCCGCCCACTTCAAAGAGTATGAGCGCATAGGCGCCATTGTTGTGTGGGCTACTGGAAAGACCAAGTATATCGACTTGAATTTTCTTCATAATACTCTCTCAGTGTCGTTGAAGTTCGAACCGTCAATGAAGTTTGTCATTTTTTTTAAGATACGCCAAACGGTGTAGAAAAAGCAAGTAGCACATGTAAAGAATCGTGCGCATGTGCATCAGGCTACTGATGCGAGAGCACTTTCTTAAACTCTTCGGTCAGTTTTGGCAAGACATCTTCTACCGTACCGACGATGCCATAGTCAGCAATTTGAAAAATCGGTGCATCTTTATCTTTGTTGATAGCCACAATGACTTTTGACGATGCCATGCCGGCAAGATGTTGCACAGCGCCTGAAATACCGCAAGCAATATAAAGTTTCGGCGAGACAACTTTGCCAGTCTGTCCAACTTGTTCAGAATGCGGTCGCCACCCAGCATCGACGACGGCACGACTTGCGCCAACAGCGGCACCCAAAACGCTTGCCAGCGTTTCAAGATTTTGCCAATTTTCTTTGCCATCACCGTTAGGATCTCGCAAGCCACGACCGCCGCTGACAACGATATCGGCTTCTGCTACATCCAACTTGCCAGCTGAAGCAACGATTTCTTTTACCACTGCTTTCAAGTCGCTATCGTCCGGGCTGTAGCTTGAGTGCACAATTTCTGCAGTACGGTTCAAGTTGGAATTGATAGGAAAAACATTCGGGCGAAGGCTCAAAATTTTGACCGGCGTTTCAAGTTGCACAGTAGCAATAGCTTTACCTGAGTAAGCGTATCGCTTGGCTAAAATGTTATCGCCTTCGACTTTGACTTCAACAACATCGCTGGCAAGTCCAGCGCCAAGACGAATAGAAAGACGCGGGGCAAGGTCTTTGCCCATCGCAGTTGCCGCAAGCAAGACAAGCGAGGCAGATTCTTCTTTGGTAACGCGCGCCACCAATTTGGAATACGCCAATGCTGAATAATTTAGAAGCGATGGGTGCTCGAAGAGAAAAACCTTTGAGGCTCCATACTTGCCCAAATCTTGAACAGCACTTTTCAAGTCGCTGCCAATGGCAACGGCATAAACTTCTTGAGCAAGTTCGCTGGCTTTGCTTAAAACCTCGAGCGAAGCACGCTTGATGACATTACCTCGCTGCTCAATAAAGACAATAGCTTTAGACATACTCAAAAATGTTTAGGTTAAGTTTGAAACAGAAAGACCAGCTGGCACAGTATCGCTATACCACATTGGCTTCACGATGAAGTTTAGCAACAAGTTCTGCTACTGAATCTAGAATTTTCCCGGCTTGCTTTTCGACAGGTTTCTCAAGGCGAATGAGCCGCACTTTAGATGCTTCAGGGGTAGCAATCTCCAGCGTCTCAATCGGTTTTTTCTTAGCCTCCATAATACCTTTCATATTAGCCACACGCGGAATGTTCAAGCCTTTTTGCGCCGTAAGCACAAAGGGTAAGGAGACTTCAACAATTTCTTTACCGCCCTCAATTTCACGCTCAATTGTGGCAACCTTGCCATCAGTTTGCAGTGAGACTGCCACTGTTACGGCAGGTAACTCCAAAAGTTCAGCAATCATAGGTCCGACTTGCGCATCATTGAAATCTGTGGATTCTTTGCCAAGCAATATCATATCGGGTACACCGCCAAAATGTTGCTTGATAGCTTGTGCTAAAACAAACGCCACGCCAAAAGAATCTTTGACATTGGATTTGATGAGCACGGCTTTGTCGGCACCCATCGCAAAGGCTTTACGGATGTTTGCTTGAAACTCTTCGCCGCCCACACTAAAGAGCACGACACTGCCGCCAAATTTCTCGCGCAATTTGAGCGCTTCTTCTAGCGCAAATTCATCGTAAGGATTGATGACGAAATTGACGCCCGCCTGCTCAATGTGCTGCCCATCAGGCGCAATTTTAACGCGAGTAGAGGTGTCAGGAACTTGGTTAAGACAGACTGCAAAATTCATAGTTATTGGAAAATGATGATTGAATTTTTGCGCAAGACAGAGAGCCATACGCGCAAATGTGCGGCGTGAAAATACATAATTTTTTGGAGCCAATGCGGTTACAATCTCATCAATCTTGCACAGCGTGAAGTGTTCGGGCTCTTGACGCTAAGCAATTCGAACTTGCACTTTGCAGTAAGCGCATTACGGTGCGGGCTTTTCAAAAATAAAGATGTGTTGCCATGGCAAGCTGCTTTGAGTGGCAAGCCATTTTAAGCCAACTGCATGCATCTCTTTTTTGGCTTGTGCTTCGCTCATCTTATGCAGGGGCTTGATAGGCACAGCGTCATCTTCAGCGCGATATTCAATTTGAATGACTCTGCCACCAACTTTAAGCGAGCGCACAAGAGCTTGCATCATCTCAAAGGGATATTCAAACTCGTGATACGCATCGACGAGCAGCACGATATCAATGGCGTTTTCAGGCAGGTTTGGATTTTGTGGAGAGCCAAGCGTAGGAATAACATTTTGCACATGGCGCGCTTGCATGCGTGCTTTGATAATCTCAAGCATCTCGGGCTGAATATCGACCGCATAGACTTTGCCTTGGCGAACGCGCTCGGCAAGGCGAAACGTGAAATAGCCTGTACCTGCGCCAATGTCAGCCACGACATCAGTAGGTTTAAGTTGCATGGCTTCAAGCACAAGGTCGGGACGCTCTTCGACAAAGCGTTCAGGACGCTCGAGCCACATGGCGCCGAGGTGTCCCATCACTTTTGCGATTTCTCTGCCCATGTAAATTTTGCCGATGCCGTCGGCGCTAGGAAATGGTGCGTATTGATAGCGCTCGTGTTGGGTAGAATCACGGTTGGCAATCGGTGTAAGTGTGGGGCGCTCGGCAGAAGACACTTTGTGGCAACTCCACAGCATGGTGGTAGCAAGCAGCAGAGCAAGCGCAGAAAGTTGCGCTGCAAGAGCGGTGCGCCGGCAAAAAGATAGCATAAGAAAAAATGAAGTTTTTGTTTTGAAATTCATCGACGAGAGCCTATCTTTGCAGCCCGATTTTTTGAAAACTAACTGAAAACAAGAACAAATGCCTTGTGGAAAAAAGCGCAAGCGTCATAAGATGGCGACGCACAAGCGCAAAAAAAGACGCCGCAAGAATCGCCATAAGAAGCGTTTGAGATACGCTAACAAGTAAGCGCAAGTGCAAAGAAAACTTTGTAAGTTTTTTTGAAGTTTCGTATCTTACAAATTCCTTGACTAAGCTGCGCAAGCAGCTAAATGGATGAGCATATAGCTCAGTTGGTAGAGCATCTCACTTTTAATGAGAGGGTCGATGGTTCGAGTCCATCTATGCTCACAGTTCCTCTCCAAAGGACGGCGGCTGCCAGTGGCAGCCAAACTGCGCGGGTGGCGGAATTGGTAGACGCACTACTTTGAGGTGGTAGCGCCGCGAGGCGTAGGAGTTCAAATCTCCTCCCGCGCACGCCCAAAGAGCCGCTATGTTCAAAGCGGCTTTCATTTTTTATTGCGCTTTTGATGCTTTGTGCAAATGCCTCGCCAAAGTTCAGGAGTTTCTAACCGCCAAACGACATTAACCCGATGATCGACACGCCGCTCACTTCGCAGCCCTTTCTCGACCGTTCTCAACCGCCACAACCAAAATCTCCAATCCGTGCCAGTTTCCCAGTTTGGCATGAAGCCGTGCTGCCAAATGGTCTGAAAATTATGGTCTATGAGCAACATGATACGCCTGTGGTCTCTATACGCCTCTACAGTCGTGCAGGGTCGTTGTATGATGGTGAGCATCAAAAAGCCTCTATGTTTACTTTTGCGCTGTTGATGCAAGGCACGCGCTCACGTAGTGCTGAGCAAATTGCCAATGAAGCTGATTTACTGGGTGCAGAACTTGGAACTTTTGCAGGGCTTGACAGCGCATCGGTGTCGCTTTCAGTGATGACCAAGTATTTAGACCAAGGGCTGGCATTGATGAGCGATGTGGTGCTAAATCCAACCTTTGAAGAAAAAGAACTTGAGTTTGTACGCCAACAAAGTCTGAATCGTCTGCGCTTTTCGAAATCCGACGCAACGCGCTTAGCCAGTGATGCATTTACAAAAGCAATCTATCAACCGCACCCGTATTCACAACCGATGCTGGGCACGCAGGAAGCACTTCAAGCCCTGACGCGCGAGGCAATTGTTGGGTTTTATGAGGCGTATGTCGTGCCGAACAACAGTTTCATGGTTGTCGCAGGCGATGTCAAAACGCAAGAGATTGTTGAAAAACTGGCTAAGGCATTTGGTGAGTGGTCGGCTAAGGCGCTTGTAACAAGCGATTTTCCTATTCCTACGCGTCCTGATGCACCGCGTGTGATTTTAGTGCAGAAAGAGGGTGCTGTACAATCGGTGCTGATGCTTGGGCATCTTTCTATTGCGCGTGCTCACCCAGACTACCTAAAGTGCTATGTGATGAACATGATGCTTGGAGGCTACTTCGGCTCGCGCCTCAATCTCAGGCTGCGTGAGCAGCGTGGCTATACTTACAACATCCGTAGCGCCTTTGATGCTAAGCGAGAACTCGGAGATTTTTACATTTTCACGCAGGTGCGCAAAGAAGTAACCAAGCAGGCTTTACAAGATATTCTCAGCGAACTTCAAGCAATCATTGAGTATGGCGTAAGTGAAGAAGAACTTCAAGCTGCTAAGAACTACATTGCAGGCAACTTCATTATTCAAAACGAATCGCCTGAGACCATTCTCAGTCGCCTTGCCACGATTGAACTCTATGGACTGAGCAAAGACTACTTCAATGTGTATGTCGAACAACTGCAACGCTTGACACTCGACGATGTGTCTAATGCGGCAAAAATGTATATTCATCCTAGTTGCTTGACGTATGTTGTCGCTGGCGACGCTGACGCTGTGCGTGCGGACTTAGAGGGGTTTGGTGACCTTGTCGCGCCCGACAGCAGTAACAATCAATAGCCTCTTGCGTAGCAGGCGGTGTGTTGCGTCTCAAGCATTCGTCAAAACGACGCGCAAAGCCCGCAGACTGGCGCGCTTTAACTCATTCAAATCCATGCAACCATCAACGCCAACACTGGCGCTTGCAGAAGAACTGGCAGCGTCATACAAGACACTTAAAGCTGAAATTCACAAAGTTATCATCGGGCAAGATGATATCATTGAGCAACTTATGATGACAATTCTGGCTCGCGGTCACTGCCTAATGGTAGGTGTGCCCGGTCTAGCCAAGACATTGCTGGTTTCAACTTTTGCCAAAGTTTTGGACTTAAGTTTTAGCCGGATTCAATTCACGCCCGATCTCATGCCATCGGATATCACGGGTACAGAAATTTTGGAGGAAGATCATGAGACAGGCAAGAAGTTTTTCAAGTTTATTCAGGGTCCGCTGTTTGCAAGCGTGGTTTTAGCCGATGAAATCAACCGTACGCCGCCGAAAACACAAGCCGCTCTGCTTGAAGCCATGCAGGAGCATCAAGTTACCTCAGCAGGCAAGCGCTATGCACTACCTGAGCCGTTCTTCGTTTTAGCAACACAAAACCCTGTCGAGCAAGAAGGCACATATCCCTTACCTGAAGCACAGCTCGATCGCTTTATGTTCAATCTATGGATTGATTATCCTTCGTTTGAGGAAGAAAAAGCCATTGTCAAGGCAACGACTTCCTCCGAGAAGCCTGTGCTACAGAAGGTGATGAATGCCGAGAAGATTCTTATGTTTCAAAAACTCGTGCGCGATGTACCAGTCTCAGACCATGTCATCGAGTATGCGGTAAGGCTAGCGAGCAAAACACGTCCGCAAAGCACTGACGACAAAATGATTAAGCAGTTTGTCAGTTGGGGGGCAGGTCCGCGCGCCTCACAGTATTTGATTTTGGGAGCAAAAGCGCGCTGTTTGCTCTTTGGTCGCTACACTCCCGACATTGCTGACGTGCAGGCAGTTGCCTTGCCTGTGCTGCGGCATCGATTACTGACGAATTTCAGCGCAGAATCAGAGGGCATCAAACCGGAGACGATTGTGGCGGCTTTGACCAAAACATGATAGAGAGATGTTGGAAAGAGTGGTCAATACCCTGCGCACAGCTTTTAAGCGCAATGAAGTACAACTCGGGTTATTTGCCTTCTTTCTATGCATGCTCGGGGCACTGGTCTTCAGTGTGTCGCTCATCTACCTCAACTTCCCAGAAACTGTCACGATTTTACTGGCTTTTTTAGGAGGAACATTGATCGGTGCAGTAATTGGAAGCGTCGTGTATCGTGTCGTCAAGCGCAATCGTGAGCTGGCAGAGTCGCTGCAGAAAGCGACCGAGTCGCTCAATGACGCCAATAATCGGCTGCAACTCTACAATGAATCTTTATCTGAAACCGTCAAGCGGCGCACAGAAGAATTGCTGTTTGCAGAGTTGCAGTACCGCAGTCTCTTTGATTCTACAGCCGAACTGATTTTCATTTGCACAGCTGACTACCGCGTCATCGAGGTGAATCGTGCAGTAGAGATCTTTTTCGGTTGGGATAGAAACAGTTTGCAAGAGTTTAATTTGATTAGTCGACTGCAGACCGATGATGTCGAGCGCTTTATGAAAGCAGCACAGGCGACACAATCAGGCGAACTTTCGCAAATAGAACTCTCACTTGATGATCTTGCAGGCGAGACACACTTCTTCAAAGCAGAGTTTTCACCGCTGATTTTCGGAACGATGCCTATCTCGGGCGGATTCAAAATTTTGATGCAAGATGTAACACTGGAAAAACGCTCTCGCTTAGAGCGTGAAGTCGTCATCAAAGTCAGCGAAATTTTTAATCAGTCCGAAACGCTTGCTGAAGTTGCTGAGCGGGTCTCAAAAGAACTGCGCTCACTCTTTGAACCAGCGTTTCTCTTGCTGTACCGATACGATGAGGCAACAAAAAAACTGTTCTTAGCACACTCTAACGAGTACAACTTGCCTGAAAGTGCACAAGTTTATACGACAAAAGAGCCTGCAAAGGGCATTGCGCCAGAAGTGGTAAGAACAAAATCAGAAATTTTTGTCGAAGATGTACTTAAAGAGCCACGCTTGAAAGATGTTGAAGAGTATTTGATACACGTGGCAGGTCGGAGCCTATTTAGTGTGCCCCTCATTGCAGCAGAACAATTGCAAGGTGTGCTACAGATTCTTTCACTGCATCAGCGGCGATTTTCAGAAGATGATAAACGCTTGGCACGCATTCTTGCCAGTGAACTAGCAGAGGGACTTTATCGTAAAAAGCTTGGAGATGCGCTTGCGCAAGCCAATAAAACACTGGCTGAAAAAAATGCAGAACTCGAACAATTCGTCTACTCCGTCTCACATGACCTCAAAGCCCCGCTAATTTCTATTCAAGGCTTTGCTTCACAAGTGCAAGAGCTTTACTACGATAAGATGCAATATGAAGCACGATTTGCACTAGAGCGCATTCGCTACAATGCGAAGGTGATGGAAGATATGATTATGGAACTCTTGGAACTGTCGCGCGTCGGGCGTGAGACCGTCAAGATGGATGTAATTTATCTCTACGAAATGATGTCCTCTATCATTGAAAACTATCGTGGCCATATTGAGACGCAGCGTGCTAAAATTAACATCTCGCCGGATTTACCTGCTGTGCACTTTCCACGTCGACGCTTGGAGCAGGTAATGACAAACCTCATTGGCAACGCTATCCGATACACTGCGCGTGTCAAAGACCCATGTATATCCGTTTATGCTATTGACCACCCCGAGATGCATGAAATCGTGGTCAAAGATAATGGCATTGGTATTGCACAAAAAGATTTCGAGAAAGTCTTTCGACTCTTCGAGCGTGGCGAAAGCGACCAACCCGGTTCCGGTGTTGGACTTGCTATCGTCAAAAAAATCGTGGAGCAATACGGAGGTAAAATCTGGATTCAATCTGAACCGGGCAAAGGCGCTGAATTTCATTTTACGATTAAAAAACGTGAATAGCAATAAGAACCAGTAACCGACTGACTTTGATAGCTTTCAACCTTGCTCACCTTTGAAAATAACTTCATGCTCTACGTGTTCTTATTCTGGCGCTAAGTGCAAGCTCTCCCACAGCGGCTACTAGCATGTCAAAACGAGCACACGCACAAAGCAGGCAATGAAACGACATCATGCTGCAACGATTTGACCTAACTCTGTCGTTACTTTAACAAATTTCATCAACTTTAATTCAAAAAGTATGGCGACGATTCCAATTGACATTCGCACAGGTACCATCAAAAAAGAACGCATCATTGGTATTGACTTAGGTACGACCAATAGCCTTGTGGCTTATATGCACGGCGATAGCCCAGCGATTATCTCCAACAAGTACACCAAAGAACGCATTGTGCCCTCTGTGGTCTATTTTAGTGAAGATTTTACGCCGATTGTAGGCACCGCTGCAAAAGAATTGCTCTCGGAGCATCCCGGTCGTGTGGTCTATTCAGTCAAGCGCTTGATGGGAAAATCCTTTAGCGATGTCAGAGAAGAACTGCCGCGCCTAAATTACCGCATCAGCGAAAGTGAGTCGGAGCGTGTTTGCAAAATTGAAATTAGCAACGGCAAGGAAACGCGCTACTTTACACCGATTGAAATCTCGGCGATGATTTTGCGCGAACTCAAGCGATGGGCGGACGATTACTTCGAAGAGCCTGTCACAAAAGCTGTAATTACAGTCCCAGCGTATTTCAACGATGCACAACGCCAAGCCACCAAAGACGCAGGCAAACTTGCAGGCTTGGAAGTCTTGCGCATTGTCAATGAACCAACTGCCGCTGCCTTAGCCTATGGCTTAGACAAAACCAAAAATGGCACGATTGCAGTCTATGATCTTGGCGGAGGCACATTTGATATTTCCATCTTAAAACTCGAAGATGGCATTTTTGATGTGCTCTCTACCAATGGCGACACACACCTTGGCGGCGATGACCTAGACCAAGCCTTGCTGGCAGTCATGGCAAAAGAAATTCAAGAGACTTACAGGTTCGATATTTTCTCCAATACCCAAATCAAGCAGCGCTTGCGCCTTGAGTCTGAGCGTGTCAAACGCGAGCTAACCGACAAGCCTGAAGCAACGCTACATGTGGATATTTGCGGACAAAACTTTGAGCGCAAGATATCGCGCGAAGAATTTGAGCAAATCATTTTGCCCGTTGTAGAGCGCACAAAGCAGCCTTGCCTCAAAGCCCTCAAAGATGCTGGGCTTTCTGCAAGCGAAATTGACGCAGTCGTGCTTGTCGGCGGCTCAACACGCACACCCTTTGTCAAGAAATTTGTCTCGGAGATTTTCGGCGGCAAGAAACCTTACGATTCACTCAATCCCGAGGAAGTGGTCGCACTCGGTGCAGCAGTGCAAGCCGGCGTCATTTCAGGGGATACCGATGATGTGCTGCTCTTGGACATTACGCCGCTTTCACTGGGCATTGAGACCGTTGGCGGCGTGTTTGTGCCAATTATTCCACGCAATACCAAAGTGCCGATTAAAGTCGCACAGGAATTTACCACCTCTGTCGATAACCAAACCGGTATAGACATTCACATTTTGCAAGGTGAACGCGAACTTGCTAAAGACAATCGCAGTCTGGCAAAATTTACGCTAGGACCGCTGCCGCCTTTGCCTGCAGGTATGCCCAGAATTTTAGTGATGTTTGCTATTGATGCCGACGGTGTGCTTACCGTCTCAGCCAAAGACCAGCGCACAGGTAAAGAGCAGGCGATTACGGTGAAACCAACTTATGGACTTACAGATGAGGAAGTCGAAAAAATGCTGCTCGATGGCTTTACGCATGCCAAAGAAGATGTAGAGCAACGCTTGTTGATTGAGGCGCAAGTAGAAGCGCGTGGCATGATTTCGGCAATTGAAAAGCAGATTGCGCAGGAATCTGAGGTGTTTGCACAGTTGCCTAAGCACGAACAAGAAGCAATTTATACAGTGCTGGCTGACTTAAAGCAAGCGGTTGAAGGCAGTGATCGTCAGAAAATCACAGAGCTGACAGAAAAAGCAAATGCGCTAACGACGCCGTTTGCACAAGCGGTCATGAACAAGGCAGTGGCGCGTGCACTTGCGCAAAAGAAAGTCGATGAAGTGGCATAAAGAAAACATGAGTTGCACGGTGCGCACGCATCCGCAAAAAAACTCGGACGAATAAACTCTTTAAGCAAGTACTCGACGAGTTTGCGCTCTGATGAGGCATGAAAAGAGCAGAAGTCATAAACCATTGTGCTGGAGTAAAACGTCGCTCGTTGGCACGCGTGATGTCGAAGCAAGGTATTTGTTCACGCCAAGAAGCTGTGCATTGGATTGAGTCGGGCAGAGTCAAAGTCAATGGGAAAGTGGCGCAGTCGCCCGAGATGCTGGTGGCGCTCAATGCAAAAATTGAACTTGTTGGCATAGAAGCGCCTTTGCCGAAAACAACGTTGCGCTATGTGGTCATGAATAAGCGTAGAGGTGTGGTTACAACGCACAAAGATGAGCACGGCAGAGCAACGGTCTATGACGACTTGCGACTGTTTTTAACCAAGCAGAATATCACGGAGCGACTATTTGCTGTTGGACGATTGGATAAAGATACTGAAGGATTGTTGCTTTTCACCAACGATAATGACCTTGCTAATTTCCTGACGGCACCAGAAAATGGTGTGCCAAAAACTTACCTTGCTACGCTAAACAAACCCTTAACAGACCATGCCTTACAGCAATTGCAGAGCGGCATAGAAATTAAAGCAAGAGGAGAGCATTACATTGCACAACCGCATGATATTGTACTGCAAAGCCGCAGAGTAATTCAACTTACGCTCAGTGAAGGCAAAAATCGTGAGGTGCGCCGACTCTTTGAAGCCATCGGTTACACAGTCGAGCGCTTGGTGCGAATTGGCTTTGCTGGGTTGCGCTTGAATCTGCACTGCAATCCACCCGAGTTAAACACAAAGCCGCTGGCAAGTGGGACGTGCATAGAGTGTCAGCCTGAAGAGCTACTCAAAGGCTTGGGCTAAGCTATCAAGGTCGCTATATTGCGCCGTCAAATTCTCTGAAAACCAACTTTCTGAAATCAAACACCAAATCAAACTTGGAACAGCGACACGATATGCCTTTTGAGACGCCGCAAGGCTATGAGCAAAATGGAACTGCGGCACCTTTAGATGCGGCGCTTCAGGCGCAGAAAGATGCTCAGAACGAAAATGGCGTTGAGGCAAGCCAAGCGGAAGCCTTAGATGGTCAAAAGAACGCGCAAGAAATTTTGCTTCGTCGAGATTGCAAGCAGCAAATTGAAGCCTTAATCTTTGCAAGCGATGAAGCGTTACCGGTTAAAACCATTCGTCAAGCGATTGGTCAAGAAAAATTCACCGATTTGGATATTGAGCAGATGATTGATGAACTCAACCAAGAGTATGAACGCACGGGGCGCACGTTTCGGATTCGCCATATTGCACAAGGATATCGATTTCTTACAGAAAAACAGTTTCATGCCACGATTCAAAAACTGATGCAGCCAAAGTTGCAGCGCAGGCTTTCACAAGCGGCATTAGAGACGCTGGCAATTATTGCGTACCGTCAGCCGATTTCAAAAGCCGAAATTGAAGCCATACGCGGCACCAATGCTGACTATGTGATTCGAATGCTCTTAGAGCGCAATTTGATTGAAGTCTGCGGACGTGGCGAAGGTGTCGGTAAGCCACTGCTCTATGGCACAACCAAAGAATTTTTGGACTATTTCAACTTAGGTTCGCTTTCAGATTTGCCTAAGCCGCGCGAAATCGAAGAACTGATGCGTGAAGCTGAAGCACAACTATTTGTGCAACAGGAAATGAACGCACGTCTCAAAGTCGAGTTCGACAAAGACGACAAAAAGTCTGCTGATGCTGATGAAGACTGATACTGCATCCGAACGCAAGAAGCAACGCCGTTCGACACGCAAGACAACTTCAGATGTAAGCCGTCACGAGCCACAAGCAGCACGTGGTAAGCGTCAGACGCGCACCCAAAGCAAAACAGAGCAGAGCGAACTGATTCGCCTAAACAAGTTTATTTCGCTTTGCGGAGTGGCTTCACGGCGTAAAGCCGATGAACTGATTGCAAATGGTCAAGTGATTGTCAATGGAAATGTAGTAAAAGAACTTGGCTTTAAAATCCACCGCTTCAAGGACGAGGTGATTGTCGAAGGCAAGCGACTTCAAGAGCCGAAGCGAAAATTGTATATTCTACTCAATAAGCCCAAAGATGTTATAACGACAAATCACGATGAGCGGCAACGAAAAACAGTGTTGGACGTTGTAGGTCTTGATGAGCGTGTCTATCCTGTTGGACGATTAGACCGCAATACGACAGGCGCTTTGCTTTTGACCAACGATGGTGAGTTTGCAAACAAACTCATGCACCCAGCACACGGCATTGAAAAAGAGTATCTGGCAACGCTCGATAAAAAATTTTTGCGCGCAGACTTGCCAAAACTCACTGGCGGGATGCGTCTGAAAGATACAGGTGAAAAGGTAAGCCCATGCAAAGCCAAAATTTTGGGTGATGGTTCTGTGGTGTGGATAGCATTAAGTGAAGGGAAAAATCGTCAAGTGCACCGCATGTTCTGGTCACTTGGTTATGAGGTCAAAAAACTTGAGCGCATTCGGTATGCAGGCTTAGGCATCGAGGGCTTAAAGCGAGGGGAGTGGCGATACCTTTCAGCTGCAGAAGTAGCGCATCTTTGCGCATGCTTAGGCAAAGACACATAGGCACCTACATTTCTCCGCTGCACATCGCAAAATCGTATTGACGCAAATCATATCGTAAATTTGCAAATGTCTTTAAGAGTATCAGACAACTTAGAATCAGACAAATTGAACTAAAACCATACAAACTATGCTGAAAAAACTTTTCCTGCTGCCACTTCTCTTGTGCTTGGTCTTTGCTGAACTGGTATTGATGATGGGTTGCGGCACGCCGCGTGAGCGCTCCAACGACAAAATGAAGGCAGCACTGCTCGAGTATAGAGACTACCAGGAAAAACAAGCCACGCTGGCAACCGCAACACCCGAACAAGCTAAGAAAATTGAAGCTGAGCTTGAGATTCTGCAGAATAAAGCCCTCAAAATGATGCAGGAAGCAGTTAAAGAAGACCCAACCAACATTGATGCCATCAATAACTATGGTCTCTTCTTACAAGGCACAGGCTACCCCAACGAAGCCATTCCCGTCTTTTTGCAAGGCTTAAGCATGCTGCCCAAGCCCCCATTTCAAGGTGAAAAAGCTGTAAGAGATTCTCTCCAAAACCTCTATGTCGGCTTCCATAACTACATTGCTAACTCTTACATGATGTTGCCCGGCAAAGCCGATTCTGCGGTCTATTATGCTGAGCAAATCAAAGAGGAGTTTCCATCGCTCTATGCAAAAATTGCACGGCAAGCAGGTATCCAACTGCAAGCCCAAAAGAAATTTGACGAGGCTATCAGATACTTTGAAGCATCTGTCGATGCCTACTTACCTGCGTTGCTGCGCAATCGCAACGATGAAAACATTGAGGGCAACGAAAAGTCAGCTTACAACTTAGAACAAGCCTACCGTGCACAGGCAAAAGCCAAAGGTCTGCCTAAACCAAGCAAAGAAGACTATGCAAAAATGATAGCAGGCTATGAGAAAGCCATTGCCTCAATGGAGAAAGCAGGCTTGGATGCGCGCAATTTACCAAACTACATGCGTTATGCTGATGTCTGTGCCGAAGCAGGCGAACTCAAAAAAGCAGATGAAGCCTTCAAGAAAGCAGTAGCGCTCAACACCAATCCACGTAATGTGGCACCGCGCACCAACTACGGGCTCTTCCTCAAAGATACCCGCCGTGCGCGTGAAGCCGTTGAAGTGCTCAGAAAAGTGGTCGATGATAACCCTGATTATGCGCTGGGATACTACAACCTTGCCACAGCGCTGATTGATGCAGGACGCAAAGCTGAAGCCATGCCCATGCTCAAAAAGTACGTGGAACTTGGTTTGAAAGACCCAACTGAAAAGAAAAATGCCGAGATTGTCAAGAAAGAGTTCAATTTGTAAGCAAGTTTTGCTGCTTGAAGTCAAAATGTGCCCTTGCAAGCCTAATTGCAAGGGCAAGTTGTTTATCTGAATCACAAAATTGCCCCTGCGGCATAAGACCAGATGCTATGTGGCGACCCCTTTGCTCTCCGCTTGCGCTAAGTACGGCAATCTTGTTTGTGCTTTTGGCTCAGCCTGTGCTGGTCAGTGCACAGGTGATTTTCCAAAAAGAAATGTTTGCGCACAAAACGCTCCCACGCCGCTCCAAAGAAGAACAGCAGAAAGTCAAAGCGTTAAAGCAAGATTTGGAGCAACTGTTTGCAGACCCCTCAATGCAACATGTGCTCTGGGGCGTGCGCATTGAATCCCTTAGCCGCAAAGAAGTCTTGTTCAAACAGCTTAGCGAAAAGAATTTTATTCCAGCCTCTAATCAAAAACTTCTGACCGTCGCTGCTGCATTGACTTACCTTGACACAGCCTTTTGCTACTCGACCTGCGTTTTTGCAAAAGGCAATCTAACCCGCACGCCCGACAACATCGGTGTCCTGAACGGCAACTTGATTGTTACTAGTGATGGGAACCCCTGCCTTTCAGGCAAATGGCTTCAACCAGAAGTGCCTGATAATCCTTCCCCGACAAAATTTTTTGAGGCGGTTGCCGATAGCTTGCTCAAAGCCGGCATTTTAGTCATCAAGGGCAACTTAATTGGCGACGACAGCGCCTTTGAGAACTCGCAAACTTCACAAGATTGGTTCGGCGGCGATGGCGACTACGCTACAGGCTTGGAATGGGATGATCTGTCCTACGGTATGGCGGCACCAATTTCTGCACTATCGTTCAATGAAAATTCAATTCTCGTGCAAGCCTTCCCAGCTGATACCGTGGGCAAACCGCCGGTGATTGTGCTCACGCCACCGACGGGATTTGTGTCCATTCAGAACAATGCCATAACCGCAGCAAAAAATGCGCGCCGCACTCTGATGATTACACGTGCGATTGGGACAAACACCATCGTGATTTCAGGTGAATTGCCTATCACACAAAAGCGCGGATACAGCGAAAAAATTGCAATCGAAAAGCCCGCAATGTACTTTCTGACGGTGCTAACTGAAACACTCTCACAAAAGGGAATTCGCATTGAGGGCGAGATTCGACGCAAACTTCCGCGCGAAGACTTTGCACGCGATTCTTTGCAACTCATTGCACGCTATGTTTCACCTCCACTCATTGAAATTTTAACATACCTGCAAAAAGAAAGTAGCAACTACCTCTCGGAACAAGTTTTGCGCACCGTTGGCGCTGCTTATCAAGGTGGCAGTAAAGGCTCACTAGAAGCAGGATTGCAAGCCATACGCAAAGTGCTCTCAATGGCTGGGGTCAAGTTCGATGAATTTTTAGGCTTCGATGCAAGCGGACTGAGCCGTAAAAACCGCATCTCCCCTGATGCGATTGTGAGCCTGCTGCGCTGGTTCTACAATTCCAACAAGTTCGAGACCTTCCTTAAAACACTGGCAATTGCAGGCTACGATGGCACACTCACAGACCGTCTGCGCAAGACCAAAGCTGAAAAGCGCATCTTTGCCAAAACTGGTTATCTCTCTGGCGTGCGCACACTCTCTGGCTATCTCTATGGCGAAAATGGGGAATGGTTTGCTTTCTCGCTGATGGCAATGAACTTCACACAAGCACGCCGTAACATTGAAGAATTGCAAGATAAGGTCTTGGAACTGCTTGCAAACTTTGCTGCAAAGCCTGTGCCTGCCGAAGTGCCCGCCGCATCTACTGCACCTTGAGATATCCAGAAAAATCACTGGACACAGCGGCACTTTGCATTCATGAGGCGTAGCCTATGGACTTTAGCGCACTACAGCAAGTTTGCCAACTTTTTCAGGCACGCCTTCTGCCGTAACGCGGTAGAGATAAATGCCTGATGAGACTTTCTCGCCTTGCTCAGTATCCAAAAACCAACGCGCTCCGCCAGTCTCGCCGGTGTGCTCAATGCGCTTGATGACGCGCCCTGTGAGAGTAAGAATTTCAATCGTAGCTTTGCGCGTAAGATTAGCAAACATCACAAAGTCTACGCCTGCACTTTTGCGGTAAGGATTAGGATAGGTGAAAACACCTGACAAATCTTCTTTGACTTCGGAAAAGACAACCACATTCCCGCTCGAAGCGGTGTCAATCAGTGTGCCATCCGTGGCGCGTAAATTGCGCAGCGCAATTGACACTGAGACGCCAAGTGCTCCAATTCGTCGACCTGCAAGACGCAAGCGTAAGCGATTTTCGCGGTTGTCGACTTCAGCCCCAACAATCCTTCCGTTCGGACGCACATCGTAATTTTCAAGCACTTGCGCCGATGCAGGGTCAATAGGTTTGCTCATGATAAGTTCGACTTGGTCTGCGGTCAGCACGCGGCGAGAGAGCACAAAGAAGGCAGAGGCTGACATACGCCGCACTTCAAACGATGCAGTACGAAAAGCCGGAGCAAGACGAGCATTAAAGATATCGCGCACATTATCACTGACGCGCACAGCGTAATGCCCCGTGTCTAATGGCTCACGCTGAAATGAGAGCACAACTTCTCTAGCGCCACGTGCCAAAATTGCCGATGAAGGATATATCGGTAGGCTACCCGACTTTTGAACTTCAAACCACGCTGGATTGAGCGGTGCATCTTGCAACGCATCGCTGAAGCGAAGACGCAAATTGTTATCCGCATCATACTCTGCGGAGAGCAAACGAGGTAGCGCTTTCGGTACGCCTAACACATAAACACTGGTGTCGCTTTCTTGCCGACCATCAAACGCCGTAACAGCATAAACATAGAATCGACTGCGCTGAACGTCTCGATCAATGAAGATGCTATCGGTTGTAGTGGCGCGCCGTGAGAGCGTAAAGGGATAAGAAGGAAATGAAGTATACTCAGCGCGATAGATACGATACTCTTGTGCCGTAGGAGTCCGATTCCAAGAAAGCGCAAGCGTAGTTTCATCAAGCGGTTCAATGCTCACACCGACAGGTGCAAGCGGCAGTGCACCACCTTGAAATTCATAGCCATAGGTCTGAAGATCATCACCAAAGAAAATTTCGTTGCGTCCATTGCCGTCAATATCGGCGATAAGAAGTTCTTGTGCCGTTGCCGCTGGGAAAATCCAAAATGGTTCAAAGCGTTGGCGTGGCACATTCCACTTGAGAAGGTAAAGGTTGGGATACGCTAAAATGCAAAGTTCATCAATGCCATCTCGGTCAATATCGGCACTTTGAATAGCACTTTCAAAGATAGATTTGGCACGGTAGTTAAAAAATCGCTGCGACCAAATTCTCTCATAGCGATCATTGCCAGTGGCTTGCCAGCACTCTGCAAGCCAGACTGGTGCGGCGTAGTCGCGCGTCTGAAAGTCGAAGTTAAGATCAGCATGTGCCATCACCACAAATTGCTTTTTGCCATTGCCTAAGAAATTACCGCTCACAACAAAATTGCTTCCGCCAAGGTAAGGCGTACGGTTGAGCCAAGTTTGAGCGTAAGTGTTTCCGATGCCGGAATACTCGTAGATGTAAAAATTACCATCGAAGTCGCCGACAAGAATTTCAGGTTTGCCATCGCTATCGAAATCTTCTACGAGAGATTTAGGTTGTTCGAACTGTGGGCGCGTTCCATCTTTAGCGCGGCGTACAGGATTAGGCAGTGTTGCCAATCGTTGAAATGTTGAATCTAAAATGAAGTAAGCCGTGTCGTTGCGCACAAGCAGATGTTGCTCACCTGTCCCTTTGGTGTCGGCAATGCGTGATGCCCAAAAATTGCGTGAAGTGGTGTCTTGAAATAAAATGCGTGCAAAAGGTGACGAAGTCGGTGCAGATTGCGAAAAAATGATGCTGCGTCCAATCGAGTAAGCAACTGTTTCCAACAGTCCATCCTGATTGAGGTCGCCAACATGCTGAGGAATCATGACTGGCGAAGCAACAGAATCCAAAAGTTCGAACTGTTCACCGCTAAACTCAAAGCGTTTGAGGCGAGAAAAACGCAAGCCCTGAAGAGGCAAGGCTTCATTGAGCAAGACTTCACGGCGAGCGTTGCGGTTGAAATCCTGCACTTGTGTGAGCAGTGTGCCAGCAGGCAAGCGAAACTCGCGCCGTTCACGAAAGAGTGTTTGACCAAAAGTTGGTGGCTGAAACATCTCACCGTTGAGCGTAAAAGCTTGTCGGGCACTTTCTGCTGTGAGCCCAGCCATGTTACGCACGTGCAGATACCACTCATATTCAACATTTGGCTGAACTTCCGAGCGGCGCAGCAGCACAAAATGCCGTCGGCGAACGAAAGGGAGGCGAAACGGGCGAAAGGTCTCATTAGAATGACGGCGTCTGAAAAAGAGTGTGGCTTCGCAAAGATCATCGGTTTCAGCTTCAATCAAGATGCCGTATTGGTCGTTGATGATAACATGGTCGCTGCGCACACTATCGAGGCGAGGCGGCGTACGATCCAAAAAGTATTGAATGCGATTCTCGACGGTTCTGCCGTTCTGCTCACGAACAACAAGCCGTACCACATAGACCGAATCAGGTAAAGACGCAATGTTCCAAAAACCGAGTGTATCGCGCAAGCGTTGGCGTGCTGTAGCAGGTTGGATGGTTTGCCATGGTGTGCGGTCGCTGAGCCCGGGGCGAAATTGCAGTTCGTAGTGCTGAAATTGCGGCGAGATGGCAGTGCCAATGATAGGCACACGAGACAAAGTAAAGTTGTTAGGGAAAATGCCGCTGTCGTAAGCTGGAAAAAGAATTTTTGCAATTGGTGCACCAAGAGCTTGAAGTGCGCGTTCAAGATTGAGTCTGCCGCCGCCGCTGCTGTGGTCCCAGCCTTCATCTTCAATATCATCAGCTGTTGAGACCAAAATGCCGCGCACTTGTTCAGGTGAAAGTGAAGGGTTACGCGAGAGCACTAAGGCAGCAGCGCCGGAGGCATGTGCAGCAGATGCACTTGTGCCGCCAAACGAGGCAGAATAAAAGTTGCGGTAGAAAGGATAAGTGGTCGGAATGCCTTCGCCGGGTGCGGCAAAATCCACACGAAAGCCTCGCGTAGAAAACGGCGTGATTTCATCGAAGCGTGTGGTGGCTGCTGTAGCAATAACTTCATCGTAGCCGGCAGGATAGCGTTGCTGTTCGCCGCCAGCATTGCCCGCTGAAGCACACATCACCACGCCCTTAGAATAAGCATACTTGACCGCATCGCGCATCACAGGTGAAGCGACAACATCGCCAAAGCTCATATTGACAACGCGAATGGCGTTGTCCGCCGCATAAATAAGCGCCGAGGCAATATCTTTATCAGAGGCAAAATCGCCGCCGTAGCCACCAGCAGCGGTAAAAACACGCAGGGCAACAAGTCTACAGTTCGGTGCAAGACCAGCAATGCCTATCTGATTGTTTGTAGCAGCTGCAGCAATCCCCGCGCAGGCTGTCCCATGAAAATTGTCGTCAAAGGGGTCAGGGTCTGGAAATTGAAAATCGGAAAAGCCGTTAAGCGCATCGTTGTTAAAAGGTTGGTCTGTAAAGTCCCAACCGATAACATCGTCAGGATAGCCGTTGCCGTCTTGGTCAATGCCATCAAAGTCGCCGGTAATGCCATTGGGGTCAAGCTCGAAGGTTTCAGGATTGCGCCGCTCACGAAAGTCCCACGGCTCAAATGTGCCGTTTTGGTTACGGTCTTCTGCAGCTTTGACAAAAAGCTTGGGTGCAAGGTCGGGATGTGTGTAATCAATGCCAGTGTCAATGATGCCGATGAGAATGGAAGAATCGCCTTTTGTGAATTGCCATGCAGCTTCTGCTTGAACTTTCGCAAGATTCCATTGCGAAGCATAAGCCGAATCGTTTGGCACACGCCAATTGCTGGTAGGCGAAGAAAGGTGTGGCGATGCAAAATTTTCCTGCAGAGTGTGCAAGGCATGAGCAGACGCAGAGAAATGATGAGTATCCAGCGAAAGCAAGCGTACACGCGTAGCATATTCTACATCAGGGTTGCGCAAAAGTTCAGCAAGCAAGTGTTCCACATCAAGTGCGGAGATACTGCTTTCTAGGCGAATGACGACAATTCGGTCAATTTCACGTAAGCGAGAGATTTGCAGCGTTTTTTCAGACTTGCCAAGTGTTTTAGGTGTAAGCGCAAGCACTGTGGCGTTAGGAATCCTTAAGTTGCCCAGACGCAGAGTAGCAGGTCTGGCTGAAAGGCAAGCGGCTTGAAGCGTAGAAAAAGTTTGTGCAGGCAGCGAAGGCTTAAACTTGACAATGAGTTCATTGGGTGAGACTTGCGGCGCAGGCATCATAGAGGCAGGTCTCGGTATAGGCTGCCCTTGGCGAAATCGCAGGGCTTCAGGTTGTGCAAGCAGCAGGTGCGGTAAAAGGGAAACTAACAAAAGTAAAATAAGATGTTGGACAAAGGCTTTTGAGACAAAAAGCATAGGGCTTGATTTAAATTTGCAAGCAAAATAGATGTGTCTGCTACAAGAATCAAGGGCGTTAAAATTCACTAAACTTAACCTGCACATGCCGCTTTATGTCTGTTTTATCTCTTTAGCACTGCTCTATGCATCAGCTGCGGCACAAGTAAAAGTTGGGCTTGATGTTTTACTTGAGCAAGGCGATTGTGCACTGCAATCAAAACGGCTTGGGCTAATCACAAACGCAACGGGCGTCGATAGGACTGGCGAACCGAACTACAAACGGCTATTGCAAGCGGGCTTTCGCATTGAAGCGCTTTTTGCACCAGAGCACGGTTTTCAGACAAGCGAGGAAGCAGGCAAGCGCATTCAAAGCACAAAGACCGAGCAACACATTCCAATTTATTCGCTCTACGGCAAGACCAAAAAGCCAACGCCTGACATGCTCCAAAATCTGGATGCTGTGCTCTTCGACATTCAAGACATTGGCACGCGCTGCTACACGTACATTTCCACGATGCAACTTGCAATGGAAGCCTGTGCAGAGCAGCGCAAGGCGTTCATCGTTCTCGATCGTCCGAATCCGATTGCACCGATTGCGCCGCAGGGTTTTATGTTGGATACTGCATATCGCTCATTTGTAGGCTATGTCAGGGTTCCGTTTGTGCATGCGCTGACGGTGGGCGAGCTGGCTCGCATGATTCAAGCTGAAGCCTTACCGAGCTTGGATTTGCGCGTAATTTCAATGCAGAATTTTTCGCGTCAGCGGTTTGCCGATGAAGATTCGCTCTTTAGGCTTATAGCGCCATCGCCGAACATTCGCTCTATAAGTGCCATGCTGCTTTATCCTGCGCTGGTGCATTTGGAAGGAACAAACATCAGCGAAGGACGAGGCACAGAGCAGCCGTTTGAGTGCTTTGGTGCGCCGTTTCTCAACACAGAAAAAGTGTTGGCACAATTGCGTGCATTTGGGCTATCGGGGGTAGCATTTGACACGATATCTTTTACGCCACAGAGTTTGGCGGGCAAAGCTAGTCGTCCAAAATTTCGTGGTGAGTTGTGCAAAGGCATTCAGGTCAAGATTGTCGACCGGCGTCTGCTGGAGCCGTTTGCCTTAGGTGTAGCAATTTTACTAGCGTTGAAGCGCACGCATCCGAACGAGCTACAATGGCTCAGCGGTGGGCAGTCGCTCGATAGGCTTGCCGGTACAAACCGCTTGCGTCAGCTTGTGCAGCAAGGCGCCTCATTGCAAGCCATCCTTGAAGAAAGCCGACGCAGCTGCGCAGAGTACGAGCAAAAATGGAAAATGTATTGGCTTTATGAGTAGTGAGCACATAGAGCTCAGGCGTGCAAACCGCATAGCAGAAGACATAAATTTACACTAAGAACTAAGCAATCAGCGTTGCTCTAAGTAGGTTTGAAGCAGAATTGCGGCGGCGGCTTTATCGAGTCGACCCTTGCTGTGACGCTCTTTACGAGAGACCCCGCTGGCAATAAGAATCTGCATGGCTTTTTTGGAGGAGCCAAATTCTGCAATGCGCTCAATGGGAAGCGCGGGAAAACGCTGGCGCAGGCGCTCAATAAAGGCATCGACAACACTGGTCATTCGGTTTGCAGACCCATCGCCGCTGGTAGGGTAGCCCACCAAGATTTTTTCAACGCCATCTTGGTCAAGAATCAATTGAATTTGCTTGTAAAGGTCAGATTCACTGAAGGTGCCGACAGGTTGTGCAAAGAGACAAAGCGGGTCGCTTTTGGCTAAGCCAATTCTCTTGGTGCCATAGTCAATTGCCAGAATCCGTTTTTTGATTGTTGTCATGCAAATAAGTCGTAGGTGCGTTTTTTTGAAGAGAGCGCTTAATCAGCTTACTGGGTTTGAAATGCACCTTGCGCCGCCGTCCTGAATACTCCACCAGTTTACCTGTGCGCGGGTCTCTAATTGTAGCAGAAGGTTTCATGTACTTGACTTCAAAGACGCCTAAACCGCGCAACTCTATACGAATCTCAGGATTAGCGCTGCGAATAAGTTTAGAGAGCGAATCTAAGGTAGCATCAACAACATCTGCCACTTCGGATTCAGATTTTTGAAGTCGCCGTGCTACAGCGGCAACAAGGTCGCGTCGGGTGAGCGTATGCTCAATCTTCCGCGCGTTGGATGGCTTGTCTTGGTCCATAGGGAAACTTCTAAGAAAGGGTGTTTTAAGAAACTGCAACTGCAAATCCGTTGCACAAAAATAGCAAAACAAAAAACAAAACCGCCTGAATTTTCTCGGGAATCGCTGCTGCTGCCCCAGCGACTCAACCTATCAAAACTCAGGCGGAAACTTATGAACGAACTTTACTACCCTATTGTAAGAGATGAACGACTACAACTGTCTGAACGCAAAATGCAGTGAAAGGTTTTATAGCGACGTGATTGTTATCACAAAGCGTGAGATTTGCCAACTGACCGAGTAGGCGCAAAGAAGATGCATCAAATCACCACACGCTCGCCAAAGAGTGTAGCAGAAGTTGCACCGGTAATTTTAACTGGAACTACATCTCCAACAGATTCTGTTGTTTGGGGAAAGACGACCACGCGATTTGTATCCGTGCGTCCCATCCAGTGCTCATGTGAGCGTTTGCTCTCGCCCTCAATCAAAACATCATAAGTCTTACCAATAGATTGCTGATAGAGCTCAAGCGAAATGTGCTGTTGCAGTTGAATAATTTCAGCAAGGCGACGCTGTTTGATTTCTATCGGCACATCGTCTGCCATTTTTTTGGCAGCAGGCGTATTGGGTCGCTCAGAGTAAATGAAGGTAAAAGCGTAATCGTAGCGCACTTCATTGAGAAGCGAAAGTGTCTCTTGATGCTCGGCTTCAGTTTCGCCACAAAAGCCAGTGATAATATCCGTTGAAAGTGAGCACTCTGGTATTTGGGTACGAATCATCTCAATTTTTTTGAGATAGTCTTCACGCGTGTGATTGCGGTTCATGCGCCGAAGCACACTTGTAGCGCCAGACTGAACAGGCAAGTGAATGAACTTGCACAGATTTGGACGTTCTTTCATGACATGGATAAGTTCTTCAGAAATGTCTTTCGGGTGCGAGGTCGTAAAGCGAATGCGCATGGCGCTATTGATAAGGCTAACGCGATACATCAGTTCTGCAAAATTAACACCGCTATCTGCATCGTAGTAAGAATTCACATTTTGACCGAGCAAGGTAACTTCTTTGAAGCCCTCATCAGAGAGTTGTTGGATTTCGTTTAGAATTGATGCTACAGGTCGAGATCGTTCACGACCGCGCGTAAAAGGCACCACACAGAACGAACACATGTTATCGCAGCCGCGCATAATGGAGACGAAGGCACTGATACCTTCACGGCGCACTGGCGTAATATCGGCATATGTTTCTTCAAGCGAAAGAAAAACATTAGCAGCTTTTTGCCCTGTTTCAGCAAGCGCAAGTAGCTGTGGAATCGAGCGGTAAGCGTCTGGACCTGCAATAAGATCGACGATTTTTTCTTCCTCAAAGAGTTTGGTTTTCAATCGCTCTGCCATGCAGCCGAGAACGCCAATAACCAACTTCGGATTACGCCGCTTGTAGGGCTTAAGCGCATTAAGCCGATGATGAATTTTAAGCTCGGCATGCTCACGAATCGCACAGGTGTTGAGAAAAATAACATCGGCTTCTTCCATGCGGTCGGTGGTGCTATAGCCCTCTTGATAGAGCACAGAGGCGACAATTTCCGAATCAGAAAAATTCATCTGGCAGCCATAGGTTTCAATGTAGACTTTACCTTTTGTGCCACCATGTGCTGCGCGCTTGGAGACCGCCGCAAAAGTCTCTTGCCCATCAGGCGCAACTTCGCGTGAGCCAGCAACGATGTTGAGCGTAGACAACCGAAAGTCTGACATAGTTCTATGAAAGTTTTTAATAGCGAAAACACAAAGATACAATTTGGTAAATCTTTCCCATACAGCGCACACTGCATTTTATGAATGTTTTCATGTGCCAGAGTGTTTTATCACTTTAGACGACATTTTCTAAACGACATTGTCTAATGAAACCACGACTTGTTGTGCTTGGAACGGGATTCGGCGCATTGAGTTTGCTCAAAGACCTTTCGCCAAGTCGCTATGCCACTACTGTCATTAGCCCACGCAATCATTTTCTTTTTACGCCACTTTTGCCGAGCACAACGGTCGGTACAATTGAGTTTTTGAGCATCGCTGAGCCCATTCGCCTAGCTGCAAAAGGCGCCACATTTATGCAGGCATCAGCATTTGCACTCGACCCATTACGGAAGGCGATATGTTGCAAAGACCTGTTCAGCGGCAAAGAATTTGACATCTATTACGATGTGCTGGTCATTGCCGTTGGGGCAGCTAGTAATACCTTTGGTATTGAAGGTGTAATGCAGCACGCACTGTTTCTCAAGGAACTCTCTGATGCGCGATTGATTCGCCAGAAAGTTATTGACAATCTCGAGCAGGCTTCGCTACCGACGGTAAGTGAGGCGGAGCGCAAGCGATTGCTGCATTTCGTTGTGGTCGGCGGTGGACCAACAGGCGTGGAATATGCAGCAGAACTTGCTGACTTTTTTGACGATGAAGTCAAAATGTATTTCCCAAACCTTGTTCAAGATGCACGCATCACACTGGTCGAAGCAGGTAAGCAAATTTTGAGCTCATTTGATGAAAGCCTTGCAAGCTACACTTTGAAAGTCTTCCAGCGTCGACGCATCAAATCCATACTGAATACACCTGTAAAAAAAGTTGAAGCCGGCAGAGTGCACTTAGCCACAGGTGAAGTGCTCGAAACAGGGCTAATTGTTTGGTCGACAGGCAACGGTCCCACGCCTTTCGTGAAAGCCTTGCCCTTTCAGAAAGATCGGGCGGGACGGATTCTAACTGACCGATATTTGCGTGTACTGGGGCAGACAAACATCTTTGCGCTCGGCGATTGCGCTACAATTGAAGGCTACTCACAACCAGCCACAGCGCAGGTGGCTATGCAAGCAGGAAAATACCTTGCAAAACTCCTCAATCGTGCACCGTCACCAAGTGAAGCTGAAAAAAGTATCGCACCGTTTGAGCGTCAAGACTTCGGAATGCTGGCGTACATCGGTGATGACAAAGCGCTTGCAGATTTGCCAAATGTAAAATGGAAAGGATTTTTGACATGGCTATTTTGGCGCGCCGCCTATCTGACAAAACTTGTCAGCATCAAAAACAAAATGCAAGTGCTCTTCGATTGGATTAAATCTCGCCTATTCGGGCGCGACCTTAGCCGATTTTAAGCCCCAAGCAAAACACTGATGCCGTTAGGCTTTTAGGGTAGGTGCTTTTTGTGAGAAAAAAATTTTATCACCTTTCCAGATGACTTCAAGGTGCGCACTGACTACAATTTTTCTGCCCGATTGTCTTTCAAGTAGCCCAGCCAGACGGTCTAATAATTGTGCAGACGGTGCAACACCACAGCATTGCAAAGCGCGCTTAAAAATCTCTTTTTGCTCAAATTTGGTCAAAGCCTTCAGAGCACGAACCTCAAACGCATGATGCTTAAACGATAAACCTCTCTTTCGCATCAATTTTTGAATATGCCCTTCGACAAACTCCGAAAGCTCTGTCACATGCTTCGAAAAACGCAACAGACTAGGCACAAGCTTATGCTCAAAGCGTTCTTCAATGAGCGGAATGACTTTGTGGCGAATGAAATTACGGTCGAAGCATAGCTCGAAATTGGTATGATCGGTGCGGTATGAAAGATGTTTATCGTTGAGGTAGGCAAGAATATCATCACGCTCAAAATTCAAGAGTGGACGAAGAATATACTCTCGCCGTTCAGGAATGCCCGATAAGCCCAGCAGTGAGGCGCCACGAAAGAAGTTGAAAAGCACGGTTTCAGCATTATCTCCAGCATGGTGTGCCGTAACGAGTTTGTCGAACTGATGAATTTGCATAAGGCGCGCAAAAAAGTCGTAACGCAAGTGACGGGCGGTTTCTTCGAGCGATAGTTTTTTAGTTTTTGCAATGTCTTTGGTGTCGAATCGTTCTGTGAAGAGTGTGATGCCCAGCAAGCTGCAGGTCTGTTGGCAGAAGCGTTCATCGCCTAAGCTAGCGCGTGCACGCAGTTGAAAATTGCAGTGTGCTGCTGCAATTTCGATTTTTAGAATAAAACGCACTGCAGCAAGCAGATGAAGCAGCGCTGTGGAATCAGCGCCACCTGAAAAGGCAACTAAGACGCGCTCACCTTTCTGAAAAAATTTGCGGGTTTGACAATGCTCCAAAAATTTCTTTTCAAAGGCATGCATGCATTCAAACGATTTCTAATTAGTTTTGCGCCAAATTTTTTGCACAATGATTACAAAATACGGATACGCCACACTTGCAAAAGTCGGTGCCCTATCGCTTGTGCTGCTTGCACTTGCCTTTGCTTTGCCACTGGTGCTTGCCACGCTCTCAGCAGGCTTAGGGATTTTTCTGATGGTCTTCACATTGCAATTTTTTCGTGACCCAGAACGCACGCCGCCCAGAACCGAGCGCGTCATTCTCTCGCCTGCCGATGGGAAAATTGTGCTGATTAAAGACACAGAGCACCCCTTTTTCAATGGCGCCGCAAAATTAGTCAGTATTTTTATGTCGCCTATCAATGTGCATGTCAATCGCAATCCGATTTCGGGTAAGGTGGTGCATCTGCGGCATATTGAAGGAGAATACATCGCTGCATTCGATCATCAGTCAGGTGAGCGCAATGAGCGTACGGAAATTGGGATTGAAAATGCGCATATCAAGGTTTTCTTCAAACAAATTTCAGGCTATGTGGCGCGCCGCATCATTTGTGAGCTTGAACCAAACGACACAGTGCAAATTGGTGCGCGCTTTGGGATGATTAAATTTGGCTCTCGCGTTGATGTGTTTATGCCCCCCGAAGTCAAACTCTGCGTCAGAGAAGGTGAGCGCGTAACGGCTGGCGAAACCATTTTAGCTGAATACTAAACGCTGTGAAGCCGAAGCACTTAAGACGTTTTAGTTCAAAAAATTACCGCAATTTTGCTTGCAAAAAGGGGGAATTGTGCTAACTTTGCCAAGTCTTTGAAGTAAGTGTACCTGAACACAGCGTTGCTAGAGCAGCAACACGGCAGCGCCAGAAGTTGTTGTGCCAAAAAACCGCTTACACAGAGATGAGGCAACAAACTAAACTTTCTCGCTACCTTTACGTGCTGACCAGCATTGTGCTGTTCTGCACGCTCCTTGTTGAGACCGCAAACGCCAACGCCTACAAACGCCGACGACCAAAAGTCTTATCGGCTGTTTCACTGAAACTTACAAGTACAAGCCAAGCAGAGCGCATGGCGGAGTGCGCCGAAAAAATTGAGCAAATTCTGCAAGCACGCAAGCGCGGCATCATGGGCGTATGCATTCAAACCACAGATAATGAAACCATTTTTGCCTACCAACAAAATCAACTGTTCAAGCCAGCTTCAAATCTTAAACTCATCACATCGGCTGCCGCAATTGAAAAACTTGGAGCAGACTATCGCTACCGCACCGACTTTTTCATTGATGGCACACTCAAAGATGGAGTGCTGCATGGTAATCTGGTCCTGATTGGCAGCACAGACCCGATGCTGTCTGGATACTTTGATAAAACCATCAACGAGATTGTAAAGGCATGGGTCGATACGCTGCGCCAGTACGGCATTATGAAAATCGAGGGCGACCTGATTCTTGACAATAGTTATTATGTCGGCAATCGGCATCAACCTATCAGTGCAGAAGAAATCCGCTTTGCTACGGTTGCCAATTTTAGCCGCGCAAACGAGCAGCAATTAAGTAAGGTCTCGCGTGTGCGCATCATAAAGACTAAAGATGGCAGAAAGCGTGTGGTGCGTCGAGGCTTTCGCAGAAAAAGTCGCTTGAAGATGGTTACAATTGAGCCGAATGTCTATTGCGCAAACACGCTGCTGGCGGCACTGCAACAGGCAGGCATGATGCACAAAGATGCCCATGTCGAGAAAATTTCTTATAGCCGAAAAATCGATAGAACCAGATGGAAGTATCTTTACTCACACTACTCGATATCGCTAGCTGAAGCGCTCAAAGCTACAAATAAGAGTTCGGATAACTTCTATGCCGACCAATTGCTGCGCACGCTGGGCGGTGAATGCTATGGTGAAGGCTCAATCGAAAAAGGGCTTGAGGTTGTAAAAGCGTTCCTGAAAAACGAAGTCAAAGTTAGCTCAAAAGAGTACAAACTCACGGATGGCTCAGGACTGTCGCACGAGAATTTTGTAACGCCGCATCTGATTGTGGAGACACTGCGCTACATGCGCGAGCATAGCAAAGCCTTTCATGAATACTACGAATCGTTAGCCATTCCCATGACCGACGGCACACTTGCAGGCAGAATCAATCATGCGCTAGCACACAATATCCGCGCAAAGACAGGGTCAATTACAGGTGTAGTGTCGCTCTCTGGATACTTGAAGAGTCGCAGCGGTAAAGAGATATATTTTTCTATCATTGCAAACGGATTAGGTCGACGCTCTAAACATGCAAAAGCCCTAGAAGATACGATTTGTAAACTCCTGCTTGAGATTTAACGCCTCACCTGAAGTTTTCCCCACATCTTTATCGGCTCTCTATTTTGCACCTAATTGGATTATGAGAAGAGCTTGTGTATCTTTCAAAAAATGAAAGGCTTGAACACAAGCTTGCACTGAACATTTGAAGTAAAGGAGAAGTAAGTATGAACGCACAAAAGCACATCACCCTCGTGCTTGGCATGGAGCGTTACAATGCCGAGCTATTTGAGTACATCAAATCACAAATCCGCGCACGCTGTCCTCAATTACGCTTGCATGTGTTTTTTGATAACGACGTGGTCGAGCGACCAAAAAAAGTTGAAGCAGCAATAAGTGTGAGCGATGTGGTCTTCACGGCACTTATCGTCTTAGACGATGCCGCAAATGCCATGATAGAGATGCTCAAAAAACACAATCCGAGTTTCATTTTTGCTTTTGAATCACTCCCGCCGCTAATGATGATGAATAAAGTGGGGAGTTATCACTTTTCAGGCGGTAAGGGTGAGATGCCCAAACCTGTCAAAGCGCTAGGCAAAATTTTGGGCGGCGGTAGAGAAGAGGATGCTTTCTATGGGTATGTGCAGATGCAGCGCCTTGCCAATCGAGTGATGCGCTTTCTGCCCGAACACTTCGGCGGCGAAAAAATCCACGATGCGAGAATTTGGATGACGGTCAGCACCTACTGGTCGAACAGCGGCGAAGACAATGTGCTCAATATGCTGCTCTACATTGCCGAAAAACTCTTGCACTTACCTGTAAAGAGCGAGGCACCAAAAGAAATTGGGACGATGGGATTTTATCACCCCGAATACTACAATGCCACAAAAGAATTCTTCCCCGATCTCAAACATTACTTGAAATGGGAAAAGAAAACAGGACGCGACAAGGGCAATAAGCCAAAGGTGGGACTGCTCTTGCCACGCAAGCATATACTCTCAGGACAAAGTTATGCGGGCGAAATTATCACAGCACTCGAGGCACAAGGGCTGCGTGTCTATGCCTGCTACGCCATGGGTATTGAATTGCATATTGCCGTGCGCACATTCATGAAAGAAGCCGGGATTGAATTGCTCATCAATTTGTTTGGCTTCCCCTTGGTGGGCGGTCCAGCAGGCTCTACTAAAACGGGTATTGCACATCCTGCCGCATCAGAAATTTTGTCGGGACTGAACACGCCTTACATTGTAACGCAGCCGCTTTATGTGCAAACCAAAGAAAGTTGGCGCCAGCACGGTGTCAATCCGATTCAGGCGATGATTATCTATTCACTGCCTGAAATGGATGGCTCAATTTGTCCTGTGGTCTTAGGTGCGTTGGAAAACAATACGCTCAAACTCGATAAGTCGCGTCTTACGCGGCTAAGCAAGCTGGTCAAGCGTTGGATTGCGCTAAAGCACAAGCCTAATGATGAAAAGAAAATTGCAGTAGTGCTCTATAACTACCCACCAAATCAAGGCAAACTAGGCACAGCGGCACTGCTCAATGTGCCAAAGAGTTTGGTCAATTTCGTGCGCGAACTGCATCGGCAGGGCTATAACACCGGCGACTTTTTAGAGCGTTATGCTGCGCAGCCTGATAAGCTCACACAAGATTTGGCAAAGTCTATTGAAGCTGATACGGTAACTGAAATCGCCACAATGCAAGACTATACGAGATGGGTTGCCCCGAATGAGCAAGAACGCATTGAAGCGCGCTGGGGTAAAGCCCCGGGTGATATTGCTGTGGCAGGCAAAGATCGATTCATTATCGGCGGCTTGCGCTTTGGTAACCTCTACATCGGTGCACAACCGCAACTTTTTATTCAAGGCGACCCGATGCGACTGCTCTTCGATAAAGAGAACACGCCACATCATCAATTCGTCATGTTCTACAAGTGGCTTGTCAATGGGCTCGGAGCAGATGCCTTGGTGCATTTTGGCATGCACGGCACGGCAGAGTGGATGCCCGGATTGCAACTTGGACTGACACAAGAGTGCTGGTCAGACATCTTGCTGGGTGAATTGCCACAGTTCTACATCTACCCGATGAACAATCCGTCAGAAGCCAACATTGCCAAACGCCGAGGCTATGCAACCATCATCTCACATGCTATTCCACCGTATGCGCGCGCTGGACTGTACAAAGAGTTTCAAGCCCTGCGCGATTTGCTGGGCGACTTCGAAAATGGCAGAGATTTTCCCGAACTGCGCGAGGCAATTGTCCAAAAAGCTAACCTGCTAAATTTGAACGATGATGTCCCGCCAAACGATGATTTTGCAAAATATGCCAGCGACCTTGCAGCCTACCTCAAAGAAATGGAAACCCGCTTAATTTGCGGCGACCTGCATACGCTGGGTGAAAATCCCGATAAAGCCACGCAGGTTGAACTCATTACCGAAGCCTTGAAAAATCAGAGCGACTTGAAACTGCTGGATTTTGCGGCAGAATGTTTGAGCACAGAGCCATATGCGATGCTCAGTCAGCGGGCAAAAGCAGGCGATAAAGATGCACAACTTAAAAAGGAAAGACTTGAAGAGTTTTGCCGAAGTATTGTTAGGCAATATGTGATTGAGGAAAAACCAATCACACATACTCTTGAAGTATAATTGCTCGTAAGTATGCTAATCGGAGTTGTTTTCCTTTGGCTAATGGGCGTACTGACAGTGGCGGCGCTGGGTATTACAGCCTATCAATATCTGCGATACAAAGTGCGACCGCATCGATACCTCTCGCTCAAAAAACTCTCTGAACAAGCCTTGCGCGATTCTTTTCGCATGAATTGATTTCGGGTGAAAGGAGCAAGGTATCGGGCGCCTCACAAGTTTTTCTTAGAACTGGTGGGGAGAGTGTTCTGCAAAGGTGTCGTGCTCAAAGTAGGTGAAGCCAGTTGCATCTGACTAAGAATCAGTTCAGCGGTGCGTTTGGGCAGTTCCAGCGTAATCAGGTGTCCACACTTTTTGATGAGTTCGAAGCGCCCATTGCGTGCATATTCATAAAGCGCTTTGGTGTGTTTCCAACTCACTACCTGATCGCCTTTGCCGGCGACGAGCAAAACCGGAATGGAAAGATTCGCAATTTGCTTTGGCAAGTTCTCGGTAACCTCGCGCTTGGCTAAGGCTTTTGCCGTCTCACGGATAGCCTTGCCAGAAATGAAGCGCAAGCTATTGACTCCAACCAAGATGTTTTCTTTGCTGGTATGGTTGCGCGCCAGCGTAAGCCGAGCATAGGCGTAAATGAGCCACCAGATTTTAATCTTGCGCAGAATTTTATCAAAGATGAAGGGGATAGCAGTTGGAATGATTTTCTCGAGCTGTGCGCTGTTTGGAAAGATGCCAAAGTTGAAAAAAGTCAGCGAGCTAATCTCATCTTCGAAGCGCTGTGCATAATTGAGTGCAACGAATGAACCTAGCGAGAAGGCAGCAATGTGATAGCGCTTCAAGCCGAGATGTTGCACCAATGCATGCAAATCAAGCGAGAGCGCAGAGAGAGAGTAGTCTTCGCCTTCGTCAGACCAGCCATGTCCTTTGAGGTCATAAGCAATAGTGCGTACGCCGCTTTGATTGAGATAGGCGATAACCTCATGCCACCACATCCACCAGCAATCCCAGCCGTGAATCAAAATGATGGTAGGCATATCTGCTGGCGCATCTGGATGGGAATCGTGATAGTGATGCACTGCACCATTGAGCCGAACAAAATGACTTTTTTGAATGAGCGCTTGTTCATAGCGCGCATAGCGCTGTGTGCGTAAGTTACGACTCTGTAAGCGTGCGGCGATTTCACGCTCATAGAGCAAAAATTTTTCTGTGGGTGAAGCGTCAGTGCAGATTTGCGGCGTCATAGTTACTTCCAAAAAGTTAGTTTTGGCAAAGTATAGCACGATTTACTGCGGAGCACTCGGTTGACTCGGCAGGGTTGGCGGCAAGGCAGGCGGTGCGTTTGCGCGTTTGACGGCGGTGACAAAATACTTGGTGTCGCCACGCCAAAAGAATTGAACATATTTTTCTTCGTATTCCAAACCAACTCGCTCACCTGTGAGTGCCGCTTCTTTTAAGGCTTTGATAACATCTTGTCGATCACGCTCGACTGAAAAGTAAAACATATTTTGCTGCGTACTCCCAACTGCGCCTGGAATCAGTGTGTTTAGCTGTCCTTCAAACGTCTTGAAAATGTAGCCCTTCTCAGTGATTTTGACAACCACACCGCCACGCTCACCTTTGCTGTATGTGCCATGATAAAGAAAAAGAAAGACGAGCAGAAAGAGCACAAGGAAAGAAACGCCGCCAATGATACCAAACTTCTTGACTGTGGTCATACACTGTTCATTTTTAACGAAATTGCAGATTTCTGTGGCGAAATCAAAATGCAATTAAACTTGCCGAAGGCAAAAACAAGTCGTAGTTTGTGCGCAGAACAACTTTGCAACAACACCAGACAACAAATAATAGAATGAAAGCGATGTTATCACATCTTGTCTTGCCATTCATTTTCTTTTGCACAGTGTTTTTGATGCTAAGCGAGAGGCTCATAGCGCAGATGCGTCCAACTGTTGCGCAAAAGGCGATGGTGGTATCGGCGCAGAGACTTGCCTCAGAAGCGGGTATTGCGATGCTCAAAAAAGGCGGCAATGCCATTGATGCCGCAGTGGCAACTGAACTGGCGCTTGCTGTTACGCACCCGATTGCTGGAAATCTTGGCGGAGGCGGGTTTATGCTCATTCGCTTAGCAAACGGAGAAGTCTATGCGCTGGACTATCGTGAAAAAGCCCCGCTGAAAGCCACACGCACCATGTATCTGGACAGCGCAGGTAATCCGTTGCCCGACAAAAGTAAAATTGGACACTTGGCGGTAGGCGTCCCCGGCACTGTGGCAGGCATTGTGGAAGCGCACCGGCGATTTGGCAAACTGCCTTTCAAAATGGTAGTGCAGCCGGCAATTGACCTTGCTGAAAAGGGCTTTCCGCTCACACGCTTCAAAGCTGAACAGCTCAATCGATTTGCCGCACTCTTTGCTCGCTTTGAAGGCTCACGCAAGTATTTCACCAAAGGCGATACGAGCAAAAAGTGGCAAGAAGGTGATCTTTTTGTGCAGAAGGACTTAGCAGAAACGCTCAAACGCATCCGTGATAAAGGGCGCGATGGCTTCTACAAAGGTAAGACCGCAGAACTCATCATTGCAGAAATGCAACGCGGCGGCGGACTAATCTCACAAGAAGATTTAGACAAGTATGAACCAAAGTGGCGAGAGCCTATCAAAGGTAGCTACCGTGGCTATGAAGTGGCTTCAATGTCGCCACCCAGCGCAGGAGGCATTGGGCTCATTCAACTGCTTTCATTCGTTGAGCCTTACAACTTAAAAGAGATGGGCTTCCAAAGTTCCGAGACCATTCATCTCTTTGGTGAAGCGATGCGACGCGTTTATGCCGATCGAGTATTGCTCGGCGATCCAGACTTTGTCAAAATTCCTGTGCAAGCCATGCTGGACAAAGCCTACTTGCAAGAGCGTTGGAAATCGTTCTCGCCAGATACCATTACACCAAGTTCTGCAATCTCATACGGTAAAATGCTCACAGCAGAATCCACTGAAACGACACATTACTCTGTGGTGGACGCTGAAGGAAATGCTGTGGCAACGACAACCACGCTCAACGGTGGGTTTGGGTCGTTTGTTGCCGTAACAGGCGCAGGGTTTTTACTCAATAACGAAATGGATGATTTTAGTTTGAAGCCCGGCTTTGCAAATCCGGGCATTCAGGGCTATGTGGGATTGATGGGCAGCGAAGCTAATAGCATTGTACCGCAGAAGCGAATGCTAAGTTCAATGTCGCCCACAATCCTAACAAAGGATGGAAAACTCTTTATGGTGCTGGGCACACCCGGCGGCTCGACCATTATCACACAAGTCTTTCAAGTCATTACAAATGTGATTGATTTCGGAATGAACATTCAAGAAGCAGTCAGTGCAAAACGCATTCATCATCAATGGCAACCTGACGACATGCGCTATGAAAAAGATGCACTGCGCAAAGATGTAATCCGCGCCCTTGAACGACGAGGCTGGAAGTTGCGAGAATTGCCCGGTTACTTTGGTGCTGTCGATGCGATTATGGTCGGTGCAGATGGCTTGCTTTATGGCGGTGCAGACCCCAGAAATGAAGATGCGGCAGTAGGATTTTAACGACTCATGCTAAAAGCAAAAAAAAGGCAGTCTCTTCAGACTGCCTTTTTTGCTGTGTAAGAGCACGAAGTCATCACTTGCTCATACAAGCAAAGACGGAGCTTAGCTTAATTGAAGTGCAAGTCGTAGCGATCGAGGTTCATCACTTTGTTCCATGCAGCGATAAAGTCGCGTACGAACTTCTCATGTGCATCATCGCATGCATAGACTTCAACGAGAGCACGCAACTCGGAATTTGAGCCAAAGATAAGATCGACACGCGTGGCGGTCCATTTGAGCGCACCAGTCTTCCGGTCACGTCCTTCAAAGAAGTATTTAGATTCTGAAGTCGGATGCCAGACAGTGCTCATGTCAAGCAAATTGACGAAGAAGTCTGTAGTCAAGGCGCCGACACGCTTTGTAAAGACGCCATGCTGCGAGTGGTCATAATTTGCATTGAGCACACGCAAGCCCCCAATCAGAACGGTCACTTCGGGTGCGGTAAGCGAAAGCAACTCCGCTTTGTCGATGAGCAGTTCTTCAGCCGGTGCAGAAACGCCTTCTTTGAGGTAGTTACGGAATCCATCGGCAAGCGGCTCGAGCACAGCGAAGGATTCAACATCAGTCTGTTCTTGCAGAGCATCTCCACGTCCGGGCGTGAAGGGAACTTTCATCTCAAAGCCAGCATCTTTTGCAGCTTGTTCTACAGCGGCGCATCCACCTAAGACGATAAGGTCCGCCATTGAGACACGCTTGTCGCCACTTGTCGTGTGAAACTCCTGCTGAATGCGCTCGAGAGTTTGCAGGACTTTAGCAAGTTGCGCAGGGTTATTGACTTCCCAATCCTTTTGTGGGGCAAGACGAATGCGTGCGCCGTTTGCTCCGCCGCGTCGATCTGAACTGCGGAAGGTTGATGCTGATGCCCAAGCGGTTGAGACAAGCTCAGAAATCGATAGACCAGAAGAGAGAATCTTTTTCTTTAAGGCAGCAATGTCGTTTTCATCGATGAGCGGGTGTGTAACGGGAGGAATCGGATCTTGCCAGATAAGGTCAACTTGCGGTGCTTCGGGACCGAGATAGCGTGTGCGTGGACCCATATCGCGATGTGTGAGCTTGAACCATGCACGGGCAAACGCGTCGGCAAACTTTTCGGGATGTTCGTAAAAATCGCGTGAAATTTTTTCATAAATCGGGTCGACACGCAGCGCATAATCGGTAACCAGCATAAACGGGGCATGACGCTTTGAAGGATCATGTGCATCAGGAACGGTGCCTTCGCCCATACCATTCTTAGGCTTGTATTGCCAAGCGCCGGCTGGACTCTTGGTGAGTTCCCACTCGTACTCGAAAAGATGTTTGAAATAGTCGTGACTCCACTGCGTTGGTGTGCGTGTCCAAGCGCCTTCAAGCCCGCTGGTGATGGTGTGTTCTGCATTGCCTTTGCCGAAGGTATTCTTCCAACCGAGACCTTGCTCTTCGATGCTGGCACCGGCGGGTGCAGGACCGACATATTTGCTGGGGTCTGCTGCGCCATGTGCTTTACCAAAAGTGTGTCCACCTGCAATGAGCGCAACGGTTTCTTCATCGTTCATCGCCATTCGACCAAAGGTTTCACGAATGTCACGTGCAGCGGCGAGCGGATCGGGTTTTCCGTTTGGTCCTTCAGGATTAACATAAATCAGACCCATCTGTACAGCCGCAAGAGGTACCTCTAACTGACGATCGCCAACATAGCGATGATCACCGAGCCACTCGGTTTCAGAGCCCCAGTAGATATCTTCTTCAGGCTCCCAGACATCGACTCGACCGCCAGAAAAGCCAAAGGTCTTAAAGCCCATGGATTCAAGGGCGCAATTGCCCGCAAGAATAATCAGGTCTGCCCAAGAGAGTTTGCGACCATACTTTTTCTTGATGGGCCAAAGCAAATAACGTGCTTTGTCAAGGTTGGCGTTATCAGGCCAGCTGTTCAGTGGAGCAAAGCGAATTGCACCTGAACTGGCACCGCCTCTCCCATCATGGATGCGATATGTGCCTGCACTATGCCAAGCCAGACGAATGAACAATCCGCCATAATGACCATAATCAGCAGGCCACCAGTCTTGAGACTGCGTCATCAAATCAAAGATGTCTTTTTTGACCGCTTGAAGATCAAGCGTCTTAAACTCTTCAGCATAATTGAATGATGGATCCATGGGGTTAGAGAGCGAGGAATGCTGGCGCAAAATGTTAAGTTTGAGCTGATTCGGCCACCAGTCACGGTTGCGTGTACCAGCGCCTGCACCGTGTTTGAGATGACCTGTGAATGGGCACTTGCTTGCGCCGTTTGTAGCACCATTTGTATGTGTAGCTGTGGTGCCTGCAAGAGATTGATCTGCCATATTGAGTAGTCCTCCTACATCATTGGGTTGCGTTGAAGAAAATTGGTTGAAATCAAAAAGAACAGTAACTCTGTGTCAAATAACTGAAAAAAAAGATGGCGGCAATAATAGTAACGATTACTAATAAGGTAGAAGATAATCTAAAAAGCGTTTGAATGCAAGCCTGATGTGAATTTTTTTTGTGCGGTGCTGTATAGGCTGGATGTGATATAGCGCAAACTGCTTAACAAGCAAGAGTAATAGGTTGACTAAAATAAATCTATAATTCAGATATGATACCTTCATCTACGAGCCCGTCTACTTCATTCACAGATACAGCGAGTCGAGAGCGGCAACTCATGACAATGATTGAAATTGAACGCTTTTTGCTTATGGAGCGTGATCTGAACCGAAGAACTTGCCAGCCTCTACTCAAACTGTGTGCAGAACTTGCGGAAGTTGATCGCATCACCGTGTTCCAATATTATCCGAATGAAAGTGTCAGCCAGGCTCTAAGTGTCATTGCTGAATGGTGTGCTGAGGGTATGGAAATGCAAACGCAATGGCAGAACCTCAACTTGCAAATTGAGCAATACCAAACTGTACTTGAACGAGCTCGACAAATACTCAACACAGGCGAGATACTAATGTGCCATGTCAAAGAGTTGACGATAGCTGAACAGATGCTCTCTTCATCAGGTGGTGTGCAAGCTTTGTTGCTCATCCCCATATCGGTAAAGAATCGGTTTTACGGCATTGCAGCTTTGCAAAGAGTGAGGTCATCGGCACTGTGGGATGAGGAGATACAAAATTTTCTTAAGTCGATAGCTGTGGCGGTCTCGATTGCACTGGAGCGTAAGTATGCTGAACAGGATTTGGTTGAAGCCAAAGAGCAGTTTCAAGCGGTTTTAGATGCGGTGCCCGGTTTTGTCTCATGGGTTGATTCTAATCTCACGTATCTCGGGCTGAATCAATACTTGGCTTCGGTGCTGGGAAAGTCAGCAGAAGAATACATTGGCAAAAAAGTCGGGATGCTGAATCCAAAATTTCACGACTTTCTCAAGCGACTGTTTGAATCGCCGTATCAAGGGAGCATTATGGAAGATACCGTAACAATAGCCGGTCGGCGCATGCAGCATCTGATTGTAGCACAAAAGTATCATCAAGGCAAGGCAGCAGTATGTGTAGGTATTGACATTACCGATCGCAAGATTATGGAAGAAAAATTGCGTGAGCAAGCTGCGCTTTTAGATATCACCCACGATGCAGTCATTCTGCAGGATCTTGAAGACCGAGTGCTTTATTGGAATGCAAGTGCAAAGCGCATTTACGGCTGGACAAAAGAAGAAGTGCTCGGCAGAAACATCAAGTACGACCTTTATTCGGAATCTGATATTGCTGAAGATGATGCGCGCTGGCAAATTTTGTTTGAAAAAGGGGAGTGGTCAGGGGAACTGCGTCAGCGCACGAAAGATGGCAAAGTCATCATTGTAGAAAGCCGATGTGCGCTTGTGCCAAATGAGAATGGAGAGCCTGACAAAGTGCTCATCGTCAATACGGATATTACTGAGAAGAAAAACTTAGAAAGTCAGATGCTGCGTAATCAGCGCATGGATAGCATCGGACTGCTTGCTAGCGGCATTGCACACGATATGAACAACGTGCTGGCGCCAATTCTTGCAGGCTTGCTTTTGCTGCGTCAGCACAATCCTGACGAACAAGCAAGGCGCTGGATAGCTATGCTTGAGCAAAGTGCAGAGCGTGGCAAAGAATTGATGAGGCAAATTCTAAGTTTTGCGCGCGGCGAAAGTGGTGAAAAGACAGTTTTGAATCTGAGCCAGCTGGCAAAAGATGTCTACCGTTTTATCTCGCAAACCTTCCCAAAAGAAATTGAGCTTCAACTTGAAGCGCCTTCGACAATTTGGATGATTTTAGGCGACTCAACGAAACTTTATCAAGCCGTCTTGAACCTCTGCGTAAATGCACGCGACGCCATGCCGAATGGCGGCAAACTGACGCTTGAAGTCAAGAATGTCGTGCTCAGTGCAAAGCAAGCCGCACTCTATGTTGGGGCAAAAGAAGGTGAATATGTGCAGCTAACAGTAACAGATACGGGCACAGGAATTTCGCCCGACGTGCTCGACAAGATTTTCGAGCCCTTCTTTACAACAAAGGAAGTCGGCAAAGGCACAGGACTGGGGTTATCAATCGTCTATTCTGTAGTGAACAGCCACGGCGGATTTCTTGATGTGCAGACCAAATTCGGACAAGGCACATCCTTTATGCTCTACTTCCCTGCAACAAAAGCCCAGCAAACGGAGGTAACAGAAGAACCACTTGAAGCCATGGCAGGCTGTGGCGAAGTCATTTTGCTTGTTGAAGATGATGTAGGCGTGCGTGAAGTCGCTAATGCGGTGCTGCTCAGCATGGGCTACACAGTGCTCACCGCTAACAATGGGGCAGAAGCAGTGGCACTCTTTGCAAAGCATCAAAATGAAATTAATCTGGTTCTGACCGACATCATGATGCCGATTATGGACGGTATTGCTTGTGTGCATGCAATTCGCTCCATCAAGCCAAGTGTGCCTGTGGTAATCATGACGGGGCTAATGGACGGAGAAAAGGTCGCAAAGTTAAGCACCGTTGGCATTCAAGGCTCAATCAATAAACCCTTTCGTGCTGAAGCACTTTTGCAGACGGTATTTCGTGCGCTCAAACAGACTGAGGTCAGAACATAGTTGTAACCAGCGCAACCCAAAGCGTGATAACAGGAGGACCAAAAAGAGCAAGAAACCCACCCAGACGGCGAAAGTCGTGTTGTTCCAAGAGACCGGTGCTAAAAGCAATGGCGTTAGGTGGTGTAGAGACCGGCAAGAGCAGGGCGGTTGAAGCGCACAGCCCGATAACCATACCAGTTTGAAGGGCATATTCAGGTGAGAGCAGGGCACCAACGGGAATTAAGACGCTTGCCGCAGCAGTATTGCTCATGACATTTGAAACAAGTGTTGTAACATAGCCCAGCAAAAGAATAATCAAGTAAGGATTCACATTTTGCAGGCGTAAGAAACTGGCGGCATACTGTGCCAGACCTGACTTTTCTATAGCAAGTCCAAGTGCCAGACCGCCTGCTACCAGCATCAAGCTATCCCAAGCTAGGGCGCGTAAATCTTTAGCGCGAATAATTCCGCTCATGGTTAGCACGACAATCGGAATGGCGCCGACGGCGGCGACATGAATTTTGTGCAGCGTAGAGGTCATCCACAGTAAAAGCGTGACGACAAGTGTGAGCCCAACTGTCCAGCGAGGCAGGCGCATGAGTTTTGCATGTTCCTGACTTGAAGGTGTCGGTATGCTAATTGCAATTGTCTGGCTGACAAGCGAGCGCGAGAGCAAAAACCACGATGCTGCCAAAAAAATGAGTGCGATAGGCAAGCCATAGAGCATCCATTCAGCAAAACTTACATGGATGTGATTATTTGCCAACGCCCCGACAGTAATTGCATTCGGTGGTGAGCCAATGATTGTAATCATTCCGCCCAACGATGCTGCAGCAGGAATACCCAGCAGCAAATCTTTCGAGAGCATATTCTCTTTTTGGGCACGATTGAGAAACGGAAGAATCGCAGCAATCATCATTGCCGTGGTTGCCGTGTTTGACATGATGGCTGAGAGAACTGCAGTCATCAGCATCATGCCCATAAGCAGGCGAGGTGCATCGCAGCCAAAAAATTTGAGCGCAAAACTAAAAATGACTCTGTCCAAACCTGTGCGTCGCATGCCTTCGGAAATGAAAAAGCCACTAAGCATAAGCCAAATCACGGGACTCGACCACGTATTGACATACTGCATCACATCAACAGGTTCACCTTCTGCCTTAAGGCTTCCCATAGCAAAGACAAGGTAAGCCATAATCAAAATGCCGACAGCAAAGGGCGGTATAGCTTCAGTAATCCAAAGCGAGACAGCAACAGCGAGCATAAAAAGTGTGTAGAGTGCAGGCTTACCAAGTTGATCTGCAGGCGCAAGCCAAACTACAACAAACCCTATTGCAATCGAGAGCAGAAATAAAGTAGCCTGTCGCCCAAAGGGCCAGATTTGTCTCAAGGAATGTTGTGCGACAGCGTAGCGGGAGTCGTTTTCCATACTACGTACTACTAATGTTACAAAAGACCACACAATTTAATACTTTCCACGCAATTTATCGGCATGAACTGCAAGCAAGGCAAACAAATTTTTGCAAATGCCAACTAAACCTAACACAATAGTTTTGATGCGAGATGATGCTTAGTCTATCACATCAAAATGTGTGTAGGGACGCAGCACTTCGGGTACAATCACCTTGCCATCTTTGGTTTGATAGTTTTCTAACAGCGAGACCATCAGGCGCGAAGTGGCTAAGCCCGAGCCATTGAGCGTGTGCACAAATTCAGGTTTAGATTTTTCATCTCGCTTAAAGCGAATCATGGCGCGGCGAGCTTGATAGGCTTCAAAGTTAGAGCAGCTTGAGGCTTCCAAAAACCGCTGTTCAGCTGGCGACCATACTTCAAGGTCGTAGCACTTTGCCGCATTTGCGCCAATATCACCTGAGCAAAGCAGCAAAACGCGATAGGGCAACTTCAAAGCCTCTAAAATAGCTTCCGCATCGGCACGCAGCGATTCGAGTTCGTCGTAAGAGGATTCAGGCAAGGTGAATTTGACCAGTTCAACTTTATTGAACTGATGCACACGCAAAAAGCCCTTGACATCTTTGCCATAACTGCCCGCCTCACTGCGAAAACAGGCTGAATACGCAACGTATTTGATAGGCAAATCTTTTGCTCTGAGTGTCTCATCACGGTGCAGGTTGGTAACAGGTACTTCGGCTGTTGGAATTGCAAAAAGTTGTAATCCACTTTCTTCGTAGCGCTCCTGTTCATCGTAGCCAACACGATAGACTTGTCCGACAAACTTTGGGAATTGTCCTGTGCCACGCAGCGAGGCTTGATTGACAAAGAACGGTGGAAAAATTTCCGTGTAGCCATGCTTTGCGATATGCGTATCGAGCATGAAATTGATAAGCGCACGCTCCAGTGTGGCGCCCTTGCCGACATAGACCGGGAAACCTGCACCTGTAATTTTTGCACCACGCTCAAAATCTAAAATGCCCAGCGCCTTGCCAAGTTGCAGGTGGTCTTTGACAGGGAAATCAAACTCGCGTTTATGCTCTAAGACTTCTTTGTAGACTTTGTTTTCACTTGCATCTTTGCCAATCGGAACACTCTCGTGCAACAGATTCGGAAGCGCAAGCAAAATGGCTTCTTGTGCCGCTTCGTTGGCGCGAATCTCGCTATCTAAGGCTGCAATTTTATCCGACACAACTTTCATCTCGGCGATTTTATCTTCAGCATTGCCCTTGTTTTTCTTGATAGCAGCAATTTCGTCGGAGACTTTATTGCGCAAGGCTTTGAGCGAGTCGGCTTCAGCAATCATGGCACGACGGCGCTGATCAAGTGCAAGCAGTTCATCGACTTTTGAGACTTCGCTGGGCATCTGCCTTGCAACAAGCATGGCTTTGACAGTGTCGGGGGATTCACGGATGAGTTTAAGGTCTATCATCAGAAATGAACGAAATAGTTGTAGTGTTTTTGGGCGCAAAAATAACACAAAATGCTGCCTTTGTGAAGGGAGCAAAGAAGCAATCAGTAGACTGTGCCACGGTTGAAAATGAAATCAATATCCACCAAGCGGTAACGCACGATGGAAATGGCAAAAGTCAGCGGCGTGACGGCGAGGCAAGCAACATCACTTTTCGCGCTAAGAGCATCATGCTTTAAGGGTTTGCAAAGTGCAGGACACAATTCAAAAGGAGTCATCGGTGCATGCCGGTTTCTGAATTTGCAATAGATAAGACCCTGCGGCAAGTGCATCGCATGTGCTACTACCCAAGCGGCGGTCTCGCTTTTTCTGAAAGATTTCTTTAGCTTTGCGCTCAAGTTTTCTAAACAAGTCCAAACAAGTAAACCAAGTGAGGCGCGCACATCTGCATTGCCTCCAGATAGAGATGAAATCAATTGTATGCGAATTATTGAGGCACATGCACTGACCAAGATGTATGGCAAAGTGCGTGCGGTCGACGAAGCGACTTTCCATGTAGAGCAAGGACAAGTCTTCGGATTCTTAGGTCCTAATGGTAGCGGCAAGACCACGACGATTGGCATGCTGCTCGGCATCATCAATGCTTCAGGCGGTGAGATTTGGCTCTTTGAGACACGCGATCTTAATGCGGCACGACGTCGCATTGGGGCGACACTTGAAACTCCGAATTTTTACCCCTACCTTAGCGGTTATGATAACCTTCGCATTGTGGCTAAAATCAAAGGCGCAACAGAGGCGCAAATTCAAGCAGCACTGGAATTGGTCGAGCTTTCAGGTCGGCAGAAAGATAAATTTTCAACCTACTCACTTGGCATGAAGCAGCGACTGGCGATTGCTGCCGCAGCACTATCCAATCCCGAGCTCATCATCTTAGATGAACCCACCAACGGCTTAGACCCCGAAGGCATCCGTGATGTGCGTCGCATCATTAAATCGCTTGCTGCCGCTGGCAAAACGGTGTTTCTCTCAAGCCATCTGCTGAGCGAAGTCGAGCAAACCTGCACGCACGTTGCAATCATCAAAAAAGGCAAAATTTTGAAGCAAGGCAGCTTGCGTGAGATTGTCAGCAATAATCTCTTTGCACTCATTCGTTCAGAGGATATGACGGCGCTCAAAGCTGCAGTTAGCCAGTATGATAAATTTGTGTCTGCAACCGCAGAACCAGACGGGCTGTTAGTGGAACTTGCTGATAATGATCTTGCTGCACTCAATCGCTTCTTGTTCGAAAGAGGAATTGCACTGTCTCATCTAGCCTCACGCCGACAAACGCTCGAAGAAGCCTTCTTAGAACTGACCGAAGCACAATCCTGATTGTCTTCACATGGAATACGTGCCTTGTCCGATTTCAGACTCGTCAGACTTTGAGGTGCGCTATAAAGTGCCGAATCGCTTTGAGGTCTCAAAAGGCGATGAATGGCATGTAGTGCTCTCGCGTGCATCAGGGCTTGCAATGCTCAATCCGCGCCCATCGCAGAGCGAGATTGCAAAATTTTACGAGGCGCTGGATTACGACCCTTTCATCTCACTCAAACGCGCAGCGTCGCTGCAAGACAAAGTCTATAAGTTCGTCCGACAGTTTATTTCACTGCGCTACAAAGCACGTGCAGTGTTGAAACGTGTGAAATTTGAAGCAAACCAGACTTACAACGTGCTCGAAATTGGTTGTGCAACAGGCGATTTTCTCTTAGAACTGCAGAGGCAAAGCCCTGCCTCACTGAATTTGATGGGCATTGAGATGTCAGAAAAAGCTGCACACTATGCGCGTGAAGAAAATGAACTTAATGTCTATCAAGGCGAGCTGCTGACAGTGAATGTCGCAGAACAAAAAGATTTAATCGTAATGTGGCATACGCTCGAGCATATTCATCGCTTGAGTGAAACGCTCGATAAAATTTATACGCTGCTCAAGCCAAATGGTATTTTTATGACCGCAATGCCAAACTTGGATAGTCTGGATGCGGCACACTATGGCAAGTATTGGGTTGGACTTGATGCACCGCGTCATCTGTATCACTTCACACCGAAAAGTTTTGCGGCACTTCTCAAAAAACATGGTCTTGCTATTGTCGATATGCATGGGCTAGCGCTGGATAGTTACTACAATGCTTTGCTAAGTGAGCAGCTTTGTGCAGCCGTGAAAGGTAAGGCAGGGGGTGTGCTTACGCTGCTGAAAGCGCTGTTTTGGGGCTCGCTGGCAGCTATTCACGGAGTTACGCCTGAAGTCGCCTCCAGCGTCTGTTACTATGTGCGTAAAATTCGCTAAACGATTATCTAAATTTGATATAACCAATCAACTAAGAGGCATCTAATAAAAAAGCAGCTCAAAGTGTGCGTGCAGAGCGGGCGCTCTGCGCAAGTGTTCGTGATAAGACAGACAAACCTCAATTTATTTTTCTTCTACAATGAAGCGACGAGAGTTTCTTTTGGGGGTGCTGGGCTCTACTCTTCTTCTGCCTACAAGCTCGACAGTAGGCAAAAAGCCTCGCTATGATGTGGCTGTAATTGGCTTAGGGGGAATGGGAAGTGCAGTTGCCTATCAGCTGGCAAAACGTAAGGTAAAGGTATGCGGTATTGAGCAATTCGGTATTGCTCATCAAGAGGGCGGCTCGCATGGTGAGACACGCATCATTCGTAAAGCCTACTTTGAGCATCCAGATTATATTCCCTTGCTGAATCGTGCTTATGAACTCTGGCGTGCCTTTGAAGCAGAGTCGGGGCAAACACTCTTTGTGCAAAACGGCTTAGTGATGGCTGGTCCGATAGAAGACCCAAATATCAAAGGCACGCTGCAGTGCTACGAAAAGTATCCGAGCTTGCCGCATGAGATTCTTTCCGTTGCTGAAGCACAGAAGCGTTTTCCACAATTTGCTTTCCGTGATGGCGATACAATCATTTATGACCCTATTGGAGGAAGTTTGCTGGTAGAAAAAGCCATTCAAACTTACATTGATGTGGCACGCAAAAGTGGAGCCACACTTTTTTTCAATGAACCGCTGCAAGCGTGGAAACCGCATCGTGAGGGTTTTGAGATTCAAACGCAGCGTCAAAAGATTTATGCAAAGCAGCTGATTCTGACGACCGGGGCATGGCTCAAGCCGTTACTAGCAGAACTAAACATCAAACTCGACATTTGGCGCAAGTGTCTTTTCTGGTACCGCTCTAGCTCATTAGCGACAGCGCGCAAACTTTCTGAACATGATTTTTCAAACGAGAAGATGCCAAACTTTTACATGGCGACAGCATTAGGCGCATTCTATGGTTTAGCAGCCGCCAGTGCACGAGGGGTCAAAATAGGTGAGCATATACGCAATGAATCGGTGGCAACGCCCAGAGATACTAAGCGCCCGATTGATAGCAACGATGAATTGCCTTTTCTGACTTTTATCCAAACGGCTTTTTCCTGCAGCACGCCAGAGCGCAGTGCAGCGGCAACCTGCATGTATGATATGTCGCCCGATGGAAACTTCATCATTGATGAGCACCCAAACTACAAAGGCTTATTTTTCGCTGGTGGGCTTTCAGGACATGGCTATAAGTTTGCTTCACTCATCGGTGAAATAATGGCAGAGCTGACCTTAGAAGGGCGAACCTCACAGCCGATTAACTTCCTGCGTTTGAGCCGTTTTTCATAAGTCCTGCCATCAAACATAAAAAAGCGGAGAAGCTGGTCTGCCTCTCCGCTTTAAGCCAAGTAACTTCAAGCCAAATCACTTCAATCCGTTGCCGCTTACTGGCGCGGTACGTCAGCGATTGGGCGCTCAAAGTTCACGACAATTCGATCGCCAGTGCGGTCGATAGGTAATTCGTTGAGCCGACCGGGTAAGTTATTAGGATTCGGTGAGCCCGGTCGTGTAGGGAAGCGGCGCATATCAATCCAGCGATGCCCCTCGCAAAAGAGTGAGTATCGACGCTCATAAATGAGGCGATCGAGTGCGGCGTCTCTGTTGGCTAAAACGGGAATTTCCGGTACGCCAGCGGCACGGCGCACACGGTTAATATCTGCCGTTGCCGCCGCCAGATTTTGTGTGCTTCCAAGGATATTGGCTTCAGCACGCAGCAGCAAGAGCTCTTCATTTCGGATAATTGAAATAGGCGCCACATTGCTTGGAAACACCGAAACAACAAAGCTGGAAGAAACACCATAGGCTGAAGTCAGTGAGCGAGGGAACAACTTGGTTCGAATCCGTCGATCGGTAGCCGTGTCTTGATTCTCCCGATACACACTGGGGTGTGCCCACCAGCGCACGGCTTGTGCAGGTGGCTCAAAAAGTGGGTTGAGCGCATCGCCGGGAGCCGTGCTAAAGACATGATAAACACCAAGGTTCATATCATCTGGAGTATCGCCTTCACGCAGGAAAGACTGGCTAAGTGCGCTAAGGCAAGTGTTGTAATCGCCTTGGTAGGCGGCTACGCGGGCACGCAAGGCGCGATTAAAACGCGCAAAAGTGGTAGGTGTATTAAAATTGGCAAAACCGTTCGAAAGACGGAAGTTAAAGCGTGTGCCAGATGCAGTCAAGGCAGCATGAGCTTCATCTAACAGACGGTTGATTTCGCGAAAGCCCTCCGCCTTTGGAACAAAAGGATGCTCAGATGGATTGGGTGAGAAACGGATTTTAATACCGTTCTCATTGAGTTGATTGAGCACGATTAGCAGTTGATAAGCGATTATTGTCTTTGCAAAGCCTTCTACACCACGTTTTTCTTCTGCAGGTAAATTCGCTGCCACATCAAGCAAGGCATTGGCGGTTGCAATTACATTATATCGCTGAATGTAGTTGTTATTGTTGAACGGACCACCCGGATCTAAAGCGCCGCCTTTGTATTCAGCCATGTAGCGTGGGTCGTCGCCGCCGAAGTAGTAAGCTTCTCGTCCGATGATTGAGGTGCCATAGAGATAAAACCCCATAGCATTTCGCATAGAGGACTCGACACCCGTAACCAGACTCTGCACGCCTGCTGTGGCTGGATCAGCAGAGTTAGGATTCGGAAAATTCCGATCGGGGCAACCGTAGAAGACAAACAGTGATGAAATCAGAAGTGAAAATAAGCCAAATCGGTATAAAGCGGTTAATGCCGCTACAGGTGTTTTCATGGTTTGATTCTTGGTTAGAAAGTTCATTTCTATCTCCTCCTTTACAGTCCAAATGAAAGGTTGAAGTAGAAACTACGTGCCGAAGGAAATGGAGTAACATCAACAGAACGTCCGATAGCGATATTGCCGAAGTTGCTGACTTCAGGATCGTAACCGGCGTAAGGTGTAAAGAGCAGCAGGTTTCTGCCCGTCAGTCCGATACGCAAGTAAGAAATCGCGCCACCAAATAGGCTACTAATCAAGTTACGGTCAAAGGTATAGGTAATCGCTAGCTCGCGCAAGCGCAAAAAGGTGCCGTCTTCAATCCATGGTGTGCCAAGAGTTTGATTCGTTGGCTGTCCTGTTACAGGATTTCTCCCAGTGCGCAGTGCAGTGCGTTGAATTTCACCATCTAAGCCAGCGTCAGGCGATGTGCCGCCAAGATCGGTCAGGAATCGAGTGAGGTTAATAACATTACCGCCTTGTTTCCAATCTAACAGGAAGTAAAGTTCAACGCCTTTGAAGCGCAGAGAGTTCGAAAACCCAACGCGAAAATCAGGCAGTTCATTACCTAGCACTAAGCCATTAAACCGTCCCGGTGCAGCGTTCGGGTTCGGTGCATTGGGATTCGGTCCGAAACTCTCACGACCGACAATAGTGGTCGGTGAATAGCCCTTAGCAATGTAGTAGGCACCTAGCGCAACGCCGAATCCACCAGTAGTGAAGTCTGGCACTTTAAGTTCGGTGATTTCAGCTGTGGTTCGGAAGAAGTTCAGTCGTGCGTCCCAGCTGAAGTCGGCTGTGCGCACAGGGCTGAGGTTAAGTGCCACTTCAATGCCATTGGTGACCATATCGCCACCATTTTCAAAGCGGGTGGTTCCGCCAGAGGACGGCGCGATCTGGGCTTCAACGACAAGACCAGAGATTTGACGCAAGTAGTATGAAAATTCAAGTGAAGCAAAGCCACCAGCAAGACCGAGATCGAACCCGAGTTCTATTTCGGTTACACGCTCTGGTTCAATGTTGGGGTTGCCCGGGCGAGAGGGAAGGGTCAAGCCACTTAGTCCGCCAATGTTACTTGCACCAAGAGTTGTGAACTTAGCAATCGGCGGTGCAAATGTACCTGCTTGACCTGCCGCCACGCGAATCTTTGCAGATTCAACAGTTGTGCGCAGACTTTCCCATAAGGGAAGTTTAGACAGCAGCAACGAGACGCCACCTTTGGGGAAGAAGTAAAACTTATCGACATCACCATTTGCACTGCTTCGGTCCGCACGCAAACCAAGGGTGAGGAAGACCAGACCTTCTATGTCAACATCTTCCTGAATATAGAGCCCTTGGTCGTACTGTTTCGTAACAATTTGCAGTTGCTGTACGCTAGCAACTTGGTTGAGATTGTTTGAGATGGAGGGCAAGCCGCTTGTTACGAGCAGCAAACTATTGATATCGCGGTTTTCTAACTGCAAGCCCGCTGAGGTAGTAAAAGAAATGCCGCCTGCTTGCAGATTGTGTATCAGACTTGTATAAAGATTGTTGTAGAAGGTTGGGGTGTTGTTTTTGATACTTCGTCCGGGCAGAGCCGCAAGCTGTTCGTGAATCGTGTTAATCGGTGAAAAAATCGTATTGACTTGTGTAAAGTAATCCGCACCACCTTGCGCCACAAAACTCAAGCGCTGTGTCTCTGTGCGAAAGAGCGTCCAGTCTAATTTGATGGACCCGACCACTCGGTCAATGCGCTCATTATTGGTCACTTTATCAATAATCTCAAAAGGATTGGCGCCGTTGTTGGTCGGATCAGTGTAGACGCTCCCTTGTGGACGCACATCTAAAAAACTCGGAATAAATGCTGCAAGATAAGGCAAACTCACATTGTTATTCGAGTTGCCTGTTGCACTGCGGTCCGAGTTCGTGTTGATATAGTTTAAGCCGACATCTACGAGCAGGTTATCGGAGAAGCGATGCGAGAGGTTAAGCCGTGCGCTATAGCGGCTATAACCTGTATTGCGAACAATGCCTTGCTCGGTGCGCGCTGTACCACTGATTGAAAAAATGGTATTTGCACTGCCGCCGCGCACATTGAGGTTCGTTTCACTAATGAACCCTGTCTGACCATAGAGTTCATCCTCATAGTCAATAAAGGGCAGATTGGCAGGTGCTGGACGTCCAAAAAAGCGGAAATATCCAGTGGTATCTGCCGACCAGTTACGCGTACCTTGCTTTTTGAGGATACGGGAAAAACCAGTCTGCTGTGAAAAATCAATGGTCGCTTTGTCAGCCGGTCGTCCTTGCTTTGTCGTGATTAAAATTACGCCAGCCGCCGCTTTTGCCCCATAGACCGCAGCAGCAGTTGGACCTTTCAGAATCTGAATCTCTTCAATATCATTCGGGTTAATATCAGCCAAGCGATTTGACGGTTGGCTCTGCGGTCTGGGGCTGCCTACGCCCGTCGCAGCCGTTAGGGCGTCTAAGCCGCTTTGAATTTGGTCGTTGCTGATGATAACACCGTCCACAAAAATGAGCGGTTGCGAGTTGCCGACCAGCGTGGAGACCCCACGCAAGTTGATGCTGATACCGCCACCCGGAGCACCAGTGTTCTGGCTAATTGAAAGACCGGGAATTTTTGCAGCAAACGTTTGCTCAATGGTTTGAGCAGGTGCCGGCAGAAGCTCTTCAGCTTTGAGCGTGCCAATAGCCGTCGGTGAGTTTTCACGGCGAATCCCAGTTGCAACACCGGTAACGACCAACTCTTCCGCACGTAAAATGTCTTCTTGCAACTCAATGACCAAGTTATCTGTGCTTTCTGTAACCACCACAGTCCTTTCCTTATAGCCCACAAGTTTGACAGAAAGCGTTGCTGTGGACACTTTCAGCGTCAGCCGAAACCGCCCTAATGCATCGGTAAGTGCGCCGCCGCCCGTTTCTTTGACGCGTACGGCTGCACCTAAAAGTGGCTCAGCAGTCTTGGCATCGACGACTTTGCCAGAGATGCTCAATTCTTGCGCCATTGCAGAATTGGTTATAGCAAGCAGGCATAGGTATACTCCTAGCCACAATGCATATCGTTTTTTCATGTTGCTTCCGTGATCGTTTTTGTTGTTTTGTGCTTTATGCTTAGGAAGGTATGAGCTTAATGAACTTAAGCATACCTCTTTGCTGTGCTTTGTTGTGTAAAGTGATAAAGAAAATGTGCGTTAAAAGGTACTGTGCTGAGAATAAATGCAGCAAAGAAAAGTATTTTTAGGCATATTTGCAAATGCTAACTTCAAATTTACAGCGTTTCAAAAAACCATGCAATAAATGCCTATTGTCGCACCCTGCCGGAGGTCGTTCTCTACACTGTGTAGTCTGTTGCTGATAGCCACAACAGCTTATGCGCAGGTTAATACTGAATCGTTATTGCGCAATACACGTGGTGGATTTTCAGCACGGCTTGGCTTTGGTTTTAGCTTGAATGCTGGTAATTCAGAATTTTTCAGATGGCAAGCCGATGCACGCCTGGATTATCAGACCGACTTGCTCTATGCCTTTGCCGTGGGCAACATTGAGCGGGGCACAGCAAATGAGCAGGTGTTTCTCAATCGCGGGTTTGCACATTTGCGCCTCATGCTCAACGTGGATACGCTTTTTCATCCTGAAGTTTTTGCACAGCGAGAGTTCAATGAATTTATTTTGCTCAAAGAACGCACACTAGCGGGCGCAGGAGCACGTCTCGGTTTGCTACATCTCTCTCCCAACGATTCTGTAATGTCGCTTCGGCTCACGCTGGGCATTGGTGCCATGTGGGAAAATGAAAAATTCACGGGCGAAAACCTCGAGACGAAACTCTTACGCTCGACCAACTATCTTGCAGTGTTGTGGCGTATCACAAAGAGTACATCGCTGCAAATCATCGGATATTTTCAAGTTGATATCACACGACTTAGTGATTACCGCATTTTGATCGATGGCTCACTGCACGTAGGCATCACAGATACGCTTGCACTTTCACTAACCTTAAACTATCGCTACGACAATGAACCAGTGCCAACGGTCAGACCTTTCGATGTGGATTTGCGCAACACAGTAACTTTTTCCTTTTAATCACATACAGACTTGCTTGGAATAGTAAGGGCGAGTCTGCAACTCGCCCTCATGCTATCTGTTTAATTGCAAGTGTTTTCACGCTAACTTACCAAGTCCATTTGCCATAGCTTTCCACATCGCTACGCTTTGCTTGAACTCACGCTGAGCTTGTTCAAACTTTTGTTTGGCTTCTTCGAGTTGGTGCGCGAGTGCTTCACTTTTTTGGGCTTTCAAGTTGTGATACTGCTCGCGCAGATGCGCTACACGCTCGGCAGCAGCACTAAAATGTGCTTTTGCTGATGAGATGGTCTGTAGCGCAAACGAAGCAACCGCTGGTGAATTAGCTGAAAGTTGCTCCTTCAATTTTTTCTCTTGCAGGGCAATGCGGCGCTCTAAAATACGTTCAGGACTCATGCGATGCAGATTCCAAGTAAGACCAATGTGAGACAGCGCGTTAATAACCCACTTGGTCGGGTCGTAGTCAAACCAGCGTACCCCATTGCGGTAATCACCCGGAAACGCATGGTGAAAGTTATGGTAGCCTTCACCATAAGTGAAAAGCGCAGTTACCCAGTTATCGCGTGCTGTGATTTTGTCCGAATATGGTCGTGTGCCAGCGTAATGACAGAGCGAATTGATAAACCATGTAAAATGATGGTTGAGCACTAAGCGCAGGGCACCGGCAATAAATAATCCCCCGAAAGCATCGCCCCAAGTTGCACACAGCAGCATAGGCAACACAAAACACATAAACGTAGCAATTGGAATGTAGTGGTTGTGTTGAAAGCGCAGTAAGGGGTCAGCCCAGAGATCTTTGACTTTCGTAACATCAGCACGCCAATTTTTTGTAAACAACCAACCGACATGCGCAAACCAGAATCCTTTATGAATCGCGTAAGGATCTTCTTCACGATCTTCATAGCGGTGATGAATGCGATGATCATAACTCCAATCAATAATAGTGCCTTCAAAAGCCGCAGAGCCGAAAAAGACAAAGAACCACTTGACAGGTGCTGCAGCTTCATAACTTCGGTGCGAAAACAAACGATGATAGCCTGCAGTGATAGAAATCCCTGTCGCATAGAGGTAAAAGACAGCTAAAGCAACTGTTGCCCAGTTGAAACTGCCGCTCCAAATCCAATACGCTGTGCCAACAATAGCTGCAAGCGTAGTGCCTATAATAAAGGTTATATTTATCCAGTTATACTGAAGTTGTGGTGCCGAGGCTTGCATAAATTTTGCGGTGTTAGTCGTTTTTAGGTTGTAATAGTTGAAATTGAAAAAACCGAAGCCTTGCGAAGCGAATGAGATGCACTAAATCTTAAAGATAGCGCATTTCTTTTGCTCTACCAATACGTTCTGAAAGTTTTTGTCAAAAGTCCGTCAAAGTTTCCCTTACCTTTCAAGCCTATCGAGATAGTTATCAAAAGTCTCAACCAGTCGATCGTAGTGCTGCGCGATAAGTGGGGAGGAGATAATGAAATCAGCGGTTGCGCGATTGCATGCGACGGGAATATTCCATACAACGGCGATGCGTAGCAACGCTTTGACATCAGGGTCATGTGGTTGAGGCTCGAGCGGGTCCCAAAAGAAGAGAAGTACGTCAATTTCATGTTCTGAGATTTTTGCGCCAATTTGCAGGTCGCCGCCCAAAGGACCGCTTTTGAATTTGTGCACTGTAAGCCCAACCTGTTGCTCAATCAGATGTCCTGTTGTACCTGTAGCATAAAGAATATGTTGCAAAAGAGAGCCACGATTAAAACGCACCCATTCCAGTAGGTCTTGCTTGCGGTTATCGTGTGCGACGAGTGCAATGCGCTTTTGAGCAGGAAGCGCAAGGTGTTGCCAGCGTGAAGTCATGTTTATGGTATGTTAGGCGTCGAGATACCAGTATGACCAAATCCTCCAGTGCTGCGTGCGGTCTCCGAGAGCGTATTGACTTCAATCAACGAGGCACGTTCAACTTTAGTGATAACCATCTGCGCAATACGGTCGCCATGATGCACTTGAAAAGGCTCTTTACCATGATTGATAAGAATCACCTTGACTTCGCCTCTGTAATCTGCATCAATTGTAGCAGGTGCATTTGCAAGTGAAATTGCATGATGCAGAGCAAGGCCACTACGCGGACGCAGTTGTGCTTCATATCCTTCTGGAAGTTCAATTGCAAAGCCTGTTGGAATTAGCGCAGGGACTTGCGGCTCGAGTGTAACCGGGTCGCTAAGGCAGGCGGCAATGTCCATACCTGCTGCTTGTGCAGTAGCGTAGTGCGGGACAATTGCGCTGGCGTGAAGCCGTAAAAATTTGACCGTAATGCTCAATGGCTTGCAGTGCTCAGTTCCAGTTAGGATTGGTGATAAGTTGTGCTAAATCAAGCTGGGCATCGTGTGTGGTTGCAGCGTAAATAATCTCACCCCACTTCCAGAGCACAACTTGATGACCTTTGCTTGTAAGCATGGTCCGAAAACAGCGACCATCGGCGCTAATGGCTTGCATAATGTCTTGCGGTATGCTCAGACGCCCTTGCATATCTTTCTCGTTGATGACATAGACGGCAACCACACTTTCTGCATGTTTTTTGCCCGCACTTTTTTTGAAGACAACTTCCCCAGCGTTAAGTGAGCTAAGCGCAGTAAGACGAGCCGTAGCAAGAGAAAAGCCTTTCACATTAGGAATCACGGCTTGAATGCCTGCAATTTTAGCAAAGTAGTTTTCGACAACTTGTGCATCAGAGGTGTGCATATCGGCATGCTCTTGCTTCGGGTCAAAGGTGAAAGCGATAAGTTCGCACAAGTTTGGTGCAGCGCTGTATGCAACTGTTCTTGCAGTATCGAACAGCCCGGTCTCACTATTTGTGCGCACAAAGCCTGCGAAGATTAGCATGGCTAAGACGGTAAAAGCAAGTCCGGCAGCAAAGAAAGAATTTGCGCGACGACTTGCACCGGCATCAACAAAGAGCCAACTTGAGAGCATTTCATACCACGAACTGGCTCTACTTACCTCGTTCTGCGGCAGTGCTGCTGGCGAGAGAGAAGAGACCTGAGAAAATTGGCTCATGCTGGGGTTGCCTATCGTCTGACGTTTGATAGCATCTACAAGACTTTTCGGAGCTTTCACGCGCTTTAAGCGACTTTTCAGAATCGCTTTCGTAGCTTTTTCAGCTTCAAACTCAGCTCGGCAAGCATCACAGACGCTAATATGCTCGAGGAATTCAGATAGCTTGGGCTCGCGGAGTTCGCCATCAACAGCGGCGCTCATCAGACTCAGGGATTCTTTGCAATCCATCTTACTACTTTGGTTTGCGTTGGTCAAAGACGCCTTGCTCTATCACTGTCAAAGGCGAGTGTAAAGACTTATACATCATAGACTGCTCTTGCGGCATAGACTGCTCTTGCGGTGAAGTCTCAGTCATCCAGCCAGTCTTTGGGGTTAATTTTATAGCCGTGTTGCTTTGCATATTCCATGAGTCTTTCGCGCAGAATTTTCCTGCCACGATGCAGTCTTGAACGCACCGTGCCAATCGGACAGTCAACCATATTGGCAATTTCTTCGTAGGTGAAACCCTCAATATCGCAAAGTTGCACGACCTCCTTGAAATCTTCGGGCAGACTCTCCAGCGCTCGGGCAACTTCATCATCAAGCAGGTCACTAAACATCTTCTCTTGCATATCGTTGGAATCCAGAGAACTGTGCTTAACAGTGTGATAAAACTCTTTTATCTCGTCGTAATCGACTTTGTCAGGTTCTTTGGATTCCTTGCGATACTTGTTAATGTAACTGTTCTTAAGAATACGAAACAGCCATGCTTTGCAGTTCGTTCCTTTCTCGAAGGATTCAAAGAAGCGATAGGCTTTCATGTAAGTTTCTTGCACCAGATCATTGGCATCTTCGGGGTCGCCAGTCATACGCAGGGCAAAGTTGTAGAGCGAATCGATATGCACCATTGCCTCTTTCTGGAAATCCATTTGCTTTTCAATTTCGGCGCGCGTGAGCTTTTCAGGCTCTTTACGCAGTGCCGCTTCGCTTTGCATTAAGTCTTCATCAGTAAGTGCTTCAACCGCATCGAAATCAATTGCTTCTTCCTGCAAGGCTAAATCTGCCGGAAAAACACGAGACTTGGGAGTAGAGCGATGTTCTAATTCTGACTTGCCATGTACGGCAGCTTTCGATGATGTGTCTGCAGACTTTGTCGACTTCTTTGCGGATTTTGCTTTCCGAGACTTAGCTTTGTCTGGGGTCTTAACCGACTTTTTGTTAGACTTGATGATAAGTATAATCATATAGGGTTATCCTTTTCACAGTTGGCGTCACAACGCGTTGCGACTCGTTTCAGCACTGCACCACTTCTTCGTAGAATAAGCTATGAAGTTTTACCGAGAGTTACAACCTAAACTTTAGCGATTTTCTACATGCTAATCTGCGGCGCTGTGGCAATGTCTTTGCCAACTTTTTGCACTTCGGCATAACGCCCAATCGGCAATCTGCGTTTTGTGCTAAGCGGTAAATCTCTTGGAGTGTTGCAGTGTAGTCGGAATGCTCATCGGGGATGAAAAGCCGCTTTTTGAGCACTGAATGCAGCACAAGTGCTCGAAGCGTGCAATCAACTTGGCGTGATAAGCAAACTCAGTGGCAACGCACAGACTGCGCCATTGTGGTTTATGAAGATTCAAGCCTAGTTCTGCCGTGCCGCCTGTAAGGCTTAGGCTTACTGCGGAAAATTGTAGTATGGCGAAATCATCACATAGACCAGCACGCCAGTTACGGCGACATAAAACCAAAGCGGCAACGTCCAGCGTGCGATTTTCTTATGCTTGTCAAATTCGCCACGCCATGAGCGCGCAATCGTAAAGAGTGCAAGTGGCAGAATAATTGCGGCTAAAACAATGTGCGTGATAAGCACAAAGAAATAAACATAGCGAATCAGCCCTTCGCCTCCGAACTTTGTTGCAGGCGCTTGCGAGTGATAAATCACGTATGAGATAAGAAAAATGCTCGAGAGCACAAAGGTGCTAACCATCAAGGTTTTGTGCAGTGCGATGTTTCTACTGCGAATGGCTAGATAGGCGGCAACTAAAAACACTGCGCATGTGCCGTTGATAAACGCATGAAATTTGGGCAAGTATGCGACATTGATACCGCTTTCAAAGGCAAGAGCTTGTGGGAAGAAAATGAGAAACGCCACAAGACTAATAACCACAAGTGAGAGTGTATAGACAATCAGCGAGAGCGTTTTTTCACTGGCGTGTTTGAGATTCAAAGTTGGCATTAGCTTTACTTCGTTTGGTTAGTTTTGCGATTCAGTCATCTTGCGTGCTTTCTGACGCGCTGCAGCTTCTTCAGCAATGAAAGGTTTTGCAAGTTCGCGCACTTGTGTTTTCAAGACTGAGATACTGGCGTTGTCGTTGTAGCTAAAATATCCACGAATTTGTCCATCTTGGTCAATCAGAATCAGTTTTGTACTGTGTCCGGACGGCAGATTTTCTGCAGGGAGCATAAAGCCTTTTTCTGAAAGTGCAATGACACTATCAATTGCACCGTGCAAGAATTTCCAGCGCGTGTCGGTTACGCCATGTGCAGCGGCGTATGCTTTGAGCACCTCGGGCGTGTCATAACTAGGATCGACTGTAACGGAGACAAACTGAATTCGGTTCGAGGACGCATACAGGTTGTAGAGTTCAGCCATTTGCTTGGTCATCATCGGGCAGGCGCCGGGACAGCGTGTAAAGAAAAAATCAAAAATGGTGATTTTGCCAAGCAAGTCTTTTTCTGTGAAAGGCATGCCGTCTTGATCGTGCAAAGTAAAGGGCGGCACTTTGGCGATAACAGGAATGTCTTGGCGTGAAAAATTTGCGCTTTGAATAGCAAATACGGCAATGCTCGTGATAGCGACAACGCTAATGCCAAGAAAAAGAATTGTGCGATTGATATTCATAGTGTGTGCTGCGTTGTTTTGAGCCCTAAATTTAATCAAGTTTTGTGAAAAAGATTGCGAAAGGCTATATTTGCCACTCATTTTTGAGAGCAACACCAAACTAAGCAATAACTATGGCTGCAAAGAAAGGCAACCGTGTTGTTATCACGCTGGAGTGCACAGAGGCTCGCAAGGAGGGCAAGACACCATCGCGTTACACGACCGAGAAAAATAAACGCAACGACACCGAGCGGCTTGAACTTATGAAATACAATCCTTACCTCAAGCGTCGCACGCTGCATAAAGAAGTCAAGTAAGCGTAGGTTCAAGTACGCATAGCCAGTTTGCAAAAGCCTGCTAAGACCGTGATATTTAAGGCGTAACACTCTACGCCTTTTTTAATTTACCTAATTCTACCGTTTATCATCACGCTGTATGCAACGTCAAGATACGCGACTCCCAATCGTTCCGATTTGTTTTGCGATACTTGCTCTTGAGCTGCTGTTTTCTACTCCACAGTTTGCACAAGATGTGCAGCCGCCGCGCAGAGTCGATAAGCTCAGTTTTATTTCCAAGACCACATGCGGCATTGATGCATTTTTGGAAAAGCGCCCAGAAGCTGATGGACGAGGCGTAATCATCGTTATTCTCGACACAGGGGTCGATATGGGGATTGAAGGTTTGAAGAAAACATCTCTTGGCACAACCAAAGTCATTGATGTGCAAGATTTTTCGGGCGCAGGTGATGTACGACTCATCAAGGCAAAGGTCATGGAAAAAGCAGGCTCACTTCAGGTGCAGGATACTTTGAGTGGTTTGCTGCTCAGCGGCATTGAAGCCTTGCCAAAACCAAGTGATGGTACTTATTTGATTGGCGCATTCAAGGAGGCAGGCTTGCAGAACGGAGAAGTGTCAGATGTAGATGGCGATGGCAAGTCGGAGACGGTGTTTGGGGTGGTAGCCTACCGCGTTCAAGATGGGTCAATTGCTTTTATTGACACTAACGCTGATGGCAATCTTGCTGATGAAAAGCCACTGCGGAGCTATAAAGAACGCTTTGACACTTTCACTTTTACGCAGAAAGACACAACGAAACTGCCTGTCATGACCTGCGCATTGAACATTTTTCTGGATGAGCAGCGTGTCGTTTTACACTTTGATGATGGTGCACACGGCTCACATGTAGCAGGCATTGCTGCGGGGTACAACATTTATGCAACGCCAACGCAGTCGGGCTACAACGGCATTGCGCCGGGTGCGGAACTGGTGAGCTTGAAAATCAGCGATGGGGCAATCGGTCAGCTGAGCACAACGGGCAGCATGAAGAAAGCCTACGACTATGCGGCGCGTCTTGCGCTGTCGCAGCCTAAGCCGGTGATAGTCAACATGAGCTTTGGTGTGGCGTCAGAACTTGAGAGCAATGCAGACATGGAAAAGTATTTGGATTCGCTACTGGAAGCTACGCCAAATCTGTATGTTGTGGTCTCAAATGGCAATGAAGGTCCGGGCATTTCATCGACGGGGCTACCTGCAGCGGCGTCACGCGTAATTTCAGTTGGGGCGTTGCTCAACCGTGATATTGCGCGTGATGCATACAATTTAGACCAGCGCGAGCACAGCATTTGGAATTTTAGCAGTCGCGGTGCAGAGACTGCAAAGCCAGACTTAGTGGCGCCCGGCTCAGCATTTTCTACGGTGCCAAACCATTCACAAATGTTGCTGATGAGTGGCACAAGCATGGCTGCACCGCATGTAGCAGGCGCAATTGCACTATTGCTGAGTGCCTTGCTCAAAGAAGACCCTGAGGGCGTACGCACAGGGCGCTATTCCCAACGTGTCATCAAACAAGCCTTGCGTGCTTCGGCGCGTCCGTTGAGCGCAGCGCTAGCGTACAGCGAACTCGATTATGGGGCTGGATTGCTTGATGTGCCACGTGCGCTGGAAGCCTTGCAGAGCTATCGCAAAAGCGGCTTTGCTGAACAGATGATAGATTACACCGTGCGCGTGGCTTCAGCGGTTCATGGCACAGAATACGCTACACCTGCTGCCTATCACCGCAGCACAGTAATCCCCGAAGCCGAAGTCTTTCAAGTTCTGCCGAAATTTCCACCGAAAATGAGCAGTGCGGAACAAGAAAAATTTTTCCGCATCTTCGAACTTCGCTCTACTGCGCCATGGCTAAAACTTCCACAAAAAAATGTCGTCATGCGCGGCAGCGCTGGAACAAACATTCGTGTCATTTACGACCGCACAAAACTCAAAAACCCCGGCGTCTATCACGGCAAAGTGGTAGCAATAAGACGTGGTGCAAATTCAAAGCTCCCTGAAGTTGAGTTCGAGCTGCACAATACGCTGGTTGTGCCCTACACGTTTGGTGATGAAGGGTTTATCAGTTTTTCACGGCAAACGCTCAGAGCAGGTGAAATTCGTCGATATTTCTTTGCTGTGCCAAAAGGGGCATCTGCGCTTAATGTTACAGTGCTAAGCGAGAAAGGGTTTGCGTGCGATGTCTCGGGCGCGGTGATTTCTCCAAGAGGTGCCGTTGTTACGCCCATTCCACTCATTGGCGAGGGTGAAACACAGTCTGGCGTGAGTGTCGTGCGAGAGCTCGAAGCAGGCGTCTATGAAGTCGTCTTGCAAGCCGATGCGGATGCAAAAACTGCATCACGCTTTTCCTTAGAAGTTGAAATTGAGCGTGTGGCATTCGACATTCAAACGCTAACTCCAACACTGTTGCAAGCCAGTGTCATAAACTCCAACACTAGCATTTCACGCGGCAGCGTTAGCGCAAGAATTGGCAGTTATGTTAAAACCGTTGTGGATACGATTTACGCAGGAAAAATCTACCGTATGCCTGTTCTGCTCTCTGAGCAAGATGGTTCTCTGACCATGCGCATTTCAATGAGCAAAGAAGATTACAACAAAAACACAGATATCGGACTTTTGATTGTCGATAGTCTTGGCAGAAAACTTGTGTCACAATCTGTTGATGCAGCAACCGAAGTTGTGCGTCTTGTAAATCCGTATGACAAAACAGCGCAAGTATTTTTTGAGATTCACTACGGGTTTGCTCATGACACACCTGAAACTTATGCGCGACTTGTTATCACAGAAATTCATGGGATTACACCGGTGCTGCTTGAAGCAAATGCAAATACTTCGGTTGAACTGTTGCCCTTTATTCCACAGCGTTTTGAATGGTGCATTCCTCAATTGCCGCCCTTGCCCAAGGGTTATGCCTATCGCGGCGACCTGCGTTTTGAAGATTTATTTAATCGCTTGAAGTCTATACATCCTTTCGTATTACCGGCTTTGCCATAGCGCTCATGCCAGCAAGCCTTTGGTCGAGGCAATTTGATGAGAGGAGATGCGTACAGCGGCACGCATTGCAACAGCAAAGGCTTTAAAGAGTGCTTCAATTTTGTGATGCGTATTTTTGCCGTAGAGAATCTCGAGGTGAATGTTGGCTTTCAAATGCTCCGCCAGTGAGAGAAAGAAGTGTTCAACCATCTCTGTTGCCATATCGCTGATTTTGGCGCGAGCAAATTTTGCATTAAAAACGAGGTAGCTGCGACCGCTCAAATCCACAACTGCACGCGCAAGTGTCTCATCCATGGGAATGTAAGCGTAGCCATAGCGTTCAATGCCGACCTTATCGCCAAGTGCTTGAGCAAGAGCACGACCTAAAACGATGGCGACATCTTCCACCGTATGGTGGTCATCGATATGCACATCACCAATGCAAGTGAGTTCAAGGTCAATGCGTGAGTGTTTGGAGAAGAGCTCGAGCATGTGATTGAGAAAATTAATTCCGGTTTGAATCTTATAGTGCCCTTCGCCATCGAGATTGAGTGAGAGAGAAATATCGGTCTCTTTCGTTTTACGCGAAAGTGTAGCGCAGCGCAAGGTGTGAGTGTCTTTGCCGTTTTGCGCAAGTGCTTTGCGAGAAGTTATATGTGTTGAGCTCATGGATGTGTAAGTGAATGACGAGAATCTAAGACTTTACGCTTTTGGTCCAAAATGATGCGTATGGCGCTAGCTAAATCGTCGAAGCGCACAATGTGTTCGCTTTTTGCTCGTGCAGCGACCGTAGCTACAGCAAGCAGCAAAGCGTTTTTGACATCTCCGCCCGAGGCACCAAGCGAAAGTTCGGCAAGTTTTTCAAAATCCAAATCAGGTTCAATTGGCAATTGCGGCGGGATGTGAATGCGCCAAATCTCTTGCAGTTGTGCTTTTTCAGGCAGGCGAAATTCAATGTGAGCAATCATGCGGCGCAAAAAGGCAGGGTCGTAATTGCCAACTAAATTTGAAGCAAAAATGACCAGACCATTAAAACGGTCAAGTTCGATGAGCGTTGTACTTCGTGTCAAATTGACACTATGGTCAGCTGATTGCGCAACTTGCGTCAGGCGCTTTCCCAAAATTGAATCGGCTTCATCGAAAAAGAGCACCGCGCCTGTGCGTGCAGCTTGGGCAAATGCCGCTTTGATATTCTTCGGAGTTTCACCCACATACTTAGATTCCAACTCAGCGTAGCTAACCATCAAAATTTCTTTGCCTAATGAATTTGCAATGGCTTCAGCGGCAAGTGTCTTGCCAGTGCCGGGTAAGCCATAGAAGTTAAGCGCAACTTTTCGCCCCGTTCGATCAATCGATTGCAAATTCCATGTCTCATAAATTAGGCGTTGCTGATGAATCAAGGTCAGCACATCTTGCAAGGCTCTGCGCGTGGCATCATCTAAGATGAGGCGATCGAGGGAGTAGAGAGGCTTTTGCGGAACGAAGTTTTCCAAGCGTTTCGTGATGTCATCATCAAGGGCTTGAGCTGTGCCATTTTGTGCAGTCGCGCGCTTTTCTGCAAGTCCGCTGTGCTCTAAGCGTGCTTTGTGCGGATTAAAGTTGAAGGTCATTTCAGGGCGATGAAAGTGCGCACTGAACGTCGCTTTATCTAGCATTTTGCGTAAGCCTGCAACAAAAGCATTCGTGAGTGCACTTTCCAATTCGCGTGATGAATCCTTGCCTTCAGCAGCACAAGCCGGACAATACAGCATCGGTAAGCCTTCAAGCTTTGCGTTCAGGTCAGCAATGTGCTTAACACCACGATAGGAAAGCACCAGCGGCACCTTATGGATTGGACAAATCTCAGCAGACATTCATGATGCGCTTCAAAGTTTTTCCTTAGACTCTAAAAAAACCTAAGCAGTTCGTTAAAGGTTGCGATATCATTACTTTATCAGCACCATTTTCTTGGTCTCTACAAAATTTCCAGCTTGCAGTCGGTAGAAATATACCCCGCTTGAAAGAGCTTTATCGCCAGCAGAAAACTGCACGCTGTATTGACCAGCAGCTTGTCGAGCATTGACAAGTGTGGCAACTTCACGACCTAAGACATCGAAGACTTTCAGACTTACTGTCGTGGCTTGTGGCAGTTGATAGCGAATGGTTGTCGTCGGATTGAAAGGGTTCGGGTAGTTTTGTTCTAAGGCAAAGACTTGCGGTGTAGATTTTGTGTCTTGCTCTGTCGAGAGTGGATTTGGAATAACCACGGCATCGGGTGTTGTGGAGAGCGTAAAAATTGCTGAGCCAAACGGAGGCAAAGTAACTGTAACAGCACTAAATTCTGAGCCACGTACTTCTCGGCGCGTATTGTCGTAGAGATTGTTGAGAAAATAGGTTGTGTTGTCTTGAATGCCGCCGGTGAAAAGGACGGCGCCAGCTGTGCGCAGGTTAAGTATTGCGGTTTGTGTTTGGTCAGAAAAATTCACGACCGTAAGTCCGTTTTGATTTTCAAAAGGACGCGTGAAGGCGTAGATAAAATTGTTGTTGTTTGTTGGAATGAGTCGCTGCAAGGATTGAGTCCAGAACGCAGGGAATTGTGCGCGAATGTGCGCTAAGCGTTGGTAGTGCGGCATGAGCAAGGTGCGCCCAAAATGGTTCCAATTTACGACACCACGACGACGCACATTAAGATCAGGTTCGCCTAAGTTCGTAGCAGATGTGGGAAAGCCTGCGCCAACTTCTTGACCAGTGTAGAGCAAGGGATGTCCGGGCGCAGTGAAAATCACACTTGCCATAGCCATTGTGCGCCGATATGCCGTGAGCGTGTCGGGTGTGCGATATAAAAACGCAATGCGGTCTTCATCTTTATTTTCCAGAAAGCGCATGTAGTAAGAATTAGGTCCGGGATAGAATCCATTGTTGAAGAGTTCGTTGTGTAGTGTGTTAATAGCTTGTGGGGTGAAACTAAAGGGGCGAATTGCGCCGCCGTAGAGCTTCCAGTCGTAGCCTGCATCTGCGCCGCCACGCAAGCCCCCCGATTCATGGTCTGCAAAGATGGTCTCGCTGCCAATGCCTGTGCCATCTGACTCAGCAAGTAAGTAAATATCGCCTTTAATGCGCTTGAGTGCTCGACGCAGAAATTCATCAAAATTTGCTCTGCCGTTGCGCCGATGCGGTCCCCAATAGACATCAAAACGAAAGCCATCGAGATCAAACTCTTTGAGCCAATACTTATAGACATCAAGCATAGCGTGGCGCGCGTCAAGATCACTCCACTCGAAATTGAGCAAGGCTTGACTAAATCCGCCATAATAGACAAAGCCAGCAGCGTCAGTGCCCCAGCCTAATCCGTTGGTGTTCGTCCCCGGTCCTGAAGTGGGAATTGTGCGTTGATACCATGTAAAGTAGGGTGAGCGTCTGCCTAAGGTGCGAGCACTGACCGCCCAAGGATGATTGCGCCCTGTGTGATTTGGCGTAACATCTAAAATGACCTTCAATCCTAAACGGTGCGCTTCTGCGACAAAGTCCTTAAAATCTTGCTGTGTGCCGTAGGTGGAGACAACCGAGTAAAAGTCGACGATATTGTAACCAATCCCGATGCCATTGTCGATGCGGTCGTTGTCAGTTTTCATCACAGGCATAATCCAGATGACGTTGAAGCCCATATTGCGAATGTATTCCAAGCCGCCGGGCGCGCTGCCGCGTGTGATAAGGTCGCGCAAGATACCAGAATTTTGATTTGAGGCGGCTTTAGGAAAGAGCAGATAGAGACGCATTTGGCGTACCCAATCTGGCGAGGTTTCGTAGCGCGGCAAGATAACTTCACCGTTTGCACGCACGGTAAAATACTGCCGCACAGTATCAGCATTGCCATCTGTATCGCGTGCAATGAGAATGAAAGGATAATCGCCGGCACGCGTCGGCTTAGGAATCGTAACGCTGGCATCGGTTCTGCCCGATAAGCCAAGTGCTACGCCATCAACATCGCGCCACAAAAACGTAAGCGCCTGACCTTGCGGATCGGTGCTGGCACTTGCCGAAAGCGTAATGCTATTGCCCGAGACGCTGACAGTTGCAACAGCAGTCGGCGCTTGTGGCACAAATTTCGTTACGACCACACTATCGAGAAAGGTTTCGTTGCCAACGCTGGCACTGACGCGAATGACATTGCGTTCATTTTGCAGTGCAACTGTTCTATCAAAAGAGCCCGTGACAACCGCTTGCACCTGCGCAGGCAAATTGTTGACACTGATTTGAACCTCGCTAATTCGATTATCAGTAACCACACCGCCGACATGAAACGAATCTTTGCGCGTTACAAAACTTGGTGATTCAATTTGGATAGGGCGAGCGCGCACTTCGAATTGAATCGAGTCGGTTTGCGTTGCGCCATTTGAAGCAGTTGCTGAAATGCGAAAAGTGTGCAAGCCATCGGATAAATTGCTCTGTGGCTGATAGGAAAAAATGCCTGTGGCGGCATTGTAGAATGTATTGGCGTTAGCAATTGGTTGGTTATCAAGGCTAGCAGAGAGAGAAGTCAGACTAAGATTGCGCGCAAGAAAAATTCCAGCACTTAGCGTTGGACGAGCTACACGAACGACAAACCTCTGATTAAAAGGCTGCGACCCACTGGTGTGTGGAAAGACTGCAACTTGAAATAAGGTAAGTGGCTCAACAGTGAGAATCGAGTTGTCATTGTCAGCAGCGTTAAAGCGACGGTTGAGCGGGTCGGTGCGCCAGCCTGTAACCACACCGTTTTCATTGATTTTGTATTGATATGTGCCAAGGGGCAGACGAATGACTTTTTCCCACAGTCCAGTCGCTGAGTTAAACTCTGCTTGTGAGGGCGTGCCGGCGGCGATATTCCCATTTGTATTAGGTCCCCAGTTGTTGAATTGTCCGGGAAAATGCACACGTGAAGGCGCTGGCGTGCTAAGCGATTGATAACGAAAGAAAATGCTGACAGAATCTTGTGCATGCGCAGCAGAAAAAGCAAGAAAAATAGAAAGCAGTACAGCAGAAAGATGAGACACTCGCATAGTGTGGTTGGAAAAATACTTTTTTGAATTTTTGCTAATCTATAACACAAGTAGATTCGTTAGCAAGAGAGCGTGTTTTTTTACCCGAGCCTGCTGCGTTTTTTGAGATAAGCCAAAAGCGCAAGGTCAAAAGGCTGATTGGTGCTGATGGGTACATAGTCAATTGCACTATCGATTAAGTGTTGTTTTAGGGTTCGTTCTCGTCGCTCAAAGGCGGCTTTGTAGGCGCTTTGCAGTTGGCGCGGACTGGTCATCAAGCGCTCGCCGGTCTCAAGGTCAATAACTTCGGCATCGCTGTCGAAGCTAAAATCGCGCTCTTTGGGATCGAGAATGTGGAACACGATAACTTCATGATGTCGATGTCGAAAGTGTTTGAGTGCAGCGATAAGTTTTTCTGGTGTGTCCCAAAAATCGCTGAGCACCACAATAAAACTGCGCTTTTGCACATGCTCTGCAAACTTTTGTAGTGCAGCTGCAGTATTGGTGGTGTGACCGCGTGCTTGCTGTGTAGCTTGACTGGTTTGATGTAGAGTTTTTAGAATCAAATTCTGGTGCGAAGGTTTCAAGCTAGGCGGTAGAAACATGTGTAGCACATCGCTGTAAGTGCTCAGACTGACAGCATCACGCTGACTGGTCATAAACACAGTGAGTGCGGCAGCAAGATAGCTGGCATATTCAATTTTCGGCAAAAACGCTTCAGACGATGAAAACGCCATTGAACTGGAGACATCGAGCAAAATGTAGCAACGCAAATTTGTTTCTTCTTCGTACTGCTTGACATAATACCGTCCGGTTCTGCCATAGACGCGCCAATCAATGTGCCGAGTTTCATCGCCGAAGGTGTATTGCCGATGCTCTGCAAACTCGACACTAAAGCCGTGATACGGACTTTTGTGTAGCCCTGTGATGAAGCCCTCGACAATCATCTTTGCTTTGAGCTCAATGGTGCTCAGGCGTGAGACAACGCTAGGCTGTAAGTATTTGCGATAATCTTCCAACTGCGTCTAAGTTTTGCTTGGCGTTAGTTAATAATGATCTCGCGCGGCAATTGTGCAAGCGGTTTGAGTGTTGCGCTAAGTACATATTCTAATGTGCGTGACAGGCGTTGGAGTTCATCAGCAAGCTCGCTCTGTCCGAAAATTTCCGAAAGCAGTTGAGATTTTGCATGAGCTTGCATGTAATGCCATACTCGCGCAAGCACATTGTCTTCATCTTCATCATCTGTGCCAAAAAGCACATCAAAAAACGAAATGCGCTGCGGATATTCAACAAGCACGACACTTGCACTTGCATCCAGTTTTGCAAGGTCTTTGGCAACTTCAACAGCGCGATTAAAGCCACCAAGTTCATCGACCAAACCAATTTTTTGGGCACTCTCTCCAATCCAGACTCGACCTTGTGCAATAGAATCAACGTCGGAGACGGTCATCTTTCGACCTTCGGCAACACGTGCTAAAAAGCGCTGATAGCCTTCATTGATTAAGGTATCGACTTTTTGATAGGCTTCAGGTGAGAGTTTTTCAAACGCATTGAGCGCATCGGCAAACTTGCCACGCAAAAGCACTTGGCGTTTGAGTCCAATTTCTTCCTGCAGCTTTTTAATGTTCGGCTTTATTGCAAAAATGCCGATAGAGCCTGTGATGGTCAGTGGGTGAGCAAGAATTTTGTTTGCATCGACTGAAATCCAATATCCACCTGAGGCAGCCACACCAGACATTGAAACCACAACTGGCTTCTCGGCTTTGACTTTCAGAATCGCTTGTCCCATTTTATCTGACGCAGTAACAGACCCACCCGGACTGTCGACGCGCAAAATCACAGCCTTGATAGTGTTATCTTTGCGGACACGCTCAAGTGCTTTTTCAATGACTTTATCGCCCACATTATCCTGCCCATCAGGCTGCTGCGAGCCTTTGCCATCGACGATGGTGCCTTGAACATAGACGACCGCAATTTTCTCACCCTTTTGTTTTTCGGTGGCAGCCTCGAAGGTGCGTTGTGAGACGAAAATGTCTTGATTGCTCTTTGCAGAAAACTTCGCTTTGAGTTGCTCTTTGAGAGCTGTCATGTAGACAACGCTATCGGCAAGTTTGAATTCAACGCATTGCTTTTCGGAGAAAAATGCTACATCGTTGATGAGGCGACGCACGTCGCTCTCGGAAAGATTGCGTCCTGTGCAAATGGCATCAATGTAGGCTTTATCAAAAGCATTGAGCAAGGCTTCATCTTGCTCGCGGTCAGCATCACTTTGGCTATCGCTGATAAAAGGTTCAACAGCACTTTTGTATTTGCCGCGCCGAATGGCTTCAACTTCTACACCAAGTTTTTCCAGTGCAGTCTTGAAGTAAAGACTCTCAAAGCTCAAGCCATCAATGAAATAGACGCTGTATGGCTCGAGATAAATTTTGTTGCAAGCCGACGCAAGGTAATACTCTTTATCGCTGCCACCGCTAAGGTATGCCCAAACTTCTTTGCCCGACTGACGCACAGCTGCGATGGCGTCGCGTAATTCAGCAAGCTTTGAAAACGGTGCTGAAAGCGCAGAAATCTCTAGTACAATCAACTGAATGCGATTGTCATCTTTCGCACGGTTTAGTGTGCGCAGCGCACCTTGAAATGTAGAAATCGGCTTTTGTGAGCCAAATGCAGGCGCATCAACAAAAACACGCTCTGGTAATGCCCCACTGATGGACATCATCAGCACGGCTTCTTTTGGAATCTCGCTCTTGGGCTGCAAGGCACGAACAAAGGTGAGTGCGCCGAGAAGTCCAAGCAAAATTAGAATAATGATGAGAATACGACGAGAGCCACGCTTTGCTGTCTGTTCTGCCATATTGCTAAAAGTTGGATTAGAGTTTGAAAAATTCTCAATGCACACTGCTACTATGCAGGTACAGATGCACTGGTTTGCATGTCTGGCAAACTTGTCTCATAGAGTAAGCAGCTGACATAGTGCGATGGATGGCTTGGCAAGGCTTGCAACTGTGGCTCAGTGCGTTGGCATAGCGCTTGAGCTTTTGGGCATCTTGGGTGAAAACGACAGCCACTTGGCACATTGGCTGGACTTGGAATATCGCCAGTGAGCACAATTCGCTTGCGTTTGAGCTTAGGATTGGGTATCGGCACAGCTGAAAGCAAGGCTTCAGTGTAAGGATGTTTGGGCATCTGGTAGAGTGTGTCGCAGTCGGCAAGTTCAACAATTTTACCTAAGTACATGACTGCTACACGGTCGGAGATGTGTTCGACAACGGAAAGGTCGTGCGCAATGAACAGATAAGTCAAGCCAAGTGCTTTCTGCAAGTCTTGCAAGAGATTGATAATCTGCGACTGAATTGAGACATCGAGCGCAGAGACAGGTTCATCGCAGATGATAAATTTCGGCTCTACAGCTAAGGCACGCGCAATACCTAAGCGTTGGCGCTGACCGCCAGAAAATTCATGCGGATATCGATTCAAATACTGCGAGCTCAGTCCGACTTGCTCCAAGAGTTGTGCGGCTCGTTTTTCGGCGGCTTGACCTTCTGCAAGTTGATGCACTTCTAAAACCTCGCGCAGCATCTGTCCTACAGTCAAGCGTGGATTGAGTGAGCTGAACGGATCTTGAAAAATGATTTGCATATCCTTACGGATGCGCTGCAAGTCTTTGCGGTGTAGTGCGCGAAGGTTTTTGCCTTCAAAGTAAATTTCGCCGTCGGTTGGCTCAATGAGTCGAAGCAAACTGCGTCCGACCGTTGTTTTGCCGCAACCAGACTCGCCAACTAAGCCAAGTGTTTCACCGCGCCGAATCGAGAAGGAGACACCATCGACGGCTTTGACATAGCCAACAATTTTGGAGAAAACGCCGCGACGAATAGGAAAGTAGGTCTTCAAATTTTTAACAACGAGCAAATCGGCTGCGTCTGGTGCCTGTGCCTTCGGTGAATGCGTCGATTCAGACATTTAACTGAGAGCTAAGATGCGATTTTCTTGTCAAGAGAAGATAAAGCATTTGGCGCAACTTTGTATATGCAACAAGAGTAAGGTCAGTTCAAGTGCATTGAAGAGCAACGCAGTCAGACTGCACGCCAGAGCGAGTCGACGAATTGGCGTTTGCGGTCATAGAAATTCTCAATGCGCGCAAAGCCAGTTGCAGTTGCAAAGTATTCGATATCACGCTCAGAGTATTTGAATGAGTATTCGGTGTGAATAGGCTCAAAAGCATCGAAGGCGATGGATTGCTGAGCTGCTTCAATCCAAACGGTCTGCGCAATTGTGCTGATAAGATAACTTTCCATGGCGCCGAGCGTGGGGTTATAGGTTGCGTAGTGCTGAAAAGTGTTAAGGTCAAAGGTGGCACCAAGTTCGCGGTTGAGTCTTCTTAGCAAGTTGAAGTTAAACTCACGCGTAACACCGGCGCTGTCGCTGTAAGCTCGAATAAGTGTAGAAATATCTTTTTTGAGATCAAATCCAATAAGTAACCAATCTCCTGTTTGCAACGAGGAGCGCAAGTGTTTGAGAAATCTCAGTGCGTCCTCTTTGGTAAAATTGCCGATGTTGGAGCCTAAGAAAAGTGCGACGGTGCTTTGTCGTGACAGTTTCCGTAGCTGTTTCAGACCGTGAAAGTATTCATCTGTAATGCCATGAATGCGCAGCGTTGGGAATTTCGTGGCAAGGCTCTGCGTGAGTACTTCTATGGCACGACTCGAGATATCGATAGGGGCGTAAAAGAAAGTCTTTTGCTCTTGCAGCAGGCGTTCAATAAGCAGGCTTGTCTTGCTACCATCGCCAGCGCCAAGTTCGACAAGTGTAAAAGGTTCATGAGCCACGAGCGAGACAATGTGCATGCGGTGTTGCTCTAAAATTTCTGCTTCAGCGCGTGTTAGGTAATACTCTGGTAGAGACATGATTTTCTGAAAAAGTCGGCTACCTTCATCGTCATAGAAGTATTTGCTGGGCAGACGTTTAGGTGAAGCGGAAAGTCCTTCGAGGACATCGTAGAGCAGTTCGCTTTGAGCTTGTCTTTCGCGCTGTGTTTGGCTTGCATCAATTTTCGGAATCGTGTGGACAGAAGTGCTCATGCGTGTTTGTTAGGTAAGTTTATCGGCTAGACGAACTCCTGAAAACTGCCATCGTTTGTCGGGTTGAAAAAAATTGCGATAGGTGCGCCGAATGTGGCTCTTTGGTGTGGCGCAAGAGCCGCCGCGCAGGGTCATTTGATTGACCATAAATTTGCCATTGTATTCACCGAATGCGCCGGCATCATGCGTATAGTTTGGATAAGGCAAGTATGCGCTCATCGTCCATTCCCACACATCCCCAAACATTTGGTAGAGCTTGGGTGCTGTATCTGCTGTGCGGGTGTGAATGGGCATTGGAGCAAGCCAATTGCACTCGAGAAAATTGCTGTCATCGAGCAAAAGGGGTGTGCGTTGTGCGGCAACTTCCCACTCAAATTCGGTAGGTAAGCGTTTGCCGCTCCAGCTAGCGAAAGCATCGGCTTCGTAGTAACTGATATGTGCAACCGGTGCATGTTTGCGCAGCGGCACCAGCCCGCTCATCGTAAACTCAAACCACTCGCCATCTATTTTTTCCCAGTACAACGGGGCGTGCCATTGCTCACGCTGCACAATATCCCAGCCATCTGAGAGCCAATGCCTAAAATCTTGATAGCCACCACTTTCAACAAACTCTAGAAACTCACCGTTTGTAACAAGCCGATTCATCAACTGAAAGTCGCCCAGAAAAACTTGATGATGTGGCAGTTCATTATCGAAACAAAATCCTTCGCCTTGATGCCCGATGCAGTAGATGCCAGCAGGAAAGGGCACAAACTGAGTGTCTGGAATGATGTGCTCACGCTCGCTATTGAGCGACACAGAGTGATAGGCAGGGCGCAGCGGATTGGTGTAAAGAATGAACTTGATGTCTGTGATGAGCAACTCTTGATGCTGCTGCTCATGATGAATGCCGAGAGTGATAACTGAAGCAAACTCATCCCAGATGGCTTCATCAATCTTGAAGATAAGCGTATGGATTTGCTCAGTGATAGCGTGGCGATACGCGTAGATTTCCTTTACAGTCGGGCGTGAGAGATGACCGCGCTCGGAGCGCAAGGTGCGTGCGCCGACCGAGTTGTAATAAGAATTGAACAGAAAGTTGTACAAGGGATGAAATGGCGCGTAAGCACGTGCGTAGCGTTGTAAAACAAAAGTCTCAAAAAACCATGTGGTATGCGCAAGGTGCCATTTTGGCGGACTGACATCGACAATAGGTTGAACGACATAGTCTTCGATTTCTAACGCGGTGCAAAGACGCTCAGTTTGCTCTCGCACAGTGAGAAATTGCTCCGATAGCTGATGTTTGGTCATCTCGTTGCGCTTTCGTTTCTGCAGATACGCTTTGCTGATACTCGATAAGTGTCAGTCTTGAAAATTACAGGACTGCGACTACAGGATTGCCATGCTGTGCAACAGCATAAATTTGCTGCGTGCTAATAAATTCTAATTCAATTCGGACTTATTTCGTTTTCGATTGTGCCGGCTTGCTGGGCTAATGTGATTTTGACACTGTGAAGAGAAATTGCACTCAAGTGCGGCAGTGCCAAGAGTGTGCTGACGAGGCGGCGCACGCTAAGCAATTGAACATAGCTGAAGCGTGAAAGCATTTTGCTCGGCGTTGTGCTACAATTTATATTTCTTGCAATCGTTTAGACATTGAAAGGAGAATCTCTATGTCGAACATTTTTCGTCTTGTGCTTTTGCTCTTTGCCTTAGCGCTTGCGGTGGCAAGTCTCACCATTATGCCTGCCGTGCTTTGCCGTATGCTTGATGCCCCATCGGTATGGATAGCCTCGCTGCTGTACTTCGTCTTTTTCCTAAGCACAATCAACCGTGTGCGTGTGCATGGCAATTTTACGGCAAGAGAAAAAGATGCGCAGGTTAAAAGCGCTTGGGGCAAGGTTGCCTATCCAATTCAATTTCTGGGATTAGGTGGTGCGCACTGGCTTGCTGTCTACGACTATTCACACAATGTGGCACCTGAGCTGCTCTGGAGCATTGTGGGTTTGATACTGATGCTGGTGGCGCTCGTGGTGAATCGCTTGGCGGCGCGTGAACTTGGACGCTTCTGGGATAGGCTGGTTATTCAAGAGGAGCATCAACTGGTGACAAGCGGCATTTACAGCATGGTGCGCCATCCGATTTACACAAGTTACCTTTTGCTCTTTTTCGGACACATGGTCTTTTTTCAAAGTCTGTGGGCGAGTCTGTTACTGGCAGTGGTCTGTGCGGTGTGGTTTGGCACGCGCATTAAAATTGAGGAAAACTTGCTGCTGCGCAAATTCGGTGAAGATTACGCACAGTATATGCGTCAGACAAAGCGTCTGGTGCCGTTTCTGTTTTGAGCTTGCTGCATGGAGCCAGCATAGTGTGCCGAATGGGTGAGTGGCTACTCGCTGGTGACGCCTGCAAGTTCTTCAAAGAGCCGTTCATGAACCACGATTCTGCCGCAGGTTTCGCATGAGTAAAACCCGCCTTGGAAGATAAAGGCATGACGGCTAGCTGGCACACGCGTGTTGCACCCGCTGCATGCATTGCGGCTGAATTTTACCACGACATTTTGCACATTGCCGCGCCGCAGTTGGTCGTATTTGACAAGCACATGCTTGAGATGTGCTTGAACAACCTCACGCTGTTTTTTGATTTTCTTTTTCAGTTCCTCAACCTCAGCCTGTGTATTCTTGATGATAGTGTTGAGTTCCTTTTGCTTCCGCTTCAGTTCAGATTCTGCTTCGGCAAGATTTTTTTTGAGCTCCTCGGTGGGATACATATCGGCGGTAAGTTCATCGTAGCGGTTCTCAGCGAGAAGTTCCTTGCCTTTCTTTTCAAGCTGCTCAAATTGTTCTTCTAAGGCTTCAATTGCACGGATTTGCGATTCGGCACGCTTGATTTCTTGTTCTTCAAATTCAATTTGCTTGGAGAGCGCGTCGTATTCTTTGTTGTTGCGCGCTTTGGTTTGAGCGTCTTTATACTTTTTGATTTTCTCTTGCGCGTCTTTTATCTCGGTACGCAGCGCAATGCGTTTAGCTTGATTTTCTTCAAGGCGTTTGGCGCGCTGCTCAAGCTGGCGAGAAAGTTCGGCAATTTGTGCTTCTAGTGCACTGATTTCTTCAGGCAGACCTTTTTGTTCGCTCAAAATTGCGTCAAGTTCATCGTCAAGAAGTTGCAGTTTGATAATGTGCAACAAGGGGTTCTTTTCCACAGTTGTCATGTAGTTTAGGTTTGAAGAAATGGCGCGCTACTACCTGCGTTCTAAAAAGACTTATGAGACTGCTCAAGTGTGGCTGTCGTAATGGCAGTTGTGCAGGGGCAAGATGTGCGCTGCAACAGACTAACCTATTTAGAAGGTCGGCAGTCGCACAAAAGAAATCAATGACGACTTGAGCTAAAGGCAGTTTAGGTTGTTTGGTGTGTTGCATTGGCTTGCTGATTCGTTGTGCCCAGAAGGAGACTCGAACTCCTATGCCTTGCGGCGCTCGCACCTGAAACGAGTGCGTCTACCAATTCCGCCATCTGGGCAAAGATGCGTTTATGAAGGTAAGACTTTTTTAGGTATTTTCAAAATGTCCTTGCCCTGTGCTGTGCAGTGTCTCTGTGCAGGCGGTATCCCTTGAGTCTGCTTTGACTTCTGGATAGAAGCTATGAAGAAATCGCTCAGTTTTCCTTACCTTTGCGGCTAAAAATTTTAGCTAACTTATCCAGATGGTGGTAATGAAGTTTGGCGGCACATCGGTCGAAGATGCTGCTGCAATGAAGAATGTCATTGAAATCGTGCGCCGTGAGTGGCAGGCTTCACAAAGCGCTGGGAACGGTGCGCCACTTGTGGTAAGCAGCGCCTGCGCAGGGATAACCAACAAACTCTTTGCGCTCGGAGAACTTGCGGCATCGGGCAAACGCGCGGAAGCCAGAGAAACACTCAAAACTATCAAGGCACATCATCAGAAATTGATGAACGAGTTACTCTCCGACAACGCCCCTGCACTGAGCGAACAAATCGCTGAACTCTTTGAGGAGCTTTCAAGCATTGTGAAAGCGCTTCATGTAATTGGCGAACTGACGCCACGCCTACTCGATACAATCGCTTCAAATGGGGAATTGCTCTCTTCGCTCATTCTTGCACAAGCTATGAACGAAGCGGGCATTCCGACAGAGTGGAGAGATGCACGACAGATACTAATCACCGATAACACCTTTGGCAAAGCGCAACCGTTGCAAGCACTCATTGAGGAACGCGTGCGCATTCATCTTTTGCCGTCGCTGAAAGCAGGCAAGGTGATTGTTACACAAGGTTACATTGGCTCAACACAGCAAGGACAGACAACCACACTGGGGCGTGGTGGCTCGGATTACTCAGCTTCCATTTTTGGTGCGGCGCTTCGTGCTGAGAGCATACAAATCTGGACAGATGTCGATGGGGTAATGACAAGCGACCCGCGCCTAGTGCCCGAAGCCAAACGGCTCAAAGTGATGACCTTCCGTGAAGCAGCAGAACTGGCTTACTTTGGCGCAAAAGTTTTGCATCCTTCCACCATCCGTCCAGCCGTACAGCAAAATATCCCCGTCTATGTGCTCAACTCAAAACGCCCGCACATTGAAGGCACGCTCATTACATCATCCATTGAGTCGTTTGACGGTATGGTAAAATCAATTGCACACAAAAAAGGGCAGGTGATTATCAACTTGACCTCCACGCAGATGCTCGATGCCTTTGGGTTTCTCTACAAAGTCGCACGCATTTTTGCGGAAGCAGAAACACCAATTGATATGATTTCTACCAGTGAGGTTTCAATTTCACTCACAATTGGCGATACAACGCGCCTTGCGCACTTAGAGAAACAGTTGTCTGAAATTGCTGAGGTCGATATTGAGCGCAATGTCGCAATTATCTGTGTCGTTGGCGATAATCTTCGTGCTGCGCCCGGGGTTGCCGGAAGGATTTTCTCGACATTAGCTAAAGCAGGTATCAACATTAAAATGATTTCGCAAGGTGCTTCAGAAATCAATATCGGCTTTGTTGTGTCTGAACAGGATGCCCCCAAAGCGGTTCAGGCACTGCACCGTGAGTTTTTCTCCGAAGTGCGTGAGAATGCTATCTTTGCTTGATAGCAAGATGCACCGCCGATTTTTTTTGACAAGAGTCTATGCAAGAAATGAACTATAAATTAGCAGGCGTCGACATTGATGCAGGCGAAGAAGTAGTGCGGCGCATTAAGCCGCTGGTGCGTCAGACCTTCACGAAAGGGGTTTTGGGTGATATTGGTGCATTTGGGGCATTTTTTGAAATCGATACGTTTAGCTACAAACAGCCTGTCTTGGTTTCAAGTGTAGATGGTGTGGGCACAAAGCTTAAAGTTGCTGCTGCACTGCAAAAGTATGATACTGTGGGTCAGTGTCTGGTCAATCACTGTGTAAATGATATTCTCGTTTGCGGAGCAAAGCCGCTTTACTTTTTGGATTACTACGCAACAGGCAAACTGATGCCTGACCATGCGGTGAGTGTCATTGCAGGCATGGTGAAAGCCTGCAAGGAAAATGACTGTGCGCTAATTGGCGGTGAGACGGCGGAAATGCCGGGGCTCTATGATGAAACTGATTTTGACCTTGCAGGCACAATCGTGGGCATTGTCGAAAAAGAAAAAATCATCAACGGTCGCTCCATTGTCGCTGGTGATGTGTTGCTGGCGCTAAGTTCAAGCGGGTTGCATACAAACGGTTATTCACTAGCACGAAAAGTCTTGGCGCATCGTTTGGGCGACTATGTTGAAGCGTTGGGGAGTACGATTGGCGAGGCGTTGCTGCGTGTGCATCGTTCTTATTATCCACTAATCTATCCGCTGCTGTCTCACTTTGAGTTCAAGGGGCTATCGCATATTACGGGCGGCGGACTTGTAGCAAATACGATGCGTGTGGTACCTAAAGGACTGAAATTGCGCATAGATTGGCAAGCTTGGCAGATGCCGCCGATTTTCGAGCTCATTGAGCGTGAAGGACATATACCGATTGAAGATATGCGGCGCACATTCAATTTGGGTGTAGGCTTAGTCATCATTACTTCGGCACGCGAGGCGGAGCGCCTGCTAGCGCACTTCAAAGCAATCTCTGAACCTGCTTGGATAATTGGGGAAGTAGTCTTGGCGTGAG
>JBKBSK010000008.1:0-19467 GCA_046291735.1 Candidatus Thermochlorobacter sp. | reverse complement strand
CGCCAAACACGTATGTCGGAAAACAACAAAGCGCAATTCGGCGGCATCGAATCGCGTATTCTTGAAGCCGTGCGTAAACTCAAAACGCGCTACCCACTCGGACGCTACGAAATGTCTTTTCATCTCGATGCCTATCGCGGCGAAGCCTTCTACGACCGTGTTGTTGAATCTATTGAAGATGTGGGGGCCTTTCGCGTGCGCTTCATGGACAAGAGTACAATTGATATTCCTATTGCTGCGCTTAAAGACGTGGATAGACCGGACTTTTTAGAAAAGTGGGGCGAAACCATCTACAAATCGCGTCGGTAAGCCGCTGGTACTGCTGTATATCGTTTTATTCTGCCGCACTAAACGATTTGTTGATGAGTCTGTTTCCACTTTTGCATCATTTTAGGGCTGCAACATACAGCTCCTCGTCTATCTTTGCGCCTATCGTGCGTCAATGTGTTAAGAAGATGTGTTAAGATTTAGGGTGAAGAGACACAAACCTGTGCCTGATGCGTAGGGGTGGCTCGTAACGCTCTGCAAGACTCACCTGATTTTGTCTCAGCAATATCTTGCTTGCCATCGCAAGAACACAAGGCGGGTATAGCGCTCGCTTCTACAACGCTTCTGCAAAAAGAATCATGATGACTAAATTTTGCAAGGTCAAGATAGGACATGCCAGAGCGTAAAAAGTTTTTTTGCTATCTTTTTTCATCTATGATCGAAACCTCAACCAATGAGTATGGCAGTCTACGAATTTCATCTTTCCAGAAAAGCGCGAGATACTTACCAATTCAGCGGGACCTTCTTCACGCTGCGAGGTGATATTCTTTTTGAAAACTTTCGTGCCGCACAGCTTTTTACCGAAAAACTCAATGCTGTACGCCGTGCCGAAGGGGCGCCAAGTTCTGCACTTGCTCGAGCTGCGGACATTTATGCGATGGGGCTAATGCACGAGATTTTTCACTTTGTCGTGCGTGTCTATGAACGCGATTACAACCCTGAAGCCTTACAGAAGTGCGACAATTATCTCAAAGTCGTGCTCACAACGCCAGCGTTGCAAAGTTTCCTAATGCAATTTAGTTACGACTTTCCGTCGCAGAGTGTCTATCGTGGCGTCGAGTCAGTAGAGAGCTATCTTCAGGGCAAGACCGACCAGACGCCCAACCGCAGTGTGGTGCTCGAAGAAGTCATGCTGCTTTTCCTTGAAAATGAGAACCCCGCCTTCACCGCAATCCGCGACCTCATTGATGATCGTGAGTTGCGTGCAACGACACTCTACGAAAGCACTGTAACGCAAATTGATAATTTCTTTGAGACTCAGCCGCGTTTTGGACCGGACAATCAATCGCTATTCAAACTGCTGTATGCACCGATGCTTGCAGCACCCAATTCCATCATGGGGCAGTTAGAATTCATCTTCAAAAATTGGCAAGCTATTCTTGTGGGCTCACCGTTCTTGGAGAGGATTCTGTTTGCGATGGATGTCATCAAAGAAGAAGGCAAATACTTCAAGATGCTGGCTGATGCGGCAGCTGACAAAGCCAAGCAACCTCTTGAGGTCAGACAAGTCGAGTTCTTTGGATGGGGCGAAAAAGAAACACCTCCAGTACCGACATACCGCGAAGAGGGTGAAGCACCTGAAGGCTTCAGCCCCGACCTAAATTGGATGCCACGACTGGTACTGATTGCCAAGAATACTTATGTCTGGCTCGATCAGCTCTCCAAGAAATATCAACGTGCGATAACACGGCTCGATCAGATTCCTGAAGAAGAACTTGCTACACTTGCCGCACGCGGTTTTACAGGGCTCTGGCTCATCGGAATCTGGGAACGTAGCGTGGCTTCTAAACGCATCAAGCATCTGAATGGTAACATAGATGCGGTTGCTTCGGCGTATGCACTCTATGACTACGATATTGCGCGCGACTTGGGTGGTGAAGAAGCGCTTCACACGCTGCGTGAGCGTGCTCGGCACTACGGCATCCGACTCGCCAGTGATATGGTCCCGAATCACACGGGTATTGATTCTCGCTGGGTGATTCAGCATCCTGACTGGTTTATCTCTACAGACTATCCGCCATATCCAAATTACACTTTCTACGGACCCGACCTTTCAAGTGATGAGCGTGTCGGCATTTTCATTGAAGATGGATACTGGCGCAAAACCGATGCTGCCGTTGTCTTTGCACGATTAGACCGCTGGACGGGCGACGTGCGCTACATCTACCACGGTAATGACGGCACCAACATGCCATGGAACGACACAGCGCAGCTCAACTTCCTCAAAGCTGAAGTGCGTGAAGCTGTCATTCAAACCATTTTGCACGTGGCACGTCTTTTCCCCATCATCCGCTTCGATGCCGCTATGGTGCTGACAAAGCAACACATTCAACGGCTATGGTTCCCTGAACCCGGCAAAGGCGGCGCAATTGCCTCACGGGCAGCGTTTGCTATGACCAAAGAACAGTTCGATGCCTTGATGCCAAACGAATTCTGGCGCGAGGTCGTCGACCGCGTTCAAGCTGAAGCGCCTGATACACTCTTGCTGGCTGAAGCCTTCTGGCTACTTGAGGGCTACTTCGTGCGCACCTTAGGCATGCACCGCGTCTATAACAGCGCGTTCATGCATATGTTCAAAAAGGAAGAAAATGATAAGTATCGCACGCTGATTAAAAACACGCTCGAGTATGATGCACGCATTCTCAAACGCTATGTAAATTTCATGAGTAACCCCGATGAAGAAACTGCGGTCAATCAATTTGGTAAAGATGACAAGTACTTCGGTGTCTGTGTGATGATGGTGACCATGCCCGGCTTACCAATGTTTGCACACGGACAAATCGAGGGGTTCTCAGAACGCTACGGCATGGAATATCAACGCGCTTACTACAACGAAACGCCCGACGAATATCTCATTACACGACATGAGCGAGAAATTTTCCCGCTGCTCAAACGCCGCTACCTCTTTGCCGAAGTCGACAATTTCTATCTCTACGACTTTATTACGCCCGAAGGTAAGGTCGATGAAAATGTCTTTGCCTTTAGCAATCAATATGGTAAGGAAAGAGCACTTGTGATTTATCACAATAAATTTGCAACAACACGCGGATGGATTCGCACGTCAGTGGCTTTCCTTGAAGAGGGTCAGCTCACAAAGCGCACACTTGCCGAAGCCTTGCGCCTAAGCCAAAAGCCAAACACCTACACCATCTTCCGCGATTTTATTTCAGGGCTTGAATACATTCGTGCTAATGCTGAACTCAGCGAGCAAGGCATGTATTTTGAACTGCAGGCTTACAAGTATGCAGTCTTTATGGAATTTCGTGAAGTGGTACCGACAAAACTCAAGCCTTACGATGAACTTGCAAGACTGCTCAATGGTCAAGGTGTGCCCTCAATTGAAGATGAAGTGATGCACCTAAGCTTGCGCCCTGTCCATCAAGCAATTGCGGATGCAATTCGCCCCGATGTGCTCAAAGAGTTGATGCAAGGCTGGCTCTATGGTAAAATTAATTCACAAACTGTTTTGCTCTTCAAAGAAAAGCTGCGCGCAATTCTTCAAGCCAAAGACACGGTTGAAAATTATGTAGGCGACGAAAAGCATTTTGTCGAAGAGAGCGCAAGCAAATACGTCGCGCTCATGATGCTAGCAAATCTGGAGCGTACATCAGCCGATGAGGAAGAAGCATGGAGACAATTTTTCCGGCAACTTTTACCACGTGAAGATCATGGTGATTCGGCATGGCGTGTGCTTCTCATCTGGCTATTTGTGCAGCACTTGGACGCTGTGCGGCAGACCGCCGTCGATATCCACCTCAATGTGGTGCGCGATTGGCGCCTAGAAAAATTCATTATCCAATCGCTCACACAAGCTGAATTAGATGAAAATCGCGCACGAGCTGAAACCGAACTGATTCGCCTGCTGGTAGAACGCGAGCGATACACTGGCGAGACGCGCGACATCAAGACTGCGCTCAAAGGCTTACTGGAAAGTCATGAAGCCGATCAGTTTATCGGTCTCAATGTGTTTCAGGGCACAGAGTATTTCAACAAAGAGCGCTTCGAGACGCTGGTTGGCGCACTCTATGCGCTCTCTGCTATTGAAGAGCTGGCTGGAACATCTTCACTGCCTAAACTGACCTCTGAGCTTGAAGCAAAGTTTGCGAAACGCTTTGAGACACTAAACCAACTTGTGCGTGATGCTGAACGCACGGGCTATCGGCTCAAAGACTTTTTGAAAGCGCTCGACATCAGCATTCTCGAAGAGATTGAGCTGCCGCTTACTCAAGAGTCTGAAGAAGCTGAAGCAGAAAAGCAAGTTCAAGACACAGCGGCACCTGCGACACGCAAGACGAGCACACGTGCACAGACAGCGAAAGCAAGCACAAAGAAAGCAACGAAAGCTGCATCTACTGAAACTAAATCGAAGCGTGCTCGCCAAGCAAAGCCTGAACTGACCACAGATAGCCTCCAAACAAACGGCGCTGATACCTCAGCAGAAGTTGTAGCACCTAAAAAATCCACGACAACTCAGGCAAAAACGACAGCCCAATCGGCACCCACAGCTACATCTACAGAAGCGCCACAGGTTCGTACGCTCAAAGTAAGTGCGAAGAAAACAACGAAAACGCCGACCCCAAGTGCACCTGCGACGCCGAAACCAAGCGCAAGTGAGCGCGCCAAAGTTGCTCCAAAGAAGAGTGCTAAAACATCCGAAGTTGCTCAAACGCTTTCACCTGAACTTAAGGCTAAGCGTTCAACGGCATCAGGTGCGAAAAAGAAAGTTGCAGCAGTCAGTGCAAAAAAGCCATCGCAAACGTCATCAAACAAAACTGTAAATGAAAAGCGTGGAAGCAAAACCAAAAAAAGCAAGTAGCACGCTGCGCGAGCTCTATCCACCAATCGTGCCGTATCGCACAGGATTCTTACAGGTCTCGGATATACATCGCATTTATTATGAGGAGGTGGGTAATCCTAAAGGCAAGCCTGTTGTGTTTTTGCATGGCGGACCCGGTGGCGGCATTGAGCCACAGCATCGACAGTATTTTAATCCGAAGAAATGGCGTGTAGTGCTCTTCGACCAGCGCGGGTGTGGCAAAAGCACACCGTTTGCCGAACTGCGCGAAAATACGACATGGAATTTGGTAGCCGATATTGAGCGACTGCGTGTGCATCTTGGTATAGAAAAGTGGACGGTCTTTGGCGGCAGTTGGGGCAGCACACTTGCTTTAGCCTATTCGGAAACGTACCCCAATCGTTGCGAAGGATTGATTTTGCGAGGCGTTTTTCTTTTGCGTCAAAAAGAAGTGCACTGGTTTTACCAAGAAGGTGCAAATTATTTTTTTCCGGATGCATGGGAGCATTACCTTGAGCCGATTCCGCCCAAAGAGCGCACAGATATGATTGCTGCTTACTACAAGCGCTTGACAAGCCCTAATGCTGCAGTGCGTTTGCGTGCGGCTAAAGCATGGAGTGTGTGGGAAGGTACACTAAGCAAACTGCAAACCGACGCTAAACACATTGCTCGCTTTGCAGCAGACGACTTTGCTGTGGCTTTTGCACGCATTGAATGCCACTACTTCATCAACAAGGGCTTCTTTGAGCGCGATGATGAACTGCTCCGGCGTGCAAAGCGAATTGCGCACTTGCCCACCATTATCGTTCAAGGTCGCTACGATGTGATTTGTCCGCCGATTTCTGCATGGGAACTGCATAAAGCCCTGCCAAAGTCGGAACTGATTATCGTTCCGCAAGCAGGGCATGCTGCCAGCGAGCCGGGCATACGCAGCGCACTGGTTCAAGCCACCGACCGTTTCGCACGATTGTAGTAGCGAATTTCCTCAAAGCTTGAAGACTACGCCATGGCAAGTTGGCGAAGTTCAAGCTCCATCTCAACAATTTGCTTGATATTGTGCAGAAACCAGCGGTCGATTTTTGTTGCCTGATAGATTTCATCGACACTTGCGCCAGCTAGCATAGCATAGCGGATGTAAAAAATGCGGTCAGAAGTGGAGATTTTAATGCGCTCCAAGAAGTTGCTTTTAGCCGCTTGCTTTTGCTCTTCCGAAAGCGAGAGCACCTCATATTTATCTTTGCCATCGGCACCTAAGCCTGCTCTGCCAATCTCCAACGAACGCAAGGCTTTCTGCAAGGCTTCTTTGAAAGTGCGTCCAAACGCCATCGCCTCACCAACCGATTTCATCTGAATACCGAGACGGTCTTCGACATTGCGGAACTTTTCAAAATCCCAGCGAGGAATTTTCACGACGCAGTAGTCAATAGCAGGCTCAAATGATGCAGGTGTGGTTTTGGTAATATCATTTTGGATTTCATCGAGCCGATAGCCGACGGCAAGTTTAGCGGCAACTTTTGCGATGGGAAAGCCTGTAGCTTTCGAAGCCAATGCCGAGGAGCGCGAGACACGCGGGTTCATTTCAATGACAATCATTCTACCTGTTTCGGGGTGCACTGCAAATTGAATGTTTGAGCCGCCAGTCTCTACACCAATTTCACGAATGATTTTAATTGCGGCATCGCGCATGGCTTGATACTGCTTATCGGTCAGCGTTTGTGCAGGGGCAACCGTAATGCTATCGCCAGTGTGCACGCCCATTGGGTCAAAGTTCTCAATCGAGCAGACAACGATGACATTATCGGCAAGGTCGCGAATGACTTCTAATTCGTATTCTTTCCAGCCGACGATAGATTCTTCGACCAAAACTTCACTAATTGGACTTGCTGAAAGTCCGCGTCGGACAATATCGAAATACTCTTGCTCGGTATCTGCAATGCCGCCGCCTGTCCCGCCAAGTGTGAAAGAAGGGCGCACAACAAGCGGCAAGCCTAATTGTCTCAATGCTGATTCAGCTTCAGATTCGCTGCGCACAAAAATACCACGCGGGACTTCCAAGCCGATTTTTTTCATAGCATCGGCAAAGAGTTCGCGGTTTTCAGCTTTGCGAATTGCACGCAGTTTAGCCCCAATGAGTTCAACGCCATTGCGCTCTAACTCACCAGACTCAGCAAGCTGAACGGCAACATTAAGCGCGGTTTGCCCGCCCATCGTAGGCAGAAGTGCATCAGGTTTTTCACGCTCAATGACTTTCAGCACATATTCAGGCGTGATGGGCTCAATGTAAGTGCGGTCTGCTACATCCACATCGGTCATGATTGTAGCAGGGTTAGAATTGACTAAGATGATGCGATAGCCTTCACTGCGCAAAGCACGACAGGCTTGTGTGCCTGAATAATCAAATTCGCAGGCTTGTCCAATAACAATTGGACCTGCGCCAATGATGAGAATGGATTTAATATCTTTGCGTTTTGGCACGGCGGGTTCGGCTCTATGACAGATTTGGTGAAACTTTCATAGAACGCAAGATACGAAAGCGCAAGAATTCTTGCATATCAAAATAAAAACATAGCAAGTATAGCAATGTGTGCAGCAAACTTTAGTGTGCAAAGTGAAATATCTTCTTGCGTATTTGTTGGGCAGCGAGCGGAGCAGTAGGGCTGACTTCAAGCACATCTACAACACGCTGCTGAGTGCCAACTTTACCTGTAAGTTTAAGCACTTTACTTTTGCGTCTGACCAGCATCATAATCGGTGCACCTGCCCTTAGCCCTTTCTGTGAAAAAATTTTTTCGAGCAACGCACCTGCCCGACTTGTGTCTGAATCGTCAATGGCTAAAATTTCGTCATCAGTCTTTAAGCCCATGCGTTCTGCAGCCGATTCAGGCAAGACCGAAGCAACCTTAAGCGCGCCACTGGAATCAGGCTGAATAAAGTAGCCCATTTGTGCAATAGCTTGCCTGCGCTTGCCGTAGCGTAGACCAGCTTTAGCAAAGTAGGTATGAAGCGGCAACGTATCGTTCCCTGCAATGAAGCGCTGGTAAAACGGTTGAATATCGACTTCTGAAAGCCGTGAGAGAATTGTAACAAGTGAGTCATCATGATAAGGCTTGCGTGGTTTGCCATACTCTGCATTGAGTTTAAGCAAAAGCTCATCAGTACCATGCTGAAGCGGGTGATAAGTGCGCAGGTAGATGTCGAGCAGCATCGCAACAAGGGTGCCGCGCACATAGAATGGAATAATCTCTGAAGTGTTTTCAATTTTGGCAAGGCGGCGGCTTAGTGCAACCAGACTTTCCTTGCTGCTGCCAAGCGGCGATTGCATCAAGCGAATGCGCTCCAAAAGATTTTGCAAAAATATATCCACAGAAATAATGCCTGCCTTGACCATCAACAGTTCAGCATAGTAATCCGTCATGCCTTCGACGAACCAAATTGTAGAGGTCTGTATCGGTGTCTGATAATCAAAGGGTCCTAAAAGGTGGCTATGAATACGCTTGGGGTTCCAAAGGTGGAAAAACTCGTGGCTAATTGTGGTGGCAATTGGGTCAAAGCGGGCGCTATTCCAATCAAAGAGCGGCATATAATACGCTGAGGAATGTTGATGCTCGAGCGCACCGAACTGGACGAAAAATTTGGGACGAGCAAAGCGGAAAAGAAACATGTACTTCTCATAAGGTAATTCACCGAAGAAATGATAATGCGCAAGCACAATTTCTTTGATGAGCGCAATAAGGCTATCGGGCTGCGGTTCAGTATCGGCATCAATGACGACGCTATGCGGTTTGTTCAAGATGCTAAAGTCATAGCGCTGAAACTTGCCAAGCATAACAGGTGAATCGACAAGTTCGTCATAGTTTTTTGCGCGTGCTGTCAGTGAGTGTGGTGCCGTTTCAATTGCGCACGCCATCTGCCAGCCTTCAGGTAAGCGGTAGTGCACAAGGCACGGCAAATGTTTGTAGCCCTGCAAGTATCCGAAAACGTTGGTGCCATTGAAGTACCCGCGCGTGTCATTGAGTTCAGTAGTTTCGGCATAGAGCAAATCCGGACGCTGCATTTGTGCAACACGATACTCAATGCGAGCCAGTTGGTGCGCAGGGCGTATTGCCCATGAATTTGTATCGAGCTGTTTAACCTCTAGGCGGTTGCCACTGCGGTCAAATGCCCTCAGTGCCGTGATGTATTGACCATACTGTGTAAATTGATAAGCACCGGGCGCCCAAGCAGGAATTGAGAAAATTTCTTCTTCACCAAGCGAGAGTTTTTCAAAAGAAAGTGTGATAGCAAACTCCCCATGTGCAGGCTGAGTGGCATCCACAGTGTAAATGGCTTGTGGAAGCAAGTCGCGTTCTGTTGCACTTTCGCCTACGCGGCAGCCTTGCCAAAGTAAGGCAGAAAGACCCAGCGCTAGCAGAAGGAACCCAAATAGACGCAGTCGTAACATTGGACACACTTTTTTGGCAAAAGAAATTACAAAATCAAAGCGTGCATGTGTGAGAAGCGTTACAAAATCCATAACTTTCGCAAGCTAAACCGTGGAGAAAAACTAGAAAAACTATGAAGCAGTTTGCCGTTATCGTCTCATCGCACGGGGAAGTGGAAACGCCGCGCTTTTCTGCCTACCGTGACCAAATTCGCCATATTTTTCATCATGCATCTGCCTACATGCACATTCCGAAACTGGCAATGAACATCATTCCAGTCTTCGGTGGTGCCATGATGCTAATGAAGTATAAGACCACAGGCTATATTTCACCTTACAACGCCATTACACGAAAGCAAGCTGAAAAACTCCGTGAGCATCTTGCCGCGCTTGTCTCAAATGCACCCTTCACGCTCGATGTCATTACGACATTTGAAACGACACCGCCTTATACCGAAGAAGCAATGGCAGAGGCAATGCAAAAATATCACGGTGTGATTGTGCTTGTCATGAACCCAATTGACGGCGAGCTTTCGTGCGGTACGCTATGCAAATTTGCACAAAAAAATTTTTCGGCAGAGGAACTGACGAAACTAACGGTGCTGGGTGGCTTATGGCGCGATAAAGAACTTGCACAGACCTATTGCGAGCATATCATTGAGCAAGCACAGCATGTAAAAATTGAAGGTAAAGCAGGTTTAGCACTCATCATGCATGGCACTGTACTTGCACGCAAAGATGGCACACCAGTTTCGTTTCGCAATGGACTGAAAGAAACAGAAGCATTTTATGCACGATTGCATGCTTTACTGAGCGCTGACAAGCGACATCATTTTTCTGAAATTGCTGTCGGTTACCTCAATCATGCTGTAGGCGGCAAGTGGACGACCCCGACATTCAAAGAAACTGTTGAGCAGTTCAAAAAACGCGGCGTGGAAACCATGATGGCTTTTGCAAGCGGTTATTTTGCTGATAGCAGCGAAACACAGCATGCTGCTGAAGACATGCTGAAAGCAGGCTTTAAGCAAGCCTACTACATTCCGTGTGTCAATGTCTCCGATGCGTTTGCAAGCTATCTGGCAAGGCGCGTCAGTCGTGCAGCGTATGCGTTGCTCAAACGCCAAGAAATGTATGAGCCGCAAATCAAGCAAGAGACGGCAAAGTTGTTTTCATATCTTCGGTAAAGCACGGGCTCAAAGTGTAACGCTAAGCGTAACCGAAAAATAGAAAATTTCATTGTTTGGCTCACTGACGGTGCTAAATGTGCGAGGCGTGTTAATTGACGAGCCTTGAATTTCAAGGGCATAGCTAGGTGTATTGAGTGGAAAGACAAGATGCACGGCAGGTGAGAGGCTAAAACTTCCAAACGCATAACTAAGCGAAAGTGAAAGCGACGCACTGAGCGGAGAAAATGAACCTGTAACGAGTTCTTGGCGAGTGAGCAAATTGCGGCGCTGGTTGCGCAGGGCGGTACGGCGCAGCAGTGCTTGTGCGCTGGTCAAACGAATCGTGTAGCGCGGCAGTGTGCCTAAGTCAAAAGTAGCACTCGGCGAAATGAAAAGAATCCCACCAAAGAATTGCTCGAGGCTAAATGTGTGCGAAAGACTTAGCGTAAGGAAAAGGCTATTGAGTGTGCGAGAAAAGCCATAGTTAAAGCTCACGCTGGGCGTCAGAATAGGATTGGTGTAGGTAAGGTAAGCGCCAAGGTTGTCGGAAATGATGGAACTAAATTGCACGCTTGTCGGACTGAAAAAATAGCGTGAGTAGTTAGCTCCGACCAAAAGTGTCTCAAAAAAAGTCTGCTCTGCGCCAAGACTGAGCGTGAGTTGGTCAAAAAATTGTGATTGTCCAAAAAGCCCAACTGCTTCTACGCTGCCCCAAATGCCGATGGGATGCGTGTAGGTTGCAGAAAAAAACATGGCGCTTGCGCTGACAATGTCAGAATCATTGCGCGTGCTAAGGTTTTGCTGAAGACCATACCACACCGATTGGCTATTGAACGATACGCTAAAATACAATCCGATTGGCGTAGGAATATCGGGCAAGAGCACATCGTTTTCATCGGCTGTGCCTTTGCGTCCAGCTTTAGCCGTGCGTGAGGTGCTCATTTCTGAAACGGCTATCAAATCCTCGACATATTGAGAAAGTGTGGTAGTGTGTTGCTTGAGCTGCTCTTCCAAATCGCGTTGAAATTGTTCTATATGATGAAATTCAGCAAGTTTTGCTTGCTCGAGAGCAATTTTCTGGCTATCGGGCGCAAGGGTGCGTAGCGTGTTCTGAAAAATTTGCAGTCGGGCGTACTGTTCGGCGCGAAACGCTGTTGAGGCAGAATCAAGCAAGGCGCTCATCTCGGAGGCTTTGCGTTTGATAAAGCGCTGTAAGCTCGGTTCCGTGATGCGCATGGCGCGCTCTAACATGAGATTTTCAAACTTCTGCCACGCTGTTAAAATCTCGATGCTAAGTCTTTCTGATTCTTTAACGAAAGGCAGCAGCGATGGCAAAAGCTCGCGCGAAAATGTTTTTGAGGTATCGGAAAGCGCTGGGAAGTTTTGTGCAGGCAGCGTAGAAAGATTCAAGCCAAAGAAAAAAAGTATCAAAAAAGCTCGAAAAACTTTCGTCATAGTTTGCAGGTTTGAGAGCTAAAATAAGTGACGCAAATATCACAAGCATCAAGAAATGAAAAATCAAGAAATGAAAAAAGAATCAGTTTGGGATTACCCGCGTCCGCCACGGCTTGAGCCGACCGCACGGCGGCTTCGCGTGGTCTTTGCAGGCAAAACAATTGCCGATACAACCAAAGGACTGCGCATCTTGGAAACCAGTCACCCACCCACCTACTACATTCCAATTTCAGATATTGATATGAATTGCCTAAAGGCTTCGACGCATCGATCGTGGTGCGAGTTTAAAGGCGCCGCAATGTACTGGGATCTTGAAGTGGACAATCGTCTTTCGCCGAACGCTGCATGGAGCTATCCGAATCCAATGCCAAACTATACGGCGCTCAAAGATCATATTGCTTTCTACGCTAGCCGCGTCGATGCGTGCTATGTGGATGATGAAAAAGTCAGTGCGCAAGAAGGCGATTTCTACGGCGGCTGGATTACAAGCGACCTTATCGGACCTTTCAAAGGCGGCAAAGGCACATGGGGCTGGTGAGATGCAGCAGGCAGGAGATGTCAAAAATTTTTGTGTAACTTTACAGCTGTTTTGCAAAACTGTAAAGCAGCAAAAACAAAAACAACGCAATCAATTCATCAATTTGATATGGAATTCATCAATGAACTTCGGCATCTGATTGCACCTGAGACCATTGTCAAAGCTGGCTATGTGATTATGGCGCTGGTGATCTTTGCCGAAACGGGGTTGCTAGCAGGCTTTTTTCTGCCCGGTGATTCGCTGCTTGTTACCGCAGGAATTTTTGCAGCGCGTGGCGATTTGGATTTGTTCTTTCTTAATGCACTATTGATTGTGTGTGCAATTGTAGGCGATGCTACAGGTTACTTTATCGGACGGCGCGCAGGTGAAGCGCTCTGGCAACGACCGGACTCTCGCTTCTTCAAGCGCAAGTATGTGGAGCAGACACAAGCCTTCTACGACAAGCACGGTGGCAAGACGATTATCCTTGCGCGATTTGTGCCTATTGTTCGCACATTTGCCCCGACTATGGCTGGCGTTGCCAAAATGGAGTATCCAAAATTTGCAGCTTTCAACATCTTTGGTGGCATATTCTGGGTGGTAAGCATGACGCTGGTAGGATATTTTCTTGGCAAAATTTTTCCAACTATTGCAAAAGAGATTGATAAAGTAATCATCGTGGTCATTGCGCTATCGCTCATGCCAATTGCGTGGCACGCCCTCAAAGAGCGCTATTTTACGCCGGCGGTCGCAGGGGAGGGCAATACAGAGCCATAGAGCCTGCAGCGGAGCTATCTCATGGGTATAGTGAAAGGCGCAACCGTTCGCATGGAGTTTGGCGAAGATGACAGAGGAAATCAAAGTCGACACGCTGGTTATTGGCAGTGGAATTGCCGGGTTGTTCTTTGCGCTAAGAGCGGCACAGTTAGGTAGCGTGCTGATTATCACCAAAAAAGAACGGTCCGATTCTAACACGAACTGGGCACAAGGTGGGATTGCAGCGGTGCTTTCCCCAGACGACAATTACGACCTGCACATTGCAGATACACTTAATGCGGGAGCAGGACTGTGCAACCGTGCGGCGGTTGAAATTCTGGTCAGAGAGGGACCAGAGCATGTCAAAGAACTTATCGAAATGGGCGTGCAATTTACGATGAAAAATGGTAAGCCTGACCTTGTGCGCGAAGGAGGGCATTCTAGACATCGTATTTTACACGCAGCAGATTTGACTGGACGCGAAATTGAGCGCGCCTTGCTGGCAAAAACGGCAGAGAACCCCAATATCGAAATTCTCGAGCATCATATTGCTATTGAACTCATCACAGAGCATCATCTGCGTAAAAAGACAAACGATATTACGTGCTATGGTGCCTATGCGCTGGATACGAAGAAACGCCGCTTCAAGAAAATTCTTGCCAAATTCACCATGCTGGCGTCGGGCGGGTGCGGTCAAGTCTATCAGCATACCACCAATCCAGAAATTGCAACGGGCGATGGTATAGCGATGGCGTATCGGGCGGGCGCAGAAATTCACAACATGGAGTTTATTCAATTTCATCCAACTGCGCTCTATCACCCTAAAGCCAAGTCATTTCTTATCACTGAAGCCATACGCGGGTTTGGCGGCATCTTGCGCAATTCAAAGGGTGAAACCTTTATGGCGCGCTACGATGCACGGCGAGAACTGGCGCCGCGCGACATTGTGGCACGTGCAATCGACAGTGAAATGAAAAAGTTAGGCGATGAATGTGTCTATTTAGACATCACACACAAGCCCGCCGACCAAATCAAAGAGCACTTTCCAAATATCTATGAGCGCTGCTTGATGCTGGGCATTGACATCACACAAGAACTTATTCCTGTTGTCCCTGCAATGCATTATTCATGTGGCGGTGTAGCAACAGACCTCTATGGACGCACAACCCTCAATCGGCTCTACGCGTCAGGAGAGACGGCATCGACTGGCGTACATGGTGCAAACCGTCTGGCAAGCAATTCGCTACTTGAAGCCCTTGTCTTTTCGCATCGTGCATATTTGGATATGCGCGAAAACATCAAATCGGTCTCCAATAACGTCGAATTTCCTGACTGGGATGAAAGCGGCACAGAATCGCCTGAAGAGTGGATTTTGATTTCTCACAATCGCAAGGAAGTCCAACAAGTCATGCACGACTATGTCGGCATTGTCCGCAGTGATTTGCGCTTGGAGCGTGCTCGCCGACGCATTGAATTTCTCAAAGAAGAAACTGAAGCCTATTACAAACGCACCAAAGTATCAGAAGGATTACTTGAACTGCGAAACATTATCAAAGTAGCCAAGCTCATCATTGAAAGCGCCATCAAACGCCGCGAATCGCGTGGCTTGCACTACACAACCGATTATCCCTACTGCGATGACAAGCACTATCTTTGCAATACGGTCTTGCGTTCATTTTAGTACTGTTTTCTAAAAGCAGCGCTAAACAAGCTACTTGTGAGATTGAGAGGCTTGACGGGCTTGAAGTGCAGTACAAAGACCAAGTCGTGCTTTGCAAGCTGGATTGTAGCGTTGGCACAGGTCGTAGATGTCTTCAAAATCGTAGTCAATCGTGAGTTCTTCGCCGGCTTGAATGTCGCGTGCGGCAACAAGGTAGAGTGAATTGGCGTCGCGCTCTACGACAAGCGCGTTGGGCTCGCAGCTGTGGTTGAGGTAACGAATCTTCCCACTTTGCGCTGTGTCCAGATAACGATGTTCATCGAGATAGAAGATATAGACATTATCTTCTTCATCTTCGCGCCGCATGCATTCGTCTGCATCAATGACTTCACCATCAATAATCATAATGATTTCGCCTTGCTGGCAGGCTTTGAGCGTGAAAATGCCGTAGCCTTGAATCGGTGAGGGTTGGACGGCAATGTAGTCGGGATTACGCAGAGCGTTATCAGTAAGCTGTTGGGACATAGCAAAGCGCAAGTTAGCGAGTTTTTTGTATCTTTAGAGTTTAACAGTAAAGAAAAAACATCTGTGGCAAGCAAGAAAACGACAAGGTCTTCTACAAAAAAATCTCATCTTTCTTCTGAAAATCATCAAACTGATCGACGTCCGCGCATCTTGGTAACGAACGACGATGGTATAGATGCAGAAGGCTTAGAGGTGCTGGCTAAAGCCATGAGTAAAATTGGTGATATTACGGTTGTTGCGCCCACTGCGCCGCAGAGTGGCATGAGTCACGCCATGACTATAGGCAAACCACTGCGCATCAAAAAAGCCTACAAGCATAAAAAATTTTTTGGATATGCTGTCTCTGGCACACCCGTCGATTGTGTCAAAGCCGCATTGGCGCAGATTCTGACGGAAAAACCAGACTTGGTTGTCAGCGGTATCAATCATGGCAGCAATACGGCAATTAACATCCTCTATTCAGGTACAATTGCAGCGGCGCGTGAGGCTGCTATTGCAAAAATTCCAGCTATTGCATTTTCACTGACAACTTACGGCAATCCAGATTTTAGATATGCCGCAAAATTTGCTAAGCAGTTGGCGCTCAAAGTCTTAAAGCACGGCTTACCTGCAGAAACCCTGCTGACGGTCAATATCCCTAACTTGCCTGAAGACAAAATCAAAGGTGTGGCAATCACGCAGCAAGGCAAATCACGCTGGCACGAGACCATGATTGAGCGCGCTGATGCCTACGGCGAACCCTATTACTGGCTACGCGGCGAAATGGTGTTGCACGACGATAGTCTCGAAGATGATGAGTTTGCAATCCGCAATGACTATGTCTCGGTAACGCCAATTTCCTTTGACCAAACCAACTATGCCTTTCTTGAGACTGTGCGAACATGGAACCTAAAAAAATAAATGACTATCTCTATTCCCTATTCAGCCTTTAGTGGCGTACATCGCCCATTTAACTCTCTTTTCTTGGACTATGTCTCAGACTCGGAGCGCGCAAATGAAATTGCCGAAACATTCTTCTGTGGTGATTATCGCAGAAGAGATGTACAGCAAAAAAAATTAGATACTCTTGCTTGCTCAACATACCATCGTGCCCAGCTGGTGGAAATCTTGGAGCGGCAAAATCGTCTGTTTGGTGCCTCTGAGCGCACACTGGCACAGATTCAGAGATTGCTATCTACAAAAACGGTCGCTATTGTAACAGGGCAACAAGTCGGTGCACTGACAGGCAACCTCTACACGATTTACAAGACGCTCTCAGCGATTGCATTTGCTAAGCGCATGAAGCAAACTTTTCCTGACTACGACTTTGTCCCCATCTTCTGGCTTGAGGGTGAAGACCACGACTATGACGAAGCGGCAACACTGGGAGTGCTGTCGGAAAACAAACTTCGACTTTTTTGCTACCAAGAAGCGCATGTGAAGGAACGCATGATGACGGGGCGGATTCAACTGACGGCGGAAATTTCGCACTTTACCACCGAAGTGCTCGCAGCCTTACCGCCAAGTGAGTTCAAAGCACAAGTTGCCGACCTGATTCGCAGCACATACCGTGAAGGCGAAACCTTGCTCTCGGCGTTTGCAAAACTGATGAGCGAACTGTTCAAAGAACACGGCTTGATTTTTCTGTCAAGTGATGACAAAGAGTATAAGAAACTCTGTAAGCCTCTTTTCCTCAAAGAATTGCAGACCGCACCTGAAAGCTCACGGAATGTGATTGCGCAAAGTGCCTTGCTGGAAGATGCTGGCTACGAGGCACAAGCCAAAGCGAAACCTGTTAATCTCTATCTCATTGAAAATCATCAACGCTGGCGTATAGAACCTGAGCAAAAGGAGCTCTATCTTTTGCAGCCTGTGCGCCGCACCATCTCAAAAAGTGAACTCTTGGAACTGCTCGAAGAGTCGCCAGAGCGTTTTAGTGCAAACGTCATTTTGCGCCCGATTATGCAAGATGGCGTCTTGCCAACATTTGCTTATATCGCAGGTCCAGCAGAAGTGGCATACTTAGCGCAACTCAAATCAAACTATGCGTTCTTTGGCTTAGAAATGCCGCTGGTTGTGCCACGCCATAGCTGCTCGATTGTAGAGCCAAAGGTAAAAAAAGTGTTTGCAAGACTCAGCGAGCAGATGGGCAGCGATAGCCTTGACACGCTCTATGCACAATTTTTTTCAGATAGAGAGCATCTTGTACGCCAAATCGTCGACAAACTCGAAGCCATGGGCGTAGAGACGCAGTTTGCACAAACTGAATTGCAGGTAAAGACTGCCTTACAGGCGCTCGGCGATAGGCTCGGCAAACTTGACCCGACATTGAAAGATGCCTTAGAGACAGCAAGCGGAAAAATTTTTTATCAACTCAGTCATCTCAAAGAAAAGGCGTTTCGTGCCGAAAAGCAGCGTCATCAAGATATCGTGGCGCAAATAGAAAAGTGCGAAGCCAATCTGCTGCCTAATCATCGCTTGCAGGAACGCACCATCAATGCGTTTTACTATTTTAGCAAGTTCGGCTTTTCGCTGCTCGACAAATTGCATCAAGCCATTGAGACATGCTCGGAGCGCCAGCATGTGATTGTGGAAGTATAGACCAAGCCTGAAACAAGAAAATCAACTTCATACCATGTCTATTGCAGATTTGCGCAAAGAATACGGCAAGGGCACACTCAACGAAAAAGATTTAGACCCTAATCCCTTCAAGATGTTTGAGCGCTGGTTTCATGATGCTCAAGCCGCCGGCATAGAAGAACCAAACGCCATGACACTGGCAACTGCAACAAAAGATGGCAAGCCTTCGGCACGCGTGGTGCTGCTCAAAGGCTTCGATGAACGCGGATTTGTCTTCTACACAAACTACGAGAGCCGAAAGGGCAGAGAACTTGCCGAGAACCCATACGCAGCACTGTGTTTTCACTGGCAAGTGCTCGAGCGGCAAGTGACCATTATGGGCATGGTAGAAAAAGTCAGTCGTGAAGAGTCGGAAGCCTACTTTAATTCGCGTCCGCTCACGAGCCGCTATGGCGCTTGGGCATCGCATCAAAGTCAGGTCATTGCAAGCAAAGCCGAACTCTTAAAGCGCGCCGCTGAAGTGGCACTCAAGCACCCGACGGGCAACGTACCACTGCCACCATTCTGGGGCGGCTATCGACTGCTGCCCTATGAAATTCAATTTTGGCAAGGACAAGCCTCGCGCCTGCACGACCGCTTCCGCTACCTCAAGCAGCACAATGGCACTTGGCAAATTGATAGACTTTCACCCTAAAAGCGCAAGCCATGAAAATGATGTAAAAAATTTAATTTTCCCTTCACAAAAGTTTTCTTATGTTTGCACGCCTATCATCCGACAGCTCAAAATACACAGTATCTCAGCATTGATTTTCAGTATCGGCATCTGAATCGTGCTAGAGATGAATACGATGCTCATAGAATCAGCTACGATACGCTGAACATCCATTCCGATACCATGCACAGCAAAGTAATCTGAAAGGGCGTGAACGGCTTAAATGAATAAACGCACCGAAAGACTGAACCTGACCCAAAACAGAACACAGAAAAAGATAACCTAAATACAACCATCGCTGCTATATGAAAAACCGATACGCTGTTTTTGAGGCACCAAAAACCAATTCTCTCTTCGTTCGTATCTTTATACTTTTGGCTTGTCTTACCCTAAGTTTTGCAGCGCAAGCAAATGCGCAAGCCGTGGGCGACTACCGTTCAACCGTTGCGGTCTTCAACTGGAACGCTGTGGGCAACTGGGAACGCTGGAATGGCTCAACTTGGGTGCTTAATCCTATAGAAGGCTACCCGGGACAAAATCCGGGCACAGGCACAGTAACCATTCGCAACGGAGCAACGGTTACCATCAACGTTACACCTGCAAACTCTATCGGTGGATTGGTGGTCGGCGAAGGCACCAGCGGCACTTTGCACTTTGACAACACGAATGGAAGAACCTTAACCGTCGGCGCAAACAGCGTCCTCGTGAATGCGGGGGGAACATTCAATGCAACAGGTCCAACGCAAGACGGAGACAATGACACATACGCGCTGACAATACAAGGCGGCGGCTCTTTTACGAATAACGGCACGATAAACTTTCGCCGTCCTGACGGAGCAAACTTCGATATCGTC
>JBKBSK010000007.1:0-165562 GCA_046291735.1 Candidatus Thermochlorobacter sp. | reverse complement strand
CGGAGAGCGGCATGATTAAAAATCCGATTACGCTCACCGAAGATGCGACAGTTAAAGATGCGCTTGACCTCATGGCAAAGTATTCTATTTCAGGCATTCCCGTTGTGGAGAATGGTGCCGACAATCTGCATCGCAAAAAACTGCGCGGCATTATCACCAACCGCGACCTGCGTTTCAAGCCCGACCTGCATCAAAAAATCTCAGGCATTATGACCAAAGAAAATCTCATCACCGCTGAAGTTGGCACCACGCTCGAAGAAGCCGAAGAAATTTTACAGCATCACAAAATCGAAAAACTGCTCATTGTTGATAAAGAGGGCAACTTGCAAGGACTGATTACCTTCAAGGATATTCAAAAGAAAAAGAAGTTTCCGAATGCGTGCAAAGATGAACAGGGGCGATTGCGTGTTGCTGCCGCTGTAGGCATAAGAGCCAATACGCTGGCGCGCGTTGAGGCACTTGTCAACGCAGGCGTTGACGCCATTGTCGTCGACACGGCACACGGACACAGCGAAGCCGTGCTGAAAATGGTCGAAACGATAAGACAAAAATTTCCCACGCTTGCTATTGTTGCAGGCAATGTTGCAACAGGCGAGGGCGTCAGAGATTTGGTCAGTGCAGGTGCAGATTGCGTCAAGGTTGGCATTGGTCCGGGGAGCATTTGCACGACGCGCATTGTGGCAGGCGTCGGTGTACCGCAACTTTCTGCAATTATGACCTGCTACGAAGAAGCCGCTAAAACTAACACACCGATTATTGCCGATGGTGGCATCAAGTATTCAGGCGATTTCGTCAAAGCTCTTGCCGCAGGTGCCGATAGCGTGATGATTGGCAGTCTCTTTGCCGGTGTCGATGAATCGCCGGGCGAAACCATTCTCTACGAAGGCAGAAAGTTCAAATCGTATCGCGGCATGGGCAGTTTGGGCGCAATGAGCGAAGCCGAAGGCTCAAGCGACCGCTATTTTCAAGATGCCGAAGACGATGTCAAAAAATTTGTGCCCGAAGGCATCGAGGGCAGAGTGCCGTATAAAGGCTCACTAAGCGAAGTCGTCTATCAACTCATTGGCGGCTTGCGTGCGGCGATGGGCTACTGTGGCGCAAAAACCATTGAAGACCTTAAAACCAAAACGAAGCTCGTTAAAATCACCAATGCAGGCTTGCGCGAATCGCATCCGCATAGCGTCTTTATTACCAAAGAATCCCCGAATTACTCGCTGAACAGTTGAGCATGAAAGATTACCAAGAGCGAACATATCTCTCGATTGTTGAAGCAGCAAAGTATTTGAACCTTTCGGTTAAAAGCGTTGAGCGATTTGTAAAAAGCGGCAAGTTAAAAGCCAGACTCGCAGCAAGTGGTCAGCGTCGGTTTGCGCTTGCAGACCTTCGAGAGATTCGTCAGAGTGGCAATCAGAACGCATCTCAGCCTGCGCTGTTGCAAGTCAATACGCTTCAACAGAATAACACCATGCAAACGGTTGTTGTCGGCAGTTCTACGCACATGAAAGAAGTTGCCGATGACTCGGTTCACTTGGTTGTAACTTCGCCGCCATATTTCAATGCTAAAATGTATTCGCGCGAGCCGCTTGAAGATAATCTCGGCGATGTGCACGACATAGATGCGTGGTTCGAAAAAATTGGTCAAGTTTGGCGTGAGTGTTTTCGGGTGTTGCAGCCGGGGCGAAAAATTTTTATCAACATCATGAATTTGCCGGTGCGCTTAGATAGCGGCGGTTATCGCACGCTGAACCTTGTCGGCAGAACGATTGACCTTTGCGAAGCGATTGGTTTTATTTTCAAGCGCGATATTGTCTGGCACAAAACCAACGGCGTGCGTGCGCACTTCGGCACATATCCCTATCCCGGCGGCATTCTTATCAACAACATGCACGAGTTTATTTTGGAGTTTGATAAGCCAAGCAGGCTTGGCGCAAATAAGTATGCGCATCTGACCAAAGAGCAAAAGGAACAATCTAAATTGGATAAAACCTTTTGGCTGAGTATCAAGAACAGCGATGTGTGGCTGATGAAGCCCGAAAAGAGCGGACAAAACCGCACGCATGTTGCGCCGTTTCCGAAAGAATTGCCGTATCGGTTGATTCGAGCGTTCAGTTATGTTGGCGAGACGGTCTTAGACCCATTTTTGGGGTCAGGCACGACTTGCATTGTCGCAGCGGAGTTGGGACGCAACGGCATTGGCTACGAACTCAATCCTGAAATTGCCAAAGATGCTGTATGTGCCCTGAAGAGTATTCACCCGCAAATCTTCTCGTCAGTTTTGGGAGAGTAAAGCAGCAGTCTTATTTAATTTCTGCAAGGTCTGCAATACTCAGGTCATCATTGATGATAGCCATACCCACTGCATCTGGACCAAGGTATCTAGCCAGCATTGGATTCATATCGGATTGTAGGGAGCCGAGTCCCATCCCAGCAAGTGTGTTACGCACTTCGGTGATTGGTGCAAGTTCTCCCAGACGAGCTGTATTGCCGCTGAAGACGAAGCCAACTTTTTCGTAAGAGCGTTTTTCTTGAAGCTGTTCGAGTATTCGTTTAGCAGCATGTTCAACTGCGGGTTCATAGCCCTTGACTTTTTCGAGCAACTTGAACTGTCCTCTGTTGATGAGCACAACGGGTTTGGTATCAGTAAAGGTTGCGACACTAGCTTCAAGAATAGATATTTTCGTGATGTCTTTTGCCACGCGCAAGTAGGCTGGTTCTTTAGGCACAGCAAAGAAAAAGATCTGCTCGGCTAATTTTTCCAATGCATTTGCAAGACGCAAAAACGAGACTTGGCGTGAGATGAGTTCAGCAGCACGCAGCACCATCAATCCGACACCAATTGAAGTTGATTGTGCATCAATGACGCGAATTTGGAATGCCGTGCCGATGTTTTTTTGCAAGCGCATTTTCTTCATGCTATCCATTCCTGCTTTAACTGCTTCGCGTGCATTTTTTACAGTATGGCTTAACCGACTGGATTCATGAATGGAGAGAATCATATCGGCATCCAGACACATTTTCTTGTAGGTTTGCACAAACTCATCGACCGTTGGCGCTTCAAAAGTTGCTTGCTCTTTGCCCTCGAGCAACTGCTTGTAGTATTGGCTGCGGTCAAAATCGTATCGGTTGTCATAGCTCACTTTCCCTTGCACGATAGCGCGGAGCGGCACTTCACGAATGTTGTATTGGAAAAGAATGTCTTGTGGTAAATCGCATGTGGAATCTGTAACAATTGCAATTTTCATAGCAATGTTTTTTGTTTTTTACCTTTTTGCTCTGTGCAGCTCTCATGGTGAGCGCTAGAGCAATGCATGAATGTGTAGGTGGCTATACATTCAAAAGTTTTTTTATCGTGCTGCGCAGTTCTGCTGCATCAATTGGCTTTGGAATAAATGCGGCAGCACCCACGCTCAAGATATTCTGAACTAGCTTTGCATCACGCATCGAGCTCATGACCACAATCGGTGGCAGCATAGGTTTCCCTGCCACAGCCCACATAAAATCTCCACCTGTACCTTCTGGCATCATAATGTCAAGCAAGATGAGGTCGTAATGCTGTCGCTGCAATTCGCATAGTGCTTCATTGCCATTATAGACATGATGAATGCTCAGATTATATTCTTTCAGCGCCATGTCGATAAACAAGTGGAAATCTTCTTCATCGTCGGCGACAAGAATCTTGTGCATTGGATAGGACTCCCGATGTTGAAAGCGGCAGACACTTAGCACTTAGAGTGTCCTACGGTTGCGAGTTATTGTCAGTCATCACATTACCCGCTACAAAATTAACACTAAGAAACTTCGAACTCTTAGCGGCTTCCAAAGCTTCTAATCCTGTTAATCCTGCAAACTGGATTTGCTTCAACTTACCTTCTTCATAGTACATCACGCCTGTGCTCTTCCCATCATCTAAGAGCAACTTGCCTGTAGATTTCATCATCGTCATCTCTCCCATATAGCTTGAGAGCGGTCTCTGAACAATTGGGTTACCTGATTCATCAAGATGCAGGATGCCATAGACCGTTTTGCGAATACGCGATGGTTCGGCAGGCTTAATGATGTAGTCGGCAACTCCCGCGCTGAGGCATTTTACGATGAGGCTAGTATCGGACATTGAACTGAGCACTACTACTGGTGGAATCTTGAACTTTGACTGGAAGAGTGCTTTAATTAGATCGACACCATTCATCTCTGGCATTGAAAGGTCAGTGAGAATCATGTCGTAGTCCATTGTCTCAAATTCCTTGAGCGCATCTTTGCCGTTATAGACCGACTTGATGTTCAACCACGAGGTTTGCAGGACAGACTGCACATAGTAGTGAATATCACGGTCATCATCAGCGAGCAACATTTTTCTAATCATGCCAATGACAGGCTTATGTTGTGAGAAGTATTTGTTGTATTAGTGGAATATACAACAAAATCCTTTTTTCGTTAAAGAAACCCTTTCTATCTTATGTTTTTCAACAACACTTAACTTCTGCAGTAAATGCTATGCCACAGTTAGACATTCAGCGCGAGACTCTCGAGATGGACATTGTCTTCGTGGGCGCTGGTCCTGCCAATCTCTGCGCAGCGATTCATCTTCAAAACCTCATCAACGCGCACAATGCGCAGTCTGCTCAAAAGTTAGAGCCGCAAATTGCAATCCTCGAAAAAGGTCAGCGCGTGGGCGATCATCTGCTTTCGGGTGCGATTCTGGACCCGATTGCTTTGCGCGAACTCATGCCTGACTTCAAAGAGCGCGGTTGCCCAATCGAGACAGAAGTTACAACAGAGTCGCTCTATTTTCTTACCGCAAAATCTAAGTTTCGTTTTCCACTGACGCCACCGCCCATGCAAAATCATGGGAATTACATCATTTCGCTCAACAAGTTTGGTGCGTGGCTTGGAAAAATCGCTGAAGAGCAAGGTATCAATATCTTTACAGGGTTTGCTGGCGCAGAACTGTTGCTCGATGGGCGTAAAGTCATCGGCGTGCGCACCGACGACAAAGGCTTAGATAAATTCGGTCAGCCTAAACCCAATTTTGAGCCCGGCATGAACATTCGCGCCAAAGTTACTGTCTTAGGCGAAGGACCACGCGGCTCGCTAACGAAGCAAATCGTCCGTATTCTGAATCTTGATACCGACCGCAATCCACAATCCTACGAAACCGGCGTCAAAGAAATCTGGGAGATTCCTGCTGGTCGTATCAAGAAAGGCGCCGTCATTCACACGATGGGCTTTCCGTTGCCTGCCGATATCTACGGCGGTAGCTGGATTTATGCCATGAGCGAGACCACGCTCTCTGTCGGTTTTGTTACTGCCCTTGATGCTGAAGACCCTACCAATGACCCGCATTTCAATTTGCAAAAGTTCAAGACGCACCCGTTCGTGCGCACACTCTTAGAAGGCGGAAAGATGGTCGGCTATGGGGCTAAGACCATTTCAGGTGGCGGCTACTTCTCTATGCCACGCCTTTATGCCGATGGGCTTTTGCTCACCGGCGAATCTGGTGGCTTTTTGAATATGATGCGTCTTAAAGGCATTCATCTCTGCATGAAGTCGGGCATGCTTGCCGCTGAAACCATCTTTGAAGCCTTAAAGAAAAACGATTTTTCTGCCGACACACTCAAACTCTACGAGGAAAAATTTCATGCCTCTTGGGCAAAAAAAGAACTCTACCGCTCTCGTAATTTCAGACAAGCCTTCAACTACGGACTTTACTTTGGTCTGCTGCGCGCTGGACTGCAAATGCTTCTCGGTGGCAAAATTCTCAAAGATAAACTCCCGCTCGATGCCGACCATACCCACATGGCACGTTTCTCAAGAATCTGGCGCGCAAAATACCTGCGCGAAAAAGCAGAATTTAAGTTCGATGGCAAACTCACTTTCGACAAACTGAGCGATGTCTACGAATCCAAAACGACACACGAAGAAAACCAACCGTGCCATCTGTACATTCGCCCTGATGTAATCGCAGATATTTGCAACACAAAATGCATCACCGAGTATGGCAATCCATGCCAACACTTCTGCCCCGCAAATGTCTACGAAATGGTCTCAACTGACGACCTAATGGGTACAAAGAAATTGCACATCAATGCGTCAAATTGTGTGCATTGCAAAACATGCGATATTGCCGACCCATATCAAGCCATCACTTGGAAAGTGCCCGAAGGCGGTGGCGGTCCAATTTACACGAATGGATAGCCCGCCCTGCTCTTGCTATGGCGCAGTCAGAGCATTCACCGGTGGAGACACCTATCTCCTTCTGGGTCTGGGTTCGGGCATTTTTGCTCTCTCCGGGTGCGCTATTTGCTCTGCTCTATCTTGTGGCTCATCTCTTGCAGCGCAGCCGTTTTGCTTGGCTAATCGACTGGGCTACGAAATAATTCTTCTTGCCTGAAACATATTCGCCTTAGCTAAGGTAAGAACTTGTTACAACCATGCATTTGCATTAACTTTCTATCATGGATTTTTCCATAACTTATGCGACTCATGCGGCACAGTCTACACTTCCTTCCAGATATAAAAATTTTTGAGGTCAAACCAACTCTGCTCTTTTTTGCTGCGCTATTTTCTTTTTTGCAAGCCGCACAGTCGCAAATTCATGTCTCACATCGCGCTGTGCCGCTCACTACAGAGAAATCTCTTTCTGTTCAACTTGACTTAGGCACACTGAAATTGCAACTGGGTTCTCAACAAAACTCTAATGCGTTTGAATACGAATTTCACTCTACCGATACAGCTAGCTTGCTTGCCGCATATTCAATTCGTGATGGTGTAGGCTATTTGTCGCTACAACACAATCAGGTTAAGGATGAAACGCGCCGACGCCGCATTCGCCTCGACTGGCGTTCCCTCTTTGGCGGCAGTGATGAAAACGAAGAAGAAAAAGACCTGCGCGAATCCGTCCTGAAACTCTTTCTCCCTACTGGCATTCCTGTCCAACTTGATTTTTCAGTCGGCGCCGGATACAATGACCTCAACATGTCGGGCTTGAAAATCTCTGACCTTAATCTGGTTTCAGGCGCATGCGCTACAAAACTGCGCTTCAATGAGCCCAATCCTGTTACGATGAAAAAACTTCGTCTCTCGACGGGGGCATCTAAACTCGTCGTCGAAGGGCTTGGCAATGCTAACTTTGAAGAAATGGATTTCAGTGGCGGTGCCTCTAATGTGGTGCTGGATTTCAGCGGCAGCGAATTTCGTTCCTCAAAAGTTAATGTCTCAATCGGCGCTGGCTCGCTGCGCATCCTCTTGCCGAAAGAAGCCGGCGTAAAAATCAAGTATGCCGATAACTTTTTCTCCTCAATTGCCCTTCCCGACGATTTCACCCAAGATGGCGAGTGGTTCTACAGCGGCAATTTTTCCAAAGCAAAACACGTGCTCGAACTTCATGTCTCGAGCGGCGTCGGCTCCGTGCGCGTGCGTTGGAAATAAGCTCGATACCATCGTACTCTTCTTTTAAGTTTCATCCCCCGAATCGTATTTGCGTTTGTCTCTTGCTCTTCTCGCCTCAGAGCGTGCGCTTGCTTTTCTGAATAGCATTTTTTAGTTTTCAAATAATAAAAACTAACTACTCACCAATTAACTGAGGCGACAATGGGACGCTTAGATGGCAAAACTGCAATTATTACTGGGGGTGCGCAAGGCATCGGCAAAGCCACTACTGAAAAATTTGCTTGTGAGGGCGCCACAGTAATTATCTGGGATATGAGTCGTGAAAAAGGTGAAAGTCTCTTGCAATCACTCACTGCAAAAGGCTTCGCTGTGCATTTTGATGAAGTCAATGTCGCTGACCTTGCTTCAGTAGAAGCTGCTGCGAAGCGCGCCTACGAGACATTTTCTCATCTTGATATTCTCATCAACAATGCCGGTATTACGCGTGACGCTACACTGCTTAAGATGACCGCGCAACAGTGGCAACAAGTGATTGATGTCAATCTCACTGGTGTCTTCAATTGTGCAAAAGCTGTCGCGCCGTACATGGCAGAAAAACAATACGGTCGCATTATCAATGCCGCTTCTGTTGTTGGACTTTATGGCAACTTTGGTCAAACAAACTATGTCGCCGCTAAAGCAGGTCTAATTGGAATGACCAAAGTCTGGGCAAGAGAATTAGGTAAGAAAGGTATTACCGTCAATGCGGTTGCGCCCGGATTTATTGCAACCGAGATGATAACAACTGTACCCGAAAAAGTCTTAACAAGTGTTAAAGAACGCACGCCGCTTGGACGGCTTGGCTTGCCTGAAGATGTTGCCAGCGCATACCTTTTTTTAGCATCTGATGAGGCGGCATTTATCACAGGTACCGTGCTGAGTGTCGATGGCGGCTATGTTGCCTAAAGTGGCAAGCACGCTATCCACAGTGCTAAAGCATAGGGTTTTTACTTAATGATCTCTAAGCGAAGAAGGGAGACTTGTTCCAATGCAAAACGCTATTATTGCGGCAGCGGGGATGTATGCGCCTGAGCGTATCATTCCAAATGCTTACTTCAACGAACTCTTGGGTGAAGATGTAGATACATGGCTTGTAGAGAATCTCACCATTCGCGAGCGTCGCTGGTGTAAAGACGATGAATCCACCGCTGATCTTGTCGAACACGCTGCGCGCGCTGCCCTTGCCAATGCCAGCCTTCAGCCTGCAGAGCTTGATCTCATCATCGTGGCTACCGATACGCCAGAGTATATCTCGCCTTCGACGGCTTCAGTGGTTCAACATCGTTTAGGCGCAAAACGCGCGGGCACTTTCGATATTAACACCGCGTGCGCAGGTTTTGTTACTGCGCTCGATGTTGCTTCCAAATACATTCGTTCCGACGAACGCTATCAGCACATTCTGGTTGTCGGCGCTTATGCGATGAGTAAGTACTTGGATATGAAGGATAAAAAAACCGTGACGCTTTTTGCGGACGGTGCAGGCGCTGCAGTTCTTACAGCTGAGAAAAATTCTACGCGCGGCTTTCTTGCAAGCGAACTGCTCACCGAAGGACAATACCACGACTGGATGGGCATCTATGCAGGTGGTACGCACGAGCCCATTTCAGACCGAGCGCTTTCTAACAAAGACCATCTGCTCAAATTCGTGAGAAAATTTCCGAAAGAACTTAACGCAGAAGTTTGGACAAAGATGGCTCGCTCACTTGCAGCGCGACTCAACTTGCAGCCCACTGAGTTTGCACAGTACTTCTTTACACAAATCAACATCAATAGCATTTGGCAAACTCTGGATAATTTGAATGTACCACGCGAGCGCGCCCACACAATCATGGACAGATATGGCTACACTGGCTCGGCTTGCATTCCTATGGCGTTCTGCGATGCCTTAGAAAAAGGCAAGGTCAAGCGTGGCGACCTCATCATGTTCATCGGTTCGGGCGGCGGACTTGCGTTTGCTAGCGCTGCATTTAAGTTTTGAGTCAGATTTCACTTCAACAAGGAGAGATACGATGCATGCACCTGCAGCTGAAATCAAACCACAGACTTTCTCTGAAAGATATGCATGGTATGCACTTGGCTTGCTGACGCTGGTCTATTTGCTCAACTTCTTAGACCGCATGCTTATCTACATTCTCTTTACGCCAATTAAGAGCGAAATGCAGTTCAGCGATACGCAACTTGCGCTGCTGAGCTCCACCTCGTTTATCATCTTCTACACTCTCTTAGGCATCCCTTTCGGTCGTCTTGCTGACCGCATGTCGCGCAAAACGCTGATTGCCATTGGACTTGCCTCGTGGAGCGTTTTTTCAGGGCTCACAGGTTTTGCTGTTGATTTCTGGACAATTTTTCTTTGCCGTATTGGCGTTGGCATCGGCGAAGCCACGCTTGGTCCTGCCGCACTCTCTCTGCTGAGTGATTACTTTCCACGAGAACGACGCGCAACTGTTCAAGGCATTTATTCATCGGCGATTGCGCTGGGCAGTGGACTTGCCTTCCTGCTCGGTAGCGTGATTGCCGAAGCCATCGGCTGGCGATATGCGTTTTACCTCTTGGGTTTTCCCGGTGTGCTGATTGCTTTGCTTGTTGCAGCACTTATTGAGCCCAAACGCGGACACAGCGAAGCGCGAAGGCAAGAGACTGTCTCAGATTGGCGCGCACTCTACAAAACGGCGAAGATATGGTTTCATCATAGTGGTTATGCTCTTTTCAATGTTGCGTCAGCGAGTGTTGGCGCTTGGCTTACGGTGTTTTTTGTGCGCGTGCACAAATTAAGCTTGGTTGAAATCGGCAGCTGGTTTGGTATTGCCATGATTACAGGCGGATTCGTCGGGATTATCGGCGGCGGCTATCTTGCCGATAAATTTCGCCAGAAAGAAGTCGGCGGTCGCATGAAATTGGCAAGTCTTTCTGCTTTTGCCAGTGCGCTCTGCTGGTCGCTGATGCTCCTTGGTGAAAATCTTGTACTTTTGCTTGCACTCAACTTTTTCTTGATTGGTTTTAGTCTTTCGTGGCTTGGTCCCTCGTTTGCAGACCTCAACGATATTGCCGCACCCACCATGCGCGGTCTTGCTGTAGGTATTTATTTCTTTCTTGTCAATGTTGCTGGCTATGGTGTCGCTCCTCTTGTGATTGGCTACCTCAATGACCTGTGGAATGTCAGCGCAAACCCTGACGCCATGCGACTTTCGCTTATCATTTGTCCCGTTGCTTGCATGCTTGCTGCTGTCATCTTAGCTCTTGGAAATCGACAACTGAACACGTTTAACCTAGACAAGCAATGATGATCTTCAACTGGCTAGAAAAACTGTGTCTATACACGCCTCAGAAAATTGCACTCAAAGAGTTTGAGACAGAACGAACTTTGACTTACACCCAGCTCGATAACATTTCAAATCGCCTCTCGCAGCTTTTCACGCAAGAGTTTGGTCTCACACATGGCGATCGCATCGCACTTTACGCTGAAAATTGTCTGGAACACTTCATTTTGTTTTTTGTTGCGCAAAAAACTGGCGCAATTATTGTCCCGCTCAATTTTCGTTTAGCAGCAAAAGAAATCAATCAAGTCCTTGCTGACTGCATGCCTAAACTTCTCATCACCGAAGAGAAGTATCTCTCTACGCTCTTGCAATGCCCAATTGCTGACGCCATTCCCCACAAATGGTCATTAAGCAAGCTGCAAGAGGAAGGCTATGCATATCGAGATTCTGCAGAGTCTTTCACGTCGCTTGCAAAGCTTAGCGAAGATGATGCGGTGTTCATTCTTTACACAAGTGGCACCACCGGCTTGCCCAAAGGTGTGCTGTATTCTCATCGGATGCTCTTTTGGAACAGCGTCAATACGATGATGCGCCTAGATCTTTCAACTGAAGATCGGACAATATGCGCCATGCCACTTTTTCATACGGGCGGACTCAATGTGCTTTCCACACCTTTTCTGCATCACGGCGCCTATTCTTGCCTCATGAAAAAATTTGAGGCAGAAACCACACTGAAGCTTCTCGAGCAGGAGCAAGCCTCGATGTTTATGGCTGTGCCGACGATACTTAAACTGCTTGCGGCGGCACCAAATTTTCAGACCGTCAATCTGAGCCGCATACGCTTTTTTCTGGTTGGCGGCGAAGCCTTGCCGCTGTCTGTGATTGAACTTTGGCAAAATCGTGGCGTGCCGATTCGTCAAGGGTTTGGCATGACAGAAGCTGGACCTAATCTTTTTTCACTGCATCACAGCGATGCCGTGCGCAAAATTGGCTCGATTGGTGTACCAAATTTTTATCTGAATGTGCGTCTTGTCGATGATCAGGGCAATGATGTTCAGCGCGGTACCGTCGGTGAACTCATCTTCAAAGGCGATGTCGTTACAAAAGGATACTGGAATAACCCTACGGAAACGGCAAAGGCTATCAAAGATGGCTGGCTTTATTCAGGCGATTTAGCGCGAGAAGATGAAGAAGGGTTTTACTATGTGGTCGATCGCAAAAAGAACATGTACATCTCTGGTGGAGAAAATGTCTATCCTGCCGAAGTCGAGCGCGTGTTGCATTCGCACCCATGTATTGCTGAAGCCGCCGTTGTACCTGTACCTGATGAAAAGTGGGGCGAAGTGGGCAAAGCATTCGTGGTCTTGAAAGAAGGTGTCTTGCTCTCCGAGCGCGATGTGCAAGCGTTTTGTCAAGCAAATCTGGCAAAATATAAGGTACCAAAGTATGTCGTCTTTCTGGATGCACTGCCGAAGAACGATGCTGGCAAAATCAATCGCAAAGCTCTTCTTCAAGCAGAGTAGCTCATCATTTGCCGTGCGCAATTTAGACCGTTTTCTATGCGATTCATTTTGAGTCGTGCTTTCTCAACTAAACTCATAGGAGATAAAAATGAAAAATATCAGTTTTCTGCTCTTGCTCTGTGCTGCTTTGACCATGGCTGCATGCCAAGGCTCTACGACTTCATCAGATTCTGGGAGCACCCAAGATCCGATTGTAGGCACATGGGTATCGGAAGGCACGAATGTCGCACCGATTCTCTCTGCTCCACCCTTTCGGATTCGCCGCATTCAAGCCACGTTTAACAGTGATGGCTCATACGTAGTCGTGCAGCGCGATTCAGCTGGCGTCGAAGGCACTTTACGCGGGACTTACACGACTTCAGCTGGCGGTGCCACTGGTGCAAATGCAAACATCCGAAACATTAGGGTCAATCAAAGTACGCCTACAGCTATTACGGCAGTTGGGATTTATGAAGTCAGCGGCAACACGATGCGATATGAAATTGCGCAGACAGAGCCTCCTCTCCAAGGTGTTACGCCGCCCACTGCTGCTGCTGGCTTCGGAAGTACATCGGGCGGCGCATTTGGGCAAGCTAATGTTCAGCGCTACGTGCGTCAATAAACCCTTCGCTTTTTGCTTAGGATAAGTCGGTGGGACGCCTCTAAGGAGTGGCGTCTCACTGCACCTAAGCACTCATGCAAGGCTTTGAAAACTTGGGAGAACGCTATGAAATTTGCTTTATGCTTTGCCGTTATCCTTTCCTATGCCACTTCTTTGTGGGCACAGTTGCCGAACTATCCTGTCGATGATGAACGTCGTATGGGCACGCCTGAAAAGCCGCTGCCGGAATTGCAATTCATTGGATTTTTCTTTACACGCCTGACCGCCAGCAACATTGCACCTGAAAATGAATTTCTGCGTGGGCAAATCATTGGTCGGCTCTTCGGACCGAACAGCACCTCTACTGTGCCGCAAACTGCTTTTTATGGCGAAGGACGCTTTGTGCCGCTCTTCGTCTATCGACCTGCGATTTTAGATGGCATCGCAATTTTTCGCACGCTCTTCAAAGTCGATGTTACTTGGGGCGATGTCAACTACGGCGTCGGTAATAATGTCGGTGGCGCAATCAATGCAGGAACTGTCAACATTCAAACTTTGCTGGCAAACCTTGAACTCAAAATCACTCCTGCATGGAATGTGGTTATTGGCATTCAGCGCATTTTTGATAACCCGCGCGACCCTAATGTCAATACGCTGCAAACCAATCAGACCAGCGCCAACCGCTTGATGTTCTGGGGCACACAAGGCGTCGGCATTAGCACCTACTTCAATCTTACGCCCGTCACCATAGGTCGGCTTGCCTATTTTCAGCTCTATGAAAATTTCATTCAAATCGATGATGATGTCGTCTTGCTGATGGCAGATGCTGAAACACGCCTCTCTGGGTTGTGGGAACTTGGCGGTAGTGTTTGGTATCTCTACGACAGAGCGCAAGGTGAAGGTGGCGTCTCGATTCTCGGTCAAGGCTTTAACTCACTCTTGGTCGAGTACAACGGCGGCGCACGGTTTCGGTTGGGACAAAATCGCTACAAAGGCGATGTGCTCTGGACAGGCGCAAACCTTGCCTACAATCGTGACTTCATCGGCGGACGGCTCTGGGCGAGCGCACTCACCATGTTCAACTTCGGCAATCTCAATACTTTCACACCGCAAGGCGAGAGCACAGGCAACATCGGTATTTTTGGCTTTACAGCACATCTTTCACTTAACTATAAATACGGTCAAACAAACAACGACCGTATCTCCTTCGAGGCGCTCTACACTTCTGGCGATGCCAACAATGTGAGCGATGGTCAATACACCGGTGTTGTAACAGGTAACACTTGGGGCTCACCTGTTGGTATTTTTAGCTCACACCGAGCGTTTCTTCTCTTTCCCGATGCGCAAGTGGTGAACCGCTACTACTCTGCCGTTCACGATATTTCCAACATGGGTTTTGGCACCATAGCTGTTTTCCTCAACTATTTCAACAATCTTGTGCCCAACAAGCTGCTCATAAAAGTTGGGGCTGCAGCTGCGCTTGCCAATCAGACGCCCAGCGATGTCGGTCGCTTCATCGGAGCCGAACTTAATGCTGAACTTAAATATACACTCGCACTCTTTCTCGATTTAGGGCTCAGTGTTGCTTACATGGTCAACGGTGATTTCTACGACAGTCCACTGACACGTCCAAACGCACTTACCACACGACCGCAAAATCCTTGGGTTGTTTTTGGTACGCTCAGTTGGCTAATGTTTTAATCAATGCAATTAGCTCTAACCATGACGAACGTAAAACTCTCTTTCTTGCTTATTTGCCTGATTGCACTCTCAGGATGCAGCAATTCCAAACTCTACCATGCTGACCCACCCATGAAGTTTCAGGATATTCCCTATCCTTTCGGCACTGAGACCAAACTCATCAACGGCGTCATGATGGCATATCACGACAGCAAAGGCTCAGGGCAGCCGATTGTTCTCATTCACGGGCTTGCTAGCAATATGGGCTTTTGGCGATACAATATCCCCACTCTGCAAGCACAAGGCGTTCGCGTCATTGCCGTTGACTTAATCGGATATGGCAAATCTTCGAAGCCTTACTCTGCGCCTTACACCTTGAAGTTTTACGCTGAGACCATTCGCGCGCTGCTGAGCGAACTTGGCATCACGAAAGCGACTTGGGTTGGGCACTCTATGGGTGGACAAATCGCTATGACTGCCGCCCTGCTCTTTCCTGAATCCGTAGAGAAATTGGTTTTGCTCTCACCTGCTGGATTCGAGCCTTTCAAACAAGGTGAAGGCGACTGGCTACGCAACGCTACCACGCCTGACTTTGTCAAGAAAACACCGCAAGAGCGTGTGCGCGCTAACATCACCAACAATTTCTATGAATGGAACGATGAATGGGAATGGCTCATTGAAGAGCGTGTGCGTTTAGCAGCAACCGAAGAGTTCAATCGCTTCGCCTATGCTGTGTGGAAGTGTGTCGGCGCCATGCTCGATGAATATGTCTGGGATAAGCTCGGACAAATTCATACCCCAACACTTGTGATTGCAGGTGAAAACGATAATCTCATTCCTAACCCATTTTTGCATGGCGGTCGCACACGCGATGTCATGGAACAAGGCGTCAAAGCCATGCCTAACGCCAAACTTTTAATGCTCCCGCAAGCTGGGCACATGATTCAAATTGAGCGCAGCACAGAAGTCAATGAGGCAATTCTGAACTTTTTGCGTACTGACCTCTTGCGTACTAATGTCGCAAAGTAATGCTTAAAACGAGACCGTCAGCGCAAGACCTGTGCCAAATGGAAGTGCTGTAACTTTAATAGAGAGCAGCGGACGCAATGCGTTCTCGAGCTCTGTTGTGCGATGTCCTGACACAACAGCTTGCCAGATGTCGAAGATGAGTAAGAACGCACCTTGAATCAACACGCCAAGTCCGCTTCCAAAAAATTCATCGCTTCGACTTAGCCCGTTTCGTGCTGCCCACATTAAAGCGCCGCCAACTAACATGTAACCGACATCAAGTCCTGCATTAACTAAGAGAATCTTCGAGAAGGTATGTTCTTCTGAGAGTTCTTTGAGCAGGGCTTCTGCGCTGGGGCTTAGCGTGTCTAACGCTGCAATTTGCGCGCCTAATCCAAACAGTGCAAAGCCTGCCAGCGCCGCATTGACCGCCCCCCATCCGATATTTTGAAAGCCAAGATACCGCAGCGTCGTATTTTCCGACTGCACTGAAAGCCCTACGCCTGACAAAATGGAGACACCTGCCCATGTGCCCAGTATCCACATTGCACTTTTTTGCGCTCCGAGACGTTTTTCAGCAAAGTTTTTTGCAAGCGGTTGCGCCAGAGCATCCACGGAAGACTGCGCCACTAGCACTATCGCCAGCGCCAATGTGCTGCACAGTCGTCGCAATGCTACCGAGTGTTTCAATGCCTTCATTTTGGCAAAATTTTGACCTTGAGGTGCGATGCCGCATTTGCAGCGCGAAACACTCGATGTGTGGCTTTCTGAAAATCACGGTCGTCGCACTTGTAGATATCCACGAACTTTTGCGGATTGCGGTCGATGAGCGGAAATATCGAACTTTGCACCTGCACCATAATGCGATGTCCTTTCTTGAAAGTGTAAAGCACATCCATCAATTCAAGTTTAATTTGCTCGATTTGGTTGGGCTTCATGGCTTCGGGCTTTTCATAACTTTTTCGGTAGCGCCCACGCATCACTTCCCAGCGCACTAATTTTTGAAAACCGCCTAACCGCACTGGTGCAGGAAAAACGCGCCGTCCTAATGGCTTATCGCTGTAGTCATCTCGTGCGCTGTCAGGATAGACATCAATTAACTTGACGATAAAATCGGCATCACTGCCTGTAGTTGAGACAAAAAGATTGGCAAAAATGTTTCCTGCTAGCGTAATGTCTTCGCTGAGTTCATCGGTTTGATAGACGAGCACATCGGGTCGACGCGCCGCAAAGCGCTGGTCTTCAATCATATACTCTACGCTGCGGTCAAGGCGAATTTCACTCGTGTAGGGCACAGGCTTATTTGGGTCGCTAATGTATTCATCAAAACCTTTTGTCTCTTTCGGCGGCTCAAATGAAAGTCTGCCATCTGCATGGAAATACAGGTTTTTCTCAATCACATTTTTTGGATGCCACTCGTTAAAGGTTCGCCACTCATTTTTGCCCACATCAAACAGAATAGCTTCTGGCAGTTTTGCCTCTGTGCTATCTTTGAGATACGCATTGAAAAAAACTTTCTCGATATTCTCACGATAATATGGTCCCGTCTTTGAGCCAAACTTGATATAGCCCAGCTGTTCGCCATCGGTTCTCGCCCATGCACCATGAAACCATGGTCCCATCACCAGTATATTTTTTGCGTTCGGGTTTTGGCGTTCAATGGCATCGTAGACTTTGAGCGGTCCGTAGAGATCTTCAGCATCATACCAACCGCCAACGGTCATCACGGCTGGCGTTACATTCTTGAAGTGTGGCAGCAGCGTACGTGATTTCCAGAAATCATCGTAGTTGGGATGATTCATAATGTCATTCCAGAATGCAATGCTATCACGAAAGATCCTTTGATTGACATTTTTCAATGCGCCAAGCTCGTGGAAAAATTTGTAAGCATCGGGCGTTGGAAAACGGTAGGGTGGATTGCCCATTGTGGTAGGCTGCGGTCGTGCCTTACCAAAAGAGTAGAGAAATGTAAAAGCATCAGCAAAGAAAAATGCTCCGTTATGGTGAAAGTCATCACCAATCCACCAGTCGGTTACCGGTGCTTGTGGCGAGACGGCTTTAAGTGCTGGATGTGCATCTGGAATTGCTGCGGCAGCATAAAAACCGGGATAAGAAATTCCCCAAATGCCTACCCTGCCATTGCAGGTCTGCAAATTCTTGACAAGCCACTCTATCGTGTCGTAAGTATCGCTGGACTCATCAATCTCTTTTGTTGCATTGCCCGGGATATTTGGACGCACATTTACAAACTCACCTTCGGACATATATCGCCCACGCACGTCTTGATAGACAAAAATGTATCCTTCACGCATGAGCTCAATTGGAGCAAGTGAGGTGCGGTAGGCATCTTCTCCGTAGGGCGCAACACTATAAGGCGTGCGCAGCATGATAATCGGATATTTCTTTGAGGAATCTTTTGGAACATAAATTGACGTGAAGAGCCTGACACCATCACGCATTGGGATATAGACTTCACGCTTGGTGAAGTTTTGCCGTACATAGAGTGAATCGTCCGCAGCAGTTTGTGCTGCAACTTGTATGACTTGTAAAAAACTTAAAAGTAGGGAGAGCCAGAGTGAAGCAAGCAGTTTTTTCATTGATTATAGTTTGGTATTACGTCGTTTTTTGCGAAGATGAGCAAGATAACGAAATGTCGCGCTTCAAAAAAGTTCGACAGACTTTCACTTCTAATTATGAATAAAAAAGTGCGAGTTCTTGCTTTTAGGCAAACCCTCGCACTCTTTTATGTATCCTTAAGACCATTATGCCACTGCGCCTTCTTCATGCATGATCTTTGTGCCCAAAAGTTCAAGGAACTTCGAAAGCAGTGCTGGATGAGAGGGCCAAGCGGGTGAAGAGACGATATTGCCATCGACAATGGCTTCATCCATTGCAATTTGCTCGTAGTGTCCGCCTGCCATGTTGACTTCAGGAGCGCATGCTGGATAAGCAGAAATTTTCTTGCCTGCAATCACATTAGCAGCAGTCAAGACTTGTACGCCGTGACAAACAGAGCCAATCGGTTTGTTATGTTTAGCAAAATGCTGAGCAATCTCAATCACCTTCGAATTGAGCCGAATGTACTCGGGTGCACGCCCGCCGCAGATGAAAAGGGCATCGTAGTCTTCTGGCTTTACATCCGCAAATGTGGCATTGAGCTTGAAGTTATGACCACGCTTTTCAGTGTAAGTTTGGTCACCTTCAAAGTCATGAATTGAGGTGCGCACCACATCGCCGGCTTTCTTATCAGGGCAAACTGCATGAACTTGATGCCCTACTGTTAGTAAAGTTTGAAAGGGCACCATCACTTCATAGTCCTCGACATAGTCGCCGACAAGCATCAAGATTTTCTTTGGCATATTGCTTCTCCTTGTTGTTTAAGAGTTATTGGAATTATTGTGGGTTGCAAGAAATTAAGGGCTTTAGCGCTTTCTTTCAAACCAAATTGAGGGATGCAGGTCAACTTGCACTAGGGAGCAGTGCGCTTACGCTTTTGATTTAGCTACAGCTTTCCGAGTTTTTTTGTAGAATTGCAGCACATTGTTTTCACAGGCAGTTCAATGTAATTTTTCACCAAGCAAATTTTCACTTAAGCATGGACATTCATCGCATTGCCGTCGTTGGCGGCGGCACAATGGGCAATGGCATCGCTCATGTCTTCGCACAATTTGGCTACCCCACAATGCTTGTCGATATCAAGCAAGAGTTTTTAGACCGTGCGCTTCAAACGATTTCAACGAATCTGGATCGACAAATCAAAAAAGGGACACTCACTGAAGAGCAAAAAGCACAAACCTTGCAGCGCATTTCTACGAGCACCGATTTGGGCACTGCCGTTAAAGATGCAGACCTTGTCATTGAAGCCGTCAATGAAAATTTTGAACTCAAGCAGTCTGTTTTTCGTGCGCTCGATGAACACACTAAACCCACAGCCATTCTTGCTTCCAACACCAGCTCAATTTCGCTCACAAAACTTGCTGCTGCAACTCGGCGTCCGGCACAAGTGATTGGCATGCACTTTATGAATCCCGTGCCCGTTATGAAGCTCATCGAAGTTATTCGCGCACTGCAAACTTCCGATGAAACTTATGCGGTGATTGAAGCTACGGCTAAAGCCATTGGCAAAGTGCCCATTTCTTGCAACGACTATCCCGGATTTATTTCAAACCGCGTGCTCATGCCCATGATTAACGAAGCCATTCAGTGTGTCTATGAAAACGTGGCAACACCCGAAGCCATTGATGAAATTATGAAGTTAGGCATGGCACACCCGATGGGACCGCTAACCTTAGCCGATTTCATTGGATTAGATGTATGCCTTGCCATTATGGAAGTGCTCTACGAAGGCTTCAACGACTCCAAGTATCGTCCCTCACCTCTTTTGAAAAATATGGTCGCAGCTGGGTATTTAGGACGCAAGTCAGGCAGAGGGTTTTACAAATATGACTAGTCAAGCACCTGAGCAAAATGAGATGATGAACGAACCGACACCGCCGCTTTACTGTTCTCGTGGGTTTACCATCACGGAACTTGTAAAAATCTATGCGCGCTATTGCAAAGATTTAGCCGACCCTGAAGAAATCTGGATTGAAGGCTACGATGAGTTTCTTTTTTATCGCAGCGACATTGAAATTCGCAAGAATGAACTTACGCCTGAACTTACCGCTGAGGTGCGCCGCAATGATGCTATCGTTTTGGAAAAAGCCTACAAGTATCTTGAAGAATACGAGTTTGGCATTGGCTTGTTAGAAGATTCGTATCGGCGCAAGCGCTATCCGCTCTCGCATTGGTGGTGGTATGTTGATAAAATTCATAACGGCGATTTGCCCAAGCCCGACCTTTCTTTACCTGTGTAGGCTTTATTCTCCAACTCTCAACAGTGTAATTTCATCTGGCAGAAAGATTAGGTAACACACATAAGCAAATGTTGCAGATGCTAAAGGAATGGTAAGGTTGTCATCAATTGTATAGCCCATCATTCTCAGCGGCACAACTTCAGCAATTGTTGCTACGACTGCTAGCCCAATCCCCACGGCAGGATTTAGATTCGGTGTCAGTAGCACAACCAGAATTGCTGCAATCAAAAACGCTATGCTACCTTCCAGTGTCTTTGAAAAGAGCGGAATCCTTCCAAATTTTCTGCCAACTAATGCCGCCGCAGTATCTGCCACAATCAAAATCGCAAACGAGGCAATTGCAATCATTTTTGGGAACAGTGCAACACTTAGCAGTGCTGACATGGTTACAAATGTTGCCCCATTGAAGCGTTTCTTTGTTTCATCTTTTTCATGAGGTCGAAGCAGCGAACCAAAAGTTTTGAAATACCACACTGCAATTGGCTTTGAAAACATCTTGACCAAATCGACTAAAAAAAAGCCTAAGAAAAGAATCGTAAGTAAGACCAGCGCAAGTTTTCGTGGAATGTGATAATAAATCAGCGGAATAGCAATAGAACAGACATGAATAGCTTTGCGCGCAAGTTCGTTGTAGTAGTCAATTTGTGCTTGACTTGCGGCAGCTTTTTGCGCTTCGCCTTTGAGCGTTTCGACATTCGATGGTTCAGAATTTTGCATCTTGCTTTCTTTGTTGCTTACAGTGTTCGAGCCGTGCAACTCTGGTGCACAACGCTAATTTGCACAAGTTGAAACTTTATCTTCAATGCCAGTTAAAATTTTTCTGACAGGCGCTAGCGGTTTGCTTGGCGGCAACATCTTGCGTCTTTTAGGCTCACGACCCAATGTAGAGGTTTGCGCCGCTCAACGCAGCGAAACCTTTGTCATTCCACCAGTCTTTTCAAATGGCTACGAGACACTTTTGCTTGACCTGACATCTGAAAGTGCAGTTTGGAATGTCATCTCTCAATGGCGACCCGATGTGATTATTCACACTGCTGCGATGACTGAACCTGCTGCTTGTGAATGGCAACAAGATGAAGCGACACGGCAAAACATTCTGGTTACACGCACGCTCACCAACCTTGCCGAACATTTTCATGCGCGACTTATCTTCATCTCCACCGATTTAGTCTTTGATGGCAAAAAAGGTAATTATGTGGAAACCGATTTGCGCCACCCGCTCAGCTTCTATGGTGAAACTAAAATGATCAGTGAAGATTATATCACTAAAACACTCGAAGATTATGCCATTCTTCGCACAACGATTATGCTTGGATACTCACCACGCGGCACACGTAGCCTTAATGAGCGTTTAATGCTTGAAGTGGCGCAGTCGCGTCTTCCCACACTATTTACAGATGAATATCGCTCACCGATTTCAGTAGAGACGCTTGCGCAAATTGTTTTAGAATTTGCACTTGATGCAGCCAGAGAGGCAAAGGGCATATTTCATGCCGTGGGCAGCGAGCGCCTTTCGCGTTATGAAATTGGAAAGAAAATTTTTGAGCATTTCGGCGTGCCTGAATCTTCCTATCGTGCTGCGTCGCTGGATAGCGTTGTTTCAACGCCGCCACGCCCGCGCGATTGCAGCTTAGATAATCGCAAACTGCGCACCGTCATCAAAACCCGTATTCCAACCATAGATGAAGTGATTGCTTTGCTGTAGAAACCGCCCAATAGAAGGCAACACATCTTAGGGAGGATTGCGGAGCTGACGGGGCTCGAACCCGCGGCCTCCTGCGTGACAGGCAGGCGCTCTAACCAACTGAGCTACAGCTCCTTGCTTGCAAACTTACCTCTACAAGAAAGGACTGCAAATATACTCGCCTCTCTTGTGCTTTCCAAATACATCCTTATTTGCGCCTTATTTTTTCTTGGTGTAGCACCTCACAAATTTAGCGCCCACGCACTTTAAACCTTTTTTCGCTCATATCTGTCTCTTTGAGTGCACAGTCGCTCAAAGCCATGAAAGGCGACTTGTAGGTTCAAACTAAAACTTTCAACTTATCTAAATCATGCATCTAACTATGAAACGCTCATTGTCTTTCCTTCGTGCTGCTTTCGCGCTGGTTCTGCTTGGCGCAATAGGCTGCCAAACCGCCTCTGAACCCGCTCAAGATGAAAGCCAACTTGCTTCATTAGATGCCTCCACCGTGATTTCAGGGGCAATAGGCTCTGACAATGGCGGACTCAATGATCAACTCACTGACATTGTTGAACTTACTTCTGACGGCATGCTGAACTTTATCGCTTCACCTGATCCTACGCTGAGCCGCAACGGCATGATTCGCCGCCGTGAGTACAACCCAGCCAACCAAACTTGGACCATTACGGTGCAACGCTCAATCAATACCCCTACAGTGCAAGGCAGTTGGACACGTCAGTATCGGCTACGCTTTTCACGCAATGGCGTCGGGCAACAGTTTCTCAGAACCAACAACCAGCTTGCCGACCTTGTAACCTTTGAAATCGTGCCTGATTCTTGCACTGGCTACTTTAAAAACCGTCAGCTATCGCATCGCTTGACACGATTAGAGGGCGCACTGCGTGGTACCATCTCCTTTGCTGACACTGCAAATCCTATTATGACGCTCAACTCTGCTGCACCTTATCGTCGCTCTGGCATTGATTCACTAACAGCTGGGGATGCGCTACGCATTAGCAACCATACTATCACCGCTACACTGCGCGATGTTGTGGTGCCTCTCAATCGCACACGCCGATTCCAAAACATTTATGCACGTGCAACATCTGGTACAATTACCGGTACTTACACTGCGCGCATTACCTTTGTGCGTGGTGAAACCTACAGCGAAAGTGAAGTCAATCGTGAGTTCAGCATTGATCTTTCGCAGGAACGCAATGGTCTTCTGCCCATCTCCGTCAGAGGTCGCCGTAGTGAGTTCAAAGGCTCCTGCCAATGGGTATCTGGCGCATTTTTACCTTTCTAACTTCTGAACGACACAATAGAACACTCGCTGCATTGGCTTCGGGCAATGCAGCGTTTTTTTTTTACTCGATAGGTCTATAGCCCTTTGGGACTTCAAATGTGGACTTTGGGAAAGTTTTTTTAGAGATTTTCTTTGCGTCAATTGTCAAAATCTGACCGTTTTCTTCAGCGCGCAGTTTCAGCGGAAATCCAGCCACACCGGCTTTCTTCATTTCGCTAATCATTCTAGGATTTAAGCCAAGCAGTGTAACAGCACCTGCAAGTTTGGTCAGCTCTTCTGCATCTAAAATCTCGCTTGTTGTCCAGAGTTCTATCGTACGCTGTTTTGTGCTCAAGCGAAATCGTTTGCATTTATAGCCTAACACGGTCTCTTCACCGAGCTTATCGAGAGTATAGTCTTCCAATCGCCCGAGTGATTCAGCTAGCCGCTGTGACTCTGCCAGTCCAACGATATTGTATGTCTTGCCATAGGCATTGAGTTTGTAGGCAGCGCTGTCTTGCTTTGGAATCAAGAACTCAAAGGCTTGATTTTTACCATCGAAGATGGCTTTTGCGCCATAGCGTGAGAGCATGATTACAAGGTTAGCGTTCTTCACTTCTGGCGCAGAGACCGAAAAGATAATTGCACCTTCAAAAGGTTTGGGCGGTGCAAAGAGCAGCGCAAAGCAAAGGATATAGGTCATGTGTGTTAGGACTATTTAGAGAAAGCACTACGATGCTTTACATTTGGAGTTACACTCAAAAAAGGAAGAGCCATAGGAAATAATCGCCGATGAGAATCGTGGCGGAAGAGACCACGAAACTGCGAATCGTAGCCACGCCGACACCTTCTGCTCCGCCATCCGTACGGAAGCCAATGTGGCAACCAATTGCTGAGGTGATGAATCCAAAAATTGCCGCTTTGAGCAGCGCTCCAAACACATCTTTGACGTAGAAGAAATTTTTGAGCGAGTCAAAGAATCCTGATGCAGAAAGCCCTAAGAAGGATGATGAGACCACAAACGCGCCTGCAATTGCCACAAGGTTTGCAAAAATGACGAGAATTGGCAGCATTAGAGTTGTAGCTAAAATGCGTGGCATGGCAAGGTAGCGTATGGGGTTAATAGCCATCGTCTCCAGTGCGTCGATTTGTTCGGTCACTTTCATTGTCCCGATTTCTGCAGCAATTGAAGCGCCCACACGCCCTGCGATGATGATGCCTGTCAGCACTGGACCGAGTTCAATAATAATCACACGTGATGTGATGCCGCCGACAAGGCTCATTGGCGCAAGTCCTTTCATCTGATAAGCCGCTTGCCAAGCTGCAATTGCACCTGTGAAGATAGAGACCAGCACCACGAGCGGCAGTGAATCCACACCGATGTGCGACATTTGTGTTACAATCAACTTACGATCCTTGAAACAGCGCGGCAATGTTTTCAATACGCCGCCAAACATCATTGCAATTTGACCAATCTCTGTAAAAAAATTGATAGCAAGTGTCATGGTATTTCTGTGTTTTGTGGCGTTACGCTTAGAATGATTGCAAAAGTTGCCTGTGCTTGATTGCACAATTTTGTAATACTACAAACAAACCGCATGAAAATTTTTATATTCAGCTGTTTCCTCAAAATGGGCGAAAAGTGGTTTTTCCAACCAAAATGATTACAAACTATGAGTACTGCCGTTCTCGAGAGCAATCTCACCATCGATGTCGAAGAAGTGTTAGGCGCTGAAGCCAAGAATCTTTTGGAGCACAAAGCCAAGATTCCAAAAGAGTATTTGCATTTGCCCGGTCCTGATTTTGTCGACCGTGTTTGGGCACACTCCGACCGCAGTCCTAATGTGCTGCGCAATTTGCAACTGCTCTTCAACACAGGGCGACTTGCTGGTACAGGCTACCTTTCAATCTTGCCTGTCGACCAAGGCATTGAGCACTCTGCCGGCGCATCATTTGCTAAGAATCCAATCTACTTTGACGGTGAAAATATCGTCAAACTTGCCATTGAGGGTGGCTGCAATGCTGTCGCCTCTACATTTGGCGTACTGGGCAGTGTTGCACGCAAATATGCGCACAAAATTCCTTTCATTGCCAAAATTAACCACAACGAATTTTTGACCTACCCGAACAAGTTTGACCAAATCATGTTCGGCAATATCAAAATGGCATTTGATATGGGCTGCGTGGCTGTCGGTGCCACCATTTATTTTGGCTCCGCTGAATCTAGCCGCCAAATCATTGAAGTCTCTGAAGCCTTTAAGCAAGCGCATGACTTAGGCATGGCGACCATCCTTTGGTGCTACTTGCGTAACCCGGCTTTCAAGGTCAATGGCACAGATTATCATCTCTCAGCCGATTTGACCTCGCAAGCCAATCATTTGGGCGTCACAATTGAAGCCGATATCATCAAGCAAAAATTGCCAGAGAACAACGGTGGCTACAAAGCCCTGAGCACGAAGGAAAGCCCCTACGGCAAATCGGATAGCCGAATGTATACTGACCTTGTCACGGACCATCCCATCGATCTTTGCCGTTATCAAGTAATTAATTGCTATATGGGCAGAGCTGGTCTAATCAATTCAGGTGGCGCCTCAGGCGACAATGACCTCTTTGATGCGGTCAGGACTGCGGTTATCAACAAGCGTGCTGGTGGCATGGGTCTCATTTCTGGACGCAAAGCCTTCCAAAAGCCCATGAAAGAAGGCATCGCAATTCTCAATGCCATTCAAGATGTCTATCTCGATAAGCATATCACGATTGCTTAACTGTACTGACAGACCAAACTTAAAGTTAAAGGGCGCAGCGATGCGCCCTCTTTATTTCTTGCATGTCAGGGAAATCGCATTTACTTGATAAGTATCATCTTCTTAGTTTCCACAAATTGCCCTGCTTGCAAGCGGTAGAAATAGGTGCCACTTGCAAGATTCATCGGGCGAAATTCTACCTGATGCAGACCTGCATCTTTACGCTCATTGACAAGCGTTACCACTTCTCGTCCTAACGCATCATAGACTTTGAGCGAAACCATGCTCGGCGTTGGCAGTTGGTATTGAATCACCGTCGCAGGGTTGAATGGATTAGGATAATTTTGCATCAATCGGAATGAGCGTGCTACTGGCGCATCCGTTTGCGCCGAGAGCGGCGTTAGATTTGTAATGTTTGCGCTGTGGACACCATTGCCATGCGTTGCGACCACCACCAATCCATCTGCTTGCCTTGCGCGAATCATATCAACGACCACATTGCCGATTGTTCTACGCCCTTGCTGTACCCATTGGGTTTGCATACCATTTAGTCTGGTTGTAGCGTAGAGTCCTGTTGTGGTGCCCACGAAATAGGCTCTGCCACCTTGCACAGGCAAAATCCCTGCGCATTTTACGGCTGGTCCGCTGCCTGTACCGTCCGGATTTTCCTCTAAGTTTCCGGCTACTGCCGACCAACTTGCACCGCCATCTTCACTGTAAAACAAGCTCAGAATGTTGTAGTTTGAGAACACAACCATGACTTTGTTTGCATCCGTTGGGTCAATTGCAATGCAACTGACATAGCCAACATGAGATGTGCCGCTACGCGGAAAATTTGCACCTGTGATTTCCGTTGTAACCGCAGCATCGAAGTGCGCATTATCGACACGAAAAACCCTGCCATTGTTTGTGCCGTAGTACAATCGATTGGCTGGCGTGTGTGAAATGGCTAAACTGGTTAGCCTTGCTCCGGGGAAAGGTGATGGAAGCGTATCCCAGTTCGCTGCTGCCGATGTAAGCGCATTGGTATTACGCAAAACCCTATCGCCGCCAAGTGAGTAAAGAATGTTACTATTGTTTGGGTCTAAGACGAATGGATTGATAAAGAGCGGGTTACTTGCATTTTGCGGTGTGATGGAGACTACTGAGAGTAAGCGTCCTTCAGCACTTAGCGATGCACGGAAAATTCTGCCTTCTTGGACAGAGATGAAATATGGATTGCCGCCATTTGCAATAGCACAGTAGCCGCCATCGCCGCCGTACACCTCACGCCAATCGACATCTGGCGTCGATGAATTGACGAAATGCGTGCCATTGTCTTGCAAGCCGCCAATGATGACATTGCTAACCGTATTCTGGTCTATAGCCAGTGTATAGAACTGCGATGTGATATAGCCGCGCGATAAATCTTCCCAGACCACGTTTTGTGCCATGCAATTATTCGTGCGCTGTACGCCACCATCATTGCCAGTGAGCATCACATTCGGGTTTGATGGCAAAAATACAATGCAATGCTGGTCGCAATGATGATTAGAGTAAAGGCTAATGTTGTTGAGATTGGAGTAGCCCCCAATCCAAGCCGTGTTGGTGTTGGTTGTAAACCCGCTGGTTGAGCGGTAGAGATTTGTGCCGCCGATGAAGACCACATTCGGGTCATCTGGCTTGACTTTGACAACAAGATTGTAACTCTGCTGCGAGTTCATATTGCCCACTGCGCCGCCGAAAGCAGGCATATTGCTGGTCAAATCTTCCCAGCGACCGCCCGCGCCTGTGCCATCTCCTGAAATGTAGGTGTAGCGCCAGAGGCTTGTCCAATCTCTACCATCGCCATTAAACCCGCTGTTGGGCGTCTCACCCAAGAAATAAACGATATTTTCATTTGAGGGGGTGATACCTATCACGATGCGATTGTAAGTGCTTGGAAAGTTTGGAGGTGTGATGTTTGTCCAATTTATACCATCCGTTGAGCGCCAGATGCCGCGTCCTTGTGCTACGGTTACATTCGCATCGCTCGTTGCTGAACTCATTGCAGCATAGACTACTCCTGTTGATGTTACAGCGACATCATTAAAGCGCGGTGAAATGACGGCGTTAGAAAAATTTCCACCTTGCGGCAATACCACACGCCAACTGTTGCCGCCATCAATACTTCGGTGAATTGCACCAAGTGTCGCTGCGTAGACTTCATCCTCATTCAAGTTCGAGGGATCGATAGCGATGTTCCAGACCCAATCGAAATAGTTGTCGAAGACTTGTGGAGCGTTGGTTACAGTTGATGGTAAGCGTGCCCAAGTATTACCGCCATCTACGGATTTGAAAATGCCATCGCCACGATACAGACCGCCGCCAATATTGGAGCTCGCACTGTTGCCGCGCAGTTCGCCTGTGCCGTAATACCAGATGTTGCGCCGTCCCGGGCGTGTATCCTGTGCTAAGCAAGAGACACTATGCAGTTCATCAGGAGCGGTGGTTTTGCGCCATGTTCTTCCGCCGTCATCGCTGCGCCACACGCCACCAGAGACACCGCCTGCAATGATGACATTTTCATTGCTCACATCAATAGCTAACGCACGTGTGCGTCCACCGACATTGATTGGTCCACGAAAATTCCACTGCACACTTTGCAGTTGCTGCGCTTGCGACTGCGTTTTTGCACCTTGATTAAACAAACCTATCGCCGCTCTCTCATGGATTTCTTCGTCGCTTGGCAATCGGTTGGCATAGAGCAATTCTTTGCGGCGAATATCCTTAGGCAATTTACCCGTGTGCGGATCGAGTAACTGCTCTATTTCCCATTTGTAGCGCGCTTCAGGATTTTCGTATTTTTCACCTTGCTCTCTGTCATGGGCTACTTTTCGTTCTTCGACCTGACGCCAAAGCCATAATGTAGCACCAAGACCCAGCAGCAAGCTTAATGCAGAGAAAACACAGACACTCTTCAAGCGCAGCTTGAACATTTATGCCTGACCTCCTCCCATATTCAAATCTCTGAGGATATCCATTGGGTTTATCATTGCGCCTGTAACTTTGAGCATTTCTTCCTGCGCTACGCGAGTTGATTCTTGCAGTGCTTTGTTTGTTGCTGCTACAATTAAATCTTGAAGCATATCTTGCTCATTGGGGCTAAGCAGGTCTTTTTCAATCTCGACTTTAAGAATTTCGTGCTTGCCGTTTGCTGTAACTTTGACCATGCCGCCGCCGGCTTCACCCGTAACAGTTAGCTTTGCAAGTTCACGCTGCACGTCTTCCATCTTTTGGCTAATTTGCTGCACTTGCTTCAGCATCCCAGCCATATCTTTGAAGTTCATATTCATTGCATTGAATAGTTTAGGTGTTCAAAGGTGTTCAAATAAGACTTTTTGCAAACTCAATGATTTCATGGGTACGTGCCTCACTATGCGATTCAGCGTAGAGGCGCACCACAGGCTCGGTGCCGCTAAATCGTATCAAGAGCCAACTGTCGTCGTTGCAAATCATCTTGACACCATCGCGCTTATCGACCTTCACAACTTCTTTGCCTGCCACCACATTTGGTGTTTGATGCTGTAAGCGCGAGAGCAAGGCATTTTTCTGCTCCTCACTTAGGCGCAAGTTTTCTCGCACGGTTGAAAAATGCCCGTACTGTGCGTGAAGCATACTTAAATAGTCCGATAGCGGCTTTCGAGTTCTGGCTGTGATTTCAACGAAGAGCAGGCACGCTAAAATTCCATCCTTTTCTGGAATGTGTTGATAGACCGAGAGTCCATTGGATTCTTCGCCGCCGATAATCATGTCCTCACGCATCATGATTTCACCGATGTATTTGAAGCCGACAGGCACATCGTAAAGTTTTATGCCCTCCTTGTTTGCAATGGCATCAATTAGGTGTGTCGTGGCAAGTGTGCGCACCACACAGCCTTTCCAATTCGGCTTATGCTTTAGCGCATAGTGAAAGAGAATAGCCAGCAACTGATTTGCTTGAAGGTATCGTCCTGTCGAGTCAATTGCCGCATATCGGTCTGCATCACCATCATTTGCAATCCCAATAACAAACTCTCCTTTTTCACCCAATTCTTTGACACGCGCTATCAGTTCAGGAATGTTTTTTTCGGACGGTTCTGGTGGACGGCCGCCAAAGTAGACATCGCGCCAATCGTGCATCGTTTCTACATCTACTCCCAAATCTTTCAAGAATTTATCTGTGTAGCCACGTGCTGTGCCATACATTGCATCGTAGATGACTTTGATACCCGATTCTGCAATCACTTTTGTATCGACAATCTCACCGAGACGCTGCAAGTAAGTAGGATTTGGGTCAATGATTTCAATTTTGCCTTGATTGAGCAGTGTTTGAAATTCAGGATAATGCCGCTCGTGCGGATTTGCGATTTCCTTTGCATAGCGTTCTGCAAAGGCTTGCTCAAACTGCTTGGTAATTTCAGGCAAGGCTGGTGCGCCATCTGCCGTCGAGAATTTCAAGCCTTGATATTCAGGTGGATTGTGCGAGGCTGTAAAGTTGATACCGCCCCCTGCTTTTCGGCGCCGAATTTCATAGCTGATAACAGGCGTTGGAACATCACGCTCACACAGAAAGACTTTGATGCCGCTTGCAGCTAAAACACGTGCGGCATATTGCGCAAAGTCTTCACCTGCAAAGCGAGTATCGCGTCCAATGATGATACCTTTTTCACCCAACTTGTTTTCTTGCAGATACGCTACAATGGATTCCAACACGAGTGTGAGATTAGCGTAAGTAAATTCGTCGGCGATGACAGCTCGCCAGCCAGAGGTGCCAAACTTGATGGTCATAGATGATTCTTACTACTTTTTGAAAATGTTCTTATCTAACAAGATACGGATTCTATACGAAACGCACAGCATGGTTTCTCATAAGCCTACTAGAGCTTAAGTGCAATACCAAAACGAATCGTGCCTGCAATAAAAGTTAGCGTAACAGGCTTGACTTGTCTATCGCTATCGAGATACTCCAAGCGTACACTGCCATTCTGTGCTCCGCCTGTCAGACCGCCACGCAGTGCAGCATTGAACGTGGCTACAACAGACTCTCCTATCGGCAAGCCAAATGTAAACTCAGCTAGCAATGTTGCACCCGTTGTTGAATATGTCTGCGGTGCCGCCAGCGTATTATTGACTGTGCCAAAGAGTGCCCCTGCTCCGAAAGTAAATTTTACTAAAGCGCGGCTTTGCAGTGGCTCAAGGGGCACAAGCGCCACGACCGCTGCGGGCATTAGCATTATCCCAGTTAAGCGCAGTTGTTGCACGCCTGTTGTTGCATCAATGGCATCTTCAAAGAAGCCATAGCTTACCTCTACTCCGCCGTAGAGTGCGTTGCTCAAGCGCAGCAGTAGCGTGCCACCTACATCAAGGCTTGTGCGCACATCTGGACTGCGCACTAATCGGACCGTTTCACTCCACCGTGAAAAGTCGGGTGGAATGATTGCGCTCACGCCTGCTTTTGCATCTACAATCAGAGTCGGCTGCTGAAAAGGTGTGCTAAGTTGTGCAGAAGCTACGCTGGTGTAGAGAAGCAGAATGAATATCGCAGTGCGCTTCATACTTGGCAGTCAGCAAAAATAAAAATCGCCGTCGGCTTCGGAGCATAACTCTTGACCAACGGCGATTTTGCGCCATGAAAGAAAAACCTTTTACCAGCCCCAGTAGGGATCTCTCATGAGCCCCATTCTGCCCATTGCCCAAGGATTACCCCAGAACCATTGCCCTTGTGGGACTTGCTGAAAACTCAGTCCAATAGTAATGTCTTTCGTAGGCTTATAGACGGCTTGAAGATTTTTGAGATAGATACCCTGAAAGAGATTTTGACTGCCAAGAACTTGCTGCTGCATCGGTGTTACGCCGAAAGGTTGATGGATGACCCCAATATCGGCGCGAACTGCAAGTGGAAAGTCAAATTGGTAAATCATCGTATTGACATACTCGCCCACCGTATTGCCAAAGAAGGAGTTGTAAGAGAGTGAGTAAGAGTGATGCATCTGAAAATGATTTGCGTCGAAGGCTGGACCTAAGAGTTGTCCGAAGAAGCTTTCGGAGGGTTTTTGGAACACCGCTGCAGTTCCATCTTCAACAGTCTGGCGCGGCACATCTTTGGCAAATTGTGCTTGTGCCGAAAGAGACATTCCGATGACGAGAATTGCAGTAAAAAGCGCTTTCCTCATGAATTGTTCGGTCGTTGAAGCGTTGCGTATAACTTTGGTCTGTATTTTACGAAACTCTCTTGGAATTGGCAAGAGGCTCTTGCTCTACGATGCCGTATTCGTGTTTTGTTTTAAGCCAAAGAAGAAGTAGACGATAAAGAGCAAAGAGAGCCCAACAAGTGAGAAGCGTACCCAGTATTCGCCAAGTGTGGCTTCGCCAGCACTAATTTTGGAGAAGGCTCCCGGCAGTCTTGCTCCTAATCCGCCAATAATTACCAGCGCTGCTGCAAAGCATAGCCATTTTGCCCACTCTTGCGTTTGGTAAAGGTATGCCCCAACTATCGCTAGCACACCTGCGGCTGAACCAATGAAGCTCGTTGCACTGCCCGACTGAATGTAGCCGACAATGCCAAGAGCAATCAAAAGAGCGCCATAGATGAGTATGATGATATTCATTTTGAAAACAACAGTTTGATTGAGTTACAAGAGATAATTATTCTCTTAGCTATCTCAAGCGCTTTGAGTGCGATGACGCTCAGGGCTTTGTTTTCTCACTTGCTTTTTTAGCGACGCTAACTTCTTCGTGTGACGAGCGCAGTGATTTGCTTTCTTCAGAGCCATTATTTAGCGCTTTGTTCTCACTTTTTGTCGCAACAGGATAAAAGGTCGCAGTCAGCGCGTAGGTTACTTCACCGTTTTCTGAATTAGCTTCTTCACATTCTTTGAGCCACTCTTGCAGTTTGTCACTCAGCTCTTCAGCTTTCTGTTTTGTGGTTTTAATATACTGACGCGCAAAGTAGTGTTTCTTTCGACTGTTTTTAATCAGACCTTTCGCTAAACTTTCTTTGAGTTCGGTGAGTGTGGCTTGCAGTGTAGAGGAAAACGTGAGCTCAGAGACATCATCTTCGGTGTCAAGGCGCACTTCAAACAACACAGGCGAGAGCGTAAAGTGTTTTGCAACTGCTCGAAAATACTTTTCTAATGTTCCACGATTTCTGCGCGTTTCGACCATCTTAATCAGCCCAGCCCCCTCGAGCGTCTCAACATGATGATAAAGTTTGTTGATATTTTCGCCCAAATACTCGGCGACTTGCTTGGTTGTCATTGCTTTTTCACACAGCACATTGAGGATACGAATGCGTAGGGGATCTGCAATAGCTCGAACTTGCTCCAACTCCCGGAGCATGTAGATATCAGTCATACTGACAATAACGTTTAATTGCAGCAACTTCAGGTGCGTCTTTACAACTCTTCATTGTAGTTCATTGTAGCAGACAACACAGAGAGCCGCATCAAAGCGGCTCGCGCTGATGTGGTCAGAGAGGGAATCGAACCCCCGACACGAGGATTTTCAGTCCTCTGCTCTACCAACTGAGCTATCTGACCGTTCAAACTACAGAGGTTGTAAATATAAGACGCGTAATGAAAATTACGAAAGACTTTTTGTATGTCTTTGCTCACTTGGCTTTTTTGAGCACATCTCTATCAGTGCAACGAGTGCAAACGGCGCAAGCGCTATCCCAAGCATGAAACCAGTCAATAGCCGTAACCATTTGACATTATGATACAATCCTATCATTTCAAGCCCTACATCAAGCGCCACCACACTTGTAGCAATACTCAAGAGCATGAGCAGCGTTTTTCGACTTAGCCATTTTTCTGGGAAGAGCAGCGCAGCGAGCATCACGCCGCTGTAGATACCTACACAGCGCGCACAAAGTGCTATGGGTCGCTCTGCTATGCAGAAGCACCTTTCACTTGCTTGATGACACACACTGCTGAAAAGTGCGTAGAGTTCTGTATTGCCTTGCGTTGCCAAAATCGGAGCACAGATAGCTAAGCCCAGTAAAATACTAGCCACACCGAATATCAGAGCACGAGCATGTCTATCGCTGCTATTTCCAATCGCCTTCATTGTCTTTGTAGTGAGCCTTTATTTTGCAGGCTTTATTAGCGCGTTCAATTTCTGTATTTTGTTACGCTAACTCAATTCGTGAGCAATCTAAAAAACACCAGAACAATGCCTTCACTGACCGCACTTCCTGCTTGGAAAAAACTTCTTGCACATCATAAGAAAATTTCAAAAGTGCACATGCGCGAGCTTTTCGCAAAAGATAGCACACGCTTTGAGAAATTTTCACTTCAAGTCGGTGATATTCTGCTGGATTATTCCAAAAATTGCATCACCGAAGAGACGATGAGCTTGCTTTTTGCGCTTGCAAAAGAGACAAAAGTGAAAGCAAACATTGAGAAAATGTTTAGGGGAGAGAAAATCAACACCACTGAAAATCGCGCTGTCTTGCACATTGCCTTGCGCAATCGTGCCAACCGTCCAATTAAGGTCGATGACAAAGATGTGATGCCTGAAGTTAATGCGGTGCTGGCACAAATGAAATCGTTCTGTGAGGCTGTGCGCAGCGGTGCATGGCTTGGCTATACAGGCAAACCCATCACTGACGTGGTCAATATCGGCATTGGTGGCTCGGATCTTGGTCCTGCTATGGTCTGCGAAGCGCTCAAACCCTACAGCAAGCGCGATTTGAAAATGCACTTTGTCTCAAATGTCGATGGCACACACATCGCTGAAACACTTCGTGAACTCAACGCCGAGACTACTCTGTTTATCATTGCCTCAAAGACTTTCACCACACAAGAGACACTCACCAACGCCCACACTGCTCGCCGCTGGTTTCTGGAACGCATGCGCCACGAGATGGCTATTGCTAAACACTTCGTTGCTCTCTCGACCAACGCAAAAGAAGTTGAAAAATTCGGTATTGATTTGCACAACATGTTCGGCTTTTGGGACTGGGTCGGTGGTCGCTATTCGCTCTGGTCTGCAATTGGTCTTTCTATCGCACTCTCAATTGGCTTTGAGAACTTCGAGGAACTGCTCACCGGCGCATTTGAGATGGATGAACATTTTCGCACTGCGCAACTTGAACGCAATATGCCTGTTATTCTTGCACTCTTAGGCATCTGGTACAACAACTTCTTCGGTGCCGAAAGCTATGCCATTCTTCCTTACGACCAATACCTTTCACGCTTTGCGGCTTACTTCCAGCAAGGTGATATGGAATCAAACGGTAAGCGTGTTACCAAGTCGGGTGAAGTTGTCGATTACCAGACAGGGCAAATTGTGTGGGGTGAGCCCGGCACCAATGGTCAACATGCTTTTTACCAACTTATTCATCAGGGCACGAAACTTATTCCCTGCGATTTTCTTGCGCCTTGTCAATCGCACAACCCCATTGGTGAGCATCATGCAATTTTACTTTCCAACTTCTTTGCACAAACTGAAGCCTTGATGAAAGGTAAGACCGAAGAGGAAGCACGCGCTGAACTCAAAGCCCAAGGCTTGAAAGGCGCTGCGCTCAAAAAACTTTTGCCGCACAAGGTCTTTGAGGGCAATAAACCGACCAACTCGATTCTCTTCAAAAAACTCACGCCCCGCACGCTGGGGAGCCTCATTGCACTCTATGAACACAAAATTTTTGTGCAGAGTATCATTTGGAACATTAATGCTTTTGACCAATGGGGCGTTGAACTGGGCAAGCAACTTGCCAAAAACATCTTGCCTGAACTTGCTAACGACGAGCCTGTGCATTCACACGATTCATCAACCAACGGGCTCATCAACTTCTACAAAGCCCATCGTCAGAATGGATAACACAGTTTTATTATTGGAAACGAACCACTCTTTAAATGCGGTTTAGCAGACAGTTTTCTAAACTAACTTAGCACAAATGAAACTTGAAGGAAAAGTTGCTCTGATTACAGGTGCAGGTCGTGGCATCGGCAGAGCGTCTGCTATTCGCTTTGCGCGCGAGGGTGCAAAACTTGTTCTTGCAAGCCGCACCCAATCTGAACTCGACACACTTGCCAAAGAACTCTTCGATCTCTACGATACGGATTCACTGGTCGTACCGTGCGATGTAACAAAAGCTGCTGAAGTCAAGTCGCTTGTAGATCGTGCAGTGTCGACTTTCGGCAGAATCGATATTCTGCTCAACAGTGCTGGCGTTGGGTATCTCAAGCCTGTTACTGAACTTACGGTTGAAGAGTTTGATGAAATGATTGACGTGAATCTCAAAGGCACATTCTACGCTTCAAAGTTTGTGAGCGAAGTGATGGTGAAGCAAAAATCAGGACACATCATCAATTTACCCGGCATTTTAGGCAAAGCCGTTATGCGCATGTCCTCAGGTTATTCTGCTTCGAAGTATGGTGTCACAGGTCTTGCTAAAGCCATGACTCAAGACTTGATGCGCGATGGTGTGAAAATTTCACTCTTGCACTTCGGCGGGGTCAATACCACATTTTGGGACAAGATTACCATGCGCGTACAGCGCGAGAAAATGCTCACTGTTGACCAAGCTGCCGATATGGTTCTGCTTTGCGCAACGCAGCCAGAGCAACTTGTGCTCGGCGAACTTGTCTTGCAACCAGAGAGCCATCAACTTTGAGCCGCATCGTAAAAGCCTAATGGCGCGTGTTAATCATGCAGAATTTGATGACACTCCCTGCTTCTCTACGCGTCAAGCTGTACTGGAGTGCACTTGCATCTTTAGCACTTGTTATTGCACTCTCAGCTACACTCAAGCAACTGCACTCGAGCACACGTCTCAAAGGTGATGTGCATCTTATCGTCAATGTTGGGCAACACTTGCTTGCAGGCACAGATGTCTATCGCCATCCTCTGCCCGATGAACCCTATCCATATCTGCCGGGCATCGCCTTACTTCTTGCGCCACTGGGCACTTTTCCGCCCGACGTGTTCGTGCCGCTGTTTGTCGTGCTAAACTTGATATTTGCAGTGCTGTCGTTCCTTCTTCTTTGCAAATTCTTCGTAGGCAAGTCTTTTTTTGCGCTCAATCCCTCGCTGCAAATTGCACTTTCTTTTTTTACTCTCCTTCTTGCCCTTCGATTTTTGCTCTACGAAATCTCTTCTGGGCAAATCAACCTGCTGGTGATGCTGCTAACGCTCTATGGGCTTTGCTTGCATCAGCAGAAAAAGGAAATTCTAGGCGGGTTTTGGATTGGACTTGCAATGGCAATTAAACTGCTCACCTTACCCTTAGGGCTCTGGTTTGTAGTGAAGCGAGATTTCAAGACCCTTGGCGGTCTTATGCTTGGTGCACTCATTTGGCTACTTTTCCCTTCACTTTTCCTCGGCATCAGTCATAATTTTGAGCTTTTACACTCTTGGCTTTTGACCGCAGTGCTCAAACATGCGCCAGTTAGCAGCACAATTCCCTTTCATGATCTACTTGCTAACCACACAGACAACATTTCACTGCAAGCTCTCATTTTGCGACTTACGACCGATGTGGTTGCTTTCACGCACGAAGGAGAGTCGTTTCGTGCTACGCTTATTCTCTTGCCGCCTGCGCTCGTCCGTGCACTGAAGGCTACTGCAATTCTCTTTGTCTTATCGCTTGCACCACTTTACGCCTTTCTTTTCCGACATTGTAAGCCGCTTATTTCAGAGCAAGGTGGAATTGCACTCTCGCTTGCACTTGTACCGCAATTTTTGCCGCAAACGCATCAATATCACTTTCTTACGCTGTTGCCTGCGTATTTCTACATCGTCTATCTCTGGAAAGTCGTGGAGGTGCGCGACAGGCTTTTTCTTTTCAGCACGATTGCCTCTTTTGCTACTGTCTTGCTTACAAGCCCTGACATTATTGGCTGGCGCGCGATGTTTCTGACAAGTGCCTTTGGCAGTTTCACACTTGCCAATGTCTTGATATGGATTGCGTTGTTTCGTGTCGGCTTTCTTGCGCAAGATTCAAGCTCGCTTATCCCCAAAGCATCTGTCGTATAGGCTTACTTTTCCAGCTTGACATTGATATCTATGAGTTTTTTATCGCGCATGACTTTGAGCCTGAGTATATCACCTGCGCGCAGTTCGCGTACTGCAAACATTAGCTCTTGCTCATTGCGCACCCGTTGTCCATCAGCTTCAATAATCACATCACCGACTTTAACGCCTGCCCGCTCTGCTGTAGAGCCCTTCTCGACATTGACCACAACCACGCCTCGACCTTGCTCTACTCCGAAGTATCTTGCCAGTTGTGGTGTTAGCGCTTGCACAGAAATTCCAGTCTTGAATGACCGCTCAATTTTACCCTTGATTTTAAGTTCCTCTATGATTTTCTTTACGCGGTTAATTGGAATGGCAAACCCGATACCAATTGAGCCTGCACCGCCACCTGTATAGATGAAGGTATTGACGCCGATGACTTCTGCATTTGCATTGAGTAAAGGTCCGCCGCTATTGCCACTGTTAATTGCCGCATCGGTTTGAATCATGTCGCGGTAGGAGCGACCTTGCACATCAGGAAAATTTAGCCCCGTGGAACTTACCACACCGACGGTAACAATCGGCTTGTTGTTGATTTCAAACAGTCCGAATGGATTGCCCATCGCTATCACCCATTCTCCGACAATCACTTCATCTGAATTGCCAAGTTTGAGCGCTGGAAAAGGTCCGCCATCATCGACTTTAAGCAAAGCCACGTCGGTGAGTTCATCTGCACCCACAAGCCGTGCGTCGTGCTGCTTTCCATCAATTGTTGTAACTACGATTTTCACAGCATTGCCTGCCACATGCGAATTGGTAACAATGTAGCCATCTGACGAAATAAAAAACCCAGAGCCTAAACTTTTAACCTCTTGCTTGAAGGTTTGATTGCGCCGACGCATAAACGGTCCGAAGAATGGATCGTCTTCGAAGAAAAAGCTAAATGGATCGCGCACTTGATATTCACGCACTTCTGTAACATTGATACCGACAACCGAAGGGCTTGCCACCGCAACAGCTTGCGTAATAGCATTGCGCCGTGAGTTTGAAATATCATCGCTCTTGGATTGCGCGTAAAGCGAATTCGGACTTGCAAAACTTTCAATCTTTTGGGCTGGCGTTAGCTCTCCGCTGCTCTTTCTTTCTTTCTCTTCAATCGTACAAGCAGAAAGCATTATCGCTACGCTCAAGATTGTCAGTATAGCTGGGCTTATTTTCATAACCGTGTTTGGATAGTAGGTTTGCACTCAAATACGCACATTCAAGCGGATGTGTTTCTTCCTACTCCGCTACACTTTCTCTTATGCGACTGAAAGCAGAAATTGCCATAAATGAAATGCCCATGACGAGATTAAGGCTAGTGAGCGTGGTGTAAAGTTTATGCAATCGATTGAATTCATCACGGAAGGCTTGTTTTGATGGATCAAAGTTATCAAAGTCTTTGATTTCGACGAGGCGCAAGTATTCGAGTTGCTCTGTGATAAATTTTCCATAGCCGATAAGCAGCAGTATCATCAGCCCAAGCAGTGCAGTTTTGATAATTCTTGTGTGGTCGCGCGTTTCGGGGTTTACAAGAAAATATGCGGCTGAGATACTCATTAGAAGTGCGCCTGCCGTTTCAATGAGGTTGAGGCGTGCTAAAATTTTCCCGTTGAGATGTCCCGCCAAGTTGATGCTACCTGCTTCACGGAAGACCGTGCCGGCGACAGCAATGGCAAACATCACGATGGCGCCTACCCAGATTGAGTTTCCAAGTTGCTCAAGGAAGGCAAAGAGAGCGTTAAAAATCTGCTTGTTCATTTTAGTTATGCTTTAGCTGTAAGTTACAGCGTGATGATGCGAAAGGTATCGTAGCCAAATTTAGCGATGATTGCAAAAATCACGAGCAGAAAAAGTGTGCGTATGAATCGGCTGCCACGCAAGATAGCAAGCCTTGCACCTAAGAGCGCGCCGACAATGTTACAAATTCCCATTGGCAGTCCTACAAGCAGCATTACATTTCCGTTTGAGCCAAAGTAGAGCACTGCGGCAAGGTTTGTTGAGAAGTTCACCACTTTTGAGGTTGCGGAAGCACGTAGAAAATCAAAGCCGAAGATACCGATGAAAAGAAAGATGAGAAAACTGCCTGTGCCCGGTCCGAAGAATCCGTCGTAGAAGCCGATGCTACTTCCGATGAGTGCTGCATAAAGTTTTTCTTTGTGTTCCGAGAGTTTTGGTGTGTGCTCTGCGCCGAAGTTTTTTTGAATGAGCGTGTAAATTGCTACAGCGATGAGGAGAAGAAGGATAACGGGGCGCAAGCTTTCTTTGCTAAACAAACTCACCACACTGGCGCCAAGTGCCGATAAGAGGAAGGCTGGAACAGCTGCGTAGAGCGCCACGCGCCAGTTCATCTGAATTTTTCGAGCATACTGCACCGTTGCGATACTTGTGCCGCAAATAGAGGAAAGTTTGTTTGTGCCCAAAATTGGTGCAACTTCGGTCTCTGCCGGCAAGACGATAAACAGGGCTGGCAACTGAATGAGTCCGCCTCCGCCGGCAATAGCATCAATAAACCCTGCGAGAAATGCAAACCCGCAAAGCCACAGCGTCTCTTCCAACACTATCTGACCTTTTTCAAGATGTATTCGGCAAGTGCCGGCGCAACAGGCATCACAGAGAGACGAGGCAAACGCAAGAGCTCGAAGTTCTCGAAGTGCTTATCCTTTTTCATTTCTGCCAGTGAAAGCGGTGTGACAAATTTCTCCTTGAATTTGATTTTAAAAACATCTGCTCCATCGCTATCGGTATAGACATCTGAAGTTGCTTCACCTAAGCCTACAATTTGCTTTTCCTTTCCTGTGTGGTAGATAAAGCACATATCGCCCGTTTTGACCTTGCGCAAATGTTGGAGAGCTAGCGCGTTCTTGACGCCATTCCAAACCGTTTCGCCGTCAGTTTGGAGCATCTCGAGGCTGTATTCGGTAGGTTCAGTTTTCAATAGAAAGTATGCCATTTATCCTGAAAAGGGATGCTCAATGTAAGTTTTGGCTAACTGATGGGAGTTTTGATAATTTTTCATCTGCAAGACTTTTTTGTAGTGTGTTACAGCTGCATTGTGATCGCCTTGCAGGTCGTAGATCATTCCGAGTCGGAGTGCTGTCAGGGCTTGATATGCAGAGGGTTCTTTATCGATTTTCTTGCAAAGTGCCTCGGCATGTTTGAAGTGTTCCAGAGCTTGTGAGATTTTTCGGCTGTTCATCATTGCCATGCCCAAGTGAAAATGCGCTTCTCTTGCAGCACGATCACCATAATTTTCTGTGCCACTCTTGCTCTTTTGCAGCACGTCGTTATAGACGGCTTCGGCTTCATGCCAATATCCTCCTGATGCTAAGGCGCGTCCCAAAAAGGTATGAAACACCACGTTTCGTGGATACTTCTGATACAAGCGCCGCGCATACTCAATCGCCTTCACATAGTCTTTTTCATAGACATAGTAGATTTGCAAAAGAAAATAGAGCGATTCTGTGCGTGCGTAGCGACTTTTTTCAGCGGCAAGCTCTAACTGTTTTATACCCTTGAGTTTATCTCCCTTTGGGAAAAGCAGTGCAAGCGGTCTGACTGCAGGAATTTTTTCAGGAATCACTTCGGCGTAGTAGTTGTAGAGTCCTAAGCCAAAGAGAATATCATAGTTATCTTTATCAAGTTTTTGCAACTTATTCACGATTGGCAAGGCGTCTTTGCCATCGCTTGCAGCTTTGAGCCAACTTTCTCGATTGGCACGCAGGCGCCCGCGAAAGCCTAGCGATCCACACTTAAAAAAAAGTGCTTCCACATCTTCGCTATTGCGCTCTAAGCGCTCTTCACATACTTCAATTGTTTTTTCCATGAAGTCGCAGAATTGCTCGTCATGTTGCACATTATCAATATCCAGCATCATTTTCCACCAGAGTGTCATGCCGAGAAAGAAGTGTCCAATAGGACTTTTAGAGTCTTTGCTTCGTATCTCGGTGAAAATTTTTTCCGCCTTTTCAAATTCTAAATTGTAAATGAGATCAATACCTTGAAGTATTTGCTCATTGTACTGCTTGATAGGATCTGGCGCGACAGTTCGCCGTTCAATTTGAGCTTGCACTTGTGGGAGAAAGAAAAAGAAAAGCAGAAGTAAGAGTATGTTGCTTGTCAGATGTTGTTTCATGAGCTCGTTTAGTTTCGTTTCCTAAACGCAAAAACTCTCTATCAAAATTCCATTTACCTGTGTCGGCACATACACTCGCTGACACATCGCACATGCCCCTGTTGCAAAGCTGTCAGTGAGAAGCAAGTGCTTTACGGACTGTGTCGATAATGTTGCGCAATGCCCGTTCTGCGGTGCTGTTTTCATTGAGGTTGAGCATCAGCAGAGCAGACATGATCTTCTAAGATGTTTCTAAGGTGTAATTGTGAAATGTGAGAGGCTAAGCAATCAGGCTAGCAAGAATTCAAAGCGTGAAGCTGTGTTCAGAAAAACTTTATCTGCACTACTTACATGTATCTCTGCAGGAGATACAAAGAGGTTCAGTTTTTCATTTAGGGGGTTCTGAACTTGTAACACTATCTGTCAGGAGTTGGACAGTTATTCTCGTTCACGATTAACAATATCTCGTGGGGAAACCTGCATCGGTTTTTCATAGATGCGGTTGCTGTACAACGTTCTTTCGCCGCGCAGTTGTGTTTCCTTGCTGATGTCGCCGAAGCGTGCATGATCCGTTTTCACATCAATTGGCATGCGCTCAATGTTGAACTTGACTTTTGGTGTTTGTACGCGGAAAGTAATATCAATTTTATCGAGCGTGATGCTTTCTACGTCTTTCGCTTTTCGTTCTGTTGTTGCGGTCTTTTTTTGTTTTTCCTTTTTAGGGCGCTTTTGAGCCCATACTTCCTCCGAGCCCAGTGTCAAGGTTAGCAGTCCGATTAGTGCAGCCAGCAAAAATGGTTTACGCATCATACTTCTCCTTCATTGTGGATTTTCGACTTTCTCGAGTTTCTTTTCGGTCTTCTTGCGATACTCTTTGAGCTTTGGAATCAGCGCTTTGAGGTCGCTTTCTTTAATTTCTTCGAAATAAGCGATGTTGAGTGCAATTTTCAGTCCAGCACCCTTCGGTAGAGTTCCCGGGGCGCGAATTGCTATCAGATTTTTTCCGGGCGTTACAAAATCGTAGATGTTCAGCACGATGAATTTCTCATCCAAGAGTGAATCAGCAGGCGAGACATTCTTGAACTTGACAATTTTGTCTGCTCCCACTTGCGTATCATTTACATAGACTTCAAGCGAGTCGAAGGGGAACTCGTTTGTCATGATGAGCTGTGCTACTTCTTTTGCTCCTTCAAAGGTAAATTCTTTGCGGAAGTAGACGTACTCAGGTTTCACGGGTCCTTGTGCAACAGGTGGTCTAACGGTCAGATTATTTACTACACTTTTTACGCCTTTCACCCCTGCTGCGGCACTTTCAGCACTCGCTTTTGCGGCTTCATCAGCGACTTCGCCCGAGAGTGTTACGACTGCATTTTTTACTTCTACTGTAATGCCGCTGATTGCGCTCACCGCTCCTTCAACCTTTTCTTTAAGTTCGTCATCTTTTGACCTTTTTTTCTTGCCTTTTTGCGTGAAGTGCTGTTCAGCAATGAAGACAGATACTTTCACTCGTGCAAGGTTTTTGCTTGGCATCAGGTTCAGCATGCCGGTCTTACGGCTCGACTTCGTCACCTTGAAGGTCGTTACCGTATCGGTGGTGGATTTACCTTGCTTGAGCTGTGTTTTCTTGACCCCTTTTGCGGTGAGTTCTTTAACAATGGCGTCATAGCGCTGCTTTGCCAATGCCGCTGGCTTGACTTTGCTGCCACTATCCAAGACGACGCTTGGGGTAATTTCCATGACGAGATTTTTGTCTTCCTTGAACTTTGCTACAAGGCTATCGAGTCCTTCTGTGCCGCCTGTGATTTTTGCCTTCCCGGGCTCGAAGGTTAGGTTCATGAGTATCGTCTCACCCACTGAGAGGTAATTTGGCTCAGCTTTGGGTTCAGCAGCAGGTTGCTCACCCTCTTTCTTTGGTTCTTCGCTCTTTGGTTCTTCCTTTTTAGTTTCTTCGCCTTTTGGTTCTTCTTTCTTAGGCTCTTCTTTCTTTGGTTCTTCCTTCTTTTCTGGCGCTGGTTGCGCACCGGGCACAACGCGTTCATACCAGATAGCTCTTGCTGGCGTATCTAAATCTTTGGTGGCAAAGGTTGTGTCGGTTTCTCTGATGAAATACTTAAAGCGCTGCGTTTCATCATTTTCTACCACTGGTTTCCAAGCCGCATCGCTGTAGTCGCGTCTGAACCAGTCGTATTCTTTACCCGGCTCAATTTGTTCGATAACTTTCCACTCATTTCCACCAGATGAGGTAATTGTAGTTTCACCTTTCTTACCGATAATCTTGGAGAGCGTTGGGTCAATTTTGCCAAGTGAGAGTAAGGATTTGCTGGTGTATTCATCTTGAATTTCAAAGTCTACGAGCAGTGCCACGACCTGCGCCAGAATTGCTCCTGCACTTTGCTGATAGGTATTCGCAATAGGTTCATACTTAATCGAGCCGTAATCGGAGTACCAGAACTTGTCAGGGTTGGCTTTGGACAGTTCATCCCATTGTTTCACCGTTCTCTTCAGCACTTCTGCGCGCTGACGATTGCCTTCACCCATTTCGTAGATAAAGCGAGAGGCGCGCGTGGCAACTTCATTGTATCGATTCTGCGGTGCGTTAGCATCTTTGAGCAATTGCAAGGCTTGTCCATATTCAGCAAGTGCGCTTAGTGTCAGTTCATAATTCGTTTTGATGATAAAGTTCATCTTTGATGCCAGCACTGTAAAGTCTACAATATCCTTTGCTTTTGGCTGACCTGTCAAATTATCGAGTTTTTCACGGTATTGCTTATCTAACTTGTCAAACAAAGCATTGGAGGCTCTGGCAAGTGAATCGCTGCGTTCGACGGCTTTCGTAGCTAGTTCGTTGATTGCCGCCCTTGCCATATCAACATACTGATTTTGCAGTTTTAATTTCTCTGCCTTTTCAATGCCGCGTCGGTAGGTATTGATTGCGATTTCTGCAGCGGGTCTGACAAATCTCTGTGCAATTTGTGAGAGTTGCACGAGTTCTACCACATCGCCGAGTTCAACCACGATTTTGTTTTTCCCTCTTCCAAATGTGCGAGAGGTTTTCTTGGCTTCTTCATCGGCTTCTGCGGCAAGGTAGGTATAGACATTTTTTTCGGCGAGCTTACCTGCCTTGTAGTACATTTCAGAAATTTTTGATTTTGCGACCTCTGTCGTTGCATCAATTGTTACAAGGAAGACATCGTCGGGGACATCCAAGCCGTTGCTTATACCGACTTTTGAAATCCATTTTTCGGTAGGTGGCACAAGCTTTGCAATTGCAAGTTCTCCTTGCTCGCGGTTAGTTACTTTACCAATACTTGCCACGGCTTCGCGGAGCGCAACTGTCGCAGAATCATTCGGGTTGAGCAAGGCTTTTTTAGCCGAGTCAAGGTCTTTTGCGGATTTCTCAAATTCTCCTCTTGCAGCACTTAGATCTAAAAATGTTTTCGCATAGTCATTGCCTGCGCGCTCATAGAAGGCTGCGGCATCCACATTAGCCTGCACCTGATTGGTGGTTAGCTTTGCTGGGATAATGCCTTTACCGGTTTTTGGATCTCGGATAGAGGCGAGTGTATCAGGAATTTTGCTAAATGCGTCAGCCAGATTTTCGGCGACAAATCCTGCGTTGTAGAGCGCGTCGATAGAGCGATAGCCGCCGAGCTTATAGAGCTCAAGGATATTCTTTTCAATTTTTCTTCTCAGCGCATATTTCGCTGTCGTATCATACGCCACATCGCGCTCTTTCGGTTTTGGCGGCGGTACTGGTTTAGCAGCCGGCTTTTTCTTTGCTGCGGTAGTTTGTTTCTTTGGAGCCGTGATACGTGTAGGCTGTTCGCGTTGCTTCTTTGGTTTTGGTGGCGCAACAAATGCACTTGGCTTCAGGGTTACACCAACCCCGACTTTCTTGTAATCATCAAGCAAGTATCTGGTCAGACGAAACATGCTTTCGCTGGCTGAAATACCTGCGACTGCTTTCGTATTTTTTTCATCTTTCTTGGCAAGTTCATAGTAGCGATCTGTCGCTTTCGTAAATTCTGCTTTTGCACCTTCGATATTGCCGCGTTCTTCCAAAATTTCACCGCGCTTGAAGTAGGCTAAGACGCTGCGAGGTTTGTTGACAAATTTATCGGCATATGCACCATAGGCTTCGAAGACTCCTTCTGGTCTGCCATCTTTGATATTCAAGTCAATTTTATTGAAGGCAACATCATCACCGCGGCGTGTGGTATCAAATTTTCCAAGATACTTATCGGAGACGCGAATTGCTTCCTTCCAGTTCTCTGCAGCCATTCTGGCGCGAATTGCGCGATAGAGTGCGTCTTCTGCAAGGTCTATAGAATCTGCTTTCACAAATTCATAAAGTCGCTCCAGCGATGAGCCAAGGCTATCGAAATTTTTAGCTTGTTCATAGGCAAATGTAATATCTTTGAGCGCTTCAACTTTAAACTTGGGGTCGTTTGCGTTCTCAAAGAGGTAGTTACTCATTTTGACACTCTCTTCAGTCCTGCCCGCCTTAACATAGTAGAATGCAGCGTTGCGTGCGGCTTTGTCTGCTTCTTCCCACTTCGGCACTTCTTTCGTGATGCGCTCATATTCTTTTGCAGCGGCGTAGTAGTTCTCTTTGCCGACATAATACTGTGCGCGCTTGTCAATAGAACTACCGATCAAGCGGTAGGCGTAGGCACGTCGCTCTGCATCTTTGGGGTCTTTTGTGCGTCGTCCGTAGTAAATCGCCTTTGCAATTTGCTCACTTCGCGTGTAATCTTTAAGTTCGTATGCGTTTGCGGCAAGATTGACAAGTGTCCCCGGGTAGATTTCCTGAACGGGGTAGTAGAGCGCTAAGCGCGAATTAACTTCTTTATACTCATCGACATATCCTTTAGCAATGTAGAAGTCCGCCAGTTGCTTGATTCCATTGACGCTGATAGAATCGTGCGGGAAGAGACGAATGTAAGCATCGACAATCTCCAAAAATGTCTTTTCGTCGGTTTTCAGTGAGTCGCGTTTGCCCGAGAAGTTTGCAGTGGTATCAATGCCCGGTGTGTAAAAGCCTATTTTTTCGGCGCGTGCAATTGAATCAATGATAGCGTAGGCGTTTCCGATAGCTTCTTTTCGGTGGTAATCCCACGCAAAGTTTTTGGCGACGCTAAGATAGCCTGGCAGCGCTTCTTTTGGACGGTTGAGCTTAAAATCCAAGATCAGGGAGCGTTGGAACTGCGCCATGTAAGCAGTGGAGTCGTAGCGCGAGAAGATTTCCGTGTAATTTTCGATATCTTTTACCGCTTGCTCATAGAACACCTTAGCACGCTTCAAGTCAGGAATATTCGGCTGCATATACTCTCTTCCGAGTGGCAGTGGCAGCTCGCCATCGAGCAACCGTGCGAAGCTAATTGCATAGACAATATTCTGGAACAGTGCAACTTTAGAGATACTGTCTGCATACTCTAATGTTCTTGGGTCGAAGCCTGTCGTGAATACACTTTGATCTTTGAAATCTAACGGAATACCCAGATTTTGCGCTTGGATACGGCGTTTCATATCCGCATACCATTTGCTCTTTCTGCCGTAGTTGTAGAAAAGATTTTTTCTCTCTTCATAAAGTTTCTGCTCAGCCTCTTCAAGTTCTTTCTCTTTCTTTTCGCCGTTTATCGTCACCAAGTTAAGTTGGTAAATCACCTTATCGGCAATGAAGGGTGCGCGCTCATAATTAGGGAATCTTTTCAGCAGCGCCATCCAAACTTCGTTGATCTTCTCTGCACTTTCCAACAGTTCTTCATACTTTTTGCCTACTTCTTCATAGACAAGGGGAATGTACCGACGTGGCGGCATCGCAGAGTAGAATTTATCAATGCGCTCAATTGCGGTTTTGCTTCGGTCAATCCGATTTTGTTCTTCTATAAAGGAAGCCGCAATGTACTCAATTGCTTCCTTTTTCATGTCGGGGCGAATGTAGTCGGGCATAATTTTGCCGCTGAAGATTTCTTCAGCTTGCTCAATATCCTCAATGAGCTGAGTAAAATAGGCAACGGCTTCTGGATAATTTTCCAGTCGGAAGTAGCACCAGCCTAACTTGTAGAGTGCTTGATTGTAGTATTCAGAGCGCTGACCAGTTTTGAGAATTAGGTCAAGCACTTTTCGATAGTAGGGTATAGCTTCACGCGTTTTAGCAGGCTGTTCTCGGTTTGGCGCACTGAAGAGATACTCACCGATGAGCACATAGGCATCAGTCGTGTAGCGGCTATCGGGGTATTTACGTATCAGTTGCTGAAGCAGTGCAATCGCTTCCTCTTTGCGTTGCCTAATGTCGCGTGCGCTGAGGTTTCTTAGGGCACGGTAGTCTCCATATCGCTCGCCCAAGATATAGGCTTTATTATAGATAGCATCAACGACATACGGGCTTTCAGGCATATCGTTGATGATTTTGTCATAAAGGGCAATTACGCGATCGAGCTGTGGATCGGGTGCAATTGGTCGACCCAGTGGTGGTGTCGGTCGTGGATTGCGTATGGTGTCTCCTCCAGCGGCTGCAATAGAATCGTATCGCGCTTCTGCAATCACATATTGCTCGTATTCAGGTGAGCTGAGGTACTTACGCAGCTCTTCAGTGTATATGGCGTATTTGCTATAGAACTCATCCGAGACTTTTTCATAGAGCAAGTCTGCATAGCGTATGGCCACTTCGTCGATTACCTTGCTGTCGGGAAATATCTTGAGAAATTGCTCCCCAATTTCCAAGCCGATATCCGTGATACGTTGTTTTTGGACCTTGCTGCGCTCGAGTTTTTTCTCGTATTCGCTTAGCATCACTTGGATTTGAGGGACAGTGTAACTAGAAAAAATGTTGTCAGTGACGGCATCACCTGTTTTTGCAGTCAGAAAATTCCTTGGGACCATACTGGAAAGGACCACCAACCGCTCTTGTTCAGCCATTACTCTAGCGGTATCAATCGGCTCCTTGCTTTTCTCTTTTGATTCAGCTATGGGAGGGAAGAATAGCATGAGTGCAGCAAGACAAGAGAAATACAACTTTTGCAGCATAATTATGTTACGACACGATTTTCTCATCTAGCCTTTGGATTTAGCCTTAGCAATTTTTTCCAGTTATGGCTGTTTCAATGACAGGAAGGCTCTCCAAGAGAGGATTACCTTCCTGTTGATTGGGATATCTGGATGATACTTCTCTTTTACTCTGCATCGCTGAAATCGTAGGGAATATCGACCTGCTGGATTGTACCGCTACTAATCGCTTTGAACTTCATGCGGCGCATCTTTCCTACGATACATCTCTGCATGTTCTGGTTTGCGATAGAGGTTTTGACAACTTGTGCATCACGTACGGCACCGTCTGGGGCAATGAGCACGCGAATCACCATATTACCTTTGATGTCGCCAGCTTGGCGGGCTTCGGCGTAGCATGCGTACACAGCGGGCTGATTAGCTTTGATGACAGCCGCAATTTCTTCTTTGCTTCGTCCGCCCGAGCCCACATTAAGTTTAGCAAAATTTGTGTTGAGTGCCAGTTTGCCTGATCGTCCCACGCCTAAGCCCTTGCCGCCGCCGCCACCTAATCCTGATGCACTACCGGGTCCGCCCAATCCGCTACCCGCACCTTGTCCACCGAATCCGATACCTGAACCATCGCCACCGCCGAGGCCAGTGCTTCCAAGCCCTCCAACTCCTGCTGAGCCCAAACCTCTCAATCCGCCTGCCGACGTACTGCCCAAAAATCCGGCATCGCCAGTTGCACCTTCCATTGCAGTGGGAATACCTGAACTTGCTTCAGCCAGTAATCCTGACGCCAGCGCTTCACCTAAGGCAGCTTCCACGCCAGCTGAGACCGCTTCGGAGACTGCCGCCGCTTGGCTTGAAGTTACAACAGATTCCCCGCCAATATCTCCACCTGTGCTTGCTTCAGCCACATCTTGTTTTTGTACTTCAGATGGTGGCGGTGGTGGATCAGCAGCAACATTGATCACTACGGGTTTGCGCTTTTCGATTACTTCGCCTCCTGACAGCGCTCCAGAGATGAAATAGGATAAAATCGCAGCAGCAAAGAGCGATGCGCCAAGTATGAAGCCAATCGTCATTCGCTTCTGATACTCTTCACGGATCTTATATGCAAAAGGCTTCTCAGCGTACCACCTTAGCGCAACCTGCGAGCCGAGTTCGCTTGTTCTTGTTTTCATTTTTTTCTTTGTTTAATTGCAGCAATCTGGGTTCTGACTTCACTTCTTGACTTTCTCTTCGAGTTCCTCTAGCTTCTTTGCCTCATCGGGCTTAAGTTCTACTGTTGCCCACTTGCGCACGCCTGCGTCGAAGACCTCATTCATGACTTCAATCATATCTTCATACTTCGCATCAGGATGAATTTTTATCGCTGTTACCACATCGTATTTGCTTAGGTTTGGGTCCTTCTGTATCTCATCACGGATTGCTTGTACTTTTGCACGCACCTCCTCAAACTTCGTATAGGCTGGCTGATTGCCTTCTTTCTCGATACCTCTGAGCATAAATACGCCGTCTTTACCTGATTTGGACACCTGCAGCGTTAGCATCAGCCTCGGATCAACTGCACTTGGTGCTGCATTTGGTTTTGGAGGTTCGGGCAATCCCATCTGAAACACATTAGGTTTCGCAAACGATGTGGTAAGCATAAAGAACGTGAGCAGCAGAAACGCAATGTCCACCATCGGTGCAAGGTCGACATGGGACGTTTCATCGCTTTTCTCGTTATACTTCTTGATTTTTCGGGCTTGCGCATTAGTTTTTCCTTCGCGCATGTTGATTTTTATAGTGCGTCCCTTATCGCTAGTTGCCTCGGCCATTTTTTGTTCTCCAAGAAGTTAGTTATGCAATTCATCTTTCGCCATTTACTGCTCCATTTTTGTGATCATCTGAACCTGATCGAACTTTACTTCCTTCATTTTAATCATCACTTCGTTGACAATGCTAAACTTCGCATTTTTATCTGCCTTCAGTACAATGGTCTGACCAGGATCGGCTTGACGCGCACGCAGCAGAATTTCATAGATTTCTTTCCTCCAGTCCTTCAGCAGCACACCATCTGTGCCTGTTGCTTCGCGCTCATAGGGCGTACCTTGAAAAGCAACAACACGCACTTTGTACTCGTCCATATTTACGACCACCTGCGTGTCATGCTTATCTGTGCTGTCAGAGACCGTCACGATGACATAGCGTTTCGTAGGTTCTTTTGCTGCAGAATTAGATTGCGGTGTCTCGACTTGAATTTTATCAGTCGCTCTAAACACCGTAGTCATCATAAAGAAGGTGAGGAGCAAGAAGGCAATATCAACGAGTGGGGCGAGGTCGATTTCATCGCCGCCATGCATAAAAAATCCGAAGAAGTTCATATTCGTCTCTGTTTAAGTTTTGCTTTGAAGGGCAAGAGGTTCTACTTGCCCTTCACCAGTCTCACTGTCTTTTACTGTGCACGCTCACGTTCCGAAATAAGGTTACGACGTGAGATTGTCAGGGTTTGAATCACTTCAAAGGCCGCTTCATCAATGAAGTAGGTGAAGCTGTCGATCTCAGCTTTGAAGTAGTTATAAGCCACTGTGCCTAAGATGGCAGCAAAAAGACCGCCGGCAGTGTTGTAGAGTGCCTCAGAGATAGCACCTGAGAGTTTCGCTGGGTCTGGCGTACCGCCTGATTCAGCAAGTGCGTTAAAAGCGCGAATCATACCAATTGTTGTACCCATCAGACCGATCAGCGTTGCAATGGTCGCAATCGTTTTGATTGGTGTGAGGTTTGTCTCATACTGTGCAGATTCAAAGTTAGCCGCCTCGTCGATAGCTTTTTGCACTTCTTGAATTTTAGCATTGAAGCGCGGCTCCACTTCATCGAGCGAACGGTAGCGTTCCAAGCCGCTCATAATTGAGGTCGACACTGCGCTGTTGTGTTTTTCGCACTTTTGCAGCGCTTCGTTGATTGCTCCTCTTTCCAAATCTTGCTTGACTTCTTTAAGAAGTTTTTCCAGATTCCCTTTACCATTTGCTTTATTGTAAGCAATCACGCGCTCAGTTACCACGATAATGAGAATCAAGATATTTGCCATAAGCACCGCTACAAGTGGTCCGCCTTCATACAAGTTATGCAGCACAGATCCTTTGGGTGCAGGACCAAAAACTCCGTAATACAGCACAAACGATACAACTGCTGACAAGATGATAATCGCCCAAAGAAACAACTTATTCTTTTTTGCCATTTTAGCCTCCGAGAGATAGTAGTTTAGTTTTGTTTAGAATTGCCGAAATTACAACAGAATTTGAAATTTCCTACGGCAACAGCACTTTCTTTTGCTCTGATTGACGCGACAGTTTCAGATAGTCTGTGCCGATAAAAAACGCTTTTCTAAAATCGTTTAGTACTTCTTCAAACTCTTTTTGCAAGAGATCTGCTTTGGTTACCACTATGACGGCGGTACCTTGCTCTTCTTTTTTAATTTGCTCTAAGAAGAGTTCTAACTGGCTAATCTTCTTTTTGACGGATGTCTTGAAGTAGCCAACAACCTTTTCGTAAGCCTTGACCTGATCTCGGCGTTTCTTTACTTCGTCGTAAGTTAGTGCACTCACTGCGTATTGTCCAACTGTGCCTGCACGCTCAATGGTTTCTTCACCGAAAAATTCTTTTTGATGGAGCGCTGTCAAAATTGCGCTAGCTGTGGTGCGCAACGCCTTTGCGGTGTTCAAGTAGTAACTACTCAACAGTTGCTGACGCGCATCACTCACATTAGATGCTGGCTGCAATCGCGTGATCAACTCTTCAGCACGAACAACTTCCTCTTGCGCAACCTTTTTGTAGAACTCCAAGTTTTTGCGGTAGTCCGAAAGTTCTCCAGTTACCAGAAGCGGTGCATGTGTCAGAAAGAGCCGTGTTTCATTTGAGACAGATTGCGTTGCAAGTTCCAAAATTTGCTTTATCGCTGTACTTGCTGCATCAGCCGAGCTTTTTATGGTCGAGTTCCCCGCTCCCGATGCTGCACTGAGTTTGTTTGCCAGTTCTTCTAACGCTGGTTTTCGCTCGTCTGCCACCAAACCCGTCTCAGAGCTAGTAACCGCACGTCGATCAATTTTAAGTAACTCTATCGCTCTAGTGATATCATTACTTATTTCAGTAGCCGCAGCAACTTCGCTTGGATTGTTGGATGAGGCAGCAACCAACTGCACATTTAGAAGGTGTTGCCTCAGTTGTGCTTTCTTTGCAAGGAATTTTTCTACATACTGCAATGCCGTGTAACCATTGAACACAAAGTTATAATCCTTGCTAGCGTAGTTCGGGTCTTGTGGATACTTTGCTTGTGTCATGTAGCCTGCAAGGAACATGGCTTGATAGAGATTTTCCGACATTCGGAACTTCTTGAAGTAATCCTCAATCTCAGCTCTGGTTTCTCTATACTTACCAGTCTTAAACTGTGTCCAAAGTCGCCCTAATTCTGCAAGGTCTTTGTCCGGGCTACCTCGGCTGACTTCGTTAAAATAGTTTTCTGCCATCGCAAATTCAGCAAAGGCAAAGTTGCGGTAGAGATTAAAGCGTTGGAAGAGCACTTCTCTTTGGGCGCGCGCAAGTTTTGCTCTCATTCGTTCAATCTGTTCAGCCGCCAAGCGCCCTTCTTCTTGCGCAGCCGCTAATTCCTCCCTAATGCGGTCAATCCCTTCCTTTGCAGCGTCCAGATTTTCAGCTTGTTGTCTCAACTCCTCATTAAAACGGCGCAATTCTTGCTCAGAAGTGGAAACAGCGGAAATTTCGCTTTCCAACTTTTTGCCAAGATTGACTACTGAGGTATCCTGCACTTCAATTTTTTTCAGAATCTCAATTAACTGTCTTTGATAAACACTAATTTGCTGACCTGCTACCTGTTCGCGCAAGTCTGCTTGCAGCGCAGAGTCTGCCTGAGCACGCTCTTTCTCATCACCCGTGTAAAACCGTCGTGCTTCATCTAAAAATTTCGTGCCTCTCATATAGTGAATGTGCGCTAGCTGAATCGCTGCAGCGTTTCTGACATCTTTGAGCTTTGTATCCCAAGGTAAGTATGGCTGTCCTAAAATTCTACGAAACTTCTTTTCTGCTTCGTTTATCTCTTTGAGTTCAAGGTGTGCAAGCCCCATTGCAAAGTCCGCCATTAGTTTAGCTTCCGCACGATCTGGAATTTGCGAGAGCGTCTCAATGGCGCGAGCGTATTGCTGATTGCGATAGTCCATCGTTCCTGCAATGAGCAAAGCATTGAAGTCCTGCTCATTTTCCAACTTAAGGTAGGGCTTATACTTGCGAAAATCTCTTTGGAACTGCTTTGCGTCGTTATAGACATAGCTTACAAACAGCACACGCTGCACCGCATAGGGCGCATACTGCGATGTCGGAAACGTGAGCAGCAATTGCTCATAGAGTTTTTTTGCCTCCACAAACGCTTTCATTGCAAAGTTCGACTCTGCTTGAAGGTAGAGCACATCATCAAGGTTTCTGAAGTATGGGCTATAGGTCTCGTAGATATCTTCGAAGTAGAGTCTTGCTGTTGGATAGTCACCTTTTTCGTAGCGCACGGTTGCACTTTTTAGATCGAGGCGCAGGGCTTTTTCGAGCGTTGAGCGTGGTGCACTGGCTAACAGACTCTTTCTATACGCATTAAGTTCATTGCGCACACTTTGATAGCGCGCGAACTGATAGAAGCGCTCATATTCTGCTTTGGTTTGGAAATTGTGGAATTCACCTTGCTCTCCTTCTAAATGCCCAAAACCTTCAACACGGATAGCGCGTAGACGCTCAACTGCTGGCGGCTCTTTTTGAAAATCCGCCGAGAGTGTTACCAAATTTTCATAGGCAAGCGCCAGATAACGATCCTTTGCTAAAAGATCGTTCAGAAACTCTCGATCACTGATTAGGAGCGTACTAGGCGGCAGCGCATTCGTAATGATGCCACTTTGCGCTTGAACCTTGAGAGAAATTATGCACAGCAGAACAGCCAAAAGGATATATCGTGTAACTTTCAAAGTCAACCTCTTTTAGTTGTTACGGTTTTGCAACAGTTTCACCTGCAACTTCTTGCCTTGCAAATAAAGTCTAAGAGTATCTGGGGCTTTGAGACATCACAAGCTGCAATATAAAACGCCTCGACAATGAAAGTCAAGCGCTTTTGATCACTGCGCCTTGTGTTTTGTTTTTACGACAAGCTACGAAGATTTTGGGTGATATCATACAGGTATGAATACAGGTATGAAACCTGAACCTGTGAAATATCTCTGAGCCTGCTTTTGCTTAGCAAGAACATTGCGCCAAAAGTATTGAACTTTTCTTCATTTTCAAAATTTTTTCAGCATTAAGATTTTGTTGCTTCCGAACTTTCTAGCAGTGCATGATAGCGGCAAAAGTAACACAAGTTGCGCTACATTTTGATAATTTGCATCAGCAAAAGCTTCGACTTGCAGACCAGAAGCGTTCGAACATGGTTAGCTTCATCTAAGATTTTCTATTCGTTTCTTTCAATTCTAACCTGCTATGTCACACATTGCATTAGTTACAGGTGCAACTGGGTTTGTCGGCAGTTGGCTTGTCGAGCACCTTTTGGAGCGCGGCTACACAGTTCGTGCCCTTACGCGCGCGCAAAGCTCAAAAGATAACCTTAGCCATTTGCCTGTGGAGTATGTCGTGGGAGATTACAGCCAACCTGACACACTTCAACGCGCTGTCGAAGGCGCAGCGTATATCTTTCACTCAGCGGCGCTGACCAAGGCGCGCACCGAGCAAGAATTCTACAAAGCTAATGTTGAAGCCACAGAAAACTTGCTCAAAGCCGTCAAAGTTGCTGCGCCGCACATCAAGCGGTTTTTGCATATCTCTACTCAAGCAGCTGTCGGTCCTTCGCCTACACCTGATAGACCCGTCGATGAAAATTCCCCGTCTAAGCCTCTTACAATGTATGGACGCACAAAACTGCAAGCTGAACTTATTTGCCGAAAATTTATGCATGACTTACCCATTACGATTGTGCGTCCGTCGGTTGTCTATGGTCAGCGCGATAAAGACATGTTGGAGTTTTTCAAAACCGTTAAACATGGCATTGTGCCAAAGTTTGGCTTCGGCGTCGAAAAACGCCTTAGCATCGTGCATGCGCGCGACCTTGTGCGCGGCATCTGCTTAGCTGCTGAATGTGAGCGAGCTATCGGTGAGACGTATTTTATCTCGTCGGAAGAAACCTACACGTGGGATGATGTGGGCAATGCTGCTAAGAAAGCTCTCGGCAAATCTTTCGTGCTTTCGCTGACCTTGCCTGACTGGCTTGTCTATGGCGTTGCTGCACTCAACGAGACTTTCTCGAGCGCACAAGGTAAAGTCTCTATCATCAACCGCGAGAAAGCTATTGAGGGCGCACAACGCTACTGGACATGCTCGATTGAGAAAGCCAAATCACATCTGGGATACAAACCTGAAACCACGCTTGAGCAAGGTGTTGCAGAGACAATTGCGTGGGCAAAAACAGTTGGTTGGCTTTGAGCCGTTTTTACTCTTCGCCCAGTTTTAATCTCACCTGCACTGGTGTTCCGTCTTTGGGCAGTCGAGCTTTTTTGACTTCAAATTTTGAGCGCGCATAATAGTAATCGCGCATTGTGTAGTTTGCGTTGCTTATTCTGCCACCGGGACAGCTTTGCAAGCACACAACACAGCCCGATTTCCAGATTGGTATCAGCTTGCGATGCCCACCAAACCTGAAGAGAAATCCCTTGCCAAATTCGTCTTCGAAAATTTCCGCTGCTCCTATCGGACTTTGTCCTTGCCAAGCTACGCTCACATCGATTAGCGAGCCTTCTACACGCTTGTCCGGCTCTGGGCTTGAGAGTTCCGCACGCTTTTCCCACGTATCTGCTGTGAGATTATTACCCGGTACCGCACCGATTGAAAGCAGCGCATCCAAGATCTCTTCATCGCTTGCGTCTGTTTCAATCAGTGCGTTGTGTGCAGCTCTGCCTTTTTTCCAAACAATAAAGTGATGATGTTTCGTCCAACTTGTCCATGCATTGAACTTGCTAGGGTAGATTCTGCCACTTAGCGTTAGCGTCTTTGTCAGTGTATCGACTATCAAGGCTGGATTATTTGGCATGGCAACTTGTCTATCGCTCCGTTCTTGTGCAAATGCACTTGCCATTATCACCGTGCAGGAGTATATCACGCCAAGCATGGCGCTTATTCTGCTCATACTCTTCTTACACTGCAGTAAAGTCGTAGAGCGAGAATTTTGCTGTGAGTTCTTTTACTTCTTGGCGCACTTCTGCACAGATTTGTTCGACTCTCGCACTGTTTGCGTTCGTTATCACGCGATCAATCAGTTCTGCGACTTCTTCAAAGTCTTGCTCTTTGAATCCGCGTGTGGTCATCGCTGGTGTGCCAATGCGAATTCCACTGGTTACAAATGCGCTCTTATCGTCAAATGGCACCATATTTTTGTTGAGCGTAATGCCTGCTTTATGCAACAGATGCTCAGCATCTTTGCCACTGACGTTTTTGTTACGCAAATCAATCAGCATTAAGTGATTGTCTGTGCCGCCTGAAATGATATGGTAGTCCATTGCCATAAACTTTGCCGCCATGGCTTTGGCATTGCGTTGAACTTGCTCGGTGTAGTCTTTGTATTCTGGTCTCAAGTCTTCTGCGAAAGCTACAGCTTTTGCTGCAATGATGTGCATTAGCGGTCCACCTTGCACACCGGGCATGACTACTGTATCCAAAACTTCTGACATCATCTTCAAGCGTTCGCCCGTTTTGGTTTTGACTTTGATGCCGAACGGGTTTTCGAAGTCTTTGCCCATTAGAATCATTCCGCCACGTGGTCCGCGCAGTGTTTTGTGTGTCGTTGTGGTTACGAAGTGGCAGTACGGCAGTGGATTGTTGAGTAGCCCTGTCGCAATCAATCCAGCAGGATGAGCAATATCAGCCAGCAAAAATGCTCCCACAGCATCGGCAATTTCCCGGAATGCTTTGTAGTTCCAATCGCGTGAGTATGCGCTGGCGCCGCAAATTATCAGTTTGGGCTTTACTTCTCGGGCTTTATCGGCGACTTTGTTCATATCAATTCTGCCCGAGTCTTTCTCTACGCCATAGAAATGAGCATCATAGAGTTTGCCGGAGAAATTCACAGGTGAGCCATGCGTGAGGTGTCCACCATGCGCAAGATCGAAGCCTAAGATGCGGTCGCCGGGTTTGAGCACGGCAAAGAAAACCGCCATGTTAGCATTTGAGCCAGAATGTGGTTGTACATTAGCGTATTCGGCACCGAAGAGTTTTTTAGCACGCTCGCGCGCCAAATTTTCGGCTATGTCGACAAACTCGCAACCGCCGTAATAGCGTTTGCCCGGATAGCCTTCAGCATACTTGTTGGTCATCACAGAGCCTGCGGCTTCCATGACAGCGCGGCTTGCAAAGTTTTCAGACGCAATGAGTTCAATTGTTTCGGTTTGTCTATCAAGTTCGCTTTGTATGGCAGAAAATAGTTCGGGGTCTTGCGCGCGAATGCTCTCAAACATGAGTGTTAGGATAAGTTATTGAGAATTTTTCCAAAAAAACGCCGTGAAAATACGCTTTGCACAAGCGTTTTACAACAAATTTTGCTACGTTCTCTAAAATTTGAAAGTGTTATGCAACAAGAACGAATCCCAACGATTATCATCACCGGCTTTTTAGGCAGCGGTAAAACCACGCTCATCAAGCATTTGCTTGAGACCTCGCTCAAAGACCGTAAAGTTGCGCTCATCGAAAACGAAATTGGCGAGGTCAGCGTCGACACGCTGATTCTCAAAACACAGAATGTGTCAATTTCTGAGCTCACCGCAGGCTGCATGTGCTGCACCATTTCTGGAGATTTTTCCAACGCTGTTACAGATATTCTTTCAGGCGTTACACCCGAGGTCTTACTTATCGAGACGACGGGCATTGCTAACCCGATTTCAATTTTTATGATGCTTGCAAATGACCAGCGTTTGATTTTGGATACCATCATTACGGTTGCCGATGCCGAGCGCTTGGAAGAAAACTTGATGGAGAATCTGGTTGCGGAAATTCAACTTACGATTAGCGACATTGTTGCGCTCAATAAAGTTGATGTGTGTTCAGAATCTGCCCTGCTTAAAGCGGAGAATTTGATTCGCAAGATGAACGAGCGTGCGCCGATTTTTAGAACCGTGCAAGGACGCATTCCGCCCGAACTTATTTTTGCTCCGAAGCATGTTGGGCTACGAGAGGAATTGCAAGCGCAAGTGGCAGCGCTTAAACAGCAGTATGATGCTGAAATTGAGCGACGCATGCAGGAAAAGCGTGCCCGACAATCGCAACACGAGCCTGCCATGCCTTTTACAGTAGCTCTTCACACAGAGTCTTCAGCGCACCATCATCACGACCATGAGCATGGCGCGGAGAGTTATCACCTAGAAGTCGATGAAATTGAAACCTTTGCGTTTGAGCGCAGCGAAACCTTTGCACAAAGAAAATTCGAGGAATTTTTGGCTACCCTTCCGCGGCACTACTATCGCGCCAAAGGGGTTGTAAATTTCGTTGAGATGCAGAATCCCACAATTTTCAACTTTGCTTCGGGCAGATACACCTTCGACTACGAGAGTTTGCAAAACGAAGACTTCAGAAAAAGCGGCTCGAGTTCCATCTTTGTCTTTATCGGCAAACGCATTGCGCACGAGCGAGATGAGATGCTGGCACGACTTTTAGCCTGCAAAGCTTGAGCGCTTCTGCAAGCTTGTCAATAGGCAATACTTTTAACAATTTGTGCAAATTCTTCTGCTCGCAGGCTCGCCCCGCCAATTAGTCCGCCGTCAATGTTCGGCATGGCAAAGAGTTCTTTTGCATTCGAGCCCTTGACGCTTCCCCCATATTGAATCGTGAGGTTTTCTGCCACTTCTGCCGAATACATTGTGCTAATGAGGCGTCGGATAAAGCGGTGCACCTCTTCGGCTTGTTCGGGCGTAGCGGTTTTTCCTGTGCCAATCGCCCACACCGGCTCGTAGGCAATGACAACACGCTGCATGTCGTTTGCCGACACGCCCTCAAGACAGCCTCTGATTTGTGCTTCAACGACGGCTTCGGTTCGGTTTTGCTCTCGTTCCTCTAACGTTTCACCGACGCACAAAATTGCGTGCATGGATTCGCTAAGGACTTTTTTGACTTTGCGATTGATGATTGTATCGGTCTCGCCGAAGTATTGCCGGCGCTCTGAGTGTCCCAAAATCACATAGTCGCAGCCTACGCTTTTGAGCATTTCTGCGGAGATTTCGCCTGTAAAAGCCCCTTCGTTTTCATAGTGGCAATTTTGTGCTGCCAGTTTGATAGGGGTACCTTTGATGACTTGATGAACCACTTCAAGTGAGACAAAGGTCGGCGCCAATGCTACTTCGCAAGGCAAGTCCGTGCCCAAGTGTCGGAGTACTTCGGAGGCAAGAGCAATTGAGCCAGCAACAGTTTTATTCATTTTCCAGTTGCCAGCCACAAATTTTCTACGCATAAAACAGGAGTGATGTCGGTTTTCAGTTTTTTACAATGCTAAGTGTTTTTCAGGAGAACTGAAAACCGACACGCAGTGCAAGGATTAGTATTCCGTTACGCGCTCAGCAAAAACGCGTTTGATCTCGGCGCGCTTTAGCGCGTGATCTTTTTGGCGTGTATCGCGCAACTTGACTTCGTCGGCTGTAATTGCAGTGATATAACCATGCCAGACACGTGCGTCGCTCATCTCAATGTTGACTTCTTCGCCGACGTGCTCTGGCTTAAGGTCTTGAGGCTTAATGATGATTTGTCTTTTGCCCATTTGGTCGTGCAATTAGGGTTTGAATTTGATTTCCAGCACTTCAAACCGTTTTAAGCCGCCCGGCGTTCTCACTTCAACTTTTTCGGAGACCTGTTTGCCCAGAATCGCTCTACCAATTGGTGACTTGACCGAGATTTTGCCCTGCTCAATGTCTGCTTCTTCTTCGGAGACAAGTGTGTATTCGACCTTCTGATTGTTATCCAAATTTCTCAGTACGGCGGTCGTGAGAATATACACTTTGTCGGTTTTGACTTTCTTCTCGTCTAGAATAGTAGCAATGGAGAGTTTGCGCTCTAAGGTACTGATTTTGAGTTCAAGTTGATTTTGCTCTTCTTTAGCAGCGTCATATTCAGCGTTCTCAGACAAATCGCCATGCGAGCGCGCTTCCGCCACTTTTTCTAAGACACGCTGGCGCTCTTCATTTTTGAGTTTATCGAGCTCTTCCTTTAAGCGCTTGTAGCCATCTATGGTAAGATAAATCGCTTCTGCCATAATCAGGTCCAGTTTAGCGTTGCGAAAAAATATGCCCGACCAGAGTTGTTTTGGAGCGGGCAAAGAAAAACAAAAGTCAGTCCGATTTTCCCCCCAGACTGACCCCGAAATACTACTCACTGAATTTACAAATGTTTTGCTTTTTGCACAAAGCCCTTGGCTCGGAGGCGTGATAGAGGTCAAGGCAATGGTTTTGCGGTCTCAGTTTGTGCCACCGAGCGCTTCAGCAAAAGAAGTTGCGCTGTTTTGTAGAGTATCAAGCATCCAGATGCCGCAAAGAGCAGCACGCCCACACCAAGTTTGATAAATGTCGCCCAAGTTACACCGATTTCTACAGCGGATTCTGCTGGCGCCTTCGGGTTGTAATAGACCGTGATAGTTCCGCCTTTTTCGTATTCAGCAATGATTTTCTGCGACGACTGTCGTCGGGTATCCTTGCCACCAAACTGCGGTGAAAACAGTTCTTTTTTGTCAGTGTAGGTTACTCCATCTACACAATACTCGTAGGCGACTTTTGGCACAAACCCGCGTTTGCCTTCTATCTGCGCTTCAAGCACGCGACCTTCTACGCTTGGCCACTTGCGTACCTGCGAGGCGTGGTACAAATCGTGCGTCTGCAAAAGCGTCAGGGCTGCACCAATCATGCACAACCCGCCGCTGATAAGCCAACCGAGCAGCGGATAGGGCGACACTTGTTTTTGGCGCCTTCGTTGCAGCACTACCAACACAAGTGTCAAGGCAAGTTCTACACCAAGAATGCTTAGCAAGACTTTTATGCCGAAATACTCTCCTACTTCCATAGCACTTTAGCAAACTTCTTTATCCCAGCAATTTTGCTGCGTCTTTAGCAAAGTATGAGAAAATCAGGCTTGCGCCAGCACGCTTCATTGAAAGCAGCATTTCCATCATCACGCGCTCGCCATCAATCCAGCCGTTGGCGTGTGCGGCTTTGACCATGGCATATTCACCAGAGACATTATAGACGGCAATCGGCACATTGAAGGTTTCTTTTGCGCGCCGCACGACATCAAGATAGGCAAGTGCAGGCTTAACCATCACAATATCGGCGCCTTCTTGAATATCGAGCGCAATTTCACGCAGGGCTTCATCTGAGTTTGCAGGATTCATTTGGTAACTTTTTTTGTCACCAAATTTTGGTGCAGAGTTCAGTGCATCGCGGAAGGGTCCATAGAACGCAGAAGCATACTTTGCCGAATAAGCAAGAATCCCCACATTGATGAAGCCGTTATCATCTAATTCTTCTCGAATCGCACCGACACGCCCATCCATCATATCGCTTGGTGCCACAAAATCTGCACCTGCAGCGGCATGTGAAAGCGCCATCTTTGTCAGCACATCGACGGTTTCATCATTGAGAATTTTGCCATCACTGACTAAGCCATCATGCCCGTGCGTGGTAAAGGGGTCTAGCGCAACATCGGTCATCACGCAAAGCTCAGGGAATTCTTTTTTGATAGCGCGAATAGCACGCTGCACGATGCCATTGTCGTTATACGCCTCGCGTGCATCATCACTTTTTTCAGTGGGGATTCCAAACAAGTCAATTGCCAAAATGCCAAGTTTGAGCAAGTTCTCACATTCACGCACTGCATTGTCAATCGAGAGGCGAAAAATATCTGGCATAGAGGGCACTTCTTCTGCAATGTTTTCGCCTTCTTGCACAAAGAGCGGAAAGACAAAATCCTCCTTTCGCAAACTGTGTTCCGAGACCAACTCACGAATGGCTTTCGACTGACGCAATCGGCGCGGTCGATGTGTCAAATTGAGCTGTTTTAAGGCGTTCATCATCTCTCTTTGAGTGCTACGCTTTGATTTCAAATGATTTGCTTGAGTGCTTAGCGCTGTCGTTAAGTTTGCCGTGAAAGTATTGCAATTTCGTCAGACCTCAAAATCTCGTATAAAATTGCTGTTTTTGTTTAAATTTCAGTTTGTTTAGGTCTCCCTCACAAAAAAACAAAAAGGAGTAAGTTATGACGAAGCACGTCACAGCATCTCACCTTTCACTTTCCACAGATACACTTCCTGCTGGCGTTGATGTTGCAATGCTGCGTCAGTGGTATCGCTTGATGCATTTGGGGCGTCAGCTTGATCTGAAAGCGGCAGGGTATCTCAAAAAAGGCATGGGCTGGTCGTATCACGCGCCGTATCAAGGGCACGACGGCATTCAGCTTGCTTTGGGCTTATCGTTTCGTCCGAGCAAAGATTTTCTTTTCCCATACTATCGTGATATGCTCACGGCACTTGCTGCGGGAATTAGCGCAGAGGAAATTTTGCTCAATGGGCTTTCGCGCGACGCAGATGTTGCCAGTGGCGGTCGGCACATGTCCAATCACTTTGCCAAGCCCGAGATTCGCATTCAGAATGTCTCTTCGCTCACAGGTAATCATGCACAACATGCTGTTGGCGTTGCTCGTGCTATCAAGAAGTATGGCGGCGATGAAATTGCATTTTATTCTGGCGGCGAATCGGCAAGCGCAGAAGGATATTTCTACGAAGCCATCAATGGTGCCTCACGCGAAATTTTACCCGTTGTGTTCGTGCTTCAAAACAATCGTTTTGGCATTTCAGTCCCTGTGCGTGAGCAATTTGCAACGGAGCATCCAGCAGAACTTTTTCGTAGTTTTCCAAACTTGCATGTGATTTTCTGTGACGGCACGGATGTCTTTGATTCTTGGCGCGCCATGCAAGAAGCTATTGCGTTTGTGCAATCGGGCAAAGGTGCTGCGCTTGTTGAAGCTGATTGTGAGCGCATTGGCTCTCACTCGAATTCTGACAATCATTTTCTTTATCGCACGCACGAAGAGCTCGAGGCTGCCAAAGCCCGCGACCCGCTGCCGAAGTTCAGAAATTTCCTGCTCGAAAAACAAATTTTCACGGCTGCCGAACTGGAAGCCATTGAGCGCGAGAATGATCATCACATTGCTGAAGCTGCCGAACGCGCCGAGCGTGCCCCCTTGCCCGACCCTAAATCAGCCACGCTCTATGTCTGGCCCGAGTTTAAGCCTACTGGCGGCGAGGTGCATGACCTTAGCGAACCGCAAGGTCCGCACGTGCTCTACACCGACGAAACTATTAGTCTTCTCCAAGCCATCAATCAAACTCAACACGAAGAATTTGACCGTAATGAGCACACTTTTCTTTGGGGACAAGATGTCGGCAAAGGCGGGATTTTCAATGCTGACAAGGGCATGCCACAAAAGTATGGACCGCGTCGTGTTTTTAATGCGCCAATTGCCGAAGATTTTATTGTCGGCACAGCAAACGGCTTTTCACGCTATCGTGAAGACATCTGGGTGTTGATTGAGGGCGCAGAATTTGCCGACTACATCTGGCCCGCCATGGAACAAGTGGTCGAATGCTCACATGAATACTGGCGCACGAAAGGGAAGTTTGTACCCAACATCGTGATGCGTATTGCCTCTGGTGGATACATTGGCGGCGGACTTTATCATTCGCAAAATGTCGAGGGCGCCTTTATCACGTTGCCCGGCTTGCGCATTGTGGTGCCGGCTTTTGCAGACGACATGCAAGGCTTGCTGCGCTCTGCTTTTCGCACACGTGGCGTTACAGTCATCTTAGAGCCAAAATTTCTCTACAACAACCCTTGGGCGAAAACCCTTAAACTTCGCCCCGATGTTCTCATTCCCTTCGGCAAAGCCCGTTACCGTCGCTACGGCACAGACCTTTCAATTATCTCTTATGGCACGACTGTCCACCATGCGCTTTTTGCTGCTGAAAAGTTGGAAAAGGAGCACGGCATTTCCGCTGAAGTCTTAGACCTGCGCTCGCTTGCACCGCTCGATAAAGAGGCAATTTTTGCAACTGTTAAAAAGACCAGCAAGGCTCTCGTTGTTCATGAAGATAAACTCACAGGTGGCTTTGGCGGTGAAATTGCAGCGCTAATTGCCGAACACTGCTTTGAATATCTCGATGCACCTATCATGCGCGTCGGCTCACTTGACACACCAGTTGGCTTCTCAAAAGTTCTGGAGACCGAAATTTTACCCAATGAGCACAAGGTCTTTGAGGCGGCACTCAAGCTAGCAAAGTATTAGGCATTTGATTGTAGCGCCATTAGCTCTTAGCCTCTGTTGAGCAAGCGGATTTGTCGACGCAGTGCAGCTTTTTCGTAACGGCGCCTGTCGGTCTCATCTTCTGGAATGACCTCAGGTACTGGAACGGGCTTACCCTCTTTATCAATGGCTACAAAGGTGAAGTAGGCTTTGGTGCACTCGCGAATGTGCCCTTTAATGATGTTTTCAGCATAGACTTTCACGCCCACTTCCATTGAGGTATGAAACGCGCGATTGACATTGGCTTTGATAATTACAACTTCGCCTAACTGAATGCTTTGACGAAACTCCATTGTATCGACAGATGCCGTTACGCAAATTGCTTGCGAGTGTCGACCTGCTGCAATGGCTGCGGCTAAATCCATCCAGTGCATCAATCTGCCGCCAGCTAAATTGCCAAGATAGTTGGTATCGACTGGTGTGACAATTTGTGTCATCTCGACGCGCGAGTATGACATCGGTCGGGCTTCTCTTTCAGGCATGTTGAAAAAAAATACAGCGTTGGTTTTTCGTTTCGCAAAATTACGGCTTAAATTCGGCGTGTAAAACTTTCATCTCTCGAAATAAACCATCACTATGATTCGTAGAGCAATTTCTGGTTCAGCTGTCGCTCTGGTTACGCCTTTCAAAAGCGATGGCGCGCTCGACACTGAGGCACTTCGGCGGTTGGTCGAGTTTCACATTCAAGGCGGCACCGACATTTTGATTCCTTGTGGCACAACAGGAGAATCACCCACGCTCTCTGACGACGAGCAGTATCGAATCATTTCACTATGCGTTGAATTTAGCAACGGCAAGATTCGTGTCATGGCTGGTGCTGGCAGCAATAACACAGCACATGCGGTTCATCTTGCCAAAGCTGCGCAAAAAGCCGGCGCAACAGGTATTCTCTCCGTTGCACCGTACTACAATAAACCTACACAAGAAGGGTTTTTCCGACATTATGCCGCCCTTGCTGAAGCAGTCTCTGTGCCTGTTATCATCTATAACGTACCCGGTCGCACAGGCGCTAACATCTCCGTCGAGACAATGCTGCGCCTTGCTTCAAGTTTTCCAAACATTCTTGCTGTCAAGGAAGCCTCTGGTAACATGGCACAAATAGAGGAACTGCTGCGCAATCGTCCAGCGCAACTTTCTGTGATGAGCGGCGATGACTACCTCACCTTGCCTATGATGGCTCTCGGTGGCGATGGCGTGATTTCTGTTGCTGCTAACCAAATTCCGCAAGCCATGAAGCACCTTGTTGAAGCGATGTTTCAAAGTAACTTAGCCGAAGCACAACGCCTGCACAACAAGTACCTGAACTTGATGAACCTTAACTTTCTTGAGTCCAATCCCATTCCCGTCAAATACACACTGGCACAAATGGGTCTGATTGAACTTAGTTACCGTTTGCCGATGGTGCCACCTTCACCTGCCACACGCGAAAAACTCGATGCGGAACTCAAACGCTTAGGACTCATCAAAGGCGAACTTGCAACGGCATAACACTTACCTTGAAATACATTGGTGTAGCCAAATCGATGGGGTTTGGCTACACTTTTTTTGCGTTCAACCTTCAATAGCCTGCCGCCTGCCCATCTTTGCGCGATTCTGATGCGCCGTAATAGACTTTGTTTTTAGCATCGTATCGGATGCCTTGATAGCCGCCGTAGCCACTTAGGCTGAAGCCGACCCGGTGCCCCATCTTAAGAAGCTCGCGTACAGTCTCGTGTGGAAATCCCGTCTCGAGCAAAATTGTGCCACCATCAGTCATTTTTTCGCCTGTCGGTTCAGAGGAGCCTTCATGCGCAATACGAGGCGCATCACCTGCTTCTTGTGTATTCATCCCAAAGTCAATGATGTTCATCAAAATTTGCACATGTCCGAGCGGTTGAAATTCACCGCCCATCACTCCAAAACTCATAAACGGCTCTCCGTCTTTTGTTACAAACGCCGGAATAATTGTGTGAAAGGGTCGCTTGTGTGGTGCATAGACATTTGCCTCGCCCTCATTTAAGGAGAAAAGTTCGCCTCTATCTTGCAGCATAAAGCCCAGACCGTCAGGCACCATCCCTGAGCCCATTCCGCGATAATTGCTTTGAATGAGCGAGATCATATTGCCATCCTTGTCTGCGGTTGTTAGGTAAATTGTGCCACCTTCTTTGAGTGCAGGGTTGCCTGCTTCGACACGACGCGCGGCACGCTCCATGCTAATCAGCTTGCGCCGCTCGTTTGCATAGTCTTTGGAAATCAGCGCTGCAACGGGCACCTTTACAAAATCAGGGTCAGCATAGTACTTTGCGCGGTCCTCAAAAGCCAGTTTCTTAGCTTCAACGAACAGATGTACATGCTCTTTGCTACCAAAAGGAATTTGCTTAAAGTCGTAGCCTTCGAGAATATTCAGCATCTGCAGTGCTGCAATGCCCTGACTGTTTGGCGGCAACTCCCAGACTTCGTATCCACGATAAGTTGTAGATACAGGCTCTACCCACTCTGATTTATGGTCTGCAAAATCGCGTGCGGAAAGAAATCCGCCTTGCGCTTTGATAAAAGTTTCAATAATTCTTGCAATCTCGCCTTTGTAAAACACATCTCTTCCGCCATTTGCAATTTTTTCGAGCGTATTTGCCAAAAGTGGGTTTTTGAAAATTTCCCCTTTCTTGGGCGTTTGTCCATTTGGCGCATACACTTGCTTTACATTTGGGAAATGCGATAGTGCTGCCACATTTCGCTCTAAGTAGTATGCAATAAGTTCCGAGACGGGAAACCCTTCGCGTGCATATTTGATGGTTGGGGCAAGCAGCGTTTTCATCGGCAGTTTGCCAAACTTTTTGTGAAGTTCAAACCATCCATCCACGCAGCCCGGCACTGTTACCGGAAGCGGTCCTACTGCCGGAATGCGTTTGATACCTTTTTCTTTGAAATAGCTCAGAGTAAGTGCGTAAGGCGAGCGTCCGCTTCCATTTAAGCCATAGAGTTTTTTGGTTTTAGCGTCCCACACGATTGCGAAAATATCGCCGCCGATACCGCAGCCTGTCGGTTCCATCAAGCCTAAGGCAGCATTAGCGGCAATCGCAGCATCGACCGCCGAGCCACCTTGTTTGAGAATCTCAAGACCTATTTGTGTAGCAAGCGGTTGACTGGTGCAGACCATTCCATTCTGTGCAATCACTTCCGAGCGTGAGGCAAAGCTTTTGCCCGTAATGCGGTCTTGCGCACTTAGCAGCGGCGCAAGGCAGCACAGCAAGCATGCACAAAGTGCAGCTCTAAAAAAATCATATTGCATTGTCATTGGCTTTATCATTCTGAGTTTTTCGAGTTTGTTCTCCTGAGCGTGAAGAATTTATACGCTCTGTTCGTAAAGTCTACAAAGCAGGAGAAACTTTTAGTTGGGAGGAATTATGGAAACTGTTTTGCTTGCCCTTTTCGGCTTTTTCATGCTGCTGCTCGTGGTGCTTTTTTTCGGGTGCGAGAGTGTCTCATCGCTTCTTAGTAGCAGCGATAAAGAAGAGCGCTCAATTTTCATGCAGCGGCACGACCGGCAGCATCGCATGCAGCGGTCGCACCGGCTTTCTTAGGCTTGTTGAGCGGCTTGCTTGTTGAGTAACACTTTGCGCACAAGGTAATCGACGCCAAAGAACAGCGCAACAAACAGCGCATCACCGATGGCTTGATTACGGAAAAATGGCATAGCCGCCATGTAACAAGCCACTAATCCTTCCATGGTATAACCATACCAACCGCTTAGCCATACCCCGAAATTTGTTATCACAAAGAAACTTACAGACGAGAGCAATGTGCCTACTGCCAAGCGCCCGTAGCTAAACTGTGCACGAATCCAAAAGCCAATCATCGCTACCACTGCAAATGCACCATAGACATACCACATACCACTGTGGAATCCCGGGAAGGCTAAAAGTTCCGCTCGATAAAAGAGCTCAAAAATGCCATCGGAGAGCAGCATAGCAAGCAGTGGGATAACTATTGCATGCTTTTTGTCAGCGATTTTATTCGTGCCGTAGAGTGCTACTGCAGAAATTGCAGTAAAGTTTGGCGGATGTGGAATGATACGCGAGAGTGCACCCAAAAAAACGAGGATAAATTCCATTTTTATTAAGTTAAGGTTTTGTCGTTTTGGCAGTCGCTAATTTAAGAAGATTTTTTGTAGTTTATGCGCCACCTTGTTGCACCTCGCTCTAAGTTTTACACACGCTTTTCTTTCACACAACGGCTTTGAGCAAGACGCACTGTCATGCGCAACAGTGCGTCTTTGCATTAAATTGCTCAAAACGGGACTTACTTATTTGCTTCAAACTTTATGGCTTCAGGCAGCGGTGCGAAGACTTCCTCTTCGACTTTTACTGGCTTGCGCACTCTGAGTTTGGCAAAGATATTGCCGAAGTTATCGAACCAGTAGTAGACGACTGGCACGACCACGAGTGTCAGGAACATTGAACTGGTCAGCCCGCCGATGAGCGCCCAAGCCAGTCCTGTTTTCCACTCTGCACCAGCTGCACTGGAGAGTGCGATAGGCATCATGCCAAAAATCATGGTGAGTGTTGTCATCAGAATGGGACGCAGTCGCTCGCGCCCTGCTTCTACCAGCGCTTCAACGGTGTTCAAGCCTTCTTCTTTAGCACGATTTGCAAAATCGACTAAGAGAATAGCGTTTTTACTGACAAGACCGAGCAGCATAATGAAGCCAAGGATTGTGAAGATGCTGAGGTTCTTTGCTGCCAGTGCAATTGCCAAGAGCGCACCGATGACCGCCAGCGGAATTGAGAACAGCACCACAAACGGATACTTGTAGGAATTATACAGCGCCACCATAATCAAATAGACGAACAGCACACCAGCCACGAGTGCAATTCCTAAACTGCCAAAGCCTTCTTGTTGATTTTTCAAATCGCCCAGCGGTGAAATTTTTATGCCAGCTGGCAGCGGGTCTTCGGCAAGTTTCTTTTGTGCATTTTGCCAGACGGATGTTAGTGACTGACCTGCAAGCTGTGCATAGACGATAATCGCATAGTTGCGGTCACGGCGCTGTAATTTGGTTGGACCTGTTGCTTGGTAGATATTTGCAAACTGCTTGAGCTCGACCACCTGCCCGCGTTGATTGACAAAGGTCATGTTGCCCAGAGTTTCGGTGTTAGAGCGATCGAATTCATCGAGCTGAATACGAATATCATATTCGGTATCGCCTTCGCGGAATTTAGCGTTATTATCACCTGCAAGTGCAATGCGCAGCGAGGCGCCCACTTCAGCCATAGACAGCCCGAAGAAAGCTAGCTTATTGCGGTCAATCTCAATGCGTGTTTCAGGGTTACCATCTTCAGCTGAGAGCCTGACATCGGTTGCGCCTTTTGTGTTTTTCAGGATTTCTTTCAGATGCAGCGCAGACTGTTTGACAAGTTCGTAATCTGCACCACTGACAATCAACTGAATTGGTGTCTGGTTTGCTGTGCCAAAGATGCCGATGTCGTTCACACGCACCTTGACGCCCGGAATATCTTTCGTCATTTGTTTGATTTGCGCCTGCACATCGGTGGTTGAACGCAATCCACGGGCTTTACGCTCTTCTCTATCGATGAGTTTGACGCTAATGTCGACAATGTTACTCGATGAGGCTGTAACAAAGCCGTCACTGGAGGCGCCGACATTTGCTGCTACCTTTTCTACTTCAGGAATATCCATTAGCATCCGCTCAATTTTCTGTGAGACGGCGTTGGTTTCTTCAAGTTTTGTGCCCGGCGCAAGTTCGAGCGCAACTGAGAACTCCCCTCGGTCGGTCTGTGCAATAAATTCGCCACCGATGAACCCAAGTGGAATCAGTGAGCAAGATGCAATGAGCATCATCACTGCGGAGACGGCTACTTTCCAGCGGTTTTGCAGTGCCCATTTGAGCAGTTCAATGTAGCGCGCTGTGAAACGCTTGAAGATACCCTCAAACCATAAGCCGAAGCGCCCCATCAATGTGTCTTTGGTCAGATGCTCGAGCTTTGAGATGCGCGAGGCTAAAACAGGCGTTACGGTAAAAGAGACCAGCAAGCTAAAGAGTGTCGAGACCACCATGACAATCGAGAACTGGCGCATAATGTTACCGATAATGCCGCTTGTTAGCGCAAGTGGCAAAAAGACCACCACGTCGACGAGTGTGATAGAGACGGCAGTCAGACCGATTTCATCGCGTCCGCGCACGGCAGCTTCGACTTTATCATCACCAAGTTCCAAGCGGCGATAAATGTTTTCGAGCACCACGATGGAGTCATCTACCCAGATACCAACAGCCAGCGAGAGGGCTAGCAGCGACATGAGGTTGAAGGTATAATCCAAGAAATACATCACGCCGATTGTGGAAATGAGCGAGCAGGGGATTGCAATCATCACAATGAAGGAGTTGCGAATGCTGTGGAGGAACACCAGCATGACAAGTGCAACGAGCAAAATTGCCAGCATTAAGTCTTCTTGCACGGCGTGTGCAGCGTCCAGTGTAAAGATAGAGGCATCTTGGGCAATATCAAATTTGACCGCCTTGTCGGCATATTCCTTTTCGATCTTGGCAAGTTCTGCGCGTACCTTTTCGCTGACAATTACAGCATTTGCATCAGATTGCTTATTGATGAACATGCCGATGGACGACTTGCCATTGATGCGGTTGATATTGGTCGGCTCCTTGCGTCCATCTTCCACTTCTGCAATGTCAGCAAGGCGAATTTCCCCACCCTGCTTAGAGCGCCCAACAACAAGGTTACGCATCTCTTCTAACGACGTAAACTTACCAGCAAGCCGCACGACAAACTGTCCATCACTGTCCTTGATTCTGCCCGTGGGGAAATCCAGATTTGCATTCTTAATTACATTTGCCACTTGTAGGGGAGAAAAACCGTAGGCTTTGAGCTTTTCGGCATTTAGATTGACTTTAATTTCGCGCTCCTCGCCGCCAATCAAGACAATTTGTGCCACGCCCGGAATGCGTGCAAGACGCGGTTGCAAGCGCTCCTTGACAAGAGTATAAAATTCTGTCTCAGGCATGTTGCTCGTGATGCCCATTCTCAAAATGGGAAACTCATCGAAGGCAAACTTTGATAGTACGGGTCGCTTTGCATCCGGCGGCAAAAGCGGAATAATCGATTCGACTTTACGCTGCGCATCTTGCAAGACTATATCTACATTCGCCTCTTGCTTGAATTCAATCGACACGAAAGAGACACCTTCATTTGACGATGCTGTGATGGCATCGACTTTATCTAAGCCAGAGACTGCATCTTCAATGAGTTTGGTCACCGATGTTTCCACCTCATTTGGTGAGGCACCGGGATAAGCTGTCGTAATCGTCACGACAGGTGGGGCAAACTTCGGCAAGAGCTCATAACTGAGTTGCGTGTAGCCATACAGACCGAAGACGCCCAAGACAGCAAACAGTACGACTACCAGAGTCGGACGCTGAATGAGTAACCTCGTAACAGACATGTCTTTGCTCCGTTCGTGTTTTGTTGATTCAGGTTTAGTTAATCATGTTGATTGCGTAGCCATCGCGCAAGTTGTTCTGACCGCTCACAATGACACGCTCACCTTCTTTTAAGCCATCTATGACTTCCAGTATTTTTCCTGCTTCCCTGCCAACGGTTATAGCTCTGAGTTTTGCCACGCCATTTTCTGCCACGAATACTTCTGGCGCTTTGACGCTCCCAATCAGCGCTTCGCGTGGAATTGTTAGTGCTTCACGCTCACCCAGCGAGGTAAAATTCACGCGCCCAAACATTCCGGCTTTGAGCGGATGCTCTTTGCTATTGCTAAGTATAATTTCAACAGGATAGGTATGCGCTTCATCGCCTTTTGCACTAATCGTGGCAATCGTACCTTTGAATTTTATGCCGGGATAGACATCGGTGGTTACCTCGACTTCGTCACCAACCTTGAGCTTGAAGACATCTTGCTCTGCGACATTGACTTTGACTTTGAGTTTAGCAATATCAACAACATTCGCCACCGTCATCCCGGCACTGACCATAGCGCCGATATCGACCTTGCGCTCTGTTACAATCCCTGAAATTGGTGTCGTGATACGTGTATCGCGCAATTGCCGACGCGCTACGATGTATTGCGCTTCAGCAGACTTGAAATTGAGCCGCGCCGACTCGACTTGCGCATCAGAAATTCCCCCTTCCTTGAGCAGGGCTTCGTAGCGCTCAAGGTCCTTTTTAGCTTTCTCGTAGGCTACTTCAGCCGATTTGAAATTGGCAAGTTTGAGTTCATCATCTACTTGCGCAATTACAGACCCCGCCGGCTTGTAGTCGCCAACTTTTGCACCAACCGACACAACCCGTCCTGAGGTCTCAGAGACAATCGCCACATCATTATTTGCTGTAATGGTACCAATCAGCGAGAGTGTCTCGCTTAGCTTGTTTTTACTTACTATGATTGTAGAGACAGATACGGCTTTTTCAGTTTCCAGACTTTTTGCGGCTTTTGCATCCGATTTGGCTTTGTTGTTTAGCAAAATTGCAATGATGCCAGCCAGCACCGCAAGAACAATTACAGTGTTTCTCAGAATTTTCATTTTGCTTGCTCGTTAGTTTGATTTTCGTTTATAGTTCAACTCATTGATTAAACTCACTGATAAACTCCTTGCGTGCATATCTAAGTCATGTTAGCGAGGCGACTTTTTTGGCTTTCGCTCTCGATGAAAGCCGTTTTGGGCTTTCTACTTGCTTGACTTTGATATACTCCAGAAACACACGCGCGATATTCATCACAAACGCCTTGCGATCAATGCCATCAAACATGGTAGTATGATTGCAACGCTTCGATGACATCATAATTGCGCCAGCAATTGCTGACCAGACCATCAACACCATTTCTCTCGGATTGATGTCTTTGCGAAAAATGCCTTGTGCCATACCTTCTTTAATCAAATCTTCAGCTTGCTTAAAGCGCCGCCACTTTGCGTTTTGCAGTTGGGCTAAGCGCTCTGGCTCCACTTTATCATTGATTACTCCTGCATGAATTGCCATAAAAATTTTCATGTAGTCTTGATGTTTCTGTGAGAAGTTGTAGTAGGCTTCGGTGTGTGCAAGTAATTTTTCCTCAATTGTCTTTGCTGAACGCATCGCACAATCAATCATCTCATCAATAGCAGCCAAGCCTTCTTCCGCCAGCGAGACATACAGCTCTTCCTTGCTTTTGAAGTATAGGTACAGCGTGCCTTTGGCAAGCTCGGACTCGGCAGCAACCATATCCATTGATGCTTGCTCAAAGCCATGCTTAAAGAAAACTTCTTTGGCTGCTTTGAGAATCGCCTGACGGCGCTCTGCTTTTTCACGCTCTTTGCGTTCAAGAATGCTCATTGAAAAATGTTGTCTTATATGTTGTTATACTACATGGTTGCTTTGCCCACCGCTTTGACGCAAAGTCAATAAATGACCGAAAGTCATTTACGAATGCGATAACGAAAGTTTCAGACTTTAAAGTTTCAGATGTAAAATTTTTTTCGTAGAGCCCAGCAAGATAGTGTGAGCGCACGCTCGAGCAGTTCGAACTAAAAAGCGCAGGATATGGTGGAAGTAACCTTCACTTAAGGTTTCGTTGTTGACTTTCGGCGAGGTAATTGCTTGCTTTTGCAGCTTTGCTTGAATGGCTACTTGTGCGCAGCACGCTCATCTCATTGAGTTCAGTGGTTGTGATTGCAGGTCCTGCGCTCTCTTTTTTCAGCCGTTTCAGCTAGTGATGGATGCTTGATTTCTGCTTTGACCTTGTGAGTTTCTAACTGAATTGTTACATGCTCAATTCCGAAGCGCTCCTTGAGCATCTTGTTGATGCAGAGAATAAGTTGTTCACTGCAGTCATATTCATCAACGACAACATGGCAACTGAGCGCATTTACACCTGATGTAATTGACCAGACATGCAAATCGTGCAAATCGCATACATGTGTCATCTGGCGCAGTGCTTGCTCGAGCTCTTGAATGTTCAAATCTTTTGGCACTGATTCCAGCAGTACATCCACAGCCTCTGTGATTACTCCCCACGAACTTCTTAAAATCAGTCCTGCAATCGCCATGCTGATAAGAGCGTCGACAAAGAGCCAGTTTGTAAAGTAAATGATGCTGGCGCCGATTACGACACCGATAGACCCTAGCAAATCACCGAGGACATGCAAATATGCTGCTCGCACATTCACACTGGTTTTACTTGTCTTGTGCAGCAGCACAGCGGATACTACATTTGCTAGCAGCCCTATTGCACCAAACCCGAACATTTCTTCAATGTAAATGTTTTTAGGGTCATTTAGTCGCATGAGTGCTTCATAACAGATAAGCAGCGACAGTGCACACAGTACAACTCCATTTGTCAGAGCTGCTAGAATTTCTACACGGTAGTAGCCGTAAGTACGCTCTGCAGTTGCTGGTTTTTTTGCAAACCAGACCGCTACCCAGCCCAAGCCTAATGCCATCACATCAGTTGCCATATGCCCTGCGTCAGCAAGCAAGGCTAGGCTACCGCTGATGAGTCCGCCAATCAATTCGACCAGAAAAATTGTCGTCGTAATGAGGCTCGCCAGTGCCAAGCTCTGCTGTGCTGACTTACCAATTTCCAACCGCTCGAGGTAAATAGAATGATTGTGTTCCACGGCAGTTACTTTTTTTTTTACACTTGTGTCTCTTCTCTCTCGTTACTTTCTTACTTCGCTTCCTATCTTGTAAGCTCGCCGCGCAAGTTTTGCTCAATTTGGCGCCTGATGCGCTGTGAGGTCAGCGATGAATTGCCTAAAAGATAAAAAAGTTTTGCCAGCGTTGCTTCTGTTGTCATATCGTATCCAGAGAGCACCCCTGCTTCTTTGAGCCGATAGCCTCCAACATAACTTTGCATGTCGACGCGCCCCTCAAGACACTGCGAGACATTGACGATATAGACGCCACGTTGTGTGGCTTCCCGAAAGACTTCAATCAAATCTGGATTATCTGGAGCGTTGCCAACGCCGAAGGTTTTCAGCACAAGTCCCTCAATCGGCGCACGCAAAAAGTTTTGCACAACTTCTGGCGAAATACCCGGAAAGAGTGTCATCACGCCAATGCGCACAGGCTCTAACGGTTTAACCTTGAACTTACTTTTTGGCTTAGGTAAAATGTTTTTCCAGTTGAGCGTTATCTTGACACCTGCGCTTGCCAGCGGCGGGTAGTTTGGTGACTCAAACGCACTAAACCCGCTGGCGCTTACCTTCACTGCACGATTGCCTCGCAAGAGCTTACCGTTGAAATACACACCTACTTCTGGAATCTGGAAATTTGCTGCAAGAAACAACGCACCGATAAGATTTTCGCGTGCATCAGAACGCAGTTCCATAAGTGGCAACTGTGATCCTGTCAAGATGACGCTTTTGCCGAGGTTTTCGAGCATAAAGGAGAGCGCCGACGCTGTGTAAGCCATTGTATCTGTACCGTGCAAGATGATAAATCCATCATAATCATCATAATGCGCCTCAATATCGCGTGCAATTGTTACCCACTCACGCGGGGTCATATTAGCTGAATCTAAGAGCGGCTCATATTCATGGATTGTTATCTCGGGAAGTTCCGGTCGTGCAAACAGCGAGAGCGCTCGAAGCTGCTCTTCTAAGAACCCTTTTTCAGGTGCATAGCCCTTCTGCGTCTGTTTCATGCCAATTGTACCGCCGGTGTAGGCGATATAGATGCGCTTTTTTGCCTTGTGTCGCACAGCTTTGTTCGTATTCTGCAACTTCAGAGTACTAATTGCACAGCTCTTTGACAATTTTGCCATTGATTATCACTGTGCACACATGCGAGGTATATTCAAATGGGTCGCCATCGTAGAGCACAAGGTCGGCATCCTTGCCTTTTTCAAGTGAGCCGACGCGCTTTGCGATACCTAGAATTTCTGCAGCATCAATTGTGATTGTGCGCAAGGCGTCTTCAAAACTTAGTCCGTTTGCGGCAGCCACAGCTGCTTCGAAGAGCACGACACGCGTCTTTGGAACATAGGCTTCATAGCCAGACTGCAGTGCGACTTTAATTCCAGCTTTGCGCAATTTTGCAGCAGTCTCAAATGAGGCATTTTCACCATCGCCGACATTGCGCATCATGGGTGGATGCACAATCACGGGCACACCTGCCTTTTTGATGTCATCAAGAACAAGGTAGGCTTCTGCGGCGCCATCGAGCACGAGTTTGAAACCAAACTCTTTTTGCAACCGTAGTGCTGCAAGAATGTCGGTTGCTCGATGCGCTGTGAAGAGCGCTGGCAGCTTGCCCGATAGCACATCATTTAGAACTTCAAGGCGCAAATCGCGCGCAGGTCGTTTGCTTGGGTCTTTGGCTTGCATGCGCTTGGCATAATCCTGTGCCTTGAGAAATTCTTCGCGCAACATGGCTACACCTTTAGCTCGCGTACCCGGCTTTTTGTAATTCTGACTGACCGATGAGCCGAGTGTAAAGGCAACCATAGCCGGCGTTTGCACAATAGCTTCAGACACTGTATTTGCATCTGTTTTAACAATCATGGTCTGTCCACTTGAAAGTGCGCCCGGTCCATGTCCTGTGTGCACGGTTGTTACGCCAAAGTCGCGTAGCCACTTTACAAGCCGCTCTTCAGCGTTGTAAGCATCCTCAGCACGCAGCTCTGGCTGAATGGCTTCCGAGCGCTCAAGTTGGTCTTGGTCATGATTGTAGTTCAAAATACCTGCCAGACCGACAACTGAATGTGCATCGATGAGCCCGGGCGTAACCACTTTGGCTTTGAGTAGGCGATAGCCACTTGGAATTGGTAGATTGACGCCCACAGCTTCGATTTTGCCATTTTTAATGAGCACTACACCATTTTTCAGCGGCGCTCCTGCCATAGTGTAGATGGTTTCGCCCTGCACGGCAATCTGCGCTGTGGCTTCTACAAGCAGCGCAAACCACAGTCCGAGACTGAACAGCCCTGTTTTCATCTTTCCCCTCCTACTTCTGATTGACCGTTATCGTCCAAGGCATCTGCGCCACGATAGACGCTGTGCCCACCGACGGCATACTTGTAGTCGTCAGGATTTGAGCGGTCGTAGACTTTTTGACCTTCTACCCAAGTCTGCAGCACATGCGTATAGACGCTGAAGGGATCGCCAGAGAGAATGATAAAATCGGCATCCTTACCTTTTTCAAGTGAGCCAATGCGGTCTTGCAAATCCAGCATGCGTGCGCCTGCAAGCGTCAAGGCTTCTAAGGCTTTTTTGCGTGACATGCCTGCGCGCACCGCTAAACCTGCTGAACGCAAAAAGAGTCGTGAATCAGTAATGCCGTCATCGGTGTGAAACGCGACATCTACACCGGCTTCTTCCAGCACACGACCATTTTCAAAGCGAATATCGACCGCCTCTAACTTTCCGCCCGGGGAATCCAGCACAATGATTGAGCAAGGGGCTTTTGCAGCAGCAATTTCTTTGGCGACCTTCCACGCTTCGCTGACATGATGCAAGACCACACGAAAACCAAATTCTTTGGCAAGACGCAACACTGTGAGAATATCATCGTGCCGATGCGTATGGTGATGCACGATGCGCTTGCCCTCCAACACTTGCAGCAGACACTCCATCTCAAGGTCGCGCTTTGGCAACTTTTCCTTGTCATTTCCCGCCGCTTTAATTTTCTCACGGTAATCTTGGGCTTTGAGATAGATTATGCGCACCGCTGCCGCTGACTTGCCACGTGTGCCCGTAAAAGGTGCCGCACGTAGCGGATTGGTGCCATTTGCCATTTTCAAGCCACCTGCAATCTCATTTATTGCATCTTTGACAAAGAGCATGTCTTCAATCGAGTTCGCATCTTTGCGCAGTTTGAGATAGACCGTTTGCCCGCTCATCAAGTGTCCAGAGCCCGGCATGACGTTGACGGTTGTAATGCCACCGACCAAGGCTTTTTTGAAGTTTGTTGCTCTTGGGTCAATTGCGTCTAAAATGCGCACGCTCGGATGCAGGGTGCTCGAGGCATCGCCGCCATCGCCGCGCCCAATGTGCGAGTGCGTATCGACTAAGCCGGGCATAATCACTTTGCCTTCGACATTGTGCTCCACAGCACCCTGTGGCACTTGCACTTCACCGGACTTGCCGACCGCCACAATTTTTCCACCTTGCACCACCAAAACCCCATTTTCAATCGGCTCACCAGCGATTGGATAAATCAATGCACCACGAAATACCTGCGCCGTTTCTTGTGCACGCAGCGGCACTGCAAAGAAAAGTATCAGAAATAACACGAGGGAAAAGCGACAAGTGTTGTTGTTTATCATTACGTTGTCTCCTTTTTCTAATTGTTCGAACTGCGTAAAGATAAAACTTTATGCCGCTCTGAAGCAGAGCACTACCTTTGCAGGAGAAATTTTGTGCCACACCCGACATAGTGTTGCGTAAAAAAAATCTTTAGCACGCGCTAACTTTGCAGTAACACATTACAATTAACTCAAACACTTTTACTGCTATGAAACTGACTTGGAATGACGCTGAAGACATTGGCATTTTGCTGCAAGAAAAATATCCTGACATTGATCCACTCACGGTGCGTTTTACCGACTTGCATCGCTATGTAACCGAGCTACCTGATTTTGCCGATGATCCGAAAGCCTCCAATGAAAGCAAATTAGAAGCCATTCAAATGGCATGGTATGAAGAGTGGAAAAGCGCAAAGTAGCATATACACTTGCTGCTTCAAGAGCCTGACAGAGTAGAGCTTAATGTTTAAGCTGAACTTTTTTCCAGCAATGCCAAGGCTTTGCGGTAGATTTCATCAGCGAACTCTACAGGCGCTTGCGGGTTATTTTTTTCAACTAGCCCAAAGAGTTTTTCAGCAATGACCTTGTGATTGAGCAAGCGCAAACTCAGTTGCGGTCGATAGAGAAACTGTGCCGTTAACTCCGGTCCGCCAAAGACCATAAAGAACGCCACGAGTTTGTTTTTGGCTTTCTCGAGCAGGTTGCTCTGATTGAGTGCGCCGATAAAATTAGGCGACATAGCAAGGTTGTAAATTGGTGTGCCCAGAATCACCACATCGAACTCTTCGAGGAAGCTGTAGTCGGCGCGCGGCGGTGTTTTTGCTTTTTCTACATAGAATCCGCGCTCGACGAGTGCTTGTCCGATGGTATCAATAATACGGTCAGTTGAGCCGCCCGTGGTGAGGGCATCATAAAGAATAATCGCTTTCATATGTGGTTTCAGTTAAAGTTAAACTTGCAACGCAAGACCTTGCGCAGCAAAGTGTTATTCTACGATTTCGACTGGCGTATTGACACTCACTAAAGATTTTAGCTCTGCAATATCTTTGTTTTTCATCCGAATGCAGCCTTCAGTTGCACACGTGCCAATAGAACTCTCATCGTGTGTGCCGTGAATCCCGATGCCTTTCCATTCCTTGCCCGACTTGGTGCGCTCTTTACTGGTATGCAATCTTAGAAACCACGGTCCATAAGCACCAGCAATTTCTCCTTTGCCGTCTTTGAAGTCATGTGTCCAATGGCGTGAATCTTGAATTTGCGAGATGTAGAACTTACCTTCTGGGGTACGCATATCGCCAACAGCTTGCTTATCGCCTGCGTTTTTTCCGATAGCAATCGGGTATGAGGCTTCAAGTGCACTGCCATTGTAGAGGTAGAGCCTAAACTCACTTTTTTTGATAAGAATATGGCGCGTCGGTCTTTCTTGCAGTGTGTCAAATAGATTCGGTCTAAGTTGGCTGAATAGCAAAAGCACAAGAAAAATCTGCAGCATTGTTAGTTTCTTTCAGATTTTCTCAAAATAATTTTCTCTAACACTTTAACCAACAATAGCACTATGTCATCTATCACCGTTCTCGAAGAAAAAATTGATAAGAAAGCCGTTGCGGCGGTGCTCAACAAAATTTTGGAAACCGAGCTTGCTGGGGTAGTGCGCTATACGCATTACTCGCTAATGATCTATGGCTACAACCGCATTCCGATTGTCTCATGGCTACGTGATCAAGCTAGCGAATCGTTAGCGCATGCCCAACAAGCCGGTGAGCTCATCACAGGTTTAGGCGAGCATCCTTCGCTTGCTATCGGACCGCTTTTAGAGACCGAAAACCATGACATTGGCGATATCTTACGTGAATCGCTGGAGCATGAGATGGCTGGTCTTTCTGCTTATCGCGAATTGCTTGCGCTGGTAGAAGGTAAGTCGGTCGTACTTGAAGAGTATGCGCGTCAGATGATTCACGATGAAGAGTTGCACATTATGGAGGTCAACAAAATGTTGCGCAAGCCGGGCGAAATTGCCGCCTTCCAAAATGGGAAGTAAGCCAAGCGTTGTCATCTTTACGACATGGTAGAGCACTGACTGACATTTGCGGGCGGGTTATTCCCGCCTTTTTAATTTGCCGTTTTTTTGTTTTGCTAATCCGACTTACGTTTAGCCTGTATCAGACTTTGCGCTTAAAAAACTTCGTAACCAAACCTTTTGCTGTATGAGAGGCTCTCATTTTTCTATGACCCAAATCCTAAAACAAAAACCTGCGCTTTGGCTGCTGCTGCTTGCTTTTGCTGTATCGGCATGCGAAAAACCTGAATATGGCGTAAAACTTTCCGCTTTGCCTGCTGGCGTGCAAATCCCGGAGAACTTGAAAGAAAAACTGCGCTATGATGCCTCTACACAAACACTCTTTGTTAAAGATCACTTAAGCGCCACTGAAAAGGAAGAATTACTCAAACTCTCGGAGGATAAAAGTTATCGCCGTGCAGTTCAAGGTCTTTACGAATACAATCAGCCAGAAGAAACGACTCAGGTCGGGGAAATGACCATTGGCGTAGAACCTGCCTTGATGCCGATTGCACAAATTCTTGTCAAGGCTTTTAATGAAAAGCGTCCGAACGCAAGAATCTTGCTTGAGCCGATGTCCACCAATGATGCCATGACAGAGATGGCAAGCGGTCGACTACGTTTTGCGCTGACGATTCGCGATAGCTCGACGGCAGAAGGTAATTTATTTCGTGCAAACAAAATTCCTGTGCTGCGTCGTATTTCTGCACTAGATGCGTTTTGTTTTATTGTCAATCCTCAAAATCCGACCACAGAGCTCGGCTTGCAGCAGCTCAAATTCTTACTTAGCGGCACCGTAAAGGATTGGTCGGACGTTGATAAAAGTCGCAAACCTACGCCTGTCAGCATTTTCATCAGTAACGATGGACGCGCTGACTATCTACGCGATAGTGTTTTGTCAGGAAAATTCTCGGACAGTGTTGTCGTGTGCGCTTCCAAAGACGAAATGATTGAGGCTGTAAAACGCACGCCCGGCGCACTCGGCTATCTGACAATGCTCGATATCAAAGACGTTATTGGCGTCAAGCAAGAGGGCGAAAAGTTTGTGGTTGACTTAAAAGACACAACACAGTTTAAGGTGATGGCAATTAAAGGCGCAGAATTTGAGTCGCCGACTGCCCTGCCTTTGCAAGGTTATGTTGCCAATGGGCAATATCCATTAAGTTACAGGATATACTATTTTCAGCGCACACAAGGTCAGTTGCCCGCAGGATTTTCTGGCTTTCTGCAATTTGGCACGCCCGGTGAAGGTCAAGAAGTCTTTTTTAAGCATGGGCTTGTGCCTTTCACTCAAATCATTGTTGTCAAGCAATAAGAATTTTCCGTTCTCCTTATGTCGCCACACGTTCTGCGCTGGTTGTTTTTCTTAGGCGTCCTGCTCTTTCATCTCTTGTGTCAAGGCTGTTCTGGCTCTGACGGCAACAAGCGCGAGTCTACGACCGAAGGCGTGCTCGAGTATGTCGTTGATGAATCACTTGCCCCTGCACTGATACCTCAGCAGCAAGAGTTCATGCGCATCTGGAAGACGGCATCGCTCAGCAGCACTGCTCTTGAGACGCGTGTTGCTATACAACAGTTGCTTGAGCGTAAGGCGCGGCTGATTATCATCAATCGTAACTTCAAGCCTGATGAACTCGAAGCTATCGAAAAAGTTGGTTTGAAGCTCGAAAAAAAGCCCTGTGGGGTCGATGGGGTATGTTTTCTTGTTCATCCTGAAAATCCTGTTCGAGCTTTGCGTCTTGAGCAGTTGCGCGACGTGCTCTCTGGTAAAATCACAAATTGGTCAGCACTCGGCGGCAAAGATGCGCCAATTCAACTTTTCATTACAACGCCCAACGATGGGATGCGCGACCTTTTGCAAGATTCCCTTCTCAAATCGCTTGAGTTTTCAAAGTCGGCTTATCCATGCACTTCGTTTGCACAGATGCGTGCTGCTATGGCACGCACCAAACATTTTTTGGCATACACAGGCACAGCGCATGCACGCCCTGCACTCAATACCAAAAACATCGATACCACAGCGTTCAAAGTGCTAGCGCTTGCTGCAGATTCGGCAAATGCAGAATTTGTCATGCCATATCAAGCTAATGTCTATGAAGGTAAGTATCCTTTCGCGCACTTTGTCTATGTCGTCTATCCTCTGGGTGAAAAACTGCCGTTGGGTTTTGCTTCTTTTCTCTTGCGTGAAGGTCAGCAAATTTTTGTTCGCAATGGCTATGCGCCGTATAAGTTACCGGTGAGAATTGTCAATTTCCGAGAAGATTAAGCATCTCATTACATTTTGATGTTTATGCCAAACTATATTGCCCTGTTTATCACCGATCTTATCTTTCAAAGTCAGGTTCGTGTTGCAATGCAAGGTGTGGAGCACGAGCTTCGCTTTGTGCACTCGCCGCAGATGCTCCCAGCAGATGAACCGCCTATGCTTGCCGTCTTTGATTTAAGTTCAGGCGATTTAGAAGCGCTTCGGCTTTTTCGCAAGACTTTCCCTGCGGTTCCGACGCTTGCCTTTTTGCCACATGTAGAGACTGCACTACGCCAACAGGCTGAAGCACTCGGCTGCTTGCGTGTGGTCTCTCGCTTTGAATTTTCCAAGAACATTCGCAAACTTCTCACCGAGCCCTATGCGAACGTTTAGCACATACTTTGGCTTATTATTTGCTGCTCATTTGCGCATGCAGCATTTGAAAACCTAAACTCTGCTTTGTAACACATGTTTGAGCTCACTGAACTGTCAACGCTAACGAAAACCGAGTTTTACAAAGCCCTCACGGGTCAGCTTTACGCACTTTTAGACGATGAGGAGGATTTTATCGCCAACGCTGCCAACTTCTCTTCACTTCTCTTTCATACGATGCCCGACCTCAATTGGGCAGGCTTGTATCTCTACAAGCAAGGAGAACTTGTCTTAGGACCGTTTCAAGGTAAGCCTGCTTGCACGCGCATTGCTGTGGGCAAAGGCGTTTGTGGTACAGCTGCGGAACGACGTAAAACCATTATCGTTGCTAACGTGCATGAATTCCCGGGACACATTGCTTGCGACCAAGCCTCGAACTCTGAAATTGTTGTGCCTATGATAAAAGGGGGTCAACTTATCGGAGTCTTGGATTTGGATAGCCCAACGCTAGCACGCTTTGACGAAGAAGACAAAGCCGGTTTGGAAAATTTGGTTGAGGTCTTTCTTTGCAAAACTGAAGTGCATTTTTTGGTATGCTAACATGACCAGATACTGCGCTTGACAGCGTTGTCGTCTTGAGCGTACCTTGTGGCATTCATTGTGAATTCTTTCTGCAGTGCACTATGCTATTCAACATGCCAATCTTATTTTTGCCCATCATCTTGTGCTTCGTCGCAGATACCGCACACCAATAGCGTTTGACATTACAAGCGTTCTTGGTTAGTTTTGTAGTTCTTTTTCAACGATTGATGAAGACGAAAATGGCTGAGAAAAGTATTATACCGATATTTCCATTACCGCTTGTTGTTTGTCCCGAAGAGACTCTACCGCTTCACATTTTTGAGGAACGCTATAAAGCCATGATTGCTTACTGCCGCAGCGAAAATAAGCCTTTTGGGGTCTCGCTGGCTTACAACAACAAACTCTATCCGATTGGCTGTGCCGTAGAGCTCGAGGAAATCGTTAATGAATATCCTGATGGTCGCTTGGATATTATCACAGTTGGCGTGATGCGCTACAAGATGCTTGAGATTTACAAAGATAAGCCTTATATGCGCGCCGCTGTGGAGTTTTTCGACGATGATGGGGAGCCAGCCGAACCGTCTTTACGCCAGCGCGTAATCACACTGCATCTTAAATTTATTGAACTCTTGCAAGGTGAGACCACGGTTGAGGATTACGATTTTAATGAACGCGTCTCGTTTCGCGTTGCGCATTCAGCTGGATTTGATGTGTTGCAAAAGCAAAAGGTGCTTGAGATGACAAATGAAAACAAGCGTCTTGAACTGCTGATTGAACACTTTGAGAAAATCATTCCTGATATTGAGCGCACAGAGGAAATCAAACGCCGTGTGCGTTCTAACGGGCACTTCAAGAATCTGCGCTCCTTTGATTTGTAAGCCTTGCTTGTTTTGCCTGCCAATGAGCCGCCGCACACCTGTTCATCCTTTTGCTGAGTTTCATGCACACTGCGAAACGCAAGCCATTGAACTTGCTATGCTGGAAGACCTCTACGACGGTGATCTTACAACCGAAGCTATCATTCCCAAGACACACCGCAGCAAGGGCGTGATTCGTGCTAAGTCCGATGGCGTGATTGCAGGCGTGCGTGTTATGGAGCGCATTTTTTCAATGTCGAAAAACAAAATGTCCATTCACGTGCACAAGCACGATGGCGAGCCTGTCAAGTCCGGCGATATTATTGCGGAAGTTACTGGCAGCACAGAAACGCTTTTGCTTTGCGAGCGCACAGTGCTCAACTTTATGCAGCGTATGTCGGGCATCGCTACTAAAACAGCAGAATGGGTAAAACTTATCGCACACACGAAAGCTAAACTTTTAGACACACGCAAGACGGCACCGGCACTGCGTTACTTTGACAAGGAAGCCGTAAGAATCGGCGGCGGGGTCAATCATCGCTTCGGACTCTATGATATGATTCTAATCAAGGATAATCATATTGATGCAGCGGGCAGTATCTCGGAGGCGATTCGTCGCGCAAAGGATTATCGCATGCGCAAAGGGTTGGAGGTCAAAATTGAAGTTGAAGTGCGCTCACAAGAGGAAGTGCAGGAAGCGTTACGCTTTTCTCCAGACATGCTTTTGCTTGATAACTTTTCACTTGATGCCTTAAAGAAAGCAGTAACTTTCGTGCGTGCCAAGTCCTCAAAGGTGCTGCTTGAAGCCTCTGGCGGAGTTAGCCAAGAGACACTGTGTCAGATTGCCGAAACTGGTGTAGATTTTATTTCTGCTGGGGCGCTCACACACAGCGTTTCTGCGATGGATATTTCGATGAAAATCACACCGCTCTCAAATGCAATTCAATGATGCAGCGATGGCTTGTTCTGCTCAGCATAAGCGTTGTGCTCACGCTGAATTTTTCTTCGTGCAGCCAAGGGCTTGAGCCTGAATACCGCAGCATGGACCCGAATGCGCGTGGACGTTTTCGTGGGACAATTACATTCAGAAATTTTCCACCACCTGTACCCGATAGCACTCGCCCTGATAGCTTGCGCGAACTTTTGCTCGTTGTCTATCGCACAGCACCCAGCGTAGAAACGTTTCTCGATTTGAACACGCTTGCTGATACGATTTTTCTGCGACCGTTTTATGTACCATACTTGCGCTATGAACGCGAGATTGCCGCTGGCACTTACGAGTATGTTGCCGTTGCACAACTTTTTCGTGGCTTTGCACTCAATCCTAACGACTGGCGCCCGGTCGGAGTCTATGGCGGTAGCCGTGAAAATCCGCGTGGGCGACCGCTCATTGTGCGCCCCAATGCCTTGACTGATAGCGTCGATATCTTCGTTGATTTCTGGAACCCCTTGCCATTTCCACGCTAGCGTGCCGCATTAAATTTTTGTTAAGACGATTTATTTTTGCTGTGGGTACGCTAAGTTTACGCACTTTCTTAGCGATGCAAAACCTTATGAAGTCGCCGCTTTTTCTACTTAGTCTTCTTCTTTTTCTCTACAGCTGCACTAGTCGTGAGCAAGTCATTACAGTGCGCGGCTCCGACACAATGGTCGCCCTAGGACAAAAATGGGCGGAAGTTTATATGAATAAGTTTCCAGAGGAAACGGTTCAGGTCAATGGTGGAGGCAGTGGCACAGGCATTGCTGCGCTGATTAACCGCACTGCCGATATTTGTCAATCATCACGACCGATGAAAGCACGCGAGCGCAAGAAAATCCGTGAAAAATTTGGACGTGATGTCATTGAAATTCCCGTCGCAAAAGATGGTATTGTGATCTATGTGCACGAAAGCAACCCAGTCGCCAAGCTTTCTATTTCTCAAATTCGAAAAATTTACACAGGCAAAATTCAGAACTGGAAAGAACTTGGCTGGGAAGATAAACGCATGATTGTCTATGGGCGTGAAAACAGTTCAGGCACCTACGAATTTTTCAAGAAAGCTGTGCTCGAGGGCGAAGACTTCGTTGACTATGTTCAAACTTTGCCCGGCACTGCTGCTATTGTCAATGCAGTCAGTAAAGATAAGTACGCCATCGGATATGGAGGTAATGCATACTCACAAGGCATTCGACTTGTACCTGTCAGTCGCACAGATAGTTCAGAGGCTGTAGAAGCCAATGAAGCCACGATTACCAGCGGCGAATATCCCATTTCGCGCGACTTATATTTTTATCTTGCCAAAGAGCCAAGCAACGCACTTGAACGTTTTATTGAGTGGGTGCTGAGCGACGAAGCACAAGAGATTGTTACGGCACAAGGTTATTTTCCTATAAAATCAAAGACACACACAAAGCCAACCACTTTTCTTACTCACTGATGCCTATAACGCAACTTCCATCTACCCAATCCGTTCGCGCTGAGCGCATTGACTTCCTGATGCGTGCTTTCATCGTTGTGGTTGCCACTATTGCACTCTCGATGATTTTTTTGATTTTTATTTTCACCTTCAAGGAAGCCCAAGACATATTTTTTGATGCCGAGACACGCAGCGAGGTTCTCCCGACACTTTTTAGTACGAACTGGCAACCTATCTCAGATAGCCCTAAGTATGGTATTATTCCGTTGCTGATTGGTACACTCAAAACCACATTGATTGCTATGATTATTGCCGTACCTATTGGTGTACTGGCTGCAATTTACACGGCTTGCTTTTCACCGATTTGGTTCAAAGAACTTATCAAGCCGGTCGTAGAATTGCTTGCAGGGTTTCCTTCGGTCGTGATAGGTTTTTTTGCGCTCTTTGTGTTAGCAGGATTTTTGCAACGCCTCACGGGTGCAGAGTATCGCTTGAACGCTTTGGTCGCTGGCGTCGCCATGTCTCTGACTGCCATTCCTATCATTTTTACGATTTCGGAAGATGCCCTCTCAGCAGTGCCTAAATCTATTCAAGAAGCCAGTTACGGGCTTGGGGCAACAAAGTGGGAAACAGCATTTTACATCACCTTTCCAGCTGCTTATCCGGGTATTTTTGCTGCATCAATCTTGGGCTTTGGTCGCACAATCGGAGAAACCCTCATCGTGCTCATGGCAAGCGGCAATGCTGCAATTTCTTCTTGGACGCTCACCGACTCTGTGCGTACACTCACAGCCACTATCGGTGCAGAAATGGCAGAAGTTGTCTTCGGTGACCCGCATTACAACGTCCTTTTTCTGATTGGTACCGCTCTTTTTCTTTTTGCATTGATTCTCAATGGCATCGCAGAGTTTTATATCAAAGAAAGATTGATGAAAAAATTTAGGGGTAGCTAGCACATCCATGCCTATTGTTTTTCTAAGGCAATCAAAGATGTAGTCAAACTTTTCGACGATGAACAAAAAAATTTTAGGCGGTTTTTATACAGGTGCTACTGCATTTGCTGTAATACTGATTTTTCTCATTGTTACCATTATTCTGTTTGACATCTTACGTGGCGGATTAGCCAAACTGAGTTGGGAGTTTCTGACGCAGTCGCCGCGTGAAGGTATGACAGAAGGCGGAATTTTCCCTGCCATTTATGGTACAGTCGTACTGGTGATTTTGATGTCTATTGTTGGTCTTCCATTCGGCATCATCACGGCTATTTATCTTTCTGAATACACGACGGCGCAAAGTCGGTTTGCGCGTGCTGTACGCTTTGCCGTTAGCAATTTAGCCAGTGTGCCTTCTATCGTGTTTGGCTTGTTTGGGCTAGGGTTTTTCGTGCAGTTTATTGGTGCAGGATTAGACGCTGCGCTTGCCCCAGAAGATGAGGTCATTTGGGGTAAACCTGCCTTGATTTGGGCTGCTGCAACCCTTGCTTTGCTTACGCTGCCAGTTACGATTGTCTCCGTCGAGGAAGCCTTGCGCAATGTGCCGCGTGAATACCGCGAAGCCTCACATGCACTTGGTGCCACCAAGTGGCAAACCATCTGGCACACGGTTTTGCCTAATGCCGTCAGTGGTATTCTGACCGGCGCCATTCTTGCCGTTAGCCGCGGTGCTGGTGAAGTGGCACCTTTGCTTTTTACTGGCGCAGCGTTTTTTTTACCCAAACTCCCTAATTCGCTCGATGATCAGTTTATGCATTTAGGCTATCATCTCTATGTGCTAGCAACACAATCCGTTAATGTTGAACTGACCTTGCCTATCCAGTACAGCACCACGCTGGTCTTGCTTGTTCTTACCTTCACCTTGAATCTTACTGCCTTCTTGATTCGATATCGACTTCGTAGGCAGTTTTCTCTGTAAGCATATTGCAACTTTGTTCTGCAGGCTTAACTGCAGCTTGCGATTCTAGAAACACACTTTGTTGCGCCCTGTGCGTTTTGCCTCGTAGAGTTTTTCATCTGCAGCATGCAGCACGCGGTCAAGGTTGTCGTGATTTGTTGCTTCAACGACGCCGATGCTAATTGTGATAGCCAGATTGGGATGCATTTTTTGCCAGTCATGATTTTGCACACTCAGGCGAATTTTCTCGCAAGCCGCCACAGCTTTGGACAGAGGGGTTTCGGGCATTACGATTACAAATTCTTCACCGCCATATCGAGCAATGATATCATTGCTGCGCGATTCCAAGCGAAAAATTTTTGCCAGTTCCCGCAGCACCTCATCACCGACTTGATGCGAGAAGCGGTCGTTGACTTGCTTGAAGAAATCAATATCCAACATAGCGACGCTGAGTGTTCGCTCATAGCGCCGTGCACGCTCGAGTTCTTGACTGAGTTCAATATCCAGATATCTTCGGTTAAGCAATTTTGTTAAGCCATCTTCACGCGCTTGGCGTTCTAAAACTTTTGCCTGCTCTTGAACTTGCAGCAGCAGTGCCGTCTTCTGAGCATTTGCTTCGCGCAAGGATTCCATCAATTTTTGCAATTCCTGATTTGCCTTGACAAGTTCAATATTTTTTAACCGATAGATTTCCGTCTCACGCTGTGCTTTTTCCGCATCGTATTGAATGGAGATGCTGCGAAGTTTTTGTGCCGTTTCACGGTTGAGTACTTCTTCTTTGAGACTATGAAATTTTTTGAAGTGTAACAGGGCTTTTTCAAAATCGTGGATGCATTCATAGGCTTGCGCCATAGCTTCATGGACTTTGTAGACCCATTCCTTTAATTTTCTTTCTTCGGCAACCGACAACGCCGTTGAAAGATGCTGGAGCGCCTGTGCTATGTCATTTTTTTCTATGAGCAGTGCGCCTAAGCGTGTGAGTGCAATGACTTCTCCATGTTTGTGCCCTACTTCTTTTGAAATCTCGAGGCTTTGCAGATAGAACTTTTCGGCTTCCACAAGATTATTTTGCTGCTGGTAGAGCGTGCCAATGTTGGCAAGTGTTACGCCTTCTCCACGCTTATCTCCAACTCGGCGGCGCATCTCCAGCGCTTTTTGATAGTAGTCTAACGCGCGCTGCATATCGCCAATGCGCTCATACGTCTCTCCAAGTTCATTGAGCGTATAAGCCTGACCTTGCAAATTTCCCAGTTCTTCTTTGAGTGCAAGACTCTTAAACAAATATGCAAATGCTTTCGGGGCATCATTAAGCCGCGCTTGCACACGCCCTAAATCATTGTATGAGTAAGCTTCACCTAACTTATCGCCGGTTTCCTCTTTGAGTTTAAGGCTTTTGAGGTAGTAGTTGATGGCGTTCGGATAATCCCCTAAGCGGTAGTGCACATTGCCAATCCAGTTCAGCACATGCCCTTGAGAGATTTTATCGTCAAGATTTTGGTAGGCAGAGAGCACGTAAAGCAATTCTCTGAGGGCATCTTCATAATCGGAGATCAAATGCTTGCACACCGCATGATAATACAGGCTACGCACAGCGCCCTTTTCATAGCCCAGTTTTTTTGCCATAGCATGTGCGGCATTGCTAAGGTCAATACTGCGTTGTGGGTTGATATCTTTAACTTCCCATGCATAGTCGTTAAGTAAATCCACTTTTTCTATACTTTCAGTTAAACTTTCAAGCCGCTGCTCTATGTTGCTCAATTTTTCTATCAGTTCCATCAGCCAAGCTGTGTTATAGATTAGAGTATCTCTTCATTCCTTGCCTATCCAATGGCACTGTCTCTCAGTTTTTACGGTTAGCTTGATTTGTTCAAATTTTCATTTTGAGAAAATATGAATTATTTTCTCTTCTTACTACCGCTCCGTTCTTTGCGTTTTTGCTATGACAGGCTGAAACCTTCTAGCATTTAAATGTTGTTGAAAAACCGGTTTTTGCATCATCAATTTTGCTGTTTTACTATGTTAAGTTTGACTCACGGACAAAGTGCCATTCTCAGCGAGGCAACACTTGCCCAGACCCCTGATATCGCTGATCTTACCATCATCGGTGCAGGTCCTACTGGGCTTTTTGGCGCATTTTATGCTGGGTTGCGCTCCATGCGTGTGCGTATCTTGGAAAGTCTGGCTGAAATTGGCGGTCAGCTCACGGCACTTTATCCCAAGAAAAATATCTATGATGTCGCTGGTTATCCGAAAGTGCTAGCTGAAGATTTGGTCAAGAGTCTTTATGAGCAATGTGCGCAGTATCAGCCTGATATTATTACCTCTGCGCGTGTTGAGAAACTCGAGCGCGAAAATGATTTGCTCAAACTTACGGTAGAAGATGGTCGAGTTTTTTGGTCAAAGACCGTTCTCATTGCGGCTGGCGTTGGGGCTTTTACGCCACGCAAATTAGAATCGCCTGAAATTGCACCGTGGGAAGGCAAGGGTCTCTACTACTTTGTCAAAGACCCAACCATCTTCTATGGCAAGAAAATTTTGGTCATCGGTGGTGGTGATTCAGCGATGGACTGGGCAATGGCGCTTGGTGATAAAACTGATATGCTGCTCATTCATCGCCGCGATAAATTTGTCGCACACGAAGATAGCGTCAAGAAGGTCAAGGAAATGGGTGTTCCGATTCGCACCTTCTGGGAACTCAAAGCGATTCACGGTGAAAACGATAAGATTCACAGTGTTACCATCTTCAATAACAAAACCAAAGAGGAAGAAACTCTTGAAGTTGAAGCTGTTTTGTGCAACTTAGGGTTTCATACTAACCTTGGCTCCATTAAGGATTGGGGCTTAGAGATTCATAACAATGGCATTGTTGTCAATGCTCAAATGGAAACCAACATTAAGGGTGTTTATGCTGCGGGCGATATTGCTTGGCATCAAGCCAAACTCAAACTCATTGCCACTGGCTTTGGCGAAGCAGCTATTGCCGTTAATCACGCAAAAACCGTGATTGACCCGCATGCTTCGTTTTTCCCGGGACACAGCAGCAGCAAAGACGACAAAAAGGAAGAAAAGCAACCTCAACCTGCTTGATATGGATTTATTTACCTGAACCAAATTATTTTGTTGAGACTATGACTGCAGCACTACAAACCCTGACCTTGAAAAATGGCTACTCCAAAGGCAGCGAGCAGCGATTAGCTGATATTTTGATTGTCGACGACCAAGAAATCATCTTGAAGTTGTTAGAAGAAACCTTGCGCAGTGAGGGCTATAGTGTGCGCATGGCTACGAACGGCTACGAAGCCCTTAATGCGGTAAGTGAAAAGAAACCTGACCTCATCATCACCGATATGCTCATGCCAAAGATGAATGGGGTCGATATGGTCGCAAAATTAAAGGAATCTGCCGACACACGGCTCATTCCTACGATTATGCTCACAGGTCTTTTTGACTTCGATAACAAAGTGAGAGCCCTGGAAATCGGCGTCGATGATTTTTTAGGCAAGCCCTTTAACCGTGTAGAATTGATTACCAAAGTTCGTGCGCTGCTCAAGACTAAAATGTATATTGACCAACTTGAGAACGCCGAAACGGTGATTTTCTCACTTGCTCTCGCTATCGAAGGCAGAGATCCTTATACCAACGGACACTGTCATCGTCTCTCTGACTACGGTATGAAACTTGCCAAAAAAATTGGCTTAGGAGAATGGGACATCGACGCTGTGCGTAAAGGCGGCGTGATACACGATATTGGCAAAATCGCAGTGCCCGATTCTATTCTGCTCAAGCCCGGCAAACTCACTCCCGAGGAATACGAGGTCATGAAGATTCACCCTGAAGCTGGCGAAAACATTTGCAAACCGCTTAAATCCTTGCACCATGTGTTGCCTATTGTGCGCGGTCATCAAGAACGCTGGGATGGCACGGGCTACCCCGACAAACTCTCAGGCACAAACATCCCACTTACGGCGCGCATCATCGCTCTCGTCGATTTCTATGACGCTTTGATGACTGTCAGACCCTACAAACGCGCCCTCGATGTCAAACAGTGTCTAGAGATTATGAGTCAGGAAACTCAAGATCATAAGTGGGACCCCAACCTGATGCGCGTCTTTCAAGACATGATTATCTCTGAAGAACTTGAGAAACCTTTTTCAGAAATTCAACCTATTGTCTACGAGTATCAATAATCTTAGCATGAAGTATAATGTTCTTACGCGCGCTGACCTCGATGGCTTGGTCTGCGCAGTTATCCTGAAGAATACCGAAGACATTGAAAAGATCCGTTTCTCTGAGCCTAAGTTTGTTCAAGACCGTGAAATTGAAGTCTATCCTAACGATATTCTTACCAATCTACCTTATCACCCCAACTGTGCAATGTGGTTTGATCATCATATTGCGAACATTCGTCCAAAGCATTTCAAAGGGTCATTCAAAAACGCACCGTCCGCTGCACGCGTTGTCTATGATTACTATCTACCTAACTTCCCACACCTGACAAAATACGAAGACTTACTGCACGCTACCGACCGCATTGATGCTGCTGAACTTACCTATGATGAAGTGCTCTCACCCGAAGGCTATCTCCTGCTATCTATGACGATTGATGGCAAGTTCCATGAAGATGAACCCTACTGGCTGCATGTGATTGATTTGCTCAAAGACAAGCCGCTTGATGAAATTATGAATGATCCCTTAGTCAAAGCCAAGTGTGAAAAATTTCGTGAAGAGGACCTCAACTTTCGTGATGCGATTCGCAAGCATTCACGCGTAGAAAAGAATGTGCTGGTTACCGACCTACGCAGTTACAACGCTGATTTACCTAACGGAAACCGTTACTATGTTTATGCTTTTCAAGCGGCAACTAATCTTTCTATGCGCATTACGCCTGACCGAGAGCGTCCGGGGATGGTCTCTATCGGCGTGGGGTATAACATTTTTAACCGCACTGCCAACATCAATGTCGGTGAGCTGATGAAAAAATATGGCGGTGGCGGACACAAGAGCGTCGGGAGCACCAAAGTTAAAGCTGAAGATGCTGACCGTATCATTCAAGAATTGCTCACCTACCTGACGCGCTGATTCAACCGTCTTGCCTTTCATATGCAAAGCCGCTTAGACGAACTGCATCGCTTGCTCGCCTCGGCTTACAATCTCTCGCTTGCGACATATTTCATCGGTGCGCATCGTTTTACATTTCTTAGTGTCGCCAACAGTTACGACTTGCTTGATTCACTGAGCGAAGCGTGCATCAAGGATGAAATTATGCCGTACTGGGCAGAAATCTGGCCCGCTTCTTTCGTGCTGGCTGAATACATTTTGGAGGATCTTCGTCCTGTTGGCAAACGGTGTATTGAGTTAGGTGCAGGTTTAGGTGTGGTCAGTGTCGCTGCTGCAAAGGCGGGCGCAAGCGTACTAGCAACAGACTATGTCGAAGAAGCCTTACCTTTCATTGAATTTAATGCGCTGAGCAATGACACCACACTCCAGACCGCGCAATTAGATTGGAATCATGTTTGGCTCAATGAACAGTTCGATTTTGTCTTTGCTGCTGATGTGCTCTACGAACGCCGCAATCTTCTGCCTATTCTTAGCGCCATTCACAAATTGCTCAAAGCTGATGGCAAAGCTATCCTTGCTACCCCACAGCGTGAAATTGCTAGCAGCTTTTTGGCGTTATCACGGGAGAATCATTTTAAGGTCTCGCGCCTTACCAAACCGCTAATCATCTTAGGCAAAACATTGCCTATTGACATCTATGAACTCGAGCGCGAGCACTAAACACTTTACTTTTTTACGCCTGCACCATGCTTGGACTGTTCAAGAAACGGCTTAAACCCACTTGGCAATTCACAAAACCTAATGGTTGGATTTGGCGTGCGCTCTTTATCGGTGATGAATACCTGATTGGTGAATTTCGTCAGAGCGGCGAGCGCAAAGCCTCTTTTTTCTTACTCAATGCTCAAACCGGCGCCTTGATTTGGGATAATTTCGTGCTCACAGATAGTCATCAAAAACCTATTGGCGATGGCTGGTGGGTTGGAATGGAAACCGTCTACGCAGGCTTGGTCTATTTTCATGGCTATTACAGTCCGAATGTGCCCGAACATCTGGGGATTTGGGCAATGGAGCCAAGCCAAAGAACACTCAAATGGGTCCGTCCCGACCTCGGCTATCTCTGCATCAGCGAAGGGAAGATGGTAGCGCTGCGCAATGTGCTGGTCGAGGGTTATGCTGAACGCTCATTTCTTACACTCAATCCTCTGACCGGTGAAGAAATTGACAACTTTGGTCAAAATGCGGCAGCCGCAAATTTCCTGCGCAATACAGCACCGAGCCTTTTAGCTGAGCAAGAGGTTGTGCTGTCTGAACAAATTGCAGAATCCTCTCCGAGATATGCAGAAATAGCAAAGTTAGCTAAAGCTACCACGCAGGGCTCTCGTGTGATTGGAGCTTTTGACGTGCTCGAGCATCATGGTCAGACGATTATCGGGTATCATGAACAGACCAATCAAATGGTTACCAATCAGGCTGGCGCAAGAGTGCTTGGACTGAACTACAAACTCTTTGTGCTCGATAGCAAACAAAATGTGATTTACAGTGATGTCTTAGGTGAGCTCATGAGCGGACTGTTGGTCGATGGCTTCTTTGTGCGTCGCAATCGACTTTACTACGTCAAAGAACGCAACACACTTTGTGCAATTGACTTGCCTTGACCTTATCCGATACGGCTTACTTTAATTGTATCAGTCGTGCCGTGCTTCAAAATCGGAATGCCCATGGTATAGACAATCACATCACCCGGCTTGATAATTGATCTCTCGGCAAGTTTTGTTTCAATCATTCGGAAACTGTCGTCCGTTGAAGTAATTGTCTCTGTGAAAATCGTTTCTGCGCCCCACACAAGCCCCATCAATCTTTGCACTTTTTCGTTATCTGTAATCACGATAATGGGCATAGAGGGCTTTTGCTTTGAGACTTTTATGGCGGTGCCGCCTGTGTGACTTAGCACGACAATTGCCTTAGCGTGAATTTTACTTGCGACATCCACGGCTGATATCGCAATGGCTTCACTCAAATCCACTGCATCAGTGTGATTTTTTGTTTGTGGCGCAAAGGTCTCACGCTCTGCCATGAGCAAGTGATGAATGTCTTTTGACTCCACACTGTTGATGATCTCACACATGGTTTTGACCGTCTCGACAGGATATTTGCCCGCAGCAGTCTCACCAGAGAGCATGACGGCATCTGTACCATCGAAGACTGCATTTGCAACATCACTGGCTTCAGCTCGTGTTGGGCGCGGATTTTCAGTCATTGACTCCAGCATCTGCGTGGCAATGATTACAGGTTTGTAAGCGGCATTACATTTTTGCACGATAAGTTTTTGGAGCACAGGTACTGCTGACGTTTTCATCTCGACACCCAAGTCACCACGAGCGACCATCACCGCATTAGTGGCTGCAATGATTTCATCGATGTTTTCAATAGCTTCGGGGCGCTCAATTTTGGCGACAATCCATGCAGTTTTGCCACGCGAGCGAATAATGTCAGAGAGTTGTTGGATGTCTTTAGCCGTACGCACAAATGAAAGTGCAATCATATCGACCTCGTTGTCTAAGCCAAAATGTGCATCCTCAATATCTTTTTCGGAGAGTGAAGGCACAGACATATTGACGCCCGGCAAGTTCAATCCTTTTTGCGATTTCAGTAATCCGCCTACCACCACTTCCGTAATGACTTCTCGGTCCGTTTTGTCTAACACCTTTACTTCCAACAAGCCATCGTCTATCAAGATTCTATCGCCACGCTGCACGTCGTAGACGATTTCTTTGTAAGTTGTAGAGACCCGGTCATAAGTGCCGATAATGTCGTCCGTCGTTATGATTAGTCGCTCTCCCTGTTTGAGCAAGACAGTTTTTTCAAGTGTGCCGATGCGGATTTTCGGTCCTTGCAGATCTTGCAGAATTGCAATCGGTTTGCCTGTTCGGCGCGAGGCTTCTCTGACAAGGTCAATGCGGGCTTTATGGTCGGCGTGGCTACCATGCGAGAAGTTCAACCTCGCTACATCCATGCCTGCATGAATAAGTTCAATGATTTTCTCAAGCGAATTGGTTGCCGGTCCCAGCGTGCAAATAATTTTTGTGCGTTTCATTGCTTGTCAGGTTTAGCATTACCGTAAAACGGTTGACAGACGAAGGTGCTGCAAAATCTCCCTACTCACAAGCTGTCAGGGCTTACCTTTTGCGAGATGCCGGCTTTTTGGTGTCTGGTTTTGGTTCGACTTGCATCTTTGGTTTTTCGCCGGTGAGTTCTTCTATGAGCCTATCTGCACGATAAATATATTTGAGCGCCGCAATAATGCCGCCCACATGCACCGCCACCGCACGATTGCTTTCTTGCGTGTAGATAAACGAGCCGGGCAGACTTTCAATGTTGCCATCAAAGATTAGACCCACAGCTTCAAGATTTTTGTTGATGACAGCACTGCCGCTGTTGCCGCCAATGATATCATTTGTTGTAACAAAGTTGAGCGGCACAGGCAGTAAGTCCATCGGCGGGGCTTCCCATCTCTTCGGTAAATTCCAAGGATATTTTTTGTTGTGTGAGTAGTAGCGATCGTAGAGTCCAAAAAATGTGGTCTTGGCAGGTGCTTCGGTGCCATTGTACTCGTAGCCCTTGACTACCCCGTCATTGATGCGCAGCGAAAAAGTCGCATCTGGCGGTGTCGATTCGCCATAGACATCAAAGAAGAGTTTGGCTAAGCGCGCGCGTAAGCCATCGGCTTTAGCAGAGAGTTCAAAGTTTTTGCGGTTTGCATTGATAAAGCGAGGATAGGCTATCTTCATCAGTTGCAGCAAGGGGTCCTGTGTTGCGCTAATTTCTTGTGCACTTTTCATGACCAAGTCTTGCAAAAACTTCAGGTCATAGAGTCTAGAGGATGATGTCAAGCGTTTTGCAGCATCTGGAATTGAGCTGCCCTGCAATGCCGTTTTCACATACTCGTCGTTTTCACCTAAGTAATCACGCGCTGTGGCAAGATGGGCTTCAAGTAGCACAGTCTCAAGCGTCATATCTGCTGGCTCAGCTGAAAGCAAGAGCGTTTGTGTTTGCATCACTTGTGCGCTATCCCCTGCTTCTTTAAGACGCGCCAATCGCATTAGCAGAAAAGCGGTTTGCAGTCCCTCGCCTTGCGGATTGAGCCCAAATCGTTCAGGGAAAAGTTTGCGCATCTCTGCGTATGTTGCGCTCATCTCATCCCAAAGTTTTTCTTCATTTTTCAGGGCAGGATTTGCGGCGACTTTGGCACGAAACTCTCGCTCGAAGGCTCTTTTGCGCGCAAAGAGATAGGGGTCTTGCAACCCACGCAACTGTCCTGAAAAGGCTTTGATGCTATTTTCGTAGCTAAAAATGACATTGAGCACACTATCGCTCTTTGCGGTTTTGTTATAGTCTTTGAGAATCGCTGAGCGTGCTTTCAAAAATCGCAGTTGAGCAGGCAGGAGCACATCGCGTTTAAATTCCAATTGCGCCATTGTGGTCAGTCGCTCGGTGCTGCCGGGATTGCCCACAACGAAAACTGGTTCATTTTCTCTGACGCCATCAGTATTGAACTTGTAATAATCGGGCGTCTTACACGGCTCGCCATTTTCGTCATAAGCACGCAGAAATGCCACATCGAGCGCATAACGCGGGTAGGTGAAATTGTCAGGATCGCCGCCGAAGTAACCGAGCTGCAGTTCTGGCAGAAATACCAGTCGAATGTCGGAATAGCGCTTGAAGCCATAGAGCGAATACTTCCCACCACTATAAAAGGTAATGGCTTGAATGTTGAGGTCGCGCCACTCTGGTTTTTCAGCATATTCTTGTTTGAGTTGCTCCAAGATTTTTTCGCGCAGGGCTATGCGCTCATTATCATCCTTTGCTTTTGCCAATTGCGCTTGCACGCGTGCGGTAACATCCTCAATTTTTTCGAGCTGATCGACAAACAGACCGGGCACAGGTCGCTCTTCTGCACGCGAAGCGGCATAAAATCCATTCTCGTTGAAGTTTTCCCCTTTCTTTTCAACCTGCGTGCCGATTTCCCTTGCCACATGATGATTGGTCATAATTAAGCCGTTTGGCGAGACAAACGACCCTGTACCGCCAACTTCGGTAAAACGCAGCGCAGCGCGGCGAGCACGCGTAAACCACGCTTCGTCTGGACGAAACCCATATTCTTTTTCAAAAAAGTCAGCAGGGGGATTGTCAAATGTCCACATTTTACCATTATCAAACCTCCCCGCTTTGACTGTGTCAGGATTGAATGAGAGTTGTGCAAAAGTTTGCGAGAGACTAGCACAGAAGAATAGCAGAGAAAGAACAGTTCTATAGCGCCACATGTTCAAAGTAGATTTTTTGGTTGATGGAGATTTACGCAATATCCCGTTTTTCATCGCAAGAAAAAAAATTTATCATTACGCCTCTTGCTTTATCGATTCGGCATGGCAATGAGCGTGCGCCAATTGACATTCTGCACCTCACCCGGCGCAGTTGAATGCACAAGTTCATAGTTGCCAACATTACTTCTATCAACAAAGACAAACATCATCTCGATTTGCTCCGATGCATTCAGATAGGTCCAAATTTCGTAGGGGCGCGACTGCTGATTGCCCGCAACACTTTCTACATTCGTCGGTCTGCCATATTTGAGAAAGATGCGTCCTTTATCGGTTTCATAGCCTCGGCGGAAGCGTGTGGAATAGAGTTTATCGGCTTCGGAGACCTTGTTCATGAACTCACGGCGAGCACTTATGCCGCCACGCATGCCCCAAAAGCGTTGGAAAAATTGCTGTCGTTCAGCCAGTGTTCTCAAAGTGTCGTAGGCTTTAGCTTCATCAGGCGTGATAAGCGGCGCAATCTGCGAGCGCATTTCTTGAGCATCCTTTTCCGTCATCCACACAAAGCTCTCATCAGCGGCAGACACGCGCGGAGTATGCATTTTCACATGAGGATTGAAGACAAAGATTTTTTTGCTTTGCGCCAGTATGGGGCTCATTGCAGAGTCGACCAATTGCAGATGAAATTCGTAGCCGCCGCTGGCTAAGTTTGCAATATGGATGCGTTCCAGAAACAGTGCAGTTTCACGACTCGGTGCGCATGGTAACAGTCGCTCTGTATGTTCTAGCACTTGTGCATTACGCGTCAAAAACGCGCGCTGAAAAAATTTGGTATCTTTTGGCAGTGCATTCAGATTGTAGAATTCCGCATAAAGTATTGCGGTATCAAACCCTGAGCCAAACAAAGCTGTTGGATTTGGCACAATTTCGTAGCCATTTCTGTAAAACATTGAGGATTTTGCGGTACTGCGGTAAGCCAGCGCACCTAAGCGGATATCGCTTATTGCAGCTTGCGCCATGCCAAAGGCTTTGACCTCAAGCTCACGCGCAGTCTCGGCTTGGAAGTCTTTCTTGCCCAAACTCTTTAGCGTTATCACGATGCGGTAGTTTTCAGGCGGCAGTGTCAGTCGCGCAAGTACGATTAACTGTCCTTTCTCACGCGCCACAGCGCTATCCGTAGAACTGGTCCTCACAGCAGTTTTCTGCATCAATTTTTCACCACGATAAGCCGCAATGTTGAGCTCAAGTTGTGTGCGAAATGTATTGGTCTCGATTTCATCGTAAGGCAGCCGCGCTTTGGGGAACGACAAGGCAAATTCTACGGCAGTCTGCGTAGAGTCAGCGCGAAATTGTGCGATGTCTATTGCACTGAAGAGTTCAGACTCACGCCGATTCTGCGCAAGCCCCAGCGTTAGGTGCATGCACAGGAAGACACCAGTGAGAAGCACATGCCACCGCAGTTTCATCATCAGAGCCAGATATGCAGGTTATCAAGCAAGCGGACATTGCTGAAGCGTGCTGCAATCAGCAGGTAATAGTCTTGTCCATCACGCAGCTGCTCTACCCTTTGAAAGTTTTCTGCATTTACAACTGCAACATACTCTACTTTGGCAAGCGCCGCATGTGCCATAATGAATTCAGTGACCATACGCTCAATTGCATGAGTGTTGCGCTCACCTTGTGCAATTTTTGTTTCTGCAAGTTTGAGCGACTTATAGAGTGCCGTTGCTTGTTGGCGTTCCTCTGCAGAGAGATAGACGTTGCGTGAGCTCATTGCCAGTCCATCAGTCTCGCGCACGATAGGTGCAGCAAGAATTTCGATATCGAAGTTGAGATCGCGCACAAGATTTTTGACAAGTGAGAGCTGCTGTGCGTCTTTTTCTCCGAAGACCGCAAAGTGCGGTTTCGTGATATTGAACAGTTTGGTAACAACTGTCGCTACCCCGCGAAAGTGAGTTGGACGCACCTCACCCTCGAGTCCTTGTGATGTACGTTCCAGTGTAACATAGCTCTCGAAGCGTTCGCCATAGAGTTGTTCCATTGTTGGGTGAAAGAGCACATCCACACCGGCTTGAGTTGCAAGTTCTACATCGCGCTCAAAGGGACGCGGATAGCGTGAAAAATCTTCATGCGGTGCAAACTGCAAGGGATTGACAAAGATGCTCATTACGACCTTATCAGCTTTTGCTTTGGCAATTTTGACAAGGCTCAGATGACCAGCATGCAGTGCGCCCATTGTTGGCACAAATCCAATTTTGTAGCCTGCAAGACGTAGCGTTTCTGCAAAGCGCTGCATTTCTTTGGGGTTCTCAATAAGTTGCACTGACATTTTCTTCGTCTATTCGATTTCGTCGCTCTGCTTGGCGACATTTGACAGTGGTGAAAGAATCACGACAAATTCGCCTAAAATTTTTTTTCCTGAAAATTGCTGGCGCAATTGACTGAGCGAACCGACGACAATTTCCTCATGCACTTTGGTCAGTTCTCGTGCAATCATAGCTTGTGCGTCGCCGAAGTAAGTTTGCAGTTCTTCGAGCAATTTTAACAGTCGGTGCGGTGATTCGTAAAACACAATTGCACTTTGCGCATGTGCGGCAAGAAATTTCAAGCGGCTTTGTCTGCCTTTTTTGTGCGGCAAAAATCCCTCAAAGCAGAAACGATTAACGGGCAAGGGGCAAACTGAAATGGCTGCGGTTAGCGCCGAGACCCCTGCCACTGGCACCACCTTCAACTGTCGCTCAAAGGCTGCACGCACCAGATAAAAGCCGGGGTCTGAAATTGCAGGCGTACCTGCATCGCTTACGAGTGCAACACTTTGTCCTTGCTCTAAGCGTGCCAGAATTTTTTCCGTTACCGCCCGCTCATTGAAAGCATGGTAACTAATCAGTTCTTTTTTAGGCAAATTAAAGTGCTGCAAGAGCTTGAGTGTCTGTCGCGTGTCTTCGCAAGCCAGCACTGGTGTTTCGCGCAGTACCTCAATGGCACGCAAGGTCATATCGCTCAGATTTCCTATCGGTGTAGCGACAATGTAGAGTGTCGCAGGTGCAGTCATCTTACATTGAGAATGCTCACAGGTGCGGTTTAGATTTCTTGCTCGATGTTCGACTTCTCAAAGCCTTTGAAGTATTTTCTCTTGCTTTTGAGCCACGCTAAGCTGTTGCGTCTGACGATGTGCTGTTTTTCTCTTCTGTGTCGTCGTCTTCTTTCGGTACCCTTGCCACGGCGCTCACCACATCGCCTTCTTCCAAACGAATGAGCCGCACGCCTGAGGTGTTACGCCCCATCACGCGAATATCCGCCACATGCTGGCGATTGATGATACCATTTTTTGTTATCAGAATCAGGTCGTCGCTATCTGCAACTTCAACCATAGCGACAAGTTTGCCGACTTTTTCACTGGCTTTGAGTGTAATGACACCTGCAGCGCCACGCTTTGTCATCCGATATTCTTCAAGTTCGCTGCGTTTGCCATAGCCCAAATCTGTTACGGTCAGCAGTGTGATATCGCTGCGGCGTGTGGTCACCAGTGAAACCACCGATTCCTCTTTATCGAGTTCTACTCCTTTCACACCGATTGAATTTCGTCCCATTGCACGCACATCGGATTCGTGGAAGCGCACTGCGTAGCCGCTGTTCTTTGCCAAAATAATTTGATGATTGCCGTCTGTGAGTTTTGCTCCGATTAGCTCATCACCTTTTTCAATGTTGATGGCAATAATGCCTGTGCGGCGCGGGTTAGAAAATTCGCTGAGCGCTGTCTTCTTGATAAGTCCGTTCTTTGTTGCCATCACCACGAACAGCGACTCGCTGAACTCCTTGACATTGATATACGCCATCACTTTTTCGCCCGACTCAAACTCAATGAGGTTGTTCAGAGAGCGACCGCGTGCCGTGCGTGCAGCTTCAGGAATGTCATAGACTTTTTGCCAGTAGCACTTGCCAAAGTTAGTAAAGAAAAGAATGTAGTGATGTGTTGAGGCAATGAACATGTGCTCGACAAAGTCGTCGTCTTTGGCTGCTGCGCCTGTAACGCCTTTTCCACCTCGTCCTTGTCTGCGATAGGTGTCGACCGCTGTGCGTTTGATGTATCCATTGTGTGTCATCGTGATAATCACATCTTCTTCCTTAATCATGCTCTCCATTGAGAAGTCATCACTGACTTGGTAGACAATTTCTGTTCTGCGCTCATCGCCATACTCTTTTTTGATTTGCTTGAGTTCATCTTTGATGAGTTTCATCTGCAGTTTTTCGCTGCTTAGAATTGCGTTGAGCTGCTCAATTGTCTTGATGACTTCTCTGTATTCGTCTTCGATTTTTTGGCGCTCCAGACCTGTGAGGCGTTGCAGGCGCATATCTAAGATGGCTTTAGCTTGCACTTCAGAGAGTTTGAATTTTGTCATCAAGCCATCTTTGGCTTCTTCACCATCTTTGGCTTTGCGAATGAGCGTGATGATTTCATCGAGATTGTCGAGCGCAATTTTTAATCCCTCGAGAATGTGAGCGCGCCGTTCTGCTTCAGCTAGGTCAAATTTGGTGCGGCGAATGACGACAGTGTGGCGATGGTCAATGTAGTGCTGCATCATTTCTTTGAGTGTCAGCACTTTCGGGCGTCCATCAACCAGCGCTAACATAATTGCGCCGAAAGTCTCTTGCATCTGGGTATGCTTGAAGAGCTGGTTGAGCACGACTTTGGTGACCGTATCGCGTTTGAGTTCAATGACAAGCCGCATACCCTCACGGTCCGATTCATCACGAATTGCTGAGATACCTTCTATCTTTTTGTCATTGACAAGTTCGGCGATACGCTCTTGCAGTTTTGCTTTGTTGACTTGATACGGCAGCTCGGTTACGACAATCGCTTCACGACCGTTTTTATTTTCCTCGATTTTGACGCGCGCCCGAATTGTAATTTTGCCGCGCCCAGTCAGATAGGCTTCCCTTACGCCATCGTAGCCGTAGATGATGCCGCCGGTTGGAAAGTCGGGCGCTTTGATGTACTTCTTCATCAACTCTTCACTCGAGATGTCAGGATTGTCAATGAGTGCAATAAGCCCATCAATAGTTTCAGACAGATTATGCGGCGGAATGTTAGTTGCCATACCGACTGCGATGCCTGAAGAGCCATTGATAAGCAGGTTTGGAATTGCACAAGGCAGCACGGTTGGCTCTTCGAGTGAATCGTCGAAGTTTGGGGTAAAGTCGACGGTGTTTTTGTCTATATCACGCAGCAGTTCGCCTGCAATGCGCGTCATGCGCACTTCAGTGTAACGCATCGCTGCTGGCGCATCGCCATCGATTGAGCCAAAATTGCCTTGTCCATCGACCAGTGGATAGCGCAGCGAGAAATCTTGCACCATGCGTACAATGGTGTCATAGACAGCGCTGTCGCCGTGCGGGTGATATTTTCCTAAGACTTCACCGACGACACGTGCTGCTTTTTTGTAAGCGCGTCCAGCTTGCAAGCCCAGTTCGCTCATGCCAAAGAGCACGCGCCGATGCACCGGCTTCAAGCCATCGCGCACATCGGGCAATGCACGGCTGACAATCACCGACATAGAGTAGTCGATGTAAGAATCTCGCATTTCGTCCTCGATATTTATCGGGACAATTTTTTCTCGTTGCATACCAAAGCGTTGAATTGAGTTAAATGAAGATATCCCTGCGCTCGAGCTGATGATTTATGGAAACAGACTTAAAATATACTTGATTTATTGCAACCTCTGAAAACCGTAGCCCATGCACGCAGCAAGCGTTTTAAATGCAAAAGCGGTTATGTATATTTCAAGCACGCTTATGAAGTTATGAAGCGTGTTTTGTGCTTCAACTCCAATCGAACTGCTATATGGACGAAAGAGACTTTCTTGATAGCAATTCTGACTATCCAAACCCTCATGAAAGGCATGAATTGACAAAACGCATTAAACGCCTTATTGACCGAGATGAGCTGCATACGATTTACGACACCGATGAATTAGAAGAGATTGTGGGCGCCCTCATTGAAGAAGGGGACTATCGCCGTGCCTTACGGGCGGCAACACACCTTATTGCGCTTGCCCCTTACAATGGCGATGCGTGGTTTAGCAAAGGGCTTGCGCTGGCTAACCTCTCAGACTATGCGGGTGCGGCTGCTGCATTTGAAAAGGCTGTTGCGATGAACCCCTGCGATGTTGATGCACTTATGCACTTAGGTATTACGTTCGACAATCTTGGCAACCCACTGAAAGCCTTGGAAGTCTATGATCGTGCCAGTGAGCTCTCACCGCTTGACGATGAAATTCATTTCTGCCGCGCTATTTCACTTGAGCGCTTAGAACGATACGCCGAAGCCGAAACTGAACTGCACCACTGCCTTGAGCTCAATCCTCTACATCCTGAAGCATGGTATGAACTTGGATACTGCAAAGATATGCTCGGCAAGCTCGAAGAAAGCCTGATGTGCTACGATAAGCATATCGACATTGAACCTTACAATGCCAATGCGTGGTACAATCGGGGCGTAGTGCTGAGCAAGCTGGAGCGTTATGAAGAATCGATTCAAAGCTACGACATGGCTATTGCAATTCGTACGGATTTTGCATCGGCATGGTATAATCGTGGCAATGTACTTGCTGCTATCGGAAATCTCCATGAAGCTATTGCAAGCTATCAGCAAACCTTACGCATTGAACACAATGATCTTGCCAGTCTTTTCAATATCGCTACAGCTTATGAGGAACTTGGGAACTATGCAGAAGCTATTGTCTATCTCAAAAAGTGTATAGCTATAGAGCCTAATCACGCTGACGCTTGGTATGGCTTAGCGTGTTGCTACGATATGATGGATGACCTTGTAACTGCCTTGAAATGCATCAATCAGGCAATTGCGCTTGATGCTGAGTGTGCTGATTATTGGCATGCGCGCGCTGAAATTGAGTATGGATTAGGCAATGCAGAGCATGCCTTGAAATTCTACTGCAAGTCGCTCTCCCTTGATGAGAAAAATGTTTATGCTTGGTATGATTACGCTTCTACACTCTTGGAAATGGAACGCCATCAGGAAGCCGTGCTTGCCCTTGAGAAAGTTGTCGAACTTGAGCCCTCATTGGCAGAACTGGCGGATGTGCACTTTGAACTTGCCTGTGCCTACAAAGCCATTGGCGATACAGAAAATACCGTGCGCTCACTGCGTCGTGCCTTTGCGCTCGATAGTGCCAAGCGCGACCTCTTCAAGAAAGTCTTCCCCGAACTCTACAAGCATCGCGCCATTCGTGAAGCCTTAGGGTTCAAGTAGTTTCCGCAGTGAGTAACCGATTTGACACTCCATGCACCACGCAAAGAAAATTTTGGGACTTATCGGCTATCAAATTGGTTACTCACTTTCACCGCTCATGCATAACATTGCAGCCGAACACCTTGGTCTGCCCTACACTTATGCGCTGTTTGAAATTCATTCGCTTGAAAGTTTGGTCACAGCGCTTGCAGGTGCAAAAGCCTTAGGCATTGTAGGCTTCAACATCACCATTCCTTACAAAGAGCGCATTCTGCCCTACCTTGATTTACTCAGTGCTGAAGCCTCCGAAACCAAAGCTGTCAATACTGTGCTTAATCAAGATGGGCAACTTATCGGCTACAACACCGATATTTACGGATTTGCTGAACCTCTTTTACCGTTCAAAAGCTATGTGGATGGAAATGATGTTGCGGTGTTTGGGGCAGGCGGGGCAGCACGCGCGGTCGTACAAGCTCTGCGTCAATACTTCAAACCTTCATGCATTCACATCATCGCCCGTGACGAATTTAAGGCTAATGCGCTCAAAGATCACTTCAAGCGCCGCAGCAAAAGCCTGAACATTGCCGCGCACCTTTTCGATGCCGAAAACCTTGAGTCTGTTCTCGCCTCCGCACATCTCATCATCAACGCTACGCCTCTTGGCACGGACTCACCGCGTACTCCCCTGCACTCTGCTATGCCTTTTCCTGCCGAATGGAAAATCTGGTCGCCGCACAAGATAGCCTACGACCTTGTCTATCGCCCCAAGCTCACACCGTTCTTGCGTACTGCACAGGAGAGTGGCGCCACTATCATCCCCGGCTTTGAGATGCTGATAGCACAAGGCGCAAAGTCCTTTGAGATTTGGACAGGAAAAGAAATGCCACGCGAAATTGTGCGTGGCGCGTTGCTTGAAGCCTTGGCGCAACTGTCGATTTAAGCCAAGTTCGCCTCACTTTGCTTGAGGCTGTGCCGATCGCTTTGCAGATGCCTCAACAAGTTCGGGATGTGCACTGAACTCCTCAAATTTTTGTTTCAGCAGTGCAATTGCTGCCTCACGCTCGTAAGGAATCACGCCATCCAGAATGGCATCCTCCATGGCTTTTTTGAGCAGTCCAACCATACGCCCTTCGGGAATGTTGAACATCTCCATAATCTCATGACCATTCACGGGTGGACGCCACTTTGCCCACTTGTCTTTTTCAGTTACATCGGCAACTTTTTCTTCGACTTTGGCAAAGTTTGCCAAAATGCGCTGCACTTTTTTCGGATTTTTGCTCGTTACATCTGCACGGCAGAGCACCATCAAATCATCTAAGTCTTCACCTGCTTCTACCATCAAGCGGCGAATGGCTGCGTCTGTAATCTCATCACGATGCAGTGGAATGGGACGCAAATGCAAACGCACCATTTTTTGTACATACGGCAGGGGCTCCATCGGAAATTTCATGCGCTTAAAAATTTTCGGCAACATTGCTGCGCCCAGCGCATCGTGCCCGTGAAAAGTCCAGCCGTGTCCTTTGACGAAGCGTTTGGTGCGAGGCTTGCCAATATCGTGCAGCAGCGCCGACATGCGTAGCCAGAGTTTATCGGTCATTGCCGCACAGTTATCGACCACTTTCAGTGTGTGGAAAAATGTGTCCTTATGCCCTAAGCCATCGACTTGCTCGACGCCTGCCATGAGTGAGAGTTCAGGGAAGATTTCATCGAGCAATTTTGTGCGAAAGAGAATTTCCAACCCAATCGAGGGCACAGGTGCCTTCATAATTTTGAGCAGTTCATCTGTGATGCGCTCTTGCGAGACAATTTTGATGCGCTGGCGCATTTTTTCCATTGCAGCAAGTGCTGCAGGCTCCACTTGGAAGCCCAATTGTGCAGCAAAGCGTGCGGCTCGCATCATGCGTAGGGGGTCATCGGAAAATGTCGCTTCAGGCTCGAGCGGTGTGCGCAGAAGTTTCTTTTCCATATCTGCAAGCCCTTCGAAGCGGTCGACAATTTCGCCAAACGATGCCCCGTTCAGTGAAATGGCAAGAGCGTTGATGGTGAAATCGCGCCGTAAGAGATCGTCTTCTAAGGTGCCAATTTGCGTTAGAGGCTTGCGTGAATCGGGACTGTAACTTTCTTTACGTGCGCCCACAAACTCTAACTTGATTTCGCCATACATCTCATCGTCAAACGTAAATTGTGCCGTGCGAAAACGCTCAAACACCACAAGCGCTCGACCGTTGAGTTTTGCTTTTGCCGCATGTGCAAAGGCAATCGGGTCGCCGACGACCATCACGTCAATATCTTTGCACTCTCGCCCCAAGAGCCGGTCGCGCACATAGCCACCCACAACATAGCATGGCAGTTGCATCTCGTCAGAGAGTTTGCCAAGTTCCACAAACAGTGGCTCAGAGAGCATCTCGGTCGTTAATGTCTTCTGCACGCTTGTCATATCCAATTTTTTTGAAACTCAAAGTTACGAATCGCAGATGAAATGTTCGGCTAAATTTTTCATTCGCATCGCTTGCTGACTTGTATTGCTCAAGCCATTTTAGCGCTGCAACTTTCAATTTTGCAGTTGCAATTTCAAAGCATGGCATCTTTATCTGTCATGCACAAGCCCGATTTAGTGTATATTTAGGTTTAATTTTCAGCACAGCCCCAATGTCAGAGTTGCAACACATTGTTGTGCGTGGCGCGAAGGTGCACAACTTGAAAAATATCGATGTTGATATCCCGCGCAAGAAGTTGGTTGTCATCACAGGGCTTTCTGGCTCTGGCAAATCCAGCTTAGCCTTTGACACCATCTGCGCCGAAGGACAGCGTCGGTTCATGGAAACACTCTCAGCATATGCTCGCCAATTTGTCGGTGCTATCGAACGCCCGGATGTCGATTTTATTGATGGTCTTTCGCCTGTGATTGCTATTGAGCAAAAAACTACGGCACGTAGCCCGCGCTCTACTGTCGGCACGATTACCGAAATCTATGACTTCATGCGCCTGCTCTGGGCAAGAATTGGCGTGCGATACGACCCCAAAACGAATCAACGCTTGGAGAAGCAAAGTGAAGAAGACATTCTTGCCAGCATTCTACGACTGCCTGAAAACACCAAAGTGCAAGTGCTTGCGCCACTGGTTGTTGGACGCAAAGGTCATTACCGCGAGCTCTTTAGCGACCTTTTGAAGCGCGGCTTTGTGCGCGTGCGTGTCGATGGTGAAACACGCGAGCTCAAAAAAGATATGAAACTCGATCGCTACAAAGTGCATGACATTGAACTCGTGGTCGATCGCTTCAGTATCTCGCCTGATATTGCACCTCGACTCAAAGACGCTATTTCGCTTGCCCTCAAACTCTCCGAAAGCGGCTCTACTATGATTTGCGAAGTGTTCGGTGAAAAGAAATATGATCTTTTCTTTAACAAGAACTATGCTTACTCTGACGGACGCAGCGCCTTAGCGGAGCTTGCACCTAACAACTTTAGTTTTAATTCGGTCTATGGCGCTTGTCCAACCTGCGAAGGACTTGGCGAAATCATGCAACTTTCGCCCGACCTGCTCATTCCCAACTCTGAACTAAGCATTGCGGAAGGCGGTCTGGCACCCCTTGGAAAAGAAGGTCGCAGCGAACAGTGGCAACTCATCAAAGCGCTTGCTAAACAGCACAACGTCTCTTTGAATGAACCGATTTCCACTCTGCCCAAAGCCTTTGTGAACATCTTGCTTCATGGCGCACCTGATCCTGTGCCTGTCTCGCATAGCTATGGCGGGCGTGAGTACATTTATCCAATACGCTTTGGCGGATTGATAGAGTATGTTAATTCTATCTATCGCACCACACAATCGGTTTCGGTGCGCGAATGGGCAGAAAGCTTTATGCACAAATCCCCGTGTCCGACTTGCAAAGGCGCCCGCTTGCGAGAGGAAAGCCTTTTTGTGAAAATTGCCGAGCACAACATTGCTCAAGTCGCCGACCTACCAATTCCTGAATGCAAAGAGTTTTTTGTAGAACTGCCCAAACATCTCTCTGGCAAAGACCTTGCCGTGGCAACCCCAATTCTTGCTGAGATTGTCAAACGCTTGGATTTTCTTTTGAATGTTGGGTTAGATTATCTTTCGCTTTCACGTTCGGCAGCCACACTTTCAGGTGGTGAAGCCCAGCGCATCCGACTTGCCGCACAACTTGGCTCGCAACTTACTGGCGTGCTCTACATTCTCGATGAACCCTCAATCGGTCTGCATCAGCGCGATAATGTCAAACTTATTGACTCGCTTTTGCAACTGCGCGACTTAGGCAATAGCGTCATTGTCGTCGAGCACGACAAAGAAACTATGGAGCGCGCCGACTATATCATCGATCTGGGTCCGGGCGCCGGTGAGCACGGTGGTAGGGTCATCGCTGAAGGTCATGCTCAAACACTTCATTCGGAGTCGCTTACGGCGCAATACTTGCACGGCAAGTTGAAAATCGACATTCCCAAAACACGACGCGAAGGCAATGGTAAGTTTATCGTGCTCGAAGGCTGTACTGGACACAACCTTAAGAATGTTACGCTTCGCTTGCCCTTAGGCAAATTTATCGCAGTTACTGGCGTCAGTGGCTCCGGCAAGTCGTCGCTCATTAACGAAACGCTCTATCCGATTCTGGCTCGACATTTTTATCGCTCAAAAGTGCTCACGCTGCCTTACAAAACCATTGCAGGGCTCGAGCATCTCGATAAAGTTATCGACGTCGATCAATCTCCGATTGGCAGAACGCCGCGCTCGAATCCTGCCACTTACACCGGCGTCTTTACGCTTATTCGTGATTTCTTTGCTTCGCTGCCTGAAGCACAAATTCGTGGCTATAAAGCCGGTCGATTTAGTTTCAATGTCCGAGGCGGTCGCTGTGAAGCCTGCGAAGGCGATGGCGTCAAAAAAATTGAGATGAATTTTCTGCCCGATGTCTATGTCACCTGCGACGTTTGCAAAGGCAAACGCTATAACCGCGAGACTCTCGAAGTGCGCTACCGTGGCAAGTCTATTGCCGACGTGCTCGATATGCCCATCGTAGAAGCCCGACACTTCTTTGACGATTTCCCGCGCATCAAGCGCATCTTAGAAACCCTCGAAAGCGTCGGACTCGGCTACTTGCGCCTCGGGCAATCTTCCACCACGCTCTCTGGCGGCGAAGCACAGCGCATCAAACTCGCCACTGAACTTGCTAAAACACAAACCGGCAAAACCCTCTACATCCTTGATGAACCTACCACCGGCTTGCACTTCCACGACATCCAACTCTTGCTCCACGTGCTGCACCGGCTCGTCGATAAAGGCAATACCGTCATCGTCATCGAACACAACTTAGACATTATCAAACAAGCCGACTGGGTCATTGACCTTGGACCTGAAGGCGGAGAAAAAGGCGGTGAAATCGTCGCTGAAGGCACGCCCGAGCACATTACCACAGTCGAGCGCTCTGCTACTGGTTACTTCCTGCGCCGTGAGTTAGATTAGCTCATGCTGTTTTATCGCTATGGCTGCAAATAAAAAAGGCGCACTCTTTCAGCGCGCCCTTTTGAGCCTTACTTCTAAGACCTACTTGACCAGCATCATTTTCTTTGTTTGCACAAAGGTTTGCGTACCGCCTTGTGCTTTTAGGCGATAGAAATACATCCCGCTTGCTAGTGTTGTTGCGTTGAACATCGCCGCATAGTTACCACGCTCTTGCACCGCATCAACCAGCGAGGCTACCTTCTGACCCAGCGCATTGTAGACTTCCAGCGTCACTTTTGACCGCTCTTTGAGCTGATAAGGAATGTTGGTCGTTGGGTTAAACGGATTAGGATAATTTTGCTCTAAGACAAAATCAGAGACCACAGTCGCGAAGCGAGTTTCCACGCGTACTTCACGCAGGCACTCAATCACGCCATTGAAACTCACTTCATCTAAGCGATACTCTACAATCGCGCCCGCTGGCAAATCGCTAACATCGGTGAAAGCATACTGCGCACCGTTGGTGCTGTTCTTGGAGACAAGTGCAGGATTGCGGGTGTAATCGTCGAGCTTTTGCCACTCGGTCTGCCCTGCACTTAAAATTCGCCGATTGATGATGAAGCCCGCCGACTCACGCTCCGATGCCGTCGCCCAGTTCAGCACCACGCCTGCGCGACTTGAGGTAGCCGTGAAACTAATGAGTTCCACCGGCAATGGCGCATCGCTGGTATTGATTGAGCCCAGTGTGTAGAAGCGCAAACCGCTTGTTAGCGAGGTGTTAGATTGCACACCCCGCACGCCGAGGAAGGAAGTCACATCGGTACCGCTATATTCGGAGAATGCTCCTGCCAGCGGCGCCGAGCGTGCCGCCACACGCAAGGGATAGGGCGAGAGCGAATTGATACCATCATCGACAGGGTTCAGCACATAGCCTAAGATTACTTGATCTCCTGCTTGAGTGCCAGCTGCAGTCGCATCTTCATTTGTGAGTTCCCAATAGCGGAATGCACTGATTGAAACCAAGGGACTGCCCGGTGTGGCACCAGCAGAAAGCGGTGAGCTATTGACAAGCCGCACGCGCTGCAGTGTCGTTGCATTAGGTCCTGTTGTAATTTGCAGCGGTCGATACACACTCCCATCACCAACAACATAATTTTTCGGGTAGCTAGCGCCAGTGCCGCCAAGGACCAGAGAACCATTGACATAGCTGCTTGGACCGCCACCACTTGTTGCTGCCGCGCTCATCACATTCGTGCCAGTGTTGAGTCTGCCATCGGTGAGATAGAGTATATTTCTTGCTCTCAAGCTGCGCGACAGTGTTACACCTGCGCTGTTATCGATCTCAAAATTCTCAATCGGGCTGCTGCCAGAGCCTAGCACACTCTGCGCCGCACTACCGTTCATAATGACTCTACCATTAGTCATCCCTGACGAGCCTGTGCCGGCGTCAATGAGCGTAAAATTGCCTCTCACCTGCACTGAACTCACTGAACCTCCTAATGTTACACTACCTGTTCCAATGTTGAAGACAAGGTTATTGAAAACGGGTGATGTAAGCGAACCATTGATAGTATTACTTGTGCCGTTGTTTAGCGTCAGCGTACCGCCTGAGACATTGAAACTGCCCCCATTCATTGTGAGCGTACCGCCTGAGATGGTCACACTGCCACCAATATCGCCTACTGTAACGGTCGCATTGCCACTCACCGTTAGTCCGCCGTTGTAGGTTGCATTGCCTGCGGTGTTGGTGTATGAACCCGCTACACTGATAGGGTTGCCAGATAAAGATGTAAAAGCTGTTGCACTTTGCTTCGTCAAATTGCCATTAACGGTGATAGCGGTTTGCGCAGGTGTGTCACCCGAGTTTGCTGTACCTGTTGCACCGTTAATCACCAGATTTTGATAGACATCGGCATAGACATTTCCGGTTTGATACTCTACTGTGCCAGCTAAAAAATCTGTTCTCTGACTTAGCCACTGTACGCCGGCTGCATTTGAGAAGTCTAGGGTACTTTGAATCACCAGCGTGCCTGCACCGCCTGTTGCATCCATAGTCAGCGAGCGCGCCTCTGCTGCTGAGGAAATTGTAACAGTTCTATTGTTACGAATGATAACATCAGAATTTGCGGCAAGCGATGGCGGCGCGCTTCTCGGATTACCACCTGCATCTTCCCAGGTTGCAGCAACGTTCCAATCTCCACCACCAGATGTGCGGGAAATCCAGAGGTTACCTGAACTTCGCCCGAGTGTGAAGAGACCTGTAAAGAAATTGGTGTAAGGGAAATTTGGGGCTTGTGTTGCGCGTGTACCGTCGTCATCGACATCGGCTCCTGTTGGCAAACCACCGGCATAGGTATCAGGGCTTGTGCCACTGCGGAAGAGCACGCGGTTCAACGGAGATGGAATACCGCCGCCTGCAATATCAACGTCTAAGCGATAAGCATTGCTCGTGGAGCCTGCGGCGAATGAGATTGTCCAGTGCCGCGTGTTAGAGAGCTGGAAAATCGCGCTAGGCAGCGCACCTGCTGGCGGCGCTGAGTTAAATTGCTCGAGCTCCACCGTCACGGGACTTGGCGCCGTTTGATACGTGAGCGTTACACGATTGCCTCCTCCTGATTTACCTACGGGGAAATCTGCTGGTGTTGTGCTCGAAATCTCACGGCGCACCGGTCCATTGACATAGCTTGTCACCGCAGTAGCACTCCCTGTATAGGTTACAGAGACGCCATCACGCAGCACAAGAAACGTGTTCGTAGTGTTTGTCCCGCTGATTGTACCAGTGTTAAAAATCAGTTCGCTGGTTACTGTGGTCGTAGCATTTGTTTGCACTTGCACATCGCGCCGCACTTCAATAATGCCAAACAGACCAGAACGCATCGTGTTTGAGCCTGTTGTGCCATCGTAGATGACTTTGCTGTTTACACCACTTGTACCTTGCTGCGCATCAACTGTTCCAACTATACCTGTTGTGATATCTGTGCCGCCTGTTCTCAGCACGCCTCGACGCGTGCTACTACCAATCGTGATAGTGAGCGTTCCCAAATTTGAACCTGCTAATCGCCCGTCCGTCAGGAAACGCAGCGTCCCTGAAACTATATTGAGCTGACCATTTGCACTGAAATTGAGCGCGCCGTCGACATCCACTGTGTTGCGCGGGTCTTCTGTATCGCCGGGACTGCTGCCGAAGCGTTTGTCAACTGTTAGGCGATTCAGGGTAATGTTTCCTGCACTAATAGTCTGTTTTTGCGTACTAGCAGAACCTCCACCAAGGTTGAGTGTCGTAGCATCCGCAATTTGACCCGAACCTGGAAAGACGGTACTGCCCGTAATATCACCATTGACCGTAAGTGTATTGCTCCCTAAATTAATCGTGCCGCTTGTGAGTGTTAGGTTTCGTTCAATGGTGTAGCTCGTACTTCCCGATAACGTATTTGCAGCACCGATATTGACCGTGAGATTTCTTGGCTGCAACCCTGCAGTTAGTACCCACTCATCGTCTATGGTGATGCTCACGCTACCCGCATACTCAAGCGTCGCTTCGTCTCCTGTATAGCCAAAAGTTGCGCTGCTTAGTGTTCCAATCGTGGAGGCTGCGGTGTTATTTCCACGCGTGTAGGTGCTTTGCACCCTAAAATTTCTCGTACCGCCCGTTCCCGTAAAATTCAGACTCCCACCAGATTTTTGATTGCGAACATTGAAGAAAGTAACATCTTTATCTGCTGTAATGGTGCTGCTGCCGCCGCCGATGAAAGCAAGCACCCCTTGATTTGTGGTAAAGTCCACGGTACCTGTCCCATTGGAAATTGTTAGGTCTGCACCACTGGAAAATTCAATTTCACCACTGCCTGCTACAAAATTTCCACTCGAGATTTGTAACGTTGCGCCTGAAAGCGAAATAGTATTGCTACCTGCAGTTAATGTCGCACCAGATGACTTATTGACCGTGATATTTGCACCTGAAACTTCAATCGGATTTGCCCCTCCAATCGTTGCATTGTTCGCTCCCGAGAAAGTTAATGGGACGTCTATTGCAAAAGTACCATTGTTGATCAAATCACCGTTTAGCGTCAGACTGCCTCCACTGGCATACACATCACCATTAACCGTGAGAGAATTAATCGTAATCGCAGCGTTTATAGTGATGGTATGCGTGCTTTGCACCACGAAGTTATCTGTGCCACTTGTAAAGGCAGATGGGAGTGGCGCAGCGCCGGAACCACCTGGATTTGCAGCCCAATTTGTTGTGACATTGAAGTTGCCTGAACCTTTGGAATACCATGTGCTTTGCGCCCATGTTTCTTGCACGAAGCACAGCAGTGCAAAAAACATAGGGATAAGGCATGTTATTTTTAATTGCCCACGCAGAATAACGGGAAAATGAGAAAAATACTGCAGCAAGAGAATAGAAGCGTTCGAGGTAGTGCGTCCGTACATGAAGTAATTGAAGTATTTTTTTAACGAAACTCTGTAGGATTTACCGCAATTTAAGTTTGGGCAAGAGGAGTTTCGCCTGGCTTTTTTGCACAAGACTTCTCTAAGATACAACAGCATCCGCAAAAAAGCAAGCCTCCTTTGCTGCTCTTTGCTGTTGGTTCATTATCAAATTTATGGATTTTTTACAGTTCTTGCCATTAGGTTAATCCAAACTTAACACACGGCTATTTTGGAAAATAGTCCTTTTTGTGCGACATTCGAAACGGCTGCAAAAAAAACTGTAAGAAGTAACACCTACTTTTAATTGCTACTTTTCAACCAAGCTCGTTCAACCAAAATTGCTTGTATATTATGATGAGAAATAATTTATCACCTCTTTTTTTCTTTTTACTGCTGCTCTTCAGTGTTCATGCGTTTGCGCAGACGACGGTATTTCAAGATGATTTTAACACCAGTCAAGGTTCTGCTTTTACCACTTCGGGCAGTATCGGCACAAGCCCGTGGAGTGTAGCACGCCCTAGTGATGACTGGGGCGCCCGCATCGATGGCGGCATCTTAGAGCTCACAAACGATGCAAGTTCTACAGGCAATTCGAGTGGCTGGGTTTTTGCTCATGTGAGCACCTCCTCTTTTAGTTCGCCTTATAACACAATTTTGGCGAACAATTCAGGTGTTGTTACTTGGACTTTCAACATGCGGCAGATTCGTTCTAATCCTGCTGGATTTGGTTCCGGTTCATACGGGGTTGCCTTGATTTTGGGGTGCACAGATGCTGCTAATGTTGCGACTTCAGGTCAGGGATACGCGGTTGTCTTGGGGAATAGTGGCTCTCCTGACCCCGTTCGGCTTGTGAAATTTACAAGCGGTATCCAATCGCTCGGCATTTCTCCAAGCCCTGTAAATATTCTCATAGAGGCTGCTTCTGTTCTCGATAACCCCACAAACAACTATATGAGTATTCGTGTTACTTATAACCCTACAACTCATCAGTGGGAACTTTTCGGCAGAGATGATGGGGCTAGCAGTTTCACTGATGCAAACACTGGGACGCTAACTTCTTTGGGCACTAATACAAATAGCGACTACACAGGCATTTCTCTTCCTTATATGGGCGCTTATTGGCAAGGCGCTACAGCAGCTAATCGGACCGCTTTTTTTGATAATCTCACGGTTACGGTTGCGTCCACTCTTCCCTCCTACACCGGTTCGCCGTCAGGTGTGGTTGACGGCACTACCTATGCAAATGTTACTTTCACCTCCGGCGGGTCTTTTCCAGTGGGTGCAGATATCACAGTCATTAGCACTTTGCAACTTAATGACCATGCGATTAATCTGAATGGCGGAAGTATTACAATGAATGCAACTGGGCTTGTCTATCCGGGCACAGGGTCGCCCTCTCCTTCCGATGTCGGCAGAGTATATGGTGGGAATTTTATTCACAATGTCAGCACAGCGATAGCCAATAAAGTTTTTCCGCTTGGGACGCCTACGAGCCGGCGCTATGCGATTGTCAGTTACACGATTGCGCCGACATCTTCTGGAACGCTCACTGGCTTTTCAACCGAGGGCAATGCTTCTTCTGAAAATTTTACTTTTGTTTCTCCTGTTGGTGTTACTGCACCGTTTTATTGGACAATCAACGAGGGTGCTGGTCTCGGTGGCGGATTTTACACGCTCACTCTGATTGCCGATAATGTATCTGGTGTGTTGAACCCATCTTCGCTTCGCATTGTGAAGCGCAACACAGGCGGCGGTCCATGGGTTTTCAATGGCACATTCTCTTCGGTGAATTTCTCGGGCGGTACGGTTAGTATTATTTACACGAACATGAGTGGCTTTTCGGAGTTTAGCATTGGCAGCGATCCGAGCGACAACCCGCTGCCTGTGGAGCTCACGAGTTTTCGTGGCACGCCGACGGCGCAAGGGGTATCTTTGAGTTGGAGCACGGCTTCTGAGCGCAACAACGCCGGGTTTATTTTGATGCGCGATGATGTGGCGATTGCGTCGTATCAGTTCTCACCAGCTTTGCGTGGCAAAGGCACAACCAGCAACACCACTCACTACGCTTTTCTTGATGCCAATGTGGAGATGGGCAAGACCTACACTTATCGCCTGCGCTCTGTGGATTTTGACGGCACCGTGCATGACTATGCGCAAAGCGTGGTCGTCGAAGTGCGTGAGCCAATTACGCCACCCGTGTTTGAGTATAAGCTCGAGCAAAACTATCCCAATCCGTTTAACCCGACGACCAACATCAAGTACTCGATTCGCTCAGCGGGACTGGTTTCGCTCAAGGTCTATGACCTCTTAGGGCGTGAAGTGGCAACGCTGGTCAATCAAGTGCAGCAGCCGGGCGAGTATCAAGTAACCTTCAACGCTAGCAACCTGACCGCCAGCGGCATGTACATTTATCGCTTGCAAGCGGGAAACTTTACACGCACCATGAAGATGATGCTGGTCAAGTAAAGCCTTGACCTGCTTTGAAAATCAAGAGGCGTCCTGCTCGGGACGCCTTTTTTTTACACGATGCCCTTTGGGGCTTAGGCATTTCTGAACATCATGGCAGTTTTTTTCGGTGTGTCGACGACACGGCTACCGAGGCGTAGGCTCAAGATGAACTGGCCTTCTTCTTCGCTTACCGACGAGATACCGATGATATCTGTAATACCATGCTCCATGAGCAAGGCGGCTACGCGGTTTTGTTTAAGCACGTCGGTCAAATTGAAGCGCAGTGAGGCTGGGCGCACTTCGCCGCCGCACATGCGGAAGGCGGGCAAAAAGTCGATATGCTCAACACTCTTTGCGATAGCTTGCAAGACCTTTTTTTCACCGCGCTTGGTGTTGAGATAGGCTTGCCAGAGTTTATTTGGAACGCTTTGCCAGAAACTTCCTGAAATGATCGAGAGCTTGCCAGCGCGCTCAATGACGGCGTAGTGATATTCGGAATTGATAATCAGTTCAGAGATATGCAGTGGTAAGACACAAAAGAGCGACGGTCCAAACGGCTGCACGTGAAAGAATTTGAGTTCGAACCACTTGTCGTGAATGACAAGGTGCGGTTTTTGAATTGGGCTATCGCGTTTTGTAATGGCTTCGAGGAAAAGGTTGCAGGCTTTTTCTGGGATGACCACATCGGCTTGTGCTGCGATATGCTTTGCCATAGCTCTTGCGGCGGCGCCTGCGGTTGAAAGTGCCGATGCAATGCCTTTTATCCAAGTTCCTAACCCCATCGCACCCTCCTTACTTCAAAATTGGTGGCGTATAGAATTCTAAATGAAGTTAAGTTTTAGCGCATTTTTTTTGGCATGCACTGCCTATGCTATACAGTCGTTTTGGTCGAGATGCATAGCAAGGTCGCACAGTGTTATGGATTTTGCAAATGATTCTGGTTGCGCAACAAGTCTTCTGCGATACGGTAAGGTGATTCGTGTTGTGCCAGTCGTTGCTGCAACTCTTCGGTGCGTGCTTCTGTCCAGAAGGCGTGGCGCCATTTTTCTTCGACGATGCGGCGCACGAAATTTTGCTGTCGCTGCCGGCGTTTTTGCAACAGTTGAGCGGTCTTTTCCAGAAAGGTGCGGTGCGCTGTGATAGCTTCACAGACTTCAGCGATGCCTTTGCCGATTGTGGCAACGGTCTTGACCACTTTCGGCAGCCACGACTCTGCCGAGTGTGGGCGCAAGTCTAAACTTGCCGAGAGCGCTTGCACGGCTTTATCTGCATCTTGATGGTCGGCTTTATTTATCACGAAGATATCGCCGATTTCCATCAGCCCGGCTTTCATGGCTTGAATGGCATCACCGGATTGAGGCACGAGCACCACGACGGTTGTATCGGCGGCACTTACGACATCGAGCTCGGATTGTCCGACGCCCACGGTTTCAAAAATGATGAAGTTGTAGCCAGCGGCATCGAGCACATCTGCCACTTCAGTGGCTTTTCGTGCCAATCCGCCCAGACTGCCACGCGTTGCCATAGAGCGAATAAAGACGCCGTCATCGAGCATCACGTCGCTCATTCGCACTCTATCGCCAAGCAGCGCGCCACCCGTGAAGGGGCTAGTTGGATCGACGGCAACTACAGCGACTTTTTCGCCACTGAGACGCAACTGGCGCGTGAGTTTGTTTGTCAAGGTGCTTTTACCTGCGCCGGGCGGTCCTGTGATGCCAATGCGGTAGGCTCTACCAACCCTCGCATAGAGCTCAGAGAGAATGGATTCTGCAGCAGGGTCGCTATTTTCCACGCGCGTCAGCATGCGCGCAAGCGCACGTTTGTCGCCTTGCAAAACTTTTTCAGTGAGGGTCTTTTCGACTAAGGGCAAAGATGACAAAGTGTCGCTCATTCAAGCTATAGCTAAGTTTGAAATTTTCATGAATTGCAAAGATATCGTTTTACCTATTTTCAAGTAATGAATTTTGCAACACAATTTTACGATACCTTCTTTTCATGACCACCGTTCGCAGCTTGTCTGGCGCACTTATGTGGCAATATAGCTTCATCACTGGAGCTATTGCTTTTCTTTTCTTTGTGCCTTTTCTCGGTGCCGTCCATCTTTTTGATTGGGACGAAATCAACTTTGCTGAATCTGCACGCGAGATGCTCGTTACCGGTAACTATGCGCGCGTGCAAGTTAATTTTGAACCCTTTTGGGAAAAACCGCCGCTTTTTATTTGGCTACAAGCACTTTCCATGCATGTCTTCGGGGTAAGTGAATTTGCAGCACGCTTGCCCAATGCTCTTTGCGGCATCATCACGCTGCTGCTGCTGTTGCGTATAGGCACTCAGCTTTACAATGAACGATTTGGTCTTTTTTGGTCGCTAAGTTACTTCGGGTCATTTTTGCCACATTTTTATTTTAAGACTGCCATCATTGACCCTGTGTTTAATCTTTTCATCTTTCTTGGGGTATATTGCTTCTTTCGTGCCTCGCAGCTTTCTGCTGACCACGATGCCTCCGCGCGACGCAAATTTGTGTTGCTCTCCGGCGCCTGCATCGGGCTTGGCATCATGACCAAAGGTCCTGTCGCTCTGCTTGTGTCTGGTCTTTCAGGCGTAATTTATGCGCTGATATCTTTCTATCGCTTGCGGCATTGGGTCCTGACACTCTCGGATGGCATTATGTTTGGCATAACAGCGCTGCTGGTCTCTGCACTGTGGTATGGTGTGGAGACACTGCGCAATGGCTGGTGGTTTCTCGAATCCTTTATCCGTTATCAAATCGGTCTTTTTCGTGAACCTGTGGCTGGACACGGTCAGCCGTTCTACTATCATGTTGTGGTCTTGTTGTTCGGCGTCTTTCCGGCTTCTTTCCTTGCCTTAGGGGCGTTTCGTCGTTCCGCTTCACTTTCGGATAGCAAGGCACAGTCTGCATTTACTCTGCTCATGGCAATTTTGTTTGGTGTTGTGCTGACGATTTTTTCCATTTCGACGACAAAGATTGTGCACTACTCCTCGCTCTGCTATTTTCCGATTACTTTTTTTGCTGCGCGCGAAATTCATCGCATTCTTTGCGGTGCGGTGTCTTGGGGCAAACTGGCAAGTTTGGCTTGCGCAGGGTTTGGGGCGCTGGTGGCACTTTTGCTGACACTCTTTGTTCTTGCGCTGCTTAATGTCGAAATGCTCTTACCTTTTGTGCAAGATCAGCTTGTCAGAGCTGTGCTGCTCTCGCCAGTTGAGTGGCATGGCTACGAATGGCTTATTGGCGCTTCATATTTTCTCTTTGTGGTCTTCAGCACAGTTTTATTTTGGCAAAAGAAGTTTGAGCTTGGCTTTGGCACGCTGTTTTTTTCAACGGCAATGACGATGCATCTTTTTACGCTTTTTATTGCGCCCAAAGTGGAAGCCTACACACAAGCCGAACCAATTGCTTTTTACAAATCTCTTCAAGATGAAGATTGCTATATCGTTACGGGCTACAAAAGTTATGCGCCTTATTTTTATGCGCGCTTTCGCCCGCAGCAATGCCCTAGCAATCTTGACCACGAGTGGCTTGCAACAGGTCCTATCACAAAGCCGGCATATTTTGTCGCCAAACTCGATGGGGCGGCTTGGTATGAACAATTTCCCGAACTGAAGGTCATCAAACGCAGCGGGGGCTATGTCTTCTTCAAACGCGATGTGCCGCACATGCCCTAAGCGCGCCTCAAAGGCGATGGCTTCAAGTGCCTTAGTGAAGCAGAGTGTTTGCTGCGTTTGAGCCGCTTTCCTGCACGCATACTTTTGCCGTGCTAGATTGCATCAGATTGGCTATATTTGTGTTTCTATCTTTTTTAGCGCTTATCTAAAATGACTTATCGCACACACTTTTGCGGCATGCTTCGCCGTGAGCATATCTCAGAGGAAGTCAAACTTGCCGGCTGGATTCACCGCAAACGCGACCATGGTGGACTGATTTTCGTGGATTTACGTGACCACACAGGCATCTGTCAGCTTGTCTTTGAGCCCGAGCATGCCGAGATTTTTCATCAAATTGAGCATTTGCGTGTAGAGTCGGTGATTACGGTGCAAGGCAAGGTTGTGCCACGTGCGGAAGACACCATCAATGAGCATTTGCCCACAGGCGAAATTGAGGTGCGCGCCAGTGCGCTGACGGTTGAAAATGCTGCTGCGCCTATGCCCTTTCCTATTGCTGACGAGGTTCCCACATCGGAAGAGCTGCGCCTCAAATACCGCTTTCTTGATTTGCGCCATGAGCATCTGCATGAGAACATTCTTTATCGCTCAAAGATGATTTTTGAGATTCGCAAATATCTCGTGGGCTTAGGCTTCAACGAAATTCAGACACCCATTCTCACCTGCAGCTCTCCTGAAGGCGCACGCGATTACCTTGTGCCAAGTCGATTGCATCCGGGCAAATTTTATGCGCTGCCACAAGCACCACAGCAATTCAAACAGCTCTTGATGGTGGCAGGATTCGACAAGTACTTTCAAATTGCACCTTGCTTTCGCGATGAAGATGCACGCGCCGATAGAAGCCCGGGCGAATTCTACCAGCTCGATATGGAAATGTCTTTCATCACGCAAGATGAACTCTTCGAAGTGCTCGAAGGGCTTTTTGACCACCTTACCAAGACGCTCTCGCACAAGCGTATCATGCAATTGCCCTTTCCACGCATTAAGTACTTCGATGCCATGAACCGCTATGGCTCCGACAAGCCCGACCTTAGAAACCCTCTCGTCATTGAAGACGTTACCGATATTTTTGTTGGCTCATCGTTCAAAGTCTTTGCCCAGAACACCGGCAAAGGCAAGTGCATCAAAGCACTCGTGCTCAAAGGTAAAGCAAATGAACCGCGCCTGTTTTACGACAAAGCCGAAGACTATGCCAAAACCGAGCTTGGCTTACCCGGGCTAGCTTACATTCGCTATCGTGAAAATGAAGTGCAAAGTCCGATTTACAAATTTCTCTCTGAGACCGAAAAAGCACACCTGATTGAACGCTTGCAACTTCAGACAGGCGATGTGGTTTTCTTTGCAGCCGGCGCATGGGAAAAGACTTGCAAAGCCATGGGCGCTATTCGAAATTACTTCGGTAAGAATTATCCGCTCGACAAAGATTTGCTTGCCTATTGCTGGATTGTGGACTTTCCCATGTACGAATACAACGAGGAGCAAAAGAAAATTGACTTTTCGCATAATCCTTTCTCGATGCCACAAGGCGGCTTAGAGGCACTGCTGACACAAGATCCGCTTGAAGTGATTGCCTATCAGTACGATATTGTCTGCAACGGCATTGAGCTTTCTAGTGGCGCAATTCGCAATCATAAGCCAGAGATTATGTACAAAGCCTTCGAGATAGCTGGATACACGAAAGAAGAAGTCGACGCAAAGTTTGGTCATATGATTCGTGCTTTTGAGCACGGTGCACCGCCACACGGCGGCATTGCGCCCGGCATTGATCGAATCGTGATGCTCTACCGCGATGAACATAATATCCGCGAAGTGATTGCCTTCCCCATGAACCAAAAAGCCCAAGACTTGATGACCGGCGCACCTTCACCTGTCTCAGAAAAACAGCTCCGCGAATTGCATATCAAACTCGACTTACCAAAGCAAGACGCAGAGTAGTCGCCGCTGTTCAACTCTTTGCAATTTTTTCGTATCTTGACATGCTTTTGTAACTGAGCGCGTCCTCAAAAAGCCAAAGCAGTATGATTCTTACCATCACGATTTTCTTACCCTTCCTCGCTTCGCTTTTGCTTTTTGCCTTTGCTCGTACTGAGAGACTTGCAAAATTGTATGCTGTGCTCGTTACCCTTGTTACTTTCGGGCTTGGTCTTTTCCTTGCTTTGAACTTCAATGCCGAGGCTGGGTTTCAATTTCAGCACGTGGCACTTGAGCAGTGGCTTGGCGGCTCTGCAGACATCAAATACAGTGTTGCACTCGATGGTCTTTCCCTTGCACTCTTTGTGTTTGCGACATTTATGTTTATGCTGGTTGCGCTGGCATCGTGGTCAGTAGAAAAATCGGTGTGCGAATACTTCTTTTTTCTCTTGATGCTGGAAACCTGCATTCTTGGCATTTTTGCAGCCACCGACCTTTTTCTTTACTACATTTTTTGGGAAGCGATGCTTATTCCAATGTATTTCCTGATTGGAATGTGGGGTGGCGCACGTCGTGCAGAAGCAGCTACAAAGTTTGTGCTCTACATGCTCACTGCCTCACTCGTGATGCTCGTCGGCGTCATTTATGTCGGATACATGGGACGTGAAGTCAATGGCGGAATTTTTACGACCGACTACCAGAAATTGCTTGCTTTGCGTTTGCCCTTCGATGTTGAGCAAATTCTCTTTTGGATTTTTGGCTTGAGCTTCTTTGTTAAGTCGCCACTTTTTCCGCTGCACACTTGGGTGGCAGATGTGTATTCAGAATCGCCAACGGGCGCAGTGCTCACAGGAGTCTTGCTCAAAATGGCACCTTATGCACTGGTGCGGTTCAACCTCATGCTTTTTCCCGAAGCTTCTTTGTCTTATGCGCCCTTGATTGGCGTGCTGGCAGTAATTACGGTGCTTTATGGCGCATCGGTTGCCGCAGCACAGCGCGAGATGAAACGTGTTCTAGCATTTTCGTCCGTTAGCCACTTAGGCTTTTTGATTCTGGGCATTTTTGCTTTCAGCGAAGAATCACTGCAAGGCGTGATTTTGTACATGCTCGGCAGTGGTCTTAGCACCGGCTTGCTTTTCCTTATCGTCGCTAAACTCGAGCAGGACTATGGCTCGAAAGATATGCACGACTACGGCGGACTCAAGAAGACTATGCCGCTGGCAGCTTCCGCATTTCTTGTTGCAGCAATGGCTTCTGTTGGCTTACCCGGCTTGTCGGGATTTGTTGGCGAGTTTTTGATTCTCATCGGGGCATTTAAGTCGCAGGCATTCGGTACAGGTCTTTATGCTTCACTTTCAGCCATCGGCATCATTCTTGCCGTGGTCTATATGCTGCCTCTTACACAGCGCCTTTTCTTTGGAGAGACACGTCAAGCGCTGCGCCACCTGCGCGATTTCAACCTGCGTGAAGCGGCAATTGCCACCACGATGATTATTGCAATGCTTTGGCTTGGACTGTTGCCAAACACTGTGCTCAAATTCTCTGCATCTTCATTGCGTGCAACGATTGAGCATGTTAAAGCGATGCCCAAACAAGCCGAGCACACACAAGGATTTTAAGGCAATTGGTTCTTCTATCACTCAAACGCGCATTTGTCAATGCTACACGATTTTCTGCTTTCCCTGCCCATTCTTACCGCCACACTCTGGGTCGTGCTGCTCATTGTCATTGAGGCACTGCTTCAACGGCGCCTCATCACAAAGTATCTTTCGCTTGTTGGATTTGCAGTCGTCGGGGCTTCAACAGTTTATGTGTTTGGTCAGCAAGGGTTTGCATTCAGCGAAATGGTGCGCGCCAGCACGATTTCACATTTTGCAAATTTCGTATTTCTGCTCTCAGGCGCCATCGTGACACTTATTTCAGACCGTTACCTTGAAGAAGAGTGCATTTGGTTCGGTGAGTACTATGTGATGATGTTCATTTCCATTTTAGGGATGATGCTGATGGCTAGTGCAGCGCACATGGCTATGCTTTTTATTGGACTAGAGACAATGTCGATTGCCCTTTACATTTTAGCGGGTTTGATGCGGCGCGACAGACGCTCCAACGAAGCTGCAATGAAATACTTTCTGCTCGGCTCGTTTGCCTCTGGATTTTTTCTCTATGGTATTGCGCTCATTTACGGTGCTACTGGCGAACTTGCTTTGCATCGCATTGCCGAAGTCTTGCAACTGCGCGGCACTTCCCCACTGTTCTGGATAGGACTATCGCTTTTGATGATTGGACTTTTCTTCAAGATTTCTGCGGTGCCATTTCATCAATGGACGCCAGATGTCTATCAAGGCGCACCGACACCAGCAGCGGCATTTATGTCCACAGGTGCAAAGGCAGCGGCATTTGCTGCCATTATTAGTGTTGCTAGTAACTTTGCTGCACAGTTACAAGGCAATTTGAATTGGTCATCGGCTGTTGCCATTATCGCTGTTGCATCTATGATTGTCGGCAATGTTGCCGCGCTCGTGCAAGAGGAACTCAAGCGCATGCTTGCATATTCTTCAATTGCACATGCCGGATACATGCTGGTCGGCATTGCTGCCGGCGGTGCCGAAGGGTTCAGTGCGGTTATTTATTACACGCTGGTCTATACGCTCATGAATATCGGTGCCTTCAGTGTCGTCGCCTTGCTTGAAGCGGAAGGCTTAGGCACATCGTATAGCGACTGTGCAGGGGTCTTCAAAAAGTCGCCCTTGCTGGCAGGCGCGATGGCAATTTTCATGCTTAGTTTAGCAGGTTTGCCACCGCTGGCTGGCTTTATCGGCAAGTATAAGGTCTTTGCTGCAGCAGTCAGCGCTGGCATGACTTGGCTTGCGCTCATTGGCGTGCTCGCTAGTGCCATCTCGGCGTATTACTACCTTCGCGTGATGGTCTCCATGTTCATGCGTGAGCCCGACCAGCCGCTGAAGTTGCAAACCGCAGGCGCCACGCTGACTCTGGCATGTGTAGCACTTGCTATTGTGCTTTTAGGCATCTTCCCCACGGAGATTTTGAAACTTACCAGCAAAGCTATCGAACTTGGTTTTGCGCCCTAATGCGTTCGGCATTAGTCCCTATCGCGATAACTCATGAGTTTATAGCGCCCATTCATTTCTACAAACGACCCTAGTTCCTTCATCTCGCGCTGCCGCCCCAGCGAATCGGCTACCACAACACGCGTTTGTGTATGCACCACAAAGGTTTGGTAATAATCCTGCCCCTTGAGAAAACGATGTGAGACATAGGAGAATTTTTTTCCACCATATTTTTCAAGTGCACGGCGCAATCCTTTCTCGGAGTTTTGCAATAAGTTCTGCCATGCAAAATCAGGTGAGATATTCATAATCGGCAAACTTGCAGGGAATTCGGGCCAGAGCCAATTGCGGAATTCATATTCGTTGATCATTAAATTTTTCAGTGTCGTTGTATCTTTTTTTGCCAATGCTTCCAGAGCCATATCAATCAGTTCCTCTGGTGTTCGTGCGCTGTAAGAGAGTTGTCGCTGCTTGACGCTATCGGGCAGTGGTTCAGGATAGGGATAGGGCTTAGGCAGTTGTGGCATATCATCCGAAATCGGTAACCGCTTTGGATCAATTGTATCGGCTTGTCTTTCGTTTTTTTCTCCTCTTTGACAGGCTAATGCAAGCCCGCTGAGAACACAAATCCAAATAAGAAAACGGTTCTTCATGCTATTTTTTTGTGAAAATTAAAAAAGCGCAACCGTTCTCGGGCTGCGCTTTGAAATTTACAATGTCGGAATGGCAGATATTGTATGCCATTGCGTTTTACTTCACCAAGGTCATTTTCTTGGTTTCTACAAACGAACCGGCTTGCAAGCGGTATAGATAAGTACCGCTGGCGAGATTTGAGGCATCATAGGTTAGCTGATAGACGCCAGCTGCACGACGCTCACCATTGATTAGCGTGGCAACCTCGCGACCTGTTACATCATAGATTTTCAGTGTAACTACCTGCGAAGTTGGCAAGCTAAAGCGAATGTTTGTTGTCGGGTTGAATGGGTTAGGATAGTTTTGCGACAACTCAAAGTTTGTAGGACGAGCCTCTAAGGCGCGCTCTTCAATGACGCGTGAAGTTAGGTTGAAGGTCGTTGCATTTGTTGCCCAAACGGTCCAGCCAGCCGTCCAGTTATTGGTTGCGTCAAAAGCCCCGATAAAGTTGACAGAATTGAAGAAGTTTTGTCTATCGCCGGGGAAACGCGTGAAGTTGACGGGCGTGGCTGCACCGGTCAAGGCAGGTGAACCTGCTTGTGGGCGCAGGTCGAGGGGTTGACCATTGATGGGATTGGCTGTACCGTTGAGAATTGCACTTGTTAAGCCGACTAATTGAGGATTCACTGTTCGGACATTCCACCCACTTGCTTTAGCGAAGAATCCTGCGGTGTCATAGGCTACAGGTGAGCCGCCACGGAAGGCGCCCCACGCCAAAAGTGAATCAACTTTTGCTGTGCTGCCTCTAAGAGGAAGGAGTCCTCGGTTGAATATAATAGAGTTGCGCACGAAGAGCGAGTCACGATCGAAATTACTGCGGGAAGCGGAGCCATCGACTACGAAGCCAAAGCCACCGAAGTTGGCTATAATATGATTCCAGAAACGCCCTTGGGCATTGCGCCGCACATAAATTCCATCGTTGTTGTCATCGCCAGCACGAGCCACACCTGCGCCGATGATGGTAACATTGTAGACCGTTGGGCTTGTCAAGACACCCAGCGTGGAGCGTGCCGTTGACCCTGCATTGTCGTTATCGATTTCATAACCACGGTTAGCAAGGTTACGGTCCTCGACGCCCATCAAGAACTGGAGGCGACCGCAGTATGAGTTATCCATGTCAAACATATCATCGTCGACGCCCGTGGCAACCAGATATTTGCCATCGACAGTTCCACCAAACCACTCAAAGCCATCATCAGCGATGAAGTGAGATTGAAGATATTCGCATACGGTGCCAGCGCCGACGCTGTTAAAGGTCCATCCGTTGACCTCATTGTCGGGTGTAATTTTTGTTCCTCCAAACTCTACTCGAACATAGCGAAAGACGCCGCTGGTATCGTTCGGTGAATTTCCACCATGGACGCCTGTGTTTCCTTCACCCACGAGGATTCCGCTGGGACCATTGTTTGGCGCCAGACCATTGAGTACGATTCCGCCACCATCGCCACGTCGCTTCTGACCGTTCGGACGCTCCGAGGTAAAAATGATTGGCTGCTGTGCTGTGCCATCAGCAATAATTCTGCCGCTACGGCGTGGTGAACCGGGTGCCGCTGTGCTTCCGTCACGACCGCGTTCCGTCAGCAAGGAACCTTTGGACTCAAAGTCAGAGATAAGAATCGTGCCCGGCTGAATCGTCAGCGTTACACCAGCTGGAACAGTTGTGAATCCCACAATCAAGTACACGGTATCTCTAAATAGTGTCCTATTTTCTGAAATGTTTCCACCAATTGAGACAATAGGGCGATTGATGTTGGGGATCTGTCCCAATCCATTGCTGAACGAGACAAATACGACCAGCGCAGTAAAAATTATATGCTTTATTGCTTTCTGCATGTCTATGATGTTTAGGTTAAGGAAAATTTTAGGGACTGTATGATAAGGTTAGAGAAATTGCTTGACCTGTTCGGTAGCGTTCAGCTTCTTTTTGACCGACCGTGAAGAGAAATCGATCATCGAGAATGTTACGGATGTTGACTTTGACAGAAAAGTTTTTGAAGAGGCGCTGAGCAATCGAAAGATCGAGCTGGTTACGTGCTTCTTCGTAGGTATCTTGGTTCTGATCACCGATGCCTGCACCTGCACCTTGGCGTACGCCGACCTCACTGATACGACGCCCGACAATGTTGTAGAGTAAAATTGCTGAAAAACCAATTTCGGGGTTTTCATAGGCTAGGTTAGCATTGACAATGAAAGGAGATTGACCTTGCATCGGACGCGTAGGGTTCGTGTAATCATCACGGGAAATATCCAATTCAGAGCCACGCGCGCCAGCTGCACCAGCAGGGAAGAAAACTTTCGTATCTTCAATTTCAATTTGAGAGTTGATAAATGCGACATTGAGGCTAAATGTAAAATTCTTCAGTGGCTCATAAAGCCAATCCAAGCGTTTACGAATTTCAAATTCTGCACCGAAGTTCGCCGCTTTGCGTGAATTGATTACCGTCAAGGCAAGCGAGGAACCTACCACGCGTGCCAGACGCACACGCTCAATGGGTTTATCGAGCACTTTGTAGAAGGCACTTATTGCAAATAATTCAGCTACTCTTGGATACCACTCAAAGCGAAAGTCGTAGTTTTGAATTTGTGTCTGTTGCAGAAATGGATTGCCGAAGGTGCTTGTACGGTAGTCATCGAATCGGAATGGCGCAAATTCTCGCAGTTCAGGCTGCGCAATCGTTTGGCTAAACGCCAATCGGAAGTTGATTGCCTCAATCGGGGAGTAGATTAGGTTTAGCGAAGGCAAGATATTGAGTCGATCAAATCCCGCTGTAATTGGCACGGCTGCGGCACCTAGCCCGTCAATAGAGCTTAAGTCTAATTTATTTTGTTCGAGGCGCACACCACCAACAAAACGCAGTGTGGATAGAATCGGCAACTCCGTCATCACATAACCTGCTGAAACCACTTCACTTGCAGAATAGGTATCGACACCCAGCGTAGCTTCTTGCAGTTGCAAAGTTCCATTTTCCACATTTTCAGCCGTAAAAAGTTCATCCGGCTGTTTATCTTTTACAGCTAAGGCTCCCCCTGCTCCAAGTTGATAGGTAAAGCGGCGAGCAGAAAAATTTCTGCGTTTTGTGTTGTACGCTCCACCAAACTTAATTTTAGACTTTAAGTTATCCCACTGCAAGAAGGGAATCGTAAAATCTAATTTTCCTTCCCAGGCTTCATCAGTGAGGTCAGAGAAAAAACGCAAGTTTCGTCCTGCGCTGTTGTCAAAGTTGTATGTGGCGGTTACTACATCTCTGATGTATGCGGTTTCACGATTATCAGGCTCCAAACGCGTAGCTTGCGAATATGCACCTAACCACTCAATTTCGGCACGCGCTAGCCAGTTCAGAAAATGTGTGCCAGTAATTTGTGTTGAGAAAAGTGAACGCTCTACATAACGCAAGCGAGAGGAGCGCACCGAGTCATTTGAGAGCGCTTTTACGCCAAACGCTAATAGCGTTTCATCTTCCATGACGCGGTTGTAGAGGTTTTTGAAGCCAAACTTGTTATTTTCATCAACACGCAAGCTCATATTGAAAATTCCGCCCCAGTTGACATTGAATAGCGAATTTTGTTCATCAAATGCAAACTGCGGGACATCTTCCTCAGCACTTGGAAAGAAAATTGCTTTGCGTCGGTAGGTAACGTCGTTGCTATAGTTTAGACTTAAAATGTAGCCGATTGGTAATTCGCCAAGGTTGAATTGGTCAGCAAATGTGATAACATAGTTTTGATTCGGGGCAAACGCTCGGTCAGTTGGGAAAAACACCCCGCTGCTGAGCAGACGTGCTCCTTCAATTTCTTGAGCTGGCGTTACAATGCGTGATGGAAAATTGTTTGGCAAGCGGCGTGTTCCGTCATCAATGCCGAGGAAGTCAAGCCGACCGCCGCTGTACTTTGGGATTTCACGAAAATGAGCGTTAGGGTTGAACCCCGCACCAGCACTTAACACAAGTGTAAATTCATCTGGAAATTCCTTCGTTCGAATTTTTACCGTTCCGCCTGCAAACGTGCCGGGCTGATCGGGCAGAAAAGTCTTGATGGTAACGATATTTTCAATCACATTAGCTGGAATGATATCAAAGGGCACAATGCGTTTCTCGGGCTCTGGGCTTGGCAGGTTCGCTCCGTTGATTTGCGTGTTGTTATAGCGCTCGCCTAAGCCACGCACAAACACAAATTTCCCACCTACCAACGACACGCCTGTAATACGCTTTGCGGCTTCACCTGCGTCGCTGTCTGGTGTTTTCTTAATAAACTCCGCACTAATCGCATCAGACACAGCATTCGATTTTCGCTGTTGCGTCAGTAGCGCCGCATCGGTCGCATTGCTAATAGCTGCCTCAACTACAATTTCTTCAGTTACTGACGCCTCGACTTTCAACTGTATATCTTGCCGGTTAGCTTGCCCCGCTTTCACTTCTACATTTTTTATCAGCGTCTGATAGCCCACATAAGAGACGCGAATGTCATACTTACCCGGCGGTAAGAAAAAAGAATACTCTCCGTCTACATTTGTTACTGCACCGAGATTCAGACCAACAACCGTTACACTTGCGCCAATCAACTCTTCGCCAGTGTCTTTGTCAGTGACTTTTCCGGCTAGCCTTACTTTTTCCTGCCCCAGACCAACTTGCAAGCCAATGACTGTGATGAATAAGAATAAGATAAATGCGAAAGCATTGTTAGCAATTCTAAAGTGCACATGCATATTATAGAGCCTGCTTGGGTGTAAGTTTATTCAATCTCTTTGCACTCAAAACTTGAAAACATATTTCTTGCTTTGTTTTGCTTCGTAATAGGCTTGATGCTTTAGAGCACAAAGAGATACAACTACTACCTAACTACTTAATTTGAGATTCTGATTTGATTGAGTTGAGATTCTGAACACCTATATGCGCCACAAAGATAATTCCAAACATGTTAAGACATTGTTAACTTTCTTTTACTTTCCTTTTAACTTTCTTGGGCAGATACTTCAGCGGTTTCATCAAAGATTTTACAATTTCTTAACCCTCAAGGTCGTTCAAATTGCATACAGGTGCATATCTTTATGTATAATTTCGTTAGACTTTATGCGCAGGTTTTTTATTCTTGTCCTTGCAGTTGTTTCAGTTATTCTCAGTGCCGAGCCGGCTTGGTCGCAAGGTCGCCTGCTTGGTCGTGTTATGGGAGGCAATGGTGAACCGCTTGCGGCGGCCACAGTTTATCTCTCAAGCAGCTCTTCTACCCAAGCGGCACTTTCCAATGCAGATGGATACTATGTTTTTTTATCTATTCCTGAAGGACAGTATAGCCTCAAAGCGTTCAAGCGTGGCTTGCCTAAGACAGAGCCCGTAAGTGTTACGATTACAGCAAACACCACGACGCGCAAAGATTTCGTTCTCAGTGAGTCCGGCGGCAGCGTTACGCTTTTGGCTTCTAGCAAGCCGAAGGAAAAGCCTGCTACAGCAGCTGAAAAACCTGCAGAGAAACCTGCTGACCGTCCAATTGCTGCTGCCGCAAAACCGCGTGATGTGCAACCTGCCGAGAAACCCGCCGAACAAGCCCAGCCTGCTGTCTCTGCCGCTACAGTTGTAGAAGAAGATGAAGACATCAAGCGCATCACGGCTGAAGCAGAAGCACTTAGCTCACAACTTAATGCTGCCGTAGAAACCGATGTGCAAATTCAAGGTGGAATTGAAGCTGTTATTAAGAAGATTGTCTATCCTGAAACTGCCATGCACATGAAAATTGAGGGCAAAGTGGTTGCACGCGTCTTTGTCGATGCCAAAGGTAATGTCATCAAAATTGATATTCTCAAGCCAGCGCATGAACTGCTCAACGAAGAAGCCGTACGCGTACTTACGGAAGAGACAACCTATGTACCTGCGACAGCCGGTGGGAAGCCCGTTGCAGGCGCAATTACTGTGCCGCTCAATTTCAAGATTCAGAAGGTTAGTTGGTAGTGTATTTGCTACTGCAGCACATCATCATGCGAGTTTCTTTTCCGCCATGGCTTCAGGCTTTGACAGCTCTCCCAACCTTTCCAGCAGTGCCTCGAGCATCTGTTCTGCTGTCTCATAGGGCTTGACATATAAGCAGGAGAGACTTTCCCTGTTTTGATAGATCCAGCTCGACAAAATTTGCATTTCATCGATTTCTTCTCTTTCGCAGCGCTCTGGCTTTTGAGCACCGCTGAAAAAAATTTCTCGAATTGGCTCTTCAAGCTCGAGAGCCTCATCGCGCCTCACTTTATACTGTGCAATCAGTCGCCCGAATCGGATAAACAGCACAACGAATTCTTTGCAGACCTCCGAATAACTCTCCGATGGCAAAATCACAAGCAAGTTGTTTTCATTTACGGATGCGACAATATCTGCTTGTCGATAAAAGACACGTCTGAGACTGTAAATTTTGCTACGCAATTCAGCTGCTTCTTCGAACTTGAGTGCACTTGCCAAGCGTTTCATTTTTTCTACCAGCACCTGAATGAGTTCACTTTCTTCACCAGAAAGGAACTTGCGCACGCGTGCCACTTCCTCACGATAGGCTTCTTCTACCTTGCGCGCTGGCTCGCATGGTGCTAAACACCGCTGCAAATCTAAATAAATGCAAGCACGACCTTTGCTAAACTCTTCATCTGAGCACTCACGCAAAAGCGAATTTTTGCTCAACACATCAAAGACATCGCGCACGACTTGCATTGAGGAAAAGGGTCCGAAATACTCTGCTCCATCATTCTGCACACTCATTGCAATCTCCAAGCGCGGGAACTTCTCTGCTGTGAGGCGCAAGAAAGGATAAGACTTATAGCGTTTGAGCAGTGTGTTATAGCGCGGCTTATGGAGCTTGATGAGGCGCGATTCGAGCAACAAGGCTTCAAGTTCAGAACCTGTGGGAATGACTTCAATCGAGCGCACGGCACGCATCAGTTCTTTGACTTTTTCGGCTTTGTGAGCCTCGCTGGCAAAATAGGAACTCACACGCGCTTTCAAGTTTTTTGATTTGCCAACATAGAGCAACTCGGCTGTCGCCGAACGCATCAGATAGACACCGGGTTTTTCAGGTAACTTCGGCAATGTTCTTTCACGCAACTGCCGAATATGCACGGGCTCTTTTTTGAAGTAGCGCATAGGTTGATACTGCAGCGAGAGCAGTTCATCGAGATACTCGATGCCATGCTGTTCGACTGCAATTTCAATGAGTTTTTGCAACACGTGCACGGTTGCCAGCGCATCGCCACGTGCGCGGTGCCGATCTTTAAGCGTAATGCCGAACCACTGCGCCAGTTCACCTAAACTTTTTCGCTGTTGTTTGGGGAGCAGTCGGCGCGCTAAGCGCACAGTGCACAGTGCCGGATTGCCTAACGACGCTCTGCCGTGCCGCATCAGTTCCATATTGACAAAGCGAAAATCAAAACTAGTGTTGTGCGCCACAAAGACACTTTCGCCAATGAGCGCAAGCAGTTCTGGCAAGACCTGAGCCAGCAGCGGCGCAGTCTTCACCATCTCGTTGGTGATGCCTGTGTATTGCGAGATGAAATACGGAATTGGCTGCTGTGGATTGACAAGCGTTGTTAGCTCATCGATAATTTCACCACCACAGACTTTGAGTGCGCAGAGTTCGATAATCGTATTTTCAGGATGTGCGCCACCTGTGGTTTCCAAATCTACAACAGCAAATGTGGCATCCGTGATGCGAACGGGTTCAGTCAAATGCACCTGTTTTTTGCGGGAAAATTTTTGACGGCAAATTTAATGGCTTGCACGCTTATCTCAAGATGCCAAAGATACTGCATACTTTTGTGACGTTTTGTCGCTGAACGTTCTTTGCGTAAAAATGATTGCAGCACAAATAAAAGTAGGCAAATAGCAGTAGCCTGATAACACAGTCATCACTATGTCGCTCCCTGAATTTCTTTTTCGTTCTGACGGCGGGTTTATTCGCATTCCTGTCTGGGGACATATTCCGCTTGATAGAGCGCTGCGCAAAACCATTTCACATCCTGCCTTTTTGCGCCTCAAAGGGATTCGTCAGTTGTCGTTTGCGCATCATGTTTTTCCCGGCGCCACGCATACGCGCTTTGAGCATTCACTTGGCGTCTATCACCTCACAAAATTGATTTTGCAGCGCCTTGTTAGCAATCCGCTTACTGCATCGCTGCAAACCGCATCATTTTATTTTGATGAACGCGCGTGCAAACTCATCTTGGCTTCAAGTCTCTTGCATGACATTGGGCATTACCCACATGCGCACATTGTCGAAAAGCAACCGCTGACCAGTCAAAACGAAATTATTTTTGAAGATCATCAAGATCTTACGCCCGCTTTTGTCCGTGAGTCGCATGGTAGATTTGGGAGCCTTGCCAATATCTTGGAAGATGAGTGGGAATTAGATTCTAAGACCGTCATTGAGATGGTTGTTGGCAAAAAGCCACTCAAATATGCAAAGCTCATCAGCGGCACACTCGATCCTGACAAAATGGATTACTTGATGCGCGATGCACACCATTGCAACATTCCTTACGGCAACATTGATATTGAGCGGCTCATTGAATCCTTTGTGCCTGATGCCAAGCGCCGCCGCTTTGCCATCACCGAAAAAGGTATTGCGCCATTAGAGAGCCTGATGTTTGCAAAGTATATGATGATGCGCAATGTCTATTGGCATCACACCGTTCGCACGTTTTCAGCTATGCTCAAACGCTTTATTCAAGATGCGCTCGATGAGACACACCTGACTGCCGAGACACTGCGCCAGCTGTTTTACACTGCGTCCGATGAGCGTTTGCTCTTCGACCTGCGCGCTGTGCTCAACACACAGGCACATTCTTCGCTTTTGCTCCTTCAAGCCTTGATTGATAGACAGCCTTACAAACGCACGATTACACTCGATTTAGCATCTCAGACTCAAACACATGCCTGCACAGCACTCTCCTCTGACGCGCGACGTCGTAAGCTCAAAGAACAAGCTATCTGTGCTCTGCTTAATCGCAAATTTCGCTTGAGACTTCTTGGACACGAAGTGCTGATTGATATACCCTCTCAGAAAACCATTTTTGACTTACGCGATTTTCGCGAATTGCAACTCTACCGCACGAAAACAAAAACGTTTGAACCCTTCAGTCAGTCGGGCGTCTCAGCCTTTCAAGCTGAATTTATTGAAGCCTTTGAGCGCACGACCAAGAAGTGCCGTGTTGTAGCACATGCTGATATTGCCGACAAAGTCAAGCGCCTTGAAAAAGATGTCGTTGAGATTTTACTCTCCGACTAAACGCAATTGAAACGCTTCTTGAAAAAAGAAAGTTATGCAAACACCAACTCATTTTTTTTGCAGTATCTATGCTTCAGTTTCAACGCTCGCAGCAACTCTTTGAGCGTGCCCAGCGCACTATTCCCGGCGGGGTCAACTCACCTGTTCGCGCCTTTAAGTCCGTGGGCGGTACACCGATTTTCATGAGCAAAGGCGAGGGCGCATATCTTTTTGATGTCGATGGCAATCGATACATTGATTACATTGGTTCATGGGGACCGTTCATTCTTGGTCATGCTCACCCGCGTGTGGTTGCCGCTATTGAGCACACGCTTAAGCATGTTGGCACAAGTTTTGGCGCACCGACTGAACTTGAAATTCAGCTTGCTGAACTAATCTCTACACTTGTTCCCTCTATGGAAATGGTGCGCATGGTTAATTCGGGCACAGAGGCATGTATGTCTGCTATTCGCTTGGCACGTGGTTATACGGGGCGAGAGAAAATTATCAAGTTCGAAGGCTGCTATCATGGTCATGGCGATTCATTTCTCATTCGCGCAGGCTCTGGCGCCTTGACACTTGGTGTGCCCGATAGTCCCGGCGTTACCAAAGGCACTGCCCAAGACACACTGACTGCCACTTTTAATGATATTGACTCTGTGCGTCAGCTTGTGCATCAATATCCCCATCAAATTGCGGCTATCATCATTGAGCCGATTGGTGGCAACATGGGTGTTGTGCCTGCGCGTGCCGAGTTTTTGCAAGCTTTGCGTGCGCTTTGCACAGCCGAAGGCATCGTCCTAATTTTTGATGAAGTGATGACTGGGTTTCGTGTTGCACTCGGCGGCGCACAATCGCTCTACGGTATTACGCCCGACCTTACGACCATGGGCAAAATTATCGGCGGTGGGTTGCCTGTAGGATGCTACGGTGGCAAACGCGAAATCATGCGTCATGTCGCCCCTGCTGGTGATATCTATCAGGCGGGCACACTCTCTGGTAATCCGCTTGCGATGAGTGCAGGGCTTGAAACACTGCGCATTCTCGTCGAAGAAAACCCTTATGCCGAACTCGAAGCGAAAGGCAAGTACCTTGAAGCCGGCTTTGCCGACAACTTGCGCAAACTGGGTTTAGGCTTATGTCTGAAACGCGTCGGCTCTATGATGTGCCTTTTTATGACAGAGCAAGATGTGGTTGATTTCAAGACCGCTACCACAAGCAACACTCAAAAATACGCTGCGTATTTTCATGCGATGCTACAACGCGGCATTTATCTTGCGCCCTCGCAGTACGAAGCCATGTTCTTTTCTATCCAGCATGGCGAAAAAGAACTTGAAGACACCATCAAGTCTAATTTTAAGGCTTTGGAGCATGTTTATACTACCACAGCGGTTTAGCTAAGCCCTTGATGGTGCGTCAGTTACACGCTGCTTTTTTACAGCAAAATTCTTTTTCTAGCTTGGCAAAAAAAGATGCACAAAAAAACCGATTTTGTCGTTTTTTTGTTTAATATAGTGTAGCATTGTGCATGAGTTGAGAAAAGCGTGATGCGTTCTTCCCGCAGTAGTTCCGCTTGTTGTAGTCCCGCAGTACCATCGTAGTAATTAGTTGTTGAATAAAGTGTAAGGTGAGCTTTAAGCTGTCACAACCTTTTGGCATGTAGTGTTGCCAGCACTTATAGACTAGAATGACAATGAATAAGGACGCAAAAGATAATCTCGAGGAATCTTCGCCAACGGGTCTATTGGATAGTTTAGCGAAGAACATTCCGCAGGCGCCAGAGACGCCAGCAAGTAACATACTTATTGATGACCTTTTGCCTGTTTTACCATTGCGCAACACGGTTCTTTTTCCTGATGTGATTATGCCTGTTAGCATTGGGCGGCGCAAATCCATCATGCTCATTGAAAACCTTCCTCCGAGCAAGCAGGTGGCTTTTGTAGCGCAGTCTGATGCTGAAGTCGATGACCCTACTCCGAGTGACTTGTTCAAAGTTGGCACGGTTGGGTTGGTGCTGAAGGTCTTGAAAATGCCTGATGGCAGTGCCAGTGTGATTGTGCAGGGCTTAAAGCGCATTGCAATAGAGAACTTCAGACAGAAAGAGCCATACTTTGTCTGCCGTGCAAAGGTTTTGGACGATGAAGGCAGCATAGAGAGCAAGTTAGACGCTTATGCACGCACGGTGAAACAACTTGCCGCAAAGGTTGTTGAGCTTTCGCCGAATTTGCCCAATGAAGCCAGTTATGCGGTTCAAAATATCGAGAATGTGCGTTTTCTGCTGCACTTTATTGCTTCGAACCTGAACATTCCTGCTTCTGAAAAGCAAGCTATTTTGGAGACTAGCACGCTGCACGAGCGCGCCGAACGCATTGTCGAGCATCTTTCGCGAGAAATTCAAGTGCTTGAACTGACCAAGCAGATTCAGACGAAGGTCAAGATGGATATGGATAAGGCGCAGCGCGAGTTCTTTTTGCGCCAGCAACTTAAAACCATTCAGGCAGAGCTTGGCGAGTACGACTTGCAAATGCAAGATGTGCTCAAGCTGCGTGAGTTGCTCTCCAAAAAGTCTTTGCCTGATGATGTCAGAGAAGTGGCTGAAAAAGAAATCGAAAAACTCTCGCGCATTGCACCAGCTTCGCCTGACTACAGCGTTACGCGCAACTACATTGATACTCTGCTTTCTCTTCCATGGGGTGTTTATTCGCTGGCTAAAATCAACTTGCACGAAGCCGAGCGCGTACTTAACGAAGATCACTATGGGCTTGAAAAGGTCAAGGCGCGCATTTTAGAATACCTTGCCGTCTTGAAACTCAAAGCCAATATGAAAGCGCCGATTTTGTGCTTCTGCGGTCCGCCCGGCGTCGGCAAAACTTCGCTCGGTAAATCTATTGCACGCGCACTAGGGCGTCAGTTTGTTCGTGTTGCACTCGGGGGTGTGCGCGATGAAGCTGAAATTCGTGGACATCGCCGCACTTACATCGGCGCAATGCCCGGACGCATCATTCAAGGCATTAAACGCGCTGGGACAAGCAACCCTGTCTTTATGCTCGATGAAATCGATAAACTTGGTTCTGATTTTCGTGGTGACCCCGCTTCTGCTTTGCTCGAGGTCTTAGACCCTGCACAAAACAGCACGTTCAGCGATCACTACCTTGAAGTCAATTACGACCTTTCGCGTGTGCTCTTTATTGCAACTGCTAACACGCTCGACACGATTCCGCTTGCACTCAAGGACCGCATGGAGATTATTCAAATCACAGGCTACACAGATTTCGAGAAACTGCATATTGCTAAGCAGTATCTTTTACAACGCCAGATGAACGAGCATGGCATCTTGCCTGACGAACTGCAAATTACTGACGAGGCAATGTTACGCATCATCAATGCTTACACGCGAGAAGCGGGCGTGCGCAACTTGGAGCGTGAGATTGCCAACATTTGCCGTGTGGTTGCAAAAGATATTGCTTTGAGTCTTGAGACCGAGAGTAGCGAGCGCCCCCGACGCAGCGAGCCCATCGTTATTCAGGAAAGCGATTTGAAAAAATATCTCGGTCTAGAGAAGTTCTTCCCTGAAATGAGCGAGCCCATTCAGCTCTCTGGCGTAGCTATCGGCTTAGCGTGGACACCTGTCGGTGGCGACATTCTTTTCATTGAATCCACTGTTACCAAAGGCTCAGGGCGCTTGGTGCTCACGGGACAATTAGGCGACGTGATGAAAGAATCCGCACAAGCGGCGTTATCGTACTTGAAGTCTTGCTCAGAATACTTCCGCATTCCTGATGAAGCCTTCCGTTACTGGGATGTACATTTGCACATTCCACAGGGCGCTATTCCGAAAGATGGTCCTTCAGCCGGCGTTTCTATTCTAACGTCGCTTGCTTCGATTTACACGCAGCGTAAGGTCAAGCCACGAATGGCTATGACTGGCGAAATTACACTGCGCGGACATATTTTGCCTGTCGGTGGCATCAAGGAAAAGGTGCTTGCAGCACGGCGTGCTGGCATCGTCGAAATTTTGCTACCTGAAAAAAATCGTAATGACATCTTGGAACTGATGGAAACCAACCAAGAAGCGCTTAAGGGACTGACCTTCCGCTTCTTTGCCGAGATGGATGACCTGCTTGACTACGCCTTAGAGCCAATCTCTGCTGAAGAAGCCGAACGTCTCTACAGAGGCTTAGACCGCAACGACAGCGAGCAAGATGTGCGTCCGCCGTCTGAACCAGAAGATGAACATCTCACGCAGTCTTCCATCGCTGCAAAGAAAAGCACTAAAAAAGGCGACTTGATGATTAAACTCTTTTGAGACACGCAACCTGCTTGGTTGCTATACACTGGCGCTACCTAAGAATAGCCTAACGACCTCTGCACGATGCAAGTCTCGACGCTGATTCGCATTTTCAAAAATGTACCGTTGCATCGCTTTGGCAAGTGTTCAGTCTGCGGTCGTCGTACGCTGTTCTTGGTAGGCAATATGCTCAATGTGTCGCATGTGCGTGAAAGCCTTATCTGCATCTTCTGTCGTAGTGCCTCGCGCAAGCGACATGTGGCTACGGAACTTTTGCGTTACCTTGCTCTTCCTCTTACCTCTCTTGCCGAGCATAAGCACGACCTGCAACGCTTCAAAATTTATAGCGCCGTCTCAAATGACCCGATTTATCACGCACTTGGCAAAGACAATCCGAACTACATTACTTCTGAATTTTTTCCTGATGTTGCGCCCGGCGAGTGCAAAAATGGCGTGCTCTGTCAGACGCTTGAAGCCCTGACATTTGCTGATGCTTCATTTGATGTAGTGATTACCGAAGATGTACTGGAGCATGTACGCTATCCTGATGCCGCGTTTCGTGAGATTCACCGTGTTCTCAAGCCCGGTGGCGCGCATATCTTCACAGTGCCGCTCACGCTTGACCAACCTACCGTTGAACGCGTGCGCTTCAATGGCGAGATAATTGAACATCTTCTGCCACCAGAATACCATGGCGACGCGCTACGCGGCAAGATTTTAGCCTACCGCAACTTTGGCATTGACCTTTTGAATCGTCTCTCTCACTTCGGATTTCAGACACGACTTTCTCTTGCGCAGTATCAGGATACCGTAAAATTTGGCATTGCCGATAGCATCGTACTTGTTAGCACAAAGCAAGGCACACATGAGCAATAAATTATACCTTTTTGCAACCCTTTTGTTTGCGTATAATTGCGCGCTACAGATTCTCATTTTCAAACTTTAATTCAAAGCCACCAGCGTGTCAAAACCGCCGCTTTCAACCAGCAAGTCTGCAAAAAACAAGTCTGCAAAGACCAAGTCTGCACAAGCTCAGTCTGCACATTCATCTGCTCAAGCTGCCTCTGCTGCGCCTCGCCCTGTGCACGCGCGATTGCTGCAAGCCTTGAGCACAGACGAATGGCGTTTGCCACTGCTCTCTGGCATGATGCTGGGCTTTGCTTTTCCGACCTACCCATTTATTCATCTCGAACCGCTTGCATGGATTGGCTTTGTGCCGCTGCTCTATCAACTTAAAAAAGCGGAATCGTTTAGAACCTTCTACCGCATTGTATATTTCAGCATGTTCATTTTTGTGATATGCTCCGTCTGGTGGGTCTCGCTCTCAACGCTGGTCGGCGGCGTGCTAATGTATTTTGCACAGACGTTCTTTCTTACGCTGCCTTTGTGTGCGTTTTATTTCATCTGGCGACGCACCAACTGGACGCTTGCACTTGCAGCACTGCCTTTCATCTGGACAGCGTGGGAATGGATTTATCTCGATATGGAAATTTCCTTCGGCTGGCTCACGCTGGGCAATTCGCAATCTTATCTCTTCTGGCTCATTCAATACATTGATCTTTTCGGTGTTTGGGCAGTTTCTTTCTGGATTATGCTCTTCAATGTTCTAGCTCTTGCGCTGTATGACCGCTACGAGCAGCATCGTAACATCTCCAAGTTTATTTTGGCAAGCCTTGCACTTAGTGCGGTGATGATTCTTCCCGTGTTGATTTATTCCTTAGTTAGGCTTTCCACACCACTGCCGACAAAACCGATTTCTGCGACAGTTACCATCATTCAACCCAACATTGATCCGTTTGTGAAATGGGGACGAGACCAAGAAAACCTTGTGATGCAAAAGCACTACGAGGTTACAGAAAAAGCGCTTCGTGCCAGCCGCCCTGATTTGATTCTCTATCCCGAAACCACCATACCATTTTACATCTTAGAGCCATACAATTACGCTAAACGAGAAAAACTTTGGGCAAAAGTTGCCGAGTGGAATACACCCTTGCTCACGGGCTTCCCTGATATTGTGCGTTATGACGATAGCACGCAGCGTCAAGCTGGGGCGCGCTTTGATAGATACTCTGGCAAGTATTATGACTCGTTTAATTCCTCAATGCTTATTATGCCGAATCAACCCGACCCGCAGATTTATCACAAAACGGAACTTGTGCCCTTTGCCGAGCGTGTGCCATATTTGGACTACATTCCTTTTCTTTCATCCATCAGCATTGGCGTTGCAGGCATCAGCAGTTGGGGCAGAGGCACTGAACTGAAACTTCTGTCTTTTGTTACACAGCAAGGCGATACGCTGCGCACCTGTGGTCTGATTTGTTATGAATCCATTTATCCGGCACTTGCGGCAGAATTTGTCAAGCGTGGTGCTGACTTTCTGACCGTTATCACCAATGATGGTTGGTTTAGCAAATCGTATGGACCGTATCAACATGCTGCCTTTGCACGTTTGCGCTGCATTGAGACGCGTCGCGCCATGGCACGCTGTGCTAACACTGGTGTCTCACTTTTTATCGACCGCTACGGGCGCGGATATGCTCAAATTCCTTGGTGGCAAGAAGCGTTTACTACGGCTAGCTTGAACATCGGTGAAGGCGAAACGTTCTATGTGCGCCATATCGATCTTTTTCCAAAACTCTGCGTGCTTGTCTGTATCGGATTTTTTGCGCTGGCTTTCTTCAAACGTGCAACTCGTGCGGCTTAACACACCTGCAAAACTTTTACCCTTGTTCAGCGTTACAACAGCATTGAACTTAACTTGTTTTACAGATGAACTTGCCTAGACACTCAATGCTTTTTTTTACTACACTGCTGTTTTTTCTTCTTTGCGCTGCCACACTGCCACTTGCGGCGCAAGAATCTATTGAGACTTTTACTTATCGCAAGGTCGCAAACAACACCTTTCGCACTGGTGAACGATTGCAATACCACTTGAAGTATGGGCTTATCAAAGCAGCAAACACAGAAATTGCTGTCGTCAAAGATACCGTCATACGCGGTGAACCCTGTTACCATGTGGTCTTTACGGCTAACACGCTTCCCGTTTTTGATAGCTTCTTCAAAGTCGATGATCGTTACGAGACTTTCATTCACAAAGACGCAATGTGTCCGCTTTACTTCAAGCAACGTTTGCGCGAAGGCAAATTTTCTAGAGATGATGAAGTCGAGTTTTTCCACCATACAGGTAGAGCGCGCTCTATTGTGCATAATAAAGACTTCCCGATGAATGCTTATGCACAGGATATTCTCTCTGCATATTTCTATGTGCGCACACTCAATCTCAGAGCGTTCAAAAATGGCGAGAGCATTCACCTCAAGCAAATCAGTGACGACAAGGAATATCCGCTCGAAGTCAAAGTGCGCTACCGTGATGTGATTGAAACTGAAGTTGGGACTTTCAACACAGTTGTCGTTGAGCCCTTGGTGCAAGGTGCTGGACTTTTCAAGAGTGAAGGGCGCATTCTCATTTGGATGACTGACGACGACAATAAAATTCCTGTCAAAATTTCTATCAAAGTTCCCGTTGGTGCAATCACTGCGGAAATTGCTTCTATGGAAGGCATTCTTCACCCGCTTACAGCCAAACGCAAGGAGTAGCCCATCGCAAGGCTCTTCAACTTGCAACGCATGAGCTGAAAAGACTTGGGCTTGGCTTGCGCGTATTTGGGAAAATATCTTTTCCTTTTGAAATTCAAGCAAGTGAAAGCAGCTCAACCTTTGAATGCACTTGTCATGGAGCATCAACCACCAGAACTGCCAAAGTCTGACTCTTCGACAGCCTCATCGCCTTTTGTCTATAGGGGATATTTTGAGCAAGAGCGGTTTTCACCGCCGATTGTAGCGCTCTCCGCACTTTTTGCGCTTTTTTTTCTCTATCAAATTGGTGGCGCTATTCTCACCATTCTTTTTACAGGTGCGCGCTCGAGTGATATCACCGAGTGGAATAGCAGTGCAATGCGACTTTCACAAAGTCTGGCGCAACTTCTCTTCCTTGCCCTGCCTACTTTGCTACTGGTGTCTTTGCATACAGGCAGGTCGCCGCTGTCGGCTATCAACCTTGACTTTCTCGGCTTGCGGCGTCCGCCTTCGCTTATGGCTTCTGTTTCTGGCTCACTGGCTATTATCGTTATGACACCTTTTCTGAGTTATGTCGGCGATGTGCAGCTTGTGATTATGAATGATGTCTTTGGCTGGCGCGAGGTGATTAGTCAGATGCAGGCGCAATACAAAACCTTGCTCGAAAAGCTGACTGTGGTGCACAGTCCTGCAGAATTTGTCGGCGTTGTACTGACGGTTGCCTTTGTACCAGCACTCTGTGAAGAGTGTCTTTTTCGTGGCTACGTGCAGCATAATTTTTTGCGCGCCATGCCCACAGCGCGTGCTATAGTGCTCACTGGCATTATCTTTGGGCTATATCATATCAATCCTGTGCAAATCGTGCCCTTGATGATTCTTGGTGTGTATTTATCTTATCTACGTGCTTCATCAGGCACGCTGCTCTTACCGATGCTGGCGCACTTTGCCAATAACTTTTTTTCCGTCTTGGGGCTAATGGCTGTGCGACAAAAAGAGGCTTTAGGTCTGAGCGATGATGTCGTTAGACGCTTGCAATCTGACGAACCTGACATTTCTTCACCTGTTGCAATTGTCGCCATGCTTATCTCGGCGTCTCTCACGCTTGCCTTGCTGGCTCTGTATCGACGCAGTTTGAATCGTGCATCAACGGGCTGAAGAGAGCAACTATGTTTCCTATTTTTGGCTATGCACCGACGATGCACTCTGGTCGCTAGGAATTTCAATTTGCGCTTAGCAATGTAAAATTGGCGATGTGCCAAGTCAGTATTTGTTCAAATCTTGAGTTCTAAGTCACGCTTGTAGATGAAGCCATTTTTTGACTCGGACGCGCAGCCTAAGTGGCAAGAGCTTGCGCGCTTTAGCTCTCCAATTGAAGCGGAACTGCTGCGTGCTTACCTTGCTGCATCCAACATTGAGGCTTGTATTTATTCAAAGCGCGATTTCATGCTGCATAGCATTAGTGCCACTGAACCTGTGCGAATTTTAGTCCGAGAAGAGTGCTATGCCGATGCCGTGCGTCTGATGATCGAACTTGATGCGCAAGAGCCAAATTGGGAGAACGAAAATTGAACCGTAATTTGGCGCAGCGCATTGTTGTCGCTGCAATTTTTGGTCCGCTTATTCTCTTTTGTGCATCTTTAGGCGGACTGCCCTTTCTTGTCATCTTGCTGATTATCGCTATCGGCATTCTCTATGAGATGTTACAACTCTTCAAGGCAACACAGACCTTTCCAGCGGCACTTTTCACCTATTTTCTTGGCGCCTTTATCCTCATCAATACACAATACAGTTTTTTTTCTACAGCTCATTTGATTGTCTTCTCTGTAGCACTTCTTTCATCTGTTGAATTGTTCCGCAAACATGGCTCGTCGATTCACAACATAGGTGCCGGCTTACTGGCGATTTTGTACGCCCCGCTGTGCTTTTCAACGCTCTTAGAACTGCGTAAAAGTGAAGACTCTGGCTATCTTACCATGCTGGTCTTCATTGGTGTTTGGGTTGCAGACACGGCTGCATACTTTGGTGGAAAATATCTGGGCGGACGGTTTGTCAAAACGAAATTTTTTGAGCGGCACAGCCCGAACAAAACTTGGGAAGGCTTTATCTTAGGCTTGCTGGCTTGCACTGGCGCCACACTTGGATTTGGACAGGTATGGTTAGCTTCTACAGCACCGGTTCATTTTCTTGCCATCGGCATTCTTGTTGGCACATTTAGTGCAGTGGGCGATTTAATTGAATCGATGCTCAAGCGTGAAAGCGGCTTGAAAGATTCTTCACATCTGATTCCCGGGCATGGTGGCTTCTTTGACCGCTTTGATTCACTGTGCATCGCCTCCCCTGCGGCATTTCTTTACATAAAATATGCAATGTAGGTGTGCACAGCGTTTTTGCTATATTTGATGCTTGTTTTTTTGAAGCGTTTAAGCAACGGAGCGATGAAACTTTCCGACATCATTTCTGAGAAATACATTCAGATTGGTCTTGAAGCCAAGTCGAAAAACGACTTGATAGAAAAAATGCTGATGCTGGTTTCATCTCACCCTGCCATCTTGGATAGAGCCAAGTTGCGCGCTGATGTGCTCAAACGTGAAAAGGAAATGACCACAGGAATTGGTAAGAGTGTCGCCCTGCCACATGCCAAGACAAATGCGGTGAGTGCGCCACTGCTTGGATTTGCCGTGCTCAAACGCGAAGTAGAGTTCGCCTCAATTGATGATGAACCCGTGAAATTGGTCTTCCTCTTAGCCACACCAGAGCAAATGCTGACGCAACATCTCAAATTGCTTAGCCGTATCTCGCGTGTGATTAGCTCTGATGCAACACGTGAAAAACTCCTGCAAGCAGAATCGTCTGCTGAAGTCGTTGAGCTCTTTCAACTCGAAGAGCAATCTTTTCCTGAAATCTAATATCAACACGACTTGTGCAGGCGCAGGTTTTACGACCCGTTATTGATTCTTCGTCTTGTGATGCTCTTGCAAACGTAACACAAGCTACACAGTTTCTTCCTATCATGCGGAAATTGTCTGCTGACCTTATCTCGAATTAAGGCTAATTATGAAGTTTCAATCTATCAAAGGCACAAAAGACATTTTGCCTGACGAGATTCATCAGTGGCATTATGTTGAACGCACAGTGCGCGGCATCTTTGAACGATTTGGCTATCGTGAAATTCGCACGCCGATTTTTGAAGAAACGGCGCTGTTTCAACGCGGCATTGGTGAGACAACAGATATTGTCGGCAAAGAAATGTATTCGTTTCAGCCCGACCCTGATGCCGAGTCGCTCACGCTTCGCCCTGAAATGACCGCCAGCGTGATTCGTGCTTATTTGCAGCACAATTTGGCTATGCGCGCGCCGCTTACGAAAGTCTACTACATTGCTGAACTTTTTCGCAAGGAACGCCCACAAGCCGGTCGACAGCGTCAGTTCTGGCAATTTGGTTGCGAGTGCATTGGCAGTGCCGAACCTGAGTCAGACGCGGAGGTTATCGCACTGATGATGACCATTTACCGCGAACTCGGCGTGCGCCAAACGGTCTTACGGCTCAACAGTCTGGGCAATGCGGACACGCGTAAAGCGTATCGTGAAGTTTTGCGCGAGTACCTGCGTCCGCACTACGAGCGTTTGGATGCGGTCTCAAAAGAACGCTTTGAGAAAAATCCTCTGCGCATTTTGGACTCGAAAAATCCAGAATTGCAAGAGCTCATTGCCCATGCCCCACGCATTGTAGACTATCTTGATGAAGCATCGCAAGCCCATTTCCAAGCGGTGCAAAATTTTCTTACAGCATTCGGCATTGACTTCACAATTGATCACCGTCTGGTGCGCGGTTTAGATTACTATTCTCGCACGGCATTTGAATTACAAAGTTCGGATTTGGGTGCGCAGGATGCCTTAGGCGGCGGCGGTCGCTACGACGCTCTGGCGTCACTACTTGGAAGTGAAAAACCTGTACCTGCGGTTGGCTTTGCTTCGGGTGTGGAGCGGCTCTTGATTGCCATGCAAAAACAACACCTCCTCGAGCCCGCTCAAGCCCCTGCACCAACTGTGATGATTGTGGCACAGTCTGAATCCGCACGCGACTGGACCATTCACGCCGCACAGCTTTTTCGCAAAGAAGGCATTGCCACAGAAGTCGATCTCTTACGCCGTAGCTTGAAAGCACAACTACGCGAAGCCAATCGCCTCAATGCAAAATACGTTGTGATTGCAGGTGAGAACGAACTGCAGTCCGGTCAGTTTCAACTCAAAAATTTGAGGACAGGAGAGCAACAGGCACTTTTGCTCATTGAAATTTTGCAAAAGATAAAAGTTGAAAAATGAGATGCCGCACTTTATTTTATACTTCAGTTTGATTCCATCTTCTTCAATGCGATTTCTGAGCCAGCACCATGTATCCTGAGCTTTTCTCGATTGGTCCTATCAAGTTTTACAGTTACGGTGCAATGCTTGCCGTGGCTTTTCTTACGGCAAGTTATTTCACAAGCAAAGAAGTCGCACGCAAAAACCTGCCTGATGTTACCAATACCATTCTGGCGTTGAGTATTGTGCTCGGTATCGTTGGCGCAAAACTCTTCGATGTTGTAGAGCATTTGGATGAACTTGCACGCGATCCGATAGGCACTCTGTTCAGTTCGGGTGGCTTAGCCTACTATGGCGGACTCATTTTCGCTCTTATTGGGAATTACCTTTATCTCAAGTGGAAGGGCTTGTCTATCTTGCGCTTTCTTGATGCAGCAGCCCCCTCGATTATTCTCGCCTATGGCATTGGTCGCATCGGATGCTTACTTGCTGGCGATGGCTGCTACGGTCAACCGACCGACGTGCCTTGGGCAATGACCTATCCAAACGGTATTGTCTCCACACTGGCGCATAAAAATCCGCAACTTGTCCATGAGTTCAGACAACTTTTCCCAGACCGTCCTGTACCCGAAGATATTCCTGTACATCCTACGACGATTTACGAATCTCTGTACTCCTTTATTTTCTTTGCCGTTTTGTGGAAAATGCGCCTGAAACCGCGTCCTGACGGGCAGCTTTTCTTTCTCTTTTTAGCCCTTCAAGCAATTAGCCGATTTCTTGTAGAGTTTTTACGCTTAAACGATATTGTCGCATTCGGTCTCACACAAGCACAACTCATTTCTATTGCTTTACTCATCGTCTCTATTATTGGCTGGCAGTACCTGAGCGGTCAACCTCTTTCTGGTGAGCCTACTAAAGCTGATACAAAGACATTGAAGAAACATTCTAAAAAGAAACAACCTCTCATTACTTAGAACCATGATTTTAGTTGAGCTTTACTCGAAAGACGATTGCTGTCTGTGCGATGAAGCGAAAGCCGTGTTGATGAAAGTTCAGGAGGAAATTCCTTTTGAACTGCGTGAAATCAAACTCAATGAAGATGAGCATCTGATGAATGAATACGGTAGTAAAATTCCCGTCGTATTCATCAACGGGCGCATGGCATTCAAGTATCATGTCTATGAGCTAGAGTTAAAAGACAAACTTCGCCGGGAATTGCGGCAATAAAAACCATGCAGACCCCGAAATATATTGCAATCGAAGGTGTGATTGGCGTTGGAAAAACTACGCTTGCGCTTAAGCTCGCCGAGCGGCTTTCTGCGCGTCCGATTCTCGAAGAATTCGAGGATAACCCCTTCCTTGAGCGCTTCTATGAAAACCCAGAACGCTATGCTTTCCAAACCCAACTTTCGTTCTTAGCTAGCCGTTACAAGCAGCAGCAGCAACTGCGTAATTTTGACCTTTTCCATGAATACCTTATTACCGACTACATCTTCGACAAAGACAAAATTTTTGCTTATCTGAATTTGCAAGATGACGAACTGCGGCTCTATGAGACGATTGTCAATTTTATGGACAAATCCATCACGCTACCTGATTTGGTCGTCTATTTGCAGTCTACGCCTGAGCGTCTGATGCAAAATATCAAGAAGCGCAATCGCCCATTTGAGCAGGCTATCACGGAAAGTTATATCCGAGATTTGCATGATGCTTACAATTATTTTTTCTTTCGCTATCGCAAAACGCCGCTTTTAATCGTCAACACCACAGAGCTTGACTTTGTCGCCAATCCTGCTGACTTTGAAGAGCTCTACAACCTTATTTGCAACCGCACACATTCTGGCACAGAGTACTTTAATCCCGAAAAAAGGCTATACTAGTGTATCTGTTAAACTGTGAAACACGGAGGTTATATGTGGCGACTTCTTTTTCTTTTCGCGGTTGGCTTTGCTTTATACTATCTTTTGCGTTTTCTCTACACGCTTCTGACAGCACCAAAGCACATCAAGACACCTTCTGCTCGTGCGCCACGCTTAGATGAAATCGAAGAAGCCGAGTTTAAAGAAGTGAGCAGCACGCCCAAAAGTAAAAGCTAAAGACTTTTGCAACGTGCTTTAACTTGTACTTTGGTCATATGTGGAACGTCGATTCTGTGCGTCGTTATCTGGCAAGGGGAGTTCAACGATATGCTCTTGTGGGATTGCTCCTCAGTTGCGCAAGTAGCGCAGAGCTTATGCTATTATGTCCTTGCGCCTGCGGTCAATCTGCTGCTCAACCCGAGAACTTTGCTGCTGCAGATGATACCGTAGAAATTCGGCGACTGCTCGATCTTGCACGCCATGCTTTGCAACAGTTCGACTACCCACGCGCCGATAGCCTCGCCTCTCAGGCGCTTTGCTTTGCTGAAAATCTTCAACAGTTGCACCTGCAAGCCCATGCCCTTCGACTTATCGGTATTGCCAAACGTCGTCTTGACCGATACGACGACGCTCTGTTAGCACATGCACGCTCACTTGCTCTTGCCGAAATTCTCAACGACCTTCACCTCAAAACACTTGCCCATGGCAATCTCGCCTTGATTTATCATAGCAAAGGCTTCTACGAAAAAGCCATCTTGCACAACTTCTTGGCTCTTAAAGGCTATGAAGAACTTAACGACAACTCTGGCGCTGCCATTACGCTGAATAATCTTGCCATTATCTACAGCGACCAAAAGCGCTATGCAGACGCTCTTGCTTACTACCAACGCGCGCACCTTCTTTTTGAAGAAATAGCCGACACCATGAAAAGCATCAGCACGATGATTAGTGCCGCCAGTCTGTACAAACACTTAGGTCAGCCTACACTTGCCTTCGACTCAATTGCAATTGCACTCAAACGCGCTCAAACATTTGGCGATTCCATACTCATTGCCGACGCACTCAGTACCATGGGCGATTTGTATAAAGAAGAAAACTCGCGCTTTGCGATTGCCTGCAAACATGATGCACTTGCAATCTATCAGAACTTCTCTGACATCCCCTCTCAAACGCTTGTCCTGCGCGATATCGCCGCACTGCTACTTAGCCGCAACCAAGCAACTCAGGCTCTGGACTACGCTACCAAAAGTCTTAATCTTGCAAACGATATTGGTGATAGAACACTGCTTCAAAATGCACTTTTTTTACTTTCGGAGATTTATGAAGTGCTCGGTAACGCTACACAAGCTTTTGCTGCCTACAAAAAAGCTAGTGCAATCAAGGATTCGCTTTTCACGATAGAAGAACAGAAAAGGATAGCTGAGCTCAGAGAGCAATACGAGTCAGAGAAAAAGGAGAAAGAAATTCAGCTTTTGGAACAAGCACGCACGCTTGAACGTGTTCGTAGCGAACGTGAGCGCACAATTTTTGCGGCACTGACGCTGGTGCTTACAGTTGCTGTAGCTGGCGTTGGCGCGGCACTTTATATCAAGCAAAAACATCAAAAGGTACTCGAAGAAAAAAACGCACAAATCGAAGCGCAAAAGCGTATCGTGGAAGCACAGCGCGACGAACTTGCTGCAGCCAATCAGCTTAAGAACGACCTTTTAGCCATCGCCTCGCATGACCTGAAAAATCCTCTGCAGACCATCATGGGTTTTGCTTCGCTATTGAAAGAAAAATTGAAAAATGACTATGAATTCTCAATGCTAGAACGCATTGAGCGCGCTTCTCAACGCATGCTTCGCCTTATCATAGAACTTATTGATACAGCAGCCATAGAATCTGGCAAGATTGAACTTCATAGAGAGCCCCTTGATTTAAGCGACCTTGCCCGAGCAGTGGCTGAACAAAATCAGCCGAATGCCACACAAAAAAACATTGCTCTCCACCTTCAGCTTGCTGAAACGGCAACGACAATCGGGGATAAACATCGCCTAACGGAAGTCCTTGACAATTTGGTCAGCAACGCCATTAAATACTCGCCGCGCGACAAAAATGTCTTCATCACCACACTCGTGCACGCACATCATGTTCGCTGCATAGTCAGAGATGAAGGTCAAGGGCTTTCAGAAGAGGACCTCAAAAAACTTTTTGGACGTTTTCAACGTCTTTCTGCTCGCCCAACAGGTAACGAAAGCTCAACCGGACTTGGGCTTTCCATCGTCAAACAACTCGTCGAACTGCACGGCGGCAGAGTTTGGGCAGAATCAGAAGGCAAGGGCAAAGGCTCTACTTTTTGCGTTGAATTGCCAAAAGAAAACTCCAGCGAACGCACTTGACTTCTGATTTTCTTGCTTCGCTCTTCTGAAAGTGCCCTTACCATGCTTTATTTTGCGCACGCTGCTCTGCGCTATCAGCAGCTTTTAGTAGAATTTTTTCTCTTCACGTCGGCGGCGAATGTCTGCCATCATCTGACTAAATGACAGTTGTCTTTGTGCTGCAGCGCTGCCGTCTTTTGCCAACAGTCTTAGCTCTTCATGCTTTTGAATGGCTTTCTCTATAGCTTCTACCAGCGCCTGACGTGGAAACGGTTTAACAAGGTAGCGGAAAATTTGCCCATCGTTGATGAGCCGAATCGCTTCGCTTGCATCTTTGGAATCCGACATAAAAATCGTTACAAGTGTCGGGAAACGATGTTTGACCGCTGCCAAGAACTCTGCGCCCTCTTCGCTTGCAAGTGTTGAGTCGCAAGCAATGACAGCCACAGGTTCATTATCCAGAATCTTCAGCGCATCGGGTAGGTTTTCTGCTGTTCGCACATTGAAGCGATCTGCAAAGAGCGTCTCGAAACTCCTCAAGTGCTTAGAGACCTTGTCAACAAACAGTATGGTTTGACTTGCATTTTTTAGTGCTGCACTTGTTTTTGCAAGACTTTGCTGCTCTTTGAGCATGCGGTTGACCTCATACAAATCAACCGCCGCCTTTACAGTGCCTCTGAGTTTATCATTTTCCCATGGCTTGTTGATAAAGCGCCAAACTTCACCAGCGTTGATGGCTTCAATGATGCTATCGAGATCAGAGTAGCCCGTTAAGATTATGCGAATGCTTTCTGGCGACTGCTCTTTGACTTGTTTAAGCAGTTCCGTGCCTGTCATGCCGGGCATACGCTGGTCTGAGACCACCACAGCAAATTTTTCTTCGGAGATTAACTTCAAAGCCGCATCTGCACCTACCGCTGTTTTGAAATGCCAACCACGAAAGACAAGACTGATGGTCTCCAATACCATGGGCTCATCATCCACAAAAAGAATCTGGTTTGCTTGCGTGTTCATCTGGGTTTGCTGTTTAACAATTAAAGTAAGTTTCGTTTATTTGCGTCAATTTGATTGTTTCTTCGTCTTAGTCTCATCATCTACAAACGGTGATTCCAGTTCGGCTACTTCGGCTTTGCTGGCTTTCGGTGAGTGTTTCAGTGGCAGTTTGATTGTGAAGGTTGAGCCTTCCTGCACTTTGCTGCTGACTTCAATTGTGCCGTTGTGTTTTTCAATGATTTTGTAGCTAATCGAAAGTCCTAAGCCTGTACCCTTTCCAACCTCTTTAGTTGTGAAAAATGGCTCAAAGATTTTCTTGAGGTGTTCGGGCTTGATGCCTATACCGTTGTCGGTAACTTTTACCACAGCCCATTCGGGTGTATTGCTAATAGAGATCTCGACCTTGCCTTTATTGTGTTCAATAGCTTGAATGGCATTTGTGAAAAGATTGAGAAAGACTTGATTGAGCTGTGCAGGGTAGCACTGCACACTGGGGTCACTTTGATAATCGCGCACGACTTCGATGTTTTTTTCTCGGAAGAGATGCTCTGCGATTTTGAGTGAGGATTCAACCAGTTCAGAGATTTTCGTTGTCTTGACCGCTGCTTCATCAAGTCGTGAGAAATTCTTGAGGCTACTGACAAGGTCTTGAATGCGCATGATGCCATCCAGTGAATTTTGGCATAGCCTTACAGACTCACGGTGCAGCGACAGCGCTTTGGTACGTTCTTCAATGGCTTCAATGAGTTCGGCAACTTTCTCACTTGTGCCGAAGAGAATTTCATCTTTGAGTTGGGTGTAGATTTCAATCAAATTTTGAATTTCGCTCTGCGCTTCCAGCAAAAGTTGTAAGTTGCCTTTGACAAACCCAAGCGGCGTATTCATCTCGTGCGCTAAGCCTGCAACCATCTGACCGAGTGAACTCATCTTCTCAGCTTGCATGAGTTGCACTTCCGTTTGTCGTGCATTTTCCTTGAGACTAACCATTTCGGTAATATCGCTCACGAATGTGACTTTCTTGCGCTTACCATCTGTCCCAACAATTCTCGCTGCATCGGCAAGAATGTAAATTGGTCGCCCGCTTTTATGGCGCACTTCCCATTCACCGCGAATTTCTTTGTAGCCATCCAAATACTTTTTGTGCAAATCAAGCCAGAAGTCTTTTTTCTCGGGTGGAACAATCATCGTAAAAGAATTGCCGATGAGTTCTTCAGGTGTGTAGCCGTAGATTTCGCAGTAGGCTTGATTAGCATACTCGATAACAGCATCCTCATTTGTGATGACAATGCCGAGCGGTGTAGAGTCAATGATGGTACGCAAGCGCTGCTCACTTTGCCTGACAAGGTCATCGATGTCCACATCATCTTCTTTGGGCACTGGCGATTGGGCTAACTTTGGTAATTCTTTTCTTAGCAGGTCGCGCATAAAATTTTGCAGTCGGGCTTCCGTCTGGCGGATTTCTTCTGCGATGCTACTTTCGGCGCCATTGCTTACCACGACAGCCGTAGCCTCAGACAGTTTGCGCTCTTCAGCGCGTCCGTCTTTGCCACGCACACTTTGAAGCTGCTGGGGCATTAACTTGCTTGGCACATCTCTCATGAAGGCTTGCAAAGCCTGTGTAAAGTCGCTCGTTGCGCGTTCCATCGGCGTAGCGACATCATCATGGCTCATCTGATCATCTAGAAGCGACTCGAGCATTTCAAGATGCTCTAGTGCTTCCTTCATTCTTTTGAGCGATTTACGGAGCTTTTTGTAGCGCATTTGCATATCACCAGAACGGTTGCGGAGTATGAAATGAAGTTACAATGTTGTTTGTTGTCAAACAACACTGCTGCTTGAGATTTTTCATGCATCATCTCATGCAACATAGAGACCATGCACTTCGTTTTGTTTTCATCAAAAACTGTGCCTCTTTAAAGAGAAGTCTTGATGGCGTTGTATGCGTGCGAAATTTTGGCTATTTTGGCTATTTTTGTGCATTCCGGACTTTGCATGGCAAAAATTTCTACTGAAATGGACACTTCACTACAGCGGCTAATCGTTGAAGTTGCGCATGAGGTTGCGGCGTTGGGCTTTGTTGCAGGCTACGATGGCAATATCAGTTTGCGCGCGCCAGAGGGAATTTACATTACAGCGTCGCGTACTGTGAAACGCCGTGCCGTGCTTGATGATGTTTCATTGCTCTCACTTGATGGCAAGTGGCTCGAGGGCAAGCGTGCGCCATCGACGGAAGCGCATATGCATCTTTACATTTATCGCGAGCGCCCTGATGTTGGCGGCATTGTGCACACTCACCCAGTTGCCACCACAGCCTTTGCTGCGGCGCGTCGTGCATTAGACTTAGCTGTATTTCCTGAAGTGATTTTGGATATTGGCGCTGTACCATTAGCGCAGTATGGCACGCCCAGCACTGCAGAAGTTGCTGCCTCGCTTGCGCCATTTATCAAAACTGCGCATGCGATTTTGCTTTCTAATCATGGGCTCGTTGCACTTGGCGAAGATATCTGGCAAGCCTTTTACCGCACAGAAAAATTGGAACATGCTGCAAAAACACTTCTAATGGCGGAATTGCTTGGCGGAGCTAAAGCGCTCACACGCACTGAACTTGAACGGCTTTTTGAGACGCATCCGAATTTCAAACCCTGTGGGGAGTTTCGCACTGCACCTGAACCTGAGTATCATCAGCCTTCCCCAACTTCATTTGCATAAGTCGATGCCCTTGCCGATTGACCTTCGCAGCGATACGGTTACGAAGCCTACGCCCGAGATGCTTGCGGCAACGCTTGAGCCCAGTTTGCTTTCGAAACTCGGTGATGATGTCTTCGGTGAAGATGAGCTTACAGCAGAGTTTGAGTGTGAAGTTGCTGAACTTTTGGGTAAAGAAGCGGCGCTCTTTGTGCCAAGTGGCACGATGGCAAATCAACTGGCGCTGCGTGTCAGCACGCGTGATGGTGATGAAGTCATTTTGGAATCGGGCGCACACATTTTTCACTACGAAACTGCAGCGCCTGCGGTGCTTTCGCGTGTGCAGCTGCGACCGATTGAGGGTCAAGATGGTGTGCTTTCTCTCGATCAGATTCGTGATGCGGTGCGTCCAACAGCGGATTGGTATCCTCGCACGTCGCTGGTTTGCTTGGAAAATACGCACAACCGGGCGGGGGGCACAATTTATCCGCTCAATGAAATCGAGCGCATTAGTGAATACTGCAAGTCCCAAAACTTACGCTTGCACTTAGATGGCGTGCGGCTCTGGAATGCTTGTGTTGCCACAGGCTTAAAGCCCGAAGACTATGCACAGCACTTTGACACTATTTCTGTATGCTTCTCAAAAGGCTTAGGTGCACCTATTGGCTCAATGCTGGTGGGGGCGAAAGATATGATAGCCGTTGCGCGTCGGTTTCGCAAAATGTGGGGCGGCGCGATGCGGCAGGTTGGCGTCGTTGCCTCTATGGCGCGTTATGCGTTGCATCATCATTATGAACGACTGGCAGAAGACCATCACCATGCGCGCCAACTTGCACAAGCCTTTTGTGCTAATCCTAAATTTCGTCTGGATTTGAATCTTGTGCAGACCAATATCGTTGCAGTTGATGTATCGCTCTCTGGGCAGGATGAAAGCGCTATCGTTAAGCTCTTCGAGCAACACCACATTTTGATTTCAAGCATCAAGAAAAATTTTATTCGTCTTGTTACGCATCTTGGCGTCTCAAGCCAAGACATCGAGCATGTTTGCAACATCATTAAATCTGTATAGACCTATGACATCTGAACACATTCTACATTGGATTGCATCTAACCCGTTGCTATATCGTCTTGTTTTAGCTTTGGTTTTGATTTTGCTTTCATTTCCACTGGGGTGGTTATTCAAAAAAGCCATCTCACTTTTGCGCATAAAGATTTTTTCGCGCACCGATACGAACCTTGATGAACGGCTTGCCGAAGTGCTTGAGCAGCGGGCGCGCTCTATTGTCTTTGCAGTGCTGTCGCTCTACGCACTTTGGGAAATTCGACTGGTTACCGATGCCGAGAGCCTTGCTATCATGCGCTTTGTTAAAGTGCTTGATGCAGTCATTTACATCTATGCTGCGCTTGTCGGCACTAGCGTTGTCATCGGCTCTATTCGTGCGATGATCGACCATCTTCTCGAATCAGCGGCGGCAGCACAACATCAAGACATCAAGCAATTCATGACAATAGCGCCACTTGCGCGCAATCTTATTTCCCTCCTTGTCATCCTGATTGCCGCTGCAATTGTGATGGATCACTTTTCAATCAATGTTGGCAGTCTACTTGTCAGTTTGGGTGTCGGTTCATTAGCTGTAGCTTTGGCAGCGCAAGATACGATTGCAAACATTATTGCTGGCGTCATTATCGCTTTTGACCAGCCCTTTCGTGTCGGCGATCGCATTCAACTGCCAAACGGGACTCTTGCCGATGTCATCGCAATTGGCTTACGCTCTACACGCATTCAAGATTTTGACCTTAACTACCACATTGTACCCAACTCTGAACTTGTCAAAAGCACGGTTATTAACTTTGCTTATCCGACTCACAAGACACGCGTCTTGGTGCCCTTTACAGTGCCATTTGGTACCGACACACAAAAGGTCAGAGAGATTGCGCTTCAAGTGATGAGCGCTCACCCCTTTGTGGTGGATGACCCAAAGCCTGAGCTGCAAGCGATGCGCATTACAGAACTGGGCATTGAGATGCGCTTAGCCTGTTTTGTTGCCGATTTCATGCAGCGCTTCGATACAGAAATTCAATTGCGCGAACACTTTCACCGCGCCATGAGTGAGCAGGGCATCTCGCTGGCTGTGCCGCAACGAGTTATCACCCTTGAACCCTCTTCCAATCTCATTATTAGCAAGAAAGAAACAAATGGCATAGAGACAAACGGCTAAATGGTCACTATCCCCCACAGCATCCAGCCATTGTCAATTTTCGCACGCACATTTTTTATATTTTACACTTGGTTTCATCTTCTTCTATATCGTCAATAAGAGAATAGTATGAAGGTTACTCATATTGCACACGCTTGCATGCTTATCGAAAGCAACGGGGTAAGATTGCTTACAGACCCTTGGTTAGAAGGTCCCACTTTTTTTGGATCTTGGTGGCAATTTCCACCGCCGAAACTCACGGTTGCAGATATCGCTCCAGTCGATTGCATTTATATCTCACACTCGCACCGTGATCATCAACATGAACCGACACTTCGGCTGTTTGACAAGAATACACCGATACTGATTCCATACCTTTCCGACCAAGAGCAGCATCGGGAATTACAGGCGATGGGCTTCAAAAACATCATTGAGTTGGACCATAAAGAGAAGTTTCAGTTCAAGAACGCCATAGACATTACGCTTTTTCGAAACGACTGGGATAGTGCAATCTTAGTTCATGATGGCGAAAGTACACTTCTTAATGCCAACGACTGTTACATTTCGCATCTTGCTTCTTACATCAGAAGTCTCTATCCCAAACTTGACATTGCGTTCTTTCCTTTCTTAGACGCAAGAGACTTTCCTGCTTCCTATGACCTTTCGGAAGCCTCGTTTCATGGCTCACAAGAAGAGCAAGACGATGGCACGATTGAACACTTCATTAGAGATGCTATTCGCTTTCAACCTAAAGCTGTTGTACCCTTTGCTTCGCATAAGGTTTTTGCAAGACCCAATCAACACTTTATGAATAAGCGCAGAACGCCGCTTGACCTGCGTAAGCGCTTTGAGGCAGCAATGCAACAGCACGGTCTCGACATAGAGTTTTTCGATATGAACTCAACAGACACTTGGGAATCAGGCAAAGGCTTCACACGCCACAATTTCTTTGACTGGGAAAACGTTGAAGCAGAATTGCAAAAGTTTTATGCCAGTCAGGCACCACTTGTGCAAGACCTCATCAGTCAGCAACGCCCTGTGCCTAACTTCTCTGAAAAGTTCGCTGCTTTTGCTACTGCGCTGACTTCGACCAGTCCTATTATTCGCAAGTTTTTTCTCGACTACAAACTCGCCTTCTGCTTTGAAGATCAAGCTGAAAAATACTGGCTCATTGACTTTCCTGCAGGACGCTTCAGCGGTCCCCTGCTCGATGAGCCGAAGGATTACGACGTCAAACTTACCACATCATCTTACCTCTTTAATGAAAGCATGATTGAACGGCGTGAGTATTGGGAAGACACGCTGCTTAGCAACCTTGTCTTTGCCAAAGTGAAGCCTAACATTCCTTACACTAAAATCAAGTTTCTAAAAGTTTTCTTTAATGTACGGTGCGATGAAGCAAAGTTTTTGAGAATTACAGCACGCAAAGCCTTCGAGAAGATTCGTGTCCAGCTTACTGCCTAAAATGATGAATGCTTCTTGCAGGCTCAACATTCTGCTCTTTGCCCAGCTTCCCCCTCCTTACCATGGCTTTACACTGATGAATCGCCTGCTTTTAGAGTCGCCTTTTATGCAGGCTTTCAATGTGAAGGTTCAACTCATCAACTTTGCTGAGCGCATTGAAGATATCGGTGGGAAATTTAGCTTCAAAAAAATTGCGCTACTCATTTACTACGTTTTTCAAACCCTCAGCAAACTAATTCGCCACCGCTTCGACTATTGCATCTATCCAATGAGTTTTACAGCTATTCCCTTTCTACGTGATACCATCCTGCTCTCTACAGTCCGCTTATTTGGCGTCAAGATCATTTACTATGTGCATGGCAATAACTTACCAGACTTTTATGCGCGTTCGCCACGATGGCTCAAGTTTCTTATCAAAAATTTTGTGTGCGCCGCACAAGCCGCTATTGTGGTTGGGGAAAACCTCAAATTCAACTTCTTGCCGTTTCTACCGCCCGAGCGTATTTATGCCGTACATAATGCCGTCGAGCGCTTTAAGACCGCCCCCAAACCGCGCTCAGATGCTCACCAAAAGCCACTTCAGGTGCTTTATCTTTCTAACCTCACTCGCTCTAAGGGATTTTTTATCTTGTTAGAGGCAATTCCTAAGATTATTGCACAGTGCCCGAATGTCAAATTCAATTTTGCTGGGGCATGGTCAAACGAGAGCGACAAAAAAGACGCCGAAGCCTTCATTCAAGCCCATTCCTTGCACGATGTTGTATCTTGGAAAGGCATCGTTACCGGTGAAATCAAAGAACAACTTTTCTACGACGCTGATATCTTCGTCTTCCCGACGTTCTATCCTATAGAAACTTTTGGCATTGTCAATCTGGAAGCTATGCAAGCTGGTCTGCCGATTGTTACAACCAACCACGCTGCCATTCCAGAAGTTGTCGAAGATGGCATCAATGGCTTTATCGTCCCTACACAAGACCCTGACGCTGTAGCCGAGAAAATCATTTTGCTTTGCAAAAATGCCGAACTGCGGCAAATGATGCGAGAAAACAACCTTCGTAAGTATGAATCCGCCTATACAAAAGAAAAGTATGCCGAACGCTTAATTGCAACGATTGAGCGTATTCACCAGCAAATCTCTGGCACATCTCTTCAGACTTTTGCATCACAGCACACAGCCCCTAAAAAGCAGACTGTTTAATTCTCATGCCAAAACCTTAGCCTCTGCACTCATGCACTGCGGAGCATACCGTCGGAATTTTTTTATTCCCATTGGCGGTTGCTGCTCTGTGAGATCATATGCCAGCTTCTTGTCTGTTCGTTAGGTGTGGGCTTTTGCTCTAACTTTTCACTTATGCTATCGTAATTGCCTTTATTCAATACAACCTTTTCTGCCAATGAATCAAAATCCCGAGAGAGTAGGTATCCAAGACGCCGAGAGGCTTACTGCTTTATCGCCAGAGTCTGATGTGCGTCAAATAAAGAAAGACACACGCTACACTGCACCGTTTGAAGAATTTTATCGTCGTTACTCATCACCCATCAAAGATTTTATCCAAAAGCAAACATTTGGTGGCGGTGTGCTGCTCTTCTGCGTGATTACTGCCATGATTTTGGCAAACTCTGACTTTTCAGACGACTATGCGCATCTTTTACATCTTCCTATTGGCATCAAACTCTCTTCGTTTGTGCTGGAAACCTCGCTGCAGCACTTTATCAACGATGGGCTGATGACGCTTTTCTTTCTGCTAGTTGGCTTAGAAATCAAGCGGGAGATTTTGGTCGGTGAACTCTCTTCACTGCGCAAGGCACTTTTGCCTATTGTGGCTGCACTTGGCGGCGTTATTATGCCTGCACTGATTTACTTTTCGCTCAATCCTACTGGTGAGGCTACACGCGGCTGGGCTATCCCTATGGCAACCGATATCGCCTTCGCTGTAGCGTTGCTCTTTCTTTTGGGCAACCGCATTCCAAGCTCGGTCATGACATTTCTTCTGGCGCTTGCCATCGTCGATGATTTAGTCGCCGTTGTCATCATTAGCATCTTCTACACAGAGACGATTGTTCTGACAAACTTGTTTGCAGGCTTGGGACTGCTTGGCGCCATGTGGCTGATGAACCTGCTTGGCATTCGCAAACTGTGGGCGTATGCTATCTTCAGTTTCGGCGTCTGGGTCTGTTTTCTGGGGTCAGGCGTGCATGCCACCGTAGCCGGTGTGCTTTCCGCATTTATGATTCCTGCGCGCCCTAAATGCAACCCCATGAAATTTGTCGAAGACCTGCGCTTCTTGCTGGCAGAACTTGCAAGCCAACATAACGAAGACAAATGGATTCTTGCTAGCAAAGAGCAAACACAGATTGTGGAGCAAATCGATAAATCCGCAAGTGCCGTCTCCAGTCCACTCTCGCGCTTAGAGCACAGCATTCAAATGCCCGTTAATCTGCTGGTGGTTCCCATTTTTGCCATCGCTAATGCCGGCGTGATGATTGCGCTCGATCAGCTTGCAGATGCCCTCGCCAACCCCATCACACTGGGCGTACTGCTCGGTCTTGCCATAGGTAAACCGCTTGGCATTTTTAGCGCTACTTGGCTTGCCACAACCCTTCGCTTTGCCGACTTGCCCGAAGAAGCAACCTTCAAGCATATTTTTGGCGTCGGCATTTTAGGCGGAATTGGCTTTACCATGTCAATCTTTATCGCAGAACTTGCCTTCAAGGCAAATGATGCAGCGATTGCTTCGGTCAAAATCGGTATTCTCTTTGCCTCGCTCCTTTCTGGCATTATCGGCACACTCTTCCTATTGCTTATGTCTAAGCCTTCTGTTCACAACGCCGCAGAAGATGTGCCCATGTCTTCCGCATCGTGATGGCTTTGGCTTGCCGGCGTGCTGCCGCTCTCATACCAAGAGCCGCAACCGCATGTGTGCAGCTTGCCGCTGTTAGGCATTTAAGCCACCATCGATTGGGTGAATCGTGCCTGTAATAAATCGGCTATCATCGCTTGCAAGAAAGACAACCAGTTGCGCCACTTCTTCAGCTTGTGCATACCGCCCCATCGGAATCGTTTGCTCAAATTGCTTTTTGACTTCCGCACCATGCCCCGGCGCAAAACCTT
>JBKBSK010000006.1:0-165904 GCA_046291735.1 Candidatus Thermochlorobacter sp. | reverse complement strand
GCAGATTTTGTGGTGCTACGATAACCAACTGACGGGGGCGCTGAACCTCAGTGCCAACACCGCACTGACAGACTTGCGGTGCCAAAACAACATCATCCCTATCATTCTCACCGATAATGATGGTCTTGGCTCCATCACCAAAGACCCTCTCACTCAAGTCGCCGTCTTTCGCAATAACAGTACTACCCCAGCCGTCCCAACCGCACAAACCGGCGCCTTCGTCTTGGGCACAACTGGCGCTATCGTCAATTTTACCACCGGCTCCGATGACGCCGGCGACCTAAACGCTAGCTCAGGCACAAACCCGAACATCGTGCTACCGCTGCCCACCGGCATTGACCGCATCTCACCCGATAAGTTCTGGATCATTAACCAATCCGGTCTTTCTAACTTCACCTATAACCTTATCTTAGACCTGCGAACCATCAGCGGCATCACCGCCTTCAACTTGCTCAAAGTGCTTAAACGCGACAACAACACCCAACCATGGCAGGATGTCGCACAAGCCCCTATCAGTGCCACTGTACAGTACATGCCTCCCTTTATCCTCATCAATGGTCTAACCAGTTTCTCCGACTTTAGCATCGGTGCAGGCGGCAGCGACAATCCCCTGCCCGTTGAACTCTCGGCATTTACCGCCAACTCTACAGCCAACGGCGTGCATCTGTTTTGGCAAACCGCCTCCGAGCGCAACAACGCTGGGTTTATTGTCCTGCGCAATGGTCAAGAAATTGCGTCTTACCAGTTCTCACCTGAACTGCGTGGCAAAGGCACAACCAGCAACACCACTCACTACACTTTTCTTGATGCCAATGTGGAGATAGGCAAGACTTACACTTATCGCCTGCGCTCTGTGGATTTTGACGGCACCGTGCATGACTATGCGCAAAGCGTGAGTGTGGAGGTACGCGAAACTGTCGCTGCACGGGTGTTTGAGTATAAGCTCGAGCAAAACTATCCGAATCCGTTTAACCCAGCGACCAACATCAAGTACTCGATTCGCTCAGCGGGACTGGTTTCGCTCAAGGTCTATGACCTCTTAGGGCGTGAAGTGGCAACGCTGGTCAATCAAGTGCAGCAGCCGGGCGAGTATCAAGTAACCTTCAACGCTAGCAACCTGACCGCCAGCGGCATGTACATTTACCGCTTGCAAGCGGGCAACTTTACACGCACCATGAAGATGATGGTAGTAAAATAGTCTTTCTGACTGCCCTGTGTATGCAGCAACGGGTAGCCTCACTGAGCTACCCTTTTTGTTTTCAGCACTTTTTTCATTGCTGCAGTTTAACTAACTTTGCGCTGTGCTGCAAAGCGCATATCAGAAAAACCTGCCAAGTTGTTTTTAGACCGATGGATCTCTCGACGTTTCTCTTCATTTTCTTAGGGGCGCAAATTGTCGTTGCGTCTATCGGTACGGTCTGGTCGCGCAACCCTGTTACCAGTGCTCTGTTTCTCGTGCTCAATTTCTTTTCCCTTGGTGGCTTGTATTTGCTTTTGCAGGCACAATTCATTGCAGTTGTGCAAGTGCTAGTTTATGCGGGCGCTATCATGGTGCTCTTTCTTTTCACAATTATGCTGCTGAATCTGGATGATGAGCGTGCTCTTTCCGAAAAGTTTGACCTCAAAAAAGGCTTTGTGATACTCTTAGGTGCAGCACTTCTTGTTGAAATGCTCTACATTCTAAGCCTAAAATTAGACCTTCCTCTTAAACAAAGCAGACTAACGACAGAGCAAATTGGAGAGGCAAAATTTATCGGACGCGAACTCTTGACGAATTTTCTCTTCCCGTTTGAAATCGTCTCAGCGCTTTTGCTGCTTGCTATTGTCGGCGCAGTCGTTCTGTCCAAAAAACAACTCAAATCGTCCTAGACATTATGAAAGCAACTGGTGCGCTGTTTCTTTTCGCGCTTGTGCTCTTTGTTGCAAGTTGCGCTCCCAAGAAAGATAGTTCGAAGACTGTAGAGCCCAGTGGCACTGCCGCGTTCAAAGTTGGCTTGGTGTTTGATGTTGGCGGCAGAGGCGATAAGTCGTTCAACGATGCGGCGTTTGCGGGCTTGGAACGCGCCGTAAAGGATTTTTCACTCAAACTCGAATACATTGAGCCCGGCGCTGGCGCTGACCGCAAAACTGCACTTGAGCAACTTGCCGCACAGCCTGAAGTCAAACTCATTGTGGGCGCCGGGTTTATCTTCACAGACGATATCACCGAAGTTGCAGAGGCTTTCCCTGACAAAAAGTTCGCTTGCATTGACTACACCTTAGACACCATACGCAAAATCCCAGACAACTTATTGCCAATTCTTTTCAAGGAAGAAGAAGGTTCATTTTTGGTCGGTGCGCTGGCTGCACTGACGAGCAAGACCGGCGTGATTGGCTTCGTGGGCGGTATGGATTCACCACTCATCAAAAAATTTGAGCTTGGCTACATCAATGGTGCAAAATATGTACGTCCCGATATTCAAGTTGAGGTGGGCTACGCTGGTCTTAGCGGCGAAGGCTTCAACAATCCCGTCAAGGGCAAGGAATTAGCACTGATTCAGTATGGACGCAATGCCGATGTGATTTATCATGCCTCTGGCAAAACCGGCGATGGCGTCTTTGATGCTGCACGCGAAAAGCAAAAATTTGCTATCGGTGTGGATATGAACCAAGAAGATGCTGCGCCCGGACTTGTCTTGACAAGTATGGTCAAACTGGTCGATAATGCCGTCTATGAAGTGGCACGCGCCGTCAAGGACGGGACTTTCAAAGGCGGGCAACCGCTTGTCTTAGGACTTGCCGCAAAAGGCGTCGACTACGTCTATAACGACAAAAATAAAGCGCTAATTCCAGACGACGTGCGTGCAAAAGTTGAGGAACTGCGCGCAAAGATTATTAACGGCGAACTTCAGCCGCTCTGAGCTTAGACTTTTTCTCAAATAACCATAAAATCACTCAATTGTTATGAAAAAACTTCTTTCTTTCGCGCTTGTTTTAACCGCTATGTGGCTCTTTGGTTGCGGTCCCAGTAAAGAACAACTGCAGACACTTGAAGACCTCAAGAAACTTGCTAGCGAGACTTCCGCTTTGCACGACAGCTTCATGAAGGAGCATCAGAAAGAAGACGAAGAGCACCGAAAGATGGAGCAGAAATACGACTCGCTTAAAGCAGCTGGCAAATCCACACCTGCTTTAGATTCCATGGCTGCTGCACACAAAGCTATCCTTGCACAGCATGAATCTACGATGCAAGCGCATATGGAAAAAATTAAGTCTTTTGAGGATGTCGTTAAGAAATACACCACGAAAATTGGCGAGCTTGCCGAGATGAAAAAAGCTCTTGAGCAGATGCAGAAGGATGCAGAAGAAATCAAGGCGGCTTGCGAGAAAATGAAACAAGAACATGCAAAGATTGATGCTGACCACAAGCAGTTCGGTGAGATGACAACGGCGGCTGCAGCACCTGCTCAATCAGCAAAGAAATAACCCTGCTAATTTTGTATTTTTGCTAAAAGCATGGTTGGTGCATCTTAGACATGGAATGTCTGTGCAACTGCCATGAAAAACCGTCAATCACATTATGCGGTATTGCCGTCCGCTTCAACTTGTTTCGAATATGAGACTTACTTGGCTTTTGAGTTTTTCTTTGCTTGGCTTTTGTGCTGGGCTTTTGATGAGCTGCCAGCCACCAGAGGCAAATAGGTTGCTTGCCAGTGAAATTGAGCAGTTTGCTGCAGCAATGGAGCAAGAGATTGCCAAATTTGAAGGCAATCAAAATTATCTGAACGCTGAGCAAAAAAAGTTCAACGAAAAAAATGCTGCGCTCAAAAAGAAACTTGGTAAAAATGATTCTACATACAACGCGCTTACCAAAGCCCACCAAAAAGTTGTAGATGAACACGAAAGCAAGCTCACCGCACTCAAAGACCTTGTCGAGGCAAGCAAGCAACTCATCCCTAAGCTGCAAGATGGCTCTTTTGCTTTTGACCGTCGCCTAATTGAAGAAGACTTCAAAGGCGGTACAATTGAAGGCAAGACTTTTGATGGCTTTAAGCAACGGTCTGATAAACTGCGTGAAGAGCTTAGTAACTTTATGCCTAAGCATGAAGAACTCGAGCAGCGTATTGCGCTTTACGAGCAAAAACTCGATAGCCTTGAGCGCGCAGAAAAGGTTTCGCAAACAGCACCAAGTCAAACTCCTCAAAGCCCAAGATCACGCAGAACAAGATAGTTGTTATTTCAGCAAGGTAAACTTTGTTCTCGCAGGTCAAAAATGAACATCTCTTCCGGCGAGAACATACATTGAAAAAGGAGGAAGTATGAGCGTTCTTGTTACTGGCGCTACGGGCTTCATTGGCTCAACGCTAGCGCGTAAGCTGGTTCAGCGCGGCGAACAAGTTGTGCTGCTTGTACGCAAGCAGTCTAAACTTCATGCAATTGAAGACATCTTGAATTCCGTTGAGCTGCGCTACGGCGATGTTACAGACCTTGAGTCGTTGAAGCCCGCCACACGTGGCATAGACTACATCTACCATTGCGCTGGCAAAGCCTACATTGGTCCAAGGAGAACTCAAGAACTTTATGCCATCAATGTGCAGGGCACGAAGAATGTGCTTGCAGCTGCTGCACACAACAATGTTAAGCGGCTTGTCTATACAAGCTCTGTTTCTGCAATTGGCATTACAGGCACCAAGCAACCCGCTGATGAATCACAACCTTGGAATCTGGACAAACTTAATGTCCCCTACTACATTAGCAAACATCTTGCTGAAGAAGAAGTTCGCAAAGCTGCTCAAAATCGGCTCGACTGCGTAATTGTCAATCCAAGCTATGTCTTTGGCGCTGGTGATATCAACTTCAATGCCGGTCAACTGATTCGCGATCTTTACTATCACAAGATTCCTGTTTATCCTACAGGCGGCGTTTGTGTCGCCGATGTGGATGATGTAGTTGAAGGACATATTGCTGCAATGGAGCGCGGTAAAACGGGAGAGCGCTACATCTTAGGCGGTGAAAATTTAACCTACAAACATGTTTTCGATATCATTTGCCGAGTTGTGGGTGCACCCAAAGTTTTAATTCCACTTTCCGAGAGCATTGTCAAAATTTTCTTAGCCCTCACCGCACAGGCACGGCGCTTGCATCGTATCACGGCGCTAGCAAACCGCGAAATTTTACTTTCTGCAACCAAATTTTTCTACTTTACCTCTGAGAAAGCCAAGCGCGAGTTAGGATTTGATAATCGCCACAGCGTTGGCGATGCTTTTGTTGAGACCATTGCACGCGCCTTTTCATGGTATCGCTCACGGCAGTTGATATGATAGATAATAGATAATTCGCTGTTGAAGAGACCTGCAGGTTCTGCGCGTCAGACGGCACACGACACTGTGTGCCGTCTTCGTTTAACTTACTGGTACTGTGCAGTCAGTGCAAGCGCTTGATAACAATATCCCAGAGAGATTGATTGAGCGGCAACACCAAGAGCCAATGCTCGAGCAGTGCCATGAGCGCCATCGTGCCAATGATGGAAAACCCGACGCGCCGCCAAGCAGGTTCTTGCTCCTCCCCTGTTTTTTTGAGCAACTTCGTTACCAGCAAAGTGCAAAAGGTAATGGAGAACGGAAATAGCCAATTCATATGCGCAATGGTCATGTACTGCGTCATATCGGCTACGGTATCGGGCACAAATTCACGCCCTGTGTTTGCTACACCCAAAAAAATGTTGAGTTTAGCCGATTGATGCATAAACCAATACATCAGAAACGTATAGACTCCGAACTTATTTTTTGCGCCAATCGAAAGCAGTAGCATCAACACAACCAAGCCTAGCACCAACCCTTCATGATAAAGACTACGGTGAATAGCTTTGAAGAATCCAATTACTGAGGGTCCCACAGTGAAGATCGGTCGCACTTGCGGTCCCACAATATAGCCTGTATAGAAACTGACTTCTACAAACGCCCAGATGATTGAGCCTGCCGTGAAGGTTATAAATGCGCCCATCACGCTCTCAGATTGCCGATGCGTATAGAGCATATAAATTGCACCCAGCATAAGTATGAGTGCTACACTGAAGACCGTCGCTCGATAAGCAGGTTGGAAGTTGAAATAAATGATTGCTGCTGTCGAGAGCCACCAAAACACGATTGAGTAGAGCGCGCCGCCGCCAATTAGCAAGCGTAAGCGTGTTTCAGTAAGAGCAGGTCTTGGCAGTGTTTCTGTGGGGCAACTTGCTTGCACAGATTTTTCTTGGCGCAGGGCTTGAGGTGGTTCATTTTGAATTGCAAAAGGTTCATTGGCGTGCGTCAATTCAGACTCACGCACGGTCTTTACTGCCGACATACTTGATTCTCCTTTCAAATGTTTGCGCTCGTGCTCGTTTGTGGCACTTTGCGCCTTGAGCTTGCTGTGTTTAATTTAGCCCAAGCCACACGCTTTTCAAAACAGAAAAGGTGCTTGATGTTGCAAGCGCTGAACTCTGTCGGGCAAATTTGGGTGATTTTGTCTTGAGGCGATTTACATCTTGAGGCGATTTACAAAAAAAGCCCGAACATGTCGGGCTTTTCGGCGATTCTTTCTGACGTCTTAGGCTGTGGCTTCGACGCGCACGATTTCTGGGACCGCGCGTTTGATAGCTTGCTCAACACCTGCTCGCAAGGTCATTGTAGACATTGGGCAAGAGCCGCAAGCACCCACCAAACGCAAATCCACCGTCATATCTTCGCGGATGCCAAGCATCTGGCAGTCGCCACCGTCAGCCTGCAGGTATGGACGAATGTTGTCCAAGGTTTCTTGCACTTTGAGGTAGATCGGATGGTCGGCAGGCAAATAAGTGATTTCTGCTGCCTCCGTTTTGACTTCACCTTCAGGTTGCTGTGCCATTGTCATGTTCCTTTCGTTTTGTTTTACAAAAAAAGTCTTATTAAGGTATTAAACGCTCGTCTGAAATCAAAGTTAGATTTCAATTTCGAGTTTTGCTGCGCCAATTCCAGCGTTCTTAATGGCAATTTGCTGTGCCAGTTTTTCAGCGGACTCCATGAAGAGTCGGGCTTGCATGGATTCGGGATTGCGGATTACGATTGGGACACCCTCGTCGCCGCCTTCACGCACCTCTTTGCCAAGCGGAATTTCACCCAAGAAGGGCAAGTTGTGTTCTGCAGCAAGTCTTGCACCACCGCCCTGTCCAAAGATATATTCTTTGCTTCCATCAGGGAGCACGTAGTAGCTCATATTTTCTAACACGCCCAGCACGGGCACTTTGACTTGCTCGAACATTGCAACGGCTTTGACCACATCCGCTAGTGCTACATCTTGTGGCGTGGTTACAACAACAGCACCTGTGAGAGGCGCAGCTTGCACAAGCGTCAGTTGAATATCGCCTGTGCCCGGCGGTAAATCAAAGAAAAGATAATCAAGCTCGTTCCACTGGACATCGGTCATAAATTGACGCAACGCCGATGAGACCATCGGACCGCGCCAGACTACCGCTGTTTTTTGATCGACCAAGAACCCAATCGACATCAACTTGACGCCGTATTTTTCAATTGGCACAATGGTTTTACCCAAAATTGCAGGTCTTTCATTTTTCAAGCCAAACATAGTTGGGATAGAGGGACCATAGATATCGGCATCAATTAAGCCGACTTTTGCACCAGTCTTTGCAAGTGCAACAGCAAGATTAACTGCTACGGTTGACTTACCTACGCCGCCTTTGCCTGATGCGACAGCAATCAAATTCTTGACGCGGCTGAGCGGATGGTTCGGGTTTGCCGCTTGTGCTGCCATAGGATTGGCACTGGTTACGTTTGCGGTCATCTCAATCTCCACATTCTGCGCCTCTTTGACAAAATGCCGAATAGCATTCGTGCAGGCGTTTTTGATGAGGTCTTTGAGTGGACACGCCGGCGTGGTTAGTACCACTGTAAATGACACATTGTTCTGCGCATCGATTTTGATGTTTTTGACCATGTTGAGCGAGATGAGATCTTTGCCCAAGTCGGGCTCAATCACATTGCGCAGTGCATCTACGATTTGCCGTTCTGTGATGGTTGCCATAGTTAGTTTAGGTTAAGCGTTAAGTAAAAAAATTCAATCTTGCGACTCGCTTTCACTGAAATCATTTTGTCCGAGCCTGCGCAGCGCTTTGAAAATAAGCTCACGGCGACGCAGCGCTTCTATCTTTACCGAAATTGCAAGTGTGCCAATAAATACCAAAAACAGCACAGATGCTGTCAGCGCCGAGGTCTCAGGTGTACCGAATTTTGTCCAAACAAACAGCACAATGACAAAGCCTACCCAGAGTCCTGCTAGCAACCAGCGAAAGCGCACCAAGCGATAATTGAGTCGGCGCAGCTCTTCATCAATAAAGCGCATATCCAAACTCTCTTTCAGATACGCTTGCTCACGGTAATTTAACTTACCTAGCTCACGCAGCAAGAGTGATTTGACCGATTGCTCGCGTAGCGATAGCATAGTTTCACCTTTGTTAGCCTTATAGAGCAAAAATGCTTTTTGAGAGTGAGTCGTTTCCTTTTCTAACACAGCTCAATTTCGCAGCACACAGCATGAACGCACAGCCCGTATTTATTGCAAATCTTGCATCAACAGGTCAGCCGCAAATTTGCCTGAGAGCGTAACCATGGGTGTACCGCCGCCGGGGTGCGCACTGCCTGTGGCTAAGTAAAGACGCTTAATGAAGGGCGAACGATTCTTTGGACGCAAGAACGCCGCACTGCGTGAGTTAGACGAAACCCCATAAATTGAGCCCCGATAGGCATTGAACTTCTGCTTCAAATCCAGCGGCGTCAGCATGGCTTCAAATTCAATGCAGGACTCAATGTCAGCAAAACCTAAGGCTTTTAATCGCTCAATGACCACATGGCGATATACTGTTTTTTGCTGCTCCCAGTCAAAGGCTTCAGAGAGGTAGGGCGCATTGACTAACACGAACCAATTCTCCTTGCCTTTTGGCGCTTGTCCGACATCGCTCTTGCTGGAAATTGAGATATAAATGGTGGGCTCGCTGGGTGGCACACGGTGCGTAAAAATTTCTTCAAATTCGTTGTAGTAATCGCTACTAAAAAAAATGTTGTGATGCCACAGTTGCGGATGCTCTTTTGCAATGCCTAAACACAAGACAAACCCCGAGCACGAGGCTTCTAAATTTGCAAGACGCTTTGGAAAATGCTTACCATTTGGTAGCAGGTCTTGATAGAGATGCAGGGCATCATCGTTTGAGACAATGGCATCGGCATAGACGCGCTCACCGCTTTGGAGTTCAATGCCTATTGCGGTGTTATTGTGCAGCACAAGGCGCTTGACATCTTGTCCGAAGTGCAGTGTTGCTCCAAGCTCTTCTGCTAAGCGTTGGTAGGCTTCTGCCAAGCGGTACATTCCGCCTTTCACATAAAATCCGCCGAAGGCAAGTTCTACGAAGGGAATCACATTGAGTGTAGCGGGCGCAAGGTAGGGCGAAGCGCCAACATAGGTTGGGAATCGATCGAGAAATTGTACGATGCGCTGGTCACTGAAAAACTTTGCGTTGCTTTGGTGTACTGTTGAAAACGCATCAATCTGGAAAAACTGGAGCGGGTTTGTCTTGAAGAGTCTTAGGAGACTGAAGGGATTGTAGATAAAGTTGTCGGCTGTTGCTTCATAAATTTTTTTGATGTATGCAAAGTAGCGCTCGAAGTTTTCTTTCTCTGTTGGAAAGACACGTGCGATTTCTTTGCGCAAGCGCTGCAGGTCGCAGTAAGCCGTAAATTCAGAGCCGTCAGCGAAAAAGTATTTGCATGCAGCTTCAAGGGGCAAGAGCGTAATGTAATCGGAGAGTTTTTTGCCTACATCTTGAAAGAGCGCCTCGAACACAAAGGGCATGGTGATGAGTGTCGGACCGGTGTCAAAGCGATAGCAGCCATCGGGTGAACGCAGTTCTTGCATTTTGCCACCTACTGCATGATTGCGCTCAAAGATATGCACTTCATAGTTGTGATAGGCAAGCCGGATAGCTGCGGCAAGTCCGCCCAGCCCTGCACCAATCACGATGACTTTTTTTCGCACGTCGTTTGCTTATCGCTTCGTTTTCACCAAGATGTTCCTAAACTTGTCCAAGTCTTCTAAAATTTTGCCTGTTCCACGCGCTACTGCTGTCAGCGGGTCATCGCCGACATAGACTGGCAGTTTTGTCTCTTGACTAATACGCTTGTCTAAGCCTTTGATAAGTGCGCCGCCGCCGGTTAGAATAATGCCTCGGTCAAGAATATCTGCGGCAAGTTCAGGCGGGGTTGTCTCCAGACATCGGCGTACTGCGTTGACAATCTGCGAGATGGGTTCAGCAATTGCTTCACGAATTTCAGGTGAGCTGACATCGCGCTGCTCTGGCAAACTGGTTACAAGGTTTCGACCTTTGACTGTTGCGATGAGTTCTTCTTCGAGCTCATATGCCGAGCCGATTTTGATTTTGATTTCTTCAGCGGTGCGCTCGCCAATAGCAAGATTGTACGTTTTGCGGAAATGCTGCAGAATGGCATTGGTGATTTCGTTGCCCGCAACACGAATCGATTCACCTGCGGCAATACCTGAGAGTGAGATCACTGCAATGTCCGATGTTCCGCCACCAATATCAACCACCATATTGCCGTAGGGGGCATCAATATCCAAGCCATGTCCAATGGCTGCCGCCATCGGTTCTGCGACGAGATAGACTTCTTTTGCACCTGCATGCTCTGCTGAATCACGCACGGCTCGCTTTTCGACTTCCGTGATGCCCGAAGGAATGCCGATGACCATGCGGCGCAGCGACCCAGAGAAATCTTTCAAAACTTTTTTGATGAGCCCACGAATCAATTCTTCTGCTGCTTCATAGTCAGCAATCACGCCGTCGCCAAGCGGCTTAACCGTGATAATATCGCGATGTGTTTTTTCGTGCATTTGGCGCGCTTCATGTCCGATTGCTACAACTGCGCGCGTATTCCGATCAAATGCAACAATAGAGGGTTCATTTAAGACGATGCCTTTACCACGCACATGCACGAGCGTATTTGCCGTGCCTAAGTCAATTGCTATATCTTTTGACCAAAAGTCGAGAATGCCCATTGATGATGTTGAAATGAAGTGAGGCTTTTATTGCCCCTTGCGCCCCTGATATTTTTGCGCAGCAAATTTACTCCAAAAACTAAGCGAGGGCAAATTTTCGTTGTGCTCTTTAATAGTTTGCAAGAATTGTTATATTTGTGTCCTGATTTTTTTGGTGAGATAGCTCAGTTGGTTAGAGCACAGGATTCATAACCCTGAGGTCGAGGGTTCGACTCCCTCTCTCACCACAACTGATTTTCCTCAATTCCCTGCGTTATCAAGGCTGACGCTTCCAGACGCTTTTCTGTGAGTTGATTTTTTCAAGGTCTTTGCGTATTTGCAACCCAAGAGATTGCTGCTTTGCACCGCATCTCGTTTTACTTTTCAGACTTCAGACCTTGCTTTTCCAACTATGCGTAGGTCATTCCACACCAGTGCCATGCGGCATAGTTACGTAATCAGCAGCACTTCTGCAGGGAAAACGATGCGAAATGTGCTCCCTTTTCCCAGTTCAGAGTCGACTTCAAACTCGCCACCAAAGTGTTCGACAAAATCTCGGCAGACAAGCAAGCCTAGCCCTGTGCCCATCTCACCTTCGGTGCCGGGTGTTGTCGGCAGTGCTTTTTCCTGCTTAATGCGCTGCAGCATGTCCTCACTCATTCCAATGCCTGTATCTTTGATTTGCAAGACAACATTGCCGCCGCTGTACTTCGTTTGTACTTCAATTGTGCCTCCCTTTGGCGTGAATTTAATCGCATTGGAGATAAGGTTGCGAATCACTGTACTCACCATATTTTCATCAATGCTCAGTATCAAGTCAGGTGCGAGCTCTGTTTTTATTACGATACCTTTTTGTGTTGCTGCAGCAGAAAGCAGCGCTGCGGTTGCTTCTGCCACGCGCGAGAGATTGCTACTTGACTTCTTTGAAGCACCCGAGATAGAGAGTGTGCGAGACCATGTGAGAATATCCTCAACGAGTTTGAGTGCTTCTTGTGAGGTTTTCGTAATCATTCGCATTGTTGATTTTTGGCTATCGGTCAGTTGCTCAGATGTTCCCAGAAATTCGGAGAGTTGCCAGATGCCGCTGATAGGGTTACGCAAATCGTGCCCAATCACACTAAAGAGTTTATCTTTTGTACGAATGAGTTCCTCGAGCTGACGCTTGCGCTGCTCAAGCAGTTTATTTTGTAGCAAAATCTGTTCGGTGCGCATCTTTACCTTCTCTTCAAGCAGTTCGTTTTGCCTGCGTGTGAGTGCTTCGCGCGCCTCGATTTCTTTGAGCAATTGTTTTTGTGCTCGTTCTTTTTCTTGCTGCAGGAGATTAATTCTATCTGCAAGCGCAAGCGAGAGCAGAATGATGTCAAGCGCAGATCCAACTTGCGACGCATGATAAGTCCAGTTGCTATGCGGCACAAGACCCATGCGGTCGAAGACGGTCAGAAATACACCGACTAAGAAGACACACCATGAAATCACGAAAAATCTTGCGGGTTGATAGCCTTGCCTGTAGAGTACAATGCCTGCGGTGAGCATCGTACTGCAGCCAAACAGTGCTGCCGCTTGTACGAGTTGATTTGCCCAGAAATTTAGTCCCAAGAGATTGAGCGGAAAGACAAGCGCGTTCAGCCATACTGCAGCAAGCAGCCAGCGATGCAATTTTGGCGCAGTGTCCTTTGTGCGCAAAAATTTGATACTGAAAATGGTTGAGAAAATCGCCAAGCCAAAAATGCTAGGCTCCAATAGGTTGATTTGTGGGGTCCCGCCCCAGAATAACTGATTGGTATAGCCATTCATATGTGCCAGAAGCAAGCCGGTTGCGAGCACATGCAAGATGTAGTAGAGGTAAATGCTGTCTTTCGTGCCGACCCAGAGGAAAAATGAGTAGCCGATAATCATCACCACGAAGCCAAAGTAGAGCCCATGTAAGAGCGAGCGTGTTGTACTGTAAGCGTGAAAGACGCTATCATTCATTACTCTAGGGATAATTTGCATGCTGTATGTGGACGTAATACGTGCATAGTAGTCTTTAAGGTCGCTGGGCAAATTGAAGAGCAAGGTGCTATACTGGATCTCACGCTGGCTGAACACAATCATTGAGCCAATCAGCTTATGATATGCCACAGAGTCTTTACCTGAATTTGTTTTGACTATGCCAAAGACTTCGACTGAATCGAGCAGAGGGTAGAAAAACTCTAAGATGCGATGCGGCGGAACGTCATCGCTGAGCGAGAACTTAAGCCAGACTGCACCACGCAGCGCGTTGAAGGTTGGGGCATCTGTGGTACTTGGTTGAAATGGTACCGTACCGTGCAGGACATCGTCTATACTGAGGCTACGAGGCTCATCGATATAAAGTTGAACTTTTTTGCCAATGAGTGCATGCAAAGAAGCATCGTGTTCATCAACCAGCGATTGCGCCAATAACACAGATGCTGAGAGTTCATTGAGCATCAGAAGAATCGCTGCGATGCGCCACACGTCACACATTGCCATCAAAATCGGTTTTTGAGCAAATTTAGGTTTTGGTTATAGCAAAATAAAACCTGCTTTTGCTTGGCTGATTCGTGCAGGGCGACGTGTCATGGATAGACATGGCACGCCTTACCCTGCGTTGTTGCGCTTTAGCCTGCTATGCCGATTTGCAGTCGTCACGCATCATGCTTTCTTCTATGCACATTGCCTAATTTAGCATCAGTCGGTTGCGCTTTTCGGCTTCCAGTTCATATCTAACGGCTCTTTGAGCGTAAAGAATGTAACCTTCGCTGCCTCAACAAGTTCTTGGAATTTTCTGACATCGATCTCAAAGACGCAATTGAACTCTGCTAAGGCTTTCTCTAGCTTCGATTCAGCGTATTTGAGATAGGTCAGCTGTGTTTCGGTTGGTGCATCCCACGACGATGAGAGTGAGCTTAACACACTAGATAACTGCGGCAAGGCTTGATTATCTCCTCTGAAAATACCTTGACCGTCTTGCGTCGGTACAAATTTTTCAGTCAGCAGTTTGAGTGTCTTTTTCAGTGTGTCAGCCTCGCGCCTAAGTCGAAAGGCTGTACTATCTTTGCGTTCTCGCACTTGCTCACGGACCATTTCCACGGCGCAATTAGCTTGCTGAATTCGCGACATGGCTTCAGCCACGACCCTCATTTTATCTTGCACACTTACCATCACATCGTATTTCTTTTTGCGCTCTTCAGGTCAGATGTTGTAGCGCAGGTCAGGTAAGACTTCCACACTTGCAGTGTGTGCAACGTAACGTAGAGCAGCAAACTTAGCCCCAGACGACCTTAGGACATTTCATATGCAGTTTGTTTTTGGCGATTCATCTTAGCAGAAAGTTTTTCAGCCACACTCTTGCCTGAAAGTGCTGCGCCTTCCATTGACGCCAGATATTTCTGATAGGTGTAGTCGCCGCAGAGAAAAAAGTTGTCAATCGGAGAGCATTGGTCGGGACGGTAGCGATCTACGCCGGGCACTGCTTTATAGACCGATTCTGGAATTTTGACCAGCGTTGATTTGAGCAGTGTCGCTTTGCGTGCTTTTGGAAAAAGTGTGCAGAGTTCTTCTAGCACACGTGCAATAATTACCTCGTTTGGCAGTGCCATCAAGTGATGCGCTGGTGCAAGCACCAAACTTAGCACACTGCCGCCTGTGGCTGTGCCTTGCCCTGCTTGGTAATCTTCTGGACAGGTAATTGAGACATCAGCAAAGGTGGCAAAGGTGGTGCCGTGCGCAAACATCAAGTTGTTGGTGTCAGTGATTTTTCTGTCGAACCACAGCTGACAATTTGCTACGGGACTGCCGACGAAGTGGAAAAGATTGTAGAAGTAATCATATTCAAGCCATGCTTTAGGGAGAAGTTTTTTCAAACTATGCACAGGTAAGGCAGAAATGTAAGCATCAGCTTCAATCACTTGCCCATTGTTTAACACTACACTGGCAATCGTCTTATCGGGATTGAGCCGAAACTCTTTTAGACGCGCGTTAAGAAAAATTTTTCCACCTTTGCTCTCAATGTATCGGCGCATTGGTTCAATCATGCTCTCACCCGGATTTGCTTTGAAGAAGGCAAAGCGTGCATCTTCGTAGTTGCGCCCGAAGTAGTTGAAAATCGTGGTCATCGGTCGTGCCGAGATAACATTGGGCTCGATAAAGTTGAGCGCCAGCGAAATCGGTCGCCACAGCCGTTGCAATGAGTTTTCTGTGCATCGGTGCCGCGCATGCCACTCAGAGTAAGTGATATGGTCTTGTGAGCGGAAGTATTCTTCATTGCCGAAGAGCAGCAGCGGCAAAAGTCCCCACACCAGCGAGAGTTTATCGCGCCATGTAATGACATCGGTTTTGAGACCGCCAACGAGTTCTGCCAGCGGGCTCGGTAAGCCCGTTGCTTTCTCAAAGCGTGTTTGTTTGCCATCTTTTTCAGCGTAAATCAGCGCTAAGTCTTTCCACTCAATGTTATTTTCGGCACCGATTTTCTTCATCAGCGCCTGCAGTTCTTTGTAGCCACCAAAGATGACATGCAATCCTGACTCAATTGAGTCGCCTTCAGCGTCTTTCCACACGGAGACTTTACCACCTAACACTGCGCGCTTTTCATACAGCGAGACTTCGTAGCCTTTATCGAGCAAGTAAATTGCGGCGCTGAGTCCAGCTATGCCGCCCCCAAAAATTGCAACCTTCATGGTTTGTCTAACATGAGTAGGTTATACTGTGTATGCGTGCATCAGTTAATGCTGAACGCTGAATAAGCAAAACAGAGAGCACGCGCTGAGCGTTTTGTCGGTGTATATTTTCATCTGTCCAGTTCTCTTGCACATTCGCAAAGTCGGCGTATTTTTACTACTCTTTGCAATGATAGCCGAAACAGACAATCAGATGCGTTTTTTACACCGCTATGGGCTCTTTGTCATCAAAGTCATTGCAGTACTGTTTGGCTTTGCGATGTTCGTTAGGCTCATCAGCCATGCGGACTATGCTAAAGTAACTTCTCTTCTTGAGCACAGCGGCGCAACACTGCTGCTGGCGCTTATTCCTTACATCATTGTCAGTTTGTTTGACACCTTAGGCTGGCGCACCACCTTTCCGCTCGTTGGTCGACCAGTTGATTTTTCCAAACTCTTTGGCATCAAACTCATGTCGGAAGCGATGCTGATGAGTCTGCCCGGCGGCACTGCCCTTGCTGAATCGCTTAAACCTGTTTTGCTCTACCGCCGCTGTGGCATTCCAATCTCTGAAGGCATTGCAACAGGTGTGATGCGCAACTGTTTTCTTAGCATCGGGCATGCAATTTATGTCGTCGTCAGTGTGATTTTAGGCTATGAATTTCTCACGCGCGGTTCAGAAAAAATTATTGGCTTTGATGGTCTACCCATCGTGATTCTTGGCGCATCGCTTACAGTGCTGTCGTTTTTTGGTATCGTCGCCGCTACGTTTCTCTATGGGAGTGTTGCCGAGAAACTGCATCGCATTCTGCTGAAAGTGCCATTGGCTCCTTTGCGCAAATGGCTTATCAAACAGGAAGAAAAAATTCTCGACATCGATCACCAATTCTCAAAGTTTCGCAAACTTTCATTTAAAGAAGCTGCTGTTGCCGTTTCATTTTTCGTCTTAGCTTGGTTCTTTGAGACTGTAGAGACGTTTCTCATCATGAAATTGCTTGGCATTCCACTTGGTTTTAGCGAGATTTTGGCACTGGAATCTGCGCTGTCATTTGTGCGTTCAATGCTTGTCGTCTTGCCTGCTGGAATTGGCATTCAAGATTACGGCTATGTGCGCTTTCTTGACGGCTTTGGTGTCGTAGAATGCATGGAAATGGGCACAGCGTTTGTTCTTATCAAACGTACCAAAGAAGTTTTTTGGATTATCTTCGGCTACATTTTACTTGCGTTTACCGATTTGAAACCGAAGGAAGTTCTCGCTCAATCACTCAAACCTTAACCAAAACCAAGAAGGCATGGGTAAAAAGAAAATCCTTTTTATTTGCGGCTCACACAATCAAACCACACAAATGCATAAAGTTGCGCAGCACCTTAGCGAATATGACTGCTGGTTTACGCCATACTACTGCGATGGCTTGCATGAGGTGCTACGCAAAATGAGACTTGCCGAACCCACGCCCGCAGGCTTTAAGCACGTCGCGCGCTGCATGAACTATCTCAAAGCGCACGACCTGCAGATTGACTATCAAGCCAAAAAGAATGACTATGACCTCGTCGTTACATCATCAGACCTCTTGGTTCAAAAAAACATCATGCACAAAAAGATGGTGCTGGTGCAAGAAGGCATGACCGACCCCGAAAACTTTTTCTATCATCTGGTCAAACTCTTTCCGTTCTTGCCACGCTGGATTGCAAGTACCTCCACCACTGGACTGAGCGATGCTTACGATTACTTTTGCGTTGCTTCCGAAGGCTACCGCGATCTTTTCATTCGCAAAGGCGTCAAGCCTGAAAAGATTCGTGTTACAGGCATTCCTAACTTTGACAACTGCCAGCAGTTCTACAACAATAACTTCCCTTACAAAAACTTTGTGCTGGTCTGCACCAGTGATTCGCGTGAGACCTTAAAGTATGAAAATCGCCGTAAGATTATTGAAAACGCCGTCAGAATTGCAAATGGGCGACAGCTCATTTTCAAACTTCACCCCAATGAAAACCATGAGCGCGCTACACGCGAAATCAACAAATATGCGCCGCATGCTTTGGTCTATACTTCGGGCAGTGCCGAAGAAATGATTGCAAACTGCGATGTGCTCATCACGCGATTTTCTTCGACGGTCTATGTTGGACTTGCGCTCGGCAAAGAAGTGTATTCTGAGTTTGATATTAACGAACTTCGGCGCATGATGCCAATTCAAAATGGTGGTACTTCTGCCAAGAATATCGCCGATGTCTGCCGAGAACTTTTGGAGGATAGTTCGCCTTACCACAAAGCGCGTCCGAAACGCTGGTTTAATCCTGAATATGCACCGCAACTCTTGATGAGTCTTTTTACCTTCACTAAAGGTATCTCTTAAGTCATCTCATGTTCTACGCCAGTGCCCTGCGATGTTTGCAAGATAACCATCTGCATGCGCAAATTGTACTGGCGTTTTTTTTTGCTACAAATTCATACCAAACACTTCGCAAGTACGCTGAACACATGAAACTTCTTGTTGTCGTGCAAGCACGCACCGGCTCGAGTCGATTGCCGAATAAAATTTTCTTGCCGCTTGCTGGCAAACCGCTCTTGCAACGCCAACTCGAACGCATTCAAGCCGCTCACACCCCCTTTGAACTCATCGTCGCAACAACAACCGACCCAAGTGATGATGCCGTCCGTACGCTCTGCAACGACATCAAGGTCAAGTGCTACTCTGGTCATCCAACAGACTTGCTCGACCGACACTACCAAGCCGCCCTGCAAGAAAAAGCCGATGCTGTGGTCAAGATTCCTTCGGATTGTCCGCTCATTGACCCCTACGTTATTGACCGTGTCTTAAGTGCATTTTTGCAACACTACAACGACGTTGATTTTGTCAGCAACTTGCATCCACCGACTTACCCTGACGGCAACGATGTGGAAGTTATACCTATGCCCATTTTAGAAATTGCTTGGCGCGAAGCCACGAAGACCTACGAACGCGAACATACCACGCCCTTTATCTGGGAACAGCCCGAACGCTTTCGCTTGATGAACATCACTTGGGAGAGCGGACTGGACTACTCTAAATCGCACCGCTTTACGATTGACTATCAAGAAGATTACGACTTTATCAAAGCCGTCTATGATGAACTTTGGACAGCGCATCGCCCTATTTTTTCACTTGCCGATATTCTTCAGTTGCTCGACGCCAAACCTCAACTTCTAAAGCTCAATCAAAAGTATGCCGGGGTGAATTGGTATCGACTTCACCTTGGTGAGCTTAGAACCATTAGCGCAAAAGACACAAAGCAAATTTGAACTTTGGATTGATAGAATTCGTTTGACTTTTTTATTTTTGAAAAATTCAATGTCATGCAAAAAGTACAGCGCGAAGTCATCAGAGAATACGGTGAAGCCTATCATGCGTTTGGTCTCAATCGTGTGATGGGTCATATCGTTGGGCTTTTGATTTCTTCCGAAGAACCTCTTTCCCTCGATGAAATTTGCAGTGAACTTGGACGCAGCAAGGGTCCAATCAGCCAAATTATGCGTCGGCTCCTTGAACGCAATTTGGTTCGCAAAGTGCTCATGCACGAAAACTCCCGCAAAGACTACTACGAAATTCACCCGAACGCTTTTGAAAATGCGTTTCGCAATCACGCAGAGCGCATTCGCAACAATATCAGAATCGCAAAACGGCTTAAATCTGCGCTCGCAGAATCTGGTGCATCTATGCCCCTGCTAAGCCAGCGCTTAAACGAGATGGAAAATTTCTTTACGCTCATGGATAAGTTTCATGAAGAGTTTCTGGCAGCGTGGAATGCTTCACAAGATCGCAAGACTCAATCTGCTCAAACTAAGTAAAACCGCCACTCCAAGCTGGTAAAGTGGTTCTGCAGTGTGAGTGTAACATGCCACAGAGTAAGTCATTTTTATGCTTTACATCGGTTGATTTTATCTCGTCTTATCGTTTTGTTAAAATGCGGCGAAAAGTTAAATTTTTGTGAATGTACTTTTCCTAAAACAAGGTTTTGTTAAACCCTCATTTGCTATGAGGCACTTTCAAGACTTGGGCTACCTTTTGAGCCTTATCCCTGTCAGTCTCACGCTTGCCGGCAATCTGCTTGGTGGATATTGGACACTCTCGAATGCTCTGTTCACGCTGGTGGGACTTGGCATCACAGATTGGTTTTTCAAAGAAAGAAAAAATCAGCCTGAGCCGCATTCTCCTCTCTTTGCCGATACCCTACTGCTGATTCATGTTCTGACGCACACAGCTGCTATAGTTACGCTGCTACACGGGATTACCAGTGGCTTGCTCGTAGGCAAGTTCGTGTGGTTTGCTGCGCTCTCGACGGGCATCAATTCTGGTGTGTCGGGCATTATTGTTGCCCACGAGCTTATTCACCGCAAGTCAAAAGTCTGGCAAGCCTTAGGTATCTGGAATTTATTGCTGGTAAATTATGCACACTTTTATATTGAGCATATCAAAGCCCATCATCGATACGCTGCCACACTCAAAGACGGGGCTACTGCACGCTACGGCGAAAGCGTTTATGGTTTTATTCGGCGCACGATTCCAGCACAATTTCGCAGTGCCTTGCATCTTGAAGCTGAACGCTTGATAAAAACCGGTCGAGCGCCCTTTGGCTTAAGCAACTTTGTTATTGCCTCCGCTCTAGCGCAGCTTCTTATCGTGCTTGGCGTGTTTAGCTTTCTCGGTGTTTGGGCAGGACTTGCCTACTTGCTGCAAGCACTCATTGCCGTTCTACTGCTTGAAATCACTAACTATGCCCAGCACTATGGGCTCCTACGCTCCGAGAAAGAACGTATCTCTGCAGAACATTCTTGGAACACCGATAACGCCTCATCACGCTTTTTCCTCTTAGAACTTCCGCGTCATAGCGATCATCATTATTATGCCTCACGCCCTTATCAGGAACTTTTGAGTTACCCCGAAAGCCCAACTTTGCCTACAGGATACTTAGGTCTTTTGCCCGTTGTCCTCATTCCGCCACTATGGTTTAAGATGACGCACCCGATTTTAGCAGCGCGCAGCAAAGTATTTTCACCAAAGTCTTAGCTACTCTGGAGTATGGTTACTAAGTGTGGTTTGCTTCGATAAACCTTTCGCTGAACTCAAAGCTGTGATGCAGCAGAGAAACTTGCGCACCTTTGAGCAGCTCAAGTCTGAAGTCGTGCTCGGGGAAAATTGTCAGCTATGCGTAGCGTATGTCCATGCAATGATTGCAACTGGTCAGACGGCATTTTAGCTCAAAGCTATAGACAAGCACGCATATAATACCCCACGCCTGTCAGAGAGCTTTTAAGCACATTTTGACTGCATGTGTCCTTTGCAGTCCGTTTTTAGTCAATTTTTCTTAACGCCAAACTTGCTGCTACTATGAAACCCCAACTTTCTCTTTCGCTCTGGCTTGCCTTTGCGTTCACTCATGTCGTGCTGCATGCACAAGAAGTTGTTGAAGAGCGCGCCGCTGTCCCTAAGACACCAATGCTACGCATAGAGATAGGGATGCACACTGCACCTATAAAGCGTATCAGTACAGATGCCCAACAGGACATTCTTGTCAGTGCAAGTAATGATAAAACTGTTCGCGTGTGGGATTTGAAGACCCAACGTCTGCTGCGTGTGCTTCGCCCTCCAATCAACTTAGCTAATGACGGCATGCTCTACTGCGCTGCTATCTCGCCCGATGGCAAAACCGTAGCCTGCGGTGGCTTGACAGGCTACGACTGGGATGGCGACAACTACATCTATATCTTTGACCCAGTAACAGGAAAACTGCTTCGGCGCTTGAAAGGTCCGGGCGGAGTTATCACTCATCTGGTCTTTTCTCAAGATGGGAAGTACTTAGCTGCAACGGCAGGTGGTGGCTTTGGCTTAGCAGTCTACCGCACTACAGACTATTCAGTCGTTGCTAAAGACACCGACTACAATGGTGGCAGTTATGGTGCTGATTTTGGTCCCTCAGGTATCCTCTTAACCACTTGTGAAGACGGTTATCTTCGGCTTTATGACGATCAGTTTAAGCTCGTAGCAAAGCATCAAACGCAATGCGGCAAGGATCCTGTTCATGTCGCCTTTTCGACGGATGGGGCATACATTGCCATTGGATTTAACGATGCTCCTCGTGTAGAAGTGTTTGATTTAAAGTCAAAGCAACTTGTTAAACTCGGTAAGGAGAACGATGACTTCATCTTGAGTGCAGTTGCTTGGTCAATTTCAGGCAATACCCTCTATGCTGCTGGGACACTTTCAGATGATAAAAATCGAAAATTTATTCGGGTCTGGCAGTTAGATCGTCCCTCTGTTTATAGAGATTGGCTGACACCGGCGGCGAATTTAATCACACAACTTTTGCCCCGAAAAGAGGGTGGGCTGCTCTTTGCCTGTGCTGACCCGGGTTATGGTGCACTTGATGCCTCAGGTCGTGTTGTTTTCTATAAAAACAGCCTACAGTCCGATTTTCGCGGTATGTCCGAAAACTTTCGGGTCTCTGAAACGGGCTCTATTGTAGATTTTAGGTATAGCTATTTGCGTCAAAACATGGGTTCCTTCTTTGTTGAAGAGCGCGTGCTCGATGACTATGATCCTCAGGCTGAAGGTATGTATGAACCCCAGACCGAGGGCTTGCCACTTACTCGGGAATCTATTTATGAACTTAAGCTCGGGGAAAAGCTTATTAAACTCCGGGACTTTGAACGACCGCTCAGTGTTGCGATTGCTTTTGACAAGCAATCATTTCTGCTGGGTTGTGATTTCACCTTGCGCCGCTATGATGCGTCAGGTAAAGAAATTTGGGAAAGAACCTTAACTACCGCAGCTTGGGCTGTGAATATCACTCCTGATAAGAACTTAGCGGTCGCTGCTTTGGGCGATGGCACCATTCGCTGGTTCCGCTACGATGATGGTCAAGAACTCCTCGCATTTTTCCCTACCAACGATGGCAAGCGCTGGGTTACTTGGACACCCGAAGGCTATTACGATGCCTCACCCGGCGGCGAAAACCTCATCGGCTGGCATCTCAATCAAGGCAAAGCCAAAGAATCAATGTTTTTCTCGGCGAGCCGATTTCGCAATAAGTTTTATCGCCCCGATGTCATCGCCAAAGTTCTGCAAATGCTCGATGTGGAAAATGCGCTCCTTGCTGCTGATGAAGAGCGCGGACTTAGCAAAAGTGCCTCTAAACAAGCAAGAAAAACCTTCCAGTTGAAAGAGGTCTTACCGCCTGTTGTCTCGATTCTTTCACCTGAGAATGGTACCGTTGTCTCATCGCCTCAAGTGCTCCTGCACTACGCTATTGAAAGCCCTTCTGGTGAGCCTGTAACTGCTGTAAAAATTTTGGTCGATGGTCGCCCTGTTGCCAATACTCGTGGCTTGAAGAAAACCCTTGCGGCTGGGGTCAGTGAAGAACAAGTAACGGTCATGATTCCAGAGCGTGATTGCGAAATTTCTATCCTAGCTGAAAATAAGTCGACTGTCAGTGACCCTGCAAGTGTGCGTATCGTGTGGAAGGGCGCCGCTCCTGCACAAGATGAATTTATCATCAAGCCAAAATTGTATGCCTTAGTGATTGGTATCAGCAATTACAAAGATTCGGATTTGCAACTCGGTCTGGCAGCAAAAGACGCCCGTGACTTTGCTCAAGCCTTGCTTAGCCAAAAAGGCGGATTGTATCAAGACGTGAACATCAGGCTCTTGACCGACCAGCAAGCCACCAAAGACGATGTACTGGACGGCTTAGAGTGGTTGCAAGCACAGGTAACCAGTAAAGATGTTGGCATGCTCTTCTTTGCAGGGCACGGGATTAACGACAACTCAGGTACATTCTATCTCCTGCCTGTCAATGCTGAACTTGAAAAACTCAAACGCACCTGCTTGGAGTTCAGTCAGGTTAAGACCACAATTGCTGCACTTGCTGGCAAAGCGGTCATCTTTTTAGATGCTTGCCACAGTGGCAATGCTATGGGTGGAACACAGCGCCGCAGTGCGACTGCCGACATCACCGCTGCAGTCAATGAACTGGGTAGTGCAGAAAATGGCGCAGTTGTCTTCTCTTCTTCAACTGGTCGGCAATACTCGCTCGAGGATGCTGCTTGGGGCAATGGTGCCTTTACGAGAGCTTTGTTGGAAGGACTGAGTGGGAAGGCAGATTTGATGGGAAAAGGGAAAATCACCGTTAACATGCTTGATGCGTTTATCTCAGAGCGCGTCAAAGAACTCACCAAAGGCAAGCAGACCCCAACCACCGTCAGACCGCCGAATGTGCCCGATTTTCCAGTCGCACTTAAGTTGAAAAAGTAATCTGGGCAATTAACGCACGAACTTGTAGCCCGATGTATGCACCGTAAGCAAATGCTTCGGCTGCGCAGCATCGGGCTCTAACTTTTTGCGCAAACTCAAGCAGATTTCCTCAATTGATTTTTGATGTGTTTTTGCATCATCAGCTTGCACGGATTGACTGCGGCGCAAAACGGCTTCTATACGCGCTCTAAGTTCGTGAATGCTAAAGGGCTTTGTTACACAATCATCTGCTCCTAATTTGAAACAGACAACTTTATCCATCAGATCTGCTAGTCAGCATCACAATTGGGGTTGCTACACCTGCGCGGCGTAAGTCTCAGCAAATGCCATTTTTGTTTGGCAGCATCAAGTCGAGAATGATGAGGTCAAAGTCTTTGATTTTTGCAAGTTCAAAACCGAACTCACCATCTGCAACTGTTTCCACATGATAAAACTCTTTTTCAAGAGCAATTTTTAAGCCGCGTTGAATTGTGGGGTCGTCTTCAATGATAAGCAAGCGTTTCATTGGTGCATTTGCAAGTTACAAGACTGCGCCTTACAGGCTGCTTAGTATAATCGTGAATTGGAGTACAAGTTTATTGAATTCATACGCTTGGAATATAGCGCCACAGCCTTAAAACTGTCTCAATGCATTCTAGCCCAAGAGTTTCTCACCTAGCTCTGCTGCACGCCCTTGAGTTTTTCTAAACAGCGCTTACCGTTTCTGCTTCAGGGTAAAACTTTTTCAAGATTTGCATCACGGTCTCAATGGCTTTCTTAGGCGTGTCTCTGTAGTCTTTTGGAAATGTGATGTCGAGCTTAAGTCGCTTTTCGTTCTTAAAGGTTGGGGAATAGTCTTTGAGCGTGCCAGAGTTAATGGCATCGAGCACGGCGCCAAAAATTTTGCCTTCGTAGAATGCTCTGTCCTCGCCTTCGGGGAAGGTTAGCACGCATTTTTTTTCCATCACTTCTATGCGTGAAAGACCAAGTGCGGTTGCTGCAAGTCTGAGGCGCGTTATCAGCAAAAGATTTTCGCACTCTTCTGGCATCTTACCGAAACGGTCTTGCAGTTCCGCTGCAAACTTTGCCAGACTTTCTTCGCTTGTAGCTTTTGTTAGGCGTTCGTAGAGTGCAAAGCGTTCCGAAGCAGATTCAACATAATAGTCAGGGATGAGCGCATTGAAGTAGAATGTAATTTCGGTTGGTTTGTTGGGTTTAGATTTTTGTGCTTCGGCTTCCTTGAAAATGTTTTGAAACTCTGTGGACTTGAGTTCTGCCACAGCTTCTTCCAAAATTTTTTGGTAGAGATCAAAGCCCAGTTCGTAGATATAGCCTGATTGCTCTGCGCCGAGCAGATTACCTGCGCCACGAATGTCCAAATCGCGCATAGCGACATTGAAGCCAGAGCCCAGTTCGGTGAATTCCTCAATGGTTGCAAGGCGCTGCAGTGCCTCTTGCGTTAGCGTGGATGCTGGCGGTGTGAGCAGGTAGCAATAGGCTTTGCGGTCGCTACGCCCAACGCGCCCGCGCAGTTGATAGAGGTCAGCTAGCCCGAGCATATCAGCGCGATTGATGATAATGGTATTGACATTTGAAATATCAAGCCCCGATTCTATGATGGTCGTGCAAATCAAAATATCGACTTCTCGATCGAGAAAATCCATCATGATTTCTTCAAGTTCTTTGCTTGGCAATTGTGCGTGTGCAATTCGAATGCGCGCTTTTGGGAAAAGACCTTTGAGCAGCTCGAACATTTGAGCAATCGAGTCGATGCGGTTATGAAGGAAAAAGACCTGACCGCCGCGCGCCAGTTCTCGCCCAATCGCTTGCCGAATAAGTTCAGGATCGAATTCATGCACGATGGTCTCAATCGGTTGACGGTTTTTTGGCGGTGTGGAAATGATAGAAAGATCGCGCGCACCCATCATTGAAAATTGCAGTGTGCGCGGAATCGGCGTGGCTGTCAGCGTTAGTGTGTCGACAGTTGGAAAATCCTCACGCAATTTTTCTTTTATTGCCACACCAAAATGCTGCTCTTCGTCAATAATCAATAAACCCAAATCTTTGAACTTTACATCTTTCGAGACCAAACGATGCGTGCCGATTACAATATCGACTTCACCTTTTTGAATCTGCTCCACGATGCGTTTCTGCTCCGACTTCGGCACAAAGCGGCTTAGGACTTCAATGCGCACGGGGAAATTTTGAAAGCGCTGCCTGAAAGTTCGTAGGTGTTGATGCGCAAGAATGGTTGTCGGCACCAGCACTGCGACTTGTTTGCCGCCTTCAACAGCTTTGAACGCCGCACGCATGGCAACTTCCGTTTTGCCAAATCCTGCATCACCGCAGATGAGCCTGTCCATCGGCGCAGGCGACTGCATATCGCGCTTGATGGCTTCAATCGCGCTTAGTTGGTCAGGTGTTTCCTCAAAGATGAAAGCTGCTTCAAACTCCCGCATCCAGATTGTATCAGCAGGCGCTGCAAAGCCCGGTGTCATTTTGCGTTTAGCGTAAAGTTCAATCAGGTTACGCGCAATATCTTTCAGACGCTTCTTGACGCGCTCTTTTTGCTGTTGCCATTTATCGCTGCCCAAGCGAGAGAGCTTAGCGTGTGCGCCTTCGCCAGCAGAATACTTCGAGAGCAGATGCAAACTTTGCAGATTGACATAGAGCTTATCGCCTTTGTCATACTCAATGAGCACACACTCTTGCCATGCGCCTGCTACTTTAATTTTTTCCAGACCCATAAAGCGTCCAATGCCATGTTCTTCGTGCACGATGTAGTCGCCAACTTTGAGCGCGCGTAAATCTCGCAGCGAAATCTGTCGCCGTCGTTTTCGGCGTCGCCGTCGATGTGCATGCAGTTTGCCAAAAATGTCTGATTCAGTGTAGAGCGATAAGTTCGGGCAAGAAAAGCCCTCGTAGAGATTGAGCGAGATGGTCTGCAATGTGAGTGCATCGCCGCTTTCACCTGCAGGCTCTGCCGTGAGAAATTCTGCTATGTCGTCTAGCTCTTTTTGCGACTGTGTGGCTATAACGCTTTGTGTGCCACACGCTACATCTTTTTTGAGCGATTCAGCAAAGAGTTGGAAGTTGGAGTCAAAACGCGTTTGTGGTGTCGCATCAACATGCACATCGCCTTTTGTCAGTTCCAGCAGTTGCACCTGTGTAAATGTCGTGAGTTTCTCCTCGATTTCTTGACGCGAAAAGTAGTCGCTATCACTCACGCCGAACTCTTCATCGCTGAAGACCGCTGTAACGACAAGACTTTCGGCAGGTAAATACGCCAGCAGCGATACCGATGCCTCCGGTGAGCCAATCATGTTTGCAACCAGCTCGACATCGTTCTCCTCTGCATTTGAGAGTTGTGTATTGACCTCAAAGGTGCGAATGGATTCAATCTCATCGCCAAAAAATTCAATTCTTACAGGCTTCAACGCACCAAAAGAGAAAACATCAATGATTGAGCCACGCACAGCATAATCGCCCTCTTCTTCGACAAACTCTTTTCGCTCAAAGCCATTGCTCTGCAGAAAGGCTTGCAGTGCTTCGTAGCCAATCGTCTCTGCTCGCCTCAGGTGCATGCGTCGCACTGTGGCTTTTTCTTTTGAGAGCACTTTTCGGCACAGTTCTGATGGGCTTGTCAAGATTATTTTCCTTTCGCCTGCTAGCACTGCGGAAAGCGTCAGTGAAGGCTCTCGCTCAAAATCCATGACGCTGGCTTCGCCCAAGAGTATGTGTAAGTCGTTTTCGTAAAGCTCAAGCCGTTCATCTTTTGCCACAATGAGCATGGGCGCAGATGTGCTTCTGAAAAGTTCAGCTAGAAACAGAGAGCCGAGCGAACCACATAAACCTGAAAGTGTTATTTTTCGCTTTGATTGTGCATGCAAAAGCACAGTTTGAACTTTTACGCGAAGGTCAAGGGTTTCTACAAGTGATGCCAGCGAATTTTTTTCAAGGTATATCCGACTGAATAAACTTTGCGATGGCGACAAGTTTTGCATCTCTGAAGCGTTCAGTTATATTGTTTTTACATCTTCAAACCGAAAAAGTGAAAGGAAAATTCAAATGAAAAAGTTAGCACTCGTTGCACTGCTGCTGCTGGCTGCTTTTGCCGCACCTGCTTTTGCACAAGATGGCAAAAATGCCTCAAAGTCAAAGAGTTCTTGCTCCAGCACGGAACACTGCTGCCCTGCACTCAAAGAATCAAAAGTTACAGATACGCCAAAGAAATCCGACACTAAGACCGCTAAGAAGAAAACTGCTCCGACTCGAGTTGCTTCGAGCTCTGCAGCCTAAGTTCCATGTCGTGGCATTTTCTTGCTGTTCAGTGCTCTTGCTCTCTGCATTCTTACAGCTCAAGGTGGCATTTGAAGTTTTTACCTAACGATTAGCAGTTGTTGTTATGCAAACCAAGAATCCTCCGATTACGCGCACGAAGCTCTCTTTTCTTGAGCGCTTATACTTGCCTGAAATTTTCAAGGGCATGGCTTACACATTTGCGCAGATGTTTCGCCCGAAATTCACCATGTCGTATCCTGAAGTCAAATGGAAGCCGCCGGCAGTTTTTCGTGGTCGCCCCGTCTTAGTTGAGCGCGAAGATAAGACCGGCGAGCGTTGTGTGGCTTGTGGGCTTTGTGCGCGTGTCTGTCCGCCGCTTGCTATTTCCATGCAAGCTAATGAAACTGACCTTCCCCAAGAGCGGCATCCGATTACCTTTGAAATCAATATGCTACGCTGCATTTATTGTGGCTACTGCGAAGAAGTTTGTCCCGAAGAAGCTATCGTGATGAGTGACGAATACGACATCACGTATCACTCGCGCGAAAATGCAATTATGGATAAGCAAAAGTTGCTGGTGCCGATGGAAAGGGTCAAAGCTCGCTTAGAGTTTTTGCGCCAGTACAAAAATTCCGTGCGCCGTTTTGAAGACCAAGTCGTGGGCGAAGACGCGCAAAAGTCGTCAGACTCTTTACGCATCCAGTCGTAACAATCAAGTCTCACTTCAAAAAACCAATTTTTCTGGGTATGAATATCCACGAGCATCAAGCGAAAGATATTTTGCGACGCTACAATGTGCCTGTGCCGAAAAGCAGTGTGGCTTTCACAGCAGAAGCAGCACGTGAGGCGGCAGCGCAACTTCTTGCAGAACAAGGCGGTGGTGTGGTTGTCGTCAAGGCGCAAATTCATGCGGGTGGGCGCGGTAAGGCAGGCGGAGTTAAGGTGGTCCGCAGCGCCGAAGAAGCCTACGAGATTGCACGCAAAATGCTGGGGATGAAACTCGTTACGCATCAAACCGGTCCAAATGGCAAAGAAGTGCGCCGCCTGCTCATTGAGCAAGGCGTCAATATCGAAAAGGAATTCTACTTAGGAATCACGCTCGATCGGGCAGTTTCGAAAAATGTGCTGATGGTCTCTACCGAAGGCGGCGTGGATATTGAGAGCGTGGCAGAACATTCACCTGAAAAAATCTTCAAGCAGCATCTTCACCCGTTGCTTGGACTTCAGGCTTATCAAGCACGTGAGGCTGCACTTTTCTTAGGTCTGCAAGGTGAGCAGTTCAAAAATGCAGTGCAGTTTATTCTCGCGCTCTCTCATGCCTACCAGCAAATTGATGCTTCACTTGCTGAAATCAATCCGCTTGTCGTAACAAAGGAAGGTGCCGTCTTGGCGCTCGATGCTAAAATCAATCTTGATGACAATGCGCTGTTCCGCCACAAAGAGTTCCTTGAGATGCGCGATATCACGGAAGAAGACCCGCTTGAAGTCGAAGCCTCTGCCTCTAACCTCAACTATGTCAAACTCGATGGTAATGTTGGCTGTATGGTAAATGGCGCAGGTCTTGCCATGGCAACGATGGACATCATTCAACTTGCTGGCGGCAAGCCCGCAAATTTCCTTGATGTCGGCGGCAGCGCCAGTGCAAAGACTGTCGAAGCTGGGTTCAAAATTATCCTTTCGGACCCCAGCGTGAAAGCCATTTTGGTCAATATCTTTGGCGGTATTGTTCGCTGCGACCGTGTTGCTGCCGGCATTATTGAGGCAGCAAAGAATCTATCTATCAAAATCCCCGTCATTGTGCGCTTAGAAGGCACTAACGCTGACCTTGCCAAATCTATGCTCGATGACTCAGGTCTAAACCTTATTCCCGCCAATGATTTCAAAAGCGCAGCAGAAAAGGTTACTGCTGCCTTACAGCCTGCTACATGAGATGCCGACAAAATTTTCTATATGCCGATAGCTAACGCAAGAGTTTTTCGAACACATCACGCACGACAGCCTTATTTGGTGTGTTTGTCCCATCTTCTACACGCCATGTGCGCGGACGCTCTAACACTTCGCTTTGCTCTTCAGAAACGTAACGATACTCAATGAGCTCACCACGACGTAGCTTGAGCAATACTGACCAGACCTTATCATTGCGTTTTTCATCACCTTCTCTGCCGTCGTCACGCAAAGCAATTTTTTGCGGCGCAAGCGTCTCTGCTTGCAAAATTTCAAGTACTGCGCTACGTGCCGTAGGCTTTGCCGATAAATCCAATTCAAAGCGCACCGCAACCGTATTCACTTTATCTTCTTGCACCGTCCTAAATTTTTCTTTTGGAACGCGTATGCTCTTCTGATGCTCTTGCCACAAGAGTGCAATGCCCAAGTAAGCGTCTTTATCGTGCACGCGCTCTTGCCCTGCAATTGCACCCAGAAATCCAATGCGATTCGGCAGTTTCAACTCGGAATACGGCACGATGACTTCCAAGGCTTCATCGCTTAGCGCAATTCTAATTTTGCTTTTTGCTTGTGTGGTAGCGCGCAAAGCCAACTCTACCGTAGTGTTTTCTTCAAGTCCAAGCAGCAGCGAAAGTTTCTTTGTCGTATCGCTGAGCAATTCTGTCAGGTTATTATTTTTTGCTAATGCCGCAAAGCAAAATGCATCATTTGTAATTCCGTAGTAACATCTTGAAAGCGGGAAGTCTGCCGATTCGCTTGGGGAGAAAATACCTGCAAATTCAAACCACTCTGTTTCCGTCAGTAAGCCATCGAGTTGAAGGTCATTTAGGTTAAGCAGTCGCCGTGGCTTTCTTTCTTGTGGCAGCACAATTGGTGCGAAGGTTCGTCGCTGCGTGCTTCTGCCTGCGCTTGAGAGCTGGTCATAAATTCTATCCAGATGCGCTCTGAAGTTTTTATCGATATTTTCCATTTCTCTCTCTTTCTCTAATGCTTGCTCTCCGTAGTGTTTGAACCACATAGATTGCTCGGCAGCATAGAGTTCAAACCATGCTTGATGCCCAATCTCTTGCGTGGTCTGACTTTGTTTTTGCACTTCAAATTCTATGTCAGGTGTTGGGGGCGCAAGGTTTGATTTTTCAAGGTCTTCACGTGCCAGTGCAAGGTAGGTCCAAGCCATCTGCTGTTGTGCACTGCTCATCCATGTTTGAATATCCTGCTCAGCTGCCAGCACAAGTTGCTCAAGCCGCTTTGCTTTTTCACCTTTATCTAACTTGCTGTTGCGATGCGTGTTCAGCACTTCGCTTGGTCTTTGTGCGATGATGCGAGTCCTTTGGCTTTCTGCACCCAGTGCCGTGAAAAAGTGCTCAAGAAATAGGGCAGTTTGCATCTTGCCATTGAGAAGTTGATGAAGGTCAAGACGCAGCGTCAAGAGATTTTGCTCGCTGCTATAACGGCTCAGCGATTTCAACCACTCCGTAACAGCTTCCGACCATGTCTGCTTTTGCAAGCGTTCTCTCAAAGCTGCAACAGCATCAGATTCATCAAAGAGTAGCCATACCTGCGAGCCTGAAACTCGATAAAGACTTGCACTTTCTGCTGGCTGAATCTGTGCACTGGGCTTTCTTAAGGCTTTTGAGAGTGCTGCTTTTGGGGCAAGTATCCACAGCGCCCCGGCTTCTTCATAGAGCGGCAGCGAGGCTTGCGAAATCATCAGGGCGTGTGGTGCAAATCCTTTTGGCGCACTGCCCACGAGCGTTTTCAGACGGTACACTGCACGCGCAATGTGCGCTCTGGCATCAGCACTTGCGTTTAATCTCAAAGGTAAATCGGTGCTGTCGCCCAAAGCTTCTTTTGCCACATCAGAATCTATTAGCAGCGGTATCAGAGCATTAAATGCCGGCGTTGTAATAATATCAAGTCTCCACTCTCTTTGTCTTTCACTCTTCTTAATACTCTTGCCCTTCGCCACACTGCTTTGTGCTGGTGCACTGCTGCTTTGGCGTAGTATAAAGAGTACCATTTCCATCATTTTGTAGGTTTCCACGACTAGCCTTTGGCAGTCATCTTCTCCGATAGGGCGAGCCAGTTCGTAGATGTCGTCGGTTGGGTCTGCAGGTGTTTTATTTTCGTCGCGCGTAAAGTAGTCGCTCAGGTCGATTGAGAGTTGTTGCTCAACTCCAGTCTGTTTGTCAGTGAGTTTTCGCCCTAATGCATAGAGTGGCAATTGATATTTTTGGTTGAGCAGCGATATGTCGAAATGCGCTATCGTGTAGAAAAACTTGATGCGGATGCGATCGCGCACAGTGTAGAGTGCACGGTTTTGAGTTCCTACTCTTGTGCCCACTTTCATATCGTTTGGCAAGAGCCGTGCATATTCTGGGAATCGTCTTAGCACCTCTTCACTGACGCTGAAGCCGGTTGCTTGTTGTGTCTTGGAGATATTGAGCAGCATATCCAATTCTTTAGCCGAGAGCTCCGTCGATGATTTGAGTAAGACATCGAGCCATGCATCAGTTTCTCCGCCATATTTTTTCAGATAGCCTTGTGCATCAATTGTGTTATTGCTCAGGTCAATAAATTCTCTGAGGCGAGAGACATAGCGCTGCAAGGCAGTTAAAGTTTCTGAAGACATACAGAGCGTTACTGGCACATCCGGCGCTTGATAGAGCCGCATGGCAAGCGGGAAAAATGTGCTGGTTACAAGATGCCTCACGGTTGGCTGCGGCAATTCACGGCGTACAACATCCATAGCTGCTGTTGCATCAAGCTGCCAGACCAGATGCAGTCGCAGTGGCTCATTTGCACCCGCTTTCAGTGGCTGCGCCAGACTATTTGAGCACAGGAGTAAAAGTAGCGTTGCTGTTACTTTTATCAACTTTAAGCACGTTTAGATTTGGTGCAAATATATCACGGTCGGTGCTCTCTTGCAGTGCTATGGTTCTTCTCTGTGTTTTGAGTGTTAGAAAATTTGGTCGCCTTGCTGTAAACTACTGTAAATGATTAACTTCACAGAAAATTAACACGAGAAATCCTTATGCGTGCGCTTGTGCTCTTGAGCGGGGGAATGGATAGTTTGGTGACGACCGCAATTGCCAAACACTTGGGCTACGAACTTGCAGCGCTGCATCTGAACTACGGGCAGCGCACGGAGCGGCGCGAACTAAAAGCCTTTCATGACATTTGCGACCATTATCATATCGAGCGCCGTTTGGTTATTGATGCTCATCATCTTTCTCAAATCGGCGGCTCTTCGCTGACGGACCTGAGCATTCCTGTTAGCCCAGCCAATCTGCACAGCCGTGAGATTCCCACAAGCTATGTGCCGTTTCGCAACGCCAACATTTTAGCCATGGCAACAAGTTGGGCAGAAGTGATTCACGCTAACAAAATTTTCGTTGGCGCTGTCGAAGAAGATTCTTCTGGCTATCCTGACTGCCGCAAAGAATTTTATGAGGCGTTCAATTTAGTTATTCGCTTAGGTACGAAACCCACCACGCACATTGAGATTGTTACGCCAGTGATAGAGATGAAAAAATGGGAAATTGTAATTCGTGGTATGGAACTCGAGGCGCCCTTTGAGCTATCGTGGTCGTGCTATCAATCTAATGATATTGCTTGCGGTGTTTGCGATAGTTGCGCCCTGAGGCTGCGGGCTTTCGAGCGTACTGGCATTCGTGACCCAATTGAATATGTCGTGCGCCCAAGTTATGTCTAAGCCTATTGAGCATGTCAAGCGCCGTAAAGTTGTACTTTAAGTGGTATTCATCAAGAGACCGTTGTCTGCTCTTTCATCTTGACCAAGCTGTTACCATGCGTGTAGCTTTCTGCTCTGTTGTTCTTTTCAGTTTCTTCATTAAAATCTTTTACGCCACGTGAGAAAATTTGCAGGAGTTTTCTTACGTTTGTACAGTTAAGCCGTTGCGGTATGCAACTGCATGAAGTAGTAAAAAGGAGAGTAATTATGTCAGAAGTATTGAAAAAGGAGCAGACCTCTCTGCACCGCGTGGACATTCCAGAGCCTGAACCAACGCGCCACCCTAACTCTAAGCCACCAGCCTCACGCGGATTTATTCGCCTCGAGTATTTAGATACTGAAAATTTGCGCAATGTTTATTATGGCGGGCTTATTCTGCGCAAGTATACGCACATTTACTTAGCGCGAGGCGTAATGATTGCAACATCGTTTGCGCTGCTTATGATTTTTAGTTATGTCAGCTGGAAGTTCATCAAAGCTCATCTGGAAGGCGATGAGGAAGATACCGCAGTTGTTAATGTTACTCGCACAGTGAGTATTGTGGATTTACCGCCGCCGCCGCCAATGGATGAAAAAGCACCGCCGCCACCACCTGCCGCCATCAAGCCACCAGAGTCACCTGATGTTGGCGAAATCAAGCGCGTCAAAGATGAAGAGGCGCCTCCGACACGCACGATTGCAACACAAGAAAAACTTAAAGAAATGATTGAAAAAGGCGTTGTTACCGGTGATGATACCACAGGTCTTGCCGATGCGCATCGTTATGCTGCAAGCGCATTAGGTCGCGGCGAAAACTTATCGTTAGCTGAACGCGACGACAAAGACGAACCAGACCCCGATGTTTTCGTGGCTCTCGAAAAAGAGCCGCATTTTGTCAATCAAGTAAAGCCTATTTATCCTGAAATTGCACGCAAGGCTGGGCTTGAAGGTCGTGTTGTGGTACGCGTCTTGATTGATAGAGATGGTAAGCCAAAGAAGGCACAAATCCTTAAAAGTTCAGGCATTGAGTCCTTTGAAGAAGCTGCTATCGATGCCGTGATGCGGTCTTCTTATTCACCAGCTATTCAGAATGGAAAACCCGTTAAGTGCTGGATGACGATTCCAATTAAGTTTTCGCTCAATTCACCTTCTGTTCCTAGTTCGCCCTAAATTAAGGTGTTAGGGCTTTAGCACAAGATGCACTCAGTGCAATGCACGACAGCAAGTAACGATAGTTTATTAGTTAGGCATTACAGGTTCAGTGTTCACATTTGGGTCGATATTTTGCTTCATCCAGTCGGCAATTGCGCCTGCAGATTTCCAAATCACATTGATGTGGTTTGCTTCTTTGACCACGAACAATTCTTTTTGCGCAGCATGTGTTAAGCGCCGCAGTGATACATCGGCATCACAGACACGCACGAGTTCATCGCGTTCGCCAACGACCAGCAGTGTTGGACATCTCACCAATTGGTATGCACGCGCAAGGTCTGTCGGAAATGATGCGAAGAGAAACTGCATAGTGTATTGCGTTGTCAGCAATGTATCTCGCACAGCAATTGCGACTAACTCGTCTTCGGGCAAGATGAGTTTTATAGGATAGGGCTTGAGATTGAACAGTGATACTGGAAACGCTGCTGCCATTTTCCATCCATCAAGTGATGCAAACGCTCCTCTGCGCAAAAACTTTCGTCGCTCTGCCTGCTCGAGACTATCGCAACGCGGATTGCCTAAAAAGCCTCCAGCCATCAAAATCAGTCCATCTGGGGCTTTGTAGAGATTTTTGCGTTCGCTGAACTCGGTGATGAACCGCAGCGATAGCCCTGCACCGAGACTGTGACCGCCAAGAATAATTTTTTTGTTTGGAAAGTCGCGCCGCAGCGTATCTAAGAACAGCCGTACATCGCGTACCAATGCATCAAGCGAAGGGACATCACCACGCGCGCCACCTGAGCGTCCATGACCACGTAAATCCAGCAACGCTGTTGCAATGCCTCGTGCTGCCAAAGAATCGCCAAGCGGCAAGTATAAAGCTGACTGCGCTGCAATCCCATGAATAAATGCTACCACCATGCTAGGCTCTTCTTTCGGCAAAACCACACGATAGGCTATCGGCGTAAGGTCAAATGATTGAAATTGCCTTGTGCTACCATTTGCTTCAGCAAGCAGGCGCTCATAGACGGCACGGTCATCTGGTGCAATCTCAAAGATGGATGTCTGCGGCGCTGGTGTGGATGCGCAGCCATATACACTCCAGAACAACAGCAGGAGCATCAAATGCGCGATATTACGATACCATACCGAGTTAGTCGGCGCAGGAGGACAGATGCACATGTTTGATTTTTTCTAATGCAGTTGCCATATCGGTTGGCATTGGTGCCGTGAAAGAAACTTTTTCTTTGTGTTTTGGATGCTCGAAAGCTAGATAGGCGGCGTGTAAGGCTTGACGAGGCAAGGTTTCAAATAGGTTTTTTACAAACGCTTCACTTCGGGCAAAAGGCAAGGCACGCACGCTTGCACCGCCATATGTGGCATCGGAGAGAATTGGATGCCCAAGATACTGCAGATGCACGCGAATTTGATGCGTACGCCCTGTGTGCAACTTCAGTGAAAGCAGTGAAAAAAAGGTATAGTCCTCGATAACTTCATACTCGGTGATTGCCGGTTTTCCTTCTGCTGTTTCGCTTTCGTTGTATGGGTAAGCTGCCATGACTTTTCTATCGCGCTTGCTGCGCCCAATGTTTGTTTTGATTATTCCTTTTCGTTGCTTGGGTACACCCCAAACGATGGCTTGATAGCGCTTTTCAGTGGTGCGTGCTGCAAACTGCTTTGCAAGTGCATAGTGTGTTTCATCATCTTTTGCAACCACAATGAGCCCTGAGGTGTCTTTATCCAAACGATGCACAATGCCCGGGCGAAGCTCATCTTGATTGAGCGATGAAAGTCGTGCCGTGTGGTAGAGCACTGCGTTTGCCAGCGTGCCGGTCCAATTCCCAAACGCAGGGTGCACCACCATTCCCGCCGGTTTGTTAATGACCATCAACCATTCATCTTCAAAGACAATGTCGAGCGGGATATTTTCAGGTTTCATTTCAGGTGCTGGCGGGTGCGTGAAGATCACCTCAATATGGTCGTTGGGCGCAAGCCTATAATTGGCTTTTGTAGGATGCCCATTGACCAGCACGCGCCCTTCTTCAATGGCAGCTTGCACGCGACTTCGTGTGGCATTCTCAATTTGGCGCGTCAAAAACTTATCAATCCGCTCTCGCCCTTGTTTGGCTGACAGACGTATCTCAATGCGCTTGGGCGCTAGGGCTTCCAGACTTTCTTCATCATCTAAAAATGGCTCAAACTCTGTGTCTGCTGCGTTTTCCATTTCATCTTTCATTTCATCACGTTTTTGAGCGCCTAAATTATCAAATCGCTTGCAGTTTCACACATTTGTTTTGCCCGTTTTTTTACTTGTGGTACTAAAAAAACGCAGAGCGCGCCGAAGTATCTTTACTTTTTTGCGATGACTTGGCGTGCTCTACGGTCTGTGCTTTTTGCGGTGTTGCGCTGCTTAGTTTTCAAAAATAATCTTGAATTTCCATGCCCAAATTAAAGCTATGTGCCTGACTATACTCATTTGCTTGACTGTGTCCATTTAGTGGCTGCAAGTTTGCGCATGTGTCTGAGTGTCCATTCTGACCTGCTATCTCGAGTCGATGAGGCAACGCCATATCATCTTGCACTTGGGGATAGACATAGGTTTCACCTTTGTAGTTTTTCATCACCACTTCTTTATCATTCATTTTTTGGATGTAGTGCGGCAGCAGCGGAATTTTTCCGCCACCACCGGGCGAATCAATCACAAAGTGCGGCACACCTAATCCTGAAATATGTCCACGCAAGGCTTGAATGATTTCCAGACCTTTTTCGACCTTGGTTCGGAAATGCTCTGTGCCGCGCACAATGTCGGCTTGGTAGATGTAGTATGGGCGCACACGCATTTTGAGTAGCCCTTTCATTAAGGCTTTCATGATTTCGGGGTCATCATTGACACCTTTGAGCAGCACACATTGATTCCCGACGGGGACGCCAGCATTAACAAGCCTTTCGCAAGCTAGTTTAGCTTCTGGTGTGAGCTCGCGCGGATGATTGAAGTGCGTATTGACATAAATCGGGTGATACTTCTTGATGATGTTCACCAATTTTTTGGTAATACGCTGCGGCAAGACACAAGGGATTTTCGTGCCGATGCGAATAATCTCGACATGTGGAATTTCCCTAAGTGATTTAAGGATAAACTCAATGCGGCGGTCGGAGAGTGTGAGTGGGTCGCCGCCTGAGAGCACAATGTCGCGAATTTCTTTATGCTCTCTGATGTAATCAATTCCAGCTTGAAGGTATTTGAGACTAATCTTTGAAGCATCCGAGACCTTGCGTTTGCGCGTGCAGAATCGACAATAGACTGCGCATTCATGCGCCACAAGGAACAGCACGCGGTCAGGATAGCGATGCGTGATGCTTGGCACAGGCGAATCTCGCTCTTCGTTGAGTGGGTCGTCGACGCAGCAACCTTTGATAAGCTCATTTTTGCTGGGGACAACCTGCTTGTATATCGGGTCGCCCTTTTCTTGGATGAGCGAAGCATAATATGGATTGATGCGAATGTTAAATTCCCGCTCAAGCTGTTTCATCGTCTCTAAGTCTTCCCCCCAAATGCGATGCACTTCTTCGGGCGTCTCAATACTATTGCCAAGCAAAGTTTTCCAAGCCTTATCTTCATCGTTTTCTTTTGCAACTTCAAGCTCAGCGTTTGGATTTGCTAGTTTTTGTTCATGAAGCTGTTCGGTTAATCGGGCTTTTGTTTGAAGTGCAATCTTGACTTCTTCTGCAATGGTTTGTGCTCCTGCTGTTAGACTCTGCCGTGTCGACATAAAGATGTGTGGTTTGAGTTTTAGAATTTTTTCACACATCGTTAAGTCAACTTCAATGCCAATTTTTCATCAGTGCTTGTTCTTGTGATTGTCTCTCGAGGCAAGTAAAATCAAGGGTTTTCGGACGGTGATATTCTACATGAAAAATTGCGCTTTTACTTTCTCACATTGAGAAGATTTTTGAGAGAGGCACAACAAAGCCCTTTCACTTTGAAAGATGTTGTGTCATTTGACTTGTGCTTGCGCCAAGTGTTGTTTGTTTGCACGCTCAAGTAGCGCAAGATAGTGCTCTTCTTTTTTGGTCATCATCTCTCGCTGCGCATCGGTTTTATCATCATATCCAATTAGATGCAGCGTAGAATGAATTGTTACACGCAGCAATTCAGCAGCGAAACTTTGCTTGTAGCGACGGGCATTTCGGCGCACGGTATCGAGTGAGATGTAAAACTCGCCTTCAATGCTTTGACCATCATTGAGTCGGAAAGAAATGGTATCGGTTGCGTAGTCGTGCTGTAAGTAAGTTTGGTTTATCTTTTTGATAAGTTTATCACCGCAATAGACCGCCGAAATCCATTCCGCGCGGTGCTTTTCACAGCGCAGCACAAGTTCAATTGCATGAGCTAGTCTTTTTTTGGGAAGCGCTTGGCGTGTCGTATTGCTGAGAATAATCACCTGCTCTTTTGCTGTTACTTGATTTCTGCAAGTTTATGTTCAGTAAGTGCCAGTTGCACAGCGCAGCCAATCACTTCACCAGAGAGTTTGAGGGGATCTTTGGAGAGCAGCGATTTATCGACATTAGCATAGAATGTAATGCCAGCATCTTTGCCAATCACAAAGCCCGAGATTTTGCTACCGTTCTCTGCAAACAAAATGACTTCTCCTAATTCCTCGCTGACGATGTAGTCTGTGCAGAAATGCAGTTGCAATAGCCCAAGCGGCGTGAAGGCTTGCACCAGATTACCAACCTTATCCCCAATTTCCAGCTCAGGATAAATTTCCAAAGATACCTTGCGTTTGCTAACATGGTCTTCAATCTCTATGCGGGCGTGATTATGCCCTACAATTGGCTCTTTGACAGCCAACGCTTTGGCGATTTTCTTAAAGTCTTTCTTGTTAAACTTGTAACTCATTGACATGTCCCTCACAGTTTAGATGGATGTATAGTAACTGATACAGCTCAAAATGGTGATGGTGTTACACTGCCGAGCGCTATCACGATACCAGCAATTGCAGCAGCAATGAAGGCTACGATACCTGCATTGCGAGGCGTCAGTAATGGCTCCATTTCAGCGGCTATACTGGAATCTTTTTGCGCTGGCTTTATGGATAGCGCTTCTTGAACATCCAGTTGTTTTTTCATTTCAGGCTCCGGACTTGGGCTGATAGGCGCCTCTTTTTCGGGTTCAGGTTCTCCTGCACCAGCAGCATCTTTTAGCATCGGTTCCGATTCAGGTCTCTGTACCACTGTTGTGTCTTTTTGTAAGGTCTGGCTTTTTGCAAATTCAGCACACTCTTTTTCTTTTTGCTCAAGATATTTACGCTCTGCCATATTCAAACTTACTCGCGGTATTTTTTTTAACTTAAGCAAAAGTGAATCCTTGCACGGGTTCTGACTTTCGCTTGGCTGTGCATAGACGAGCAGTGGCACAGCAACACAAAGCAATGTAAGGTATAAGCACTTGAGTAGCATAGTTCGGCGTTCAGTTCAGCTCAATATACCAATAGCACACAGATTGCAAAGGCAATTGCAGAGACTTCCCTATTCTTCTTAAACTTGGTTTATGCAACGACTCTACAATTTTATTGCTTCAACTGGCAGTCTTTTGGCGCCACGGCGTCCAGAGATGCTACGTCCAGATTTTTTATCATCGCGCATCGCTTCAGGAGAGATAAAGAAAGTGCTCATTATTGCGCTTCAACAGCTGGGCGATAATATGGTCTTCACACCTGCACTTAAAGTTATTGTTGAGCATCTTGGACATTTGCAAATCGATATGCTGGTCAATTCCGTTGGCTATGAAGTCTATAAAAACATTCCGCAAATTCATCGCTTCTACATTGATAAAACTTGGTATTGGGGCAAAGGCGACCGCAAACTGCTGCCGCTCTTTAAGTTGCTTTTAGAGATTCGCCGGCAAAGATATGATTTAGCCATCTTAGATGCGACATGCGCCGCACTCAAATATCCTACAATCGCCTACCTTACACGCGCTCGATACCGCTTAGGGATTGACCAAAATCAGCGCGGTTTTTTTAATAACATTCCTGTTGCTTACCGCCAGAATCTCAACCTTGTCGAGCGCAATCTCTCCCTTCTAGCATTTCTGGGACTGCACGCCACTTCTCGGCGTCTCTGGCTACCGACTTCGCAACAAGATAAGCGCGACGCTCTGCAGCTTATGCAGTCCATCAAACACGATGATTCTGAAAAAATTGTTGTCATTCATCAAGGTAGCAATTGGTCATCGAAACAGTGGTTTACGGAGCGCTGGATAGAGCTTGGTAAGCGCCTTTTGATGCACCCTTCACTCAAACTTGTTTTTACAGGTGCAGAGCGTGAGCGTGAGCAAGTGCAATCTATTCTTGAAGCACTTACCTTTTCGGGACGCGCTTTCTCGCTAATTGGCAAAACAACTATTCATCAACTTAAGGAGTTTATTGCGCTTTCCAATCTTTTCATCACATTAGATACAGGTCCGATGCACATCGGCAATTGTACAGAGACACCCATGCTGGTCTTGATGAGCGCAGTTGACCGAGAGGATTTTTGGATTCAACCGTCAGCGCGTGTGAGAGTTCTACGTAAAGAGGTCAATTGCAAGTATTGCTTGTCGGAGGTTTGTCCGCTGGGAACGAAAGAATGTATGTCACTTATCACGGTTGATGAAGTTGCGCAAGCTGCTTCAGAACTCTTGAGCCAATCTGCTCACCTTTCGCTAACGTCCTAAATGTGCTTTGGCGTTCGGTTTCATCACGGTTCGTTTTGAGCCAGCAACTTAGTCTTTCACTTTAATCATTGTATCACACTTGACATGAGAATCGAAGGGCATCGGCTTTACATTCGTCCAGTCGAACTGCGCGATGCTGCGCCGCTTGCCGAAGCCATCAATCAATCACTTGATAGCCTGCGTCCGTGGATGCCTTGGGCACAACGCAAAGTGAGTGTCGCAGGTGAGCAGCGCTTCATTGAACTGGCAATACAGGAGATGCGTGAAAACAAATCTCTGACCTTTTGCACGTTTCTGCGTGAGAATGATGCACTGATTGGTGCCGTCAGTACCCATCCAATTGATTGGATGAACTTCAAAACGGCAATTGGCTACTGGGTTGCAAGCGCGCACCAAGGCAAGGGCTACGCTACTGAATCTGCGCTCCTGCTCTTGGAATACCTTTTCACGGATATGAACCTCTATCGCGTCTCTGCTGCTGCTGCACCAGACAACCATGCCAGTTTGCGCGTGATAGAAAAGTTAGGCTTTGAATTTGAAGGCTTGCAGCGTGGGGCTCATCTTGTCGGGAGTCGCTGGCAAAACCTCAAAGAATTTGCAATCCTTCAGCCTGAATACAAGCAGCGCCGCAGCTCACTCTATCAACGCTTCCTTGCTGGCAAACCGCCGAAAATCAAGTACTAGCACTTTTAGCTTGAGCAAACTGCTTCGAAGTGCAACTGCACAGCACAGTTTTCTTGCCCGAAAAATATGCCTCTATTTCTTTACAAATTCTTCATCCGCAATGCTTGTGTTATGCTTGATTGAGCTTACCGTGAATTGCACATCTGCCATACCCAGCGATTGCACGACTTTAAAAGGCTCCATGACACCATCGACCATCTTAAAGTCAGAATAGGTCGTTGTGACATCTATCTCACCTTGCGGCGTATTTTGTCGTCTTGTCTCGGCAATCAGCATGAAGTCTTCAGCATCGAAAACGAGCGTAGCTTTATCGCCTGTGGGGCGTTCTAGTTCGGCGACATACACGGGTCTGCCCTTCATCATCTTTTTTTCTTTTGCCGTGAGCTTGTAGCCAAGTTCAGTTGTGCGATAGAGCGCATTGAACTGCGCCTCATCGAGGGCTTTTTTGAGTTCTTCACCAGAGAGTTCTCGTGTACCTTGCATTCCACTCTGCACCACTTTCTTTCCGTCGTTGTAGACTTCTTGCGAAAAGAGCGGCGTAGTAATAATGAAGATTTGCTTATTTGGAAATTTTTCTGTGCGCTTGAAAGTGCCTTCAATCGTTTGCGGTCCAGCAAAGATACTTACCTTACCTTCTGTTACACGATCTTTGATTTTCTTTATGGCACTCTCACCGCCAATGGCTTCAATGTGCTTTTTGAGCAGTTCTTCACCTGTCAGGTCCAGCGTGAGCGAAATGGCGGGCTTGAGGTCAGTATCATAGACGCGCACTTTTGCAATTTTTTCAAGCGCCGGTTTAATTTCTTTGGCATCGCCGACGACCACAACCGCAAGGTTATCGGTCTCGATGTACTTCTTTGCAAGTTCCAGCGCTTTTTCTGGTGTTACACGGCTTATTTTCTGCACATAAGTTTTGTAATAATCCGCAGGCAATCCGTAGAACTCTATGCTTTGAAGTCGCACTGCGTTTTGTTCAGTGCGCTCAAGGCTCAACAGGTAGTTTCCAGAAAGATACTCGCGCTGCAATTTTAATTCTTCTTCTGGAATCATCTCCGACCTGATGCGGCGCATTTCGGCTAGAATTTCTACAATCGCAGAATCGGTTACGGCATTGCGCACTTCGGTGTTGGCTGAAAAATATCCGAGTTGCCGCAGATACGAGCCTCTGGCATAGGCACCATAAGTCCAGCCATGCTTTTCACGCAGGTTTTGAAATAGTCGTCCTGAAAAACCGCCGCCCAGCACCGATTCGACCACACTGAGTTCAACAAGATCGGGATTGCTACGTGGCACGCTACGGTAGGCTACACGGATATTAGTCTGCACCGAGCCGGGCAAGTCGACCAAGTGAATGACCTTACCGTTAAGTTCAGGCAATTCGCCTGCCTGCAGTTTTGCCGGTGAGCCTTGCTTCCACTTACCAAAATACTTTTCCAACTTTTTGACAATCTCGCTTGCTTTCACGTCGCCAACCACAGCCATTGTGGCATTGTTGGCAAAGTAATGTGCATCGTAGAAGGCTTTGATATCTTCGACGGTGATAGCATTGACACTCTCTTCGGTTTGAACTTTGCCGTAAGGGTGATCGCCGAAGAGCACTTTGCGCTGCAAGTTTGTTGCAAGCGTACTTGCTGTTTTTTTCCCTAAGGTGATGCTGGAGAGCGCTTGCTTACGCAGAATCTCAAGTTGCTCTTTTGGGAATGTTGGGTTCAGCACTGCATCAGAGAGCAAGTCAAGTAGCTTGTCGGTGTATTTTGTGAGCCCTGAAATGACGAGCGCGGTGGCATCATTGTCTGTGCTTGCATTGTAGTCTGCACCAATTTTATCCGATTCTCTGGCAAAGTCAGAGGCTTTGCGTTTCAGCGTTCCCCTGCCCAAAAGTCCTGCGGTAAAATCTGCTAGTCCAACTTTCTCGCCATCTGCTGCACTGCCTACCTTGACCAGCAAACGAAAGGTTACGGTTGGCTTACGGTCCGATTCAATGATGAAGACTTTCAAGCCATTTGAGAGCGTCACTTGGCTAAAATCTGGAAATGACGCGCTTGGCGCTGGACCTGCGTCAGGCTTTTTGGTGCGATCAACTTGAGCCCACATCGTTTGGCTCACCAGAAGCAGCGCTACGAAGACCCATAGAGACTTTTGCATACTGTGTTCAAATTTTTGGGATTATTCTTCAGTTTCTATTGATTTTTCTTTTTGTCGGGGGTCGGATAGTGTATCACGGTACGATTCTTCTCGGTGAGATATTTTCTTGCCACGCGCTGAATGTCCTGACGAGTTACCTTCAAATACTCATCGAGCTCTGTATTGATAAGGTTCGTATTGCCGTGGAAGCGGTAATAGTTAGCCAGATTAACTGCACGACTGAACATTGAACCAAAAGCATTGGCTGTTTCAGATTCCTTTTGGTTTTTGGCTTTCTCGAGTTCTTCTGCCGTGATACCTTTGTCTGCAATTTTCTTGATTTCTTCGTCAATGATTTTATCCATTGTTTGAATTTCTACGCCGCTATTACCGACTGCGATAACAGCTATCATGCCTGCATCTTCTTGCAGGAAGGGGAAGACCGACGTCTGCACGGCGACTTGTTCATCTTCTACCATGCGTTTGTAGAGACGTGAGCTTTTTCCATTAGCAAGAATCGAGGTTAGCATCTCTATTGCGTAAGCATCCTTATCGCGCTGTGTAGTTGCACGCCACGCATGAATGGTTGCCGGCAGCGGCGTGTTATCCATCACCACTTCTTTATACTTTGGGGCATCTTGCAGCGTAAAGTTAATTTTGGGTCGCTCAATGTCTTTGCCGCGCGGAATGGGACCAAAGTAGGCTTCAACTAACTTTTTGGTCTCCTCAATGTCAAAATCGCCTGCAATTGCTAGCGTGGCGTTGTTTGGCACGTAATACTGCTTGTAGAAATCGCGAAATTCTTCAATCGATGCTTGGTCAATATACTGCGCTTCACCGATAGGCGTCCAAGAATACGGTGTGCCCTCAAATACATTTGCTGCCATATTGAAGAAGACCGTACCGTAAGGCTGATTTTCATAGCGCAAGCGGCGCTCTTCTTTAACCACTTGGCGCTGTGTTTCAACACCGATGCTATCGATCTTCGCATGCATCATGCGCTCCGACTCAATCCACAAGGCAAGTTTGAGCTGATTGGATGGCAGATTGAAAAAGTAGTCTGTGCGGTCAAATGAGGTTGAAGCGTTGAGATTGCCACCAGCGCCTGAAATCAGTTTATCAATTTGTCCGCGCTTAATGTTTTCAGTGCCTTCAAACATTAGATGTTCAAAGAAATGCGCAAAGCCCGTGCGGTCAGGTCGTTCATTTTTGCTGCCGACATGGTAGAGCACATACGTTGCTACAACAGGCAGCGAGCGATCTTGATGCAAAATTACATGCAAACCGTTTGGCAAATCATACTCGACAAACTCAATTTTTTTGCGCGCTGTCTTATTGCCTTTCGCTACACGCTGCGCAAAACCAGTTTGAACGGCAAGTGATAGAACAAGTAAGATGAGCGTTAACTTTCGCATGAGAAAAGCAGTTTGGCTTGATAAAAGTAACCGAGTGCGAATCTACATGCTTTTCTTATCTTTTTGAAATTGATTTTGCTATGCCTGAACAGATAACGAATACGCCATCGTCCTCAATTTCAGTTGAAAGCAGCAGAGCAAGCGTAGCGTCTGCGCACACTGATACAAACTTTCAGCTCTCGCCTCTGGATTATCTGATTCCGGGTTTTGGCTTACTGCGTTTAGGCAAACGGGTGTCTGGTGCACTATGGTTAGGTGTTGCGCTTATTTTTTTAGCGCTCATTGTGTTTCGGTTCCCGCTTTTTGTCGGTGGCTTAAAATCGCTTGCGCTTTCGTTGCCTCTACTGCTCATTTCTGCGCATGATTTTGTTGAGATTTTCACGACAGACATCCTTGAGTTTTGGGTAGGATCGCTGTACCTGATTTTTGGTATTGTCGGCACTTATTTTTTTGCATATCGTCAGTACCGAAAAGTCCTTGCAGAAGGGACTCTGCGGCGCAGCAGCTTGAGTTTGTGGCAACTGGCATGGCGATCATTTCGCAAGCGCACGGTTGCTGTTGTCGCACTGCTGATTACAGGTGCCTTGTATTCTGTGGCACTGCTTGCGCCCTTTCTTGCCCCATTTGAACCTAACGACCAGCAAGATTTTACCGTCACGTCGTTTCAGCCTCCGCTCTCGACACTTACGGCACTGAAACTTCGTGCGCAAAAATCCTTTTCGATTCCTTTGCGCGAAGAATCTACTTTAACGGCGCAGCTTGCCAACGCGCTTATTGAGCAAAATTGGTGGCTGCGCTTACGCGGCGAAACCGAGCAAAAAATTTTCGTTACAGATTTTCGTGTGGAGGGCGAAAAAGTCATTTTGCAGCAGGACTTTCGCACACGCGAACTGCCACGCAGCGACTTTGCCGACGGCGACTTTGTGCTCAAAAAATTTTATCTACTTGGCACCGACCAATACGGACGCGACATTTTTAGCCGCGTCATTTATGGCTCACGCATCTCACTTTCGATTGGGTTTCTTGTCGTCCTGATTTCCATCACGATTGGCACGGTCTTAGGCATCACTGCAGGCTATTTTGGCGGGTTTATCGATAACCTCATCATGCGCACAGTGGATGTGCTGATTGCTTTTCCACGCATCTTTCTCATTTTGATTGTCATTGCACTCTTCGGTAACTCGATTTTCCTTGTGGTGCTTACGATTTCACTTACAGGCTGGATGAATGTCTCACGCATTGTGCGCAGTCAAGCGCTTTCACTCAAAGAGCAAGATTTTGTGCAAGCCTGCAAAGCCTTAGGTTTTTCAGACTTACGTATCATTTTCAGACATCTTGTGCCGAACGCCCTAACTCCTGTCATTGTGGCAGCTACGCTTAGCATTGGCAATATCATTTTAGTTGAAGCCGCCCTGTCCTTTCTGGGCTTGGGGGTTCAGCCGCCGACGCCCAGCTGGGGCAACATCATCAGCGAAGGGCGCGATAATCTTCTTAGCCACTGGTGGATTTCCACTTTTCCCGGTCTTGCTATTGTCTTGACCGTCGTCTGCTTCAACCTTGTCGGCGATGGCGTTCGCGATGCCTTAGACCCACGCCAGCGCGATTGAGCCTTGAGTTTTCCAACATCTGCAAAAAAAGCCTTCACAAGCTGCAAAAAGCCTTAAAAATTTAACCTGCTTTTTTATTACTATTTAGTTATACAAACATCCTTTTTGCTCACTCAAATTGGCGAGGTCTCGGATGCATAAATATGCAAAAAAGTGCGTTTTTATGCATAAAAACGCGATTTTTTATCAATTTTTGACTATACCTCGCGCTTTTTCCTACTCTTAGCGTTTGAAATTTACCTCCAGCTTTCCTAAATTTAGCCTCGTATTAAGCACAAGAAATCTAAAACTGCCTTAATTTCTAAGGAGGTTAGTATGCACTGGATGGAATGGAACCCCGGGCTGAACAACGATGACCTTACGCTGCGCGAAGTCTACGACTCGCTTCCCGGTTACTCACAAAGCGAGATTAACTGGATTGTCAGAGCATTAGAAAATCCGAAAAGTCCGTTTGCTTTAACTGGTGCAATTGACCTTTTCGGACACGACTGTGTTCATGTGCTTTTAGGCAGAGGATTGCTTGCCCAAGATGAAGCCTTTGTCATTGGCTTTACGATGGGCACAAGCAAGCATCTTTCCTCATGGCAACGCCACTTCTTCAAGTTTGCAACGCAGCATCTTTATCCGAAAGAATACCGCTTCGATGACAACGACCTTAAAATTTTTGATTTAGGCGTGGAGTGCGGCATTAAGTCACCCTGCAAAGAAATTTACAAGATCGATTTTCGCCCTATGTTAGATATGCCTTTGGGCGAGGTACGCGCTAAGGTCGGCATCGACAAACAGTTGCTACTTGATGCGTATCGAATCGAGCAGTGGTTTGTTCCGCAAAGTCCTGTGAGCCGCAGGTTGCCAGTGCGACATCTTTCAAGCAAGCCTGTGCTGCGTGAAGGCAATGTGAACGGCTCTTCGCCAGTTAGTGATGGCTTATCAATCGGGATTGGCTAAGCCACACATCTGTCGGCATGCTCATTTTGCTTTGAGATAGGACTGTATGCCGCACGGCGCGTGTGCATCAAAATCGTTTTCTGGCTTGCTAAAAGTCACATGTAAGAGCCTCAGCAGAACAGGTCTTACACACACTCACACATACTGTTATCTCAATCAATCGCTACCGCTGTAGTCTCTCAGTTTTTGTTTTAGCCACACGGCGGGCAGCATATCCTGACGGTAGGGCTGCTCGCTTACAAACGCTTCAAATTTTTGCTTGAGCCTGCTGAGCTGTACTCTTTTTTTGGGTATGTGCTCCAACTCCTGCACAAGGCACACAAATTTTCTGTAAAACTCAATTAGTCTCTTCTCGTTTTGCAGAAAGGCTTCTGATGCATGCCGCTGGCAGCGTTTGAGGATATTTTCGGCTATACGCTGTGCCTCTAGAAACTTCCTTTTCTCGAAGCAGATAGCGACTTCTGCATAGCGAAAATAACTCTGTATTGCTTCTGGATAGCGGACAAGCGATTTTGGTAGAAGTGCTTCCGCTTGCTCGACTTCGCCCAAAAACAGATGGCAGAAGCATCGCATTACTTCAGCGCGCTGGCGCACGATATCGCTTTTGGAAAAATCTTCCCACTTTGCTTGAAAAAGCTGCGCTGCATTTCTATGATTGCCGAGTTTCATTAGCACGCTTGCATAGTTAAACGCTATTGGTGCTCCAAACTCTAAGCGATGCTGCTCCGAAAATTCAAATGCTCTTTGGTAATAGCGATGTGCATTTTCATAGTCTTGGTTGAGCATATAAGCCAATCCCATATTTGCCAAAGCCGCCTGCTGCTCTAGGCAGATTTTTTGTGAGAGACTCTGCACATGCATAATCGCATCTAATGCTTTTTTTGCCATCTCGAGATTAGCCTCTTGCGTTTTTGCGAAGGTTTTAGCTTTGCACTCGTAGTATTCAGCAAGCGGCGGACGGCTATCGGAAAAATCTACGCTTTGCAGCGGATGCCAATGCTCGGCTTTCTCGTAGACTTCAAGGTAGTGCGTGGCTGTTACATAGAACGTCCCTAAGTAGGCGTGGCTTACAGCATACTGCGCTTTCAAGTAACGCTCACTTTCTTTTACTGCTGCAAGTATTTCTTTCAAGGCTTCGGGCTTGTGTGTTCTGGACTCCCAAAGCTCGCGCACGTGCAGTAGCTCTATTGCTATCAGGTTTTCATAGTCGCATGTGGCAAGTGCATCGGCACGCGCTTTGCGGTAGTCTGCCTCGAATTCTGTCCATAAGCCACGCTCTAAGAGTGCTTCTAGAAGAAAGCGCTGTTCAAAGAGCGGGTTTGTTGCCAAAGCGTTGGTGCACTGCTGTTCAGCAAGAAAGCATTTGATGCGCTCACTGAGTTTGCGGCAATCATCTCGGAAACGCGCATCCTCTTCTTTGGAGTAGGTTTGATTGTACAACTGCTTGAAGACTTGACGTTTGGCTTTTTCAAGACTTAGTCGACTGGCTTGAAGCTCTTCTAGCGCATTGTAAAGTTTTTGCAGAGAGATGTGCGCGGTTTGCAACCTTGCTTTGAACGCTTCACGCTCTTTAGGAGATAGCGACCTAAACAATTTCTCGACTCTTAAGACTGACATACTGCCGCTGGAACCACATTTTTTGAAAATGTCCGCACTTTTTTCTCTACACTGTTTCTAACTTCAGCTCACAGTTGCGCATTTGATTATGCGCACCCTTAGTTCAAACATAAACTTATCAAGAAATGACCCGATTCTCTGAGTTTTCTGCGCTTTTTCTGACTCTTGCTGCAATATACATTTCAACGCTGTTTTTTGGCTGTTCAAGCAATCCTTCCAGTCCAAGTGATTCTTCATCTGGCTCGGGAGGTTCAAGTGGCACATCCAGTACATGGTCGCTGGGCGGTGCTGTAACAGGCTCGGTGCAAAATTTATGGGTCGATGGTGGCACGCTTTATTGCTGCACATCCTCTGGCGTTTTTCGCTCAACTGATACGGCACGCACTTGGACGCAGGTGGTCTCGCGCACGCAACTGGGTGTTGCCGGCGGGTTTGATGGGGGAGTCGTTGCTCGTGGCTCAACGCTTTACCTCGGCACAAGCGACTTTGCATTTTTCAGTTCTAACTCTGGCACATCGTGGCGACAAATCCGCAGTGGCTTAGGTAGCACAAATTACATCTGTGAAGGCATTTACCTGACTGGAAACCGCGTGTTTTACGGCTCTAATGCCGGTGTAGGATTCCGTCTCAACTTTGGCGATACGACTTGGACGCGCGCCTTTGAGACCGGCGGATTGCATAATGTTCAAGCCTTTTTCAACCATAACGACACGCTCTACGCAGGGTACGAGATTGGTATGCAACGCTCTTTTGACAATGGCACCACTTGGAATCTTGCGCCTGTAACAGGGCTCACCAGCACACAAGCGCGCAATGTGTTTGCTTTTACCCGACGAGGCAATTCGCTTTACATCGCCACAAATGCAGGCGTCTACATCTCAAACAATGGTGGCACATCTTGGGCGGCGGTAAATGGCTTGCCGAAGAAAAATACGCCTGACGACCTTGAAGATGATGTGCACGCACTGACAACCGCTGGCACATCAGTTATTGTCGGCATGCGCTACGAAGGTGTGTGGCGTTCTACCGATGGCACTAACTTCACAGATTTCAATCAAGGTATCCAAGGTATCCAAGATACAAGAAGCAATGTAGGCTCGCTCGCTACAATGGGCAATGTGGTGATTATGGCGACCTCAGGACCAAATCCAGAAATTTGGATTCGCCGGGTGCAGTAAAGCAGATAGCAACGATTTTAGCAAGGCACGAGAGGTTGTAACAACATTCATTTGTGCTGCAAAGGGCGAGTGCTCTCACTCGTCCTTATTTGTTGCTTCTCAAAACGAATTTGTCGTGTGTTTCGTTATCTTTGGTCTATATTTTCATACAACACTTATCTGTGCATTACGAGTATGGCAATTTTACCGATTTACACTTACGGGCATGAAGTCTTAAAGAAAGTCGCCAAACCGCTCAAAGGCGTCACTGAGGAGATTAAAACTCTCATTGCAGATATGTTTGAGACCATGTACCAAGCAGAGGGCATTGGGCTTGCAGCGCCGCAGGTTGGCAAATCCATTCGGTTGCTTGTGGCAGATATTTCCATGATTGAAAAGTATAAGCATACCAAGCCTATGGTCATCATCAATCCACAAATTTTGCAGACGGAAGGTGAAGTTGAGATGGAGGAAGGTTGTCTTTCTATGCCCGGTGTGCGTGAAGTGGTTGTGCGTCCTGAATTTATCACGCTCAAATATCGAGATGAAAATTTTGCGGAACGCATTGAGCGCATTGGTGGTCTGATGTCGCGTGTCATTCAGCATGAATTTGATCATCTCAATGGTGAACTTTTTGTTGAGAAACTTGCGCCCAGTGTGCGCCGTGAGCACAGAGCTGAGCTTGAAGCCATTCGGCGCGGTGAAGTCGAAGCACAGTATTTGCTTGCGGCAAAGTAACTTTTTGATGCCTTCTTTAAACAGCGTTCATGAGTCTGCGCACGGTGTTTATGGGCACGCCAGAGTTTGCGGTGCCGTCGCTTCGCAAGATTGTCGCTTCGGGCTACAATGTTACGCTGGTTGTAACAAGTCCAGATAAGCCTCGTCAGAGTGCACGCAGTCAGCCTGAACCCTCGCCAGTCAAGAAAACCGCACAAGAGTTAGGCTTGAAGACACTGGAAGTTGAAGACCTCAATAGCCCAGAGTTTGCCACTGCACTGCGACGCGCTGAACCTGATGTAATTGTTGTGGTTGCTTTTCGCATTTTACCGCCACACATTTTTTCCATTCCATGCAAAGGCATTTTCAACTTGCATGCCTCACTTCTGCCCAAATATCGGGGCGCTGCACCCATCAACTGGGCGATTATCAATGGCGAAAAAGAGACGGGCGTCACCACATTTTTCTTGCAGGAAAAGGTCGACACGGGCGCAATGATTGTGCAAAAACGCTTGGAGATTTTTCCTGACGAAGTTGCCACAGAACTTGCGGCACGTCTGTCTGTGCTTGGTGCAGAAGCCGTTGTAGAGACGCTTGATCTTATTGCACACGATGCTGCAAAGCCCATTCCACAAGATGATGCGCTTGCTACCAAAGCGCCTAAACTCACGAAAGACAACACAAAAATCAATTGGCACTTGCCTGCGCGTGCTGTCCATCAATTCGTGTGCGGGCTTTCAGAGCGACCAGCCGCATGGACAACATTTGACGATAAACTGGTGCGCATCTATCGTTCACGCTTGCTTGACTCTCGCGCTCAAGGTGATGCTGGTCAATGGCATATCAGCCACGACTCGCTCTATGTCAGTTGCGGCGAAGGCTTGCTTGAAATTCTTTCTTTGCAATTTGAAGGCAAAAAACGCATGAGTGCCTCCGACTTTCTGCATGGCTATCGCCTTCGTGGTGATGAACGCTTCGTGTAGGCAACTTCTCTACCACTCTACGCTGCGCCGTGTGCCAAATCCAACTCCGTAGTAAATCGCATTCAGTAAAAGCCGCTCGGTAGCGTGGTAATAGGCGCGGAAATTTGGCTCGCCTGCAAATAAAATGACTTGCCCGCGCCCTTTGGCTTCTCGCATCAAGTATGCCGATTTTGCCCAACCTGCACGAGCTTCCTGCCAGAGCAATCCTGACACACGCAGATTTTCTGCATCCGCAAACCGTCCTGCTGTTTCTACTGGCGATTTGGAGAGATAAATATGCGGTGTGAAGATTGTGGCAGCAACTTTTTCTCCAGCGCCAAACGCTAACCAATGCTCTTCATCCAGATTGACCGCTAAAAGTGCCCCGCGCGGCATAAAGAGCTTGATACGCTCATCTTCGATTTTGAGCATCTCATCTTCTTTTTTCGCCGCTGATTTTTCATCCTTTGTGTCCGGCTTTTCTACTTCTTTTTTCCGAGGCGCCCATATTTCCAAGCTATCTAATTTCCTGTTGATATTTTCTTCCAGTCTTAATGCCATCTCATATGCACTAAGATCTTTGAGCGCCTGACTGCGAAGTCTGACGCTTGTGAAAGCACGCGCGGTATCGGCTAAAAATGCTGCGGCTTCTTCGATTGCAATGAGTGTGCCTCCTTGTTCTACCCAAGTGCGCAGTGCTCCTGCGCCACGTGTTCCTAATGTGTTTTGATAATTGCCACTTGGCAGGATGATAACATTGTAGCGCTGCAAGTCATACGCACCGATGTTGCTTGCGTTGAGCAGTGAGACACGCTGCCTCAAGCGCGCATCCAAAAGATGCCAAATCGGCGCAAAACTTGTCGGGTCGACACCATCGCCAAACACCAGCGCAATTTTTGGCATCGCTAGCAACACAAACTCGCCGCCGCCCAAATCGGGTCCTTTGCTGGCAAGCGCAGTGCTCACGCCATACAGCGTTACGCCAGTCTCTTTTGCAATTTCTGAAAGTGTGGCGACAAGATTTTGGTCGTTTTCATTTTTGCGCAGTAGCAAACTTCCCCTTGCATAAGCACGCCCTTCAATTTCAAATGGCTTCTTTGCTGCCAGCACCTTGCAATTTCTCGACAGCATCAGCGAGAGTGCGTGCATTGCGCGTTCATCTGTTGCATCGAGCAGAAAGCCATACTTTGCGTTAGAATTTTCGAGCTTGCCTTGTGGCATCGTTGGCATCGTGGCAGGCGCCGTATTTACGCTGGGTAAGGTGCGGCTCCAATACGCCTCTAAACCGTAGACAATTGGCATTGACCAGCCTGTTACATCATAGATTTTGGATTCGCCGTTTTTTTCTAACTCGCGCCGCTCCTGTTGCAAAAATGAAAGCGGCATTCTCGGATCGAATTCCATCATCACCTTTGCTAATCGTCCGTTGGGCTGCGCCAGTTTTACAATCAGTGTACCTTGCGGCAATTTGCGCAGTGCTTCTTTGCCTGTCCAGTAGTCCACAGCACTTATGGAAAACTCTCTTTGTGCAACTTCCACCTCGATTTTGTGCATCAGGAGCTTTTCCAAAAAGCGCTCGAAGCGTGTGGTTTGTGCGTTTGGAGCAATAAAGAAAACTTTGGGGTCGCCTGCTTTGCCTAAGTCGCCTCCTTCTTTGCGTAGCGTGTAAAAGTCTTTGAGCAGTGCTTTACGGTTATTTGCGGCAGTCGTAAGATTTGCAATTGAACTTACAAAGTGATGACGCACTGCCTCACGATAAGTCAGAATCGATCCATCAGGTCGCTTGATGATTGAGCCTTGCGTTGAGGCTTGTTCATAGAGAATGCCGACTGCACCAATGTAGAGCGGATACGATGAGCCATAGCCAGCATACCATTCGTCAAAAGTTTCTCGTGTAAAGTAGCTCCAGCCATATTGGTCAAAGGCTTTGGCTTGCTCACTGCCAAAGATTTTCCACCACTTTTTTGTGATTTCGGAGATGTTGCGGTTGATAGGTTCATCTGGCGGATTGAAGTAGTAAGTTTGATATGAACCCATTTCATGTGCGTCGACAATGAGTTGCGGATGCCATGCTTGAATGGCTTTGACACGGGCTTGACTTTCAGGTGAGACAAGCGCAAGCCAATCGCGATTCATATCGAAGAGGTAATGATTGAAGCGACCGCTTGGCGATGTGCCTGTATGGTTCAAACTTTGCGCATCCGGATTTGGCACTGCGCCCGACCACTGCACAAACTGCTGAATGGCGCGTTCCCTGCCATCGGGATTTTCAACTGGCTCAATAATGACAATGAGTTCTCGGCGCAATTTTTCTGTGACTTCATCTTTGCCCGCCGCAAGATGATATGCCACCTGCATAGCAGCATCAGAGCCTGAGAGTTCATTGCCGTGCACTGTGTAAGCTAGCCATACAACTGCTGGCAAACGTTCAGCCAGTGCGTCTGCCTCAGCAGCAGAGAGTTTGCCCGAGCCAAGTTTTTCCATGTTAGTGCGAATTTCACTGAGTCGTGAGAGATTCTCGCGCGAAGAAATGACCGCATATATCATTTTTCGCTTCTCGAACGTCTCACCGAAAGTTTCAACTCTCACCAGCGGTGATTTTTCAGCAAGTGTCTGAAAGTAACGCAGCACATCTGCATGTCTTGTGGCTTGCGCGCCTAGCGCATAGCCGAGGACGCTGTCGGGCGTAGGAATCGTTGCATCATAATTCGCATTGGGATAAAATGGCAGTGGTGCAGTGCCTTGCGCATAAAGTCTTGAGACAAAGAACACTAAGAGGGAAAGCAAGTAGAGTTGTTTTTTTTGCATGGCAATGAACAGGTTACTGTTAGCAAGAAGCATCTGCAAAGATAGCTTGTCTATGAATTTGTCAGCGTTTTTTTGTGCAATTGTGCAACATGCGTTAGTATGCTAATGTAACAAACTCAGATTTGTTGTCAATCCACAACAACACAGCAACATGATTTGGACAAAGTATTGGTGTTAGCACTTGCAACTCTAACTTCTTTTGCAGTTATCACGGCAAGGCGTCCCGTTCTTGATTGCAACGGCTTACCTATCTGAAGTTGCGTTACTTCAGCTTTTACTTTGCTACCACGCGCAGTCTTGATGTGCCTGTTCTGCCATAGACTTCGGGCGCATACATTTCTTCACCGTAGCTAGGCGGCATCACAAAATTGCCGTAAGTTGTGGCGCGCGCGTAGTAAGTGTAAGTATGCACACCTGCGCCTAAGCGCTGTGCAAAGAGTGTTACACGGTCGTCTCGTAGCTCAATGAAATCAAAGGTGTAAAGTGCTTCGGGGTCTATTTCTTCTTCATAACCGCCCGCTTCGCCCTCGGAGCTGCCTGCTTGAGGTAAGCGCGGCGCAGTGTTCAAAGTCGGATTGATAGCTTCAAGTCCAGCAGCTAAAGGGTCGTTGATAGCTACAAAATGGCGTTCTTCTGGCACAGCAATTTGCAATGTAACCTTCACAATATCGCCTGCACCGACTTCACCTCTACCACGCTTTGCGCTTGAGAGCGGCTCAATTTTTTTGAAAATCGAAATACCGTTATCTCTTGGTTTTAGCGCGTAGGTTGGGTAATACGAGAGGCGCACGCCGTAGTAGAGTTTGCCTCGTCCTTCTTTGCTTATCGTCAGCGAGAGCGCATCACCTTTTGCGAATTTATCGAGACGCTCTGTCGTTACCTTTGCTTTGAGTGAGCGCCCTTTGAAGGTCTCATCAATCAGTGTCTGAGCAGCTAAGGTAACCTTTGCGCGAAAATCAGGCACATCACTTTCATACTTGCGGAAATAAGAATTCAGCGCTTGCAGCACAAAGATATTTTCTTGAGTTGTCTGCCAACGTCCGTTGCGCTGCGATTGCAAGAGCCAAGCCACCACTTTCTCTGCAAGGTCTTTAGCTTGGTCAGATTCTAAGAGTGCTTGTAAGACAGTTGCTGTGGTTTTCACAGGAGAGTTGAAGGTCCATATCCAATCGCTTTTTGTGCCATCCTCAAAGTGTGCGGTGGCATTTTGAATTTTTGCAAGGTTCATCATCTCACGCGAAAGTTCAGCGATGCGTGTCTGGAATCGGTTTGTATTTGAGCCGACATTGCCCACAGCTGCAAGTTGAGATGAGCCTTGTAATGCCAGTGCCCGCAGCAGATACGCTTTGGCTTCCAAGGGCAGTTTGCTGCGCTCTTGATAGAGTTTTTCGGCTACGGAGTTATCAAACTCACCGTTCAGCGCCAGCGTGTAGAGTGCAAATGCTTTGAGTGTTTGCGTTGAGTAGTAGCCGAAGTAAGCCTCATCGCTTTTACGCAACACGCGACGCAGATACTCCACACCGTGTCGGTGCAAACTATTCTCGACACCGAAGCCGTTGAGTTTAGCAAGCGTCATGGCGTAGGTGGCATAGACAGAGACATATTCGCTTGCCTGTCGTGGCTGTGGCCAGAAGTCAAATCCGCCAGAGGGCACACGGTATTTTTCGAGTTCTGCAAGCGTTTTTTCTACCACGGTTTTGTAGCCCCCCTTCGCCGTATCGGCGTTGGTCTTGAGCTCAAAGGTCTCAATCAAATCAGTTGCCACGATGTAGGGCAAGATGCTCGAGATGCGCTGCTCCAAGCAGCCATACGGATAGTTAAAAAGATATGCTGTGGCTTCACGCAAGCCGACCAGCGCTGTAGAGGCAGTTTGCACAGAGACTTCACCCACGTTGGGATACACCGCTTTTGGAATTTTGACAATTTCAGTTTGCGAGCCTTCTGTTGCCCCAACCAGCGCCAGTGTTTCTTTGATGTAAGGAGTTTGCACGGGGATTGAGACTTTTAGTGCATCGCGCTGACCTGCATCGCTCTCTGCAGTAAAGCCAAAGGTCGCTGTGCCTTCTGCTTCGGCTTCGTAGCGGAACCGCGCTTCTTTGGAGGCGCGCGGTTCCAGCGAAAGTTTTTCTTTAGCTTCACCGACAAACTTCACGCCTTGTGCTGCTGCAGAAACTGTAACCGTGATTTTCTGGTCAGTGTTGTTCGTTACCACAACGCCCGCCTCGAACTTATCGCCAACGCGCACAAAGCGTGGCAAGGCTGCGGTCATCACCAGAGGCTGCGTTGTGAGAATCTCAGTTTGCGCATTGCCAAATTGGTCAACTGTTTGTGCCGCTGCCATCAAGCGGAATGTGGTGAGATTGTCAGGCAGCTTGAAACTAATTTTCGCTCTGCCGCTTTCATCGGTGAGAATGGTCGGATTCCAGTAGGACGTTACTCGAAAATCCTTTCGGAATGAAAAGCCGCCTGTGCCATCGCCGCCCTTATCGCCGCCGCGTGTTTCACCTTTCTCGCCGTAATTGCGCTGATCAATTAGATGAATGACATTGATAGACGTCTCTACTTCCAAGAGCCGCTCTGCATAGAACCGCTCAAACATATTCGGGAATTTGTAACCAATGAGATTGAGCACCCCAGCATCGACAGCCGCCAGTGCAATTTCAGCCTGCACGCCTTGTCCCTCCGCATTTTTAGCTAGCAACTCCACTTCGACCGTCTCACCCACACGATATTCCTTTTTGTTTGGCTTAAGCTCCACACTCAGCCGCCTTGAGGACGCATCCACCGACATTCTCGTATAGCCAATTTTGAACGAGGGCTTGCCTAAATCTCCTTCTTTGAACTTACCCGGCGGGGCGGTTCTGCCTTTGAGCAGCATTACTGAGACAAACGCATTCGGCAAGTATTCAGGCTTAATTGGAATTTGTACAGAGGGCGCTGTGCTCTTGAGCTCAAATTGACGGTAATCCAACACGCCTTCACGTTCAATCGTGAGCAATGCTGTTGCACTCTCGTATGGCGATTGAATGAAGAGCGTAGCAGTTTCGCCCGGCTTGTATGCTTTTTTGTCGAGCAAAATCTCAATACGATCATCATCACGTCGTTCCCAAGCGGCATAGTCCATACCAGAAGTATAGATAGCTGTTTCGCTGTGTGCCACATTACCTTTTGCATCCTTACCCATCGCTCGAACGACATAGAACCCCGACCCTTTAATGGGCAGTGAGAGCGTTACAGCTTCTTTTTCTTTCGTCGCAATCTCTTGCTTGAAGAGCACAGAATCTACAGGCTCAGACGACCACTCCAAACGACCACTTACGCCCACACGCTTTACTGAAACCCACTGACGATGCACTAACTCTACGGTTACTTTCTCGCTGCGTGCTTTGCCGTCGTGCGAGAGCGTAACGACTTCAACCGGCAATGCTTCATTTTCTTTGGCAAAGAGTGATTTTGGCTTCAAGCCAATGTAAAACTCTGCAGGGTGGAATCGTACGCTCACTCGCTCTGAAATAGCTTGACGCGAAGGAGAAGTTACTGTGCCTTCAATGGTGAGCACAGCGGGCTGTGTGGATTTTAGCGCAATTCTTTGCGCAAGTCTGTATTGACCTAAGTTATCGACCGTACCTGAGCCAGAGGCAATGAAAAATTCCGTTTCATCTTCGTTGCGCTCATCATATCGCTTCATCTTGGTGAAGGCATAACCTTCGTAGCCTTCAAATGTGATGAAGTCCAGTGGGCTACGCTGAATCGACCACGAGACCGCATCGCCGGTCATGGGTGCGCCAAAAAGATAGCGCCCTTCGATTAGGGCTTTAAGTTCCGCACCGTTCAAGATGTGATTTTGCTCTGGGGTAATCTTGACGCTGAATGTCGCTGGACGATAGGCTTCCACGCGAAACCTAGTACTTGCCAGCGAGGGATACAAACTCTCGTCATCATTTTCTTTGAGCACAATCGAGTAGTAGCCAAGCGGTGCTGTTGCCGCTGTTTTCACCGAGTCAGCAAACGAGCCGAAGTTGTTCAGTGAAACTTTACGTTTGAGCAAGGTTTCATCGCGGCTATTTTTGACAAGCAGGTAGTAATTGCGCCGTGTTGGCAATTGCCATTTGCTGTTTTTGTATTCGCGTATCGTGCCTTTGAAGTAAATGCTCTCACCTGCACGATAAAGCCCACGCTCCGTGAAAATTACGCCACGCAGCGCATTGGCAGCGTTGTACTCATTTTCTTCATACTCTCTTGCTTCATATAGCCTGAATCGATAAGGCTCAATGCCTTCTGTAAATGCAGCAGTTGTGTAAGCGACATTCTCTCCTTGCTCCACAAAGAAGTAATACGGTGAGGTGTTAAAACTCGGAAGTTTTGCCACGCCCTGTGCATTTGTGGTGCCGCTCCACAGCAGCGTGCGATTGTTATCATAGACTCTTACTGTCGCTCCTGCCACGGGACTGGCATCTTTGAGCTGCGTAACCATCACAAGTGCGCCCTCTTTGGTGTGCTTAGCTGCAACTGCAAAGGGTGTAACTTGAATCAAGGCGCGCTGATAGGTATAGCGTGTTTTTTTTGCGTAGCTATCGTAGTACGGCGCTTTGATTTGTGCAAACACGAAGCCCGAGGATTTGCCATCCAGTACAGTTCGCAAATCCACAGCCTCTACGCCTAATTGATTCTTCCGATTTTTGAATGAAATAGCAAATGCGCGCAGTCCAGAGACGGCAGCGGCTTGCTCTGCACCGTCATAATAATACCTTGTCGAATTACTCATCACATCGTTTGGTGAAAGTGGTGCAAGTTCAAGCTCTACGCTGGTTTTGTTCATTGCACGCACCTCGAGAAACGGTGCATCGTGCTCTATAACCACATCGCCCGTTGGAATCGCTACGCTTTCCGGATAATCACTGACTTTGACCGTGATGACCACATCGTTTGCCAGCTTATTGCCATATTTATCCGTCAGATTCTTCGAGATGGTAATTTTCTCCGTTGTCGCTGGCTTGAAGCCAAAGGGCAAATAGTGCGAACTTGATGCGTAGTCCTCATCAGCGGCATCCAGACGCAAGTAAGCCGAATCGACCTTAAAACTAAACGACAGATGCTTCACTAAATCGGCGCGATAGACAAGATTTGAAAACTCGAAGTTAATCCCTTCGTTTGGCGCAATCGTATTTTCGAGCTTGCCTGTAAACTTGAACTCGCTGTAGGTCGAAAAGTTAAAAGTTTGCAGTTCTGCGGGCGACTTTCTAAACTCCACCGTGTAAGTTTTGCCAACTTGCAAACCTGTAGGCTTAAGGAACACTAGCTTATTGAAGCTGCTTGGGGAGAGCAAATACGCTTCACTATACTGGCGATTCTTGCGAAATTCCTCTTGCTTTTTCAACACATCATTTTGCGACACCTGATAAGCTGCAAACTTGAGCTCTGCACCTTTTTCGTCTCGCAGCACAATTTTTTTTGCAATCTCCATCGTTACAGGCTGATTAAACCTGACGATGATTTCCCCTTGCGGCGCTGCCTGAAATACTGGCGCGATTTGTTCAATCCCTACACGCAAGGTGGTAAATTCGAAAGTATAGTCTTCTGCAAGTGCCTTGCCTGAAAGTGCTTTTATACCTTTTGGCACGCTTACCTTGAAGGTGGTTGCAAGCGGCAGTGAATCGCTTGGTGTGAAAATGATGGTGCGTGCCCCAAGCCAGCGATAGGTGCCTTTGAGCGCAGGCTCAATTTTGAAGGGACCATTGGGCACGTCGTTCTGCGTCTCATCGCTGACTTCTACCATTGATTCACTGAAGACAACCGCTATGGTCTGCACTTGCAAATAAGATTGCAGTTCTCCGATTGGGGTAGCCGAAAGCACAGTTAGCGCATCGCTAGAGGGCGGGAGCGGTTTTTCTTCCGTCGTGAGCGCACCAAGTTGCCCTGCTTCAAATGGCGAAAAGCCTTCATCTTCTTTTTTGCATGAGAGCGCAAGCAGAGTAAGCACAAGAAGCCCCATCAAAGGACGTACCACTTTCAGCATAACCGTGTTTTGTTTTTTTGATTAGAAAAGTGTTTTGTTTTTGATTAGAAAAACTTTGTCAGATGCTATTCGATTACAGTGAAGGCAACAGGCTTGCTGCGCTGCCCATCAACAATCGTTTCCAATCGATGCTTACCTGCGCGAATTTGCCAGAGCCATTGTGGCTGCATAGCACTGCTTTCGCCTAACTTTTCATCATTAAGAATCCACTCTACTGTTTTTGCATTCTTTGGCACAAGCGCTTTGAAGACAATGGCTTGAAAGTCTGTACGCAGATCTTTGTCGCACGCAAATATCATCTCTTCAATCGGGTAGGTGATTTTGGGTTCGTGCAGCGATTGCTCTTCTGCCAGACGCAGTGAATCGTCAAGCATGGAAATTGCTTGCGGTGGCAGGGGCTTATGCTGTGCCAGTGCCCACTCTCGATATTCGGGCGGATAGTCTTCAAACAAAGTCTCTTGAACAAACTCTCGTGGCGTGTTTGCTGTCGCTAGTGTCCCTGTTCGCTGATCAATCTTAAAGAGTCGATGCACAGTGCATCGCTTTTTAGGCAAACGGTTGAAGATAAATTTTTCTTCAATGGCGCTTGGACAGTGTTCGCACACAAGGTCACCAGAGAGCGGGCACACCTTGCGCACTTTCATCGTAGCTGGCATATCAAACTCGCTCTTCTGAAAGCCTTGTTTGTCAGGGTAGGTCTTGAAGAGATGCATGAAGACATCCCGCAGGATTGGACCAGCGCCATCGACTCCAGAGATGTTCTGCATCGGTGTACCATCAAAATTACCGACCCACACACCCACGGTGAAATCTTCTGTTACGCCAAACGCCCAATTATCTCGGAAGTCTTTCGTGGTACCTGTTTTACAGAGTGTGGCAAAGGGAAATCGCAGGACGGAGTTTGCGCCAAACGCAGGGCGCCGTGCTGCATTATCGTTTAGAATATCGGCGATAAGATACGTAACCTCAAGCGAAAGATATCGCTTCTGACTTGGCTTTGCTGGCGCTAAATATGTCGTATCGCCATTTGCCTCGATGCGATGCGTGATCCATCGCTCTGGCAGCCATTGACCGGCACGCATGAAAATCGAGTAGGCACGCACCATTTCTAATAGCCGCACGTCGCTGCTGCCCAGCGTGAGTCCCAAACCGTAATGGCTGGCTTCTCTGGTAAGCGTTGTAAAACCCAGCGAGCGAAGCAAGTTGTAGAGATTCTCTACGCCAACATATTCCATAACCTTTACTGCGGTGATGTTGTAGGAACATGCCAGCGCTTGGCGCAGACGCACAGGTCCGTGAAATTTCTTGTCAAAGTTTTGTGGGAAAAAGGTTTCAGATATGCCTTCACTGTTCGGACGGTCGGTGATGAGGAAAGATAGTGGCAAGTCGGGCAAAATTGTAGAGGCGTTCATGCCTTTCTCGAGTGCGAGTGCATAGGTAAAAGGTTTGAGCGCCGAGCCCGGCTGACGCGCCGCAAGTGCACCGTTATATGCCCCATCAATCTCTGCGTTAAAGTAATTAGCCGAGCCCACCATTGCTAAAATATCCCCCGTACGATTTTCCATCACGACAAGCGCAGCGTTCGTGACATGATGTCCTCGCAATTGCCGTAGATGCTCACGCACATACCGCTCACAGGCTTCTTGCAGTGGCAAGTCGAGTGTTGTATAGAGTGCTTGCGGTTGTATGTTCGAGCGTTGCACTTCACGCGCAAGCAGTGCATCCACAAAATGTGGCGCGCGAAAGGCTTGCTTTGCGGGCAAAAGGTTAATTGGTTGTGCCAGCGCATCGTGCAACTCATGTTCTGTGATGAATCCTAAGGCAAACATCCGACGCAGCACTTCCTCTTGTCGCCTCTTTGCTTTTGCAAGTGAGTGAAATGGATTATAGCGTGAGGGTGATTGCGGCAAGCCTGCCAGTAGTGCAGCTTCTGCCAGCGTCAGGTGCGAGGGCGATTTCTGAAAATAGCGCTCCGATGCAGCTGCAATGCCGAAAGTTTGATTACCAAAAGGCACACGATTGAAATACTCTTCCAAAATTTCGTCTTTGGAGAAAAAAACCTCCATGCGCAGTGCAAAGAGTATTGTCCAAATCTTTTGCAGAATGCCGCGTTCAGCATGTAAAACCAATCGCGCTGTCTGCTGTGTGATGGTGCTTGCGCCAGAGACTACATGCATCGCTTTGAAGTTTTGCCACGCAGCACGCAGCACTGCGCCAATATCAATACCAATGTGTGAGTAAAAATTTTTGTCTTCAATAGCCAGCACCGCTTGGCGAACATAGAGCGGGAGGTCTTTTAATGAAACACGCTGCGAGAGCGCATATTCATTGCTCAGGACTTTGCGCAACAGCAAGCCATTGCGGTCATAGATGCGTAAGGAATGCTGGTGTGTTTGCTCAATATCAGATTTTGAGAGCGGGAGCAAGATGTAAAGCACAGGCAGCGCAGCTGTCAGAAGCAGCAATACAAGTGCTCGCCGAACTTTCCACGCTGCCCTCATAAAGTGGAAGATTAAAGTGATGCATTCATGGCAGTGCTATGGTCAGCGGAGTGTCATCACGCGCCGCTGTATTGCACAAAATGGAACATGCCTAAGAACTTCATAATCATTTGACTGACATCTTGCTGCGAGAGTACGACATAGTCGCCACGGTCAATAACTTCGGAAAATTCATGTTTGCGCTGTTCGTATTCAGAGCGGTCGAGGCAGGTCTTGAAACCCACTGCCTTTTCCATCAGCAGTAGCCATTTAAGGTAGCCATGCGTTTTGAGGAAGTATTCACCGATTCGAATTTTTTGCACTTCAGGCAGTTTATCGCTCTCATGCCCAATGCGCTTGACGGTACTTTCACTCATTCGCCTGCGCGCTTCTTTTGAATTGATTTCAATGATTGCCACGAGCGCATAGATGTTGCGCTGCTCTAAAAACTTCTGGAAGTGTTTAGCCTGCTCGAGCGTGCGCGGATAGCCTACCATAATAAACGGTCGGCTATAGTATTCATCGTCGGTGTGGCGTTTGTCGTAAAATTCGTGCAGTGCCCAGTCTGCCACTTTGTTGCGTAGCGCATCAGGCAAATACACACTGTTGCGCAAGCACTCGGCAATGATTTGACGCTCCTCTTCATTTTCAGGCGGGTACTTTGTAACCCATTCGGAGAAGGCAAACTTTGGCAAGCCTAATTCTTCGCTCATCACTTGGGCTTGCGTGTGTCGACCTGCGTAGGTCATGCCTTCAATGATGATGCAGGTATTGGCGTTTGGTGGTAAATTTTTGAACTCTTCAGCAGAAAGAAAGTTAGGTAAGTCGAGCCAGTCTTTTGGTGGGAAACGGTAGGTATTCATTTACAACTCCTCTGTTTTAAGGGTCAGCAAAACCTTAGCGACGACGCCGTGAATTTACAACTTCCTTTTGAGACTTCCGACAGTGATTGTTAAAAAAAGTTTGCCACTTTCAACAATAACGCTTCTCTATGCAGAGATTTGTGTAAATTTGCCGCCTCAATTGCAACAAAAATTTAACTTGATAGTTAAGTACAAACGAGTAATTTCCACACGTGAGACAGTATTTTCAACTTCACGCCACAACCGTGATTGGCGTGCTGCGAGACGGCAAAGCCGCTCTGGGCAGCGATGGACAGATGACGCTGGGCAATACCATCCTCAAGCAGTCGACGTCCAAAGTTCGACGCATGCTCGGCGGTAAAATTTTGGCAGGCTTTGCTGGGGCAACTGCCGATGCGCTCACACTTTTAGAGCGGTTTGATGAAAAACTTCAAGCTCATAGCGGTAAAGTTGAGCGTGCAGCTGTTGAACTTGCCAAAGATTGGCGCACTGACAAATACTTGCGCCGTCTGGAGGCTATGCTTGCAGTGCTCAGCAGCGATCGCGCGCTCATCATCTCTGGCACTGGCGACGTGATTGAGCCAGAAGATAGCATTGTTGCAATTGGCAGCGGTGGCATGTATGCACTTGCAGCGGCGCGTGCTATGCTCCGTTCAACCGATAAAGACGCTCGCACTATTGTCGAAGAGTCGCTTAAAATTGCTTCTGAAATTTGCATCTACACCAATGCCAACATCAAAGTCGAGGAAATTTGCTGAACCTATAACTGAAATCACTTAACTCACGAAATACACTCTAACTAACATCTAAGGAAAAGTTGCACAAAACATGGCAAGAAAGTCCGTAACCACCGACACTTCTTCTGAAGAAAGCAAAGAGAAATCCTTGCAGAATGGCAAGCACACTGAGCCTTCCACGCCTAATATGGCACATCATTTAGAACAACTTACTCCGCACCAGATTGTTCGCGAACTCGATAAGTACATCGTTGGTCAACACGAAGCCAAACGCTCGGTAGCGATTGCGCTGCGCAACCGCTATCGTCGACAGAAAGTAACCGGACCGCTGCGCGATGAAATTATGCCGAATAATATCATTATGATTGGTCCTACAGGCGTTGGTAAAACTGAAATCTCACGCCGGCTTGCCAAACTTGCAGGCGCACCATTTATCAAAGTCGAAGCCTCGAAATTTACTGAAGTCGGCTACGTCGGGCGCGACGTCGAATCCATGATTCGTGATTTGACTGACCTTGCCGTCAATATGGTACGACAAGAAAAGTCGATTGAGGTCAAAGAAAAAGCAGTTCAGCTTGTCGAAGAGCGTTTGCTCGACATTCTTTTGCCTCCTGCATCCAATCAGCCAATCGGATTTACAAAAGACGGTGAGCCTGAACATGAGACAGATGCGGAAAGTGAGTCAGAAGCTCGTCTGAATAATCGCAGTCGTGAGAAAATGCGTGAGCGCTTACGCGCTGGCAAGCTCGAAGATCGCACCGTCGAAATCGAACTTTCTTCTGACAATATGCCCGCTATGCAGATCTTTGGTCCCTTTGGTCCGATGGAAGACCTCGGCGGCATGGTACAAGATCTGATTGGCGGCCTTCCAAAAAAGCGCAAGAAACGCCGCGTTACGATTGCCGAAGCCCGCACACTCCTAGAACAAGAAGAAATCCAAAAGCTCATTGATATGGATGCCGTCATCAAAGAAGCAATTCAGCGCGTTGAGGAAACCGGCATCGTCTTTATTGATGAAATCGATAAAATTGCCTCGTCAGGCGGCGCCAGTGGCAGAGGTCCTGATGTTAGCCGCGAGGGCGTTCAACGTGACTTGCTCCCTATTGTTGAAGGCTCCAACGTGATGACCAAATACGGCATGGTACGCACTGACCATATTCTTTTTATCGCCTCTGGTGCGTTTCACGTCTCTAAGCCTTCAGACTTAATTCCTGAACTTCAAGGTCGTTTTCCGATTCGTGTCGAACTGAAAAGTTTGACAGAAAGCGATTTTGTCAAAATTCTCACGCAGCCTGAAAATGCGCTGATTAAGCAATACAGTGCCTTGCTCAAAACCGAGGGCGTCGAGCTTGAGTTTTCTGAAGATGGCATCCGCGCTATTGCCTGCACCGCCGCCGAAGTCAATGAGTCCGTCGAGAACATCGGTGCGCGTCGCCTGCACACGATTATGACGACGCTCTTAGAAGACTTAATGTTCGACGTGCCAGAACACTTGCCGAATAAGAAAATCGTCGTCAATAAAGAAATGGTGGAAAGCCGACTGAGCAAAATCGCTAAAGACCGTGACTTGAGCCGCTATATTCTTTGATGACTTTTAAGTGCATGTGGCTTTACAAGTCATTAAACGCTCTGCAAACAATTTGCGTTACTTAGCGTACAAGTAGCCAGAAGTTTTTATCGAGTTTCATGAACCACAAACATTAAAGGAGGAGTGCATCGCTATATGGCAAACGCATTTGTTTCAACTCGCGCAAATTTTGCACAAGCACTTGTTGCGGTCGAAAAACGGGTCCTGCGGCAAGTCTATACTTGGATGACACTTGGTCTTGCGCTCACCGCTGCCCTTGCATGGTACTGCGCTGACACAGCTGAAATTCGTGCCTTCTTTGCACAGAATCGCTGGGTCATGTTGGTACTTATCTTCGCCGAGTTAGGTCTCGTCTTTGGCATTAGTGCCATGATTAACCGCCTCTCTGCTGTCACAGCCGCTTCGCTTTTTTTCCTTTATTCAGCACTCAATGGCATCACGCTCTCGAGTGTCTTTTTAATCTACAATCTCGGCTCAATTGCAGGCGTTTTTCTTATCACGGCTGGCACCTTCGGCATCATGAGCCTCTACGGTCTGACCACACAGCGCGATCTTAGCAGCTTTGGTAACTTGCTTTTCATGGCGCTCATCGGCATCGTGATTGCTGCCCTCGTGAATCTTTTCATCGCAAGTTCCGTGATAAGCCTGATTATTAGCGCTGTCGGCGTACTGGTCTTTACAGGTCTAACTGCCTACGATGCGCAGCGCATTAAAGCGATGGCTTCTTCCGCCTTAGATGGTGAAAGTGAAGGCAAAATTGCTGTAATTGGCGCCCTCTCACTCTATCTTAACTTCATCAACCTTTTCCTGAGTCTGCTCAACCTTTTTGGCGGACGCAGTGAAGAGTAAGTCACAGTAACTTCTTGCGACGGCGGCACAAAATCAGCCGCCTTTTTTTATTTTTGTTTCTAATTCAAGTTCAGATTATTCGCTGCTCAATAAACAAGATTCAATGCCGCCGCTTTCTCTTCTTATTCTCAACGGAGCAAATCTATCGCGCTTAGGCAAGCGTGAGCCCCAGCACTACGGCACGCGCACGCTTCAAGAGCTTAATGCGCAACTTTGTGCTCGCTTTCCAGATGTGCACTTCGAATTTTTTCAGTCCGATTGCGAAGGCGAATTAATTACAAAACTCTACGCTGCAGAAGATAGTGGCAAGATCGACGGTGTTGTGCTCAACGCTGGCGCATACACACATTACTCTCTGGCATTACGCGATGCCATTGCCGCCACTCGTCTGCCCGTGGTTGAAGTGCATCTCTCCAACATCTATGCTCGAGAAAGCTTTCGGCGCGTATCGGTCTTATCGGAAGTTTGTATCGGCGTCATCAGTGGCTTCGGCGAAGAAAGTTATGCCTTAGGTATTCTTGCTTTGCAGAGTTACCTCAAACACGCCATACATCAAGGCAGAGAAATTTCAAATCAATGAAACCAGAACTCAAAGTTGGCCTTACGGTCTCGTTTGCACTCGCCTTGCTTGGCTTTGCGCTTTGGTGGGCAAAAGATGTGCAGGTCGGCAGCACACAATTCAATGTTCGCTTTGAAAATGTCAGTGGCTTGCAGGTAGGTGACCCTGTCATGATTAGCGGCTTGCGTGTCGGTAAAGTCGACAATATCACATTGCGCGATGGTCACGTGAATGTGCTGATTTCCATTGCGCCAGATATTACACTCTATCGCAATGCGACGGCATACATTGCCATGCTCGAACTCATGACAGGCAAAAAAATTGAACTCTCACAAGGCAGTAAAGATGCAGGTGAACTTGCTAAAGGTGAAACCATTCGTGGGGTTTTTCTGTCTGATATTCCCGAACTTATTGGCGGCGCTGGCGGCACAATCGATACGCTTAAAATTTTAATTGCAGATGTGCGCCGCGTCTTGCGAAACGCTGACGCCTTCATCGGTGATGAAGACGTGCAAGAAAATCTCAAAATCTCCGTGCGTAACCTTCGCAATGCCACTACAGACCTTGCTGTGCTTAGCCGTGATTTACGCAGCGCTAACATCAAAGCTTTGCTTGCAAACATTGACCGCACCATCGTCACGGTCGAAAAACTCATCAATGAGATTCAGCCCGAACTCAAAGGCGCGTTGGGCGATGCACGCAGCGCACTTCGCGATGCTGATTCACTGGTTATTTCTCTTAAAGACCTTACCAATCGCTTGAAAACCGACCGCTCTACACTAGTTGGCAAAGTGCTCAACGATGAAAAATTTGTTATGAAACTCGATAGTGTGGTCAGTAACCTTGATTCTATCCTGAAATTAGGACAAAAAGAAGGGATTAAAGTTCAGTTACGCATTTTCTAACTTACTCAATCTGGGTTGGGCAGTTTCGCTGACTTTGTGCGGTGCAGTTCAATTTTGGCGCGAATCAGTTTGAAAATAATACTCAGAATAATCGCGCCCACAGTTATACTGATAATAAGATTGATATAAGTATCAAGTTCGGGGAATTGAGAGCCAAGAAAGTAGCCCAGTGAGGTAAGCGAGACTATCCAAGTTGTTGCACCTGAGACACTAAAGGCAATGAAACGCGGGTAAGCCATGCCTGCAATGCCTGCTACGGTCGTTGCAAAACTGCGGATGATGGGGACAAAGCGCGCAAAGAAAATTGTTTTTCCGCCGTGTTTGTCATAAAAAGTCTGAGTGCGCTGCAGATATTCTCTGCGGAAAATCAGTGAATCTTCTCGTTCAAAGAGTTTTCTGCCTAATGCCTTACCGATGAAATATCCTGTGCTATCGCCTAAAATTGCTGCTGTAATCATCGTAGAATTGACTTCCCAAAAACCAAGTTTGCCACTTGCTGCAACAAGTCCTGCCGTAATCAACAGCGAATCACCGGGCAGCAGGAAGCCAAAGAACAATCCTGTTTCTGCAAATACAATTGCAAAGAGTATCATATACCCGCCCCAGCGAATGAGTTCATCTAATGACGCGACTTGCTGCAATCCTTCCATTTGCCTTAAAAGTGTTTATCGTCAGCATCAAGCAGAGATTTCTAGCATTCGTTCCAATGGCTTTAAGGCACGCAATCGCAAGTCTTCTGGCATAGTGAGTTCAGGCGCTCGATTTTTCATGCAGAGATAGAGTTTTTCGAGCGTGTTGAGTTTCATGTAGGGGCATTCGTTGCAGGCGCAGCCTTTTTTCTCTTCGAAGAGCACTGGAATAAACTGTTTGTTTGGCGCGCGCTTTTTCATTTCGTGCAGAATACCAGTTTCAGTGGCAACCAGAAATATCTCGTCCTCACTTTTGACTGCGTAGTCAAGCAGCGCGCGCGTTGAGCCAATAAAATCTGCATGGCGCAGCACAGCTTCTTCACATTCGGGGTGGGCGATGACTTTGGCTTTCGGATAAGCTGTTTTCAGACTAATTAACTTTCGCTCCGAAAATGATTCATGCACAAAGCATGTGCCTTGCCAAAGAATCATTGGGCGATTGAGTTTTTTCATCAGGTATGCACCCAGATTTTTGTCCGGCGCAAAAATAATCGGTTTATCATCAGGAATGCTCTGCACAATTTTTTCTGCATTTGACGAGGTGCAGATAATATCCGACATGGCTTTAATTTCTGCCGTGCAGTTAATGTAACTTACCACTACGGCATCGGGGTGCATTGCTTTGAACTTGGCAAAAAGTGCAGGCGGGCAACTCTCTGCAAGCGAGCAACTGGCATTCAAGTCAGGTAATAGTACCGTTTTCTCTGGATTGAGGATTTTAGCAGTCTCTGCCATAAAATGCACGCCTGCAAAGACAATAACCTCAGCATTTGTTTTTTTAGCGGCTTGAGCAAGTTGTAGACTATCACCTAGAAAGTCTGCCACGTCTTGAATATCGGGCTCTTGGTAATAATGCGCCAAGATGACAGCATTCATTTCTTTTTTGAGCCGCTCAATTTCTGCAAACAAATCTTGCTTTGCTGAAACCTTGAGCTCATCACTTAACGCAACATTCATTGATACTACACTCATAGTAAGAAGCGACCGTGCGCCTAAGGGTAAATTTTAACAAAGACCTTTCAACAAAGCTCATGAAGTTAAAAATGATTTGCACCGAAGACTTCGTGTAAAAATAACACTATGTTATATCCTACGCAATTTTCTGTCTATTGTTGCTTACCCGTGTCGGGGAAAGCTGGTGAAGGCGATGTAGACTGTTGTGCTTGTCTGATACCTTCTTCCACACCTTCTTGACGCGCACGCTCTAATTCACGCCGACGAATCATTCGGCTTAATTTGTATGGGCTTACTTTTGCCTCACCTTGTGTTACGAAAGTACCAAACACTCCGTCGTTATAGTATAGCCAGACATTGTAGCCGACTTCCATCGCATCAATGAGTGCGACTCTATCGACTAACTCTTTTGCTTTTTTCTCATCGAGCTTGTGCACATTCATTAGGTATTCCATTGAAATCTGACGATGTGTCTCACCTTTTTTGACGACATGCGGTGCCGGCAATTTGTCTGTAATTTCCTTAATTTTTTTCTGCAAGTCTTCAATTTGCTTTTCGGTATCAATCACTTTCTGCAGCAGTCCTTTCGTCGAGACATCTTTTTCCTGCTGAATCATTGAGAGCAAGAGTTCTTCTTGCTCTTTTGTAAAGCCAAGTGCTGTGTCCAGTGAGATTTTCTTGTCGGGGAATTTCTTATTGACCTCTCGGATAAGTTTGTTGAGTTCATCAGATTGTTTAAGAATATCCTGCTGGCGCTCGTTGATTTGCTGTTCAGCGCGCACAAAGTCTTCGAAATTGCTTTTTTCTTGACATCCTGTCAGCAGCAAAAACAGTGTCAGCAGGTAGAGAGGTTGGTTTTTCATTTGGCGATGAGAGTTAGTCGTTGTTAAAATCTTCACGAATCAGCAGAAGAATAGCCGAGTGCGGCAGAATGACATATTTTTCGCCTTCAAATTCAATTTCATGTGAGAGGTTTTGCAGATAGATTGCAAGGTCACCCTCCATGGCTTGCAGCGGGATGTACTGCGGCTTTCTGGCCACCTCTTTCCATGGTTCATCAGCATCTTGTGGCGGTGCCACAGCATAGCCCGGTCCCGTCTTCAGCACATACCCACTTTGAATTTTTTCTTTTTCGTGTACGCCCGGTGGCAAATACAATCCACCGCGTGTGCGTTCATCCGTTTTAGGCTTAATTAGCACGCGATCGCCAATGATGATAAATTTATCCGTAGTTGTCTGCATAGTACTTCAGTTTAGAGTCCAAATCTAAGAAAAAAGTGCTCATAATGAGCACATGTATCACAGGTGTTTAATCTTTGCCTCAACCTGCAAGATCGACATAGACTATAACTCTAAGTAGCGCAGAAACTCTTGCGCTTTCAGTGCCGAATCGTTGAGCAAGCTCTCCCCTGCCTGCGAGTTATAGGTTACCGCATACCCATAGCGCTCAAGCGTGCGCTGCAAGCGATAAGCATCCGGCACCTGTAGATGTAAGACGATAAATTGTGTATCCGTACTATCTGGTGCAGGTCGAAGCGCTAGCGTCAGTGTCTGTGCCTCATTTTGCTCCAAAAGACGAATCACTTCCGAGAGACGCAGTGACACTGGTGTTTCGAGTTCCATCAACACACCGTCAGCATTTATCGAGAAGGTTTCCATGGCTTGATGTTCTGCATCGCTGCGCAGCACGACGCCAAGATAGACTGACTCGTTTCCAACGACAGGCAACAGTGCCGCCGGTGTTCGGCGAAAGGCTTTTATCACTTCAAGTGGGTGCGCATCATGCTTCAGAGCCAGTGGTTCAGCAAACTCTACAGAGGCTAGCGTCTGTGAAGGGTTTTGTTCAGATGCCCTGATTAGTGCTTCATCGTTTTCATGGAGCAGCCCTACCAGTTTGCGATGCTTTACGACGGGCAAGGTGCCATAGCCACTTGATTTGACCACTTTCAAAGCCTCTGAAATTTTATCGCTCGCTTTAAGCGTAGTGATATCTTTGCGATACTTAATTTGGCTCATATCTCTGGCAAGCAAGTTTAGTTGTTCAATACTTTCAACAGGCAGAGTGATGAGGCACATTGATTGTTTGGACGCTTTTTTGCATCCATAGTTTCAAGGCTCTCTTGAGACTGTGATAGCAGCCACATCGGGCTCGATTTTCTCGACGCGCCGTGTATGCCGTCCACCTTCGAACTCTGCCGAAAACCACTTTTCCAAGCAGGACTCTATCTCCTCATCGCTCATCCATCGCGCAGGCAAGCACATTATGTTGGCATCGTTGTGCTGACGTGCCAGCGCAGCAATCTCGGGTCTGAACACCAGCGCTGCACGAATTCCTCTTACTTTATTGGCTACGATAGAGACCCCTACCCCTGTGCCACACAGCAAAATTCCTTGCGCACACTCACCTTGTGCTACCGCTGTTGCAACACGGCGTGCGTAATCGGGATAATCTACGGAGTCAGAGGAGTATGTGCCAAAGTCTGTTACCTCATCGCCTTGTCGCTCAAGCCATGAGATGACTACCGCTTTTTTTTCAAAGCCTGCATGGTCGCTACCAACGGCAATTTTCATGCTCAATACTCAATATACTGCTGTTGTAAAAATGTCATCTGGCTATTTACTGGCTCACCTTCGCGCGTTGTCTTCTTATATGTTCCATCGGGGTAAAGCATCCACGACTGCACATTATCTTGAAGCATCGTCTCTAGACAGTGCTTGATACTCTTTTTGAATGAATTATCCAAAACTGGGAAAATGGTTTCCACACGTCTATCAAGATTGCGTTGCATCATATCGGCGCTGCCAAGGTAGACCTCCTCATTGGCATTGTTGTAAAAGTAAAACACACGACTGTGTTCTAAAAATCGTCCGATGATACTAATGACGCGAATGTTTTCGCTTACGCCCTTGAGCATTGGGCGCAGGGAGCAAATGCCGCGCACGATTAAATCAATCCGTACCCCTGCTTGTGAAGCACGGTAAAGTGCGGCAATCACCTGCGGGTCAACGAGCGCATTGAGTTTGAGCATAATGTGTCCGTTGCCATACTGCTTATGACAGGCAATTTCGCGCTCAATCATCTCAAGTATCCAACGGCGAATGTTCAGCGGTGCAATAATCAGTTTTCGGTATGTCTCCTGACGCGAGTAGCCTGTCAGATAATTAAACAGCTCGGACATATCGGCTGCAATGTCAGGATCAGAGGTAAAGAAACTATAGTCGGTGTAGATGCGCGCTGTTGCAGCGTTATAGTTGCCTGTGCTTAGATGCACATATCGGCGCAAGCCATCTTCTTCACGGCGTACGACAAGCAGCATTTTTGCGTGCGTCTTCAAACCCACAAGTCCGTAGATGACATGCGCGCCCGATTTTTCAAGTGCCTTTGCCCAGCCAATGTTGTTTTCTTCATCAAAGCGCGCTTTGAGCTCAACCAACACTGCAACCTGCTTTCCACGCTCAGCCGCTTCAATTAAGGCTTGCACAATGGGCGACTTACTACCGACACGGTATAAGGTTTGTTTTATTGCCAGTACATTCGGGTCATGTGCTGCACAGTGCACAAAATCAATAACGGGTTGAAATGAATCATAAGGATGATGCAACAGCATATCGCGCCTGCGCAATAACGCAAACATATTCTCTTCCTCTTGCTTTGCAAACGGATTGCGCGGCACAAAGGGGGTGTCTTTAAGGTCAGGGCGATCGAGCGACATGACTTCCATCAAACTGCTTAGTCCCAACGCACCGGGAATCTCATAGACTTTTCGCTCTTCGATTTCGAGATTTTCCATCAAGACTTGTTTGATGTAGTCAGGAATGCCCGGGTTGACATCCATTTTGACCACACTGCCGTACCGGCGTTGACGCAGCCCTTGTGAAATGGACTCGAGCAAATCACCCGCTTCATCTTCTTCAATTTCAATGTCCGCATCACGTGTTACACGAAATGGGTGCACCGATATGACAGGTACATTGGGAAAGAGCTTCTGAATGTTACTTGCGATGATATCTTCAAGCCACACAAAGATTGTTTTACCTTTGGGCAGTTTAATGCCTTTAATTTTATCGAGTCGCACTAACCGTGACAGCCCATCGGGGACTTTGACACGTGCAAAACGCAGCATGCCGTCATCATTGCTTCGGAGCTGAACTGCAAGCGACAGCGAAAGATTCGAAACAAACGGGAAGGGATGTCCCGGGTCAAAAGCCAGTGGGGTGAGCACTGGAAAAATTTGCTCATCGAAGAACGTGTTTAGCGCATGCTTGTAGGAGTCTTGCAAGTCGGCATATTTCATAAACAAAATACCCGCATCAGCCAGCTGGGGCACGAGTTCATCGTAAAACAAGCGTGAGCGCTCAGCTAACATTTCTGCCGTGCGCTGCCGAATTTCCAAAAGTTGCTGCATTGGGGACATGCCATCAAACGAGAGCGTGTTGATACCTGACTTGACCTGCTCTTCCAAACCTGAAACACGAATCATGAAAAATTCGTCGAGGTTAGAGCTAAAAATTGCGACAAACTTCACTCGCTCCAGCAGTGGGTGAGAGGGATTGCGCGCTTCATTGAGCACACGCTTATTGAACTCAATCCAGCTCAGTTCTCGATTAATGTAGAGTTCCGGCGCAATGTTATCGCGCAAAGGCTCTGTCGGTATCTTGGGAAGTGTCTTTCTCGGTCTTGCCATTTGCATTGTTTGTATAAGCATCCGTAAAGAAATAATGAACGTACTCATTCAGACAAAAAAACAAAAGGCGTTCATAGTTTAGTAATTTGCTACGTCTGGCTTTCATGAGTTTTTGTGACAGATTTCATTTCACATTTTGCACTTAAAGCCTAACTTTTCATGATGGCTTATTTCGGACTCATTAGCACAAATGAAACGCATGACACGCATAATTTTTGTTGCCAAAACTTTAATTCAGAAAATCGATCGTGATGACTGTCTGGGCTTAGCGGCGGAAATGGCATACAACCTTGCTTTAGCCATTTTTCCTACGCTACTGCTTTTTGTGAGTTTTCTTAGCGTTATTCAGACGCCAAAGACCGCACTGCTCATCTCAAGTTTCATTGGCACCGTGTTGCCGCAAGAAGTCTATCAGCCTATCGAACAAACTGTTGAAAGGATTTTGGCAGAACGGCGTGGCGGCATTTTCACTTTTAGCTTGATTTTCTCGTTTTTTTCGACAGCTGCTGTTTTCACCACCATCATGAAAGCCATGGAGCGCATCTACAATATGCAGCTCAATTACAGTTTTTTTCGTCGCCAAATGGTCGCTGTAGAGTTAGTGCTTTTGGTTAGCGTCGCTTTAGGGATTGTTTTCAGCCTCATCATTTTCGGCACAGAGCTCGAAAAAATCTTGGAAAGGCAATTTAAGATGTATCGGCTAGGTCAATTCTTGCAGTGGACACGCTTTCCGATAGCCTTTCTTGTGATGACACTTTCTGCCCTTATCGTCTACAAATTTTCATTGCGCGTCGGACAAAAACTTCCGCATGTCTTGCCCGGTGCGGTACTCATGGCTCTGCTTTGGATTGTGGTTTGCATCTTGTATGGCGACTATGTCAAATACCAGTACTACGGACAAGGCTATACTGTGCTTGCAAAAGGTCTTGCAACGCTCGTATGGCTTTACATCAATGCGTTGATTTTTCTGATTGGGGCGGAAGTCAATTGGTTGTTTTATAGCGGCACCATTGGCAGCACGCCCTCGAAGCCCAAACAGGCGCCCCTGCCTGCACCTACAGCATCTCCAATGACAGAACCAGAGCGCAACTTATCCCAGACGGAGGCTATACCTGAAAGCGTGATTGCTCTCGATGACATGCTCCCGCTCAGCCGCATTGATTTGCCACTGCCTGCTACGAAACCGACTCCCGCAGAGGCGCCACCCAAATCCTCAATACGCCTGCCCAACGTGCCGACTCAATCACCGACTTCTTCACCATCGTCTTCTCAAAGACCTGACACGCCATGAATTGCTGGGTTAGGCTTCTGAACTTTTCTCTCATGCTTATGCTCTTTGCCTTTCCTCTTCGGAGCAAGGCACAGCCAGCCTCTGAAATCGCTTTGCGCCTTGATGGCAAGTGGCGTATCGCCTTTGGACTTTATGCAGCTAACAAAGAGGCTTTTTTGCCTGATTACAGCGACTCTAATTGGATAGAAGCTAGCGTCCCTGCTTTCTGGAATGATTATGAATTTGCGCGTGGCTTTTCAGGACTTGCACTCTACCGCAAGACATTTTTTGTTCCCGAAGCCGCACGCGCCAAACCGCTCTATCTTTTGCTTGGACGCATCAACAGCGTCGATGAAACCTATCTTAATGGCAGACTTATTGGCAAAACAGGCACAGTACAGAATCCTGCCGATGGCGAACTTCGGGCTTACCTTCTTCCAGATTCACTGCTCGAGTACGGCAAACTGAACACTTTAGCGGTGCGTGTCTTTTGTAACAACCTTGACGGCGGCATTTATGCTGGTGGGGGCAAAGAGAAAAATATCATCGGTGTTTTTACGAAAACGGCTATGCGCTCCGCACTCGGTCAGCCAGCAAAATTAGCTCCCGACAGCATCGCCAAAATTATCCGCCGCACTGTTGAGGTCATGGATACCATGCTGATTTCGCGTCAGCCTGAAGCGTATATGAGCCTTGTGTCTGAGCGATATTTCAACAATGGCACACGTTACGCCGAACAAAAACTTTTTGCGCAAACGATTACACAACGCCTAGCTGGTGCCTCTATCACTTACCACGACTTCCAAGTCTATGAAGTCTCACCAACTCTCGTCATTGCCGATTATGATTCAGAACTTAAATGGGCAAACAACTCAAGTTATCTCGGACATGATGAGCGATATTTCCAGTTAGAGCACGGTAAGTGGCTTGAGGTTGGCAATCACTCGCGCTTTTTTGATTTGGAAATCAACTCGGCATACATGCGGCAGAAAGTTCCGGTCAGTGTCTATTTGCCTCCTTCGTTCTTGAACAATCCTCGCCGAGCTTATCCGGTGCTTTATCTTTTGCATCCACAAGGCGGTAGTTACATGCTGTGGCGCGAGCTTGAACTCGATCGCTTTTTAGACTCACTCATCTATCAGAAAAAAATTGTAGAGATGATTGTTATCATGCCCAGTGAATGTGGTTCCTACTATGTCAATTCTGCAGATGGCAAACGCGCTTACGCTAATTTTTTCTTGGAAGAATTACCTGACTTGGTAGAAGAAGACTACCGTGCGATTCGCAGGCGCACTGCGCGTGGCATTGCTGGTGTCTCTTGGGGCGGCACTGCAGCCATGTTCTTAGCTCTAAAAGATGAGAGAGGTCACAGACTTTTTTCTGCAGTCGGCAGTCTGATGGGCATGCTAAATTACACACCCGGCGCCCGTCTTGCTCTCGATGGCGGTGATAGCACTTTTTGGCGCCCCTATGTGACCACTACACTATTGGAGCAGGTACCAGATTCAACGCTCAACAACACAGACTTTTTTATGCTGATTGGCGAACAAGATATGTTTCGCTCTGGCAATGAACTTGCTGCTCAAATTTTGAGGCGCCGAAAAATCAAGCATACTTTTCTCATCCGCAAAGGCACGCATAGCTTTTCATTTTGGACAGCGCATCTTGCTGAACTTTTTCGTTTTCACTCTGAGGTCTTTGAGCGCCGCCTGAAAAAGCATTAAAGCAAGTGCACCACGCTGAGCGCTTATGTGCACTTGCCACTTGTCAGTTGAGCTTGATTTACGCTTGCGCCTTGCGGCTTACGGTCTTGTAATTAGCTTGTTACTTTCTTGAAGAAATTCATCACACCTTCCACGATAGCTGCCGGAATGGATGACACAGTTTTGAGCGCAAAATAGGCTTCATCAATAGCAGGTGGCGTACCAAACACGGATGGCATACCATCACTGTAGCCGTAGCGTGTGCCATCTGGATTTTTCGGCGCACTGTCGGCTTTGGGCGCTGGAGTTGCCGATTTTGTAATAGGCACAGTGACTGGCTTCTGAGCAGGTTTCGCTTCAGACGCAGTTGCTTCGGCTTTGGGCGTTTCTGTAGGTGCAGCGGCAGGTTTGGCTTCACTTGCAGGTGCAGCGTCTTTAGCAGCTTGCTGTTGCGCCAATTTTTTCGCCATCATCGGCGAAAGTTTTTTCGGTTCATCAGCCATAGATGTTCTCCTTTCAAAGGTTGGTGTTACAGCCATGACAAGTCCAAACTCCTGTTACAAAGTTAGTGCGCTGCAAGAGCTTTTCAAAAGATATTTTTCCATCGTCCAGCGCAGTGTATCTCAAACTTGGCGGTTATTCTTAGCTAAAAGTTTTGTAATTACGCTTGAAAGTTTTAATTTTGCAGAAAAAGCGACTGATTTACCTAAGTTTTTTAGGCGTTTTACTCTAACTCTATCGTCAGCACATTCTGGTCTGGCATCAACTTTTTCCGAGTGCAGTTATGTCTTGGCATTTAGATAAGATTGATCTAAAACTCATTGAAATGCTCTCAGAGGATGGTCGGATGCGGCGCAGCGAACTTGCAGAAGCTGTCGGGCTTTCAATTCCTTCAGTGAGTGAGCGGTTGGAAAAACTTGAGGCACGTGGTGTGATTAGAGGGTTTACAACGATTGTCGACCTCAAAAAATTAGGCTACGATATCATTGCGTTCATTCGCGTTACAATGGATTCCTCAAAGCACTACGCGTCACTGATTCAACATGTTCAAAAAGAAGATGAAATTACAGAATGCTACTCCATCACGGGTGAAGGTTCGCATCTGATTAAAGCCGTGGTGTCTGACACAGGTGCCCTCGAACAACTTCTTGCTCGCATCCAATCTTGGACAGGTGTTACAGGTACGCAGACCAGCATTGTATTGAGTGAAATCAAGAAGTCGAACCGCATTAACTCACAGAAAGCCATGAAAAGTTTGGAGCACAGCAAAAGTGCCAGCGGGCTATGAGGGCTTTGCAGCGCGATCTACGCATTACAAAATCAACTTATTCACTGCTAAACAAAAAAGGAAAAATGTCGACTCAAAACGGAACGTTTACGCTATCTGAAAATGCAGCGATCTTTGGCAGCCTTACATTCAACCATCACGTGATGCGCGAGCGTTTGCCTGCTGATGTCTATAGCTCGCTTGTGCGCACACTTACGATGGGCGAAGAGCTTGACGAAAGCATTGCCGAAAGTGTGGCTCAAGCCATGAAGGAATGGGCGATTGAAAACGGGGCAACACACTATTGCCACTGGTTTCAACCCATGACCGGAGCGACAGCTGAAAAACATGACGCCTTCATTGCTTTCGACAAAGACGGTAACTTAATTGAAAACTTCTCTGGCAGTCAGCTCATTCAAGGTGAGCCAGACGCCTCGAGTTTTCCCTCTGGCGGTATGCGCACGACTTTCGAGGCACGTGGCTACACTGCTTGGGACCCCAGTACCCCTGCGTTTTTGATGAAAGGCGCCGAAGGCACCACACTTTGCATTCCCTCTATTTTTATTTCGTATCATGGTGAAGCGCTGGACGAAAAAACGCCCCTCTTACGCTCGGCACGTGCTCTAAGCGACGCTGCCGTCAAACTTCTTCATCTGTTAGGCAATACCAAAGTCAACAAAGTTAAAACATATTTGGGCGCCGAGCAGGAGTATTTTCTTATTGATCGATCGCTCTATGAACAGCGCCCCGACCTAATTATGACCGGTCGCACACTCATTGGAGCGCTGCCACCGAAGAATCAACAGCTTGAAGACCACTACTTTGGCTCCATTCCAGACCGTGTTTTGGAATTTATGCAAGAACTTGAGCGCGAGCTCTATCTACTCGGTGTGCCTGCTAAAACACGCCACAACGAAGTTGCACCGCATCAATTCGAAATTGCTCCTATTCACGAAGAGACACCACTTGCCGCTGACCATAATCTCCTGATTATGGAGATGCTGCGGCGTGTCGCCGAGCGCAAAGATCTTGCCTTGCTCATCCACGAAAAACCTTTTGCAGGCATCAATGGCTCAGGCAAGCACAACAACTGGTCGCTGGGCGCTGATGTCGGTGGCAATCTGCTCGATCCGGGTGATACGCCAGAATCCAACTTGCAATTTTTAGTTTTTTTGGTTGCAGTTCTCAAAGCTGTGCACAAACGCGCCGCCGTCTTACGTGCATCCGTTGCTAATCCCGGCAATGACCACCGATTGGGCGCCAACGAAGCTCCGCCTGCTATTATGTCTGTTTTCCTCGGCGATCAACTTAGCGCAATTCTCGACGCAATTGAAAACGGGGACATGAAAAAGACAACGGAAAAGCAGTTCATTGATTTGAACATCTCGCACATTCCCACGCTCAACAAAGATAACACTGACCGCAACCGCACATCCCCATTTGCTTTCACAGGCAATAAGTTTGAGTTTCGTGCCGTGCCTTCGTCTATGCCAGTTGCTATTCCGAATATGGTGCTCAACACCATCATGGCAGAAGCTATTGACGAGATACGAGAAGCAATTGAAGCAGAAATGAAATCAGGTAAAGACTTGGAAGCAGCGGTCTTCGAGGTTTTACGCCGTGAAATTAAAGCCACCAAACCGATTCGTTTTGAGGGCGATGGCTACAGCGAAGCCTGGCAAAAAGAAGCCAAGAAACGCGGCTTGCCGAATCATCGCACCTTAGCTGAGGCAATGAAAGTCTGGAAGGACAAAAATGTGCGCGACCTCTTTGTCAAGTACGGGGTTCTGACCGAAACCGAAATTGATGCACGATACACAGTGCGCTTAGAGCGATACATCAAAGCAATTGATATCGAGGCTAAGACACTTGCAATGATGATTCGCACACAAATCCTGCCTGCTTGCCTGCGCTTCCAAAGTCAGGTTGCTGAATCGATTGGCAAACTTATGCAGGTGGACAAATCGCTTAAACTTGGCCAATCCACCAAGAAAAAACAGTTTGCTTTGCTTTCTGTGCTTGCTAACGATATTGCAGAATTGATGTCGCGCACGGAGAAGTTGGAAAAACTCACAGCTGAAATTCATCATCAGAAAGGCGGCATTGAGGCACAAGCCAAATACTGCGCAGAGCTCATTATGCCTGCCATGAACCATGTGCGTGAGATTGCTGATAAGTTAGAAGGAGAAATTGATAGCAAGCTCTATCCTATACCGACTTACATGGAACTGCTTTTTATGCACTAATGCAGTGCATACCAAGGTCAGACTGGCAACTGCCTCAGATGATTTGCGGCTTTTACTTGCTCTCTTTTTTGAGGGCAATGAAAGCCGCTTTCACTTTTGCTTTAACTTTATCATTTGGTTATCATTTGACTTATCCTTTGATGCTAAGTACAACGGTCTTGAAGTGCGTGTGTCGGTTCTGCTTTCAGGCTTTCCTAAAAATACCTTTTGCAAATCGCCTTGATTGTTTTATTATCTTAAATCTAAAATCGACCAAGCCTTGCTGTATTGCGTGCAAGCGCAACACGGTTAAGTTCAATAGATGAAATTAAGCAAGGCAAAGCATGGTTTATCAGAGGTAAATTGCGCGCTGTGTTATTGCGGCGCTATTTTATTATCGGTCAGATGTTATCGGTCAGACTATAGTCAGGCAGGCTCAATCAACACTCAATCAAAATTTGTGATTGAAACCAAAACACTTTGACAGAAGACTTTGAAAATTTAACTCTCTAAAGCGACTCAGAGGATAAAACGAAAAAATTTATGGAAGGGAATTTTTCTAATCGGGTTCAAGATGTTATCCGATACAGCCGTGAAGAAGCGCTGCGACTTGGACATGACTACATCGGAACGGAGCATCTGCTTTTAGGCATCATTCGTGAGGGCGAAGGTATTGCTGTACGGATTCTCAAAAACTTAGGGTGCGATCTCTACAAACTTAAGCGAGCTATTGAGGAAACCGTGCGTTCTACTGGCGGGACGCTCACCTTAGGCAATGTGCCGCTTACCAAGCAAGCCGAAAAAGTTTTGAAAATCACTTATCTCGAAGCCAAAATCTGCAAGTCGGATATTATTGGAACTGAACATTTGCTGCTTTCTCTGCTCAAAGATGAAGAAAATCTTGCAGCGCAAATCCTTTCGCAGTTTGGCGTCAGTTACACGACCGTGCGCGAGGAATTGGAAAACATCATGAGCGGTAAGACTGGTGGGGCTGTTACTGCTGCAGCCACTAGTGGAACCTCCGGTGGAAGTGGTCAATATCAACAACAATACGAATCACGAAAGATGGAAAAGTCAAAGACACCCGTTCTGGACAACTTCGGGCGCGACCTTACCAAGCTTGCCCTTGAAGATAAACTCGACCCAATCATTGGTCGTGAAAAAGAAATTGAGCGCGTTGCCCAAGTTCTCTCGCGCCGCAAAAAGAATAATCCTGTGCTCATTGGTGAGCCCGGTGTTGGCAAAACCGCCATTGCTGAAGGTCTCGCTTTGCGTATTGTGCAGCGGAAAGTTAGCCGCGTGCTCTATGACAAGCGTGTCGTGGCGCTCGATCTTGCTGCGCTGGTGGCAGGTACGAAGTATCGTGGTCAGTTCGAAGAGCGCATGAAAGCAGTGATGAACGAGCTTGAAAAATCTAAGGATGTGATTCTCTTCATTGATGAATTGCACACGATTGTTGGTGCTGGTGGTGCCTCTGGCTCACTTGATGCCTCAAATATCTTTAAGCCCGCTTTGGCGCGTGGCGACCTGCAATGCATCGGCGCCACCACACTCGATGAATATCGCCAGTATATTGAAAAAGATGGTGCGCTCGATCGCCGCTTCCAAAAGATTATGGTCGAACCTACCACTGTGGAAGATACTATCGCTATCTTGATGAATATCAAAGAAAAGTACGAAGCGCATCACAATGTGCGATATAGCAAAGAAGCCATTGAAGCTGCTGTAAAACTCTCTGACCGTTACATTACTGACCGGCACCTGCCCGATAAAGCCATCGATGTAATGGATGAAGCCGGTGCGCGTGTGCATCTTTCCAATATCCATGTACCAAAGGAAATTCTCGAACTCGAGCAGAAAATCGAAGACATCAAGGCGCTCAAAAATCAGGTCGTAAAGTCGCAAAACTTTGAAGAAGCTGCTCGCCTACGCGACCAAGAAAAACGCCTCATTGAGTCGCTCGAGCGCGCTAAGAGCGAATGGGAAAAGTCTACAGCCGAGAAAATTTTTGACGTTACCGAAGAAAATGTTGCCGCTGTCGTAGCGATGATGACTGGTATTCCGGTCATGAAGGTTGCTCAATCTGAAACAGAAAAGTTGCTTAAAATGGCTGAGACTCTCAAAGCTGAAGTCATCGGTCAAGACGAAGCGATTGAGAAAATCTCGAAAGCCATTCAACGCACGCGAGCTGGCTTGAAAGACCCGAATCGTCCCATTGGCTCTTTTATTTTCCTTGGTCCAACAGGCGTCGGTAAAACAGAACTGGCTAAGGCGCTCACACGCTACCTTTTTGACAGCGAAGAAGCACTGGTGCGCATTGATATGAGCGAGTACATGGAGAAATTCTCGGTCTCACGTCTGGTTGGTGCGCCGCCCGGCTATGTTGGCTACGAAGAAGGCGGTCAACTCACCGAGAAGGTGCGCCGTAAGCCCTACTCTGTTGTCCTGCTCGACGAAATTGAAAAAGCACATCCCGATGTCTTCAACATTCTTTTGCAAGTCTTAGATGATGGTATTCTGACCGATGGACTTGGTCGCCGCGTCGACTTCCGCAACACTATTATCATCATGACCAGCAACATCGGTGCACGCGACATCAAGAATATGGGTATGGGCATGGGCTTTACGCAACCAAGCGAGAAGAGTAAATACGACAACATGAAATCCACCATTGAAGACGCGCTCAAAAAAGTCTTCAACCCAGAATTTCTCAACCGTATCGATGATGTAATTGTCTTCCATCAACTCGAAAAAGAGCATATCTATCGCATCATTGATATCTCGGTCGAGAAACTCTTCAAGCGTGTGCGTGATATGGGTATCTCCATCGAGTTTACCAAAGCAGCAAAAGATTTCCTCGTTACAAAAGGGTACGACCAACAATTCGGCGCGCGTCCACTTCGTCGTGCACTTCAAAAATATGTCGAAGACCCGATGGCAGAAGAAATTCTTAAAGGCAAATTCACAGAAGGCAGCTCGATTAAAATCAAATACAGCAAGAAAAACGATTGTCTTGTGTTCATAGACACAAGCAAGGAAACAGCCGATAAGGAAACCGACGAAACCGTAGAGGAGAAATAAGCCCTCTGGTTTGCTTTTGCATAGCGGTGAGAGCCTGCACAACTGCAGGCTCTTTGTTTTTCACAGCCTTACGGTATCGGCTTGGTCGCATCAGCTTAAATCAGCAAGGCGCATCTCTAATTCCTCTTCGGACTGCACCAAGACTTGACGCGGCTTGCTACCATCTGGCGGTCCTACAATGCCATATTCTTCTAACTGGTCCATGATGCGCGCAGCACGCCCAAAACCTAACTTTAATCGCCGCTGCAAGAGCGAGACACTCCCCTGCTGATGTCTTACCACCAAACGCGCAGCTTCGTTGAACATCTTATCGCGCTCCCCGCTGCCTTCCACTTCATCATCGCCAAACTCGTTTGCAGATTTAGTCGCAGATTTCATATCCGGTGCAGGCAAGGGATACGACAAATCCACACCTTTCTGCGCATAAATAAAATCCGTAACCGCTTCCACTTCTTCTGTGGAGACAAACGCATTTTGCAAGCGAATCGGCTTAGGTTGTGTTGCAGGCAGGTAGAGCATATCGCCATTGCCTAAAAGTTGCTCTGCACCTACTGTATCTAAAATTGTACGCGAGTCTACTTTGCTGGCTACTTGATAAGCAATGCGCGCTGGGAAATTGGCTTTAATCACACCTGTGATGACATCGACAGATGGACGCTGCGTGGCAACCACTAAATGAATTCCAACCGCACGTGCCAGTTGCGCCAACCGTGCAATAGGCTCCTCCACTTCACGCCCAGCAGTAATCATCATATCGGCAAGTTCATCAATGACAACCACAATAAATGGCAGGGCATCATCAGGAAATTTTTCGTTGAAGGCTTGCAGATTTCGTACCCCCGCTTTTGCCAAGCGCTCGTAACGATTATCCATTTCTTTCTCGACGGATTTCAGCGCATATACGGCTTTGCTGGTATCAGTGATAATCTGCTCCTCTAGGTCCTGAAACTTCACAAGGAAATGATGCTTCAGACGTTGATACGGAAAGAGCTCCACACGCTTAGGATCAATTAACAAAAATTTGACTTGCTCTGGTGAGCAAAAGTAGAGCAGACTGGTCAGTATGGTATTGATGCCCACCGATTTGCCTGACCCTGTCGCACCAGCTACAAGCAGGTGTGGCATTTTAGCAAGGTCATCGATAAAAATTTCATTTGCAATTGTTTTGCCAAAGGCAATTGGCAGTTTGAATTTGGAGCGTTTGAATTTCTCGCTATTGAGTAACGACTTGATACGTACGATGTGCGACTTTGCATTAGGAATCTCAACGCCAACCGCATTTTTGCCCGGAATTGGTGCAATGATACGAATACCGCGTGCCGCCATCGCCATTGCAAGGTCATCTTGCAGTGCCACGATGCGGCTAACTTTCACATCCGGTGCAAGTTCAAGTTCAAAGAGCGTAACTCTTGGTCCTACCGTCGCTTCAATACGCGTGATTTCAATTTTATAGATACGCAGTTTCTCTAACAGTCTGCGCTTGTTTTCTTCGAGTTCCTCCAGCGACACAGTATCCTGTTCAGGTTCAGGCTCAATCAATAAATCTACCGATGGGAATTGATAGGTAAATTTTTCTTTCGTCTTAATCTCCAGTGTTCTGTCGTCTAAATTTGCGGTTGCATCTTTTACAGGTTCAATGATAGTGATTTGAGGCTCTTGTTCATTCTTCATCACTTTTTCTTCACTTGGCTCTTTGTTTTCCTCTCGTTCAGTGCTTATGATGCTTGATTTTTTGCTCAAAAATTCTTTTAGAACATCGTCGATTTCGCTATCAGATTCTTTTGCAAATGCTTTTGCCCAGTTAGTTGTGGTTCTCACCGCCAGCGTGTTAAATGCTTGTGCTTCCGCTTCACTGAGTTTTTTTTCAAGATCAATCTCGCTGAAGGGATTGTGCTCATCGCTCTGCTCCATGTTGCTTGTTTTGCTTTGTAGCTCTATGCTGTGCGTCGCCTCTTTTGCTTGTTGCTTGCACTCAGCGTGCGATTCTGTAAGCTTCTCTGTCGCTATCGGCAACTCTGTTACCTTGCCACTCATTTGATTTTTCATGCTTGGTGCGCTGTCAGCCTTTGCTTGATTTTCCGATACAAGCGAGCTTGACGTCACACCTGTTGGCACTTGTTCATGTGGCGGCACAATGCTTTGCTCTGTTTTTGGCAAACTTGGCTCATGCTTTTCAGTGGCTATACTTGTCTCAGACTTCAGTCTGCTTTTTTGCGTTTCAGGTTTGTTGTTCTGCGGTGGCGCCAGTTTACTTTCTTCGCTTTCATCATGCTCATCTTGTTCGGCATCTTGCTTGGCTTTGCGTTGCATCTGACGGGCTTGATACCACTCCTTGAAGCGCACTTGTGCTTCCGTTGCTTTGTTGCGGAAGAGATAGAGTATGCGGTCAGCGGTTTTCTGCAAGTCGAGATCAATGAAGAGCACGACAGTTGCCGCCAGCAGCGCCAGCAGAATTGCCCATGCTCCAAATTTGCCGATAGCAGCGGTAAGAAAGGCTGCCACGAAACGCCCTATCGTGCCCGACATTACCTGACTAAATGAGAAGTGCGTGAGCCCAAAGAGCGACGCCACTAAGATTGAAAAGAGCACAGCATAGATTGTAGCAAATGATGCTTTTTCGTAGCCCTTTTGACGAAAGAGTGTCCACCCCCAGTAGCCCGATACCAACACTAAAATTGCAGTAGGATAGCCCAAAACGGATTGCACGAGGAAGCCAGAGAGTTTTGCGCCCAAAAAACCGAGCGGGTTGCGCAGGCGTGCTGTGGCAAGTTTGCCTACTTCGGAGAAGAACTCAAAGAGCGAGACATTTTCAATGACGGAATCATCGTCAGGTGAGTATGCCACAATTGCAATCAGCAGCAGCAGCGAGAGCATCAAAATGCTTGCGCCCAGAATTTCATGCTGACGCTGTGAGAGCGCAGCCAGTAGCGCACCCTTTGCTTTCTTCGTGGGTTTGCGTTTTAGCTTTGTAGCGGCTGAAGCCGATGACTCTGTAGTTTTCTCGGTTGGTGGCATTACAATTTGATGAATTTGGTTAAAAAACCATGCAGCAAGCACAAACCTTGCTGTGCCTGCTGCAGATAAGCCCTCAAATTGTAATGCGGCTCAATTTAATCAACGCGCTTGAATTTTTTGGTCTCAAGTTTATAGAGACGCAGCGCATTTTCTTCCAGAATCGGCAAGGCTTGTGTGATATCCAACTTTGCGGCGTATTCGATATCCTTTGCAAATCCAATCGACGTCAAGTATCTGCCGTGATCACTTTCTTTAAGCGCTGCCAGTTCATTGCCACGAAATTTTTCGTAGAGAATGCGCGCTGCCAGTGCTGAATCCGAGATGGACATCACCTGCGCTTTTTTGTCGGCAAGCAGTTTATCGACCAGCAATCCAGCGCAGAGTGCATCTTCCATCGAGAAACGATTTTCTTTGCCAGAGCAGATGATTGCTAAATTGTACTCGATATTTTCCGGCTTGACAAGAAATTCCTTTACGATTGAAAGATTGATAAAGGCAGCCAGCAGTATAGTTTTCGCAGTTTTTGCTTTAAGCAATGCACGCGTACCATTCGTGGTGCAAAAGAAAAGTGTCTTGCCAGAAACAGCTTCTTCTGAAAATTCTTCAGGAGAATTACCTAGGTCAAACCCTTCAATCATTTTCCCGTATCGCTCTCCGCAGAGCAAGGGTTTTTCGGCATTGTGCAACTCCATAGCCGCGCGTGCTTGAGCAATGTCTGAGAAGGCAATAACTTCCTTTGCGCCATTCTGCAACGCTGTGATGATGGTCGTACTTGCACGCAGCACATCTATTACAACGGCATGGCGTTCGCGCAGGTAGTCATCATCAAAACCTTCTGGTGTAAAAAAAACATCAATTTTCATTAGCTGTTTTTCATGAAAAAGTCTTTCAGATTTTTTCTGCGGTGTGTGCAGCTTGTCGCCGCTCTTTCGACAGAAAAGGCAACACTGTTACACGCGCCTCTTCTAGCTTCCCTCTTACCGTGATATAAATCAGCGAGTTTGGCTCGCTGTGCTCCAGCGCAACATACCCTGTGCCAATCGGCTTGTTTAGTGTCGGTGAAAGTGTTCCGCTGCAGACTTTACCGATTGTCTCTCCGCTTTGTGTCGTGATCTCAAATCCTTGCCGTGCTATGGCTCTGCCACTCATCTCGAAGCCAACCAGCTTGCGTTTTGGGTTTGCTTTTGCTTCAAGGCACGCTTCTTTTCCTTTGAACGATGGCTTGTTTAGTTTGGTTATCCAGCCTAATCCTGCTTCAATCGGGTTTGTCGTCTCGTCAATTTCGTGCCCGTAGAGCGCATAGCCCATTTCAAGACGAAGTGTATCGCGTGCCCCAAGTCCAATAGGTTTTATCCCAAACTCCTTGCCAGCTTCAAGCAAGCCATTCCAGAGCCTTTCAGCAAATTCGTTGGGGAAGCATAGCTCAAACCCATCTTCGCCGGTATAGCCAGTTCGTGCTACATACATCTCTACACCTGCGACCTCACCATGTACGAATCCGTAGTGCCGCACGTGCGAAAGGTTCAGACGCGTCAGTTTTTGTAGCGTCTGTTCAGCATATCTGCCTTGAAGCGCCAGCAGTGTGAGCTCATTGGAGCAATCAGTGAGTACAAGATGATTGGGGAGATGTTTGTTCAGCCACGCAAAATCTTTTTGAGTGTTGCTCGCATTGACAATTAAAAGGTAATGTACAGGCGAGACACAATACACGATGAGGTCGTCAATGATGCCACCATCAGGAATCTCTGAATGGTTTTCATAGAGCATCACGTTATACTGCGCGCGCCCCGGCATGAGTGATGCAACATCATTGCTGAGCATCTCTTGCAGAAAGTCTTGTGCACCACTGCCTTTTAGCTCAAACTTACCCATGTGCGAGACATCGAAGAGCCCCACAGAGTGCCTCACCGTGTGATGCTCTTCAATGATACTGCTGTACTGCACAGGCATCTCATACCCACCGAACTCAATGAGCTTTGCACCTAACTTGCAGTGTATGTGATAAAGAGGCGTATGCTTCACGCAGCGGAGATTTATTTCAAAGTTTCTGGAGGTTAAAAATACAAAAAAGTTGCTGGATTGTGTTGCTCTGCTTTATATTTTCCATGCTTGCAGAGCAGAAGCGTGCTATTCGGCATAACTGTGCTAAGCGATTTTAGTTTAGTTGCATAGCAATAAGTTCCTTGAATTTTGTCATTGCATCTGGCAGTTTAGCCGGATTTTTTCCGCCTGCAGTTGCTAGCTGTGCTCTACCGCCACCGCCACCTTCGACCACCTTAGCCACATCGCCAATGAGTTTACCGGCATGCAATTTCTTTTTTTCTATAAGGTCGTCGGTGATGATTGCCACGAGCGAAACTTTTCCATCAATCACACTGCCTAAGAGCGCTGCGCCGCTTTTGAGTTGCTGACGCGCTAATTCTGCTACGCCTTGCAGTTCATCGACACTTTGTACCCAGTCAATCTCACGCGCCACGACTTCAACGTCAGAGATGTGTTCGGGTGCATCGAGAATATCGTTGAGTTTGTAGCGTGCAGCTTCTAAACGCAGTTTTTCCACTTGCTTTTCCATTGCGCGTTTTTCTTCCAAAAGTTTTTTTACTCGCTCTATAGCGTCGCTATCTGAGGATACATTGAGCATCTGCCGCAGCGATTGCAGTTGCACAAACTCTGTACGGAAGAGCTCTTCAGCAGCTTTGCCTGTGATTGCTTCCACACGTCGCACACCTGAAGCAATTGAGGATTCACTGATGATTTTAAAGAGCCCAATTTGCCCGATGTTATCTAAGTGTGTACCGCCGCAAAACTCAATTGAGAATGCAGGGATTTCCAAGACGCGTACGCGTTCGCCGTACTTATCGCCAAAGAATGCAAGCGCCCCCATTCGTTTCGCCTCTTCAAATGGGATATTCTCATGCTTGATGGTCTCTTTTGCGCTGCGTATTTGTTCATTGACCATGCGCTCAATTTGTGCCAACTGTTCATCACTGACTTTCTCAAAATGACTGAAGTCAAAGCGTAAGCGCTCTGGCGTCACCAGCGACCCTTTTTGCTGGACGTGCTCTCCCAACACTTTGCGCAGCGCTGCATGCAATAGATGCGTCGCTGTGTGATTTACCATCGTAGCATACCGGCGTTCTGCATCAACCTGCGCTTCAAGCTCATCTGGCAGGTCCGACAGGTCAAACTCATTAGGCTTCAGGGTCTGTTGCGAGGCGTTGTTCAGAATACGATCAATAATGTGCACAATTTTCTCGCCTTCTTTTTGTGTATCGCATACAAAGAAGGTGTATTGCGACGACGATAGCGTGCCCGTGTCACCCACTTGCCCACCCGACTCTGCATAGAACGGCGTCTGGTCTAAGACAATAAAAAGTCTGTCAGCGGTCTTTCGCACCAGCCTTACTATTGAGTGCGTTGTTAATGTAGTGTAGCCTTTGAATTGTGAGTCGCTGCCTTCCGAGAGTTGAATCCATGCTGCGCTACCTGCTTCAACGGCTTGCACTTTCTTTTTGCGGTCTTCGCGTGCGCGTGCTTTTTGCGCCTGCATCTGCACTTCAAAACCATTTTCATCGACACTTAGCCCAATTTCTTGTGCCATTAGACGCGTAAGGTCAAGTGGGAAACCGTAGGTATCATAGAGCTTGAAAGCATCTTCGCCTGCAATCACTTTTGTGGATTTGGCGCGCTCAGCAATCTCGCTGAAAATTTCCATGCCTCTATCGAGTGTAGCAAGGAAACTTTCTTCTTCAGCGCGAATAATTTGCTCAATAGCCTTTTGGCGCTCTTTGAGTTCTGGGAACACATCGCCCATGGTTTGCACCAGTGTCTCAACCAGCTTGTAAAGCGTTGCTTCATCTTGCCCCAGTTTCTTGGCATAGCGTACAGCGCGGCGCAAAATTCGGCGCAGCACATAGCCGCGTCCTTCATTAGATGGCGTTGCCCCGTCAGCAATAGCAAACGACAACGTGCGGACATGATCTGCCAGCACGCGCATAGCAATGTCAGTTTCGCTTTCCAACTTTGCGCTATAAGCTATACCAGTCAAATCCATGATTTTCTGCAGCAGCGGCATAAAAATATCTGAGTCGTAGTTTGAGGTCTTGCCTTGCAGCACTGCCGTAATGCGCTCAAAGCCCATTCCAGTATCGACATGCTTTGCAGGCAGTGGCTCTAACTCGCCTTTGCTATTGCGGTTGAATTGGATAAACACCAAGTTCCAAATCTCAATAACTTGTGCTGAGCCTGCATTGACAAGTTTCGCACCGCTTTTGTCGGGCGTCAGGTCAATGTGAATTTCAGAGCAGGGTCCGCATGGACCTGTCTCGCCCATTTCCCAGAAGTTATCTTTTTTGCCGTGCCGCTGAATATGCGAAGGGTAAATGTCCGTTACCGTTCTCCACAGTTCAAAGGCTTCGTCATCGTCCTGAAAAACGGTAGCGTAAAGTCGATCTTTTGGCAGTTTCCAGACCTCTGTGAGCAACTCCCACGCCCAAGCAATCGCTTCTTTTTTGTAGTAATCGCCAAACGACCAATTGCCGAGCATTTCAAAAAAGGTGTGGTGGTAGGTGTCTTTGCCGACATCTTCAAGGTCGTTGTGTTTGCCAGAGGCGCGGATGCATTTTTGTGTATTTGCGGCGCGTGTGTAAGGACGTGTTCCGGTTCCAAGAAAAACATCTTTGAATTGGTTCATCCCCGCATTGGTGAAAAGCAGAGTTGGATCGTCTGCAGGCACAACGGGCGCCGAACGCACAATTTCATGACCTTTTGATTTGAAGAAATCTAAAAATGATTGACGAATCTCACGCGATGTCATAGAGAACAGTTTGTTGATTAGAGCCTGAAATATACGAAGGATGGAGCGGTCTTTCTAAATGCAAGACACCTGTGCGAATAGAAAACCTTTATGAGGGACTGTGAGACACTCATTTTTCATGCTACGATAGAACACAGACATTCAGACACTTGATTTGTAGAAGCAAAAAGAGTTACTGTGGATTGCAGGCTTTTTCAAACTATTTTCACTCGCATAATGCAGTCGTTGTCATACTTCACCATCATTTGCAAAAAAATAGACATCCTGCTCATTTACCGCTACTCTTGGCAGTGATTTGAACCCCAATTTTTTTAAGGCGTGTATGACTGCATCCTTTCTTCGGTCGTCATTGCCGTGAATTTCAAGGATAAGGTATCGCACATGCTTCAAGCTATGGTGATACGGCATTGAGAAAATCTCATGCTCTGCGCCTTCAATATCCATTTTACATACATCTATTTTTTCACCGTCAAAATATCGGTTGTATAGGTCGTCTATTGTTAGGCCTTCAATCATTACCATTTTTGTATTTCCTGCAGTCAGCGGCTGGTAAATGTTGTCTGATGTTCCCCCTTGTCCTACCTGAAGTTGGAGCAATTTGGTCTCTCCTACTGCTGCAGCATTGAGTGCAATCGCTTGGCAGTCTAAGTTTTGCGTCAAGTTGAAATGTAGGCGTGCATACGTATTTGGATTAAACTCTACAGCCACAACTTTCCTCAGTGCAATGCCCTTACACTTGAGCATTAAAGCAAACCCACCGCCATTTGCGCCCAAATCCAGCACGTTAATTGGGGCTTTAAAAGTCATCTGCGGGAGAAATTGCTGATACATGGGGGAAACTAGGACATGACGCGTACCGCTTTCATCACCAGCTTGGTGGTCTACCAAAATTTGCATTCCGTTGAGACAATACACATTCAGTCCGTGTTCTCTAAAGCAGAGGCGAGACAGCAGCAGTTGCCAGCGATTATCAAATTTCCAAAGTGCCTTTAGCCCATCAATTCTGTCGGCAAGAGCCATAAATCATCAAATCTGAAAAATTAGTTATGCAGTTTTTGCAACATAGCATCAATACGAGCAAGCATGTTCTTTGGTGCGCGAAAACGCACTTCAATATATTCGCCGTCGTAGTTCTTTTCGAGCACTTCGGTGGTATCGTGCAGGAAACTGATGAATTTGTATTCGGAAATATGCACGCGTGCTGTGCGTTCTTGAAATTCAGAGTCCATCACACGTGCAATCATTTCTTTCAAGTGCTCAATCCCAATGCCGCGCTCTGCTGAAACAAAGACACAGTGTGCGTAGCGCTTTCGTGCAGCCACAAAGTCAAAATCCGCAGGCAGCAGGTCAATTTTATTGAACACTGTAATCGTTACCTTGCTTCTGGTATTCATCTCTGCCAGCGTCTGTTCCACCACCTGAATCTGCTCCTCGTAGTGTGGATGAACACTATCGACCACATGCAAGAGAATATCGGCATCGCGCACTTCTTGTAGCGTGGATTTGAAACTTTCGACGAGTTTATGCGGCAGCTTACGAATAAATCCAACCGTATCAGAGATGAGCGCACGTTTGTTGTGTTGTAGCATCACTTTGCGCGTGGTGGTATCAAGCGTCGCAAAGAGTTGATTTTCGCCCTTCGTGTGCGCGTTCGGACAGAGTGCATTCATCAAAGTGGTCTTACCTGCGTTTGTGTAGCCCACAAGCGCAATGCGTACCACGTTCTCACGCCACTTGGTTTGTATGTGATGCTGCTTATCGTATTCACTTAGCTTGCGTTTAAGTGTGGCGATGCGTCGCCAAACAAGACGGCGGTCGGTTTCAATTTGTGTCTCTCCGGGTCCCTTCGTGCCAATTCCCCCTTTTTGTTTAGAGAGGTGTGTCCACTGGCGCGTTAACCTTGGCAGAAGGTATTCTAATTGTGCAAGCTCTACTTGCATTTTCGCTTGTGCCGACTTTGCGTGCACTGCAAAAATCTGCAAAATGAGCGCTGTTCTATCAATGATTTTACACTCTAAAGTTTTCTCCAAGTTCCGCACTTGCACAGGTGAGAGGTCTTCATCGAAAATCACTACATCGACGCCCTGCGCTTTGACGAAATTTGCAAGTTCATTGACTTTGCCTTTGCCCACATAGAAAGCAGGCTCAAGTTGTGTGCGCTCTTGGATGAATTTGTGTAGCACAATAGCCCCTGCAGTATCTGCAAGTTGCTCTAACTCGTTGAGGTAATCTTGTACTTGGGATTTGAGGACTTCGGGTGGACGGCTCACACCGACCAGTACAGCTTTTTCACGCGCGACTTTTGTATCCAATACTCAACAGGTTTAGTTACGAAAATAGACCACTATCTTGGCGCATGAATTTAAGAAAAAACTTTTTTCATGCAACAGCTTTGCGCACATTCTTTTCAGTATTTCTACACTTTGATTTTCTCAATAATGCAGACGGCGTGCGCTGTGGCACCTTCACCTTTGCCTACAAATCCTAAGCCTTCACTGGTCGTGGCTTTGATTGATACAGCATCAAGTTCTATCTGAAGGCAGCGCGCAATGTTTTTTCGCATCTGCGGAATAAACGGCGCAATTTTCGGCTTTTCTAACAGCAGCATCGCATCCACATTGACGGGCTTGTAATTTTGCCGCTCCAAAAGTTGACGCACCTTTTTCAGCAAGTATTGACTATCGACATCTTTGAAAGCAGGGTCAGTGTTTGGAAAATGTTTGCCAATATCCCCCAGTGCGGCAGCACCCAACAGCGCATCTGAAATCGCATGCAAAAGCACATCGGCATCGCTATGTCCATCAAGACCTTTGTCGTACGGAATCTCAACGCCGCCGATGATTAGCTTGCGCCCCTCAACAAGCGGATGAATGTCAATGCCAATACCAATTCGCATCATAAGTGTTTGATTGAAGGCGTGTGATAATTTATCTTTGAATTTCAAAGCAAATTAATGAAAAGCAATGACTCTAACATTTGCCTACTCTAAACTGCTCACGCTGGTGCTTGCTGCTGCATTCTTCGTCTATACAACCGTAGGCTGCCAGCACACGATTATCCTCAACGATGCACTCGAGCATAGAATGGCTCTCTCTGCACCTTCAACACGCCCAGCACACCCGGTTTCAAATTTCTCTGTCTTGAGCGATAGCGCGCAAACTTCAGCACCGGCACAATCAGATGACATGCGCGCACCAAACCGCACGGGACTGACGATTTTGGCAATCGGTGCCGTGGTGCTAATTGTTGCCACACCAATTATCCTATCCAGCATTTTGAGTAGCGGTAGCCGACCACAAGGCGGCAATGATGACAAGACGGGCATTTCCGCTGCTTCCACTGCAAAGGGACACTAAACCTATGCCAGACCTTACTCAAAGCAAAATTCCTGTCAATATCCTGACAGGATTTTTAGGCAGCGGTAAAACCACGCTGCTCAAGCAACTGTTAGCAGAAAATCAAGGGCGACGCAAGATTGCTATCTTGATGAATGAAATCGGCGAAATTTCTATCGATGCCAAGTTGCTTGAAGGCTTCTCGGTTGAGATGTTCGAGCTCAACGACGGATGCATTTGCTGCAGTATCAACGAAAATTTTGTGCAAGCACTCGATGAAATTGTCGCCAAACTCTCTCCTGACCTGCTTGTCATTGAAACGACAGGTGTTGCCAATCCTATCTCAATCATCTACTCCCTGCTCAATCCACAAATCGTGCTCGATGCGGTCATCACCACAGTCGATGCCAAAAACTTTCTGCGCATCAAGGATGATGTGGAAGTCTGGCAGGAACAAATTGAAGCTGCCGACGTGGTGCTTATCACCAAAACTGACCTTGCCAGCGAGCGTGAAATCGAGCAGGTCAAACATGAAATTCGCACATGCAATGCACACTGCCAGATTTTTAAGTCGTCAGACATCGCACTTGACCTTGTCTTCGGCGTTGCCTACCCACGCCACCCCCTCGACATACAGGAACCTCATCTTCACGATGCGCATCTGCATTCAGAACATGATCACTCAAAGCACAACCACTTAGAACATGACCGCATTCAGACCTTTCGCTACAAAGGTCACGGCAAATTTGAACTCACTCAGTTGCAATCTGCCTTGGAAAATTTGCCACACAATCTCTGGCGACTTAAAGGCGTGATTAGCTTGTCGGATCAACCGCAGGCTTTTATTCTTAACTATGCATTTGGTCGATACACTATCGAAAATTATGACCACAGCGCGGAAGGCTATGATTTAATTTTTATCGGCAAAGACATTCTCACGCAGCAAGCGCACTTGATTGACCAAATTCAGCGAGCATTAAGTCAGCCCACTTTGACTGCATGATGGTCTAAGGTTATGCAGCTTAGTCGTGCGCAATTGCAAGAAAATTTGCAAGAGCGGTGTTGAAAGCGTGTGGCTCTTCGTCGTGTGGACAGTGGCGTGTGTTTTCAATAATCACTTCTTCAGCTTGTGGCAAAAGTTCCTTAAACTTTGGAAGAATTTTCTCAGGTGGGAATGCCATATCGTATCGCCCCCAGACAATCAGCGTTTTGCCTTTGAAATGACATGGACGCGGCAAGGCATTGAGCATGAAGCGTTCAGGATAGCGTGATGGCGCAAGATAAGCATATATCGCGCCCGAGGAGCGCAACGGTTTTGCAAACTGCTCGACAAGGTCATCCGTTACTTTTGAGACATCGTAATAGGTAGGCACTAAACTTTGACGAGCACCAAACGCATTTGCCAAGAGTCCAAACATAGCTTCACCAATCAGCGGGCTACCCACCGCACGATATAGCAATCTTTCTAACGGGTTGATTTCATCAGGAAAAATACCCGATGCATCGACGAGCACCAGCGACTCAACTTGTTCTGGATGGTGATGTGCAAACCACAGACTTGTTGCGCCGCCCATTGAATGCCCAATCAACACGACCTTTTCGAGTTTCTGGTGTTGCAAGAAAAATCGGATTTGTTCAGCCCAGAGCGGCAAACCGTAGGGCGCATTAGGTTTTTCGGACTCACCGAAGCCTAAGAGGTCTATAGCAAAGACTTGACGATGTGCCGCAAAGAAATGCAAGTTATGCCTCCAATGCTCAATCATGGCGCCATAGCCGTGAATGAATAGCAATGGCGCCTGCGATGAAGGCTTACCTATCGCAAGACAGCGAAAGTGCGCATGTGCGCCTTCTGCGTATGTCCAGTCCAAAAAATTACCTTGCATTGCTTTTTCGAGTGGTGCAGCTCCATGCAGATTAGATGTGCTGCACTGCACCGCTGGCTGTCCTTATTAGTCAATTGCCTCTCTGAATGTCGGCAAAGTTTTTTGGCGTTCTTTTTCGCTTATGCGATTACGAATGCGCAGCACGGTGCTAAAAAAAAGTACGAGTGCGGCAATATCATCGCCAATGCCTAAGACGCCAAACAAAAGCTCGGGCATGATATCAATTGGAAGAAAGAAGTACATGAGTGAACCGACTATGGCTACTTTTTCCATAAAAGAGGCTTCCTGCCAAGTGCTGCGAAAGAAATTCATTGTCGTACAAGCGGTTTAAGTTGATGAAACTGTAAGTTACTTTACTGCTCTATGAATTTGCACATTTGCATCGCCTCGGCACCTTACGCCAAAGCGTGAGGCAACATTACACTAACAGTTTGCTACCTTAGTTCATTCTTTCGTTTATCTTATGCTCATTTTTGCTTTTGTCTATTTCTTTGGCAATGATTTTGCTTCTGTTTTTACTTTGTCCAACGCCTCGAAAATGGCGCAAGTTGGCGCTCCCAAAGCGACCATAATCTAGCGTAAGCTTCTTCTTCACGAGTGCGCTGTAGAAAGTTGCGTGCAAAGACAATCAGAATTGCGACGATGAAGGCAAGCGGCACTGTCAGCAGCAGGGTCTCTACTCGTTTTGGGCTGATGCGCCGCGTTGGTGCACGTGCTTCATCGAGCACAATCACTGTTGGTGTGTTGCGGTAGCCTTGCAAGCGTTCTTTGTAGTAGAGTTGCTTGAGCAGGGCATAGACTTCTTCACTGATTTTTACTTCACGGTAATAGTTTGCATACTCGCGCGCCAAAGCCGGCATTTGCTCAAAACCTAGCGCATACTTATCTGACTTGCCCGAAAGCATTTCGTTGTACTTGCGCTGCATTTCAGACAGACGGTTTTTGGATTCTATGACCAGAAGGTCGTTTGGTTGCCTATCACGCAAGAGCACATCCAAGTTAATTTCTTCAGTTATCATCATGGCTTTGAGCTTAGAGAGTGTCTCTAATTGCAATTTCATTTGTTCTGTCATCGCTACCGCTTTGTTAGACTTTTGGAACGCTTCGAGCTTTGAGTATGCGCTATCGAGTTCACGCTTGGCAAGCTGTAATTGTGTGCTGAAATACTCAGCATTGTAGAGTGATTTTGCGTTAGCCAGTTTGCGGTTTATTCTATCGAGAATCTGTGCATAGGCATTCGCGATTCGTGCCGCTTGCACTTTTGCGCTGTCGTCATCTGCTTCGCTGAGCGAAAACACAGGTGTTGCAAGCCGAACTTCAATTGTGATGAAGCCTTGTTTATTTGCCGTAATGCGAGTGGCTTCGGCAAGTGCTGTGCGCAATTTTTCTAACTTCTCTGCTTCGTTCTGTTTGCGTTCTTCTTCACTTAGGAAAATCTCTTTCAAGCCTTGCTCTACAATTAGGCTTTCTGCTACTGTACGACTTTTAAGCACTTCGACCAAAATTTCCGTCATATTTGCTGTGCTTGCTGCGCTCAGTGAGGCAAGACCTAAATTGCCAATGGCTTGCAAGAGTGCATTTTGTTTGTTGGGGTCTTCGGGCGGCATCAATACAGTTTTTGCAGCATATGTACGCGGCATTAAAAAGAGCGTAATGAGCACAATAATTATTGCTGCCAGTGTGAATTTCACAATAAAGCCGAGATGCTCCAAAATAAGCTCAATGTAATGACGCAGCAGCGTTGGCTTTTGCCATACTGTGCCATTGCTTTTGATATTTTCGCTGCTCATGATTAGCCTCGCACAATGCTTAAAATCACCAATACGGTTGTAGCAATACTGCCGACGACGACAATGCCATCTCTAAAAATCTCCCATGCTGATTGTAGCCATGGCTTGCGTGGCAGTTCAGGGACGAGAATAGTGTCGCCCGGCTCTAACTGCACAACTTTGCTTACTTCAAGCACATCGCCTGTATTGGGTTTAATGATAACAATACGTCCTTCATCAGCCTGTTTGCCGAATCCGCCTGCTAAGCGAATGTAATCGCGCACACTTAAGCCACTTTGATACTCGATATTGCCCGGTTCAATGACACGCCCAATGACGCTGATGTAATTGCGAAACTGTGGCACTTCAATAATGTCATCTGGCTCTAACAGCACATTTTCAGATTCTGCCTTGCTTTGCATCAATGTTTTGAAATTGACCGACATTCTGCCCTGACGCTCGCGTAGCTTAGCTTTGAGATATTGTGCATCAATATCTTCGGGATTATCGCTCGTAAAGCTTCGTACATCAAAGAAGCGCCTTGCCGAAGGGCGAATCAGTACAGCTTCTTCAAGCGAGGCTTTCTCTGTAAAACCGCCTGCAGCTTGAATGATATCGTACAACCGTGTTTTCTTTGGTTCAATACGATAAATGCCGGGAAACTTGACTTCGCCCCGCACCTCGACTGTCTCTTCGGGGAAGATCTTTGGAATGCGCCGCACCACTACGATATCGCCGCGCTGCAAAGGCACATTTGCCGACTGCGGAAAGCCGCGCAGATTCACATACAGGCTTTTGCGCGAGAGCTTATCTTCTGAAAATCGGATAATTTCTACCGAATCCAAGTATGCACTCTCTAAGAGCCCACCTGCAAAGCTAAGCAATCGGTACAGTGAATCACTTGGGAGAAATTCATAACTCCCCGGATACTTGACTTCTCCCGAAATGGTTACTGAATCAGTTCGACGTGTCAGAAAAATTACATCACCTTCTCTGAGATAAAAATTGTCGCGTGCGTCGAGAATTCTGTAGTAAGGCAAGAGGTCTAGGCTTAGTGTCGTATCAGGATAAGTGCGTTTGAGTTTGATTTGTCGCAGCGAAGCTGTTTTAAGTACCACATTGCTTTTTGCGATTGCATCAGAGACACGTTCAGCGGCGCTGACTTTTACCTTTGTTGGATAGAGCGTTTCGCCTAACACTTCAACTTCGAATGTGCGCAAACTTAGCAGTGCGACACTCACTTCCGCACGGCGATATGTTTTACTTAGCATCGTTGCTACTCGCTCTCTGAGTTCAGGCAAGGTTAAATGCAGTGCGAGCACTTCACCTACACGCGGAATAATGAGCTTACCTTCAGGTGTGATGGTCAGCTGATACGACGTGTAAGTTTGTGACGTGATGCCGATGAAGACAACATCACCTGCACTGAGGGTATAGTTTGGTGGAGCAAGTTGATGCGCTGCTACAACGGGGATTGGCGCTGGGCGCATACTCTCAAAAAGCAGCAGGGTATCTAGCAACATCAGTCGGCTCTGCTCTGAAGGACGACTGTCTGGAAGTTGCGCATATAACATCGTCTGATGCGCTATCATACCCGGCAGCAAAATGAGCAGTGAGGCAAAGCGGATTGCACAGCGCCGCTTAGCATTTTTAAGAACTTTCATTATGTTGCAAACCAACATTGTACCATTTTGAACCGTTCAAGATATGAAGTTTCTATCACTTGCGCTTTTTCTTATCGGCGCAATAGGCGTAGTGCTTGGAAGTCTTAAGTACCGCCAGCAAACGGAATGGGAGCACTGGGCTGCAAAACTGACTTGGCTAAGCTTTTTAGGCGTCAGTGCTGTGGTTGCAGGTGTTGGAGCTGTAATGTTTTTTGTTGTAGTTTAACTCAGTCTGCTTTAGTTCACCAAACTTCCCACTTCTTCGCCAATTAAGAGGCGCTTGAGATTGCCTTCCACATTCATATTCATCACGACAATAGGGAGCATATTTTCTTGGCAGAGCGTAATGGCGGTGAGGTCCATGACGCGCAGATTTTTTTTCAAGACATCAAGGTAAGTGATTTTCTGGAAGAATTGTGCTGCAGGGTTTTTTTCAGGGTCTTCGTCATAGATGCCATTGACGCGTGTGCCCTTGATAATCACGTTGGCTTCAATTTCAATAGCGCGCAGTGCTGCTGCAGTATCGGTTGTAAAGTATGGATTGCCCGTACCTGCACCGAAAATCACGACGCGCCGCTTTTCCAAATGTCGAATAGCTCGGCGACGGATAAAAGGCTCGGCAATTTGTTCCATTTTGATAGCCGTTTGCAATCGCGTAAAGATGCCTTTGCGCTCGAGAGCATCTTGCAAGGCAAGCGCGTTTATCACTGTTGCCAGCATTCCCATTTGGTCAGCTTGCACTCTATCCATGTGCTCGGCAGCTTTGGATAAGCCACGAAAGATATTGCCGCCGCCTATGACAATAGCTACTTCGACGCCTAATTCATGGACTTCTACAATTTCTGTTGCAAATCTATCGAGTACCTCTCCATCAATACCATAGCCCTTATCGCCCATCAGCGATTCACCGCTGAGCTTGAGCAGAATGCGTTTGTATTTTAATGCCGACATGATTCGGATTGGTTACTGTGTTGCAAGAAAGTTGCAATCAAATAAAAAAGTCTCGCATCAGCGAGACCTTTTTTGCTATCCTCTTTCTCCGAGTTGGAAGCGCACGAACTGCTTTACCGATAGCGTTGTATGCAGTCGTTCAGAGGCTTCTTTAAGAATTTCGGCAACCGTCTTGCTATTGTCCTTAATAAACGGCTGTTCCAACAGCGCCACATCTTGATACATTTTCTCGATTCGACCAGCGACAATTTTCTCTACGACGGCTGCTGGTTTTTTTTCATTGAGCGCTTGCTGGCGATAGATTTCTGCTTCTTTCTCAATGAGTTCTTTTGGTACGCTACTGCGCTCAAGCGCCACGGGTGCGGCGGCTGCAACTTGCATGGCAATATCTTTTGCAATGGGGTCATCTTTGCCATTTAAGCCGCTCAGATAGACCAGTGAAGCTAATTTTGCGCCGGGGTGAGTGTAGGCAACAACGACGCCATCGGGCGCCTCAACGAGTGCCATTCGACTGACTTCGACTTTTTCGCCGACTTTACCGACCATAATTTCAGCGGCTTTTGCAACACTGACATTAAACTCACCACCTATTGTCAGTTCCAACAGTTCATTGAGAGTTTTTACACGATGTTTGAGTGCCAGCTGTGCGACCTCGTTAGCAAATGCCACAAATCCTTCGCTGCGTGCCACAAAGTCAGTTTCACAGTTGACTTCCACGATAGCTGCCGCAGATTTGTTTTCAGCTTGTGCAATTGCAATCACACCTTCTTTAGCTTCACGGTCAGCGCGCTTTGCAGCAGCGGCAGCGCCACGCTCTCGTAGCCATTTGATGGCACTTTCCATATCACCATTGGTGGCTTCGAGCGCTTTCTTGCAATCTGACATACCTGCCCCTGTCTTGTCACGCAGGTCTTTGACTAACTTTGCTGAAATTTCTGCCATAATTTTTTGGAGTTATCAAATATACAAAAACCGTGAGGGCATCACGGTTCTTTTGAAGTTAATTTTCTTTTTCTTCGGCAATCTCTTCAGCATCTTCTTCTTTCTGTGCTGTCGTCGCATTGATAATGGCGTCAGCTACAGCGGTTGTAATCAGCTCAATAGACCGAATCGAATCATCATTTGCTGGAATGACATGCGTAATTGGCTCGGGGTCGCAGTTGGTATCGACCATTGCAAACACAGGGATGCTAAGCAGATTTGCTTCCTTGACAGCAATGTGCTCTTTTTTGACATCGACCACATAGAGAGCAGCAGGAAGGCGCGTCATCTCGGAAATACCACCCAAGACCTTGAGCAGTTTTTCTTTCTCACGCGTCAGCATCAAGCGTTCTTTCTTGGTGATAATGTCAAATGTGCCGTCGTTTTCCATTCGCTCAATGGCGTTCAGGCGACGAATGCTTTGGCGAATGGTCGCAAAGTTGGTCAGCATTCCACCTAGCCAGCGCTCCGATACATACGGCATGCCGCAGCGCTCCGCTTGTTCAGCAATAATGGCTTTGGCTTGCTTTTTTGTACCGACAAAGAGAATGTCTTTGCCCGTCCCTGCAATGGCTTCAATCGCATTGAGAGCGTCTTCCGCCATCTGTACGGTTTTTTTGAGATCCAAAATATGAATACCGTTTTTTTCCATGAAGATGTACGGCTTCATCTTTGGATTCCAACGGCGCGTCAGGTGTCCAAAATGGGCTCCGGCTTTGAGCAAGTCTTCGATTTGAAGTCTAGGCATAGTTTATCTGTTTAGCTTAGTTGAACCTCTACCCTGCCACTATCGAGGGAATCCGCTAGGACACTCCCACTCGATTTTTGAAGTCTATACTCAGACTTCAGACAAGGTATGCATGATTAAAACCTTTGACGACAAAACTTGGTGGCACGAAGATTTTAGCGTTTTGAGAACTGGAAGCGGCGGCGCGCTTTGCGGCGACCATACTTTTTGCGTTCAACCATTCTGGCGTCGCGTGTCATTAAGTTCTCTTTTCGCAGAGCGGGCTTAAGGTTCTCATCGTATTCTACCAGCGCGCGTGCAATTGCCAGACGCACAGCACCTACTTGTCCGCTAATGCCGCCTCCTTTGACATTGACCTGAATATCAAACTTGCCGGCATTATCTGTTAGCGTAAGTGGCTTTAGCGCATCGTTACGCTGTTCTTCCACTGTGAAGTAATTCTCAATAGGACGACCGTTGATGAGCACTTTTCCACTACCGACTTTCACAAAAGCCCGTGCAACAGCGGTTTTGCGTCGTCCAACTGTAGCAATCAGTTCTGACATATTGCGTTAGGCAAGTTCGAGTTTTTCAGGTTTTTGCGCAGCGTGTGGATGTTCTGCGCCAGCATAGACTTTGAGTTTCTTGTAGATTTGTCGCCCGAGGTTGCCTTTTGGCAACATGCCCCACACCGCATCTTCAATAATGCGCTCAGGTTTCTTTTGCAAGATGTCTGCAAATTTTTCCCAGCGTGCACCGCCCGGATAGAGCGTATTGTGGTAATACATCTTTTTCTGTGGTTTTGCGCCCGTCAATTTGACTTTTGCTGCATTGACTACAATCACAAAGTCGCCTGTGTCCACATGCGGCGTGAACTGCGGCTTGTGCTTACCACGCAAGATTGTCGCAATTTTGCTTACCAGTCGTCCGAGCGTTTTGCCTTCTGCATCGACGAGATACCACTTGCGCTCCACTTCGAGCGGCTTTGCTGAGTAGGTGCGAAAACTCTGCGTATCAATCTTCATTTTTTAGCCTATTTTTGGCTCGTTTTGGTCTTGAGCATCAACTTTTGTTACAAATAGAGCGCGCAAAAATAGGGGTTCGAACCCAAAAAGCCAAACCCTTTTGAGATTTTTTGCGACCTTCTTAGCGCAAGAGTGTCGATTCAGCCCGTGAGACTTCCGCAAGCATACTCGGAATTAGTTCGGTATCGTGCTCGACTTCACGCAAGCCTTGCTCAAATTCTTCTGCGATTTTAACATCTTCTTCGCTGCCAATGAAAAGCGGTGTGCGTTGATGCAGTTTTTCAGGCACAATATCCAAAATGCGCTTGTAGCCATCTGTCGCTCTGCCACCGGCTTGCTCGCACACAAACGCCAATGGATTGGCTTCATAGAGCAGGCGCAATTTGCCTTCGGGCGCCTTCTTTGTGCGTGGATAGATGAAAATGCCTCCATAGAGCAAATTGCGGTGGAAATCTGCTACAAGCGAGCCGATGTATCGCCCAGAGTACGGACGATTGGTCGCCTTATCTTCCTGCTGCAAATACTTGATGTATTTCTTGATACCATCAAAGAAATAGCGGTAGTAGCCTTCATTGATGGAATAAATTTTACCTCGCTTGGGTATCGTGATATTGGGATGCGAAAGCAAAAATTCGCCAATCGTTGGGTCTAAGGTAAAGCCGTGAACACCTTGCCCTGTTGTGTAGACCAGCATCACCGATGAGCCATAAATCACATAGCCTGCTGCAACTTGCTCTACGCCTTTCTGCAAGCAATCTTGAACCGTTGCCGGTGTACCTACAGGGGATTTGCGCTTGTAGATAGAAAAAATTGTGCCGACACTGACATTTGCATCAATGTTCGAAGAGCCATCAAGCGGATCAAAAATCAGCACATATTTTCCTGACGATTCCATCGGGGGAATGATGATGTCTTCGTTTTCTTCAGATGCCATTACTGCAAAACGTCCATGATGACCAATCGCCTGAATAAACTTTTCATTTGCGAACTGATCTAATTTCTTGACTTCTTCACCTTGCACATTTTGTTTGCCCGCTGAGCCAAGAATATCAACCAATCCTGCGCGAATAACTTCTCGCCGTACGAGTTTTGCTGCAAACGTTACATCAGAAAGTAATTGAGTGAGTTCACCGCTTGCGCCGGGAAATTTGCGCTGCTGCTCAAGAATATGACGCTCAATCGTGATTAACTCCGCCATAGTTCAATCTCCTGCTACGAATTGATTTGTTATGCTTTGGTTTTAGAAATTAAGCATTTCGCCGTCAAGCGCAAATGTATCTTGTCTCAGTTTCAAACGAAAGACACTTAGCCTGCTGCCCAGCAGAACCATGCTGCAATAACACAGCACACACGTTGAACCTGCAAGAGTATGGCATATGATTTCACGGTCTTCAACACATCAGTGCTGCAGTGCTTTTCAGACGACCTGAAAAGATTGATGAGGCAAAGCAACTTATTTTTGCACATACTGATTTTTTGTCCATGACACATAAATTGTCGTTGAATTTGATAAAACCTTCAGTTTGCCTTGTCAGACAAAACAATTCTCTCTCACGAATGGCAACAGCTTCGTGCTTTGCGCAAGCGCTTCTTGGAAGGTTCTGCTGGCAAGCAGGACTACTGGGAGAATTTTCGCTTGCTTGAGCTCTACAATCAAACTTTTGCTGAGCGTATTGCTTGGAAATGGCAATCTGTGCTTTCGGAACTGCATCGCTTGCGCTGGCAACCGCCGACTTCTGCGGTGCTCGACTGGGGCTGCGGCACGGGGATTGCCTCACGCGCCTTTCTACGCGCATTTGCTTTACCTAATGCTCACCTTACGCTCTACGACCGCTCCGCACTTGCAGTGAAGTTTGCCGAGCAAAAACATCGTGAAGCGTTCCCCCAAGTCTCTTTACTGCCTTTCAGCGATACGGCGTTTCAAGGTGTGGTCTTGCTTAGCCATATTATCACAGAACTCAGCATGCAGGACTTAGCCGTGCTGCTCCAACGCCTTCGAGCTGCAGCGGCAATTCTTTGGGTTGAGTCGGGCGAATATCACACTAGTCGCAAATTGATAGACGTGCGAGAGCAGTTGCGCTCAGACTTTCATATTGTTGCACCTTGCACGCATCAACGCCGCTGTGGACTACTCACAGAGGAAAATGCGCCGCACTGGTGTCATCATTTTGCACATGTACCACAAGCTGCCTTCACTGAAAAGCGCTGGTCAGAGTTCAGAGCGCATATAGGCATTGATCTTTCTCAGTTGCCTCTCTCTTACCTTGTTCTGGATAAACGTGTGGCGCCCGCTTTGCCGCACCTATCTTCACGCTTGATTGGCGGCACGCGCCTCTACAAAGGCTATGCCGCTGTGCTTGCCTGCTCCGAGCAAGGCGTCGCTGAATACCGTTTGAGCAAGCGCCATTTTCCTCAAGTCTATCGACAAATGAAAAACGGAGAAGCTGATACACTCGTGTCTATACAAGCCGAACATGGTAACGTGGTGCATCTGGAAAGTATTGCAGTGCAAGAGATGAGAAAAGTGTAGCACCTACGATTTTAGTCTCAAGCTAAGTGGCTATGGTGTGAATAGATTTACTTCTTTTTGCGTGCTTTTTTCTTGGGCTTAGCTTGAGGCTCAAAGTCCGCAAAAAGCTCACCGATTACCTTTGCTTCCATACGGCGATTTTGCGCGCGTCCCTCATCAGTATCGTTTGATGCAACAGGTTCTTCTTCACCTGCACCACGCACGGTAAGTCGTCGAGCATCAATACCGCTTTTTACAAGATAAGTTTTGACTGCCTCAGCACGTTTGAGTGAGAGCCAGAGGTTATACTTTTTGCGTGCTCTCTCATGTGCAGCTTTGCGCTTGCGGAACTTCTCTTCGGTTTCTGTGGGTTGCTTCGGCTTTAACCTTTTACCTGTGTTATCCGTATGCCCTGAAATTTCTACGATGAACTTCTTGCGCGCTTCGGTTTTAAGCAATCCGATTAGTGTATCCAATTTTGCGCGCTCTGCTGGTAGGATTCGATACTTATTTAGTTCGTAGTTAATGCGTATGGCAATTTTGTCGCCCACTTTGCTAAGTGGCTCTGGTGGCGGCGGTGGAATTTCACGTTTTGGCTCAACGCGCACGTGTGCTGCGCCGATAAGTTCGCCATAGCGATTCCTTGCTGTGAGCGTGTAGGTTGTCGTGTAACTTGGCTTAATGACACGCGTGCCTTTAGGTGGCACTTCACCTAAATCTGGTTCAATGATGACTTGCTCTGCATCGAGGGTTGTCCAGATGAGCATTGTAGAATCACCTTGCTCAATTACATTGCGCGCCGTCAGGATTTCGATGACTGGCAGAGGTTCGCGGGCGATAACCGGTGCATAGAATTTTTCCGGCGGCAACTGTTCTAAGGGTCTGAGGAAACGGAAACGAAAGCCTATGCTCGCAGAGAGTTGACGCGCTGAATTTATCGAAAAGAAGCCTAACACGTCGCGTGTGCCAATATCGAACGTGGCTTCAGGCGTATCGAAAGATAACCCAAGTGCAAGCGCTACTGCTTCATCGCCGCCGAAGCGTAATCCAGCACGCACAGGTAGGGTTGGCACACCGCGCCACTCTGCGCCAAGTGCAATCAGCGGCGTTGTGGTATTGCCAAAATTGGAATTGACACCCTGCACCCAATCTAGCATCATCACCACAGGTACATCAGCAAATGCTTTGAGATCGACGGCAGCGCCTAAGCGAATGACCGATAGTAACGCTGCCCCAAAAGGCAATGTGCTGGGCAGTGTTTGTTCAATAGCTTTGCGTAGGCTATCGACCTCACGCTGAGTTGCTTGATCGTCGAATGGGTCTGTGAAGCCTGTAAAACTCACGGTCGTATCGGCAAGACGCTGCCACGCTGTGGAACCGCCGAATGAGAGTCTGCCAAGATTCATCGCGGATAGCCCTAAGGTTACGCCACGTGATACCTCAGCGGATAGACCTACATCAGCAGCAAATCCGCTGCCTACCACATCAGGGGTAAGAAACGGTGGAATTCTATCGGGCGCAGCAGTTTGCAGTTGATAGCTCAATCGCCCTGCAAGACTGTCGCCCGTTTGCGAGCTAAACAGCGTGGTCTGATTATCCAGATGTGCAAATGCAAATGACTGCACATATTTGAGAGATAGCCCTGCGTAAAAGTTTTTGAATGGAATAGATTCTGGCAGGTCGAATTTGCGTGCGTAGGAGAGTGCAAAATCGCGGTGCCACCAAGCACGAGCATTACTTCCACGCGATTCAATTGGTTGACCTAGCAGATTCGTGTTCCCATTAAGCGCCAAATCCAGATAAGATTTTGTAACAGCAAAGCGCGTTCCAATATGATCACGAATAGCAAACCCAAATGCTCCGACTTGATCTGACACATTAAATGCCACACCAAAGAGCTGAACACTTGAGCCTACACTTGCTCGCCACGCCTCTGGCACAAGCGCCAAAATCGCAGTCTTGTCTTGGCTCGTCCAGAAAGTTGTTGTGCGTGGTTCAGGCACATTGCGGCTCTCACGCCCTAAGAAACGGTTGTAATGATCAAGGTTAAAAGCGTTGTTTTGCAGAAAAAGTCCTAATGGGAGAATGGAGAAACTCAGTCGTCGTTCATGAAATTCAAATGCAGCAAGGCGCGCTGGATTGAGATCCATTCCGGGCATAGCACCAAAGTAAGCTGACCCGGCGCCACCTACGGACATACTCATGGCGTTATCTACGCTCGCTTGTCCATAGCCTGCAAACGGCATGCAGCAGATTGAGAACCAGACAACCCAGAATCGAACTTGCATCATCGATTTAGAAATTGCTACGGCAGTAAGAGGCAGTAGGGATCATCCGCATCTCGACGTCATCTTTCACCTTCCAAGCTCCTCACATAGTCGCATTCTCTTCTGTGTCGCTTACAGTTTTTGACCTTGCCTCGCTTCAATAATATAGAGAGCAAACGCAAAATTTTTAGCGTTGTGCTCCCTTCAGCTGATTTTTCTAAAAAAATCGTTTAGATACTCTACACGACCGACGCTGCACATCTGCGCCTTTCTTATGCCTTGAATTTTAATCACTATCTGCAAGAGATGTTTGCTGTGCTCTGATGCGCTTACGACACTTCACCTATTGCTAAGCTCAAACTTTTTTGCATTTGCGTTTGTCTGAAGTTTTGCAGTTGTACAAGCTGTGTCGCTGAAAGTGTCACACGCTCCGCCAGCCAGTCGATAAAGTCAGGCGAATCGTTCAGGCATGGGATGTACTGCAAGGGATAGCCGGCTTGTTGGACTTCCATTACGGCTTCAAGGTCGGCTTCGCTGTTGTCGGCAAGGAAACCGAATGGGAAAATCACAACTTCCTCAATGCCTTCGGCTTTGAATTCTTCCAAAGCGCGTCCGAGTGTTTCCGTCATCCAAGTGCCACCGAACTTGTGGTTCATAGCGCCCAGTTTGATACTTGCAAAGCTATTGCGCCGATCGCGCTCAATGGCGGCTTTAAGTCTTTCGTAGAACGCTATCGTTTCTTTGTAGCCCGTGTTGACTTTCGGCTCTTCGCCGTTTGTGTCTTTAATCAGTGTCCCATGTGCAACGAGTGCTAAACCTACCTTTCGCTCTCGATGCGCCTCGAGCTTTTCAAAGATATGATTGACGCAGAGGGCAATAAAGTTACTGTTGTTCCATAGATGTTTGATGACACGCACTCTTTCAAAGACCCCATCGCCGAAATGTTCCAGCGTCAGGTAACATCCCACACCGCAAGCAAAGTCGGATTCAATCGGGATCATTGGCACGACAATCACACCATCAGCTATGGCTTCTACTTCATTGAGCACGTTTTCATAGTACGGCTTTATGAAGTAATAGGCATCGCGCACGATGAGCTGCACCTCACAATCTGCAAGCTGCTTTACAGTTTCAAGTCTCTTTGCTAGCGCTGTTGTTTGCTTGCGGTTAATTTGTGCCAGCTTAGGCTGGTAGCGAAGGCGCTTCCATTCTTTTCTTCGGCGCAAGGTACGCATGAGCGCAATGAAGGCTTTGAGTGGCAAAGGCAAATTTGCAATGCGTGAAGTGATTAGGTGCAGGATTCGCCATGCGTTAGGATAGAGATGCGTAAAAGAAAGTTGCTCGACTTCTCCGTAGGTTACGAGCAACACAGCAATTTTCTTTTTCATAGATTTTTACTTCAGCTGATGAGCACAAGAGAGTTGTATGAATGCTTTCTTGCGCGTTGAATTTACACTATCTGTCAAACCGCTGTTGTCTATACTTCATTCCTTGCGGCACGCTTTTATGCTCAATGCTCAATTTTTCATAACTGCTCTGAATTTGAGCGCTTAGTCTCTGAAGCGACTTTGAGTTTCACTTTGTTTCTGCGTATCTTGAAAAAATGAGCTAACCTTAAACTGCAACATTAAAAGGAGTGCAATATGAACGGGTTCGTGCCTTCAGAGCAAGTCTCCATCTTGCCTAATCCTACACCTGCCAAACCGACGCGTCGCAAGCGATGGCTACTTATCCAACCCAAAAGCCGTACCAACTTGATGGTCGACTCTGGAAAAGTGAGCATTCCGCTCAACCTGATGATGGTAGGTACCTTGGCGCAAAAACACTTTGATGTGGAGTTTATTGACGAGCGCATTGGCGACAAAGTGCCACAGGATTTTTCACCTTATGATGTCGTCGCCATTACGGCACGTACGCTCAATGTCTCCAAAGCGTATGAAATTGCCGATCGCGCGCTGGCGCAAGGCAAACGCGTCATCTTAGGTGGCACGCACCCTACAATGCTCTTCGAAGAAGCCAAGGAACATGCCACCAGTGTCGTTTTTGGCGAAGTTGAATCTGTTTGGGACGCCTTGCGTGAAGATGTTGAGCGCGACACGATGAAACCGCAGTATCGCGCTGGCACATTCAAATCCATGCAAGACATGGATCGCCCCGATTTTAACATCGTTTTACGCTCACCGAACTCCAAAAATTACAGTTTCCGCATCCCGCTGCTTGCCACAAAGGGCTGTCCTGTAGGCTGCAACTTCTGCACCACACCGACAATTTACGGTAAATCTTTCCGCACACGCGATACCGACCGCGTCGTAAACGAAATCAAATTTCATCAAGACCGCTTGGGCAAGAAGGATATTCATATCTCCTTCATGGATGACAACATTAGTTTCAAGCCTGCTTTTATGGAAGAACTGCTCAATGCCATGATTGGCTTAGGTGCGAAGTGGAATGCAAATATCTCAATGAACTTCTTAGAAAATCCCAAGGTAGCTGAACTTGCTAAAGAAGCAGGTTGCGAACTCTTAAACATTGGCTTTGAATCTGTTACTCCTGAAACCATTAAGTACGTGCATAAAGGCTCGAACCGTGTGTCGCGCTATGATGAAGTGGTCGCAAATGTGCATCACCAAGGCATTGGTATTCAGGGCTATTTTATCTTCGGTTTTGACACGGATACGCCTGCCAGTTTTCAAGGCACTTACGATTTCATTATGCGCAATCGCATTGAGTTTCCCGTCTTTACCATTGCCACGCCATTTCCGGGTACGCCTTGGTTTGAAGAAATGAAACCGCGCATTGAGCATTTCAACTGGGATAAATACGACACCTATCACTACATCTATAAGCCGGCGAAAATGGAGCGCGACGAGTTCTTGCGCAATTTCATCAAAATTCAGCAGGAGATTTATTCTTGGAAAAATATCTGGTATCGCATGAAAGGCAAGCCGTTCAATTGGGTGTGGATGGTCAATGTGGCAATGCATTACTTTACGCGCCAACTCAAACCAGAAATGTTTCTCTAAACATTTTCCAGTGCTTTCATGAGCTCTTCGGTCACTACCCTGAGCCTCAGGTGAAGTTATGCAGTTAGCTTTGCTCGTTACAGGCGTTTTGCTCACGCTGGCTGCCCTCGTTGCTCTGGTGCGTACTTTTAAAGCCGAAGGGCAAGAGGGCATTCAAGCCGGTTCGGTCTTTTTAGCTGTCGCTGTGATGTTTGGACTTGGGGTAATCTTTCTTGCGCTGGTGATTTGAGCAGGCAAGGTATATCCTTTCGCTGGGGCAGTAGGCTTAGACTTTTTCGCTTTGCGCTGTCGCTTGCGTTTCTGTGCTGGTCTTAGGCGCTTCTGATGTCGGGTCAGGCAGTGAAAATTGCGGGAAAATTTTGCAGCACTCACGCCGTATGATTTCTTGTTGCTCTGTAATTACTTCCGATGGAATGCCAAATTGACGCAGCAGCAGTGAAAAAATTTGAATCGAGGTTTCAAATTTTTCTGTAACAACTTCACTTGCGCCTGCAGCGTAGAGACGCGCTACCTCACTCAAACTGCGTGCTCGCACAATAATAAAGGCTTTCGGATTGAGCTCTCTTGTTATTCTAATGCACTTCTCTACAGCTTCAGCCTCTGAAATTCCTATCGCCACTGATTGCGCCACATGCACACCGACTTGCATCAAGGCTTGCTTGGAGGTTGCATCACCGTAGAAGACATACTTTTCACCAGCACGGCGTGCGACTTCCACGATAGCTTTGTTATTGTCTAAAATCGTGTGTCGCACATTTGTCGCCGCAAGTACGCTGGCTACATTGCGCCCGTTTTCACCATAGCCGATGACTACAACATGAGGATTGAACTGCTCGATTTCTGCTTGCGACTGCGCTTGTTGCAATTTATCGGCTTCAGGATGTGAGCCATCCTCATGCAATGGAATGAACGCAAACCCCGGCGTCAATCGCTCTGCTACACGCGGCGCCATTGAAATCAAAGCAGGCGTCACCACCATCGTTACCACAATTACCGCTAGCAATCCTTGATACACCTCGCTTGAGATAATGCCTTCAAACTTGCCAATTTTAGCCAGCACAAATGAAAACTCCCCAACTTGTGCCAGCACAATACCTGCCATTAGACTCACACGCAACGAATAGCCAAGTGCCATACCGACCACCGTCGCTAAAACAGCATTCACAACCAATACCGCAACAGCCAGCAAAAGGTAAAGCGGCAGTTCCTCAAGCTCGACATTAAGCAACAATCCGACCGAGACAAAAAAGATGCTTGTCAGTGCATCACGAATTGGCTCAATGGCTTGGGCAATTGCGTGGCTTTCATCTGTACTTGAAATAATCACGCCGGCAATAAACGCCCCAAGTGCCATAGAAAGCCCCGCCAGCGAAGTCAAGTATGCTGACCCAAAACAAAGCAGCAGCGCGCCTAAGACCAACACTTCTCTGGCATTGATTGAGGCTAACATCCTTGTCAGGTATGGCATAATCAAACGAAAGCCCCCCACAATACCAATTGCGAAAATTACAAGCAGTCCTAAGTCTTGCAGAATTTTATCGAGTGATTGCTGACCATTTGGCGAGAGAAAACTGACGCCAATCATCATGGGCACAATCGCAATATCTTGAAAAATGAGAATGCCCAATGCGATTTTGCCGTGCGGTAAGAAAAGTTCATTGCGGTCGGAGAGAATTTTTAGGCAAATTGCCGTGCTACTGAGCGCAAGCGCCATCCCAATAAAAACGGCAGATTGCCAAGTCATCTCAACGCCAATTGTTGGCAGAAGATAGTAGGCTAAGCCACCGACAATTGCACCGGTCAGCAAGACCTGAAAAATGCCGCCGACCATCACAATGCGCGAGAGACGGCGCAATTCTTCTACGGAAAATTCCAATCCAATCGTAAAGAGCAAGAGCACCACGCCTAATTCTGCAAGCGTACTGATAAGCGACATATTTTCAATCAGTCTCACGCCCGACTGCCCTAGCACGATACCTGTTACAATAAGCCCAATGACCGAAGGAATTTTGATGCGCTGGAAGATCAGCACAATCACTAGCGCAGCCGTACTGATAATAACCAGTTCTTTAAGGAAATCGAACTCGTGCATCGCATTTGCCCTGAATTACTCGTGAAAGTATGCTCGAAAGCTTTGCTCCTTTGACTTCTCACTTGAACCGTTGTCCTCGAGTAAATCGTTTATGAAATTAGAAATATGAAATTAGAAACAATTCAGGAATTAGAAATTTGATATCGAATTTTAGCGTTTATCTTTTCAAATTGAAAACTCTGTCCTTAGATGAATTTTGACGACTTTTCCTTATCTGCTCTTTCTTTCTGGGACGCTTTTGCCGCTGTGAATTTTGTGGCATGGATTGGCTTCTGGATTCGTGCTGTGCTGATGCGCCAGCAGATGCCAAGCCTTACAGATGCGCCCTTACCCTCACCGCCCCATCTACCTCGTGTGAGCGTTATCGTCCCTGCACGAAATGAAGCCACAAAACTCCACGATGCCCTCTCTACGCTGCTTGCGCAGACATATCCTAACTTAGAAATCATTGCTATCAACGACCGCTCTACTGACCGCACAGGTGAAATTCTTGACGCGCTTGCGCAGACGCATCCACAACTCCGTGTTATTCATGTTGAGAAATTGCCAGATGGTTGGCTCGGGAAGAATTATGCCAATCAACTTGGCTTTAAGCACGCAACCGGTGAGTATTTACTTTTCACCGATGCTGATATTTTCTTCCATCCTGAGACACTTGCGCGCACGGTTGGATATGCCATGCAGACAGGCGTAAAGCATCTTGTCGCTTATCCAAAGATGCTGACCGGTAACGCTATGGAAGAAGCCTTTATTGCGCTTTTTGGATTTCTTTTCACATGGAAATTTAGTCCAAGCGGTGCGCGCGATGCCAAGAATCGCAAAGCCTACATTGGCGTCGGTGCATTTAACTTTATTGAGCGTCAGCTTTATGAAAAAATTGGCACACATGAGCGCTTACGCGCCAATGTCGACGACGATGTCAAATTAGGGTACTGGGTCAAACAATTTGGTGAGGCAACACACGTTGTTAGAGGGAGCGATTGGCTTTCTGTGCGCTGGCGCGAAGGGCTTTGGGACAGCGTGCGAGGCATTGAACGCAGTGCATTTCCGGGCATTAACTTCTCATGGCTTTGGGTCGGCATTGGCATTGTTGGCACACTGTTCGGACTTATTGCGCCTTACTGGCTCTTGTTTTTGGAAAGCTCATTTACAAAGTGCTGTGCACTTGGCGGGGTTATCATGATCTTTCTGATTTACTTTACACTGCGCCCAAATGTCTTCGGCACTTTACGCGTTACCATCTTGCATCCTCTTGCCTCGATTTTGTTTCTTTATGCGCTTATCAGTTCAGCTGTCAAAATCACGCTGCGTGGCGGCGTAGAGTGGCGTGGCACATTTTATCCTACCGCCTTGCTTAAAGCTAAGTCGCGCTTTAGCGCCAGTGCATAGCAAGATGGAGTGATAGTCAAGAAATGGAGCGTAGGTACTTGAGCCCTTCGGGCGTAATCCCAGAGATGGTTACAGTAACTTCACGTTCATCGCGCCTGATTTCTCCTACAAGAAAACCTGCTCTCACTAAACTTACTGCCACGTCCTTAATTTTCTTCTTGTTTGTTTCAATTATAGGTCTGAACCCTTTGAGGTTGTTGAAATTATCCGCAAGAAAAAATTCCCCTTTGCGACCATCCGCATAGTATTGCAAGAAAACTTTTTCAATGTATTCCTTAGAGACCGCGTGGTGGCTCATAATACTCAGATGGTTTGCAGTTTCAGTTTTTCGCGTGAGAATTGTTACGAGTTATATTTACGTCCTTTTATCCTACGAAAATTTAGGAATCTTTGAAGTTTCTTGAAAGTTTCCACGTAGCCACCTGTGCAAGAGCCAATGCCCGAGAACATCTTAAAAAGAATTTTAGACACAAAAACGATAGAAGTTGCGCGACTCAAAGCGCGCAATATCAAGCAGCAGTATAACGATCTTGCCGCACAACTGCCGCCCACTCGACGTTTTTTCTCGGTGCTCCATCGCCCATCCGAGGCGCCCTTGCGACTTATCGCTGAACTAAAAAAAGCCTCTCCTTCACGCGGTGTTATGGTCGAAGATTTTGACCCGTTTCATCTGGCAGAGACGTATCGCGCTCTTGGTGCAAGTGCCTTTTCCGTCCTCACCGATGAACAGTTCTTTCACGGCAAAGCCGACGACCTAAGCAATGTGAAAATGACATTTCCTCTGCCTGTCTTGCGCAAGGATTTCATTATCGATGAATCCCAAGTCTATGAATCGCGTCTGATGGGTGCAGACGCAATTTTGCTCATTGTAGCTGCCCTCTCTCGCCTGCGCTTGCAAGAATTGATGTTTCTTGCGCACTCGCTTATGCTCGAAACACTCGTTGAAGTGCACAACGAAGATGAACTGCAAATTGCACTTGAGAGTGGCGCAAAACTCATTGGCATCAATAATCGCAACCTTGTGGATTTTTCGGTCGACCTACAGACCTCTCTTCGTCTTAAAGCACTCATTCCCGCAGGCATCGTTACCGTCTCAGAGAGCGGCATAAAATCACAAGATGACCTGCGTCTTATTGATGAAGCCGGCTTCGATGCGGTGCTCATCGGCGAAGGGTTACTTGAAAAAGAGAAACTCAACTACAAGTGGCAGTAACGTTTGCTGCATGCTTCTGGCTACACTTCTCCGCTTTTTTGCAGTGCTCACCAGAATTTGCATAAAAGAAAAAGGCAGTCTTTTTAGACTGCCTTCTTTGTTCTACTTACGAAGCATTACTTGCTTGCAGCTTGCGACATTACCGGCTTAAATGAGACAGCGGTGATTCGACCTGTTTCGTTGTAAGTGATGGTTACTTTTGCCTGACCGTTTTCAAAGTCGCATATCAAGACAACAGTTGTTGCACTGCGCGTCTCGCGTACATCAACTTTTGATGTGCGTTTGTAGTCGCCCAGCGCAGCGCGCAGCCCCATGCCGAAATCGGCAAGATTATCCACAGCTTTGAGGCTTGATGAGTTAGACATCATTGCAGCAGCTTCCTCATACTTTCCAGAGAACACATTGGCAAGGAACATCTTGGAGCGCTCTTCAATATCATCAGCCGCAACAGCTGCTGCAGAGAAAGACAGCGCCAGAACAAGCATAGAAAAGATAGTGCGAAGCGATTTCATAACGAGTTATGTTTGGTTTGGTTGAGTTACACTTCTTTCAAAGACAGGTGGCTTTACGCAAGCTAGAAAGAAAGAGTTACAGAAAGCTGTGTAAAGAATTCGTTAAGAAATCGTGCAACGCTTGATTTCCTATATGTTATCTGGCGCAAAGTCTCTTTCTTATGCTGATGCTGAGGTACTCAGCGCTGCAGGCGGCTCGTGATAAAGATTGTGCTTATACATTGTGCTATTGCGGCAGATGCGCGTCAGATTTTTTACCGCAATTTCTAAGAGTGAGAAAGGAAAGGCAAGTAACACTTCATCGTCTTTGATATTCATACCAGTATTACCGCCTAAGTCGCCCAGCGTGAAAGTTGGTTTGCCTGTATGCATCACGTAGCTTGAGACCATCTCGCAGGTTGATGTACCGCCAATGCCGTGCACGATTTCACCGCTATCAAAACCGTAGGCGCGCAAGATATGCTGTCCTTGATACGGTTTGCAGATGATGAACACAAGGTCAGGACGCAGTGCCTCTAAATCCATTTTTTCAAGTGGTGAGATAATCTGCGCAACAAACTCTCCCTCTTTGAACGGCAAAGTCGATTCCATTGCGCGCTTTAAGCCTTCCAGTGTACCATAGACAAGGTTTTCACCAATCATAAATTTAGCGGCTTGCTCAATAGGCATCGTTGTGCCGAAGCCCGCAGCAATCGTGCCGCCGCCGCAAATATGGTCAGCTTTGACCGTGTAGAATGGGTCTGCACCAGCAAAAGCATCGCCCCACATTGCGCAGAGCATAGACTTTGCCACGCCTTGTGCTCGCTCACCAAATTTTCTTATGCCTTTTGGAATTTCTTCCATAGACTTAATGAACTTGATGCCGATAGGCTTACGCTCCAAGTTCTCAATGGAGACGAGCATGTCAGAGAGTTCCTTAGGCGATTTCATTGTAACTCCTTTTTTGAAATGTTGTAAAGTTGTTGAGAGAGAAATATAAGTATTCCGTTTGAGGTGCCCTGAATTTCACCTCTTCCGTACCACTTTCACGGCTTTTCTATCAGAAGCGTATTGTGATGCAGGAATTTTGTGTAACCACATTGCCCAAGTTGAAAATGATTCTTGTTTGACAAGCAACTCTTTGTTCTGGATTTTAATCTCCTCAAAATTTGGGAATGGGATTTTCTCTTTTGTTACCACAGCAATAAACTGCTGCAGCGCAACATCTTCTCCTCTCTCATTTTCAGCGATTAAGTCATACACATTCGTTGGCGGGAACTTGACTGGCACATTCTTCGTGATAGCATTTTCTTTCGAGATAGCATTCGGGAAAATGACAGAGAGCGAATCGTTATGAATGTGAAAAATCGTCAGGTAGCCATCGCGTGTAGAGCGCACATTGAGATAAATGGGCTGCTCTTCAATGTAAGTGGCTCTATCTGTCTCTAACTTGACTTCAAACTCTCTATCGGGTTCACCTTGTTGCACATCAATGAGGGCTTCCAATTCAGCTGTGAGTTGATAGAGGCTTTTTGAACCAGCAATCGGCTTAGGGTCAGAGATAATTTTGTTGCGCTCTTCTAAGATAATGCCGCGCATTTTTGAAGAGGAGAGTTGGCTAAAGAAATCAATCACTTTACCTGCATTTTCTGCTTGGACAAGCACAGCGCTGTTTTCAATAACAATCCCAACTTTTCCTAATGCATCAACGCGTGCTTTGGCAACGGCTTCTTCACGCATCTTGCTGATATCTGTGCCTTCTGCAACCCCAATACCTTTGAGCCAACGCGCAGAGCTTGACTTAGTCGCTTGTGCCTGCACAGCATGTGCAAGACTTAAGGCTGCACACAGCATGACGATAAAACCCAAAAGATGTTTTCTATGCACGCAATCAGTGGCTCTTAGAGAGTTTGAGTTAGGCAAGTATTCTCACTTGTTGTGTGTTTAATACTTTAACAAAAAAGCGACTGAACCTTCGCTCAGTCGCTTCTGTAGGTCCTTTTTCAACGGTGTCAAAAACGCTTGATGAGTACCGCAAAGTCTTTATCGTGGGAATTGACTTGCATTCAGCCAAGCGCTACAACTGACTTACTTACAAGTTAGCCTTTTTGCTCAAAAGTTGAGCCGCATTTGCTTACCAGACTTTTGCCACTAGCCGTGCGTGTTTGCTTTATTCTATCTGCGCTTGGCGCGAAAATCGTCCAAATCGTCTATTAGGATTCTTCATTTTGCTTTCTTTTCAGGGCTCTGGTGAGATAAATCAGGAAGCGAAATTCTACGGTCTCTTCACGCGTGAGATTGTGCCACTGCTCTCTTGCCCAACCGCGTGTGCGTCCGAGGGCTTCACGCAGCAAGCCTTCTTCTAACTGCCATGTTTCGTTGAAGGTGCGGGCTTCCATTTGCGCAAGCACCTGAGCTGGGCTTGTTGAGATTGTCCAACGCGCTGCAATGATTTCCGGCTCATTTTTTCCACCGCGCTTCTCGAGTGCTTGAAACAGCGCTGGTCCTGCAGCCGCCGTCGGCTTTAAGTTTGGCTCAAGTGCTGCGACATTTTCACGCAGTTTATTTCGCAGACGCGCAAAGCAAGATTCAGGTGCAACCCAATCGCGCCCTTGAATGAACACTCCGCCAAATTTCATCACGCGAATGGCTTCATCAATGGCTTTTTCCCATTCGGGGACAAGATGCAGGAGATTGCTCGTAAAGACCGCATCGAAGGTTTGGTCAGCAAAAGGCAACTTGGTGGCATCGCCCACAACGGTCTTGATGTTGAGTGAAAACTCTTCGATTTGTCGCCTAAGTTCTTCGAGCATTTTAGGCTCGCAATCCAGTGCAGTTACCGCGCAGCCTGCTACTGCAATCGGAATCGTGATGCGCCCAGCACCTGCCCCAAGGTCCAGAATTGAGGAATGTTTACCCACGATGTGTGCTACCACTTTTCCAATTTGCAGTGCGGCTTTCTCTGGAATTGCGTTGATTTTGTTGTAGCTCGTGGCAATGTCTCTAAACGACATTGCAGTATAGTTTGCAGCAGGAGAAGTTGTCATCATTGTCGTCTCTCCTCCGTTTAGTGTTTTCTGATTGCGCATACAGTCTAAGTCTTTTGAGCGCTCTTGCACTGAGAACTCTGTCACAATTTTTGCCATAGCGCACAGTTGAACGTTCTAGGCACTTTGTGCAAAGTTATCTGGATATTATCGATTGACTTCTCGCTGAAGTTTACCGTTTTTATCATAAAAAAGATGTCGCACCAGCCTGCCTTTCTCAAAAAATTTTTCTTCTTTGAGTATCTCGCGATTGCGCTCGTCTGCTGCTAAAATGGTTTCCTTCACACGGTTGCCGAACGCATCATAATCTGTGCGAATAATCGATGTTGATTTACCTTTTTCATCCATCACATAGCGCAATACTGGACTGCCGTATTGATTGTAACGCTCGTCTATGATTGGTCGACTGAGCGCGTCGTAGCGCACTTCACGCACACGGTTACCTGCTGCATCATAGAACTGCTCAGTTATCGCCACACCAAAAGAATCTTCGCTCAATACACCTTTGGCATTGAAAAAACGCTGCTCAATGAGACGCCCTTGTTCATCGTATTTGTAGCGGCGAATGTGTTTGAGTTGCTCATACTCATCGTAGTCTGCAGTTTCAATCACGCGTCGATTCGCATCGTATTTGAAGGTTTGTTTTTCAATCAGTTTGCCATCGCTGCCATACACGGCATGCTGTGTGCGGTTACCATCTTCGTAGACAAATTCATTGCGCCGCAACATTTTCATAGAGGCATCATAATACGTTTCAGATTTGAGATAGTCGTTGTCGTAAGTGAAGCGCTGCATGGCATAGTCAGCAGCATTGTTCTGCAGTGCATTTTTGGCATCTCGATATGCGCGTTCAATCAGTCGTCCCTTTTCATCATATTTCAAGGTCATCTTTGAGCTGAGTGCACCGCGCGCATCAAAAACCTGCTCTTCTATAAGCCTTGAATTTTTGTAGATGTATTTTGTCAGTGATGTGCGTCGCTGCTCGGCATCGAGTGTGATTTTTTCAATGAGTTGATGCTGTGCATTGTATCGAAACTGCAGTTCAGGTGCCCCTAATGGATTGAAAGACGATGAGACTTTGCCACGCTCCAGATACGCCACACCCAGCAAATCCATACCTGAACGGCTATAAGTGAAGCGATAACATTCATCCAAGTTTGATACGTCTTTTTCAGACACAGGAAAGCGCCCGACGAAAAGTTTTTGCTCGTCTCGCATTGCGCTGCGATAGTAGCTTACGCTCTGTGCCAGTGCAAGATGCCCTAGCATCTCTAGCATCATCACGATAAGCAAGGTAAGCCCTTTCATCATGCTCTTGGGTGAAAAGTTTTATGCACTTCTTTCAGAAAGGCGCGGTCAATGTGCGTATAGATTTGCGTAGCTTTAATGCTGCTGTGTCCTAACATTTCTTGCACAGCTCTAAGGTCAGCGCCGCCCTCGAGCAAATGTGTCGCAAAACTATGGCGCAAGGTATGCGGCGAAATTGGTTTGGTAATCCCTGCTGCAAGCGCATACTGACGCACAATGTTGTAGAGCGACATTCTTGTGAGTGCTTTGCCACGATGATTTAGAAACAGCGCATCTTCGGAAAATTTATTCATCAACTTCACGCGGCACTCTGCACGATATTTCTCAACCCACGCTATTGTCGAACGCCCCACTGGCACCAAGCGCTCTTTTGAGCCTTTACCGAAGACACGAATAAATCCCATTTCAAAAAAAAGATTTTGCTGTTTGAGCGCTACAGCTTCACTGACACGCAAGCCGCAAGCATACATTAACTCCAGAATGGCTTTGTCACGCAAAGGATATTTTGATAGCGGTGTCTCAGACTGTTGCAGTGGTGCATCCAGCAAGCGAAACACTTCATCTTGCGAGAGCACAGTTGGCAAATAGCGCGTTGATTTTGGCAAAGAAAGGCTATCGGCAAGATTTTTTTCTAGCTCTTTTTCCGCCACTAAAAAGCTATGCATGCTACGAATTGCAGAGACATTGCGCGAAATTGATGCTGATTCTAAGCCCAGTTCGCCAAGCAGTTCGATAAAATCTTGTAGATCGGCTAGCGTGACGGTACGCAAGGACGCATGACGCTCAGCCATAAAAGCAAGGTAGCGCGCAAGGTCGTTGCGGTATGCAGCTTTGGTGTTTTCCGCAAGATTTCTCTCAAGAGCAAGATAGTTGAGAAAATCACGCAAATACTGGGAAAATGGCGGCGCAAGTTGAACACTCGACATTTGAATTAAGTCAATACGAACTCAAATTTACATCTAAACTTGCACTTGTTACACAAGTGAAAAAAATCGGTTTTTTCGGCTTCGGAAAAAACATAATTTTCAATGTGTAAGAAAAAAAGCTGCAGCGCAGCAGCAAAAGAAATTCTTGGAGGAGAAAACTATGCTGAAGTTGTTTTCAGAAACAGGCGCACAAGGTAAAGTCGCTAAAAGCGACAAAGACGAAGGTATGGTTACGGTAACGGTAGATGGTCGTTCTGGGAAAGTGCTTTATGGGACATCGCTGTTGTTTGGTGCATGGTCAGCCGGTACAATGCTTGTTTCGGCTTGTTATGGTCATGCACTCTGTGCAGGCTGCCTTGTTGCCGTTGAAACTGGCGCTGAACATCTTTCGCCGATGAGCAAAGCTGAGCGTGAGGCAATCAAAGCACATGGCTTTGCAGACTGTGATGAACACGGTCATCCGCTGCGACTTGCCTGCCAAGTGAAAGTATTCGGCGATGTCAAGGCGCATTCATATCCGCCCAAGATGCCTCTGAAAAATTAGTGTGGTGGTGTATGGGACAGTGCTGAGAGCGGCAAGAGATAGCGGAAAATTTTTTCTGTTGCCCCTAAGCGTGAAGCCACATGCGCGCGGCAAATTTCGCCTGCAGTGTGTGCAGCAGTCTCATCGATAAAAAACGTGTGAAGTGCTTGGAAGAGTTCAGATTCCGTTTTGATGATTTTTCCACCGCCAGCTTCCGCTAACTCTTGCGCTTCACGCGATTTGCGAATTCGGCTACCATAGACAAGCGGTATTGCATAGACCGCTGCTTCCAGCACATTATGCACATTGACGCCAAAACCGCCACCGATGTAAGCCACATCTGCCAAAGAATACAGCTCTGCTAAGTATCCGATTTGATCGACCACCAAGACTTTTTCAGCTGAAAAACTTTCTGAAAGTGAGGACATGCACTCACTTTCTAAGCCTACACTTCTAAGCTGCGTCAGCATGCGCTGCATGTTTTCAGTGCCAACTTCATGCGGCACAAGAATCAAAGATAACTTAGGCAGTGTTTGACGCAGCTGCTTAAAAGCTGGCAACAAAATCGCTAAATCGCTCTCCCACACACTGCCTGCAACGAGGACTTTTCTATCTTCAAAATGCAAAGCCAGATGCGCAACCTTTGCTCTGGATTGACTGCGACGCAATACCTGATCGTAGCGTGTGTCGCCGGCTACTTCTACGTTCTTTAAGCCGAAGCCTTGCTCGAAATTTTGCTTATCGGCTTCTGTTACTGTGAAAATTTTATCGAAGAGTAGGAAAATTTGCTTGTAAAAACTTTTGGCGATGGGTTTGAGATAGGCACTATCGTGGCGCAGTGTGGCGTTTGCCAGCACAAGTTCTACGCCATATTCGCGTGCAGTGAAAAGATGATTGAACCAAAAGTCGTAGCGCATGACAAGCAAGAGCGATGGACGAATCAGTTCCAGAAATCGTGCGGCGTTGTGCTCTGTATCTTCGGGCAAGTAGCACACTAGGTCGGCTTCTGCATCATTTTTGCGTGCTGCATAACCCGACACAGAAAGAAAGGATACAAAAATTCTTGCACCTAATTGATTGCGCAGCTTTTGAATCAGGGGTCGTGCTTGTTCAAACTCACCTACGGAGGCAGCATGAATCCAGACGCGTAGGGCACCATCGTTTGGAACATGCTGCATGGCTTGTTCAATGCGCTCAAAAAGTTGCGCTCGTCCTTTTAGTGTAGCCTTAATTTTGGGCGAAAACAGTGCGGCAATACGCACTCCAAGTTGCAGTAGCGGAAACAGCAGCGAATAAAGCACGCGCCAAAATTGAAGCATATTGCATCTTGAAGCGTTATCTGCATTAAAGTCCATCATCTCACATTGCTTGCGACACACACTGCTGCGAAGGCAGCTTTGCCATAGCTGCAATCACCGCCGAGGCAAAAATACAACCAGTTTGTGCAAAAGTTGTTAGCCTCTTGCCACAGAGTGTGCAACGCGCAGCAGATTACTTCTTTACCAATTCGCTTGCGCGCTCTGCGGCTCTGACCACGGCTTTAATCAACGTTACACGCAAGCCACCATCTTCAAGTTCTAACAGCCCATCTATGGTGCAGCCAGCGGGCGTAGTTACACTATCTTTGAGCAAAGCTGGATGCTGTTTGGTTTCCAGTGCAAGTTTGGCAGCACCGAGCATGGTTTGTGAGACAAGCAGCGTTGAGACTTCACGTGGAATGCCGAGTTTGACTCCCGCTTCAGCGAGCGCTTCAATGACGACATACATGTACGCAGGACCGCTTGCTGAAAGTGCTGTTACGCCATCGAACAACGCTTCATCGAGTTCGACCACTTCACCTACTGCGCGAAAAATTTCTGCGGCTACATCAAGATGAGATTTTTGTGCATACTTGCCTTTGCACAGTGCGGTCATCGCTGCGTTGATTACCGCTGGGGTATTGGGCATTGCGCGTACGACAGGAATAGGTTTGCCCAATCGCTCTTCGATGTAGCTTGTCGTTACAGATGCAGCAACGCTAATGAGCACTTGTGAGGGCTGCAGCACATCACGAATTTCTTCGCAAATCGTTTGCACGTTTTGCGGTTTAACAGCAAGCACAATGATGTCAGAGCGTTGCGCCAAATCATGATTGCTCATTGTCGGCTCAATGCCAAGTTTGGCTTTCACACGTGCCACTGATGCTTCATGTTTGACGCTGCACAGTAGCGCTGATGGAGTAATACGTCCGCAATTGAGCAAGCCGAGTGCAATGGCTTCGCCGAGTTTGCCAGCACCAATAATACCTAAAGTTTTTCCCGCAAACATTTGATTGAGTTATAGTCTCTGCTATGAGGTTTGACAGAGGCAATTTTTGTTTCAATAGCGTGTTAGCCTTACCAATCTTTTTCAGGTTTAGCCGAGCCAGCAGATTTTTTCATCTGATATTTTTTTAGCAGCTCTTTCTCGTTTTCTTTCAAGGCATTGAGAATACGCTCGGCTTCTTCTTCGGAGAAGTTTTGCGGCATCGGTTCGTTTTGATTTTCTCTCGGTTCTGGATTTTGTTCCGACTTTTTCTGCTTTTCTTTTTCATCTTTCTTTTCGTTTTTCTCTGATTCTTGATCTTGCCTATTTTGGTCGCGCTGGGTGTCAGAGTTTTTCTGGTCTTGTTGTTTTTCGTCTTGTTGATTTTTGTCTTGTTGATTTTTGTCTCGTCTATTTTGGTCGCGCTGTCTTTGGCGTTCTTCTTCTCTGCGCAGCAGTGAGCGCACGAACTCATAGTTTTCCTTTGCTTCCCTATCGCGTGGATTTAGGGCAAGCGCTTGCTTATAGGCGTTGAGGGCTTGCTGATAGAGTTTCATTTGCTCTTCGACGGGCATATCTTTTGCGCGCCGAACAAGTGCATTGCCAATGTTGTAATGTGCATCGGCACGCAGCTCTGGGCTTAGGTCTGTGTTTTGCGCCAATGATTCAAATTGCTTGATAGCGCCCTCGTAATCTTTTTTCTTATAGTCGACACTTGCACTGTTGAAGAGTGCTTCTTTTCTTTCCTCGAGCTTTTGCTTTTGCGTAAGCACTTTGTCGTAGTACAGCTTTGCCTCGTCATAGTCGCCACGATTAAAGGCACGATTGCCGCGCTGAATCTCCAAAAACTGCCCCAGTGCTGCACTATGAGACAACATCACAAGGGCTATGAGCACAATAAACTTTTGACCTTGCACCGCTTAAATCTCCTTTTGCCTTACCTTGCGCCAATCTCCTATGAGTGATTCTAACACCAGCAGTGAGAAGGCAATGAGTAAAAAAATTTGAAATTTATCGTCGTAGTCTACGAACTCTTTTGAGGCGAATTCTTCTTTTTGCAATGCATTGAGCTCAGAAATTAAAGGCTCTAAGCCTGTGGTCTTGGCATCAATGCGATAAAAATTACCGCCTGTTTTTTCCGCTAGCTGCTGAAGATGATCGGGGACGAAGCTCGTGGTAACTATACCGTCTTTGCTGCGTTTGAAGTCAATGCGCTCGCCCTGTGCTCCAAAGACAGGAATCGGTGTTGGATTATCTGAGCCAATGCCAATTGAGTAGATACGAATACGCTCGGTTTGTGCGCGTTCAATAGCGTCCTCAAGACTGCCTTCATGATCTTCACCATCACTGAACATGAGCACGACCTTACTGCGCGATTGATTGCGTTCGCTGGCTGCAGCACCTGTTTCAATGCCGTGAAACGCACGAGCAACTTCTAGAATTGCATTACGAAAGTTCGTGCCTTGTGGCTCAATAGCGCTGGTGGAGACAACATCTAAAAAAAGTTTGAGTGTGCTTTTGTCAGTCGTCATTGGACACTGCAAAAACGCTTCACCTGCAAAAATGACAAGCCCAATGCGGTCCTGACCGAGTTTATCTAGCAGACGGCTAATTTCATATTTTGCTTTCTGCAAGCGATTAGGTTTGATATCTTCAGCCAGCATACTGTGCGATACATCGAGCGCAATCACAATATCAATCCCTTTCTTTTTGACCTCTTTGAGGCGTGTGCCGATTTGCGGCGCTGCAAATGCGACCAACAACGCTGCGGCTGCAATCCAAGTTAAGATGGCGCGCCAGACCAGTTTTGCCGTGCTACGCGATGCAGCAAGCCGGTTCAGCATTGCTACATTGCCCAGCTTTTTCAAAGCATTTAGGCGTGCCCATAGCCCAAAAGCAAGCAGTAAGACCAAAGGCACGAGCGCCCAAAGCCAAATGAGATGTTCAGGATGACCAAAGCGCATACTTGTAGTGAAAAATGAAACCACGAATATACATTAGCGCGCGCGCTTCATTGCAACGGGGATAGAGACAATGCTAACTGCATTACAACAGCAAAGTTTGTAGAGGCAAGGTCTTGCACTGCAGTATCTTGTTTTGCTTACCTCACAAACTTACGGCACCTCTCCGCCATGCACTGATACTATCCAAGTTTCTCGAGCAGTTCTTCTATGACCGTACGGATTTCCATCAGCGTTTGTCGCCGCTGGTCGCTGTGCTTGTGCGTAACTTTAAGTGCTTCCTGTTGTCGACGCAGCATTTCTTCTGTTTCTTTAAGAGTGGTCTCCGGTGCTCCTTGCCCCTGCATTATCGCCCGTGCTTTTTCAATCGTGTAGCCATCGTCATAAATCAACTTTTTGATGGTTAGCACGGTCGCAATATCCTTGTTGGTATAGACACGGTTACCTTTGGCATTACGCGAGGGCGAGAGTTGCGGAAATTCATTCTCCCAATGCCGCAGCAGATACGCCGGCAGCGATGTAATTTTACTGACTTCACCAATAGAATAGTAGAGCTTTTTTGCCTCAAAGGGTTTCATAATGCATGCAGAGTGTGACAGTCAAAACGCTATGAAAACAAGCGCATTACGGTGCTTGTCTTATACAATTTACATTCTGCTCACTACACTTCATACTCGCTCTGCACAAAGTCTCACTCATTCTTGCAGCAGGTGAGGCTGTGGCAAACGCTCAAATTCTGGTCTAGCAAAGTAAAAGCCTTGCATATAGCGAACACCGGACTGCGCAAGAAACTCATATTCGGCTTTGCTCTCCACGCCTTCAGCAATAATCTCAATTCCGACTTCATTGCAGACCGTCATAATTCCATGCAGAATTGCTTGTTTGACTCTATCTTGGTGGATGTGTCGCACCAATTCAAGGTCGAGTTTGATGAAGTCGGGCTGAAACTCTGCCAGTAAGTTCAAGCCTGAATAACCTGCGCCAAAATCATCAATTGCTGTTTTGAAACCTTGCCGTTTGTATTCTTTAATGATGCTGGTTAGCTGCGCCTTGTCATCAATTCTTTCACCTTCAGTAACTTCAAAAATGATACGCTCAATCGGGAAGTTGTAGAACTTTGCAGCCTCGAGCGTGGCACGAATACAGGTTTCTGCACGATAGACAGCATTTGCTAAAAAGTTGATGCTCAGATGCGTTGTCATCTCAAGGCGCGTTGCCAGATCAATTGCTTTCACACGGATGGCTTGGTCAAAGCGATACCGATTTTTTTCATTTACTTGCGATAAAATGCCAGCTGCGCTTTCGCCATTTACACCACGCACCAGCGCTTCATACGCGAAAATGGAACTTGCTTTTACATCGAGAATTGGCTGAAACGCCATTGAAAATGTAAAGGATAATCCTGCGCCATTGAGGCAATCCTGACAGGACAATACTGCATAGTTTGGTTGTTCCTTCATTGCTTGCTCGTTACTCCCCTCCAAATGTTACTGTATTCTAATTGCCTTTCTTACCCTTAAGCCTTTTCGTTGAGTCCACTAATTTAAGACTTTTCTAGCAAAGTCTCTGTGTAACGAGCAACTTTTTGGAGTTTTTTTCACGCTGAAAACCAATCTGTCATTTTACTTCTATATCCAAACGGATGTTATCCAATCTGCTTGTAGGATTTTGCATGCCGTTAGTCAAATCTTGAACTTTACGATAAACATATTCTTTAAGTTCGCGCATCATTAGTTTTCTATCTTTATTTAAGTCGGCTTGCATGGTTTGAATGCCTTGAAGTACAGCATATGTAAAGACGCCATTTTTCCATTGAGCGCTTTCAAACGCGAATTCTTGCGCTCCAGCGGCACTTACAACTATTGCTCCAGTTCCTCTGCGCACTTCAGGGAAGAGTAATTCAAAAAGTCGTCGCACGTTATTTTGTGTAAAGGAACTGGTTGCATCTTGAGCTTTTTTGAAACCACGTGCTCTCACGCCTTGCTCAGTTGTATTTTTTTGTAGACTTTTTTCTTTTTCTGAAGGTTCTGAAATATTTAAATTTTCGCCGCTATTACATGCATCAATTAACAAGACTTTTCTACGAGCTGGTATTCCATCCAATAAATCTTCGAGCAATGAATATGGAATACCACGAACTGCCGAATTCATGAAATCCATATCATGTGTTGCAATATAATAGTTTAGCGTTGAGTCCAGAACACCATGGCTTGCAACACTTATTAAAACAACATCATGCACAGAGGTCGCAAGTAGTTTTTGTTTTAGTTTAGATATATTTTCTGTCGTTACTTGTTCATTCGTCAGCACAATTTTCTCGGATTCATAGCCCGCTAGGTTAAATTGTTTTGAAAGATCTTCAGCATCTTTTGCTGCATAAGTTAAATTGAAAGTAGAGTCCTTGAATGTAGAGACGCCAATATGAATACCAATCAATTTTGCATTTTTGGGCTTAGTACCTGATCGAACCACAAACTCGAGTCGTCTTGATTCATTTCCATTTCGATCAATACCACTGATTTCAATTTTGTTATTGCCAAATAATAGCGGCACTGATATATTCATTTTATTATCGGCATTTGGCTGAAATTTTAAGCCTTTTTTGCCAAATACTGGAACGCCGTCAGCAAATGCGTGAATAACAACTGGCGGATTTGAGCCCTCGGCTGGAGCAACCGTCATTTCAGCTACATCGCCATTCGGTTGGGTTTTTACATTTAGCTCATGTACGACAATCTCGTCCACCTGAGTTATGTTATAGGTTGATGAAACCGCAAGCATTTTTTGACGCACTGAAACAATTTTCTCCAGTAGAGACAAGAAGGTCGCTTGACTAAAAGGTAGTGCTTTGTATATGATGTCAGGGCGATTCAGTGAAGCATCATATTGTTCTAATCCATAAGTTTTAAATCCGTCAATAATATAGTAATTTCGCAACATTTCGGTACTGCCGCAATAGTATCCATCTTCACGAACAATAACAAACTGATTAGCATATCTGTTTACTATAAAGTCATATAGAAACCTGTTTTCCAAGTCATAAAACTTCAAATTTCCATTTCTTCCAAACCATAATACAAGCGGTCCACGAAATTGAATTACGTTATTTGTCCTTCCCAATTTTCTTCCCAATGCTCGAGAATCACTTCTAACAGTATACTTCGAAGAAGTGGAATTTCGAATGTATATTTCTGATCCATCAGTTGATAATGCGAGATATTCTTTTTCATTCCAGCTGTATTTCCATTCATTATTCATAAGACCTTGATCTTTCACAAGAAAGCCAACCTGACTGTTTTTGGAAATATATGGCCACAGTCGACTGGAGTAGAGTTTTCCCGGTTCTGGTTTAATGATAGAATCTTGTTTTGTCTGGATATCTGCAATTACATAAGCATCGGGCGGCTCGTAAATTCCAATTTTTGGATCACTTTTTCCATAAGGGAAGGCATAAGCAATCCTTTTTCTGTCATCAGAAATAGAAACCTTAGTTAATTTTCTTTCTTTTGGCACAGTATAAAGTATTTGCTGTTGCGATGTTTCTGGATTAAGCGAATAGATATTCGTTTCATCATAGTAGTATAATAATGAATCCAATGTCACTAGCTCTCCCGACAATTTCTTAGCTATTTTTAGCGAACTTACATCTATGATATAAATTGTATTAGGTATTTTCAGCATTTTGTCTCCCAGAAAAGAGACAGTAAAGCAGGGAGCATTAGACATCGTTAAATCAAAGCAGTAATCTGGAAAATCAGGAATATTATAGTAGGGAGCTTTAAATTTAAACATACGCGGATCTTTCGGCAAAAGCAGTCGCCCTTCTATCTTTCCCGTTTTATTATTGATTTTTACAATTTCACAAGCATGCGGTTGTGAAGCTTTTATATGATACTGTAGCACAGCAAGAGAAAATTGTTCATTAATAACTCTTACATGTGTAATCTCGCAGAATATTGGCTCATCTTTTTTATCAAACTTTAAAAGATAATCCTCTGGACGCAAAAGAGTTTTCAGCTCTAAGCTCCTTAAATCAAAAATTCCAATATTTCCCATTCCAGATTTATGTACAATAGCAATTCCATATTCACTAGAAATATCTGCTTGAGATTCGCCAAATCCATACCGAGTATCATAGACTTTTATATCCAGACGTTTACCCGGACGTTCGTAATCAAGATTAATATTAAATTCCTCTATCGAGCTTATAAGGTCTTCGCGCACCGTCAAATAATATTTTTGTCCCGTTTCCCAATTCCATGCTATGCGCCCTATCCCTGCATCTAAAAGCGCAATTGATTGTGTTGGGCTAAATAGAATTTTGTCAGCGTCACTGTTCGTCGCAAAGTCAAATGGAACATCAATTGTGATCTTTTTTTCATAATTAAAAAGCTTTACACCTGCATTAAGATTCCTTACTACAGCGATAGGTTTCGAAGGAACAAAATGGCTTACATAATACTTATCTTGCAATAATTCTTTAGTTAATTTTACACTGTCAGAATGAGGATGCTTTAAAGGCTCAGGAATTTTTCTTCTGTATTCTTCTATAATTATTTTAACATTGCTCGGTAAGGAAGCAACTTCAAGCGTTTTCATATTAATTGCCTTATTACTTACTCCCCCACCCGGCAATTGAAGATATAACAAATCATTTTTGTAATCAGGAATAAAGCCTGTGACATCATACATGTTGCCTAAGTCTTTAGTCGAGCGCGATAGCAAGAATCTTCCACTTTCAACATCCCAAATGTAAATCCGTGAATAATCATCTTGTAGAGTCCATTTACCAAGTCCGATGAGGAACTTCCCGTCCGCTGTAAAGAAACTTTTGTCAGAATAAGTCTCTTCTTGTATTGGCGAGTAACCAATCCGCAGCTTTCCTTGCGAATACAGCGACAGAGGGGAAATAATTAACACAGTAAGTATTAACAGTTTTTTCATATTTAGATTTGTTTTTTATCTTTTGCTGTCGTCAGTTGATGTCAGAGTCGGAATATAACAACACCTTCTCGCTCTCACAATGGATAGCATACTCAAAGCTTTAGGTATTACAGTGCTTGCGATTGTTGGGTCAGTCGCCCTTATTTACGCTATTCTCATAGGTCTTATTCTTGTTCTTGCTTTTCTCACGGAGAAAGAGCCACCTGAACGCAAGATCTTGCTTGATACGACATTCAGAGGCACACGTGTTCTCTATGAAGAGCTCGCTAAAGCGCATGTTGGTTATACTGGACATCAATTGCTGCTCTCACTCAATGGGAAATACGTATGGGGTACTGGTGAGCAAATTGAACCGAAATTCCGCAATACACTGCACTTTGTTTTGCCTGTTCACCCTGAAGACTTGCAGCATGTTATCGCCATTCGCCATCTTCCACCGATTGCATCGCACTCCACTCCACCAGATCCGTCCACACCGTTTGACGACATCTCGCGCTATGTTGTCTCGACTATGTATGGCAGAGCCATGTGGCTTTCGCCGACGGATATTACGCGCGAGGAATTTGTGCTTATCGGCGATTTTCTCGAAGCATATCGTGCAGAGCAACAACAGCCTCTTTTCTACATTGACGCACTGGTCTATGCCGATCCCTCTTTCTTTGCACCACGCATCTACACCCAGAAAACCTCCAAAGGAGAGAGAGAAATTACCATTGCACTGAATGGTGAAGCCTATTATCAACAAGATATACCAACCGATATACCATCTCGATTTGGTCAGTCTTTTGGTCAGTTGGACAGCACAACCAAGATTCTCTATGTGCAACTTGCGCCTGCAAATGCGGTGCTGCCATTGAAACTCACTAAAGAAGAAATTGAAGCCTTCACCGATGCGAAGGGCAATCCCCTTCGTGCGCGCTACCGCGTTGAAATTCTTCCGCCTGAAACGCAGCCATAGCCTTGCAGCAGACCAGCTTGGGAGAATGAAGGTTCATCCCTATGCTTCTGTGGCTCTTTCTACAGCAGCAGGGAGTTCAATGAAAAATGTCGCACCTTTGTCTTTGCCGTCCGATTCTGCCCAGATGCGCCCACCATGTCGGTCAATAATTTGGCGAGCAAGGTAGAGTCCTAAGCCTGTAGAGCTCTCACCACCTGTGGGCGTTGCGGAAAGTCGCTTGAACTTGCCAAACAGTTGTTTCATATCCTCTTCTGAAAGCCCTTGTCCTTCATCTTGAACAGAAATGCGTATGCACATGGGTGGCAGACGGACTTTATCTTTCGTTTTTTGCTGTTTGATTTTGGCTTGTCTTTTTTCGCAGTTGACTCTAATGGTCTTACCTTCAGGCGAATACTTGATTGCATTGCTGAGCAGATTTTCAAGCACAGATTGAATCAGCACACTATCTGCGACTGCAAAACAATCGGACTCAATCTGCGCCATGATTGTCTGCTGCTTAAGCGCAGCTTGAGGTGTAAAGTGTGATATGACCTGCTGAGTAAGTACTGAAAGGTTGGTTAAACTCGTCTCTAAGTTCTGTACTTGCTGCTCTACATTAGCTTGCTCCAAAAAGTCGGAAATGAGACCGAACATGCGTTCTGCATTGCGGCGAATTGTCTTGTTCATTTCTTTGACTTTTGCTATGTCATTCAATTCATCAATCAGATGCGAAAAGCCCACAATGGCTTGAAGTGGATTTTTCAGGTCGTGTGCTGCGATTTCCAAGAGTTCGGTTTTGAACGCGTTTGCACGTTGTAGCGATTCGTTTGTCAGCGCAAGTTCCCAACTGGCTTCGCTGAGTTCACGCAGCAAGCGGTCTGTGTGCTGTTTTTCTTTGGCAAGGTGCTCGGCTTGCTTGCTAAGCTCGTGCAGCAGTTCCTTTTCTTTTTGGCGCAAGAGAAATTCGCGGGCAAAATTTGCATAAGCAAAGCGTGAAAGAAGCCAAGCTAGAATTGCTGCCACTGAGCCATTGACATAGTGTGCACTGGCGGTTTCTGCATCACTTTGCATCTCGGCAATACCAAAAAGCAGAGCGATATGTGGCATGCCGTATAGCAAAAGGCTTGCACGCAGTGAATAATACTGTGTTGCTGCCAAGCCAAAGAGTGCGATAATATAGACCGTAATTTGACCATGAATTTTCTGGTCTGAACTGCTTAGAGCTGCGCACCACATCATCATGAAAAACGAAAACACAAACGCCCAGCGATAGCGAACAGAAGGCGAAACTGCTTTGCGATTGATGCAGACAGCTAGCAGCAGCCAGAGCGCAAGCACACCTTCAAGAATAAAGTGTAGATACGCCAGTTGCTCATACCCCACACTTTGCCATACTCCATTTTGATAACGCTGCAAAAAATTCAGTCCAATGAGTCCAATATGAATAATTATCAAGCCTGTTGACAGCACAATCGCACGAGAGTAATTGTGTCTGGCAAGTTCAGCAAAGAACGCTGGTTGCAGTGTGTCGGGGATGGAAACAAAAAATGACTGAAACCGCTGCCCAAAATTAGGTGCTTGCATGGTGCAGTAGTTGGTTTTGCTCTCTATGTGGCTTGACTACCGTACCTAAAATTACAGAAATCAATAAAAAATTTTTGAACAAAGTTCATCAATGTGGCGATAGAACAGCACCTAAAATTGGCTAGCACTTATCAACACAGGAACACTTGTCTGCAAAGAAGAGAAAGTGTGCTTGCAGACTTTACTGAGCGATGAGTAAAATTTTATGTGTTACTCGAAGCGCAAGGCTTCTATGGGGTCAAGTGAAGCGGCTTTCATGGCGGGGAAAAATCCAAATCCAATCCCAATCAGTGAGCAAATCACCAGTCCGATAATTGCCCAATCCCAAGGGAAAATTGCGGTAGCGCTAACAGCGGCGGCTCCTAAATTGCCGCCAATAACGCCCAGTAAAATTCCAAGCAAGCCGCCCAGTTCAGAAAGAATGACGGCTTCAATGAGAAATTGCATGAGAATATGACGCTTTTTTGCGCCAATAGATTTGCGAATACCAATTTCTTTTGTTCGCTCCGTTACTGAAACCAGCATAATGTTCATAATTCCAATGCCTGCTGTAATGAGCGCAATAAAACTGATAATGAATGCACCGATTTTTACGACGCCTGCAATTTGGTCAAATGTATTGATGAGTGAGTCGTTGGAGTAAATTTCAAAATCATTTTCTTCATCGGCTTCTAAGCCGCGCACAATACGCATTGCCCCAATCGTTTTGTCTATGGTTTGCTCAAACTCAGCTTGCGACTTAGCTTGAATAGCCACATTAATTGTGCGGTTATATTTGCCATAGTCAATGAAATAGCGTGTGAGCGGAATTAGGGCAAGGTTATCGTTATTATTCCCAAATGAACCGCCTTTGGAAGCCAATACGCCCACCACACGATAGGTCTTGCCTCCAACTTTAATGAGTTTATTGAGCGGGTCATCAAAGTCGTTCGGGAAAAGTCGCTTCTTAAGGTCTTGTCCAATCACCACCACACTGCGCGCAAACTCCACATCTTCATCGTTCAGATTGCGTCCGGCTTCAATCGTATGCTGGTTGACTGCTAGAAAATCTTTGTTGGTGCCCACAACAGAGATATTCGGATTTGTTTTGTAGCCACCGTAAGTGCCTTGTTTATTGTTATTAAAGATTTTGGGGCAGAATGCAGCGTACTGTCCCTGAAGCAGCTTTTCCAAACGTTGCACATCGTCGTAGGTAATATCGCGCCGATTAGCATATTTATCACTTACATTTCCGCCAAAGATTTGAATAGAGGGATACTTTGCGACCTGAAAAGTGTTAGAGCCCAAGAAAGCTAAACCATTTTCAATTGAATCTTGTATTGCCCCTACAATTGTCATCACCCCAATGACACTAAAAACACCAATCGTGATGCCAAACATTGTTAGTCCAGAGCGCAGCTTATTTGCGCCTAGCGAAACCATCGCCATTAAAAAAACCTCTGAGAAGCGCATCGTCTATTCGTTCGTGATGTTACTCATAACGCAAAGCGACCACAGGATCAAGTTTTGACGCTGAATAAGCTGGTGCGAATCCAGAAAAAATACCAGTCAGAATAGAGGTAATCATGCCAATGAGCACCAAATTCAGCGAGAAACTTATCGGGAAATCAGGCGCAGTCAGTGCAATAAGTGCACTTAGCGCATAAGCGGTCAGCAGCCCAATCACACCGCCGACTAAGCAAATTGAGACTGCTTCAATGAGGAACTGCATCAAGATAGTGCGGCGTCGTGCGCCTAAGGCTTTGCGCGTGCCGATTTCTTTGGTGCGTTCCTTTACGCTTACAAAGGTAATGTTCATAATTCCAATTGCGCCCACAAACAGCGATAGCCCTGTAATGAAAAGCCCAGCCAGCGCAATGCCCGACTTAATTGGGTCTATCGTGCTCTTGAACGCCTCCTGTTCGTTGACACTAAAGTCATCTTTCTGGTCCGGCAACAGTCCGCGCACGCGTCGCATGAGACCGATAAGCTCTTCTTTTGCATCTTGGGCACGCGTCTTGTCCTTAATTTTAACGCAAATGCGGTCGTTGGGTGTTACACCAAAGTATTTCTTAGAAAAGCCCAGTGGAACTATAATTTGGGAGTCGAAACTAAAGAGCCCCAAGAACTTACCTTGTTTTGCCAGCACCCCAATAATTCTTGCTTGGGCGTTGCCAATTTGAATCGTTTTGTCAATGGGTGATATGTTCGGGAACAGTGCATCAGCAATATCATAGCCAATGATACACACCGGTCGCCCTGCAACAGATTCTGCACTGCTAAAGAAGCGTCCTTCGACCAGATCAATTCGCGAGACCAGCGGGTATTCGTCGGTTGTTCCCATAATAAATGCGCCTTGCACTTGATTTTCGCCAAACTTCGCATTCTTAACATGCACATTTTGCGGGACTGCTGTCACCAGTTCTGTTTTGCGCGAGCGCTCAATCATGCGATTGAGCTCATCAGCATATTCGACTTTGATTGGGCGACGGTTCCGATAGTTCCACCAGTCATCGACATTCGACCAAGGCCACTTCTGCACATAGAGCACATCGTAGCCAATTATAGCTAAGCTATTATCGAAGCCTTTGTCTATACCGTTAATAGCAGTTCCCATCAGCGTCACGGCAAGAATGCCGATAATGACGCCCAGCGCAGTCAGCACCGAGCGCAATTTATTAGCCATAATTTGGTCGTAGGCAATTTTCACGCTCTCAGAAAATTCATAAAAAAATCGGCGCATAGCGAGCTTGCAAGTTAGTGTTTAGACTGTTCTGTCGCTTACACTTTGGCAAATTCCATTTCGTCAATTAGCCTATCGCTTTCAATCAGTCCATCGCGCAGTCGCACGATGCGGCGAGCATGGCGTGCAATATCTTCTTCGTGCGTAACCACAATAATGGTATTGCCCTTTTCGTAAAGCTCTTCAAAGACGTTCATGATGTCAGCACTCGTCTTGGTGTCCAAGTTGCCTGTTGGTTCATCAGCAAGAATAATCGATGGATTATTCACAAGCGCGCGTGCAATTGCCACACGCTGACGCTGACCGCCAGACAGTTCATTAGGTTTATGATACATGCGCTCACCTAACCCGACGCTTTCAAGGGCTGCCATAGCGCGCTCACGCCGTTCTTCGGCAGGCACACCTGCATAGATCAGAGGTAGCTCGACATTTTGCAGGGCAGTGCTGCGTGGCAATAGATTAAAGGTCTGAAAGACAAAGCCAATTTCTTTGTTTCGAATCTCAGCAAGTTCGTCGTCTTCCATTGTGGCAACATCTTTGCCGTTAAATTCATAGCGTCCTGAAGTCGGCGTGTCCAAACACCCTAAGAGATTCATCATGGTAGATTTGCCTGACCCCGATGGTCCCATGATGGCGACATATTCATTGCGGTAAATTGAGAGCGAGACACCTCGCAAAGCCCGCACGATTTCCTCACCCATTCTGTATTCCTTCGTTACATTTTCAATATGAATGACCAGTTTACCTGTTGGTCGCAGCGTTCGCAGTTGCATCATTCTTTTTGTGATAAAAGTCTATTGATAAAACTTTTTCAGCAAGATACAGTTACCTGCTTTGCCGAACAATTTTTTCATGTTTGTCTGCTATGGCGCGGCGCTATGTAAGCGACTCATCATACCGCACATTGTGTCGCATCTTATTTTTTAGTGCCAGCAACTTCAAGTATCACCTTCGCACTATCTTTGAGCTCACGGCTAATGGCGCGATAACTTCCAGAGATGACTTCATCACCAACTTTGATATCGCCTTTTCTGATTTCAATGTAAGCATTGTCAGCGATGCCGGTTTCAACAGGCACCATTTGAACCCGGTCGCCTTTCTTCACGAAAACCACGCGCAGGAGTTTAGCACGGTCGGCTTTTTCTTGTTGCTGGCGCATCTTTTCGTTGATAAGTTCGGCGCTTCCGTCTGTTTGTTTTACTTGCGCTTCACGTTTGCGAGCAAGTTCTTCAGCGGTCATACCGCTCTCTGATGCGCGCACAGTTACGCTTTGAATTGGTACGGTCAGCACATCTTTTGCTGTGAAGGTTTCAATATCGGCATTGCCGCTCATGCCCGGACGCAGCAAGCCGTTGTGGTCGAGGATTCGGATTTTTACTTCAAAGTTCGTGATTTCTTCCTGCGTCCCTAAGCCCTTCGTTTTGGCAGCATTAGCGATTTCGCGCACGATACCTGTGAATTTGCGATTAGGATAAGCGTCAATGCTTACGCGTGCCGTATCACCAATTTTGACATTGACAATATCATTTTCATTGACATCGATGCGTATTTCCATCGTGCTAAGGTCAGCGACGCGCAAAATTTCTGTTCCCGCCATTTGAATCGAGCCGACAACGCGCTCACCGACTTTTGCGGAGAGCACCGTGATTGTGCCGTTGATTGGCGAAGTGACAACGGTACGCGAGAGTTGCTCGCGAGCTTGTTTCAACTGGCTTTCAAGGCGCTGCACATCATAGATAGCAGCTTCAGCGTTGGCTTTGGCAACCTCCGCACTGGTTTTTGCTGCCAGATATTCTGTTTCAGATGCCAATTTCTGTTTGAAGAGTTGTTCTGTGCGACGGAATTCTTCGGCTGTGCGAAGCTCCTCAGCTTTGGCACGCAAGCTGGCTGCTTTTGCCGCACTCAGTGCCGCTTGCGCTTGATCGACCTGTGTGCGTGTCAGTTGAGGATTGATTTTGAAGAGCAGTTGACCGCGCTTGACGACATCACCTTCTTTGACCGGCAATTCCACAATCTCACCACTGACTTCAGGAGAGAGTTTTACCTCCGTTTCCGGATAGACTTTTCCTGTTGCAGAGACCACCTGCGTAATAGTACGAATCGCCGCTTTTTCGACAGTTACCACGATGGGCTTTGCCTCTTTCGAGCGTCCTGCAATAAAGAAAATCAGCAGTAATATCAGCGCCAGACCTACACCAGAAGCAATCAAGATGATTCGTCTATTCTTCTTTCGCGAACTCCTTGGTGAGGATGGCGATGTTTGAGTGCCAGACTGTTTGGTCGTTTCGGATGAAATTGTTTCCGTTGCCATAACCTAATGATTGCGGATTTGTATAAAGTTAGAACGCATCGACATCGACCGTTCCCAAAAAGTATTCTAAAATCTTCTTCTGGAAGGTGAAGTTGAATAAGGCTTGAGCGTAGTCAGACTGTGCGCGTACAAGTGCAGCTTGTGCAGTCGTCACCTCTACGAAGGTCGCAGAGCCAACTTCATAGCGCTTTTGAACAGTCTCAAATGCTTGCTTAGCAAACACTAGCCCTTTACTTGAACTTTCAAGTTGCTTGATGGCTGCATTGTAATCCCCAATGGCTTGTCGCACTTCAGTAACGACACGAATTTTTAGGTCTTCATACTGCAGCTCTTGATTGCGATAGTTAATCAGTGACTGCTCTGCTCTTAAGTTTGTGGTAAAACGGTCAAAAATTGTCCAGCTTAGCTGCAGTCCCACATTAAAACTAATTTGTTTGCCTAATTGATCGATGACGCTGGGCAAAGCAGGATTTGGGATTGTGTTACCGTCAAAAGTTTGACGAAAAACATTAAACCCGTTGGTGAAAAGATTGAAGTTCAGGTTGAGTGCGGGTAGGAAGGAACTACGCGCTTGTGTGATAGACCAAGATGTTGCAGTGAGATTTTCTTGTGCTGCCTTGAGGTCAGCGCGCTGTTCTTGTGCCGCCACAATCAATTTGCTCTCATCTTGATACTCTGCACTGAGCAGGGCGGTATCAATCGGTGGGATTTCAAACTTATAGTCTTTTGTAGGATCTAAGCGAATTTGACGAATCAGGGCGAGCTTGCTATTGCGTAAGGTATTTTCTGCACGAATTACCGCAAGCTCATCAGTTGCTGTTTGCGCTTCTTGTTGATAGAGGTCGGCAATAGTGCGTGCACCTAAACGGGTTTGTTCCTGAAGTTGGCGCAGACGCTCTTGCGAGGATTTTAAGTTCTCTTGTGCAATGCGCAGGAGTTCTTGATTTAGCAGCACTTGCAAATAGCCTTGCGCCACACTGAAGGCAATGTCTTGCTTTGCACGCTTCAAGCTGTAGCCTGCTCCTTCTCGAGCATGAATGGCGTTTTGCAATGCGGCTTGGTCAGCAAGCCCATTGAAGAGATTGAGCGAGGCATTTAAGTTAAAGCCAATGGAGGTTGTTTGCTGACCAAAAAGCGGAAAGATGACCTGACCACCGGGCAATGTGGTTGGATTGATACGCTGGTTAGAGTTAATCGGTGTGTAAGTTGCCGAGACAGTTACCGCTGGCAGAAATTGTCCATACGCCTGCAGGAGTTGTGCCCCGGTCAGTTCATATTGGTTTTTAGCTTGCAATGTGGCAATTGCATTATCAATTGCTATTTTAATTGCCTTCTCAAGTGCAAGCGTCTCCACAGCATCCGACGCAGAATTAGGCTGAGCAAGCGCTAAGGTAGACATGCAACAAAGGATGCAGGACAAAGCAAGCAGCAACTTTCCCATGACGGATGGTGAGTTTAAATTCTAGCTTTCAGTCAAAATTGATGAATTCAACCAAGTACCAGTTGCGCAAAGTATGCAACTTTGTGATTAAACGCACATCTAAACGGTTAGCACTGGCTGATGTTTCAAAAATCGTGCGGTGAAACCTCTAAAAAGTCCTACTTCAAGTCAGACGCTATCTAATTTTACTAGCGGGTGTTACTTCATCTGTGCGCGCAAACCATTGATGATGATATTGAAAAGCAAGGCATTATGCGGCTCTTTCTGTGCAAGCGCTTCATAGACCTTGATTGCTTTTGCAAATGCACCTTGTGCGACGAAAATCTCAGCCAGTTGTCGGGTCGGCACTTTGATCTCTTCGTCGTCGTCAAAAGGCTTTCGCTGCTCGGAAAGAGGTGTTGGGTCATTGGTCTCTTGCACAGGTGGGGCTTTGAATTTGGAGAGCTCTGCTGCAAGCACTTCAATTTCATCGGCACTTTCTTTTGACTCTTTCAGTGCAGGTGCAGTCTCGCCAGCAAGCACAGGCTGTGATTTTTCTAAGGTCTCGCTTTTCAACACATTCGTTACATGACTGGCTTGCGCTCCATTTGCATGCTCATGCTCCGATGGCTTATTCTCATTTGACTCAATCGCGTTTTGTGCTTTAGCCGCCCCATCTGCAGGTGCTGCTGATGTGGCGCTCTCTATTTTACTCTGCTCTTCGCCAAACGAAAGGCGCGAGAGCACCTGCGAGAGTTTGGCGCGGTCTAAGGATATTTTGGGCGTGTCAAGTTCAATTACAGGCGGTTCTTCTTTTTGTGCAGGAATCTCTGATAGATCAAGCACGCTATCGTATTTCGGCGGTTGTTGTACCTCTGGGACAAATGAAATTTCAGGGATTTCTTTGATGAACTCATTTGGTCCAAATTCGCCGATAAGTAAGCCTTTCTCATCAAAGATATCTGACTCAGTTAGCAATTTTTCTTCTACGGCTGGCGTGTTCTCTTTGGATGGTTCAGACACTTTAGCCTCTACTATGGTCTCCGGGCTTGTGTGCTTTGCGCTCTGCTCAAGTTGTGCTTGTGCCGCTGTGCCTGCACGGTCTTTTTCGTTTAGGTCAGAGTCTGGCACCTCGGTCGGCACCGAAGACTGTGCTTGAGTTTTGTCCGATTGTGCCGAAAGATTTTCAGGCGTGCTTACTGCCTCTGCTGCTGGTGTTGGTAGCGACTGCTCTGTTGCTGCAGGTTTCATAGATGCAAAGCTTGGCAATGTACGCGCTTGCGATAGCTTGTTGGCGCTAGTTGCTACACTTGCATGTTGCAGCAGTCTAGAGGCTTGCAGACGCAGCAAATCACGCAAAGCCACTTCATTTTGTGGGGCTAACATACAGGCTTTCTCAAGCAATGTCTTGGCTGTAGCAATGTCGCCAGCGGCATGGTAGGCACGCGCCAAAATTACATTGAAGCGGTAAGATTCGCGGTAATCAGGCTCAATGGTACGCAAGTGTGCAAGTGCTTCTTTAGCTTTACCTTGCTGCACTAAAATTTCTGCAAGGCTTAGCGTCGCTGAAGGCTGTGTTTTTGCACGCTCTAACAGCACCTGTATTTTTGCGGCAGTATCGCTCTCTTTTAAGGATTTCATCCGCTATGCGCCTCGTGTTTGAATTTGTCGCCTATCCAAGAAAATACAACCCCATTTTTCATTCGTCAAGCGCCAGCAAGGCTCAAGCATCTCCTTTTCTTGCTGCCTGCGCTGGGCTATTGCGCTACACATAAACTTTCGCTGAGTATGGTTTCTTTTCAACTAAACGAAACACAGGAATACGGTTCATAAATTCATTTTCGTACCCGACAGCGGTCATGAAAAACTTCATTTTTTCTTGTGCGCGCGCCTCTTCAGACAGTGTCGGATTTTTTTCGATAAGTTTTTCGTAAATCTCTTTGGTGCGTGGCAAATCAATCAAATTGTATTCATACTCTGTGATAAAATCTTTTTCGAAGCGCAATTTGCCCGTCAGATAATTGTCAAAATAATTCCAATGTGCCAAGCTATCATCCGAATCTGGTTCAAGCAGACCTGCAAGTACATTTGCTGCAGGCTGATTCATCGGCACAATAAAATCGCCCGGCTCAAATTTTCGCTCTGCTTGCACACGCAAGACGCTAATTGTGACTTCCCGATGCCCTTGAAAACATTGCTCTGAGACACGAATATCTTGGACATCAAAGTACTCTATTTTCGCCTCGAAAGCGCTAAGCAATTCTTCAACGGCAATGCCATGCAACATCAATTTCTCAATAATGCGCTGCTCTGACTTTGGCAAGAGATATGCCAGCGGACGCGCTACACTGCGCACAGGCGTAAATTTCCCGAAGTATGGCACATGATAGATTTTTTTTGTCTTGGTCGGCAAGTAATACAGCGTGCCATCTCGATGCTTTTTTTCCTTGACAACATACCCAATTACAGTATAAGGCTTCTCGAAGGCTTCTTTGGCAACATCGATTGCGATGAGATTTTTCTTGGGGTCGTAGTGCTCACCGAGCGCAATTGTTTCTCTTGTGCACTCGCGTACAAGGTTTTTAATACGAGCGGCATGGCGTGCCGTATACTCAAGGCTTTCACGCATAAAGTGATACGCCGCTCTGATACGCCGCTCAAATGAGATGTAGGAGTAAGTTTCCATCAAGATGGCAATGCGGTTTTGCAAGCCCCCGTATGCTGCGCCAAAGCGTGCGTGATGCGAGTAGGTCGCCCAGCCTTCTTCAGGCTTGCGGAAATTGACAAAGTCGCCGTAGTAGAACATCTCAATTCCTGTATCACGCTTGATTTTTTGGGCAACAGCTGGCAGCATTTCATCGCGTATAAAGTCAATCAGTTTCTTAGGAGCGTTAGGATGCTGTGGGAAGCCAAAGGTTAGATCGTAACCATGCCGTGAGCCGTCCGTCGTGTGTCCATCAATAATCACATCAGGTTGCCAAGCCACATAAAGGTTTTTGATGAGACATGCAGTTTCTTTGGCTTCGATTTTCATGTAATCGCGGTTCAGGTCTAAGCCAATGGCATTGGTGCGGATACCGACGCCATTTTCAGGTCCCACTTGTGAGAGCCGATTTGCCTCGCTGAATCGTTCGTTACCATCAGCATTGTAGATAGGGACAACAAGAATGATAAGTTTATCGAGCAATGCGTTGAGTTTGCCCAGCACAAGGTCGCGCATTAAAATCATGGATGCTTCTTTTGGGCAGACTTCGCCTGCGTGAATGTTGTTTTGCAGCAGTACAACAGGCTTGTCAGATTGCACGGCTTGCAGCGGCGAAAAAATTTGTGGGCGCGAAAAGACCGCAAGCCAAAGCTCTCGCCCTTCAGTGGTTTTGCCAAACGTGTGCAGTGTCATTTCATGCGACAGCGCTCGGAGCTCGAAGAGAAAATTTTGGACGTCGGCATACGTGGAAGTGGATTTGAAGTCTGTTTTTTCAGCCACAGAAAGTAGCGCTGGCGAAAGTTTAGCAGCACTTTTTTTTGCTGAACCGATGCGCGTAAAGTACGATGCAGTTTTGCTCGAGCGTTTTGGCATAGCGTTTTAAGATAGCGTGGTCGTGAATTTTTCAAAATGTTAAGATACGCCTTTTGCGTGCGCTACAAAATTTGTTATGTGTTATTTTGCAATGTAACTTTGCTTACAGTGCCATCATCTTCGGGGTGCTGATTGTAGGCAATAACAATTGGCTGAGAATACACCCGAGGAACTTGACGCAGGTAATACTGACGCAAGGAAAGATGAGGCGAAGCCATCTTGCATTTCTGCACGCCAACTGCTTCCCTTCTTTGCTTGCGCTTAACTTTATGCTTGGTTATGAACACTTATACACGTCTTCTGACGATTGCTGGTTCAGATTCAGGTGGTGGTGCAGGCATTCAAGCCGACCTGAAGACCTTTTCGGCTCTGGGCTGCTACGGCATGTCGGTCATCACGGCGCTGACTGCACAAAACACGCTGGGCGTTACAGCCATTCACAGCGTGCCTACGGAGTTTATCGCCCAACAAATTGATGCCGTTGTAACGGATATCGGTGTCGATGCTGTCAAAATTGGCATGTTAGCGACGTCCGACATCATTGAGAGTGTCGCCGAGCGCCTGTGTTTTTACAAGCTACAACCGATTGTCCTCGATCCTGTGATGACTGCTAAAAGCGGCGATAGACTCTTGGAAGAAAGCGCTATTGTTGCTCTGCGTCAGGCTTTGCTGCCGCTTGCCACTGTCATCACGCCAAACTTACCTGAAGCCAGCATTCTCTTAGGGCGATCGATTCAGACCGCCGATGAGATGAAACAAGCCGCAAAAGACTTGCAGGCACTTGGCGCAAAAAATGTGCTCGTCAAAGGCGGTCACTTAGAGACGGCTCATAGCCGTGATTGCCTACTGACTTTCGATGGTGCAGTTCACTGGCTTGATGCACCTCGCATTACGACCAAAAACACGCACGGTACTGGTTGCACACTCTCTTCTGCTATTGCGGCGTACCTAGGGAAAGGTTTTGCTATTGCCGAAGCAGTCAAATTTGCCAAGACGTACTTGACCGGTGCACTTGAGCATGGCGCAACCTACACACTCGGCAAAGGACATGGACCCGTACATCACTTCTACAAACTCTGGACAAACTAACAAACTCTGGACAAACTAACTTTATGCCATACACACATGAATTCTGGCACGCCATTGAGCCCATCTACACCGAGATTCTCAAACACCCATTCAATCAAGAACTTCAATCGGGGGTGCTACCGCAAGAAAAATTTCAATTCTACATCAAGCAAGATGCACTCTATCTGATGGATTTTGCTAAAGCCTTAGCTGTGCTTGCCGCAAAGGCACGCAACGCCGAGGAGATTGTCCAGTTCATTAAGTTTTCAGATAACGCCATTGTCGCTGAGCGCAGTTTGCATGAGTTTTACTTTTCGCTCTATCGTACCTCACTTGACCTAAGCTATTCGCCTTCGTGTTTTTCTTACACGAACTATATGCTTGCTACAGCGGCGCTGCGCAGTTATGAAGAAGGCGTTGCCGCACTGCTGCCATGCTTTTGGATTTATCGTGAAGTTGGCAATGCGATACACGCACAAGCCAGTGCGCAGCCAAACTACGCACACCATCCATACAAGAAGTGGATTGATATGTATTCAAGCCAAGAATATAGCGCGCTTGTAGAGCAAATGCTTGCGCTGACCGATAAGATTGCAGCAAGCACAACACCACACACCAGAGCCCTTATGACCGAGGCGTTTGTCTACTCTTCACGCTTAGAGTGGCTTTTTTGGGATAGCGCGTATCGTCTTGAGCAATGGCTTCCTGTGTAATGGGCAAAATGAGTTAAACTCGGGCTAAATTTTGCCGCATAAAGTCCACGATGCGTTGATCGACAATGATATCTTTACGACGCACTGGCGTCTTCAAGATAATGCCCTCGAGCGAACGACCACGCGACAGCGCCACATAAAGCTGACCGTGTGCAAAAGTACCTCGCCCTAAATCAATGAGCACTTTATCAAAGGTCTTGCCTTGACTTTTGTGAATTGTAACCGCCCACGCAAGACGCAACGGAAATTGCGTAAAAGAGCCAATTGGCTCAGAAAAAATCTGTTTGGTCTTCAAATCCAAATCATACTTTGAGATTTCCCACGCCACACGCTCTGCAGTTACCACTTTTCGAATGCCGTTTCGCTCAATTTCTACCTTGATAGAATCCGATAGAATCTCACGCACTTTGCCAATTGTACCATTCACCCAGCGTCTGTACGGATCATTTTTGATAAACATCACTTGCGCACCTTTCTTGAGTGTGAGTGTCTCTTCGGTAGGTAAGGCTCTGCGGTCAAAACTGCCTTCAATAGTGCCTGTAAAACTCTTTGGCTGAGCTTTGAGCAAGGCAAGTCGCTCAGCATTGATTGCGTTTGCAATCGTATTGGTTGTGGTCAGTGTAATGAAAAATTCTTCTTCATTTGGTGCAAAGTCGGGCTGCACACGAGCGTTGAGCGCTGCAAGATGCTTTGGCTCAATGCTGTTCGTACGAATGGCTTGCAATAGGTCAATGAAAGCCCCATCGCTCTGACGGAAAATTCGATTCAGATGAATGATGCGTAGCAAGAGTTTTTCAAAGACCGCTGCGCTAAAAAAGTAAGGGGTTTCGTAGAGCGATAGAAAGAGGCTTTTTTCCTCTTCAGTCGAAAGCACAGGTGGCAGTTGAAAGAGATCACCGATGAAAATCATTTGCACGCCGCCAAATGGTTTTTTCTTATCTCGTCCATTTATGCGCATAAAGTAATCAATGCCATCAATGACATCAGCGCGCACCATTGAAATTTCATCGATGATGATAGTGTCAATGGCTTGGTAGAGTTCTCGGTTACTTTTTTTCTCAATGCTTTTTGCTGTAATAACACCGAACGGAAATTTGAAGAAAGAATGGATTGTCTGCCCTCCCACATTCAGCGCAGCAATGCCCGTTGGTGCTAGCACCACCACATTCTTCGAAGTATTTTCTCGAAAGTAATTGAGCAATGTAGACTTCCCTGTGCCTGCACTGCCTGTGATGAAAAGACAATCCGATGTTTTTTCCATAAGGTGGTAAGCATCCAAAAACTCAGGCGTAAAGTCTATTTGCTCTGCTCGGGCTGCCGTATTTGTAAGTTCGGACATCGACTTTATTGTGTGTTGGTCTGAAATATAGATGCACCCTATGCGGCAAGCAAGCCACATTAACGCTTTCAAAACTATTTTTGTCTAATTCTGAATAGCGTTGCTGACTTGCAAGCGTGCTCTGCTGATGCTTAACTTTCAAAAAAAAAATTGAGTTGCACGAATGCCAAAGGTCAAGCACACGCTCTCACGATTTGTCATTGCAAGTCTCTTTCTTGTCTCGACCGTCTGCGGCATCTTAGACGACCAAAATATCGATCGCTCCTACCAAAACTTCACGCACTACCACGCCTGTTTTGCGACCAATTGTCCCATTTGCGGTGCCCAATATCAAGTGCAAGACGATACCACACCACTGCAAAAAGGCATCGTGCTGGCTTCTGACGAACTCTGTGCAGTCCTTAGCCTTCACTACACGCTTTCTTGGCACAGGCTTGATTTTGCCTGTGAAGCAATTTTGCCGAATTTATCTCCACCTGACCCACGTCCTCAAGACCAGACTACCACACCTCTTCGCATTTGAGAGCAGTTCAACGCTCGGTTTGTGATGTTTTTCCAAACTAAGTTGAACTTATGCTCAAATCACTATGCCTTACTTCGTGCTTTGTCTTTTGCTTTTGTTTTCTGCTCATCTTTTGGCGCAGCCTTTGACAAGAGATGCTGCTCTTCGGCGCGCGTTGGAGCATAACTTTGCTTTGAAACATCAGCGTGCCCTTTGGGAGAGTGCGGAAGCGCGCGTGCTTACAACACTTTCACCTGAAAAGCCCGTCGTCTCGTTCTACTTTGAAGAGATGCTCTACTCGCTCACGGAAAATCAAGTTGTGCGGCGCTGGCAACTTTCGCAGGGCTTTGAGTTTCCCCTCTCCACTTACTACCGCACGCGTGCACAATCTAAGCTCGCCTCCGCCCTTATGAGTGAAGGCTATGAGTTACAAAATGAGATAGCCGCATCGGTTCGTATTGCTTACGCCAATGCGCTTTTGTCTGAAGCATTGCTTCGCCTTGCTGAAGAAAACTACGCTATCTCGCAGCGCTTCTATGATATTTCAAAACGGCTCAGTGAAGTCGGTGAAGTATCGGAATTACAAGTCTTGCGAGCAAAGGTAGAGATTAGTCGCGCTGAAAATACACTTACTGATGCCTTTACCATGCTTGCCGAAGCCAAACGCACAGTTGCACTGCTTATGGGCAATCCTGCCGATACATCTTTTACACTTTCAGATTCGCTGCGTCAGACTTTTCCGAACTTTGATTTTGCAGTGCTTCGGCGTGCGGCGCTGGACAATCGTCCAATGCTCAAAGCCATGCAAGCGCGTGTGGAATCAGCTGAGATGGCGCGCTCGGCTGCATACTCTGCGCTGCTGCCCAGTTTTCGTCTGACAATTTTTCAACAGCGCTTTGCCCCTGCAGACAATCCTCTCCAAAATTTTTATGGCGGCGAGCTATCGTTTTCTTTGCCGCTATGGTTTTGGCTTGATGGGCGTGGAGAGCTTGAAGAGAAATCTGCACTGCTTCGAGCTCAAGAAAGTCAAATGCGCCTTGTGCGCCAACAAGTTGAAACCGAGCTGCAAAACGCCTTTGCGCGCTATGAATCTGCCAAAGTGCAAGCACGACGCGCTGAAACCGAAGAACTTGCTGCAGTTCGTCGTGCCTTTCGCGCCGCTGAACGCCAACTGCAAACCGGAAACATCGGCTATATCGAGTTTCTCGAAGCCAAACGCGCTTACTTCGACTCGCAAAAAAATGTTCTGGAAAAATACTTCTTAGCAGAGCGCGCCCTAGCTGAATTGCTACGCGCCGCTGGAATTTTGAATTTCAACGAGTAAGACTATGCTATTGCACTTAGAGCAAAAACTTAAAGGCTTGCTTTCTCGGCTGAAAAGTATAAGCATACTGCGCACAAAGACAGCACTAAACTTCACACACGGTGCTAACTTTGCACTCTGCCTTGCACTTCTTCTTAGTCTAAGTGCGTGCCAAAAGTCCGAGTCCTCACAACCGTTAGATGTGCCCAAAGTAGAAGTGTCTGAACCGAATGTCGTCATACTCGATAGAGAGCAGCGCTTGCGCTTGGACTTAGCCGTGCATCATGTTCAGCGCGAAAAACTGCGCTATGCGGTGAAAGTGCCTGCAGATGTCTTTACAAGTCCAAACAGTGAAGCCTTTGTGGGGGTTAGTATTGCAGGACGCATTCAGAAAATTTTTGTCAATGAAAACGATAAAGTCAAGCAGGGCATGCCGCTTGCGGTGCTCGAGAGTGCTGCTCTTGCTTCGCTTGTTGCAGAACTTTGGGAAAGCGCTACGGCTTTTACACTTGCCGATGCTGATTACAGACGCAAACGCGCGATTGCTTCCGAGCACATTCTTTCAGAAAAAGTCTTGCTCGAGTCGGAAACGGCTCGCAAACTTGCTCAAACACGCCTCTATGCCGCTGAAGCTAAATGCATTGGAGTTGGTTTTTCAAAGCAAGATCTAGAGCGGCTCAAAGCGCGCCCTGATAGCGCTGTCTCCGCCATCATCATTCGTGCTCCGATTTCGGGCACTGTAGCTAGGCGGTTTGTTGCGCTCGGTGAATATGTCGAGCCAAGCAAGACACTCTTCCACATCGTCAATCTCGATGAAGTCATGCTTGTGGGCAGTGTCTTTGAGCCTGAATTTGGCAAAGTACGTGCTGGGCAATTGGTTGAAATTCATGTTGGCGCATTTCATTCGGAGCGATTTGTAGCTAAAGTGCATAGTGTGGGTGCGGTTGTCAATGAAACCACGCATGCCTTGCCGGTGCGCGTGATGCTGAAGAATCCTGAGCATAAACTCAAGCCGTCGATGCATGCAGACATGTTCATTGCTATTGAGCATGAACAGCCAGAATTGCTTGTGCCAAGTAGCGCTATCGGCATTGATGGTGAAGAGAAATTTGTCTTTGTGCAAAAAAATGACACGCTCTTTGAAGCGCGCACGGTCAAAGTTGCCGAAGAGACCAAAGACCTAGCTGTGATTGCCGAAGGGTTGCGCGAAGGCGAGCAAGTCGTTACACGAGGCGTGTTTTTCCTTAAATCTAAGCTCCGCACACGTGAGGGAGAAGAGTAAGCTACTTTGCTATCAAGCTATGACCGAAAAAAAATCATGCAACCATGATTAATCGACTGATTGAATTTTCGCTTAGGGAGCGTCTGGCAATGGCAAGTCTAATTATCCTACTTGCTGCTGCTGGACTTTATGCACTTGGACGCATTCCCATTGATTCACTGCCTGATGTAACGAACAATCAAGTTCAAATCATCACTGAAGCGCGCGGGCTTTCACCAGTTGAAGTCGAAAAACTGGTTACCTTTCCGATTGAAACAGCACTCAATGGACTGCCTAAAACGCTTGAGCTGCGCTCAATTTCCAAGTATGGACTTTCGGTTGTTACTGTGGTTTTCGAGGACGATGTCGATAAGTTTTTTGCGCGACAACTTGTCTTAGAGCGCATCTTCTCTGTACGAAAAGCGCTCCCTGCCACGGTCTCTGAACCCACGCTCGGTCCAATGTCCTCCGCACTCGGCGAGATTTATCAATACCAAATACGCGGTGAAGGCAAAATCCCGATGGAACTTCGCGCTATTCAAGATTTTATCATCAAGCCGCAGCTTAAAGCTGTCGAAGGCGTCACAGAAGTCAACTCCTTCGGCGGTTTTGTCAAGCAATATCATGTTGTTGTCGACCCCTTGAAGTTGCAAGCCTATCGAGTCTCACTTGGCGAAGTCTTTTCAGCTATTGAGCGTGGCAATCGTATTGCATCAGGCAACTACATTGAAAAAAATCAAGAGCAATACATTATTCGTGGGTTGGGTCAAGCCAGCACAATTTGCGACTTAGAAAACTGCTTGATTCGCGCCAGCGACAATGTGCCGATTTACGTGCGCGATGTTGCACAAGTAAAAATCGGCGAAGAGATTCGGCAAGGCGCAGTAACAAGAGACAATGAAGGCGAAGTTGTCACAGGCATTGTGATGATGATGCGTGGTGAAAACTCTCGTGCCGTGATAGAACGCATTAAAGAAAAAGTTGATGCACTCAATGCCACGCTGCAAACACAAGGCATTCGCATTGAATCGTTCTACGACCAAACTGAACTTGTCAAGCGCACAATCCGCACAGTTATTACTAACCTTACAGAAGGCGGCTTGCTTGTGGTGCTGGTCTTGGTGTCGCTGCTTGGCAATCTGCGCGCTGCACTCATTGTAGCCGCTGTCATTCCGCTCTCTATGCTTTGCACCTTTATCGGCATGAATTGGCTTGGACTTTCTGCAAACCTGATGTCGCTTGGCGCAATTGATTTTGGCATGGTTGTCGATGGCTCGGTTGTGATGATGGAAAACATTGTTCGGCGTATCCATCACCAGCCTGATGAACCTCGTCTTCAAGCTATTCATGCCAGTGCAACAGAAGTCTCGCGCCAGATTTTCTTTGGTGTGCTCATCATTATGATGGTCTATGTGCCTATTTTTTCCCTGCAAGGTATAGAGGGCAAACTCTTTACGCCAATGGCATTTGCCGTGAGCTTTGCTGTCTTGGGCTCGCTGTTTCTTGCTCTGACCTTTATTCCGCTTGTCTCATCCTTTGTCTTACGTGGCAAACTCAAAGAGTGGGAAAATCCATTGCTTCGCTGGCTTACACCGCGTTATGGCAAGGCACTTGAGGCAGTGATGAATCACCGCAAACTCTCGGTTGGCATTGCACTGGCTATACTTTTGGGCACACTTTCTCTCGTGCCCTTTATGGGTGGTGAGTTTGTACCTGAATTAGAAGAAGGTAACATTTTAATTGAACTCAAACGCTTGCCTTCTATCACGCTCTCCGAGAGCATCGCACAAGCCGAAAAAGTTGCCTCTGTCTTACGGCGCTTCCCTGAGGTTAAAACCGTTGTGTGTAAAACTGGTCGTCCTGATATTGCCAATGACTACATGGGTGTACAAGAAACTGACGTATTTGTGATTCTCAACGATAAGCACCAGTGGCGAGAAGGGATTTCTAAACAAATTCTCATCGAACAAATGCGTGAAGCGATTGCGCCGTACACAGAAGCCATGTATGTCAATTTCACGCAGCCTATTGCTATGCGTGTCAATGAGCTTGTCTCTGGCTCAAAGGGTGATGTTGCTGTCAAGATTTTTGGTGAGGATTACACGAAACTCAAGCGTTATGCAGAAGTTGTGCAGAAAGTTGCGCAAGAGACCAAAGGCACAGCGTCTGTTTTGGTCGAGCAAGTCTCTGGTCAGCCCTATCTGAACATTACGCTCGATAGAGAAGAAATGGCACGCTACGGCATTGCCGTCGAAGATGTGCAGCAGGTTTTGGAGACTGCAATTGGCGGTAAAGTTGCAACTGAGGTTTTGGAAGGACAGCGCCGCTTTGCTGTTGTAGTGCGCCTAAAGCCTTCAGCGCGGCGCGACCTTGATGCAATTGGCAATGTGATGATTCCTATTGCGAACACAACTTCATTTTTGCCTTTGCGACAATTAGCTACAATCACACTGCAAGAAGGTCCAGCGCAAGTGAGCCATGAACGCACGATGCGTCGCCTTGTTGTCGAGTGCAACATCGAAGGGCGCGATCTTTCAAGCTATGTGGCAGAGTTAGAGCAGCGCTTGCGCCGTGAGCTTAAGTTGGAGACGGGCTACTTTGTAGAATATGGCGGACAGTTTGAAAATCAAGCGCGCGCTATGGAGCGACTCTCCTTGATTGTACCACTAAGCATTTTCATCATCTTTGTTTTGCTCTATGCGGCGTTTGGGTCGGTCAGCGATGCCGTCTTAGTATTAGTCAATCTGCCTTTTGCGCTGGTAGGTGGTATTTGGGCGCTTTTGCTTCGCGGACTTCCCTTGTCTGTCTCAGCTGCAATTGGATTTATTGCGCTTTTTGGTGTAGCAGTGTTGAATGGCGTTGTGCTTATCTCTTACATCAATGCACGGCGCAAAGCAGAGACACATCATCTACGCTCGTCGATTATTGATGCCTGCAAAGTGCGCTTGCGTCCTGTGCTCATGACCGCACTGGTTGCTAGCTTAGGCTTCTTGCCTATGGTGCTCTCACAAAGCGATGGCGCAGAAGTACAGCGCCCACTTGCCACCGTCGTGATTGGCGGCTTAATTACCTCAACACTGCTCACACTCTTCATTCTGCCTACAGTCTATGAATGGGTAGAATTGCGACGCACATCGGCTTAACAACATGCTGTTGCAGTCTGAAAACATCTGAAAGGATTTGTATCTTTGCGGCTTAACTTTAAATCTATACAATGCTAGAAGCACGCAATCTTAGCCTGACTATTGGGACAAAAGAACTCTTGATTGAGAGTTCGTTCAGAATTGGTGACCGTGATAGAGTTGCACTCGTCGGCTTGAACGGAGCTGGCAAATCTACACTGCTCAAATACCTTGCCGGCTTAGCGCATGAACACACCTTGCATGCTGAAGGACAAATTCTCAAATCTTCAGACACGACGATTGGCTACCTGCCACAAGAAATTTCCTTTGAGGGCGATTTGGAAAAAACTGCGCTCGAATACGCCATGCAAGCCAACGAGCGGCTCTATACACTCTCACGTGATATTGCTCGCATGGAAGTCGAGCTGACCTTGGCGCTCGATCACGAAAGCGAAGCCTATAGCAAACTCATTGAGAAATTCTCTGAAGCCACACACGAATTTGAGCGCCTAGGCGGCTACAAAATGCAAGCCGATGCCGAAAAAGTCTTGACAGGGCTTGGCTTTTCGCAAGAGGATTTCCACAAAAAGGTAAAGGAGTTTTCAGGTGGTTGGCAAATGCGTTTGCTCATCACCAAACTTTTGCTGCAAAAGCCTACGCTGCTTCTGCTCGATGAACCTACCAATCACCTCGATATTGATTCGCTGCGCTGGTTAGAAAATTATCTACTGAATTATGACGGCGCATATGTGATTATCTCGCACGACCGTTTTTTCCTCGACAAACTTACAACCAAGACACTGGAAATTAGTTTCAAGCGCATCACTGAATACAAGGGCAATTATTCATTTTACGAAAGCGAAAAAGCCCTGCGCTATGAGCAAATGCAAGCCAAGTATGAAAATGATTTGAAAAAAATTGCTGAGTTGCGTCGGTTTGTTGAGCGCTTTAAAGCCAAGGCTACGAAGTCGTCGCAAGCGCAAAGTCGTGTGCGCATGATGGAAAAACTGCAAGCGCAGTTAGAAGCCCCAGAGCAAGATCTTTCACAAATTTCTTTTCGTTTTCCGAAGGCAGCACCATCAGGCAAGGTTGTGCTTACACTTGAAGGGGTCTCAAAAAGTTATACTCTGCCCGACCACAGCACAAAGCGCGTACTTTCAAACATTGATTTAGAAATTGAGCGTGGCGAACGCATTGCGCTAGTTGGCTCAAATGGTGCAGGCAAATCCACACTGTGCAAAATCATTGCGGGCGAAATTGATTTTGAAGGCAAGCGCACACTGGGTCATAACGTCAGTTTGGCATTTTTTGGTCAACACCAAACCGAGATGCTCAATCAGCAGAATACAATTCTCGATGAGATGCTCGAGCATGCTCCTGATTCTGAAGCTCGTAAAAAAGTGCGCGACCTTTTAGGCTGTTTTCTTTTCTCTGGCGATGCGGTCAATAAAAAAATCGGTGTGCTCTCTGGCGGTGAAAAATCGCGTGTGGCGCTGGCTAAGATGCTCTTACAAGCCTCAAATTTTCTTGTGCTCGATGAACCGACAAACCATCTCGATATGCGCTCAAAAGATATGCTCATCGAGTCGCTCGAAAATTATGACGGCACGCTGATTATTGTCTCTCACGACCGCTATTTTCTTGACGGGCTTGTCAACAAGGTCATTTACTTGCGTGATGGAAAGCTGCGCACATATCTTGGCAGTTATGCCGAGTTTCTAGAAAAACTCGAGCAGGAAGAAGCCCAAGCCGCTGCAGCGAAAGGCACTGCTCAAAGCGCTGCGAAAGCCGAGGTCAAAAAGACAGCTACACCTGCAAAGGCTAAGATGTCGGACACAAAAGTTCAGAAGCAGCATCTGCAAAAACTCGAATCGCAAATTGAATTGCTCGAGCGTGAAAAATCTTTGCTTGAGATAGAGATGGCAAAAGAAGATTTCTACAAACACCATACTTCCAAATCGGTTATTGAAAAATATGGTGCTGTAAGTGCACAACTGGAATCGCTTTACCGTGAATGGGAAAAAGTTTTTTCGTAAGGCTATGCGCTGCATTCGTTTTGCTACAGTAGAAGATGTGCCGCAAATTTTAGAGTTTATCCGAGCGCTTGCGCACTACGAAAAGCTCTCAAGTGAAGTTGAAGCCACTGAAGCGCGTCTGCGCGAGACACTCTTTGGCGACTTGCCTGCTGCCGAGGTGCTCTTGGTCTATGAAGATGATGTGGCTGTCGGCTTTGCACTTTTTTTTCACAATTACTCCACTTTTCTTGGCAAGCGTGGCATTTATCTGGAAGATTTGTTTGTCAAACCCGAGTACCGCGGTCGTGGACATGGCAAGGCTCTGCTGGCGCGTCTGGCTGAAATTGCTCGCGAGCGCGGGTGTGGGCGCTTAGAGTGGGCAGTGCTGGATTGGAATACGCCTGCTATTGAGTTTTATAGACAACTGGGCGCAGTACCAATGTCGGAGTGGACCATTTTCCGAGTTACAGGCAAAGCACTTGACGAACTTGCATCGAAGTCAGCCTAACTTTGCCATCTTCGAAAAATTCCGTAATTCTAACACGTGCATCACAAACGAGATACGCAAAAAACCACAGTGATGAGAACGCGTTTGTTTCTCGGGCTATGCTGCGCTGCTGTTGCGCTGTCTATCTTTGCTGAAGTCAGTTACGCTCAGCCGCGCAAACGCAAGTTTATTGAACCCACAGAACAAGCACCTGCCGCTGTAAAATCCACTAAGCCTATTGATATCAACCGACTTGCTAGGCAAAAACAGCAAGAACTGCTCAAAAATCCTGACCAAATTCTGACTTTGGCAATTGCACAATATCAGGGCGAAAACTATGCCGTTGCAGAAAGTTTGCTTGTGCTGTATGGCTCTCTCTCGCAAAATGAACCGCTCATGCGGCGTGAGCAAGCAGAATTGATGCAAATTAAAACTCAGGTCAAATTAGGCAGAGTCAGTGCAGCAAAGGCAGCATTAGCAAAAGCACGCTTAGAGTTCAGCAGCGAGACGATTCGCCGTGAAGCAGATTTTGATGCCGCTGCATTAGAATACCAAGAAGGTGAGTTTTTCAGTGCCGCCAAAAAATTTATGACCGTTGTTGGTGCATCTTGGTCTCCTACAGACCATGATGCCTTGGCTCGCAGAGCGGCAATGCATCTCTACACACTCGCTAATGCCTTCTTGCAACGCAGTGATCTTATCGAGCTCTTACAGGCTACAGAAAACCCACACCTCAGTGTCTTACTACTTGATGCATTTTTGCGCCGTGAATTAGCCAGTGAGCACCCGGCTGTGGATAGTCTAGCACGTGTTGCACAGGCACTTGAAACCAAACATGCCGCAGCACTTTCGCCAGCGTACCGCACGATGCTTGCGAGCATTCAGCAATGCATCTTGCTTGCACGTTCAGGTGCCACACGCTTTAAGGTTGGCGTCTTGTTGCCTTTTGCGATTGATATCTTCGATGGCTCCGATTTGCCAAGCCTCGGTGAGAAAATGATGCACGGCATTCTTCAAGCTGTAGCAGCGTATCACCAACTTGCTGTGGGTCGCCGTGTGGATATGCTCATTCGTCACTGTGCAACAGACGACTCGCTGCTGCTACGCACCATGCTTACAGAACTCATTGAGCATGACTCGGTCAATATGATTTTAGGTCCGGTCTATAGCCGCCAAGCCGTCTATGTTTCGCGTATTTGTGCTGAAAAAGGTGTGCCAATGCTTACGCCCACCGCGACGGATGAAGAGATTACGCGCGACATTCCTACCAGTTTCCAACTCAACCCTACTTATGCTGTTCGCGGTAAAGCAATTGCAGAATTTCTCATTCAATCGCTCGGTGCAAAAACCTTTGGTATGCTTGCGCAAGATAGCACCTACGGCAAGCTCATGGCAGAAGGCTTCCGTGATGCCGTCTTAGCAGCAGGAGGCGACATCAAATTCTATGGCATTTTGCCCACCAACATGCGTGGTATTGCTCAGGCGCTTGCCCCTCTCAAACTGAAGGCACATCCCCAAAAAGGATTTCCCGAAACCGCTATTGATGCAGTCTATATTCCAATGTCAAACTTTGAAGCTATTGCAATCGCTGTAGAGCAACTCAAATTCTACAACATCAAAACCCGCATTATTGGCTCTGGCGATTGGCACGACCCTCTCCTGCTCAGCCAATATCGTGCTATTGGCGACAGCGTGATTTACGCTATCGATAGCAACATCTCACCTGATGCACCAGAAACTAAGCGCGTTGCCGATGTCTTCAAAGCGCAATGGGGCATTTCTCCAAACTTGCAATTTTGGTTTGGCTACGACGCAATGGATTTTATCATTGCTACTACGCTTGAGAAAGGCATAACAGCGCGTGCAGACATTGCTCGTGCAATTCGTTCAGCGCCACCTTACCGTGGTCATCGCTCTGAAATTTTCTTTGATGGCGGCAATGTCAATCTGAAAATGAATGTGATGAAATTTCAAAAAGGCACAATTACACAGTTGCAATAATCCAGCTGGGATAACACTGATACAAAGAAAGGGAACGACCCACACTGCATCGTTCCCTTTGCATGAAGAGGCTTAAGAGACACAAGCACCAGACTCTTTTGAGCGCCGTTAGTCAATCACCCAAGTTTCATTGCCGCGCAGCAGCGCATCCAAATCGCCCTCACCTTTGGCACGTGCTGCATTGAGTTGTTCCTGCATCAAATCTTCATAGCAGGCTCGCTCTTCACGATAGAAGACACCAAACGGGCGAGGCAAGTAGTTCTCAGAGCCCGGTGTGTCGAAGAAACGCGCTAAGATGCTTGCCTTGACGCGGTCTGTCTCATCGTGAATCCACAGGTCGTTTGCTGAGAGATTTCCATCATTGAGATTTACCACTATCGGCTTGAAGCCATCGAGGCGAATACCTTTATCTTGCTTTGCGCCAAAGATAAGCGGTTTGCCATGCTCGAGGAAGAGGTCGTTTTCTGCTTTAGTAGCTTTTTCTGTGAAGGCTTCAAATGCTCCATCGTTGAAGATGACGCAGTTTTGATAAATCTCCACAAGCGATGTACCCTTGTGTTGATGAGCCCGCTTGAGCATCTCGCGCAAGTGTTTGACATCTCTATCCATTGTGCGCGCTACGAATGTGCCTTCCGCACCAAGCGCCAATGCAACAGGATTGATAGGATGATCAATCACACCGAAGGGTGATGATTTTGTCACAAACCCTTCTTTCGTTGTGGGCGAGTATTGTCCTTTTGTCAAGCCGTAGATTTCGTTGTTGAACAGCAAAATTTGCAGGTTGATATTGCGTCGCAGAATGTGCAGAAAGTGATTGCCACCAATTGAGAGCAAATCGCCGTCACCTGTAGCAACCCAGACATCGAGGTCAGGACGCGCCATCTTCAAGCCAGAGGCAATTGCTGCAGCCCTGCCATGAATACCGTGAATACCAAATGTTTCCATGTAGTATGGAAAGCGCGATGAGCAGCCGATGCCAGAGACAAACACAAAGTTTTCGCGTGCAATGCCCAGTTCAGGCAAAACCATTTGTACTTGCTTCAAGATGGAATAATCGCCGCAGCCGGGACACCAGCGTACATCTTGCGCTGAGACAAAATCTTTTGCGGTCAGCACGGACAATGCGGGCTTGTGTGCCACGCCATTTCCCGTCAGGTCTAAAGCAGACATAGTTACTTCTCTCCTTATTGGTTAAGCATTTCCAAAATTCGGCTCTTGAGTTCCACCACTGAAAATGGCAGTCCTTGCACCTTGCTGAATCCAACCGCAGGCACGAGAAACTTATCACGAATGAGACGCACAAGTTGCCCTGAATTGAGTTCAGGAATGAGAATTTTCTCAAAGCTGTAGATAATCTCGCCCAAGTTTTTCGGGAAGGGATTCAAGTAGCGTAGGTGTGCGTGCGAGACTTGGTAGCCTTCTTTGCGCAAATCGCGCACTGCGGTCTTGACAGCCCCGAATGTAGAGCCCCAACTGAGCACCAGCAATTTGCCACTCGACTCGCCATTGTCAATAGTTTGCAGGGGAATGGCGTCAGCGATACGCTCGACTTTTTGAGCGCGCAGTTTCACCATCAATTCGTGGTTTTCACCATCGTAAGAGATGTAGCCCGTTTCATTTTGCTTTTCTAAGCCGCCGACACGGTGCTCGAGTCCCTTCGTTCCCGGAATAGCCCATGAGCGGACCAGCCATTCATTGCGCTTGTAGGGCAGATACGGTGCGTCGCCTTCGTTGCGTGCTGGTGCAAATTGCATAGGAATATCAGGTAAATCTGCTGTCTGCGGGAAACGCCAAGGCTCGGAGCCATTTGCGATGTAACCATCGGTTAAGCAGATAACTGGCGTCATGAATTGAATAGCAAGTTTGCAGGCTTCAAAAGCCGCATCAAAGCAATCTGATGGCGATTGCGCTGCAATAATAGGCAGTGGCGCTTCACCATGCCGACCAAACATTGCCATCAAGAGGTCAGATTGTTCCGTCTTTGTTGGCAGCCCTGTTGAGGGTCCGCCGCGTTGTACATCGACAATCACAAGCGGCAATTCCAGCATCATGGCTAAGCCCATCGCTTCCGCTTTGAGGTCCATGCCCGGACCTGATGTGGTGGTTACTGCCAAATGCCCGGCGTAACTTGCACCAATTGCTGCACAAATCGCAGCAATTTCATCTTCTGCTTGGAACGTACGCACCCCAAAGTTTTTGTATTTGGCTAATTCATGCAGAATGTCGGAGGCTGGCGTAATGGGATATGAGCCTAAGAAAAGCGGCAAGCCCGATTTCTTTGAGGCTGCAATCAGTCCGAATGCCGTAGCTTGATTGCCCATAATATGGCGATATGTGCCTGCAGGCAACTTCGCTTTCTTGACCTCAAAGCGCGTGGTAAATTGCTCGGTCATTTCTCCGTAGTTATACCCGGCTTTAATTGCGCGCACATTAGCTTCGGCAATCTCTGGCTTTTTCTTAAACTTTTCTTGAATGTTCTTAATTGTCGGCGCAATCGGGCGGCAATAGAGCCAGTAGAGCAGCCCTAAGACAAACATATTTTTGCATCGGTCAATATCTTTGGTGCTTAGCCCAGAGCCCTCAAGTGCGGCTTGCGTCAGGCGTGAAATCTCAATTTTATAGACATGGTAGTCGTTGAGTGAGCCGTCCTCCAATGGATTTGTCTTGTAGCCTGCCAGTTCCAAGTTTTTTGCATCAAAGCCGTCAGAGTTGGCGATGATGAACTTGCCTTTTTTGAGATTTTTGATATTGGCTTTAAGTGCCGCAGCGTTCATTGCCACAAGCACATCAATTTGGTCGCCCGGCGTGAAAATTTCTTTGCTACCAAACTGAACTTGGAAGCCTGAGACACCCGGCAGCGTGCCAGCAGGCGCACGGATTTCAGCAGGATAGTTTGGGAAGGTGTTGAGGTCGTTGCCTAAAATTGCTGCAGTTTCGCTGAACTGCGTACCGGTCAGTTGCATGCCGTCGCCAGAATCTCCAGCGAATAAAATCGTGACGTCTTCTTTGGTTTCGAGACGCACGGATTTTACCTCATTCATAGTCTTTACTCCTTTTTCTTTTTCGGTCATAAAAAGCGCAGCCGGCAAATGTAGGGTATGCAAAGAACAGCCGTGCAGCGCAACAGTTCATTTTCAATGTTGCTGCAAACATAAGCAAAAAATGTCGATCCTACAATGTAGCTGCGCACAAGTGCTGTAATTTCCGCAATGTCCATCTACACCTACCTGCACTTTTGCATGATACATTGCAACTATTGACCGCTTCTGCTTTGTGTCTGCATGCTCTATCACTAGGGAAAGGTAGCACCGATAGTTAGAATTTGGAATCTCTTGAGGCGAAAGGTATCTTAGAAAAAATGAACATTAAGTAAGGAGAAAAAAACTATGGCGAGTCGTAATTCCTCTTACCGCAGCAACGCCTACGCTGTTGCACATAGCAGTGCCGCTCATCATGATGATGTCTTGCCTGTCTTACCCAGTGCTGGCATGCGCAATGATCTCTTACCGCCTGAGAGCATTCGCCCACTGAAAATTCTCTTTATCACACCAAAGGGCAAAAAAGAAGAAGACACAAGCCAGAAAGCGCTCTTTTCTATGGCAATCGGCGTGCTGGTCAGTATCACACCACCGCAGCATGAAATTGAACTTGTCGATGAGCTTTTTGGTGATGAAATCAACTTTAATGGCGACTACGACCTTGTTGGGATTACAGCGCGCACGATGAATGTTACGCGCGCCTATGATATTGCCGATGAATTTCGTCGACGCGGGAAGAAAGTGATTATGGGCGGCGTGCATGTCTCATTCAACTACGACGAAGCCATTCAGCACTGCGATTCCGTTGTATGTGGTGAAGCTGAAAATCTCTGGGCTTATGTGCTGCAAGACGTGGCAATGGGTAATTTGCAACCGCGCTACAATGCCACAGATTTCCCGCCTGTCAGAGAAGTACCCGTGATTGATTATGAGCGTATCTTCAAAGCCAGCAAACGCGATAAAGTCGATGCCCGCAAGTCAATTCCGATTTACATGACACGCGGCTGCCCCTACACTTGCACATTTTGTGTTACACCAAACTTCACCGGACGGCTCTATCGCGTTCAATCTGTCGAGACCATCAAAGAGCAAATTGAAACCGCAAAGCGCGTCTGGTTCAAACCCTCACGCTATGGCAAGAAACCGTGGTTTATGTTCACCGACGAAAACCTTGGCGTAAACAAAGCCAAAATGTTTCAGATTATGGACGTGCTCAAAGAGTGCGACATCAAGTTTAGCTCTTTTATCAGTATAAATTTCTTGGAAGACAAAGAAGCCGTCAAAAAGTTGGTCGACGCCGGTTGTGCCATGGCACTTGTCGGGTTTGAATCAGTCAATCAAGAAACCGTCGACCAATATGATAAGTGGAAGATGAACAATGTGGCAAAATACGCTCAAATCATTAAGCAGTGCCGCCAGATGGGCTTAAACATTCAAGGCAACTTCCTGACTAATCCAGCCATTGATAGCTACGAAGATATGGCTGCTGTCGAGAAATTCGTTGACGACAATCTCCTCATGATGCCCATCTACTCTATCCTTACGCCCTATCCCGGCACCACGATGTATAAAGAATACAAAGCCAAAGGTCTGATTGTTGATGAGGACTGGGACAAATACACAGCTCACAACCTTGTCATTCGCTGCGACAAATACGACCCGCTCGAATATCAAATTCAATACATGCGCCACTTCTTGGGCTTCTACAAATGGTCCACTATCATCAAGCGCGTGCTCCTCAATCCAAACAAAATGATTAACTTAGTAACTAGCCTTATTTTCAAGCGCAATCTTAAGGACCAACTTCAAAGCGTGCTCAGCGGCAAGAAAGCCCCAATCCAACACCTACTTGAAAAAGCCGCCAAAGAAAAATCTGAAACACGCACGGAACTGACCATGAGTGCCTAACATTCATCGCATGCGACTCTAACACCATACTCCAGAATAGTTCGGGGCGCACAGTGCGCCCTTTTGCTTTTGCAATCCTATTCTCGAGCCAAACATCTCGCACTTAAGCCCAGAATGCGCTTAAAAAAAAATTTTGCTTTCTAAAGCTAAGTTTTGTATCATTGCACACTTTTGTTAAACTTTATTTTAATAATAAACAAAACAAGAATATGAAAAAGATACTTTTTATTCTATCGCTTACTCTTCTTGCGTTGCCGCTTTCGGCGCAAACACGCAATCCTATCACTCCCGACCAAGCCATTGAGCGGCTGAAAGCAGGCAACAGCCGATTTGTGCAAGGCAAGACCATTCACCCACGCCAAAGTCCTGAACGCATTCGTGAAGTTGCTAAAGGACAAAAACCTTATGCGATTATCGTCGGCTGTGCTGATAGCCGTGTGCCAAATGAAATCATCTTTGATGAAGGCTTGGGCGACCTCTTCATCGTGCGCACAGCGGGGCAAGTCTCTGCAGCGGCATCATTTGGCAGCATTGAATTTGCCGAAGCGGTGCTGGGCGCAAACCTCATTGTTGTGCTTGGGCATACAGAGTGCGGCGCCGTCTCAGCAGCATGCAACTATCAAAACGCAGCGCCGGGGCACATTATCACACTGGTCAATGCCATCAAGTCTGCAGCCTTGCGTGTTGAAGCACAAGTAAAAGCCGGCAAGCTCAAGCAAGAGGAGTTTATTAATGCTGC
>JBKBSK010000005.1:0-167823 GCA_046291735.1 Candidatus Thermochlorobacter sp. | reverse complement strand
AACGTTAGGAGTTACGAAATCTGTGCCGCCGTTGGTGAGCGTCCAGATGTTTGGGTCAGCGAAGTTTCCGCTTTGGTATGAGTAGAGTTGTCGGTTTTGCGCTGTGGCTAAGGTGGGGATGAGAATAGAGACGAAGAGTAGTACAAAGAGCCGCATGTGCTATCTCCAATTACTTTTGAGTTTTTTCTACGATTACATGGATTGGATGATGTAGGGTAGGAATGCTACTGGTTTCCACGATAAATATAAAAAAATCGTTTCAAACTCGCAAATCTCAATGTGCAGAGTTTAGTGTGAGTCGAGATGCAAATCGTTCTTGATGCCATTGCCAAGCGGTGCGGATAATGGTTTCGAGGTCAGCAAATCGGGGTTGCCAGCCTAAGATGCGTTTTGCTTTTTCGGCGCTAGCGATAAGTCGTGCAGGGTCGCCGGCGCGGCGCTCACCGATAATCGCTTTGATGGGTTTTCCAGTTACACACTCTGCCATAGCATGCACCTCTTTGACGGAAAAACCATTGCCATTGCCGAGATTAAACACATCACTTTTGCCACCGGCTTCAAGATATTTTAAGCCCAAGACATGGGCGTCGGCAAGGTCGGTAACATGAATGTAGTCGCGGATGCAGGTGCCGTCAGGTGTAGGGTAGTCATTGCCGTAGATGGTGATGAAGGCGCGCTTGCCGAGTGCGACATCGAGCAAGAGGGGAATGAGATGAGTCTCTGGCGTATGGTCTTCACCGATGCCGCCTTCTGGATCGGCGCCAGCAGCATTGAAATAGCGCAGAGAGACAAACTTTATATCGTAGGCAGCATCGTAATCTTGCAGAATGTGTTCGACCATAAGTTTTGAGCGTCCGTAAGGGTTAATCGGGCGCTGCGGGTGCGTTTCAGCAATAGGAACTTCTTCGGGTTCGCCGTATGTGGCACAAGTCGAAGAGAAGATAAAGTGTTTTACGCCGTGTTGTCGCATGGCATCAAGCACGTTGAGTGTGGCCACAAGGTTATTGCGGTAATACTTTGCAGGTTCTTTAACCGATTCGCCCACGTAAGCAAATGCTGCAAAGTGCATCACGGCGCGAATCTGATAGCGTGCAAACACGTCTTGCACAAAAGCGGCGTCTTGCAAATCGCCGATAAGGTGCTGACTTTTTTCAGCAAAGTCACGATGACCGTAGACGAGATTATCGACAATGAGGGTCTGATAGCCAGCGCGTTGCAATTGCCTGACGCCATGTGAGCCAATGTAGCCTGCGCCGCCGGTTACAAGAATCATGGAAGTGAAATGGTTATGGATGATAAGCTAAACTTGCGCCAATCCATTCGGCATCTTTGTTGTAAGAGGCGCCAAGCATTTTGCCGCGGCTCATACGCACAAGGTTATTGACTAAGGTTGGTTTTTCGTTCTCATCCCACAGAAACATCATGCGAATTTCAGCTTTGGTGCCACCTTCAGGCGTGCGCACTGCGGGGGCGTACTCGACTTTTTCTTGCAGAAGATAATTTCTGCGGTCGCTGATGCGATCGAGCATCTCGGGTGTAACATCGATCTCTACACCTGTGCCTGAAAACGAAAAGAGCGGCTTTAAGACATAGAGCTCCAAATTTTCCGGATAGCGCTCCAAGTCAGAAAGCAAATAGGCTTTTGGCACATATTCGTTTTTGAACAAGGGCAAGCAATACTTGGAGATTTTCATAAACCAATTTGGGTGATTGAGCCAGACGACATCGAGTTCGTCTTGAAAGCGGAAGCCGAACTCAATTTGCTTTTTGTAGAGCTCATCGAAGACGACACGATTGTAGATGCGCTCAATTGGAATCTCTTTGCCGTTTTGTTTGTAGTAGAGTTTCTTTCCACGCTTAATTACTTCAGTGAGGCAAACTGTCTTGACGCCGGTCAGCTCTTCGGTGCAGTAAAAATCAACTCGAGTTTTTTGAGTGTGGGGTTGTACTTCAAGCAGCACGACATTTTCAGGTGCTGCATCACCAAGAAGCAAGCGTTTGAAGAGTTTGAGGTAGGAGTCGGATGAATGTCCGCTAAAGTATGGCGTCAGCGAATCGGGAATGTCGAAGAACTCACGGATTTTAAGGTCAAGTAGCCATTGAAAAGCATAGAGTGTAGGGAAGCCCTGCAGTTCAATCAGGCGCGGGGCAAGTTCGCCATTAGGCAAACTCACAAGCGCAAAGTCAATTTGCAGAAATGTCGGATGTGCATCTTCGTTAGGTACGCGCAAGTGTTCGGGCACAGCGGCATCTAAGCGTTTGAGGAAGTCAGGCGCAATGAGCTCGTCGATAAGAATGTCGCAAGCGTGTATCAACTCCTGCGTCATTTTCTCTGAAAGAAAGAGCGGGGTTTCGCAGAGCCGAAAATCCATTGCACCACGGTTATACTTGCTCAAATCATCGATGAAGGCTTGATAGGTTTCGCGCTTGAATTTACGATTAAATTCCTCACGAATTGCGTGTTCCATTTTGCATGTGCTGAGAAATTGTTGAGATAAACATTGAGACACTGGCAAAGATGTTGCACTTAAAGCGCGTGACTTTGCAGAATTTTTTGTAGCCTGCAGGTGCTCTAGACATGCAACTGCAGCATAACTTAGGAAAGATACACCTAAGGCAAGTGTGTATGCAAAATCGAGATGAAGAAGGTAAGTGCCAAAAGCCCAGACAAGCGCGCCTGTCAGCAAGGCGACTGTGGCGCTGTACTTCTGACCGAGCGGTGAAAACAGACCAATAGCGACCACCACAAAAACGCCCGCACTGCCAATTGCCGAGGCAAGTTTGACAAGTTCATGAATGCTGCCGACATACAGCGCTAAGCAATACGCAGCAATGCCAAAAAGCGCGACCCCTAAGCGGTTGATGCGCACCTTTGCAGTCTCGCTCATGTGAGGACGCATCGGTAAAATGACATTATGCGCTAAAAGAGCGCTTGCAGCAAGAAGTGTGCTATCGACGGTCGAGAGAATGGCAGAAAAGAGCGCACCGATAAAGAGCACATACAAAACTGGGGGCAAGTAGGTTTGTGCAGCAATCGGTAAAAGTTTTTCTGGATCGCTCAGATTCGGAAGAAGTGCAGGACCAAGCAGACCGAGGAGCACGGGAATTGTGCCAAAGAGCATGTATAGCGCACTTGCAATCAAGGCTGAGCGGCGTGCTACATGCGCTGACTGTGCAGCAAGGGCACGTGCCACAAGCTCCTGCGCCACGACCGAGCCGCAAATGGGTACAAGCCATGCTTCAAGTTGCTGCAAAGTTGCGCCACTCTGAAAAAGATTTAAGCGCTCGCTGCTAAAGGCAATCGAAAAATGCTCAGGTGTCGTTTGCGTCAGCACCACAGCAAAAAGGCATACCAAGCCAACAATCAGCATCGAGCCTTGCACCACATCGGTAATGGCATCTGCCCACAATCCGCCTGAGATGGTGTAGATTACCACAACAGCAGCCGAGAGCGTAATTGCAAGTGAAATATCAAGATTGGAAGAAGACGAGAGCACTTGTCCGAACGCACGCATCTGCGAGGCTGCCCACAAAAGTGAAGAGGGAATCATCAAGACTGCAGCAAGCTGTGCAACCGAAGGGGCATAGCGCTGCCGAAAAAAATCAGCAAGCGTAGTCAAATTTCTTTTCCAAAGCGGTACAGCAAAGCACAGTCCCATCAGCAAAAGGCAGATGCCATAGGCAAAGGGGTCGGCAACACTGCCCGAAAGCCCCTCTTGATAGATTGCACCAGCAGCGCCAAGACAGGCTTCTGCACCAAACCATGTCGAAAAGAGCGTAAGCACAGAGAGACTTAAACTCAAGCGGCGCCCAGCCAGCAAATAATCCGCTTCAGTGTGAATGCGCCGAGAGAGCAAAAAGCCAATACCAAGCTGAAGCACGATATAAGCTAAAATGCCAAGTTGTGTTGCGTCCATCTCTCGGCTACATGGCAAGAAAGTTTTTTTGCAAATTGCGCAAACTTATATTCCACGCTAAACATTTGAAAATAGCATCGTTTGGAGAGCCACTCAATATCACTTCAGCAGGCTATCCACGCGATACAAACTCAATCAATAAGGTGTCTTGGCAATGGCAAGCGAACACTCTTTTGACATCGTCTCCAAAATTCCAATGCAAGAGCTCGACAATGCGCTCAATCAAGCGCGTAAAGAACTGCAACAGCGCTATGACCTCAAAGACTCCAAATCGCAAATTCTCTTCAATGAAAAGGAGATGGAACTGACATTAGAGTCGCAAAATGAATTTACACTGAAAGCTGTCATCGATGTGTTGCAATCCAAACTCATCAAGCGCGGTATTTCTATCAAAGCCTTAGAGTATGGTAAAATTGAGCCGGCATCGCAAAACACGGTTCGCCAAAAAATCAAGTTGAAGCAAGGCATCAGCAAAGAGGTATCAAAGCAAATCACGACGGCTATCAAAGACTTAAAACTCAAAGTGCAAGCCCAAGTGCAAGGCGACGCTGTACGCGTCAGCGGCAAGCAGATTGACGATTTGCAAGCCGTGCAAAAACACTTACTGACTTTAGATTTGAATTTGCCCTTGCAGTTCGAAAACTATCGCTAAACTTTGACAAGTGTGCAGCGTATGAAGCAATGGCTTGAAACACAAAACCGCAATCAATCCGAAGAGATAACGATGAGCTCAAAAACTGCGCCGAGATGTTTTTGCTCCCTGCAGTTCATGGCTATGGTCTGTGTGCTGATGAGCTTGCCACTATCACTTTCGGCACAAGTCAACAGCGAAATATCGCTCACCAAAGAATTGCTCACTACAAGAATACCGATTTCGCTGGTCGATGAACCGCAGCCGTTGAATACTTTCGAAGAGATGTTCCCCAATACTTCAGCATGGATCGATTCCACTTTAGCATCACTCACGCTTGAAGAAAAAATTGGGCAAATGTTCAGTGCGTTTTCTTACTCGTTTTACATGAGTGCAGATAACGCAGACTTTGAGCGCCTTGCAGAGCTTGTGCGTTCGGGCAAAATCGGCGGCGTAATGTTCTCCAAAGGCAATGTCTATGAAGCAGCTATGCTGGCGAATCGATTGCAGCGCCTTGCAAAAATTCCATTGCTGATTAGCGCCGATATGGAGTGGGGCGTATCCATGCGCATCGAACGCGCAACAGAATTCCCCTACAATATGGCAATTGCAGCAACACGCAAACCAGAATATGCCTTCCGTGTGGCGCAAGCTATCGCTAGAGAAGCGCGTGCCTTAGGCATTCATCAAAACTATGCGCCATCGGTCGATTTGAACAATAATCCACGCAACCCCATCATCAACACACGAGCCTTTAGTGAAAATGTGGCACTGACTAATCAAATGGCATCAGCTTTCATCAAAGGCACTCAAGCTGGCGGAATGATTGCAACAGTCAAACATTTTCCCGGACACGGCGACACCGATATCGATAGTCACAAAGATTTACCCGTGTTGCCGTTTGATCGTGCGCGACTCAATGCGCTCGAGCTCAAACCGTTCAAACATGCCATTGAGCAAGGTGTGGCTTGTGTGATGGTCGGACACTTAGCACTTCCAAAAATCAGTCTCTCCGATAAAATCCCAGCAACACTCTCACCTGAGATTACGACTAAAATTTTGCGTGAAGAATTAGGCTTCAAAGGCTTGGTCGTAACTGATGCAATGGGGATGAGAGGCGTGAGGAAAAATTTTGAGGTTGGCGAAGCTGCTGTGCGCGCCGTGCTAGCAGGCAACGATATGATTCTGATGTCGCCCGATATTGATGCAGCGCAAAGCGCACTACTCAAAGCCGTGAAAGAACAACAAATCGAGCTTGAGCGCATCAATGCATCCGTGCGCAAAATTCTTGCACTCAAAGCATGGCTCGGCTTGAATAAATCACGATTCGTAAGTTTGGACGATGTTGAAACCAAAGTCGGCACACGCGCTCATCAAATGCTGGCGCAGGAAGTTGCAAATAACTCTATTACGCTGCTCAAAAATGAACGAGGAATTTTACCACTTCAACTGACAGAGCCTAAACAGCGTGTGCTCAATATCTCGCTGCAAACCTCGGAGAACTGCACCATCGGCAAAAGTTTCTTTGCAGAACTTGAAAAAGTCTATTCCAATACGCTGCGCTTGCAACTTATGCCCAAGAGCAATGAATTGAACTTCAAATTTGCCTTGCGCGCCGCTGAAAAATCCGCCGCCGTGGTCGTCTCCTGTTATGCCGATACCCGCGCATGGGAAGGAAAATTCGGCTTGGATAAAGACCAGACCAAGTTTCTACAAACTTTAGTCAAAATGTGTAATGCGCGTCAGATTCCAATTGTGCTAATTTCATTTGGTACGCCATATCTCATCATGGACGTGCCAGATGTACCAGCCTATCTCTGCGCATACTGCCCCGCCAAAGTCTCTGAAATCGCTGCTCTGAAAGTGATCACAGGACAACTGACGCCAAAAGGCAAACTCCCTGTAAGCATTCCTGATCTTTTCCCCTATGGCTCAGGACTGACAAGTTTTGCCGCACCTACCGATAGCACGCAGTAAAATTTGACAAGTGCTTACAAAATTATGCGCATAAAGACGGCTTGGTGTGTTAGGGAAATTTGATTAGATTCAATCTAAATAAAAATAATAAATGTGATTTTGCTTAACCATGTCAAAAAGGGAAAACGATTCAAAGTGGTGCGTATTGATGATAAGGATACACGCACTCAGCTTTTGCGCTTTGGTTTAGGCGAAGGCAGTACAGGCATCTGCTTTGAGCGATTGCCGTTTGGTCCTATCGTCATTAAGCACAAGCGACAAGAGGTAGCAATCGGCAGAGAACTTGCCAATAAAATTTGGGTAGAGACCCTTGAAACCTAATTTCAACATTTCATGCTATGGAAAAGTCTACAGTTGATCTGCCGACAGAGGCAGAAGTGAACGCACCAATTCCCGCCATTTCTGAAGACACAGCGACGGCTAGACCGACCAAGTTGGTTTTAGTCGGCAACCCGAATGTGGGTAAGTCAGGCTTTTTCAATTACTTCAGTGGTTTGTATGTCGATGTCTCTAATTTTCCGGGCACCACAGTTGAAATTGCCCATGCCCATTACAAAAATTATGAGGTCTATGATACGCCGGGCATCTATGGTGTAAGTTCTTTCAACGATGAAGAGCGTGTTGCGCGCGATACCGTGCTTTCAGCCGATGTGGTCTTGAACGTGGTGGATGCAACGAATCTCGAGCGCGATCTTTTTCTGACACTGCAACTGATAGATATGCGTTTCAAGATGATTGTTGCACTCAACATGATGGATGCGCTGAGTGAAGCTGGCTTAGAGATCGATACCAAAGAATTAGAACGCTTGCTGGGCGTGCCGGTCGTCGAAGTTGTGGCAATTAAGAAAAAAGGATTTGACAGACTTGAAGCCATGCTGCCACACGCGCGTGTAGGACACTCTGATGCAGCGCTGCAGCACGAAATTGAAGGGCTAATAGCGCATCTCAAACCAACAACGAACCCTACTGCCGACGCTCTGATGATTCTCGAAGGCGATGAAGTGGTCGCAGAACGCCATGCGCTTGCACCGATGGACAAGCGCGAAGAAATCTATGTTGCGCGCCGCAACCGCGTAAATGAACTTGTAGCGAAAGTCTACAAGCAAAAATCAGCGATGCGTCTGAGCACGCGGCTAAGTGAAAAACTAGGACAATGGACAATCAACCCGATAACAGGTATCCCAATTCTGTTCTTGATGCTCTGGCTAATCTATCAGGTTGTTGGAGTGCTTGTGGCTCAGCGTGTGGTAGGACATCTGGAAGTAGAGTACGGCAATAAACTTTGGGAACCTGCGGTCAAACATGTGTTTGCGCTCATCACACCAGTAAGCATTTCTGTTGAAGTCTTGCAAAAAGATGAAGAGGGTGAAGAGCAGGTTGTTGAGACACGCACATTTGAGTTCCCAAATGGCACGCGCAACGATGAGGCAACACTTCAAGAGCTGCGCAAGTTCATTGAAGGCAAAGATGTGATGCAGAATTTTACTTTTTCGCAAGAGACGCTGTGGGGAAAAGTTGTCACCATTCTTGCCGGTGAGTTTGGCGCTATCACTATGACTGTTACATACTTGCTCTTTCTACTCTTGCCACTCATTATTGGCTTTTACCTATTCCTTGCAATCCTTGAAGATTGCGGTTACTTGCCGCGCCTTGCGACAATGGTCGATAGACTGCTCAACATGATGGGGCTTAACGGTCGCGCTGTCATTCCAATTATCTTGGGCTTTGGCTGTGTAACGATGGCAACAATTACAACACGCTTGCTGAATACCTCACGCGAGAAAACAATTGCTGCCTCGATTCTCAATTTTGCAATTCCTTGTTCCGCACAGCTAGCGGTCATTACGGCTTTGCTCACCAAAGCAGGCGGCGAGTACACGCTCATCTTCTTTGTGATTATTCTTGCAAATCTTGTTGGCATTGGCACAGCAATTGACAAAATTTTACCGGGCAAGTCGTCCGCCCTGCTGATTGATTTGCCGCCGATACGTTTGCCCCGCCCTGACAACATTATCAAAAAAACTTGGATTAAGACGCTAAGTTTCATGAAAGAAGCCTCACCGTGGTTTTTCATCGGCGCTGTGCTGGTCTCTACGATGCAAGTTACAGGACTTTTGAGTGCATGGGTAAATCTCTTTGAGCCGATAACCACACGCTGGTTAGACTTACCTGCTGATGCTGCACGCGCGTTTGTAATGGGAATGGTGCGGCGCGATTTTGGCGCAGCAGGTCTCTATGAACTCGCCTTGACGCCAAAGCAGATAGTAGTCTCGCTTACAGTCATCACGCTGTTTGTGCCATGTATTGCAAGTTTGATGGTGCTGCTCAAAGAGCGCGGGGTGCGCGAAGCTATGACGATATGGTTCGGCAGCTGGGTGCTAGCATTCTCGATTGGCGGTATCGTGGCTGTCGTGTTGTAACACAACCTGTTGGCAGCTTTGCAATTCGACAGCTTGGTCTTTGCGCACTATAGACATTTCGTATTTTGTGCGCAAGAGTGTAGTGCGACCAAAATTTTCTCAAATGCACAAAAAATTCTTAGCACTAAAGTCAATCGTCCTGCTCTGTAGTAGTTTGCTTTTTGCAGATGTGCTGTTTGCGCAAGCGCGCGTATCTTTCAGTGTTCTTGATGCCTCTAAATTGCAAGCAGAGTATGAAGCTGAGCGCGATTTTCAAGCTAAGTTGCAAGGTGAGCGTGTAAGTGCGCTGCAGACTCAAGTGCATCATGCGGCGATATTTGAAGAGGCGCCAGCTCGCATGCTTCGCTCGCCAGCTCTGGCAGGTATTTTCTCGGCAATTGTGCCGGGGGCAGGAGAGTTTTACGCAGAAAGTTATTTACGCGCAGGATTGTTTGTCGCCATAGAAGCCGCACTGTGGATATTTCATGTGCAACTTCTCGATCGAGGCAATCGCGCAGCGCAAGATTACAAGGCTTTTGCAGATGCCCCTTCCGCTCTCAACGATGGACTTTCCCGCTGGAGCGCTGTGCGTTATGCCAGTCGCCTCTCTCAAATTTTCCGCGAACATCCCAATCCACAGCTGCGCACGCTGGCGCAAGAACTCAGCGCACCTACACGTCTGAACGAAATTCGCAATCAAGACTATCGCTTCCTTAACACTTTTGAGCGACAGGCCGTCTTTGCCAATGGTGCTACATTCTCTCATACACTCTCGCCTTTCGGCTCACAGCAGTACTATGAACTTATCGGCAAATACAGCGAATATGCTATCGGCTGGGATGACTTCGACCTGCGTCAACTTAGCAATGCATTCCCACCGGCAAGTCAGCACTTTTTGAATTACGGCATTCAGCGGCAAGACTTCAACGACATTTTGAACCGCGCTACAACCGTAACATATTTCATCATTCTCAATCACCTCTTTAGTGTGGTCGATGCAGTCTTAGCTACGAATGAATACAATCGGCGCATCAAGACAACTATCGACCTGACACCTGACCCGCTGACGGGCGCACTTCTCCCACGCACCACAGTACAAGTGCGTTTCTGAACTTGCCTAATGAACATTTCTGCTCACAAAAAGTGTTTGAGATGGCATGAGAGAAATTCATACCGCTATGACACGCATTTATCTTGACAACGCTGCAACAACCGCTATTGAGCCAAAAGTTTGGGCGCAGGTGCAACCCTATTTTACAGAACACTTCGGTAATGCTGCCTCAATTCATTCTTTCGGACAAGTCACAAAAAACATTTTGGAAGAGGCGCGTGAGCGTGTGGCGAGAGTGCTTGGTGCTTCACCAGCTGAGATTTTCTTTACATCGAGCGGTACGGAAGCCAATAACTTTGCGCTCAAAGGATTTGCTTTTGCAATGATGCGTGCCAAAAAGCCTTTTCGATTTATTAGCTCACGCCTTGAACATAAAGCCGTGCTCGAAAGTCTGGCGTGGCTTGAAAGTGTCTTTGGCACACCGGTGCTCTTTGTGGAGCATGATGCTTGCGGCACACTCGACCTTGACAGTCTGAAAAAACTTTTGTGCAGCGGCGATAAGGAAACCGTCACGCTGGTTTCAATCATGCATGCCAATAATGAACTTGGCAATATCAATCCTCTTAAAGAAATCACGCAGATAGCTAAGCAATATGGGGCATTTGTGCACAGCGATGCGGTTCAAACTGCAGCGAAGTTGCCTATCCATGTAGAAGAATTGGGCGTCGATATGCTCTCGATTTCTGGGCACAAGTTTCACGCGCCAAAAGGAATTGGAGCAATCTACGTGCGCAAGGATGTGCCAATTGAACCGCTATTGCACGGTGGCAGTCATGAGCGTAATCGACGCGCGGGCACAGAGAACTACGCCTTTGCTTTTGCACTGGCTGAAGCACTACAGCATGCAACATCATCGGCAGCGCAGACAACTGAACATGTTAGGATGCTTCGCAAGAGATTTCTCGCTCAATTAGAGCGTGAAGGTATAGCGTTTGAAATCAATGGGCAATCGGATGCAGCGTTGCCGCACATTGTGAATCTGACATTCAACATTAAAGCTGCTAGCAAAGTTGCAGCTGATGTGTTGCTGTTAGCCTTTGATGCTTATGGGATAGCGGTCTCAAGTGGCAGTGCATGCACGAGCGGTACAGAAAAGCCATCGCATGTGCTCTTAGCCTTAGGGAAAACGGAGCAAGAAGCACGTGCGAGTATTCGGGTCTCTTTCTCAAAGTTTAACACAGTGCAGGAGGTAGAGGAAGCAGCGCAGCGCATGGTGTCGGTCTTGAAGCGGTGGTGCTAACAGATTAGGTGTGAGACGATTTGCGTCCAACAAGGAAATAGGTTGGCATTTCCCCGATGCCGCGCACATTGATTTTGCCCGGACCCTCGAAGATGTAGCGGTTTTTAAGCAACTTGAACGACGATTCTGACACCTGAATTTTTCCGCTAACGCCCTGCGATTCCATTCGGCTAGCGATATTGACCGTATCGCCCCAGAGGTCATAGATAAATTTCTTTTTGCCAATCACGCCAGCCACAACGCTACCCGTGCTCAGACCAATGCGCATGCTAAGATGTCCCATGCGTGCAAGCTCTAACTTATCGAGGCTATCGAGCATTTCCAGAGCGGTTTCGGCGGCGGCAATTGCATGGTCGCGCCGTTCTTCAGGCACGCCACTGACTGCCATGTAGGAATCGCCGATGGTTTTGATTTTCTCCAACCCATATTTTTCGCACAAATCATCAAAGTAAGCAAAAACGTCATTAAGAATAGCGACCACAAACTCTGGCGAGGTAGCGGAAGAGAGATGGGTAAAGCCGACGATATCGGCAAACAGCACCGTAACTTCGTTGAATGAATCTGCGATGGTCGTCTCACCACGCTTCATGCGGTCGGCAATGATGCCGGGTAAAATGTTGCGCAGCAGTTGTTCAGAGCGCTCACGCTCGCTATTGAGTTGCAGATTCGTATCAGCAAGTTTCGCATTGAGTTCTTGCAACGACTCTTGCGCCTTGAGTAATTTTTCTTGCATGGTATCGCCGACTTTGGTAATCTTCACCGCCTCTTGCAGGAGCCGTTGATACTCTTGCGCAAGAAACTTGTACTCTCTGAGCAATTCCTCGTTACTCAGCTCCGTGCTTTTAGCAATTTTTGCGGCGTGCTCAACGATTTGCAATTCTGACTTAAATACTGCAGCGGCGCGTGCATGGGCTTTCGAGGAATTTTTGCGCGATGACTGTTCTGCGTCAGGTGTTAGGCTCATGGATAATGATGGTCTTGATTGCAAGCGAAGTTACAAAGTTCGTTACAAACTTCTTTGAAGACAGGTAGAAATTTTCGCTAGCGTGCTATATTCTGCAAAGCCAGTAACAGATGGAAAAAGAGCAACTTACATTACCGCCTTCATCTGAAGTTTTTTTTCAGGGTATTGCTGCTTCCAAAGGCATTGCGAAGGGCACTGTATATGTGTTCGAGCGCGAGAGACATGATACCCTTTCAGCAAGTGAGCCTGAAATGCGGGAAGAGTACATTCAAGATGAAATTGCGCGCTGGCATCTTGCCTTAGAGCGTTCTACGAAAGAGCTTGAAAAGATTGCTCATATCACTGAACAAAAAATTGGTGGTGCATACTCTGAAATTTTCACGGCGCAAATTATGATGTTGCGCGATGAAGTCTTTGTTCAAATCGTGGAACGGCGTATTCGTCAAGAGCATCGCCGAGCTAGCGTAATTGCTAGTGAAGAAATTGCCAAATATCAACAAATGCTGCTGGCTTCCAACGAAGCATTGTTTCGAGAGCGTGCGTATGATTTTCAAGACCTCAAAGAACGTCTCATTCGCAATCTTTATTCTGGTCAGATTATCTCGCGCATTCCAGAGCACAGCGTTGTTGTTGCCACAATGCTCACACCCGCTGATGTGATTCTCTTCAGTCGCCAAAATATGCTCGGCTGTGCGACAGAGAGCGGCGGCGTTACATCTCATGCTGCACTGATATGTCAATCGCTGGGGGTACCTATGGTAGTTGGACTGCGCGACCTTGTCTTGCAGGTACACACAGGCGATATGATGCTCATCGATGGCTATGACGGCAAAATCGTGCTTCATCCCTCAGCCGAGACGCTCCTAGTCTATGAACGCAAAGCCAAACGCAAACTCTCTTCGCTAAATCCAACACTTGCACAAAGCAAGACGAAAACAGCTTGCGGCAAGCGCATCTACATTTACTCCAACATTGACTTCAAAGAGGAATTACCTTCACTGGAAAAGTTTGGCTCAGAAGGTGTCGGGCTGTTTCGCAGCGAGACCCTGTTTATTGCAGGTAGCGAAACACCGAGCGAAGAGGAGCAAACTCAATACTATACACAACTTGCCGTGCAACTTGCGCCAAAGCCTCTGACGGTTCGGCTCTTTGATGTCGGCGGCGATAAATTTCTCTATGCCTCTTACAAGGAAGCTAATCCAAACTTAGGCTGGCGCGGGGTACGCATCTTGCTGGATGTGCCTGAGCTCTTGGAAAATCAATTGCGTGCATTACTCAAAGCAAATCAGCGTGGCAATATCCAAGTGATGATTCCGATGGTCTCATCTGTCGAAGAAGTGCGTGCCGTCAAGAAAATGCTTGCACGAGTAAAGCAAGACCTTAAAAAGCAAAAGGCGATACCCGGAGCGCCTCTACTGCTTGGTGCGATGATTGAAGTGCCCTCTGCCGTGGAACTTATTGAGGAACTTGCCCAAGAGCTTGAATTTTTTAGTATTGGCACCAACGATCTCATGCAATACACAGTTGCCGTTGACCGCAACAACGAAGTTGTGCAGAGCCTTTACAATCGCTTGCACCCTGCGGTGATTCGCATGATTGGTCGGATTATCAAAGCAGCACGCAAGTATCGGCGCCGTGTGTCAATATGCGGCGAGATGGCTGCAAACACCTTAGCCATACCGTTGCTTTTGGGCTTAGGACTGCGCGAATTTAGTGTTGCGAGCTCAAACATCCCGCAAATCAAGCGCATTATTTCGCGTGTCTCACTCAATGACGCTAGCGAACTTGCTGCGCAGTGCTTAAAGTTTGCAACATCGCAAGAAATCGAGCAAGCCTTGCGTCAATTCAAAGCGCAGCATCACTTGTAAAATAAAGTTGCGCTCTTGGCTGAGCTTATGCCCCTGCGTTCATGAGTTTGAAGAACTCTTTGTTGCTCTTTGTGCTCTCGATTTTCTCCAAAATAAATTCCATACCTTCAATTGGCGTCTTGTCAGCAAGGTATTTGCGCAGGAGCCACATTCTTGAAATTTCTTCTTGTGAGACGAGCAACTCTTCGCGGCGCGTGCCAGATTTGAGAATATCAATGGCAGGGAAGATGCGCCGATCTGCAAGGCGACGATCGAGCACAAGCTCCATATTGCCTGTGCCTTTGAACTCTTCGAAGATAACGTCGTCCATACGTGAGCCTGTATCGACGAGTGCGGTGGCAATAATGGTCAGGCTACCGCCTTCTTCGACATTGCGTGCAGCGCCAAAAAACCGTTTGGGCTTATGCAGAGCGTTGGCATCAATACCGCCAGAGAGAATTTTACCGGAATGCGGAATAACCGTGTTGTGCGCGCGAGCAAGACGCGTAATGGAATCGAGTAAGATAACCACATCACGGCGCGTTTCCACAAGGCGCTTGGCTTTCTCGAGCACCATCTCTGCCACTTGCACATGCCGCTCGGGCTCTTCATCAAAGGTCGAACTGATAACTTCAGCGTGCACATTGCGCTCCATATCGGTGACTTCTTCAGGGCGTTCATCAATAAGCAGCACGATGAGATAGACTTCAGGGTGATTTTTAGCAATGCTGTTTGCAATTTTTTGCAAAAGCATGGTTTTGCCTGTTTTTGGCTGCGCTACAATCAAGCCACGCTGTCCTTTGCCAATTGGAGTGAAGATATCCATAATACGCATTGAAACTTCGCTAGGGACAGTCTCCAGACGCAGGCGCTCGTGTGGATAAAGCGGTGTGAGGTTATCGAAATTGATTCTATCGCGGATGGCTTCGGGATCGACACCGTTGATGGTCTCGATTTTAAGCAGGGCGAAGAATCGCTCGCCTTCTTTCGGCGCGCGCACTTGTCCACGTACCGTATCGCCCGTCTTCATGTTGAAGCGCTTGATTTGCGAAGGCGAAACATAAATGTCGTCGGGCGAGGAAAGATAGTTGTAGTTCGGTGAGCGCAGGAAACCGTAGCCGTCAGACATCACTTGCAAGACGCCTGTATTTGTGATGACATTAGCTGCAGTTTCAGGTGCGCTTTCAGCCTTTTGGGCTTGTGTTTCGATGATTTTGTAGATGATTTCATCTTTGCGCAGCCCACTTGTGGAAATACCCATTTCTTTTGCAATGACAGTCAGCTCAGCCACTTTCTTTTTTTGCAGGGCAGCAATATCAAGCCCGTTTGTCGTGGCGGCGGTTGCAGTGCTTGGTGAACTCATAGTTATCTTCAAGAATGATGTTGAGAATTACATTGTTGTAACGCCTCTTTTACGAGAGCAGTTACAGTTTCAACTGAATGACGTGTTTGAAAGGGTATAAAATTCCCGTATAAAAATCCTCGGCGCGTATTTCAAAGTTACAGTTGATGCTTCAAAGTCTGGATGCAGGCCGACACAGGCTTGTGAAAGAGAGAGTACCGAAAAGTGATTTGCTTACTCCATTCGTTCAACGTTAAATATAAGAACAAATTTAAGACAAACAACAAAGTAACAAACGACAAAATTTACGCAAGGACTTTTTCCGACTCACCGCTCATCTTCAAGATTGATGAAACTTCACCTGAGACATAAAACGAACCTGTTATCAGCAAGGCATCTTTTTCCTGCATCTCTTCTCTTGCAGCATGAACGGCTTGCGCAATGCTCTCAAAGGTGCGGTGCATAGCCCCAATCTCTGAAAGCAACAGAGCAAGATCCTCTGCACGAGCCGCACGCTCAAGGTTCGGCGATGCGAGATAAAACTTATTTGCTACACGTGCAAGTGATAGCACCATGGCTCTGATGTCCTTATCTTGCATAGCACCAAAGAGGACCAAAAGCCGATTGAACTCATGACGATACTGCTCCAAAGTGCGAACGGTGTGTTCCATGCCATTAGGATTATGCGATGCATCCAATATCACAAGCGGCGAACGAGAAAGAAGTTCCAAACGCGCGCGATGTCCTGTGTTGCGCAAAACGTGCCGAATGCCATCACGGATGGCGCGCTCGGTAAGAGTCATAGCCTCTGCGCAGAGTGTAGCAAGACGCAAGTTTTCGGCTTGATACTGACCCCAGAGCGAGGTACGCAAGCCAAAGTAACTGCGTACGGGCGTTTTGAGATGTACCGCCAGCTCACCTAACGCAGAGGGCGCAAGTTGACTGTGTGCAACTGCTGGAGCAATCGTAATAGGCGACCTTTTTTCTTTTGCAACTGCCATAATCACTTCCAGCGCTTCCAAGTGCTGGCGTGCTACGATAGTCTGGGCACGAGATTTCACAATACCTGCTTTTTCTGCGGCAATTTGCTCAATAGTCTCACCTAACCACTGTTGATGGTCGTAATCAATCGGCGTAATGAGGCAATAATCAGGCAAGACCACATTAGTTGCATCAAGTCGTCCGCCCATGCCCACTTCAATGATGGAGACATCGACGGATTCTTCTGAAAAATACCTAAACGCCATAGCCGTTGTAGCTTCAAAAAAGGTCGCATTAAGGTCTTGAAGCTTTGCTTTGAGGTCAGCGGTTAAGCCTGCAATGTAGTCTTCGCCAATCATCTGACCATTGATGCGAATTCTTTCCTCAAAGCGTTCAACATGTGGCGACGTGTAGAGCGCGGTTTTTAAGCCGGCTTCTTGACAAATTGAGGCAATAAAGGCAGCAGTTGAGCCTTTCCCATTTGTGCCTGCAATATGCACAACGGTGCCAAGCCGGCGTTCAGGGTTACCCAGATAGTTACAGAGTGCCGTGATATTCTCCAAATCCATCTTCATGCCGAAGCGGTGAAGCGGAAACAAAAATGCGATGGCTTCTTGATAGGTCATGGATAAATCCAAATCATTAAACTCAGTGTATTTTCACGCGGTAGTGTCTGTGGCGCAAATTGTGCTCTAAGCGTACAGCTTACGGCGCAAGTTACTAAACCGCTTGCAGATTTGTGAGTGGCATTTTAGCCTCTAAAGTTTAAGAAAGTTCAAGGGTAATCATTTCTGTGCGTACTTTAGAGCGAGGCGCACAAGTTCATCGGTTTTTGCATTTGGTGCTTGAGCAATAGCGGCACGCATGGCTTTTTCGGCAACAGGCTTTGCAAAGCCAAGTGCTAAAAGTGCAGAGTACGCATCGCTTCGGGCTTGCTGCAAGTCGCTTTGAACACCGATTGGCGTTGGTTTCAAGTCTAATTTGGTAAGTTTATCGCGTAATTCCAAAATGATGCGTTCCGCAGTTTTTCTGCCTACGCCTGAAATACGCGTCAGCGCAGCAAGGTGATTGCCAAGAATGGCTTCACGCAGTGCCCCTACGTCCATGCCAGAAAGAATGGTTTGCGCCATTTTGGGTCCGACACCGCCAACGCTAATTAGCAGCTTAAATATCGCACGTTCTTCTTCACGAACAAAACCATAGAGTTGAAAGGCATCATCGCGCACATAAAGATAAGTAAGCAATTTGACCGTTTGATTGAGCTCTGGTAATTCCGCATAGGTGTTTGCTGAAATACTCGCGCTAAAGCCAATGCCGCCTACTTCCATCGTTACCTCTGTCGGCGATTTTTCAGTCAGCGTGCCAATCAGGTAGGCAATCATGAGCAGCGGCAAGTTAAGATGAAATAAACGAAGCAACAGGGCGCAAGACAGGCACTTCAAGAGCACTATGCCGACCTTACGCTGAAGCGCTGGCAGATTGGGTACGACGGTTGACCAGTTTCGCGAGAGCCGATTTTTGGCGAGCAGCCTTGTTTTTGTGAATCACGCCTTTGGTTGCAATCCGATCGAGCTTTTGGCTGGCTGCACGGAGCGCTTTTTCAAGTTCTTCCTTTGGCGCATTGCTTGCGGCAAGACGTGCGACGGTTTTAATGAGTTGTTTCGCCTCTTTTTTTCTGGCACGGTTATAGGCATTGCGCCGTTTGGACTGGCGTACGCGCTTTTCAGCGGACTTATGCTGTGGCATAGTTCAGCGTTATCGTTTCAAATTTGATATGATAGACATTCAAAAAATTGAGCGCCAAAAATACAGCGATTCTCTCGGATTGCAAAACAGAAAATCATCTGTTCCGACATCAGTGCAGCGTGTTGGGAAAGCCTGTGCGATAATACTCATGCCAATGCTGAAGGTAAAGCTGCTCCATCGCATGTGTCATGGCAGCGTTCGTAAACTCAGCATAAGCACGCTGCACAGAGGCTTGCCCCAGAGCAAGACGCAAATCAGGATGCTGCGCTAGCAAAATGATTTTTTCAGCCAGTTGCTCAATTGTCTGCGATGTAACAGGCGAAGCAGGAATGAGAAACCCATTTTCACCATCACGAATCATCTCTGAGGCGCCATCGAGATTGAAACACACAATAGGTTTTGCCATTGCCATCGCTTCCTGAATGACACGTGCCAGACCTTCATGCAGTGAAGTGTGTGCAATCACGTCGCTAATGGCGACAAGGCGAGCAACTTCTGCAGGCGGTACAACACCTACAAAGCGCACCGCCGAAGTAAGCCCAAGCGCTGCAATGTATTGGCGAAGCTGAGGCTCAAAATCACCACCACCAATGAAGAGAAACTTCGCCGAAGGCACTGCCGCTAAAATGCGCGGCATGGCGTCGATGAGAAATTGATGACCTTTGAGCTTTGTCAGACGTGAGATTTTAGAGATAATGAAATCACTTTCAGCAAAGCCAAACTTGTTTGCATAGTGTTTTTTGAGTTGTCTGGTATCAGCAATGGGCGTAAAGAATGAATCATGCAAGCCACTACGCACGACGGAGTATTGTGCTCTTGTGCCGATTGCATTAGCAAGGTGTGTCTCAATCATGGTTTGCGAGACACTAGTAAAATGTGTGGTCTGACGCGCTGCCCAGCGTTCAAGCAAAAGGAAAAGTTGACGCAAGGCTACAGGTTGATGCGCTGTAAAAGAAAGCAGGTGCAAGGTGTGAAAGGTAAGTGGCACGCCTGCCATGGCTGCAGCAAAACGACCCAGAATACCGGCTTTTGCGGTGTGCGTGTGCACGATATCAAACTTGCGAGAGCAAATGAACTCATAAAGCTCAAGAAAGGTGCGCAAGTCGCGCAGCGGGCTAACTTCTTTGACAAGGTTTGGAAAGAGCGTAACACGCAGACCTAAGGCACGCGCTTCGCTAAATAAATCACCTTCAGATGCAACATTCGGACCCGTTGCAATTTCAACATCATAGCCTTTCTGCTGCAACCCGTGAGCCAGAGCAATAACCCCTTCAGTAGCGCCACCGACACTAAAGACGGTGATGATATGCAGAATTTTCGGTTTGCGCATCAGTATCGGTTTAGCGCAATGACGGTTTTGAGAATCACATTATCGAGAAAAGACTGGCGAAGCGCTTCACCTGTCAAGAGATACCCAATGCGTGCAGAAAACTGCTGTTTAGACTGCAAAAAACGCTGCAAGATACGGCTTTCTTGTGCGGCAAGTTTGGCACCGAAACACTTCTCGAATTCACGAGCTTGCTGGCTTAATCGGAAAATTCGGCTATTGCCTTGTGTCAGACTTTTCCAATGTCGCTGCATTTTGTTCAAAAGTGTAACTGAAGTGCCAATGGCGTTCTGTGTGTGTTGGCGGTATTTAAGCGTGGGTGTCTCGTCGTAGAGCAAGGTACCAAAAGCAGAGGCAACAAGATAAATCCACCAGTCGTGCATGATTGTGCGTTCAGGCAAGGCAGAAAGAATCAGTGAGCGCAAAGTGCGATTGAAGACCATCGTGCAGCCAGTGGCTTGATTTTGCACAAGAGCATTGGCAAATCCCAAGCGTCTTGCTCGGGGCGAATAGGCTAAATGCCTAAGTTGTGCATCAACAATTTCAAAGCGTGAAAAGTAAAGCAACGGTGCGCTGTCATCGGCTTGTGAAAGGTAGGCAAGCGCACGAGCGAGTTTATCGGGGTGCCACACATCATCTTGGTCGCTAAAGCTGAAGTAATCTGCCGCAGCGTCAGCATGCTCCAAGAGCCAAAAAAAACTTTTTGCAGCACCGAGATTTTCGCCACGAAAGAGTCGAAGATGTCTATACTGCCGAGCATAATCGGAAAGAATCTGCCATGTGCGGTCTTGCGAGCCATCATCGCGCACATAAAGCGACAGCGCAACCTGCTCTTGACGAAAGATGCTCTCCAACTGTTCAGCCAGATAGGTTTCGCCGTTGTATGTAGAAAGTAGGACGCAAACTTTCATCTGACTGTCATGGGTGAATTGCTGATGGCAGTATCACAGTTTTTGAGAAAATAAAACCCAAAGCGGTTGCGAAAAATCTCAAGCTCGAGCGCAGGTTGCCGGGCTTTGCTGACAAAATGCCGTTTGAGTTGCAGCATTAGCCAAGTCTTGAAAAAGAGCCAGCGATAGAGCCGCAGCGTAAGATGTGCCTTAGCAGGTGAGTAATGCTTGTGGCAAAAGCGTGAGAGTCCAAGCAGAAACCGTTCCATTTGACGCTTGACTTTTTCGGGTGTCTTGCCTCCATAGGAGTAACTAAACAAATGCGTAAGGCGTGCGGAAGGCACGAAGAAGACTTGCCAGCCTGCACGCCAAGCACGATAGCAAAGGTCGCTATCCTCAAAGTACGCTACGAACTGTTCATCGTAGAGTGAGAGTGCATGGGCAAGGCTTGCGCGAATAAACAGGTTTGTGCCGACGACCATAGGCACAGCATAGGCGCGTGTGAGGTTGTGTGGCACAGTCCCAAGATGCGTTGGCGGCAAGAAGGGAAATAAGCGTCGGAGCCAGAAGAATTCGGCAAGTGCAGCAAAAGGTGAAGGAAACGCCCCGAATGAATGTTGATGTGAGCCATCCGCATTGAGAAGCAAGCCGCTGCAAATACCGGCTTTTGGTGTTGCGTCCATGAATCGGACAAACTCTAAGAGCACATTATTTTCAAACATAGCATCGTTGTTGAGCAAGAGAAAATACCGACCGGTGGCAAGTGTCATGGCGCGGTTCGTAGTGGCAGCATAGCCGAGATTGCAAGCATTGGAGAGCACTTTAACCTGTGGAAAATTGCGCCGCACAAGTTCAAGGCTTGCGTCAGTTGAGGCATCATCGCAGAGCACAATTTCAAATGAAACCTGTTGTGTATGCTGATAAATTGAGCCAAGACAGCGCGGCAAAATGTGCTCACCGTTCCAATTTGCAATCAAGATAGAGACATCGGGCGCTGTGCTATTCATGCTGAATGTTGTATTGCAGGTTAAAATTTTGCAAGCAAGGCAGTATAATCTGCGATAAGTTGCGCAGCACTTTCTTGAGCGTTAAAGGCTTGGCGCACAAAAGCGTGTGCATGTTCAGACAGTGAGGCGCGCCGCTCAGGCGAATGCAGCAAACAGAGAATCTGTTGCGCAAATGCCGGAGCATCATCGGCAATCAAAATATCGCGCTCGGGCATGGCACCAACGCCTTCGTTTGCAATAGAAGTTGCCACAGTAGGCACACCATAAGCCAGCGCATCCAAAAGTTTGACAATAATGCCGCCACCTACAAAAAGCGGTACAACTGCAAGTGTGGCGCGCATGTAAAAATCTGCCAACCGTTCCTGATAGCCATGCACCACAACAGGCAATCCTTGAACATGCTGCAAAAAGTCATGGCTAGCACCTGCACCGACCAAATGCACATGCGCCTCTGGTACTTTTTGCCACACGAGGGGCATCACTTCGCAAATAAGGAAATGCACCGCCGACAAATTTTCAGGGCGATAAAGTGCGCCAACAAACAAAATCATGTTGTCTTCACGGCGGCAAGTGCGCACATCAAAACTCGGGGTATCAACGCTGGAGCGGCGCACACCAACAGAAAGTGAAGGTGCGGCATTGCGCAGTAACTCGGCATCGAATGCAGAAAGCGCATAGACTTTTCTCACATATCGGTACGCTTTAAGTTCAGCACGACGAATAAAAGCATAACGCATCCATGCTGCAAGTCTATCAAGCCCCTTTGCGGCAAGCGCCATCCGACGCGCTGGCTTGAACTCCACATCGTGTGCAACGCCTACCGTTACGCCATAAGGTGCAAGCGTGCGCGCAAAGAGCCGACAAAAATAGCCATATTCAATCTGAATAATGTCAGGTTGAACTGCTGCAATTGCCTGCACGGTGCGCTGCAAAAACGCTTTTTGGTCGGGGTACGCTCGCGCATAGATGCCAAAAAATGTTGCCGCATACTGCGCAGCGCTCACTAGCAGTGTGCGCAACGACCTTAGATGACTATTGAGAGAAGACCGACGTGCTTGGAATGCCACAAGAGCGCTCTCACGCTTTGGCTCAGCACAAACGAGCTTAAAAAGTGTTTGGACTTCATCGAGTTTTGCAACTTCATCAGGTTCATACATTGTGGCTAAAAAAATTTGATGCGATTGCGCAAGTTCGTGCAGTAGCCTAAAGAGAATAGCACTGCCGCCGTGCGGAGCATTCGCATAAGGTAGGTACGGCGTGATGACCAAAATTTTCATTCTGATTCGAGCTCAACGATAAAGAGGCGACGATAACACTCACCGAAGGAAAGGTGCTTGTAGAGCAAGCAAAAAATTTTCAGGTACTGGAATAGTTGCTGCGCCAGCGCTGAAGAATTAAGCCAGAGCCGCGTTTCAAGTTTGCGTATCCAAAGATTGTAGTTTTTCTGCACACGAATCTGTGCGCGCCGTTGATGCACGTGCAATGCGTGCATCAGATACGTCTGCATTTGCTGCAGTGTAGGTAAGCCATACTCGACATGTTCAATCAGAAAGGGGTGTCGCTTGCCGTGTTTCTGAGCGTAAAGTGCATCGAGTTTTCGGTCGTGTTCGGCTGCACGCTCGCCTATGGGTACGGCAAGAAAAACACGCTGCTTGGCAACACGGATGAGTTCTGAGACCATCGTAGCGCGCTGATGCGGCACAATATGTTCCAGTGTGTCTGTAGAGACGACCACGTCAAACGACCGATTTTCAAAAGGCAAAGTAACGCTTGAAAGCACAATCGGATGCAAATTCGGAAGCGGTGGTGTGGGAAAGTGAACATCTGCACCGACTACAAGATGCTCAACATAGCGTGCAATGCCTTCCGAGCCACTGCCAACTTCTAAGAGTGTGGTGTAGTGTGGCAGTTGTTGGAGCTCATGCAGCACAGGCAAATAGCGAATGTTGGTATCAATCCCGGCGGTCAGTGTGCGAAGTTGCATAGCAAAGTCGGTCAAAATATACAATTGAAGCAAAGAGCAGGGCGTTGACAAAATTCGTATTGATGTAAGTCATCACAGGCGATGTGATTGAGGTTACCATATAAGCTGTAAGTGTGCCCACAGTGGCAAGCAAGATACTTCGTGCCGTGCTCGAAGGCGCTCGCTGAAACAAACGAATGCCGTAGAGCAGTGCGCCGACCCAGAGCGTGAGAAAAATCAGCAGACCTAAGCAGCCAGACTTATGCAAAACTTGCGCGTAGTTGTTATGAATAAACCACCAATCCACAATACCTTCTTTGATGTTAGCATCCCCAAAGCGATAGACTGCAACAGTGGCACCGGCACCTTTGCCAAAGAACCAGTGATTGGGCAGTTCATCGAGCACGGCTAAGACTTCAAGCACGCGTTCTGCACTGCTAACATCCAAATTGCCAACGGCAGATGAGCCACGATATGTGGTCAGCGCAATGAAATTATCAAGTGAGAGTCCTAATAGCAGTGTCGTGCCACCTGCAGCGAGCGCAAGCAGACCTAAGGCAATGGCAAATTTGAAAGAGCGTCTGAATCCAACGACAAAAAGCATCATAACGAAGCCTGCAAAGAACCCCAGATAAAGTCCGCGTGTGAAGCTAATCAGCAGACCGGCGAGCATGACAAGTAGTGCCAGAGAAGTTGAAAGCAGCGGAGTTGTGCCGCCAGTTGTAAGCGCTTTTGCAATCAATGCAAGCGTAGAGGCAACAAGCAGAAATGATATGCCAGAATTGTAGCGCACAAAACCGCGAATGAGAATGTCATCGATAAGACTGATAGCAGCAAACAGGAACCCCACGCCAATCAAGGCGTTGAAAGCAAAAGTAACATCGTTATCTGTTTTGAAAAAGTGCAGATAAACCCAGAATAGCAAGAGATAGAGAAAATCGCGCACGTCGCCGAAAAGATAAGTGAGGGTATTCCCGTTAATTGCGCCATAGATAGCTGATGCAAAGAACATAATCGCATAGATTGCAAAAAGTCGCTCAAGGAGTGTGCGCTTTGAAGGGCGTGGCAGGCGTGGTTGTTTGAGGTAGTCGAAGAGTGCTACGGCAAAGAAGAGCAGCAGCACGGCATCTTGCAGGAAGAGTCCGCCGCCGCCAATCGGTTTGCTGAAGTGTTTTTCAGAGAGCGGGATAGCAGGGCTAATCAGAAAAAAGAAAGCAAGCAGCAGCAAAAACAAGATGCGAAAAGAAAAGGCTTGAAAAAAACTCACGACCACTAAAGCCCCAGCCAGCAGCACTGCAAAGATGATGTTGAAGTAAGCGACTGACGCAAGTATCAAAACAAGTACAAAGAAAGCAGCATAAAGTGCTGCTTGGCGGCGAGGCGTGGGTGTTAGCGTAGGCTGAACATCTTGCGCAGAAGTTGAAACCATGGTTCGCTTGAAAGTTTTGCAGCTTCATACTGAAAAATTACGAAAGAGAGCGAAAGAAAGAGCCCAGCAAAAAAGCCACCTAAGATAATCAGCAGGCGCTTGGGGCGGTCTTTCCACTCTGGCACATTGCCTCGGTCGAGCACAAGTAGCGTTGGTGTGTCGCGTGCTTCTTGAAGTTTAGCTTGTTCATACTGCGGCACGAGAAATTCTACAATCTTGGTGTGAAGTAAAACCTCACGGTAGAGCCGCAGATACTCCATGCCCAAATCAGGCATCTTAGCAAGCGGAATGATAAGGTCAGATTTCAAGCCGCCGACTTCAAACTTCTTGGCTTGACGGCGCAATTCAGCGGCTTTGCTGCGTGCTTGCAACACTTCTGGGTGAAAATCACCGAGGCTTTGACGCAAGACATGGTATTCTACTTCGCTTTGCACGGCTAAGGCTTCAATCTGTGCAGAGGCTTCCAAACTTGCTTTAACTTGCTCACGCACTTCGCCCACACGGTAAGTTTTCTGAAATTCATTAAGCCGTTCTTCAGCCGCTTTAAGATCGGCTTGTGCGTCCGCATAGCGTTTTTCGATAAACTTGCGTTGATAGCGTGCATTTTCGGTTGCAAGTTCGCGGTTAATCGAATCAATGAGGGCTACGACATAGTTGACCATCTCTGCAGCTTTGACGGAATCGCCTTTGAAATACGCCGTAATGGTAACGGTGTTGTTGCGGTTATTTTTGAAGATGAGATTTTTGTCTAATTCCTCGAGTGTTTTTTTAATCGGTTCGCGTGTAGAAGGCGAATCAAATTCGTATTGGCGCACAAGGTCAAATTTTTCAATGACAGCAAGACGCAAACGGCGGCTATCAAAAATCGCTTCATAGCGATCGATATCATCAGCAGTTTTGCTTTTACCAAAAACACTTTCTGCGGCGCTGCCAAGATTGCCGCCGAAGCCTGTGGCGCCGCCCAAAAGTCGAGTAAGCCCGACAAGATCGCTTTGTGGTGGCACAAGAATCGTGGCAGAAGACTTATACCACTCTGGCAAGAGAAAACTGACAACAGTGGCAACAAGTGTAGAAAAGAGCGTGCCAATCACGATAAACTTGCGCCAAGGGTAAATCACATTGAGGTGTTCTACAAAACGAGAGGGCGCCGCACCAATTTGTCCATTGTCAAGGGTATGTTCCTTTGCAACAGCTTCACTTGTAGAAGGCAGCGAAAGCGGTTCTTGTGGCATAGCGTGTCGTTAAAGATTGACAATCAAGGTTGTGATAATCAAGGTTGGCGAAAGACTTGGAAAATCAAGAGTGCCAGTGTAGCCAGCGTCGAGACAATTGACACCACAGGCGTAATTTCTGCCATTTGTTGCGCGAAAGTTTTCTGAAATTTTTTTGGCACAAAAATCCAATCGCCGGATTCTATAGTCGTTTCTTGTGGAAACTTCCATTCATAGCTGCCAGCTTTAAGAATGCGCACATCGCCCGTGGATTCGTTGGTTTCGCCACCTGCAAGCGCAATATAGTCTTTGTAAGTGCGTCCCGCTGCATATTTAATGTGCCCCGGATGCGCAACTTGTCCGAAGACATAGACCGTGCCTGCATTGCGTGGCACGATAATCAGGTCGCCATCTTCGAGTACAACATCTTCTTGCTGACCGCTGAAAATAGCGCGAAAGTCTGCCGAGACATAATTACGACGAGCGCCAAATTCAAGATTGAAGTTTGCAGCCTCTTCTGCATCAAGGTCGCCAGTGCGAATAAGTTGCTGGCGAATGAAGTCAAGGTCTTGTGGCGCATTAGCTGGCAGCGGCACGCCCTCTTCTGATTTGGGTCGGCGAAAAATGCGCGCACCTGACAGCAAGGCTTCTTTGGTAAATCCACCTGCAAGTGCAATGACTTCCTTGAGCGTGGTCTTTTGCGATTCAATAGCATAGAAGCCCGGATATTCGACTGCACCTTTCACTGTAACATTGCCTATGCGTGAGAGCGCTTTGAGGCGCACTTGCACACGGTCGTTAGGCAAAAGCGGTACATCAGGCGCTTTGCCTGAGAGAATCTCAGAGAGGTTGACTGTGAGCCGCTCAAAGCCCGTTGGAGTGCGGCGCGTGATTTGCACATGTTCTAAATCGGCATTTTTGGTAGCGCCAAGTGCAATTTTGTAGAGCGTAGAGAGACTATCAAAACGTGAGTACTCATAGAGTGCAGGCAATTGTACAGCACCGTCGATGCCGACCAGATCCATATTCTCAAGCTGCAAATTTGGCACTTCAATCACATCGCCCTCACGCAGACGAGGATTAAAGCGACGGTCGCCTGTCATAAAGTAACGAATAAGGTCAACAGGTTCGGTGCTGCCGTCGCTGTGTCGCAGCGTGATATTGCGCAGTGAAGCCTTCACAATAGATGCTGTTTCAGGATAAAGACGACGGGCAACGGCTTGGGCAGCATCAGGCGGGGGCGGACCTTGTGCATTAGCAAGGTAGAAGACTTTATCGACGCGGTCTAAGGGCGTAGCAATTTGCTGCCCTCTAGTAGAAACCGCACCAGAGACCATGACAAAAAACGAGCGCGGCTGATAGAGCGAAAGCGCAAAACTTGAAGTCTTGTACTGCTGCCGTGCGGCTTGCTCTACTTCCTTTTTGAGGTCAGCCAGCGACTTGCCTTTGGCTTCAAAAATTCCAATCGTTTTGAGCGAAAGCAACCCTTCAGGCGAAATCATACTGCGCAGCGTGAGTGGCACAGTACCGAAAACATTGACTTCCACGACATCGCCCGAGCCCAAAACATATTCGTGCGGGTCGATGGCTTCCTCCAAAGGCAGACTTTGAAACGATTCTGGAGCAAGACTAAGCGCATTCAGACGGTCAAGTGAGCTTTGTCCCTGACTGCCGAATGCTGAAAAGTAGTTGCGCATAATCGAGCTGCGGCGTTCATCGGCGCTTGGTGTGGACGGCGCCTGACCCTGCACCATTTGACTATGCGCAAGCAAAACGCAAAACAATAATGCAGCAAGAACAAAAAAACGTGTCATCAAGCAAGAGACGCTGAGTTGTAGAGACACGCAAGATAAAAAGCATTAGGATTTTCTCGTGGAGAAAAAGCAACACATGATACACAAGGCAGACACAAAACATCAAAAGAAAACGTAAATTTGACCGACCGGCTAAAAATAACGCACTGGTTAAAAATCTCTTTTGAACATCTGCATTGAAATGCCGTCTCTCTCCTTTGGCGAAATCGTTGATATGGAGTTAGCAAAGCGTGCGCTGCTGTTGCTTGCGGTTGATCCAACTTTAGGCGGTGTGGCAATTCCCGCATCTGTAGGCTCTGGCAAGTCAACGCTGGCACGTGCCTTTGCTCGCATCTTGCCTGAAGGTACACCGTTTGTCGAATTGCCGGTCAATGCCACAGAAGACCGCTTGCTGGGTGGACTGGACCTTGAAGTGGCGCTGGCAACTGGCAAACGTTTGATTGAGAAAGGATTGCTTGCCAAGGCACATGGCGGTGTGCTCTATGTCGATTCACTCAATTTGCTGGATAGTGCAATTTCTGCGCAACTCATTGATGTAATGTCGCGCGGCGTGGTCATCATTGAGCGTGAAGGGCTCTCGGCTGTGCATCCTGCCGAATTTATGCTGGTGGCAACTTTCGACCCAAGCGATGGCGATGTAAGAATGGGGCTGCTTGACCGCATCGGACTTATCGTGCCATTTTCAGCACAAACTCAAGCAGAGATTCGTGCCGAAGTGGTGCGCAGCGTACGTGCTAAAGAGTTAGGACGCACTGCCCGCTGTGAAGAAGTAAATCAAGAAGAAACAGCGTTGCGTGCGCTCATACTCTCAGCACGCGAAGATTTGCGAAGAGTTGTCATCTATGATGAGCAGCTCGAAGCACTGTCGCAAGCCGCTTTGGAGCTTGGTGTAGAAGGCAATCGTGTCGATGTCTTTGCAGCAAAAGCTGCGATGGCAAGTGCAGCTTTGAACGGCGAGACTGAAGTCGGCGAGAGCGACCTTAAACTTGCAACGAAGTTGGTGCTCTTGCCACGTGCCACACGCATGCCAGAACCACAAGAAGATGAACCAGCGCCAGCACAGCCAAAGCAAGCGCCGCCCTCAAACAAAAACGAATCGCAAGATGAGCAGACCGGTGAGCAAGCGCAACTTCCTTCGCCCGAAGAAATTAGTGAAATGCTTCTAGAGACGATTGAAACAGAGCTGCCTGATGTATTGCAAAATTTGGTATTTGCAGAGCAGCGAAAAGGTAAATCTGGCAAGCGCGGTGTAACTGAAAACACGCAACGCGGCAAATACATTCGTGCAGTCAGTGGCAGCTTGCGCGAAGGTAAACTTGCACTCGTTCCAACCTTGATGGCAGCAGCACCGTGGCAACGGACGCGTCAAGCAGCACAAGCTCGCACTGCAAAAAAACGCTTGGTAATCAAAAAAGATGATGTGCGTATCAAGCGCTTTCGAGATAAAGCCGGTACGCTGTTCGTCTTTGTGGTAGATTCCTCGGGCTCAATGGCACTTAACCGAATGCGCCAAGCAAAGGGTGCAGTAGCAAGTCTGTTACAAAATGCTTACGTGCATCGCGATCAAGTTGCACTAATTGCCTTTCGTGGTAAAACCGCAGAAGTGCTGCTGCCGCCCTCGCAAAGTGTTGAGCGCGCCAAACGCGAGCTCGATGTCTTGCCCACTGGCGGCGGCACACCGTTGGCAGCTGCACTACTTACTGCGTGGAAAACCATTGAACAAATGCGCTCGAAAGCTAACTTGCGTGCAACGCTTGCGCTTATCACAGATGGACGCGCCAATACTGCGCTCGATCAATCTCAAAACGATAAAGAGAAAATTCAAAAAGAAATTGATGAACTGGCTCTGCTCATTCGCTCAAGCCATACCAACACGATTGTCATTGATACACAGATGAATTTTCTGACCAAAGGTGAAGCCCAAAAGTTAGCACAAAAACTGGATGGCAAATATGTGTATCTGCCTAATGCGCGTGCCGACCAAATCACGCAAGCAGTGCTGTCGTAGTGCAAACTTGAATAAGCAAAACTGGTCTGCATTGCCAAAATGATACTTGTCATTGATAACTACGATTCTTTCACCTACAACCTTGTGCAATACTTGGGCGAACTTGGCGCTGAGCTCGAAGTCTATCGCAATGATGCACTCACAATTGAAGCCATTCGACAAAAGCAGCCTGAAAAAATTGTGATTTCTCCGGGACCCTGTACGCCGAGGGAAGCAGGTATTTCTGTGCCGCTCATTCGAGCCGTGCAGGGCGAAATTCCAATCTTAGGCGTATGCTTAGGTCATCAATCTATCGGCGAAGCCTTAGGCGGAAAAGTGGTGCGCGCGCCAGAGCCAAAGCATGGGAAAGTGTCTATGATTTATCACAATGGTAGTGCGCTGTTCAAAGATGTGGCAAATCCATTTCAAGCCACGCGCTACCATTCACTGATTGTCGAGCAAGAAACCTTGCCAGACTTGCTAAGCATCACGGCTTGGACAGACGATGGGCTGATTATGGCAATGGAGTGCGCCGAAAAAAAACTCTACGGCGTGCAGTTCCACCCTGAATCAATTATGACGCTCGAAGGCAAACGCATACTCAAAAATTTTCTTGAGCTCTAAACCAACTAAGGGGCGCAAATTTCAAAGAAGCATTTTAACTTAATTTTTTCAGCAATGAACCACTTCAAACTTTTAATCACACTGACAATGATTGTTCTAACCTCTCTGGTAGAGACGCCTGAAGCCGAGGCACAAAAAAAATCGCAGCCACCAAAACCGCCTGTTGCAAAGAAAATTCCAAAAACAGATGTGTTGCATGGTGAGACGCGCGTGGATAACTATTTCTGGCTACGCGAAAAATCCAATCCTGAAGTGATTCGCTATCTCGAAGAAGAAAATGCTTACACCGATGCGATGACGGCTGACATCAAAGCTTTTGAGGAGGCACTCTACAAAGAAATCAGAGGGCGAATCAAAGAAACGGATTTAAGTGTGCCATACAAAAAAGGCGACTACTGGTATTATGTACGCTTCGAAGAAGGCAAGCAGTACGGCATCTATTGCCGCAAGCAAAAGTCAATGGAAGAAGGTCAAGAAGAAATTTTGCTTGATTTGAATGAACTGGGCAAAGACAAACCATTCATCGCACTGGGCGAATATGCCGTGAGCGACAACGGCGAACTGCTGGCATATTCGCTTGATCTAACTGGCTTTCGTCAGTATCTCTTGCAAATTAAGAATCTTAAAACTGGTGAAGTGTATCCTGAAAAAATTGAGCGTGTAACAGGTGCAGAATGGGCAGCTGACAATCAAACGCTGTTCTACACACAAGAAGATTCAGTAGCAAAGCGTAGCCACAAACTCTTCCGACATAAAGTCGGCGAGCCAGTCGAAAAAGACGTGTTGCTCTTCGAAGAAAAAGATGAACTGTATCGCTTGTTTGTCTCGCGCACGCGAGATCGAAAGTACATTTTGCGTAGCTCAGCAAGTTCAGAGACTTACGAGTTTTGGTATCTCGATAGCCAAAAGCCAATGGAAGAGTTTAAGGTAGTGTTGCCGCGCGAAGAAAAACACAAATACACAGTCGAGCATCGCGAAGGGCTCTTCTACATTCGCACAAATAAAGACGCCAAAAATTTTCGTCTAGTTACTGCGCCTGTCGAAAAACCAACGGAGTGGACCGAAGTGCTGGCGCATCGTCCGAGTGTGAAGCTCGAAGAAGTTGATGTCTTCAAAAATCATCTGGTGGTGCACGAACGCGAAGCTGGGCTGCTGAAGATGCGAGTCCTAAACTTTAGCACAAAAGAATCGCACGAGATAGCCTTCCCCGAGCCAACCTATGATGCCTATCCATATGTCAATCCGGAGTTTAACACGAACCTTTATCGCTACGGCTATCAATCGCTGGTAACTCCAGCATCGGTGTTTGAATACAATATGGACACGCGTGAGCAGAAACTCTTGAAAGAGACTGAAATTGTAGGCGGCTACGATAAAACGCAGTTTCAAAGCGAGCGCATTTTTGCTACAGCCTCAGATGGTACGAAAATTCCGATTTCACTTGTCTATAAAAAAGGCTTCAAAAAAGATGGAACGGCACCGGCATTGCTTTATGGCTATGGTTCATATGGTATCTCAATGGATGCCTCGTTCAATGTGGCGCGTCTTTCACTGCTAGAGCGTGGCATGCTGTTTGCGATTGCACACATTCGTGGCGGCGGCGACTTAGGCGAAGAGTGGCATGAAAACGGCAAGATGATGAAGAAAATGAATACCTTTACAGATTTTATTGCATGTGCAGAGCATCTCTTCAAGGAAAAATACACCTCACCGAATCGACTGGCGATTCAAGGCGCAAGTGCTGGTGGCTTGCTCATCGGCGCTGTAATCAATCTGCGTCCTGATATTTGCAAAGTCGCACATCTTGGCGTGCCGTTTGTTGATGTCATTAACACAATGCTCGATGAAAGTTTACCGCTCACAGTGGGCGAATTTTTAGAATGGGGCAATCCGAAAGTCAAAGCAGAATATGATTACATCAAACAGTATTGCCCCTACACTAACTTAGCACCAAAAAAATACCCGGCAATTCTTGTAACAACATCACTCAACGATAGTCAAGTCATGTATTGGGAACCTGCAAAATATGTAGCAAAACTGCGCACATTGAAGCAGGACAAAAATCTACTGTTGCTTAAAACCAACATGTCGGCTGGACACAGCGGCGCCAGTGGTAGGTTTGACCGACTCAAAGAAATCGCATTTGAGTATGCGGTGATGATGCGTGAACTTGGTATCACAAAGTAAGACGAGCAGTGAATACAAATAATTGCAGTGGGAAGAAGTAACAGAGTCCCATTCAAATTAACCCACGCGCTTTAAGTTCTAGATACTTGTTGATGAGGCTTAGCGAAAGGTTTTTAGGCGGCGTAAGCACAGATTGAATGCCGTGTCGGTTGAGTTCTAAAACAATCTCGCGTTTTTCAAAAGCAAACTTTTCTGCAATCGTTTTGATGTAAGCATCCTCGAGCGTTTTAATCTTGCGCTCAAGCAAGGTATGCAGTTCAGTGTTCTCAAAGAAAATTGTAACAAGCAGATGTCGCGCTGCCAAGCGTTGAAGGTATTTGAGATGACGGCGCATTGAGGAAAGTGTCTCAAAGTTCGTAAAGAGCAAAAGCAGAGCGCGCTGATGGATTTGACGTTGCACAGTAACGAAAAGCATTTCATAATCGGACTCTTCAAACTTTGTGTCTTGGTTGTATAGCGTCTGAATGATTTTGATAAGTTGTCCGCTTCGGCGTTCTGCGGGCACTACGGAGTGAATTTTGCTTGAGAACGTCATCAAGCCTGCTCGGTCTTGCTTTTTGAGTGCAATGTTGGAAATTGCAAGTGTGGCGTTGATAGCGTAATCGAGAAGCGTCATATGCTCAAAGGGCATTTTCATCACACGCCCCATATCAATAAGGCAATAAATCGGCTGCGAGCGTTCATCTTGATACTGATTAACCATAAGTTGATTGCGCCGCGCAGTAGCTTTCCAATTGATGGTGCGAATGTCATCGCCGGTGACATAATTCTTAATGCGTTCAAATTCAAGGGTGTGTCCGATGCGCCTGATACGTTTGAGACCAAGTTCCATTGAGCGCGACATAGTAGCAAGCTGTTCATAGCGCTGCATTTGCAAATAGGAAGGATAGGTAGGAACCATAGCGGCAGCTTGAATCATAAAGCGGCGACTGACAAGCCTGAGTGCACTCTGTGCATAGATGTTGAGGTTGCCGAAGTGATACTCTCCGCGCGTAGTGGGGCGAAGCGTATAGGCAAACCGTTTTTTTGTGCCCGGTGGCATGGAGAGCTGATAAAGAAAATCACGCTTTTGAAACTGGATGGGTAACTCATCAATAACTGAAAAACTTGCGGCGAAAGGATAAGGATTTTCAACAGTAATCGTGATGATATTATCGTCGCCGTTAGATAAGCGTTTGGGCAAGAGACGCGATGCGGAAAGAGTCTTAATGCGTGGCGAATACAGCAGGAGAGTATCAAGCGCGGTAAGTGTGAAGAGTGCGAAAAGCGCGATTTGAGCAAGCACCTCAATACCTGAAAAGAAATATCCGAAAACGAAAAGTGTTATACAGGCGCCCAAACTGGTAAAGTAGCGCGGCGTCAGAAAAAAACTGCGCAGAAATTTAATCATCGTGGTATTTCGAGTTTAGCAAGTATCTCTTTGAGCACATCATCAGGTGAGGCACCTTGCATTTCACGCTCGGGTGTGAGAATAATGCGGTGGCGCAAGGCAGGAATGGCAACGGTTTTGATGTCGTCAGGGATAAGAAAATCACGACCTTGCATTGCAGCAATCGCCTTAGCAGCTGTAAGAATTGCAATTGAAGCGCGTGGTGAAGCGCCAAGGTAAATATCGCCGCTCGCGCGTGTCTTACCAGTCAGTGCAGCAATGTAACGAATCAAGTTTTCTTCAACTTTTATACTCCGCGCAACCGCCTGACACGCCACGATTTGCTCTGCGCTCAGCACAGGCTCAATAGCAGCAAGCGGTATTTCGTGTGTGCGTTCATGATGCTGCAGAAGAATTTGCGCCTCCTCCTCAAGCGAAGGATACGAAATGACAATCTTGAAGAGAAATCGGTCAAGTTGTGCTTCAGGCAAGCGGTAGGTGCCCTCTTGCTCAATTGGGTTTTGTGTGCCAATGACAAGAAAAGGCTTTTGCATAAGGTAGGTGTGTCCATCGACCGTAACCTGACGCTCTTCCATCACTTCAAAGAGAGCAGATTGCGTCTTTGCAGGGGCACGGTTGATTTCATCAATCAAAATGAAGTTTGAGAAAATTGGACCTTGATTAAATGTAAACTCCACCGTTTTGGGATTAAACACCGATGTGCCAATCACATCAGAGGGCATTAGGTCGGGCGTGAATTGAATGCGTGAAAATCCAACAGAAAGTGTGCGTGCTAAAAGTTTTGCTGTAAGGGTTTTGGCAATGCCGGGCACACCTTCAATAAGCACATGACCATTTGCAAACAATGCTGCAAGCAAAAGCTCAAGCATCTGATCTTGACCGACAAGAACTTTGCGAAGTTCGCGTTTGATGGCAGCGACAGCTTGCTGGAGCGTGCTTAAATCAATGCGATTTTGGAAGAGCGTGTTTTGCATTGGAGCGAGAAGCTATGGTGGTTTTAAATTGCTCAATGGCATCTATCAAACGCAAAAGGTCATCTTCAGACAGTGCTGATGAGCGGTTGGCGTGCTCAATGAGTCTAAAGAGTTGTTCAATTTCCTGCTGCGCTACGCCTGATTTTTCCGAGAGCATGGTGTAGAATTCTGCCGAAAATGAAACCGAGGTCAAATAAAAATGCGTGCGAATAAAATCAAGAAAATGCCTGATTTTTTTCTCTGCTAAGTCTTTATGATGACCATACTGAAAATAGAGCCGCCCAACGGTCTCGACAAACTCTAACGCACGGTTTTGCGGTGGCAAAACGGTAGGAATAGCGCGCTGACGGCGTTTGCCTTCCACGAAAATAAAAAGAGCAACGCCTAATAACGCAAGATAATATGCATAGCGTAATGTATCGTTTTCTAAAACGAAGCGAAGAGGAGACTGCGAAGGCTTGACTGACTTGTAGTATTCATCCCACAGTGTTTCTTGAACAGGCAAGTATGACAAAGCCTTAGCAACATACTCTGCACCATCTTCCGAAAGAAGGTGATAATTCGTGAAAAGGTAAGGATTGCTGCAAAGGTAAAATGCCCCTTCTCCAAACTGCACACGAATAAAGTTCGGGCGCTGTTCGTCATCAATGCCAAGAACAGTGGTGCGCATAGAATCAAATGAAGAAAAAACATAAGCCTCACGAATGCGCGGAAAGTAATACGGCAAAGCACGACGATGCGCAGCCAACGAAAAATTCGTAAGTAGCGTATCCGAATCGGGTAAAGCAGAAAAAGGTGACCAGATACTGTTTTTTATCTTGAGGCAAAGTGTATCGGCTAGTAAGTTACCAAAGTTACTTGCAGCAAGAAAGGCGCTGTTGCCTGCCGACACAAAGCCTAGAAGCATTTGCGTATCAAGACTGTCTAGGTTAAGATACTGGTTTATCATAATCAAATTTGCCTTATGCCACTGCCCGTTATCCAGATACTGGTCAGGCTGAAAGTCTGTCTCCCTTGATAGAGTGAAGAATTCATAGAGTGATTTTTTGGTGATGATAATTTTTTGGTTGGGGAAAAGGTCAGAGAGGCGCAAGCATAAGATGTAGGTGCCGAAAGGATTTTTGTCCATGCTGGTAAAAGTGGGTTTCCAATCAAGGGGTTTAGGCGCAGAGAGTTGAACGGCTACCAGCAGGGTCAAGAGCGCAGAGGCAAAAAGCAAGGGTTTCCAATACGTTCGCATTATGAGTGCAGTTTCAGCGTGAAGTCGTCAAACGCGCGTTTAGCTTGTGCAAAACTTGTCTCGTTTAATTCAAAGTTACCGTACCAAACATACTCAAAGAGTCGGGCAAGATCGGCAAGTAGCACTTTGAGGTCGGGGCGGCGAAGTTCATGCACATAATCGCGATTCGTTTTGTCGATGCGCCAGACAATAAGGTCATGGGCTGCCAGTTCTTTGAGCACGCGCAAGAAAAGGTAGCGCACGGCATGTCGATACTCTCGCTTTGAAATGGCATCTTCAATGCGCTGGCTAAGTTCATCTGTGCTAAGCAAGTCTTCTGCTTGAAACGCAATCGTATCGAGTGTTTTAGCACCGTAAAACAAGCCGCGCAAATCTGCTTTCATAAGTGTAAGTACGAGAAAGATCATGATAGCAATGCTAAGCACGTAGAACACTTGTTCAGGGATATGTGAAATGAAGACAGTTGTGTAGATGGAAAGCTGTTGCTCGAGGCGCTTCCAGATTGAAGGCGCGGGTGGCGTACGATTGTAAATAAATTCATCACGCATGCGCAGTGTAGCAAGTGCCACAGCATCAAAGGTACGCAACTGCACGGAGTCGGCATGATACGCCTGTGCTCTTAAAGCATCTTCAGTGTGGCGTTTCGCATAAGTTTGAGATTCAAATGTGTTGTCGTTGGCATAATTGCGCTTTTCAAAGTCAGTTAAACTTGAGTCAATCAAGGCGGACGTGGTAAGAGAAGAGTCAGACATAGGTTGCGCCAGAGTGCTGGAAGCAAGTCCAAGCATCCAAACAACAAAGGCAATGGAAATGATGGGCAAGATTGCCAAAATCTGAATGCACCTCTTCACAGCAAGTCTCATGATGCTGAAATCTGATCAATTCGATTGAGTAAACCTGTTGCTTCCTTACGCTCAACCAAATCAAAGTAAATAAAGGCAAGACAAATTGAGGTAAGCGCATATAGAACAATTGAGCCAAATGTAGAAAACACAGAAAGTATGGTAGAGATAATGTAGATTGTATTGGAGCTTGCTTCAGTGCTTGTCGAATTAAATGAGATAACAAAAGCAAAAATCATAGAGGGGAACGAGAAGATAATTGCAATAAAATAGCCGATGAGACCGATTACAAACACTGCGCCAAACACTTTCCACCATTCGCTGGGCACCAGTTTGAAGCAGCGTTGGAACGCCTCAAAGAAATTCTTTTTTTCATAATAGCGAATAAAAAGGAGCGGACTAAGCACAATACTGAGATAAAGAAGGGGAATAAAGAGCAGAAAAGCACTCGGAATAGCAACGAGGAGAAAAAATAAGCCTAGAAGGAATGACGTCAAGAGTAGCATTCCGGCACTGCTTAGGGTGTCTTTTAAAACATCCTGTACTTGAATGTTCAAGAAATCAACTTGCGAGAGGTAACGCAAGATGTAAGAGTATACTGCGCCTGAAATGCCTACATAAAGCAAGCCTGTGAGCACAAGGCTCAGCTGATAGTACGGACTAAAAAAGCTGGTAAAAATGTCGCTAAGGTCTCCTGACAGTTGTGCATCAGTAAGTGAATTTTGAAGCAGCGTTGTGGTAATGCTCGATAAGACTGCGAGCGGCAGTCCGATGTAGAGCATCACTAAACTCAACCGAGAGAAATTCTGACGAAAAAATGAAAAGGTAACTGAAATGATTTCGCCGAAATCACGGCGCTTGCGAAGTTCAATTTTTTCACTCATATGGCTCTATGTAAGTGATAAGTTGGAAGAATTTGGTAAAGCAGACTGCTGATGCAAATGCCGTTCAAGTTGGATGGGGTAGAGCACAAAGTACCACATCACGAAGGCAAGTGAGCTAAAAATAATAAGCAAACTTAAAATTGCGGGCATGTCTGTATGACGCGTAACGAAACTTTCTAAGAAGCCGGCGATAATAAAAATCGGAATTAGTCCTACAATAATTTTTACGCCCTGCTTTGCGCCACGCTGAAATGACTCCAGTCGTGTGAAGGATTCAGGAAAGAGCAGGCTATTGCCCAGCCGAAGCCCTGCACCACCTGCGATGACAATCGCTGAAATTTCAAGTGTGCCGTGAATCCAGATGACGAGAGCAGATTCAACGAGAAGCCCTTGCTGGTAAAAAAAGTATTGGAACGAACCAAGCATAATGCCGTTGTAGAGCAAGACATACACTGTTCCAAGCGAGAAAAGTAAGCCCAGAGCAAACCCATAAAACGACACGAAGATGTTATTGAATGTGATACCTAAAAACATGGGCAGTTCGCGCGCAGACTTATAGACCGCCATCGGGTCGCCGCTTTTAATGTTGGCAAGTGTCATATTCACGTATAGGTCACCAAGAATAAGCCGCACGAAACTGTTGTCGCCGGCTGTGGAGAGCGCGCCAATGCATGCAGAAATCACAAAAATGATGAGCGAGTAAAAAATCTGACGGTGTGAAGCACGCACGGTCAGCGGCAAATCTACGCTCCAAAACTCAACTAAGCGATTGCTGCGCTCTTTGCGATTGCGGTAAATAGCTTGATGAGCTTTAGCTGTCAGTGCGTTGAGATACTGTGTAACTTTGCTCTGCGGAAAAAATGTACGAGCGTATGCAAGGTCGTCTGTGAGTTGAATGAAGGAATCGGCTAGAGCATCGGGCGGAGCTTGCTTTGGATTGGAAAGCATGTGCTCAAAATGTTGCCATGCTTCACGGCGAGATTTGACAAATGCAGTTTCAGTCATTTTGCCCTCGCTTCAAATTGTATGAAAAACTCTCAATCCACTTGTATGGGTGCATCATCTGAGTGCAGCAAGGAATCCATAGACAAATGTGGAGACTCCATGTTGCTTTGTGTGGAACAATAGCACTGTGCTCAATGATGAAAAGTCGGGCTCAAAATTTACCTTCGAAACAACTGAAAATAAGCCAAAAATCTCAAAAAGCAAGTTATGGATAGTATCAGGGTTCAGACGACACAAAATGTCGAGATTAACTACGAAGTTGCAAGTCTGAGCGATAGAGTATTTGCAACCCTTATTGATTATGTTGTAATACTGGCATACATCATCACGTTGAGCTTGATAATGTATCTTGCAGCGCTTAGGCAGGGAGATGCAGGTGTAGCTGTATTTGCGCTAATCTTTTTGCCTACAGTGTTCTATGATTTGCTCTTTGAAGTGTTCATGAATGGGCAAAGCATTGGCAAGAAACTTATGAACATCAAGGTCATTAAAGTTGATGGCACGCAGCCGAGTTTCCTGAGTTATTTTATACGTTGGATTTTACGCCTCGTTGATATTGTGCTATTCTCGCCAGCAGTGGGAGTGGTAACAATCTTGATTAATGGCAAGGGGCAACGGCTGGGCGACATTGCCGCTAACACAACGGTGGTCAAACTTGTGGAACGCACGAAACTGTCTGATACGCTCTTTGAAGAAGTTGAGGCGCAACATGCCATCACCTACCACGAAGTGGCAAAGCTAAATGATAGCGACATTGAAACCATCAAGGAAGTGTTGAAGACGACCAAAACTCTGAATCGTGAGAGTGCACTCAAACTGCAAGAGAGAGCAAAACTGGCGCTTGAGCAAAAAATGGGCATCAAAGCAACACAATCTGCGATAGACTTTCTTGAGGCACTTGTTAAAGACTACAACGCCTACAAAGGGCGTTTAGAGTGAAGGCATATCAACGAAAAGGTGTGAGCATGTGCGGGGCAAGGGCAGTGCAGGAAATGAATTAAAATGTGCGGTTTGTTATATCTTCGAAATTCTTGTAGAACACTCTAAACAAAACCAACGCACACATTTTTCTGTTTAATGACACTCTCAGAGAAGTTAGAGTTCGACAAAATTCTCCGTTACGCCCAAAGGCTCTGCTTATCGGATATGGGCAGAGATCGATTAAGTAATGCTTCACCGATTCTCTCACTTGACGCACTAAAACTTCAACTTTGCAAAGCCGCTGAACTCAAACTGCTGATAGAGTCCGGCGAAGAGTTACCGATTCCATCGCTGCCCGACACGCGTGAGCTGTACCGCAAACTTGCAATTGAAGAAAACTACTTGCAGCCAAAAGAACTCTTGCAAGTTGCAATGTCGCTGCGTGTGGCGTCGCAATTAAAAAAGTTTATCTTCAATCGCCGTGAGACCTATCCGAATCTGAATCAGCTCACCGAAAATCTCTGGATGGAAAAATCCTTGCAGCATGAGATCAATCGTGTGGTTGATGAGTTCGGTGAAGTACGCACCTCAGCAAGCGATGCCCTTGCCTTTATTCGCAGCGCACTTGAGCAAAAACGCAGTGCCTTACGCCGAAAAATGGAGTCGCTTTTGCGCCGCTACTCCGAAGCAGGCATGCTGATGGAAGATAGCATCACAATTCGCAATGGTCGCTTGGTCTTAGGGTTTCGAGTCGAGCATAAGTATCAAGTGCCGGGCTTTATTCATGATTTTTCGCAATCGGGACAAACGGTCTTCATTGAGCCTTCAGATACCTTGATGCTCTCCAATGAAATCCGCGACCTTGAAATTCAAGAAGTGCGTGAAATTGAGCGCATCTTGCGCAATGTGGCACAAGTGCTGCGCGAACACCTAGACAATTTGCTCTGCAACCAAGAAATTCTCTCAGAGTTCGATGCGCTCTACGCCAAAGCGCGATTTGCAATAGAAACCAAATCCGTGATGCCGGAACTCTCGGCGGAAAAATCGCTGCGCATTCGTGAAGCCTATCACCCTTGGCTACTGCTGACACACAAAAAACTCGGTAAGCCTACCGTGCCACTCACACTGGAGCTGGGCGAGCACAATCGCGTGCTGGTTATCACAGGTCCAAATGCGGGCGGTAAATCTGTAGCTATGAAGACGGTGGGATTGCTCGCGTATATGTTGCAGTTTGGATTCTTGCTGCCATGTCGAGAAGACTCAAGATTTACACTCTTCGATAACATCTTTGTTGAAATCGGCGATGAGCAGTCGATTGAAAACGATCTTTCGACATTCAGCTCGCATCTAAAAAATCTTAAAGATATTTTGGACAATGCCACAAGTGAAAGCCTTGTTTTGATTGATGAAATTTGCTCGGGCACTGACCCTGAAGAAGGCGCAGCCATCGCCACGGCGGTCTTAGAAAGTTTGCTCACACGCAAAGCCCTTACGATTGTAACCACACATCAAGGCATGCTCAAGGCGTATGCGCACCAGCGCGAGGGAGTTGTCAATGGGTCAATGCAATTTGATGCCACTCAACTGCATCCGACTTACCAATTCCAAATGGGTATACCGGGCAGCAGTTTCGCACTCGAGATGGCAAAACGAATGGGCTTTGCGCCACATATCTTGGAGAATGCCAGACGGTTCATGGGCGAGAGCAAACACGCGCTCGAAGACCTGATTGCAAAGCTAAGTTTGGAGTTGCAAAACACTCTGGCGGAAAAAAACGAACTATTGCGCGAGCGCTCCGAACTAAAGCGGCTCGTGGAATCGTATCAACAAAAACTGCGCGCACTCGAGCAAGAAAGAAAAGACCTGCGCAGACAAAGCCTGAAAGAAGCTAAACGCTTGCTTGCCCAAGCTGAAAGTGTGATTGAAAAAGCGGTCAAAGATATCAAGCAAAGTCAAGCTGATAGTGAAGCCGTTAAACAAGCACGGAAAGATGTAGAAAAACTGCGCAAAGAACTGGCAGCAGAAGAAATGGCAATCGGCGCAAATGAAGCGCAGACACTATTGCCTGATGCCTCACTTCGAGTAGGAGATAAGGTCAGGTTGCTGGATACAAGCAGCATAGGCGAGATTGTGGAGATTCACGATGAAGATGCCATTGTGAATTTCGGCAACTTCCGAATGAAAACGCAGCTGCGCAATCTTCAAAAAATTTCAAACAAAGAAGCACGAGAAGCTGAACGCAAAGAGCAAAAGGTGAGTGTCTTGCCGCCAACGGAAATCAAGGAGGTGCCAACACGCTTGGATTTGCGTGGTTTGATAGGCGATGAAGCAATTCAGCGCGTTGAAAAATTCCTCGATGAATCCATCTCAAACGGCATTCATAAAGTCGACTTGATTCACGGCAAAGGCACAGGAGCATTGCGTAAGCGCATTATGGAGTATCTCAAATCCGATAAGCGCGTCAAGTCGTTTCGACTGGGAAATTGGGACGAAGGCGGCACAGGTGTAACGATTGTGGAGGTGTAGTAGAGCCATGCGCTTATCCTAACTACCACTTATCTGCACATCTACCGACTACCGTTATCAAAGATTAGCGGAAAAGTGCTTTGATGCTGCCCCATGTGCGGCGTGTGGTGGAAGTTTGGTAGACCAGCGAAGTTTGCATTTCATCAATGCGTGAAGTGCCGATGATGCGTAAAATGTAGGTGTAGCGTGTGGAGAGCATGCCGACGGGCGTGGGTGAGGTGCTTGCCATCGGTGAGGTGCGCGCAACATTCATATCGGCAACTTCATAACTGCTGCCCGACCCTGTCGGTTGAACTGTTGCCACCAGCGAAAGGGCGCTTTCATTCTCGACGCGCCGATAGACCTCATAGCGCACCAAATTCGATTCAACTGAAGCCGACCAGCGCACATAAATGCGGTCAGAGCCGGGTACGGCAACAAAGCGCGTGATAGAAGTATTTGCAATTGCAAGTCCTGAAAGAAACAGCAGCGCAAGGTAGAGAATTGTCGCCTTTTTCATACAGAGGAAGTCTGTCGTAAAACACAAATTACAAAGACGAGGGGCAGTAACCAAACGAGTCTTTCAAAATAAACTGAAGCCACAAAGGCTAAATCATGTGAGTCAGAGTCGCCTGTGGTGGAACATCAAGCTAAGAAGCAAAATTGCAGCGAAAATTTCTACGATGAGTAGCGCTCAAAAAGGAAAAGCCGACGACAAGGCGTATATTGGCGCCTTCAATGCCAGCAAACGATGCGTGATGTCCTTGTAGCCATATTCATCAATCGCAACTTAGGACTGCTCTGGTCGGGGCAGATTGTTGCCAAGTTCGGTGAGTCGCTCTTTCTGATGGCACTGCCTTTTCTTGCCTTAGACCTGAGCGGCAGCAGCATAACTGCAGGACTGGTACAGATGTTGGGCTACTTGCCAATTCTGCTCTTCGGCTTATTTGCAGGGGCATACATTGACCGCACTTCACGCCAAACTGTGATGCTGATTGCTGATCTGATGCGTGGTGCACTTGTGCTGCTCATTCCGATACTTGCCTTTCTCAATCAATTAACTGCCTTATGGTTGGGCTTAATTGCATTTGCAATTTCAGCCTTTAGTGCATTCTTCGTGCCAGCACGTAACTCGATTATTCCTGAACTGACTTCAGGCTCAACATACGAGCGGGAAGTGGCTTTGCTCAAAGCCAATTCGCTGGTGCAAACCTCTGAGCAAATCGCCTTTCTGGTGGCGCCTTTAGCGGTGGGAGTTCTGGCAAGCCTGATGTCGCCAGTGAATCTTTTTACCATTACATCAGCGACATTTTTTATCTCCTACGCTTTCATCTGGGGAATTCGTATTAAAGCAAAACCAAATGTCGATGGGGTGAGATTCAGTAAAATTTTAAGCGATACAAAGGAAAGTTTGATACGTCTTAGTCGCAATGCCCCATTACGCAATATCCTTGTGATTACAACGCTCAACAATCTTTTCCTTATGGGTGCGGCGGTTGTAGCAACGCCTGTCCTGATTAAGAATGTGCTCGGCAAGGGCTTGGAAGTCTTCGCGCTCATTGAGTTTATTTTTGCCGTGATGATGCTGATTGTAGGATTTCTAATGAACATTTTCGCAAAACAGGTGCGTGAAATTGGCTACGAAAAAGTGTGGGCGTTTGGTCTTGTGATGGACGGCATTTCGTATTGTCCGTATTATTTTTGTCGCTCTGTCGAAGAACTGTGCCTGTATGCGGCAATTCATGCATCGTTTATCATTTTGATTATTGTGCCTCGCAGCGCCATGATTCAGGCACTAGCGCCAAGTGATGACTTAGGCAAGGTATTTAGTTTTCTCAATGTTGCTGTAGCAGGAATGACTGCGCTGTCATCGGCAGCAACAGGCTGGCTATGCGAGAAAATTGGTGTTCGTGAAGTCTTTTTGGGCGTAGGTGTGTTAGCTGGATTAACCGGCTTTGCCGCTTGGCAACTTATTGCAAAACGAGTCGGGCAAGCAAGCCTTCAGCAGCAAGCAAATTGATGCAGCAAAAAAAATGAGAGCAAGCAAACATTGGTCTCTCAGCATTCAAAAGTGCAAACGACTTCTGCTGGCGCTGTCTGCCATGCTCTCTATGCTTACCTTTAATGTCAGTACATCAGCACAAACACTGCGCATTGAAGTCGATAGTCTTACTTGGCAAAATCGTCGTTATGTCATTGCCCCATATAAAAAACCGCTGCGCAAAAAAGTGGGGCTTGCACTCTCAGGCGGTGGAGCTCGAGCATTATGTCAAATTGGGGTACTTAAAGCCTTTGAAGAAAAAGGTATTCCAATTGATGCCATAGTTGGCACAAGTATGGGCGCAATTGTTGGCGGATTGTATGCAAGTGGCTACAGTGCAAGTGAGCTCTGGGCGCTGGCAGAAAACTTGAAGTGGGATGATATTGCGTCGCTAAGTGATGGTGAAGAGCGCCGAAATTTGTTCTTAGAGCAAAAGCACTTGCGCGACAAAGCCGTGCTCACGTTGCAATTCAGCGGTTTTAAGCTCATCATTCCAAAATCGCTTTCAGCGGCGCAAAAACTTACCGAGACACTCGATTTGCTGACGCTCTGCGGCATCTACCAAGCACAAGGCGCGGACTTCAATACGCTGATGATACCGTTTCGCGCTGTAGCGACCGACTTGGTTTCAGGCGCACGTGTGATACTCAGCCGTGGCTCACTCTCGGAAGCCATGCGTGCAAGTTCAGCCGTACCGTTGCTCTTCGCCCCGATTGAGCAAAACAATATGCAGCTTGCCGATGGTGGACTGCGCTCAAACATTCCCGTCGATGTGTGTGATTCACTGGGCATGGAGTACAAAATTGCTGTCAAAGCCGTTAGCCCGCTTTATGCGTCAGCAACAGATATTGACCTGCCTTGGAAAGCCGCTGACCAAGTTATTGGCATTATGATGCAAGAGACAAGTGAAAAGCAACTGAATCTTGCAACGCGCATCATTGCACCAAATCTCAACGGCTACAGTGCCACAAACTTTGAGCGTATTAGCGAACTTTTACAAGAAGGCTACCGTGCTGCACTGGAAGTTGCCGATGAGATTAAAAAAGAAATTCAAGTCGAGCAGACCGATGATATATGCATCCGTGGCTACTACAAAACCGTGGTAGGCATAGACGATTGTGCGCCGTTCAAAGACGAAGTTGAAGACATCATCGAGCGCGCAGAATTTGCCAAAGCTGCACTGGTAGAGTGTTTGGAGACCGATTACTTTACAGATGCCTTTGCCGAAGCAGATACCTTGAACAAAACGATTGTGTTTCATCTGACGCCTACGCCAAGATTTTTCGCAGTAGAAGTGCAGGGGCTTTCGCCCGAAGGTGCGGAGGCTGTGCGAGGCATTTTTTATGAGGACATCGGAAAGTTCTATACAAATCAAACGGGCACCGCGCGCTTAGAGCGCATCTTTGCTTACTTGCGTGAGCAGGGCTATTGCCTTTCTCGCTTGCGAAAAGTGTATGTTGCAAACGATACGCTGCATATAGACATAGAGGAAGGAAAACTTACAAGCGTGGAAATTCAGCAAAGCCGTGGATGGGCACAGCGTTTTGTGATAGAGCGCGAGCTGAATGTAAAGACAGGAAAAGCGCTCAAAGTCAAAGATGTCAAGTCATCCATTTATGGCTTGTATAACACGGGTATTTTCAATCGTGTCTCAATGTGGGTAGAGCAGCAAGCAGATTCAAGTGCGATACAGGCGGCGACACTCAAAGTCAAATTAGATGAACGCTTCTTTGAGTTGCTTCGTGTAGGTCTGCGCGTTGATGATATCTATGCAGGACAACTTTTTCTTGACTTTCGCAACGAGAACTTCTTGGGCACTGCCAGTGAGCTTGGTGGGTGGATTATGGCAGGGCAGCGCAATTTTACAGCACAGACAGAATTTCGCGTGCACCGACTGTGGAATACTTACATTACATTCTTTGCAAGAGCTTTTCTCGAGCAGCGTAATTTGTTTGAATTTCAAACACGTTTTGCCACGCCCAATCTCAAGCCAGAGCGCAGCATCTTAGGTGAATACGGACAGCGATTTTGGGGAGTCTCAGCAGCAGTCGGATGGCAACTCTACCGTGATGGAAATGCAATCATAGAGTTCATGCGCTGGCGTAATGAGACAGTGCCCCTCTCTGTTATCCCACCACAGGAAGCGGCATGGCTGACGACACTGCGCGCCCGATTTACAATCGACACACGCAATTTGCCTATCAGCGCAACACAAGGTGCATATACTAACATCTACTACGATTTCAGTCCCAAGTTTTTGGGCAGTGATATTGGCTATTCCAAACTGTTTTTTTCGCATGAAGAAAATGCATCGTGGTTCGGTGGCGCTGTGATAGGGCGACTGCGTCTTAACGCAGGCTTTGCAGACAATACAACGCCATTTGCACAGCAGTTTAGCCTTGGCGGAATTGGCTCACAATTTAGCGCAACCTTCTACGGTCTGAGGTTCGATGAATTTCGTGGCAGACAGCTTATTGTGGCAGGCATTGAAGCACAAGCGCCCCTGCCAATCCAACTCGTTGTGCCTACCTTTTTTAGCGTGCATTACAATGTGGGCAACATTTGGCAATTTGCAAGCGATGTCAAACTGCGCGATTTTCTGCATGGCATGGGCATTGAACTTTCGCTCAAAACTCCAATTGGATTGGCAAGGCTTGCAGCCTCAATGAGCTTCCGTATAGGCGAGTTTGAGCGCACGACATTTATTCAAACGGCACCGCCCGTCTATTACTTTTCACTAGGCTATGAATTTTAATCAACTCGATACACTCGACTATGCACGTTCGTCTCATTTCTGTAACTGCGCCGCTCATCAAAATTGAAGGTAAAGATCTTTCACCTGAAGGGCTTATCGCTTACTGTGCGCGTGTCTCAAGCCCCAATCAAGAAAATCCTGATTATGCCAAACTCTTGCGCTTCTGCATCCGCCAAAAGCACTGGAGCATTTTTGAGATGGTCGATATGACGGTTGAAATTACCACCACACGCGCAATTGCGACACAAATTTTGCGACACAGAAGTTTTTCCTTTCAGGAGTTTAGCCAACGCTACGCCAAAGTGATGAATTATGAGCTTTATGAAGCGCGCCGACAAGACGAAAAAAACAGGCAAAACTCGTTAGATGACTTTGATGAAGAAACCAAAGCGTGGTTTAGGTCCGCACAAGAAGAGGTAGTAGCGTTAGCATTTAAGCGCTATGAAGAAGCCTTAGCAAAGGGGATTGCCAAAGAGTGTGCACGCTCACTTTTGCCTCTGAACACTGAAACGCGTCTCTACATGAAAGGCTCTGTGCGCAGTTGGATTCACTACTTGCAAGTGCGCTGCGACCCAGCCACACAAAAAGAACACCGCGACATTGCAAACGCCATACGCGAAATTTTCATAGAGCAATTCCCAACCGTGAGCAGTGCCTTAGAATGGAAAAAACAAGAAACGCCAACTGCAAGTGTCACAGCTGACGGATAAAACACGGCTTGCAGAGAAACGCCAAAAGAAAGACACACAAGTGTTATTTTTGCACCGAGACTCAACCTTTGAGCAAATGGCGCAGAAATTAGCACACCTCATCTCAAACACGCTTCATCCGATTGTGTTGCCTGTCCTGACGTACTGGGCAGTGTTGTTTTTAGGATATGAAAACTTAGAGAGCCGTTACCTCTATCTCTTCGTGGCGTTTCTGATTTGTACAGTAACGCCAGCCGTAGTGGTTGTTCTTCTGCTCAAACGCGGCAAGGTCAATGACTACGATATCTCACATCGTGAGCGGCGAACCGTGCCCTTCCTAATTGGCATTGTGGTCTATCTGATTGGCGCACTCATCTTTGAGGTCTTAGGTGCACCGCGCATTGCCTCCGCCTTTATGATTTGCTATGCACTCAACACATTCTTCATTATGCTTATCACATTTGTCTGGAAAATTAGTGTGCATGTCTCATCGCTTGGCGGACCGATTGCAGCGCTTTATGTCGTATTTGGTAGCCCTATGCTCATGCTATTGCTACTGTTGCCGCCGCTGATGTGGTCGAGAGTCAAGCTCAAAGCGCATACACCCATGCAAACTCTGGCAGGTGCACTCTTAGGATTTTTTTTCACACTCGTTGAACTGCGCCTGCTGATGTAGTTCAACGTGAGCGTCATCAGACATGCTGCTTAACAAAAACTTAATGCGAAGAAAAACGCTTTAGAGTGTAACTTCGCGCTTGTGTAACCTTTGTGTAATTTTCAACCAAGCAGAGAACTCTCTCTCTCTCTGACTCTCTGTAAAACTTTCACAACATAAAACTATCACAACCTATGCAAGGTACTATCAACATCATAGCAGCTGTCAGGACGCTGATAATCATGCTGGGCTTGCTGAGTTTAAGTCAGATTGCAGAAGCTCAATTTGGCTTGCCCGGTGGCGGCGGCAAACCGCGTGCAACCATCAAGGAAGATAACCTTGTGCGTCTTGGTGATGTATTGCCAAGCCTCAAATTGCTACAAGGGCTGCCCAACTTTGATGCGATTGGTGAGACCGTCAAATACACGACGCTCGGTAATGCTAAGTATGATGATGTCTTCAAAGAAGCTGCGGAAATGAACGCAAAAACTAAAGAAGCTAAATTTTTAGTAAGCAAATATGGCAAAGACCCGGGCAGTTTTGCCACTAACGTTGCCAAAGATCTCGGTGAGAAAGCTAAAGAGTTAATGGACTTCAAGACACTGCTCAAAGAACTTGCGGCAATGCTAAATAAGAACAACGCGCGAGCTAGCGATATGCTCAAGCAACTCTCAGGGCTCAACCCTGCCGATGACTTTTCGCCACTGGATTTGGATGCTGTAAGAAAAGCCATTGAGCAGTACAAAACAAATTTGGAAGAAGTAACCGCTAACGCCCCCGCGCTTATTGACGAAATTGCTAAACTGACCAAGTAAGTTCAGGGCGGTGCGCATAAAGATTGTCGATGTGGGCATGGCGTTATGCCCCATCGACTTTTCTTTGTTTTAGGACGCCAAGAGTTTCAGTGGTGCTGTGCTGTAAGTCTGGACTCCGCTCTTCCCTAGCCACCGGCTTGAGACTTGCATAAACGGTTCTTTTTTCATATCTTTAGCCTTTTTTGGAAACACAGCATGCCAGTGATAACTGGACAAATGCCAAAGCGCGAAAATGCAAATTTTTTGCAAGCGCACTCTTGCAAAGAAAAACCAGTGGATACGGTGCCTCCGAATGCAGAACGTCAGTCAGAAGTTCTCCTCTGTCGAGAGAGTTAAAACAAACTTACGTTTTCCAAAACCATTGCAACCGAAATGAGGCTCTCTGAATTTCGTTACACTCTCACAAAAAGCGCAATTGCAACTGTACCGAAGGAACCGCGCGACAAGTGCAAATTGATGGTACTTGACCGCCGCAAAAAAAGCATCACTGACGCAAAATTCACCGACATTTTGGACTATCTGCAAAAAGGCGATGTGCTCGTGCTCAACGACACAAAAGTCTTTCCAGCCAAACTCTATGGGCACAAAGAAAAAACCTCTGCAAAAATTGAAGTCTTTTTGCTGCGTGAGCTTAACAAGCGAACAGGGCTGTGGGACGTCTTGGTCGAGCCAGCACGAAAAGTTCGTGTCGGCAATAAAATCTATTTCCCTGAAGACCTTGTCGCTGAAGTTGTCGATAATACCACATCGCGCGGGCGCACTATCCGCTTTTTGAATCCTGATGTTGACATTTTCCAAATTGTAGAGCGCATTGGGCATATGCCGATTCCGCCTTACATCAAGCGCGAACCTGACGAAAAAGACAAGCAGCGCTATCAAACCGTCTATGCGCGTGTTCCGGGCGCAGTGGCAGCCCCCGCCTCTGGATTGCACTTTACGACCGAGCTACTGACCAAAATCAAACGTAAAGGCGTAGAAATTCTCTCACTCACCTTGCACCCCGGTCTGAGCTCCTTTCGACCTGTTGAAGTGGAAGATATTTCTAAGCATAAGATGGATTCAGAATACTACAATTTGCCTTATTCGACCGCGCTGCGCATTAACGAGGTCAAAACCGAGCGCTCTGGGCGTGTGGTCGCCGTAGGTACAACGGTCTTGCGCGTCTTGGAAGCCAATGCAACGGTCGAAGGGCGCATCAAGTTCGGTGAAGGCTGGACAGACAAATTCATCTATCCGCCCTATGACTTCAAGGTGGTCGATATGCTTATTACGAATTTTCAGCAGCCTGAAACCACACTTCTCATGGCTGTAAGCGCGTTTGCAGGACACGAGTTTCTGATGAAAGCCTATAAGCAAGCCTTGAAGACGGGATACAAGTTTCTGGCTTACGGCGACGCTATGCTGATTTACTGACACGGATTTACTCTGGAACTTCAAAGAGGGCTATGCGTGGATATAGCGTCATTGCCGCAGGCGGGTTGAGCAGAAGGATGAACTTAAGGTCAGGCGAAAGCAAGCAGTATCTTCGGTTAGGTAGACATGCTGTAATTTACTACGCTCTAAAAGCCTTTGAGGAAGCGGAGACCATTCAGCGTGTAGCCGTAGCCACGCGCCAAGAGGATATTGAGCGGCTAAAAAAACTGGTGAAGCGAGAAGGATTTTCAAAAATAAGTGCGATTGTGCCGGGCGGTGAGGAGCGGCAGGATTCGATCTACAATGCGCTGGAATGTCTTGCAGAAGAAATTGAGGCGCTGCCGCAACGGGAGCGCCGGCGTGCAGTGGTGCTTATTCATGATGGCGCAAGACCATTTATCCAACCCGATGAAATTGACCGCATCGCAAAACTGGCATGCAAATTCGGGGCAGCTGTACCTGCCACAAAACCCAAAGACACGCTCAAACTGATTGACAAAACGAACGATTGCTTCGGGGCAACACTCGACCGCACAACACTCATGCAAGTGCAAACACCACAAGGCTTCCATGCCGAGCTCATCATTGCCGCACATCGTGCCGCACAAAAAGAAAAGTTCTATGCTACCGATGACGCCGCCCTGATAGAAAAATTTTTCCCAGATCAGCCTATCAAAATTTTTGAGATGGGCTATCATAACCTCAAAATCACAACACCAGAAGATCTTGACCTTGCAAAAGCTATGCTCAAACGCCTTCAACGACGATAAGCTGCATCAAGATGGAAAGAATCTCTGCAAAACTCATTGAGAAATACGATCGCAGCCAGATGCGCGAGAAGTTGCAAAACCTCTATGCGCAATTTGAAGTCGAATTTGAGACACTCAATCCACGCTCACGACCACGAAAAGATCGTATCAAAAACGTCGTTATTGCAGGTCTGGGCGGCTCTGCTATTAGCGGCGATTTGATACGAGCTTATCTCAGCGATGAATGTCCTGTGCCGATTCTCGTCAATCGTAACTACACACTGCCTGAATTTGTCAGTGATACCACACTGGTGCTGATTTCATCGTATTCGGGGAACACAGAAGAGACACTTTCTGCTTACCAACAAGCTATCCAAAAAAAAGCCAAAATATGCTGTGTCTCTTCTGGTGGTGAAGTGCTCAGACTGGCAAAGTCGCATGGACACTATGCGCTGAAAATTCCTGAGGGCTACCCACCACGCACAGCGGTTGGATTTTCCTTTGCGGCAATGCTGCGCATTTTCACAGAGTTTGGATTTTCAACGGATAAAAGCGATGAGATTGCTGAAACAGTAGCTTACCTCAAAGATGCCGCAGCACGATACGCTGACTTCAAAGACGAGCATAACCTTGCAATAGGACTAGCGCGCAAGTCTATCGGAAAAATGCCGATTATCTACACCAGTGATGATTTCACAAGCGCCGTAGGCGTACGCTGGAAGGGTCAAATCTGCGAAAATGCAAAAACACTCTCCTACGCCAATATCTTGCCTGAACTCAATCACAATGAACTTGTTGGCTGGAAACTCAACGAGAATCTGCTCAAACGCTTGCATGTGATCTTTCTGCACGATAGAGGCGACCACCCGCGTACGGCACTGCGCATGAAAGCCACCAACCTTATCGTGAAAAAATACACCAAGAGTGTGTCGCATGTGGAAAGCGAAGGCAATTCGCTTCTGACGCGCCTGTTCTCGCTGGTGCTGCTGGGCGATTGGACGAGCTACTACCTTGCGCTGATGAGCAACATTGATCCGACACCTGTCAAAGCTATTGACCAGCTCAAAGAAGAATTAGCAAATTTTAAGTAAAAACATCTAACTTACAGCTTTAACGAACTGCGACACAAAAATCGCTGCGGCAAAAGGCAAGAACGCGCAATGCTAAAAAATGCAATGCGCAACGCATCGCAAAACCTAACGCAAAACTTTTTTAATCAAAACATTCAAAAAAAACTATGGCAACTGTGCAAATTGGACATCGCAAAGTCGGTGATGGTGAGCCAGTATTCGTGATAGCGGAAATTGGGATTAATCATAACGGCTCAATTCAGCTGGCAAAAAAACTCATTGATGGCGCAATTTTGGCTGGTTGCGATGCTGTCAAGTTTCAAAAGCGTACGCCCGAACTTTGCGTGCCCAAAGACCAATGGCACATTGAGCGCGATACACCTTGGGGACGCTTGACCTACATTGAGTATCGCTACAAAGTGGAGTTCAACGAAGAGCAGTACGCAGAAATTGATCGTCACTGCAAGGAGCGGGGCATTATGTGGTTTGCTTCGTGCTGGGATGAGCGTGCTGTGGATTTCATTGAGCAGTTTGATCCACCATGCTACAAAATCGCGTCCGCCTCACTCACTGATGCAGATTTGCTGCGCAAAACGCGTGCGACAGGCAAGCCAATTATTCTCTCAACGGGCATGTCGACCATGGAAGAAATCGAAGCCGCTGTCGAACTCTTAGGTACAGAAAACCTGCTCATTGCACATTCAACTTCAACCTATCCTTGTATGCCTGAAGAATTGAACCTGCGCGTGATTCATACTTTGAAAGCAAAGTATCCGATGTGTCCAATTGGTTACTCTGGACATGAGACGGGGCTTGCACCAACGTGGGCGGCTGTGGCACTGGGGGCGACATTTGTCGAGCGACACATCACGCTCGACCGTGCCATGTGGGGCACCGACCAAGCCGCCTCTGTTGAAATTCAAGGTATGATGCGACTGGTCTCTAACATTCGTGACATTGAAAAATCGCTTGGCGATGGTATCAAGCGCGTCTATGAAAGTGAGCTTGCGCCACGCAAAAAACTGCGCCGCGTGCAAACCTTGATAGCAAAGTCATCATCCTAAGTAGAAAACGCATGGCGCTCAAAGCCACAGGGCTAAGCAGGGCAGAAGCCTTGGAGATAAAAAGACAGAACTTACGCTTGCGCCTGTGATTCCGCAGCTTTTTCTTCCTCGATTGACTTGAGTGTAGCTCTGAGCATATCGTGGTAGATACACTCCGGCATGGATTCAAACATGTTATCAATCAACACGGGTTTATCGCTCGTGGCAATCGGGTGCATCATCGGATAATCTGCGCAGAAGTGCGGACGAAACTTGTAGATGCGACACTTGTAATCCTCACCTAAAAAGATGCAAGGACCATCAGGTGTTTTCAGTGCAGTGCCAACACCTTTTCCCGAAGGAAAGTAATCGACATCATCGTCTTCTTCGCTCCATAAAACCTTATCGTGCAAGTCGGCAAGCTCTGGGCTCTGGCGCACCTGACGCTCGATTTCTTTAGCTTCTTCAGCATCGACCCAAACACCGTTCTTACAGCAGTTGGCTTTGCAAATGTGTAGGTTCGTTATACAACTGCGATACATTTTGCCGCTCCTTTGAAGCTTGAGGTTTTGAAAAAAATTGCAGCAAATATGCAAACGCTGATAGCCTTCATCCAAATTTTTTCTTGGCGTAGGGCTGTGTGAGTCTCTTTCGATTGCAAACGCGTGTTGCGTATCCAAATGAAAATGGCTAAGTTCTCGTGCTCACACGCCGTGAAGCACACGTAGTTCTGTAACCAAACCTTGTAGGAGTTATGTTTCAATTTTCCCGCCGCGATTCTGCCACCTTAGAGCAATCGCAAAGCCGTGTAACTGACACTAGCGCTACAAACTCGCTGGCACCACAATGGGCAAAGGACGCCTTGCGTGATACAAGCGGAAAAATTATTGCGCACATTCACATCGCTGCGGCATGTCCGTTTTGCACCAACTATAATCCTACAACACACATGTGCGATCTTTACGGCGAGCCTATTCCGCAGCGCGAAGAACTGTCTAATCCGTGCAAGGGTAATACATTCAACCGCAAAATCTATAATGGCAACCGTCTGGCACAGCTGCGTGCACTGCGCAGAACATAATGCCACAGCAGTTGAAGTTACAGGGCTCAGACACTGTGCGCAGGACACTTGCAGTTTGGCTCAAGTTTCAGTGCGTTGACCGACATGCTCATCATTGATGCGGGCGGCACAGCCTTAAAAGTCTGGAAGCGCTCCAAAAAAGGTGCGCTGCGCTGCCTGAAGCGTGTGGCAGGAAATTTCAACATGCAGATAAATTCACATGCGCATCTGCTGAAGACACTCACCGAACTGCAAGACATGCTGCAGTCCGATACCATACTGCTTGGACTTGCAGGACTCTCGGACGAGGTGCAAAAACATAGCTTGCAACGCGCACTGCAACGGCTCAACGCACTCAAAGGCAAAACTCTTCGCCTCATGAACGATTGGGAACTGCAGCTTGAACTGCATTTTCCGAATCAAGATGGAATGATTGCCATACTGGGCACGGGGTCAGTGTTTGCTGCAAAAGTAGACGAAAGAAGCGTAAGGGTAGGCGGCTACGGACGTTGGATTGGGGATAGAGGGAGTGGCGTAGCAATTGGCATGGCGGCAATTTTACACTACTTGCGCGCACTCGATGGCTTCTTTGAAGATGAACAGTTTTGCGGCACAATGCGTCGGCATTTCAAAGACCGTGAAGAGACCTTGAGAAAAGTCTATCAAGACCAACTGCCTGTGCAAAATCTGGCGCCAGCGGTTATCAGACTGGCAGCGAAAGGCAACCCTACAGCACATGCGATTCTTGAAAGCGAAGCAACTGCCGTTGCGGAGTTTATTGGGCTCTTAAGGCGAAAAGTTAGTCGACCAGAGCTTGCGCTGAAACTGTGTGGTGGATTGGTAGAAAAGCCGAATCACTATCGAGACATGATTGAAAAAGCTGTATGCACTAAGGCGAGCTAGCACAAAGAAGTAAAAAGGCGGCTCGCACTATGCAAAGCCGCCCAACTTGACAATGCAACGCAGTGCTAATCTTTGGCGATGTGGTTGATGAGGTCAACGACTCGGTGCGAGTATCCCCATTCGTTGTCGTACCAGCCAATGAGTTTGAAGAAACGGCTATTGAGTTCAATGCCCGAGCCTGCATCGAAAATGCATGAATGCGGGTCGTGAATAAAATCAGATGAGACAACTTCATCTTCGGTGTAAGCCATAATGCCTTTAAGGTAGGTTTCGCTAGCGTGTTTCATAGCTTCGCAGATTGCCTTGTAGCTTGTCTCTTTGACGGTGCGCACGGTAAGATCGACGACGGAGACCGTGGCGGTTGGGACACGAAAACTCATGCCCGTAAGTTTGCCTTTAACTTCAGGAATGGTTAAGCCAACGGCTTTAGCAGCACCAGTTGTAGAAGGAATGATGTTGATAGCAGCTGAGCGCCCACCTTTCCAGTCTTTCTTTGAAGGACCATCAACGGTCTTTTGTGTGGCAGTGTAAGAGTGCACAGTCGTCATCAAACCTTCCTCAACGCCAAAGCCTTCTTTCAGCAAGACATGCACCATAGGTGCAAGACAGTTTGTTGTGCAACTGGCATTGGAGATAATCGAGTGCTTTGAGGCATCATACTTATCGTGATTGACCCCCATGACAATTGTGATGTCTTCACCTTTTGCGGGCGCAGAGATAATCACTTTCTTGGCACCAGCGCTAATGTGTCCCTTTGCTTTTTCGGCGTCGGTAAAAAGTCCTGTAGATTCGACGACGATATCGACCCCCAAATCTTTCCATGGCATCGCTGCAGGTCCATCTTTTATGGCAAGACACTTGATTTTATGACCATCGACAACGAGCAGGTCATCTTCGGCTAAAGACGGATTAGACTTTTCGCTATACACGCTGCCTTTGTAACGACCTTGTGTGGAATCGTATTTCAAGAGATAGGCGAGATTATCGGCAGGAACAAGGTCGTTTACGGCAACAACATCAATGTTTTTGCCAAGATGACCTTCTTCGGCGAGCGCTCGAAACACCAAGCGACCGATGCGACCGAACCCGTTGATGCCAACTTTAAGTGCCATAGCGGTTACTCCTTTTGCGGTAGGTTAGGATTGAAAAAACTACATTGGAAAAAAACGGCAAACGTCTTGGTTTAGGGCTTGCTGTTCGTAACAGTTGGAAGATACGATTTTTTCGGCAAGATGAAGAGCAAAGATGAGGGGCTGGACAACAATGCGCAAGGTCGCTTATGAGTTCTGTAACGCACGCACGCCTGCAAGTTGGATGTTTGAATAAAGTTTCTGAAATTTCTAGGCACAAGCACTTGGTAAAGCCGGCTTGCAAATTCTGAAGGCATGCCTAAACGCATGGTGTAGCTGTGAGACAAAATGAACCCTCTGCGCTTGCGCAAAGCGAGCAGCGTAAGCTGTCGGCGATTATGTTCACCGATATGGTAGGCTACAGTGCACTGACGCAGAAGAATGAAAAGCTTGCCTTAGAACTTCTCGATGAACATCGCCGTATTTTGCGACCGTTTTTCGCTAAACATAACGGGGTAGAGATAAAAACCATTGGCGATGCTTTCCTTGTTGCCTTCGACAATGCACTTGATGCAGTCAATTGTGCCCTCGATATCCAAAAAGCCTTGCTTGAGTATAACGCAGCGTCTCCTGAGACGGTGCAAATCAAAGTGCGCATTGGTATTCATCTGGGCGATGTGGTGCACCGCAGCGGCGATGTCTATGGCGATGGAGTCAATATCGCTGCCAGAATCCATACCATTGCTGACCCAAATGGAATTGCAATTTCCGAAGATGTCTGCCGACAGGTAATAAATAAAATCGATGCACGCTTTATTAAACTTGGCAAAGGCGATCTAAAAAACATTGCAACGGGCATTGCAATCTACAAAGTTGAGCCCAGAGGCAGCGATAGCCTGAGTGTATTTTGGACACAAATAAAATTCTACATGCGCCAGCGTAAGGTGCAGTATGCAGTGCTGTTTGTTATTGCCTTATTCATGGGGGGCTTGCTTTATTCAAAGGCGCTACAAGGCAAAAGTGAAAAACGCGAGCTCATTGTCGTCGTAGCGGATTTCATCAACGAAACTGGAATCAGTCGTCTGGAAAAGCAACTTAGCACGATTTTGCGCTCTGACCTAGATGATTCACACGATTTGGAAGTGATGACCGAGGCAAAAATGCAAAGCGAAGCGAAAAAGTTAGGAAAAGAAAAGTTAAAGCGCATCAACGAAGAGCTTGCAATGGATATTGCCAGCACAAACAAAGTTGATGTGATTGTAACAGGGCTCATCAAAAAAATCGGCAATACTTACACCATTGACCTCAAAGCGATTGACCCCGTGCGGCAGCGATACCTTGTTACAGCACTGGAAATGACCGATAACAAGGATGATATTCCAGCAGCATTACGAAAAGCCGCCTCTAAAATCCGCGATAGATTGGAAAGCGAGAGCGATAGATTGCGACAAGGCTTCTGAAGACACCGCTTTGACGCATATCACAAAAAGCATGCCACCACTTGACAGGCAAGATGGCATTTCATAAATTAACAGCGTCCTACAAAAAAGTATTGAAGCATATCGAGACAAAGTTCTACTCAAGAAACTGCTGGCTGGCGCTAAAACATAACAGAACAGCAAAAGCGTGCAGCGAGAACGTCCATAAACAAACATAAACGCAAACGACCATCGGAAGACTGCTACGGCTTTCTATAAATGAGTAAATGAGTTAAAGCGCAAAGACGCTTAATTTCTTTAACCAAAACCGAAGGTAACTATGCGTAATCCAATCAGAGAACTTGTCTCGGATGATGCGTTCATCAAGCTGCGTCAAAATCGCCTCATTGATGAAAAGCAGCTACGCGACTACCACATTCGTCAACTCTTCAAGGCGGCAAGAGACCAAAAGCTCTCCGCTGCTGATGCAATCGAGTATGTACAAAAAGAATACCCATACTTGCAGTTCGACACCATTCGCAAAATTGTCTATAAAAAGTAAGCATAGACACATCCGAGAAGAAATGCCGTGTATGGTGTGCGGCAATCTTTCTACAGCGCATTGAGAGAAAAGCGCGCAAAATTTTGTTTATTGCGCGCCAATGTCTCTTGCTTTAAGGGGTTTCAACATCAAAGCAGATGAAACTTTTTTCGCTGGAAGGAAAAGTTGCCGTCGTAACTGGCGCATTAGGCTTACTTGGCAAGCAGCATTGTTATGCACTGGCTGAAGCAGGCGCTAATGTGGTCGTAACAGATTTGAGTGATGCAGCAACGAAAGCCTTTGCAGAAGAACTCTCGCAACAGTACAGTGCTGCAATTGGCATTGGGGCTGACATCACCAAGCCTGACTCGGTCAGAGCCCTGCGCGACACAATTTTGACGCACTTTGGCAAGATCGACGTGCTGGTCAATAACGCTGCAATCAACGATATGTTTGAGAACCCTACCGCCGCAGCTGAACTTTCCAAGTTCGAAAACTATCCTCTGGAATTGTTCCAAAAGTCGCTCGATGTCAATGTAACAGGCCTGTTTCTTTGCTCGCAGATTTTAGGAACAGAAATGGCAAAGCGTGGCACAGGCAGCATCATCAATATCGCCTCGACCTACGGTATTGTTGCACCAGATCAATCAATTTATAGGAAGCCAGATGGCACGCAGACCTTTTGGAAATCTGCAGCATATCCTGTAACCAAAGGTGCCGTGATTGCTTTCACACGGTTTCTTGCCGCATATTGGGGGGAGCGTCATGTGCGCGTCAATACGCTCTCGCCCGGCGGTGTGGAAAATATGCAAGACGAATTTTTCATTAAGCAATACTCAAAACGCACGCCGCTCGGCAGAATGGCGCAGCCAACAGATTACAAAGGCGCCATTGTGTTTTTAGCCAGCGATGCCTCAAGCTATATGACCGGTGCAAACCTCGTTGTTGATGGTGGCTGGACAGCATGGTGAAAAAAACATTTGCAGGAAAAATTTTTTTTGTGTAGACTTACATAGCCTTGTGATCTCTGCGCCGCTTGCTGAAGAGGCAAGCGCAGCGATTAACTCGAGTTCAACAAAAAACAAAACAACAACGAGAAGCAGAACCCGCTAGTCTGCTTCACTATCGACTGGCGCTGTGTTGACATGCATCGTAAAGTCGGAGAAAGGCAGTATCTATGAAACAAAAATACCAAGCCACACACACAACACACACATTTATTACTGTCTTATTTACTGCTGTATATCTACTCTTGACATTTCCCGCTCTTGCAAAAGAAACTACAAAGGAGAGCCCTATCGCCATTACCATTGAGCGCACGGTGGTTTTAGGCACGACGGGTAAAATTGCCGGCAAGGTTGTCGATGCCGATAACGATGAGCCGCTGATTGGTGCAAGTGTAGCCATCGAGGGCACAAAATTAGGGGCGAAGACCAATGTTGATGGTGATTATGTCATTCTTAATGTGCCGCCTGGAACCTACACACTGCGCTGCACGTATGTAGGCTATCAAGCGGCGACGCTGCGCAATGTCAAAGTAAGTGTAGACTTGACGACACGCGCCGACTTCAAACTGCGCATTGAGAGTGTGCAAGCGCAAGAAATTGTGATTTCTGCCGAGCGAAATCTGGTAATCAAAGACATGACGGCTACACGTGCTGCTGTAGGCAGCGATGAAATCAAAACCTTGCCGATTCAAAATCCTGCACAAGTCTTGGAAATTCAAGCGGGTGTAGTTGGAGGCACATTCCGTGGCGGTCGGCGCGGCGAAGCGATGTATATCGTCGATGGCTTCTCTGTCAACGATGTCTATGATGGCAATCAAGGGCGTGGTATCAATAACCTTGGCATTGAGTCGCAAGCTATTCAAGAGCTCGAGCTGCTCACTGGTGGTTACAATGCTGAGTACGGGCAGGCGCTATCTGCCATTGTGAACATTGTAACCAAAGAAGGCGGTGCAGAGTATGACGGCACGCTGCAAACCTTCTTCGGTGGCTATCTGACACCGCGCACGGAACTGTTCCCGAATGTCAATAACATTAGAACTGTCGGGTCGCGCGATATTCAGGGCAGTTTAAGTGGACCCCTAAATTTCTTTGGTGGTCAAAAGGACTTAATTACGTTTTTTGTTAATGGGCGATACTTCGAAGATGAAGGGCGTTTCTACGGGCAGCGCATCTTTAATGCAGGCGATATTTTGCCGCCCAGTATTTTCACAGGTAATCAAATCGGTGGCTTTATCGGCACAGCCCGCACACAGCAAGAAATTGATCAACTGATTGCTAATTACAGGCAGCGCAATCCGGGCAACTATGAATTCTTCTTTTATCCAATTGACCCGACCGACCCACCACGAAACGAACAAGAGCGGGAAACAAAAGGCATTCGCGTCTATCGCGTGCTGCGTCAAGCTACAGACAATTTCCGAGAGTTTGCTACAGGCAACGGTGAGTTTGTGCCTATGAACCCCTACCGTAAGTTATCTGGCTTGGCTAAATTGACCTTCAGACCCGATGTGGGAAAAATCAGTGCCCAGTTTCAATTCTCCGATGAGCGGCTTCGCAACTTCGACTTCGACTGGCAATTTATTCCAGATGCTACTGTAACAAATTACCGTCGCTCTTATACAGGCATTTTGAACATCACTTCAGCCTTGTCGAGTTTGACCTTTTTTAACTTGGGAGCATCGGTGCTCTATATCGATGAACGAAACTTTCTCTACGAAGACCCTATTGACCGGCGCTATCTGGATTGGGGCGTCAATAATCTGACTCCGGGTGGAGCATACCGTCCGGGACAAGCAGACTTTGGACAGGAATTTCTGGTGAGCGGCGCGCAAACTGGCTACTTCAGTCGCTCTACGACCACGATTAACATCAAAGGCGATGTTTCCTCGCAAATCAACACGGAGAATTTGGTCAAAGCTGGGTTTGATGTCAAATTTCATCGCCTGTGGCTTGAGAGTGCAAGTCTCTTTCTGGATGAGTCATCGCTACAGACGGGTATCTTGCGCCTGCGTCGGGCAGAACTGGGTGAAGCTGGCTACGATTTCTACGACCGTCGCCCAATTGAATTTGCAGCGTTTGTCCAAGACAAGTTTGAAGTCAACCGGTTTATTGTCAATTTCGGTGTGCGCTTAGATGTGTTCTATCCCGATGGACTTGTGCCAAAAGACCCAACTGATCCAAGCCCCTACGACCCGCTACGCCCGGAGAATTTACCTAAAGACGCGCAAGGCAATGTGATTCCAAACATTCGTGAAAACTTGCCTACTTATGTGCGCAATGGGCAAGAGTTGCTAGAACGCAATTTTGAGCGAGCCAGTCTGAAGTGGCAATTAAGCCCAAGGCTCGGCGTCGCTTTTACGATTGCAGAAACAAGTGTGCTACGCTTTTTCTTCGGACAAGTCTTCCAGATTCCTAACTTTGAATTTCTGTATCGTAATCCGTTCTTCCGACGTGACCCAGCAGCAAGTGTCAGTGGACCGTTTGGCAATGCTGATCTTAAGCCGCAGCGCACCATTAAAGGCGAGCTTGGCTTGCAGCAACAATTCGGCGAAGATATTGCGGTCGATATTGCGCTGTACTTCAATGATATCCGTGACCTCAACGGCAGCGCATTCATAAGAGAGTACTTTGATCGAGGCGCTTACACACAATTTGTGAATACGGACTATGCACTCACGCGCGGTCTGACAATTCGTATCGATAAACGCTTCTCGCGCCTCTTTAACTTTGGCATTGACTACACGTTCCAAGTGGCACAAGGCAATACCTCTGACCCAGCAGCAGCTGCTTTTGCACTTGCAGCTAATGCGCCTTTGCCAACTGTACTTGTACCGCTAGATTGGAATCAAACACACACACTGAACCTCACAGGCAACTTCGACATCGATGGCTGGCTGCTCAGCGCTATTGCACGCTACGGAAGTGGCTTCCCCTTTACGCCAGACCTCAATGCGCCGTTCCCAATTTTGGTACGTGGCAGCCGTGGTGAAATTGTTACCAATTCGCTCCTGCGCCCAGCAACCTTCACCTTGGATATTCGCGCACAGAAAACCTTTGAGTGGGGCAAAAATCAGGTCAGTATCTACATGCAGGTCTATAACCTACTGGATTTTGGCAACCAATCAGGCAACTATCCATTTGCTTTGCTAACGCCAGATCTGATTTTTCAGAATACGCGCGTACGCTCAACGGTCAATACGCCAGACGAATATCAACGCCGACCACAACTCTTTGCACCGCCACGTCAAGTGCTCGTAGGTGCAAGTTTTTCATTGTAAACTGGTTTTTCCAATCATTTCTTGACGATGAGAATCACGACCTCTGATAGCATCACAACGTGTCGATATTTTTGTGTCGCACTGTGGCTCCTGATTTTTCTACTTGGGACAGATGGGGCAATCAATGCACTTGCCCAAGATATTCCACTTAACCTGCGCAGCAGCAGGGCGAATCGACGCGTGGGATTGCACAATGGCAATCGCGTCCGCACCAAGTTCCAGAACGATGGACTAATCGGCAGCAAAACCTTTATTGCGCCGCTCTTACCGACCTGTGCATGGCCTGTTGACGAAAATGAATACATCTACGACCTCAATGTCATCTTAGGGGTCGAGCGGGTATTTCGCGATACCGTGATTTATACCAACAACGACACCACAGCGACAACCGGCAGGCGCCTGCGCGATAACCAAATCATCACAATTCCACGCGGGCGTTTAGGTACAACTATTCGAAATATCATTGTCAATGGTCAGCGCGCAGCCGATATTACCAGCGTCGCACGCTATGTTACAACGCATCAAGGTCCACGCGGCGGTGGCTATCGCATTGTCAATGGACAGTTCGAAGGCTTGCAACCGATTGAAGGCTTCTTCAATGCCGCCGAAGAATTTCCAGCCATGAGCCATATTCCCTCCTCTTGGCCCGATCGCTGGCCCGACCAACCGACATGGATAAACCCGGCGACAGGACGTGCAGACTGGAATGGCTATTTCGGTCGAGGTGTCTTTAATGCCGACCAAGAAAGTTACTTCGTCTTCGATGATGCTACTGACCGACGCTGGTTCGAAGAGTTCGGGTTCCGACCAACCTCCGACCCTAATCGATATGGCGTCGGCTTCCAAGTCAAAGGACGTGGGTTGCAATGGTCGAGTTTCCTTGCACAAGACAATATCTTCTGGCTCTACGAAGTCAAAAACATTAGTGACTACGACTATGAGAAGGTAGTTTTTGGTTCAGTGGTCGGTACAGCCGTGGGACGACAATTTACACGCAACGTCTCCGTCTTCGACCAAAGCCGCTCAATTACCTACACCTGGAATCCCATTTCAGAGACAAACTTGCGCCCCGATCCAACTGCCGTGGATGGAGCGTGGAACCGAAATTTCCCGGTAGGCTACGTGGGCGTTGCCTTCTTAGAGAGCCCGGGCAATCCCTTCGATGGCATTGATAACGACGATGATTGGGATAAAATTGGAACAGGATCAGCAGCGATTCCAAATCGAGGGGTGCCCAGTCAGTTTGCATCAATTCCAGTTGGACAAATTTCACCGACGGGCTATGATTTTTACGAATTCACAGCGGATGCACAGAGAGGGATTTTCCGAGGTGAAAATGCGCCGAGGGTGATTCGCGGCGGCGATATTCTCATTACCATCACAGATACGCTGATTCAAACACCAGCGCGAGTTGCGGCAGGATACACTGAGCCATTTGTAGTGGCTTGGCGGCGCGCCATCACTATGCCCGCATCGGGCAGCATCACCATTACATCACAAGGCATTACACGCACAATTTCCGTCGGCGATACCTTGCGCGAAATTACTGGCGATCTGATTGACAACAACCTCAACGGCGTGGTCGATGAAGATTATCGCTTGCATTTCCGCCGCACTCGATTGGAAGCCGATATTGTAACAGGGCGCTCGCGTATTGTCTTACTTCCGCCCTTACGCTTCATTAACTACATTGCCCTTGCACGCAGCGGTGAAAACCTCAATGACCCGACACGCTTCCCCATGATCGATGAACGGCGCGATGACGGCTTGGATAATAACGGCAACTGGACGCTCTTAGATGATGTCGGCTCAGATGGCAGACCCTCAACAAGTGATAGAGGAGAAAATAATGCAACACCTACGGCTGGCGAGTCGGCCTTCGATGCCACCGATGTCGTGGAAGCAGACCAGATAGGACTAACTAGTTACAAGTTTGATCTCTCGGCTTCACCGCAAATGGGCAATTCCGACGACCTATGGCGTGTGACAACGCCCGGCGTCTTTGATACGCTCGACCTTACACCAAAAGATGGTGATTATACTTATGGCACGGGCTACTTCCCGCTCAAGCGCGGTCAAACCGAACGACTTTCAGTTGCCTTGGTCTTTGGTCAAACCTCCGATGAGATTCTAACTAACAAAGACATCGTGCAGGAGATTTATGACAATAACTACAACTTTGCAGGTCCACCGCGTCCAGCTCCGCGTCTCTCCGCTATTCCGGGCGACCGGCGTGTAACACTCTACTGGACAAGTGAGGCAGAAGATTACTTCGATGTCTTTATCAACCGCCGTATTGTCGGTGCAGAAGGCACACGGCGCGACCCCAGAGCCTTTACTTTTGAGGGCTACAAAATCTATAAGAGCACAGACCCGCAGTTTAATGATGCACGTGTAATTTCTGGCGGACAAGGTGAACAGCGTTTCAGACTTGCGCCGATTGCTCAGTTCGATAAAATCAATGGCGTCTTTGGATATTTTCCGCTGGTAGGACGAGGCTTGTCAGAACAATCGCGTGGTGTGGCGTTCTACTTGGGCAAAGAAACAGGACTCACCCATACTTTCACGGATACTGATGTGGAAAACGGGCGCACGTACTACTACGCTGTGGCAGCCTATTCACGCGGATACATTCCAACCGATACCCTCTATCGCATCAGCCGTGACTCTGTGATTGTTGTCCCAAACCCCGCTGCAGCAATTCCACCAAGCGAAAATAGCATCGGCGGATTCATTGATGGACGCGGACGCTTGCTGCTTGGACCGAACACTGTGGCTGTAACGCCGCGTGCATCACAAGCAGGATTGCGAAATAACATGGCTGATTCTGATACACTGCGTCCGAGTGCGCTCAATCGTAGCACCGGACGTGTCATCTACGAACTCATCAATCCTCGCAAAATCGATCGTGACCGCCGTATTCAAGTCGAGTTCAAGGACACCAGCAACGACGGTATCGATAACGACGGCGATGGACTTGTGGATGCTGCTGACTTCAAGGAAACACTCGAGCCGCGCACCAGCTCATTCCGCGTCTTGGATATTACGAGCCCTTCGCGTCCAGATACACTGCTGGCGCAAAGCGGAATTATCAACGGCGTCTTTCAGCGCTTCTTAGGCGACCCAGCACTGTACCAGCAAACACAAGAAGGCGATTTCTTCTACCGTGCAACCGAAGAGACGGCACTCATTGACAAAATCGGTACATTTTTCACCATTGTTAATACACCAGAGACAAGACTTGACCAAGCATTCTGGCGCGTACCGGGCGTAAGTGTCATTTTTGAAGATACAGTGCCAAAGCTCACCGCCTTTGTCCCACAAGTGCTTGCGCCAAGTATTCGTGGTAGAGCAATTCGCAAGCCTGCAGAATATGCTATCGTGATGCGCCCGGGACGATCAAGCCCAGTGAATTTGATTGTGGATGGTGTGCCAACGAGCTTGCCAGCACGCAATACCAACTTCCAAGTCATTAACCTGCTGAACGGACAAGCTGAGCGGTTTTTCTTAGACCCTGCTACTGGCAGCGAGATTGGCGAGTTTGGGGTCAATCTTAGCATCTGCGAGCAACCTGAAGGTTCGGCGCTTGATACGCTATTTTCTTGGAACATCAATATCTCGCCAGCACGCTATTTCCCCAAACCCGGAGATACACTCTTTATCCGCACGCGTCGACCAATCACGGCAGCCGATCGATTTACAGTAGAATTCAAAGCTCAAACTGAAGATGAAGAACGCACACGCAATGCACTCGATAATGTCAAAGTGTTCCCCAACCCTTACATCGTAACTAACACTGCAGAAGGTAACCTTGTCGGTGCAGATACACGCGGTAGAGCAGCACGCAAGCTCTTCTTTAAAAATGTCCCCTTGCGTTCGACCATTCGCATCTACACCATTCGTGGTGAACTGATTCGTACGCTGTATGCCGACAATCCTGATGGCAACACCAGTTTTGGCAAGCGTGAGCGCGAAAATGAAGGCGTCGGCACATTCTCTTACCCAACCTCCCAAGTCGAGTGGGATTTGAAGACCGCTGAAAATCTAGACATCGCGTTCGGTGTCTATCTCTATCACATCGATGCCCCCGGCATTGGCACAAAAACCGGCAAATTTGCTGTGATTAAATAAGGAGATACATCATGAAGCAGACTCTAAAAGCAATACTCTGCGCCTGTAGCTACCTGATTAGCCTCTGGTGTGCAGTAGGCGTGCACGCTCAATCAAAATACGGGACAACCGCAGCGCCTTTCCTTGGAATCGGAATGGGCGCACGCGCCACAGCACTCGGCGGTGCATTTGTAGCGCTGGCTGATGATATCTCTGCCTTGTACTGGAATCCCGCAGGTATTGTACGCAGCGATAAAATTCGCGCCGGGTTCACTCATACACAGTGGCTGATAAATACCCAAATTAACTGGGCAGGCGCAACAATTCCTGCTAGCGTTGCAGGGACATTTGGTGTGGCAATTACATCGCTCAACTATGGCACAATGGAAGTAACCACGATCTCCAATCCCGATGGCACAGGTGAAACCTTTTCGGCAAATGACTTTGCCGCTCAACTCTCTTGGGGCAAAAGCCTCAGCGACCGCTTCTCTGTGGGGATTTCCTTAAAGTTTGTAAGCCAATCAATTTTCCGAACCACCGCCAATGCGTTTGCACTAGATGTCGGATTCTACTACGATACAGGGCTGCTGCCCAACGGCTTAAAACTCGGTGCAAGCATCAGCAACTTCGGCACCCAAATGCGCTTAGACGGCGAGGGCTTGACAGTGAACTTCGACCAAACGGGCGGTACACAGCGCGGCGTCAATAGCAACGTGCCGGCACGACTCTTAACCGATCAATTTAACCTGCCACTCATCTACCGCATCGGTGTGAGCTACGACATATTGCGTGACGAGACTAATCGATTATCTTTCGCCCTTGATACCACCATTCCGCTCGATAATGTGCAGACACTAAACACGGGCGCCGAATATGCATGGAAAGATATCTTCTTCGTGCGCGTGGGCTACAATGCGCTCTTTGAACAAGAAAGCGAAAAAGGCTTGACCTTCGGAGCAGGCTTGCGCTATCCGATTAGTACGGTCGTCCTACGCTTTGATTATACCTATCAAACCTTTGGACGGCTCAATCCGCCACAATGGTTTGCGTTGAGTCTGGAGTTTTAACTAAATTCCAAACCCAACAAATTATGTTCTTTGCAAGTTCAATGCTAATTACTTTTTTGAATTCTTAACCAAAATTTAATGGAGCAACTTATGTTCAAGAGGTACTACTCACTTTTACTGCTGGGATTGCTGCTGCTGGCCACAGATGCATGGGCACAGCAAGACGCCGTGCGCTTTGGCGTCAATATCCGACGCTTGCGCCAAACAGGTGAAATTCAGCCAAATGATACCCTGTATGCGCTTATTTTTACAGGCGCAGGCGGTCGCTACTCACAGCCGGGGGATTCTACGCGCGTGGGTGTTGTAAGCAACAATGCCAATGATACCGTCTATACAAGTCCACTGAGACCCCTTGGCGCAATCAACATTGGAACCATTCGCTACAAATTCACTTACCGTAATCTTGCAGCAGGTCGACAGCTCGTGTACGAAGATGGGGATGATCGCTCGGTAGAATTTCGTCAAGCTGCCGTGGCGGAAACACTGAACGTAACACGCTATTGGAACGATAATGCTTCACAAGGTGCACCACGTCGCACCCGCCGAGTCATCTTCCAAGCGGATATGAGCGACCTGCTGAGCGCAGGATTTGGCGCGGGTGATACAATCGGTGTAACCGGACCCTTCAGAGGTTGGACAGGTAACCCGCCAGCATTACGCCGTGTTGCATTGGGCACAACCTTCGTCGATACAATTAGCATTACCGCAGAAGAAAACTCGACCTTACCATGGAAATTTAAAGCCTACAGCTCTACAGCGAACCGGTTTACAAATGGTGGCTGGGAAATCGGACCTGACCGTCCGCTGCAATTTGGTACGGGGACAACGGACCTTGTAGCAACACCGACACCAATCAAGCCAGTGATTGCAATACGTGTGAGCCGTAACTTCAATGTGCGTGTCGTGCTCGATACGCGCGGTCGCCGTACACTGGCAGGCCGCAGCATTGATTCACTGCGTGCAAGTGGTGCACTCACTGGAAACTTGAATGGCTTGCGCTATGGTCTATACATTGCTGGTGAAGGTGTCTTTGGGGCATGGCCTGACTGGAATGATACTTCGCTCTTACGTAATTCCAATCCACCGCCACCAAGTCAAGCCATTCCGTCAACGCAGCGCTTTATTTTCTTAGATTCAAGCCGTACTCAGCCCCCGGGTGTCTATGAAGCGGTCATTCCATCAAGCTCAATTGCGTTCGGACCGTTCAAATTCGCAATCTTCTACAGAGGAATTTTCAATGACCCAAGACCAAGTAATGGGCTTTTAGACAATGAAGGGATAGTTGGAGCTGATTATTTGACAACATTCCCAAGTACAATTCCTATTGGCTCTACCGCTACGGTTCGTGTAGTGTTCGGGGGCGGAAATCAAACACTCAATGCGCCAGAGCGCGATTTGACGGCGCCAGTAGCACGTGAATACCGCTTGGAGCAAAACTATCCGAACCCATTCAACCCGAGCACCACAATCCGCTTCTCCATTCCAACCACGGAGAACGTGCAGCTCGATGTCTTCGATGTGTTAGGGCGTAAAGTCGCAACTGTACTAAATCAACGCTTGGCAGCGGGGACTTACACCGTGCAATTTAATGCCTCTCAACTCTCGAGCGGTATGTATTTCTACCGCATTAATGCCGGTAATTTCAGACAAACAATGAAGATGATGCTGGTGAAATAAGCACAGCAAAACTTGAAAGGCTCGGTGAATGCCGAGCCTTTTCTTATTTTCTTTTTGTATCCTTTCTCAAAAGCAAAGCATGTGGCAGAGCATTTGCACAGGCTTAAAAGTGCCTTGTTTAGGAAAGTGGCTTTTAATTTTAATGGTATTATTGCTAGGGTGTGCAAATGAGCGAGAAAAAGTGATTACAGTCTGGACACAAATGAACCCCGGAGAGCGCAAGGTCCTAAGAGAAATGCTAGAAAAGTTTGCAACTGAACACCCGGATGGCAAAGAACTCACTGCAAAAGGATATAAATTTCGAGAGCTCTTCTATGAAACCGAGCCCATTCGTACGAATTTTATGATTGCGGCACTTGGCGGCTCTGGTCCTGAACTCGTCTATGGACCAAGTGATATGGTGGGACCGTTTGTAAAATTAGGGGTGATTCAGCCGCTGGAAAATTTGTTTGAGCCAACCTTTTTAGATAGTTTTATTACAAAACCTATTCCTGCAAACACATTTCTTGAAGGACATTTGTATCAAATTGGTGACCAAATTGGCAATCATTTATGCTTGGTCTACAATAAAGACTTGATTCCAAGCCCGCCTAAGACGATGAATGAATTGATTGAATGGGGAAAGACTTTTACAAAGGATATAAATGGTGATGGTAAACCTGACCAATATGCGCTGGTGTGGAACTATACGGAGCCGTATTTTTTTGTGCCTTTTCTCGGTGGTTATGGTGGAATCGTGATGAATGAAAATGCCGAGCCAAAATTAAATAGTGAGGCGACTGTAAAAGCGGCACAGCTCATCAAGGACTTAAGAGATAAGCATAAAATCATTCCGCAAGAGTGTGATTACAATACTGCAAATACACTGTTCAAAGAAGGCAGAGCGGCAATGATTATCAACGGTCCATGGGCTTGGGCAGGCTACAGGGAAGCTAAAATTAATTTTGGCGTAGCTAGAATTCCAATGATTGATGAAACGGGCTACTATCCAGCTCCGATGATTTCTCCAAGAGGCTACAGTATTAATGTGAATACAAAAGGGGAAAAGTTGGAGGCAACATGCAAGTTATTAAAGTTTTTGTGTAGTCCTGAAGTGATGCTGGAATACACAAAACGGTCGGGCTCTATTCCGTCGCGCGTCGAAGCCTATCGTAGTCCTATATTACAGGAAGATGAAATTTTGCGAGGCTCATTTGAACAGTTGAGCGTAGGGGTAGCCATGCCTATAGTCAGTGAAATGCGTGTAATTTGGGATTCTATGCGTCCAGCCTACCAAGCAGTTATTAACGGCAGCAAATCACCCAGTGATGCGGCAAAGGAAATGCAAGATTTAGCAATCAAACTTATTAAAGAGATGAAAGAGTAGTATGCAACTAACTACGAAATTAGAAAGTGCTAAGGTAGCGAAGCCAAGCATGGCTGCGCAAAACGGAAATGCACCAGAACCGATAAAAGAAAAATTTAATGCTGTGCCATACTTTTATGCACTACCTGCTTTGCTTGTGATGACAGCGGTAGTGCTCTATCCATTTATTTACAATATCGTTGTAAGTTTTAGTAATATGAATCTTGAACATTTTCAAGATTGGCGCTTCAAGGGATTGAGCAACTATATCAATGTACTTACAGACTCAAAATTTTGGTGGTTCTTGTTTAAGACTGTACTTTGGACAGTAACAAATGTATTTTTTCATGTGACAATCGGCGTATTCTTAGCAATTCTGCTAAATAAGAACATTAAAGCAAAAAACTTTTTTCGTGTCATTTTAATACTGCCTTGGGCAGTACCGCAATACATCACCGCATTAAACTGGAGAGGCTTATTTAACTCAGAATATGGTGCTGTCAATCAAGTTTTAGCAGCACTCGGTATGGAGCGTGTGCAATGGCTTAGTACTGAATGGGGAGCTTTTGCTGCATGCTTAATTACAAATATCTGGCTAGGGTTCCCATTTATGATGGTCGTAGCACTCGGCGGCTTACAATCAATTCCGGATTCGCTCTATGAAGCCGCAGAGATTGATGGTGCAAATTGGTACGATAAACTGCGCCATATCACCATTCCGCTGCTCAAACCAGTCATGATTCCAGCAATTACGCTCGGCACAATTTGGACATTTAATAACTTTAATGTGGTCTGGCTTGTCAGTAATGGCGGAGAACCTTCTGACCAAACACATATTCTCGTAAGTTGGGTATATAAAGTCGGCTTGAACTACTTCAGAATTGGCTATGCCGCGGCATTCTCAATGATTATTTTTGCAATTTTGCTCGCATTCGGGTGGAATTTTATCAAGAAAACAAAAGCCGCTCAAAGTATTTACTAAGAGTGAAAGGAGAGTGAAAAGATGAAAAATCCAAGGGATGTTTCATCAATAGGAAAAATCGGAATTTATATTGTCCTGACTCTTTTCTGTCTCTTTGCACTTTTCCCAATTGTGGAAGTCTTCAAAATTTCGCTGCGACCAAGCAATAATCTTTTTTCTTCAAGTCTTGAACTAATTCCCGAGGGCGCAAACTTTCAAAACTATATTGATATTTTCACAAAGCACCCTTTTTTAAGATGGACATTCAATAGCCTACTCGTTACGCTAACGGTAACGCTAATCTCGGTAGCACTGGCATCAACAGCGGGCTATGCGTTCAGCCGATACAAATTCATTGGACGCGACCCTGCAATGATTTTGCTGATTGCAACACAAATGTTCCCTGTAACGATGCTGCTTTTGCCCCTCTTTATTATGCTTATTAAACTGGGTATTTATGATTCATATTCAGGGCTAATTGTAGCCTACACTGCAACAGCGTTGCCGTTTTGCGTATGGCAAATGAAAGGATTTTATGATACAATCCCTCGTAGCTTAGAAGAAGCAGCAAAAATCGATGGCTGCACAGAGATTCAAACATTCTGGAAAATTATTTTCCCACTGGCGCAACCCGCACTCGTAATCACCGCATTGTTTTCATTTATGACCGCGTGGAGTGAATACCTTGTTGCCGCAGTGCTTATTCAAGACCCTAGCTTATTTACTCTCCCAATGGGCTTAAAAGCCTTCCAAAGCGACCTTGAAGTGGCATGGGGGCTCTATTCTGCTGCTGCAATTGTAGTAAGCATACCCGTAGTTGTCCTATTTATTGCCCTCTCGCGTTACTTAATCAGTGGCTTGACCTTAGGAAGCGTAAAAGAATAGCAAGGACACCACAAAAACTGCAAAACACAGTTGGAAGAAAAACACTTTCAGAGGTTAGCAAGAAGCTCGCAACATGCCTTGGTCGCAATAATGTTGTAACCTAATTAAGCGGACCTTGCTGCAAAATTCTGACGCAATGAAGCAGAGCTACCTAAAAAAGGCGGCACTTGCGCAAATATGTTCTGCTCGCTTGATTTTGCGCGACTGGCAAGTTGATCATGGTAAAGTTTGTAATGAATCACGGCAGATTCAACAGTCAGGCGCAAAGATTCGCGTGGAAAGGGTTTTACCAAATAGCGATAGACCTGACCTTCATTGATAAGACGCACAACAGATCTAGCGTCTTTTGTGCCAGTCATCAAAATTGTAACAACTTCAGGCTGTGCAGCTTTTGCAGTAATAAGAAGATCAACGCCATCAACGCCGTTCAAATTTGCTTCACTCACCAGTACAGCGATAGGAAAACGGCGCAGCATGTTCATAGCCTCTTCAGGCGAACTTGTAATGTGGCAAGTGTACTTGGGCTCAAAAAATGCCTTGAACGACTGCAAATGCGACTCGTTGCTGTCGACAAACAAAAGTTCAAATTCTGACTTTCTGTGTTCAATTTCAGGAATACCAAGCGTAAAACTACTGGGTGGTACAGTAATCTTGCCTTTCGTAATTGAGCGACGCTGATCAGCAACATTGCAAGCAAAGCGAACTGTTTCTTTTAGCTTCTCCGCTTGCCATGGCTTATTAACATAGCGAAAGACTTCTCCAACATTCACTGAGTCAATAATAGATTGCAAATCCGAGTAGCCTGTCATTAAAATGCGAATGGCATCAGGGGCAATCTCTTTAGCTTGACGCAGAAATTCAACCCCAGTCATCTGTGGCATGCGTTGATCGCTAATGATGACAGAAATCGGGTGCTGCTGTAAAATCTCCAATCCTTGCTGACCGCTGGTCGCAGTGTGAACGGGATAATCCTCAAATAAAAGGGAAAGAGAGTGCAGAATCATCTGCTCATCATCGACAAAAAGAAGGTGATGTTGTGGCATAATCACTATTTTGTTTTTGTTGAACAAAGTTATCTGAAATTTGAAGCAATGTGCCGAGTCTTACTCCAAAAACGGAGATTCTGCAAAAGGCGAACTGCTACTTTTCATCGCAGGTGTTTGCATTGGGTTAATCGGCAGTGTAATCGTGAACTCTGTGCCTTTGCCAACTTGGCTTTGAACATCAATTTTACCTTTATGCTTCTCAATAATCTTATAGACGATTGAAAGACCTAAACCTGTACCTTGTCCGACATCTTTGGTTGTGAAAAAGGGTTCAAAGATGCGTTTGAGATTCTCTGGCGGAATACCTCTGCCATTATCTGCTATTTTAATGATAACACTATCACCTTGCTGCATAGTGCGAATGGTAATTCGACCGGTGCGCTCATCGACGGCTTGAACAGCGTTCGTAATCAAGTTCAAAAACACCTGATTGAGCTGAGCAGGATACGCCATCACGTCCGGCAGCGAACCAAACTCCTTGATGACTTGAATGCCGCCTTTGAAGAGATGTCCAGCAATCTTGAGCGTGGACTCGATATTTTCGTTGATGTTGGTGAGCTTAAAGCTGGCTTCATCGACACGCGAGAAATTCTTCAGGCTCAAGATAAGATCCTGAATGCGGTCAATACCCTCAATGGAGTTACGATACAGCAATGGGGCTTGTTCATAGACACGATTTTTGACCTTTTGAGAGAGTTGATCAATCTGAGCCAGCATCATGGCAACATCATTCGGTGTGCCATACATAATTTGCGAGCGCAGTTTATCGTAAGCGGCAATCAACTCCCGCAGTTCGTTGTGTTTGGTTTCCAAGAGCTCAAGGTTATTGCGCACGAAGCCAAGTGGGGTATTCATTTCGTGAGCTAATCCTGCCACCATCTGACCGAGTGAACTCATCTTCTCTGCTTGCAGAAGTTGCACTTCCGATTGGCGTGCGTCTTCTTTGAGTTTAATCATCTCGGTAATGTCGCTTACAAACGTCACTTTCTTGCGCTTGCCATCGGTTCCAACAATTCGTGCGGCATCGGCAAGGATGTAAATCGGGCGACCGCTTTTATGGCGCACTTCCCATTCACCTCGAATTTCCTTGTACCCATCTAAGTACTTTTGATGCAAATCAAGCCAGAAGTCTTTTTTCTCGGGTGGCACAATGATTGTGAAAGACTGTCCAATAAGCTCTTCAGGCTTGTAGCCATAGATTTCGCAATAGGCTTGATTAGCATATTCGATAATGGCATTTTCGTTCGTGATGACAATGCCTAAGGGCGTTGAATCAATAATGGTACGCAAACGCTGTTCACTTTGTCGGATAGCTTCATCAGCACCAACGGTCGAAAGTGAGGGAACAGGCGTAGGCGTTGCCGCTGGAGAGCCCTGACGATCGGCAAGTTTTTTCAGCCATTCCTGATAACTCATGGGTGGTGCCGCATTATCGCCAGAATAAGAGGGCGCGGACGCAGACGAGACATTGCCCTGTGCTGCTTGATTGAGAAGATGGCTAGCTTGAGCAAATTCTTGTGCAAAAAGCTGAGTGGCAGTCGGTGGCAGATGCCCGCTGGCTTGAGCGCGCATCAGAATATCGAGCATCTCCATTTGCTCGACAGCCTTAAGTGCCTTTTTAAGAGACTTTTTGATTTTCTTGTAGTCAATCATCGTCAGGGCAGTTTAAGTTAAACATCTGACTGAAAGGTCAGAACAAAAGTTTAATCCACAGTGAAGTCTATGATAAGAATTTTCTCTGAATTTATACCTGACAAAGTTTAATCGCCCTTATAGCATCCATCAAAATTTGTGCCAATGAACATTCTAAAGTTAAGTACATAGAAATATGAGAGAGAGAGCAAGGTAGCACTGGAGAAAGTTTACTATGCTGCAGCGCCAAAGTGGAGAAAGTTCGCCCAAAAAGAGAGGATGCAAGGGCAGGTTTAGGGGTGCAAAGCATTTGAGACACGGCTCATGCTGTGAAAGTTTGGATAATTTAGTCCAAAGCGAGAGCGATAGTAAGCTTTGCAAGCTAGAAAGTTCAAGGTAACGAGCAAGAGCAACAGTGGAAAAAAAAGTGACACACAAAGTGTGAGGGCTAGCATAGAATACTTCACAGGGGCAAAAATTTTTGAAGCATCTTGGTGCCGCATGGCGTGCCAAAAGAGTGGCAATGAACAGAGTGCGGCAACCCCAATCGTGAAGATGCCGTGCCAATTCAGTGTCAGCAGCGACAAAAGTAGCGCAAGCGCATCTGCAAGAAACGCAAACTGCAGTGTCCAACGAATCCCATACTCAAGAGCTACGGTTTGCTTGCCGCAATGCGCATCACCATCCATGTCAGGCAAGGTAACTAAAGCTGAAACTGCAGCGTAGGCAAGCAGATGGGGCAGCGACCAAAAGAGAATCTCCCAGAACGAAATCTCGCGTGCCGCCAGCGCACTGGGGTCAACGGCATAAACGCCCGCAATGAATGTAACTGCACCACCAACGCTATTCATTGCAAGTGAAAGAATTGGGCGGTTCATAAAACCTAAGAATGTGTAGGAAAGACCAAGCGCAGTTGAAAACAGCACAGTAAGGAAAAATTCAAGTGAAAGCTGCCATGCCAATCCAAGTGAAAGCAAAACCAGTGCGATGCCTTCTGCCCAAATCACAGGCAAGCGAACATAGCCATCAGCTAAGATGAAAAGTTTGCGGTTGATGCGATCTGTTTCCACATCCGCGATTTGATTAAAGAGGTAAATGTGTCCAGCTGTGAAAGTAGAAACTAAAAAAGCTAAAAATGGAAATGGCGAGGTTGAAAACACTGGGCTCTGGCTTGCTGTAACATAGCCAGCAAAAAAAGTTGCCCACAGTGGAAAAAAGTGCGTTGGGCGCAAGATAAACACATAGTCAAGTGCAAGCAGTAGTGCAGAAGAGCGAGAGGTCGTATCGGACTGTCTCATAGAGCAAGGGCAGGTCAGCGTGATTTACGAGCAGCAAGATACTGCTCCAAGAGCAAGCGTGCTTGTGATTTACAATACGTGTCAAAGTAGGGGTACTCTTCAGGCAGCTCGAGGCATGTGCGAAGCGAGGTAACCACATCGCGTGCGTTGCGCACTTGCATGTAGGCTTCACCAAGTTTCCAGTAGACGAACACGCGGTACTGACCTAAGAGTTTGGCTTGCAAAAGATAGAGAAGTGCACGCTGAATCGATGGCTCAGTTGGAATGGGGCGATAAAACCAACTGGCAAAAAGGCGCTGCAGCGCAGGAATTTTCCCAAGTTCAACGCCAAGTGCACCATATAGCGTCAATGCTAAAGGGTGCAGGGTATTTTCTCTCAAGATATCAGCCAGTTCTTTTTGGCACATATCGAGCGTGAGAATTGCCTCGGAGCGAGGTTGAAAGCGGGCACGCTCCAAAAGTGCAGCGCATTCGAGCGCACGCGAAGTAGGCGTTTTGTGATAGCGCTGTGCATCGTTAATTAAAGTCAAGGCTTTGCTCAATTCCGCTTGTCGAAATGAAGGGTCATCGTAGTGCTTGAAGGAGTGCAAAATGTAAAGTTCAGCAAGTGCAAGCTGAATTGGAAATCGCAGTGAGTCGCTATGGGCTTGCGCAAGAAGATGCTGAAGTGAATCCATTTGGTGCTCCAGCGAAACGGGAGTATGAAGTGAATCGGGGCGTAGCTCAAAAGAACCGAGTTGAAATGCGTAAACTTGAGCTGCAAATGAAGCAGAAAGTACAAGCGTGCACAAGAGCAAACGACACAGAAAGGCTATCATTGCTGAGACGAGTTTGCTGTATCAATTTGAGCAAGCAGTTCGTCGGGCGTTCGAAAAAACACAGGCAAGGTTTCCGCAAACGAGACAATAACCTGACCTGATTCGTCAATCACAACATAAGCGCGCTGTGGCAGACCTAAGAACCCGAGTGTATCGTAGAGTTTGTGCACTGTTTTGTCCTTATCAGCCAGCAGCGGAAAGGGAAACGAAAACTTATTGGCAAAACTCCGATGCGATTCAACGCTATCTGTGCTGATGCCTAAGACGACGATGCCGCGTGCTTGAAACTTCTCGAAGTTATCACGATAGGTGCACAGTTGAGAAGTGCAAATCGGTGTGTTATCGCCGGGGTAAAAAATCAGCGCGATTTTTTTGCCACGGTAGCTTGAGAGCGAGTGCATGGCACCTGTTTCATCAGGTAAAGAAAAATCGGGAGCAAGAGAACCAACGGCAATCATAATAAGAAGTTAAATGTGAACAAATCAATTCAATGTCAGCGCTTGACCAACGCTATCGTGTCTAAGTGGCGAAGATGAGAAATTCAAGCCTTATCCTTGCTGCCATATAGACCCAATCCTGACAAATCGTAAGTCACCACATCGCAACTTACCAATCAAAAGTACAAAAGGCATGCTGTGCTGTCTCTCTGCAATTCTCTCTAACTAAGAAGTCATTGCAAAGAGAAGTATTAGCAGCACAGTTAGCCGAAAATGTCTTTGGCTCTTTCAAAAAAACTTTTGTTGCTCTTAGGTGAAAAAGCCTCTGATTTTTGAAGTTGGCGGAGAAGTTCTCGGTCATGCGCTGAAAGTTTCGTCGGAATGTGGATGTTGATGCGCACGAGTTCATCGCCTCTGCCTGAAGCATTTAGATGACCGATACCTTTGCCATAGAGTCGAATGATTTTACCGGCTGGTGTACCCGGCGGAATCTCAATCGTTTCTTTACCGTCCAGAGTGGGTACTTCAACCCTTGCGCCCAAGACTGCATCAGGAAAACTAATGAAAAGGTCGTGCAGAATATCATCATCTTGTCGCTTGAAGTGTTCGTGTGGCAATTCTTCAATGACAACAAGTAAATCGCCTGGTGCGCCGCCACGAATACCGGCATTGCCTTGACCGCGTAGTGGAATATAGTTCCCATCGGCAACCCCTGCAGGGATATTGACTTTAATTGTAACCTCGCCTTGCACGCGTCCTTCACCTTGGCAAACAGGGCATTTGTCGCGCACCACACGCCCTTCACCTTGACAGGTTGGGCAAGTCGTAACACTAACAAACTGTCCGAACATCGTGCGCGAGACTTGACGCACTTCGCCAGTGCCTTGACAGGTTGGACAGACATCATACTGACCGTTCTTGGAGCCGGTGCCATTGCAGGCGTCGCACTTGACCAACTTTTTAATTTTGAGTGTCTTCTCGACACCAGTAGCGATTTCTTCGAGCGTAAGTTTGAGTTTGAGTTTCAGGTCAGAGCCGGGAATGCCGGCAGAGCGTCGGCGTTGCGAGCGTGAGCGTGTCGAGCCGCCCAAAATGTCCTCAAATTGAGAGCCGGCGCCAAATCCACCGAAGATGTCGCTAAATGCACTGAAAATGTCGCTCATATCTTGTGCGCGACCGGCAAACGGATTGCCATCTGATGCCGCAGATGTGCCAACACCGGCATGACCGAATTGGTCATAGCGACGGCGCTTAGTCTCATCGCTTAAAACTTCATAAGCTTCATTGATTTCTTTGAACTTCTCCTCAGCAGATTTATCACCCGGATTGCGATCAGGGTGATACTGCATGGCTAACTTGCGATACGACTTCTTGATTTCATCAAGACTTGCGCCACGCTTTACACCCAACACTTCATAGTAATCGCGCTTCATACCTGTCAATGATTAAGTTATTCTACGGGTTTTGAGACAACCACTTTCGCATGACGAATCACTTCATCGTGCATAGTGTAACCTGCTTCAAATTCTTCTACGATAATGTCAGGCTCAATGTCAGCCTTTGGCATTTGCGTAAGCGCTTCGTGAAAATTGTGGTCGAACTTTTTGCCTAAGGTTTCCATGCGCTTGACTTGACGCGCTTCTAAGGTCTTGAGCAATTTTTGATGCACCAACTTGACCCCATCGACATAGAGCTTAGCATCAGGATGATTGGCTAAAAACTTTTCGCTATTGGTGATAATGCGCTCTAAGTCGTCAAGGATAGGCAGAATCTGTTTGATGAGATTTTTATCGGCAAACTTAATAAGTGCAGCCATCTCACGCTCTTTTTGACGGCGGAAGTTCTCAAATTCTGCAGCTTTGCGAAGCAGCAAATCTTTGTACTCATCGCGCTCGGCTTCAAGTGCAGCAAGACGTGCCTCCAAAGAAGGCGTTTTTGTCTGATCTGGCGCTGCACTCGTGTCATCAGCTTTGGCTGTCGTAAGTGTCTCTGGTTGCAGTTGTTGTTCTGATTGTTCTGGTTGCTCTTGTTGTTCTTGCAAACTGATGTTGTCTTGTTTAAGCTCGTCTTGTTTTATCTCTTCTGGCATAGAAAGTCAGGTTTAAAGTGTTAAAGTCAAAATTGTAACAACTCTAAGTAATCAGTAATTCTGCAAAAATGTTTTAGTGCAATGCCGCATCAGATTTGTGTCAAAGTCGCAGAAAGACGTTTAGCCATGTAGTTAATCACACGCACGACTTTGCTATAATCCATGCGTGTTGGACCAATCACGCCCACTGTACCAACGGCATTGCCGACACTATATTGTGCAGTAACAATGCTGCACTCTTTCATTTTGCTATCGTGATTTTCCTTTCCGATACGAATCGAGACTCCCTCAATAGTACTGCTGGCATCTGCTGAACCGACTTCTTCTAAGAGATGAACGATAACATTTTCATTTTCAATAAGTTCAATGATGCCTCGAATTTTTTCGCGTTTCTCAAATTCAGGATAGGCTAAGATATTTTCTGTGCCAGCAACGTGTAGCCTATCAGTATCAGGCGGATTGTCAAAAAGGCGTTCAGCTGAATCAATAAAGACACGAATAAGACCAGTGTCGTCAGCACAATCGGCGATACGTTCTGGAAAGCTCTGGCGAATTTCCTCGAGCGTCAAGCCTGAGAGACGCTCATTGAGCATTTGGGCAAGTGCATCGAGCTTTGAGCGCGGCACGTTGGAGTGCGCCTCGAGCACAATTGTCTTGACAAGTCCCGACTGAATCGAGATAATCACCATAATTTTATTCGACGAGAGCGAGACGATTTCCAGTTTCTCAAAGACGCCCTTAGAGAGTTTAGGCGAGAGCACAATGCCGATTTGCCGTGAGATTTTGCCCAAGATTCTTGAAGATTCACGCAGAATATCATCTGAATCTTGTGCTGTGGCGACAATCTGCTCGATGTTCTGGTCAATTTTAGCGCGCTCGCTCTGCGAGAGCGTGCCCACACGCATCATGGAACTGACATAGAGCCGATAGCCCTTGTCAGTCGGTACGCGTCCAGCCGATGTATGCGGATGGGTAATGTAGCCTTCCTCCTCTAAGTCCGCCATCACGTTGCGAATCGTGGCATCGGACAAGCCTAAATCGGAGCGCTTCGAAAGAAACCGAGACCCAACAGGCGTAGCTGTCAGGATAAAGTTCTGAATAATCAACCCGAGGACTTCTTTTTCACGTTCAGTAAGTTCTCGTGCCATAGCTTCTCCAGAATATTGTAATCAAAGTTTATGCCGTTTTTAATTTGGCAATTTCCTCAGAAACTTTGTCAGTGCAGCGCAAGGTTCCAAAAAGTATGGAAACGATATCGCTCTGACAAAAGTGCGACAAAAGTACGTATGTGGAAGCCAGTATTGTGCATATTATGCTGCCTGAAAATACAATGACCTCTCGACCTGTTCAAATTGCACACAGCTTTGATATGCAGCAACAAAAAGCAGCGCACCTGACCGAGCAAGTTCAGATGCGCTGCAAGAAATATACGAGTGTTAGCTCGTGGAGGTTAAGCTACTTCAACTGGCTTAAATTCTTTGACCAATTTCTGGACGAGCTCACTTGGCACTTCTTCATAGCCATAAAATTCGCGCACAAAATGCGCACGCCCTTGCGTGATACGGTTCAGCGCTGCTTGATAGCCATAGAGTTCACCAAGCGGAACAAGCGCTTGCAAGCGTTGAAGGTTGCCATCGCTTTCCATGCCTAAAATTTTGCCTCTGCGGCTAGAAAGATCGCCCATAATCTCGCCCGTGAACGCCTCTGGCGTAAAGACTGTAACCTTGTAAATTGGTTCAAGTAAAGTCGGTTTAGCTTTCTCAAAAGCCGCCTTGAACGCCATACTTGCAGCAACTTTGAAAGAAAACTCGGAACTATCCACAGGGTGATGCGACCCATCGTAAGGGACTACTTTAACATCAACGATAGGAAATCCGGCTAGCAAGCCTTTTTGAAGAGTTTCTTCAACGCCCTTTTGCACCGCAGGCAAAAAACGCGTGGGCACAACGCCACCGACAACTTCAGACTCGAAGACAAACTGACTGCCACGTGGCAGCGGCTCAATGCGCAACCATACATCGCCATACTGACCACGTCCGCCCGATTGCTTCTTATACTTGCCTTGCGCTTTAGCCACAGCACGAATGGTTTCCCGATACGGCACACGTGGCGGCGACGACTCGACCTCAATGCCAAATTTTTCGCGCAACCGACGGATAATCGTCTCTAAATGAAGATCGCCAAGCCCAGAAAGAATCGTTTGTCCAAATTCTTCATCGCGTGTGATGCGGAAACTGGGATCTTCTTCGTGCAAGTGATACAAGCCAGATGAAATACGCTCCTCATCACCTTTAGCTTTGGGCTTGATGGCAATGTCTGTGAGCGGCTCTGGGAACAAAATCGGTGTGATGACATAGTCGACGCCCTTATCAGCAAGGGTATCGTTGGTATGTGTATCTCTAAGTTTAAGCACCACGCCAATGTCGCCTGCAAGCAGTTTGTCGACCGCTTTGCGTTCTTTGCCGACCATCGTGTAAATCTGACCTAACTTTTCGAGTTGACCCGTATGCGCATTGATAAGTTCATGCCCGCTTTCAATATGCCCTGAATAAATGCGCAAGAAAGAAAGCTCGCCAATATGCGGTTCAGAGACGCTCTTGAAGACAAAAGCGACCGTCTCTGCATCAGGGTTAGGCTCAACCAGATATTCTTCATTGGAATGCAGGCGACGCGCATGTTCTGGACCGCGTTCAATCGGTGAGGGAAAGAGATGAACAATGGCATCCAGCAAGCGTTCAACTCCAATAAGGTGAACAGGTGATGCACAAAAGACAGGAAAAAGTGTGCGTGTAACGAGTGCATGTTTGATGCCATCTCTTAATTCTGCTTCTGTAAGCGAGCCACCTTCTTCAAAGAATTTTTCCATCAAGCTATCGTCGCTCTCGGCTACGCTTTCGACAAGTTCTTGATGATGTAAGACGGCACGTTTGCGATAAAGGTCTTCAATAGGACGTTCGATGACAGCGCCAAGTCTATCGGGTGTAAATTCAAATTCCACCATGCGCAGCACATCAATCAGCAAATGATGCCCAAGACCTTCTTCGGCAGGAAATTGAACAGGAGCAACTTGATGACCGAATCGTTCACGCAACTGCTCCAAGACACCTTCATAATCTGCTCGGTCGTTATCTAACTTCGTGATGACAAAGACGGTGGGTTTGTAGTATTCTTTGGCGTACTCCCAGACCATTTCTGTGCCAACTTCAACGCCGGTTGTTGCATTGACCATGATAAGCACGGTATCGGCAACACGAATGGCAGACTTGACATCGCCATGAAAATCTGCAAAGCCGGGTGTATCAATGAAATTAATTTTGTAGATGTTGCCATCCCCGTTTTGCCATGTGCCGTTTATCAAACTTGGGTTGACGCTATGCTGGCGAGCAATTTCATCAGGAGCGTGATCGGAAAGCGTGGTGCCTTGCTCAATGCTGCCGAGGCGTTTAATTAAGCCAAGCGCGTAGGCAAGAGCTTCGGTCAGCATTGTTTTGCCGCTCCCAGCATGACCAGCGACAGCCACATTGCGGATAAATTGAGGCTGATACGTCATAATTATTACTCCTTTCTCAATAGTTGCTGCAAAATTGCAACGGTGAAACTTCTGTGTTTCACAGCACTAAGCGAAAGGTAGCCAAAAAAATGTATTCTGCGAAGCAAAAAGTGTGGCAGTCTGAGAAGAACAAGTAGGGGCGCGTGGGTATTGCAGGAAGCATCTGTAATGAACGGCAAAGGGAGCATTGGCGTTCAAGCAAAGTCAGTTTTTTTTCAACTGCAATGTGTAACAATCAAAATGTTTGTAGACGCACACGCGCATCTTTCATTTCAGGATTACGACCAAGACCGCAGCGAAGTAATTGCACGCTTGCTGGCAAGTGGCGTTTCCTTAATTCTCAACCCGGGGACAACAGTAGAGACAAGCCGAGAAGCCATTGCACTGGCACAGCAGTATGACTTTATCTATGCTAATGTGGGGTTGCATCCTAACGATGTGCATCATGTAACGGACGATGAGTTTGCAGCGCTCGATGACCTAGCTAAAGACGAAAAAGTTGTGGCAATTGGTGAGATAGGATTGGATTATCATTACGCTGATATGGATATGGCAAAGCAGCAGCGATGCTTTCGCGAGATGCTGCGTATTGCCAAGCGGCACGATTTGCCTGTCATTATTCACACGCGAGAGGCGTGGCAAGATACATTCAAGATACTCGAAGAAGAAAAGGCGTCTAACCTGCGTGGTATGATGCATTGCTTTTCTGGAGGCATTGATGAAGCACAGCGCGCCTTGAAGTTAGGTTTTAAGATTTCAATTCCGGGCATTGTAACGTTCAAAAAATCGCATTTGCCAGAGGTGGTTGCAGCTTTATCGCTCGATGAGATGCTGACGGAGACCGATTGTCCTTATCTTGCACCGGTGCCTTATCGAGGCAAGCGCAATGAGCCAGCCTATGTGGTGGAAGTGGCTAAGAAGATTGCAATGATTAAGAATGTGTCAGCCGAAGAAGTCGGCGAGCGTACCATGCAGGTCGCTCAAACACTGTTTGAGCTCTGACTCGAGACGGAAAAATTTCGGCAAGGTGCTTTGCAAAGCCAGAAATAAAAGTTATATTTGCGACCTTGTTTTTTGACACGCGACGCCCCACTTGCTCTGTGGGCAGCGCGCCTGATGTGGAAACGGGGTATAGCGCAGCTGGTAGCGCGCCTGTTTTGGGAGCAGGAGGTCCCGAGTTCGAGTCTCGGTGCCCCGACTCAGCCGAGCTGCTGTCGATTGTGCCCGTAGCTCAGCTGGATAGAGCAACAGCCTTCTAAGCTGTGGGTCACTGGTTCGAATCCAGTCGGGCACGCAACGCTCGCACTGACGCTGTGTGTATGCGCCCCTGTCTGATGCGGCGTAAACAACGCGAGAAAGTGGGCTAGTCAAAAGTTGCACGGCGGGCATAGCTCAGCTGGTTAGAGCGTCAGATTGTGGCTCTGAAGGTCGCGGGTTCGAAGCCCGTTGCTCGCCCAAAAGTTGAAAATGCGGCAATAAAAATGCGGCAATAAAAATTGCGTTCCAAAAGTTCTTTGCTTTGTGAGTGTCTTCAAAATTGGCCCCATCGACTAGTGGTTAGGTCACCACCCTTTCAAGGTGGCGGGACGGGTTCGAATCCCGTTGGGGTCACACAAAAAGCCCTGTGGTAACGCAGGGCTTTTCTTTTTTGAGACGCACTGGCGGCGGAGAGTCTCACGCATGAAAAGTCGGACAAAGAAACGGAGCGAAAAAGAGAAAATGTTCTCAAAAGGTCAAATGCAAAAACTTAGACAAAATGGTAGAAGAGATGACAGTGGTGCCAACGCTTGAAGCACTTCTTAGTCAAGCGTGGGTACTCTTAGAGCAAGGCGTAAAAGATCGCCGCAGTCCGATGCACACTGGCGTCTTTACGACAATCCGAGGTGCATTTCCCGAAGCGCGAACAGTGGTGCTGCGCAGCGTTGATGCCAAGGCACGCAAGCTCTATTGCCACACCGATATTCGCTCCGCCAAAGTAGAAGACTTGCGGCATAATCCAAACTGTGCGTGGCTTTTCTATCACCCTGAGCACAAGCTTCAACTGCGCTTCTTAGGCACAGCAACCGTACATCACCGCACCCCACTGGCTGAAGCCCGCTGGAAAGCCACGAAACTCATGAGCCGACGCTGTTATGCTACAACATTACCACCCGGAACAAAAGTCGAAGAACCCACTTCAGGCTTGCCAGACTATTTGATTGAACGCAATCCAACCGAGCAAGAAAGTCAAATCGCTGCAGAAAATTTCGCTGTGATTGAAACCAAGGTCCATGTGCTGGACTGGCTTTTACTGGATGCAAAAGGACATCGCCGCGCAAAATTTGAGTGGCAGGGCGAAATGCTTTCAGCATCATGGACAATTCCGTAAATTCTTGAGCTAAAAACTGTTATTTTACCTCAAAAAGTTACCTTAAACCATACCTCGATATGTCTGAGCCAGCGTCAAAAACACATCACCGACATTCAAATGAGTCCCACAAAAAAGCGTCAAAATCCGAAAAAGCGCGTCACACGCATCGTAAAGAAGAGACGCAAGTGAAGCGAGAAAAGGTTTTTCCGTTCAGTGCAATTGTGGGACAAGATGAAATGAAACGCTGTCTTTTGCTCAACATTGTTGAGCCGCGTATTGGAGGTGTGCTGGTCATGGGGCATCGAGGAACCGGCAAGTCTACGACCGTGCGCGCACTTGCTGATGTATTACCCATGATTGAACGAGCACAAGGCGATCCTTACAACCGCACTGTCGAAGAAGTCATGCAAGCTGAAGCCCTAAACGGCAAAAAGAAAACGCTGCATCTTCGCGCTGAAAAAATTCCTGTGCCGGTTGTCGATCTGCCGCTTGGCGCAACAGAAGACCGAGTGTGCGGCACCATTGATATTGAGCAAGCTCTCACGAAAGGTGAAAAAAGCTTTGAGCCCGGCTTGCTGGCTAAAGCCAATCGTGGTTTTCTTTACATTGATGAAGTGAATTTGCTCGATGATCATTTGGTCGATGTCTTGCTAGATGTGGCGGCAAGTGGTGTAAATGTGGTCGAGCGAGAAGGCATTAGCATTAAGCATCCTGCACGGTTTGTCTTAGTTGGCTCTGGCAATCCTGAAGAAGGCGAACTGCGTCCGCAGCTCTTAGACCGTTTCGGGTTGCATGCGCGTATCAGCACCATTACTGACATTGCTTTGCGCGTCGAGATTGTGCGGCGACGGCGCGCCTTTGACGCAAACCCTGATGAATTTTTGGCAGAATGGGCAGCCGAACAAGACGCCTTACAGCGACGCATTGTAGAAGCAAAAGCGCTCGTAGAACAAGTTGAATTACCTGAAGAGCTCTTGATGCTCATTGCAGAACTTTGCATGCACTTGGGCATTGATGGGCATCGTGGCGAACTGACTGTAGCACGTGCCGCCTCAGCTAATGCGGCTTTGGAAGGACGCAAGGTTGTAACGCTAGACGACATCAAGACAGTAGCGGTGCCAGCACTGCGACACCGCCTGCGACGCGATCCGTTGGAGACAATGGACGCTGGCGAAAGAGTCGAGCGCGAACTCCAAAAGCTATTAGCAAAAGTAAGTCAACCAAAATCTGCAACAGAATCGGTACTCACTTGATACTGACCTCAACGCCCTCGCTGTGGCTACTAAATTCTGGGGCATACATGGATTGAATGCTAGCAATGCCATTCTGAAATTTACCTCGATGCACGGCGCGTAGAGCATACTCAAACACATACACACCTTTTGGTGCATAATCTATGAAAAAGTGTGTGGCAACATCGCGCGTAGATTCATAGTAGCCTAAGCCATCCTGATACTTGTATTGCGAAAGCACACTAAGCGGCTCAAAACCAGAGGCACGCATATCTTTGAGGTGAAGAAACTCCATATCTCGATCTAAACGCAGTTCAAGGCGAACTTTGACGACATCACCGACTTTAATCGGTGTTGTCTTGCTAATCGGTTCAAGCACCTTGCCTTTATCGGTCGTGCGTTCAATGAAAAGTTGCTTTTTGAGTTTGAGTGGCGTCTCTGCCGCTGCACTGATCTTATCCATTTGCTCAAAGTATTGCCAATACAGCGCACCCCATGCAATAACATTATTCGGGTTCCTGACCGTAACCTTGCCATATTCAGGTTTGACAGTTTCTTTCGTCCAAGCAGTCTTGAAATATCCTGTGCCTGCTTCGACTTTCAAGTCAGGACGCGTTTGCGCATTAATAGCCAGCGTGCCTAAAGTAACTTCGGCAAGTTGGTCGCTAGAAAGTAAATCAGTGCTGCGCAGCAGTAGAGCGTAACAGGCTTCTGCTGTGGCTTTTGTCGTGCGCCAATCATGAGTCTGTTTGTGTTTCAGTAGCCAAGTTTTCATGGCTTCTACGGATGCACGATCGTCCAGAATTTCATCAAAGCACTCGATAAGTAAAGCCTGTGTCTCAATTGGCGCTTGATACCAATAGTAACCAGCGGTGTTATCTTTCCAGTACATGCCTAATTCGTCAGAGTGCAGAGCATATTCCTGAATAGAGCGCATGATGTCTTTTGCGCGATTTCGAGCTTCAGGCGTGCCAAAACGGTGGAACGCAAGGGCAAGCATGCCTTTGAGCATAATGTTGCGTGCAGTCCAATACTTCTCGGCTTGGTGTTTCCAGTATTCAAAAGCTTTAAGCTGACGCTCTCCGCCGTCAATGGGAATATCCGTGAAGTAACTTCGTGCATAGAGATAGTGAATGGCAAGATAACTTAGATGATCATCTTCAGGCTTTTTCGAGTGCTGCATAATCCATTCGTATTCACGTGTCATGCTCTCATCGAGATAGGCAATAGCACGACCCATTGCTGCACCAAGCGATGAAGGCATAGCGCTAATGAGCGCAACATCTTTGGCTCGTTTGTAGATGCCAAGTTTATCCAAATGTCCTACGCCAGCAACAATATGCTGCGTAACCCAGCGACTTTCAGGCATACCTGAAAACCAAGGAAAGCCGCCACTGGGCAATTGCATAGCAGCAAGTTTTTGCTCTGTCTGTTTCAGATTCTGTGCAAGGGTATTGAGGTCAAAAAGCAGGGCAATGCGGCGCTTGCGCTCGGATTCACTTTTGCCATCAAGAACCCATGGGGTTTCCTCAAGCAGCGCTTGTTTGAGTTCCTCATTTTTCTCTAGGTTAGAAAGCAGTGCAGAAGGTTGTTCATTTTTCCAGCGCTCAAAGACTTGCTGAATCTTCGGTGAAGAATTTGCCACAAATGAAGCGATGCTGTTGGCGTAGTAGCGCGAGAACATTTGCTCGGCGCACTCATGCGGAAATTCTAAAAGATACGGCAAGGCTTGCACTGCATACCAAGCAGGATTGGAGGTAAATTCCAGTGTCAGTCGCTCGTGTCGAAGTGTGCTGGAGCGCGAGGCTTGCAGCAGTTTCGTAAACTCAAACGACTTGGTTTGCTTGGCAGGCACAGGCAGAGGTAAGCTTTCCGTAACCAGCATCTTATCGGTGAGCGTCGGAATCACATTTTCTTCGCCGTCTGAAAAATTGCCAGCCTTTGCAACGGCACGATACAGTACAGCAGAGACCCCTTCAGGAATTTTGAGGCGCCAGAACAGTACGATATCGCTGCTTGCTTTTACGCTGAAAGTCTGTTCGCCTAACCCTTTCAGAGAGAGCGGTTGCATTGTCGTTGCATCAAGCAGAGAAAGTTGTGCAGAGCCGCTAAGCGCTTGATTGGAAAGGTTCGTGATTTTGACAGGAAATTCAATCTCGTCGTTTTCACGCAGAAAGCGAGGCGGATTGGGCTGTGCCATAAGGTCTTTTTGTGTGACAGTCTCCGCAGAAAGCTGACCAACCTGCATGTCTTTGGTATGCGCTAAGCCTAAGAATTTCCATCTGGTCAAGGCTTCAGGCACTTTGAAGCGGAAGATGATTTCGCCTTTGTCGTTCGTGGTCAAGGTTGGGAAAAAGAACGCGGTTTCGTTTAGGTTCTTGCGCACCTTAACTGCGCTGAAGTCGGTGCCAGACTGCAGTGTGAGACGTGGTGCAGACGTTTTGTCCGATTCCGTTACACCTTCAGCGCCATCAACCATAGGGGATACCGCCGTCGCAACTTCACCATCTTCATCATCACGCTGCCGACGAGCATTCGCTGCGCCAAGACCTCCTGCAGCGCCAAGATCTAGATCTCCTGCAGCGCCAAGACCTCCTGCAGCGACAAGACCTCCTGCAGCGCCAATACCTCCCCCCGAACCACTTAAACTACGTCTAAAAAAGCTACGTCTAACAGAGGGAATATCACCAAACTCCGATAACCCCAAGCCGTAGTCGTTTAGTGCATCATAGCGCCGCTCATCGTAAGGAGCTTCGTAGCGATTCCAATCCTGCTCAAAGCCTTGAGCTTGAATGGCGCTGAACGCATTGCCTGCGCTGGCATAGCGTTGAGCATAAAAGTAAGGATAGAGTGAAAGCGACCACTCATGCAGCAAAAATGCATCAAGCGAGGCATCATACAGCGCAGCGACCATCTCCGCCGAGACCTTCTCGCCTTTTGAACCACTGAGTTTGAGCGACCATTCTTCTTCAGCGCCGGGCAAAAGTTTATTGCGAAACGATGACCACTCGACACGCAACTCTTTATTTGTCCAAGGCACAGTAATCGTATGCTCTTCTTGGTAGAAACGGTAGCGATGCACGAAGTAGATGCGAAACGAGATGTTGCCACGGTATTCTTCCTTGATTGGAATTTCATACACCTGTTGCGAAGTGCTGGCTTGCAGGAGCTCAGATTTGATGAGTTTGCCGCGATGCTCAAGTTCATAGTAGGCTTGAACATCAGGGTAAGCAGAGCCCCAAATGAATTTGAAAGTCTCGCCCGGCTCATAGCTCTTGTCTTCAGGAATGATGAAGAAGGAGGGCACAGTAGCAGCAGGTTTGGTATCGCTGGGTGAGTAAAGTGTAAAGCGCTGCTCGAGCTTGAGAGGCTTACCAAAACGGTCTTTGGTTTCAACCACGGCAAGGTATCTGCCTGATGCCATTGAAGCAAAAGGCAACTCAAGCGCTTCGGGTGCCGTGCGGTTGTTGAACGAAAAGACTTGCGGCGTGGTGCCAACTGTTTGGCTTGTGATGTGCGCTTCATCTGCGTAGTAATCATCAGGAAAGAGTGCACTGTATTGAGTCTTTGTCAGCGTAAATTGATCAGGTGTGTCCCAAAGTCGTGCTCGCAGAGGCTGGATGGGTTCAGGAATTTTGTAGAGCTTGAGTGTACCTTGAGCTGGTTCAAATGTGCCACTCAAATTTTGTGTTTCAATGGTAACTTTGAGTGGCTTGGTCTTATCAATTGCATCGGGAAGTTTAAGTGCGGCGCGCAGAGCAAGGTAGCCAACCTGCACTGAAGTCTCTGCGGTGCAGGTCTCACCGTTCAGGTCAGTAACATCAGCATAGATGGTGTAAGTAAATTCAGGAGCATCGCTTTCAGGAATGCTCTTATCCGGCACTGCAGGAAACTCGATGACAAATTCGCCCTTACTATCAGTGTGAAGCGTGCCGTGTGCAATTTCACGCTCAGCAACATTAGGAAGTGGAATCCACCAACGCCACCACATTGGAAATTGCGCATTGCGTACCACACGAAACTTGACGGTGGCATCTGTAACATTTGCCCCAGCGTAAGACTTGGCTACACCGGTTACTCTCACCATCTCGTTCAACCGATAAGAGCCCGACACAGGGTTAAACAAGACTTCAAATTTTGGTCGCTTATATTCTTCAACCTGCACAAAGACACTGCCTGTGCCTTTGCTTTTGGCTTCAATCTGCATCCTGCCTGTGAGCACACCGGTCGGCGCAATGAAACTGCCGTGAAATGTACCGTAATCATTAGTTTGCAGGGAAAGCGCAGAAATGACTTGATAGTTCTCATCGTAGAAGGTTACTCGAACACGTTCATTTGTGACTACATCATACTTTGTGCCGTCTATACTGCGCTTTAAGACAATACCTTTGAAGTAAATTGTCTGTCCGGGTCGATAAATGCTACGGTCAGTGAAAAGTGAAATAAGGTAAGAAGTGCGTTCTGGCTGAGTGTATGATCTAGAAGCGTAGAATTCATCTGGCACAGTGAAGTGGTCGTCTTTATAGCGTAGATCGACTCGGAACGCATAGTTCATGCCGCGCACAATAAATTTACCGTCTCTATCACTTGTGTATTGACCGATTTTGAGCCGACGTGAGCGGCGATTTGCATAGTCATATTCTATGCGAAAAAGTTCGGCTCTTGCGTTCGCCAGTGCTTTGCCAGTTTGTGCATCGAGCACAAAGAAAGTTTGTGCACCATCTTTATCTCTGCTGCTCTTGACAAGCGAGAGTGAAGTGGACCAAAACTCTAAGAGCTCAAGTCTATTTTCTTCTTGCTTAAAATCGGCTTTTGTGCTCATAAGCAGTCCGTAGTGACCTGCAGGTAGCCCATCGACTTTGAACTCGGCACGATGTAGCAAGTCGTTCGGTAGAGGAAAATCTTGTGAGAATTCACGAATCGGCTCCAACTTCAAGGCTTGCAAAATGCGGTCTTCTTCAGACTCAGAATCCCACGCGTGTGTGTCAGCAAGTCGGATGATACGAAAGTAGGCTTTGTTGAAGTTTTGATATTCTGCCAGCACGCGAAAAGGCTGATGAGGTGCTACGCACAGCTCACCATGCAGACGAAACCGTTTTTCAAGAATCTTGCTTTTGAGACTGCGGCAATCGATAGCCCCACGAGAGTTTGGTGCACGTTGAATCGCTTCGTCACAAAGTCTCAAAGCACGTTGTTTGCCGTTGTAGCCCTCCGAATCTTTTTCTGAATCACGACCGAAGTAGTAATACGCAAGTCTGTAAAGGACATCAGTAGAAGCAGGGGAACTGCGATACTGCATTTCCAGCTGCTTTAAGGCTTGTTCGTAGGCTGCATCTTTTTCGCTGTGAAAAGTAATTTGGCGTGCATAATTCAAGCGTTCAAGCTCGACATCAATTAAGGCGTCAGCCGTTTTATCGTCAAGATGAAAATCAATCAGGTCTTGATAGAGTAGCAGCGCACGGTATGTGAGTGATGAGGTGTCACGCGTCTTGAACTTTATACGCACAAAGGCTTTCGCTGGCTTAAACCCATCGAGCGAAGTGAGTTCAAACTCGTCAGTCGGTCGAGGAAGCGATGATTCTTCGTTGCAGTAAAACTTAAGTGCACGATGTGCAAGAAAATCAAAAAGTGTAGGGCGATACTTTTTAGAATCTTTGGCAGTATCGAGAATGGAATCATAGACTGAAAGCGGTGTTTTTTGCAATGCAGTCTTGCTCGAGAGTGCAAGGCTATGCATAGCTGTGATGCGCTCAAAAAGTTTTTGCAAGTCCCATGTGCGAATGTCGCTATCTAAAATTTGTGCGGTCTCAGTGCGATTGAGAAATCGCCAGAGGTTGCGTTGATAGTATTGCCAGTAAAAATCTGCGAGCAGTGAATACAGCAGAGCTTGAACAGGAAAAAGTGCGCTCTTAGCTTCCGCTTCAAAGAATGTAATTGCTTTGACAAGACCCTCTTCTTCAGTTTGGACTGTATATTTAGCAAGATGAATCAAGGCTTTGACCTGCTCTGGTGCATTGCGCTCGGCTTTGGCTTTGAGATAAATTTTCTCGACAAGTTCGCGCGCAGATTTCGGTAAGCCCTTACTTTCCTTTTCTGTAACAGCCTGCCAATCGCTGAGATAATTATTGTGCATTTTGGGTTTGGGCGTCGGTTGTGCAAAAAGCAGTGATGTGGAAAGTGAAGTTGAAAGAAAGCAAAGCAAGATGAACAGGCTCAGGCGGGGCATAGTGCAGTTGAAGTTTTGTGTTTGAAGTTTGAATTGATTGTAAGTAACACGCACTGCAAACTTGCAAAAAAAGATGCAAGAGTTTGTCAAAAAATGTCAAAAAATGTCAAAAAAATGTCAAAAAAAAAACGTCAAACTGCTGCCCGACTTACTTGAGTAAAATGCCTTGCATGAAAATCCGTAGGGTTCGTATGAGCTGTGTTTTGGAACAAGCAAGAGAGCAAAAATTGTGCTCTCGTTAAGCCGCAAGATTTAGAGTAACTTTGAATTTCTCTATAGGTATGAGCGCTTTAAGCTACCGATATGTTTCTGTCTATGTAGAACATTCATTTAGCGATCGTGCCTATGCGTATCGTGTGCCTATTGAATTTTCCGAAATAGTTCGCATCGGCAGTAGAGTATTGGTAGAGTTTGGACGAAAGGGTGCAGCAAAATCGGAGCGTCTTGGTTTTGTTGCCGCCTACCTTACAGAAGAAGAGCTCACAGCGCCACCGATGGGTGAAATTCTCGATGTGTTTGATAATGGCGAGCCAGCACTTTCCGCAGAGCTAATGCAACTGGCGCTGTGGATGTCGGAGTATTATGTCTCTTTTCCAATTGAAGCAATTTATGCTGCACTACCCTCAGCACTGCGCATCAGAGCAAAGGAAATGGTATCGCTGCGCGACTTTGCTTTGCAGCATCCTGACGAAAAAATAGTCAAAACAGAACTTCGTCGGCAAATTGTACAACTGCTCGAAGAGAAGAAAAAACTCACAGTCGCACAGCTTCAGCGTCGACTGGGCTCGAGGCATATACGAAGCGCACTCTCCGAACTTGAGCGTGTGGGACTAATTGAAATCAAAAAGATGTTTGTGCAAGACTCTAAACCCAAGTTCAAAACAGCGTATCGCCTTGCAAAGCCATATTCTGAATCGGAGTGCGAAGAACTCTTGCAGATGCTCAAACGCTCACGAAAGCAAGTAGAAGCACTGCAAAATTTCATAAGGTTAGGCAAATCCAGCGCCTTTGCAGATGAACTTGGAGTAAGCACGGCAACACTCAATGCGCTGGTTAAAAAAGGAATTTTCATCAGCGAAAAAATACAAATTGCGCGCGAGCCCTTACAATCATTTTCAGAGCAGCGAAAAGAAATCGAGTTCAACGATGAGCAGCAAGTTGTCGTGCAGCGCCTCCATCAACTCTTGCAGCAGCAGCAGTTCAAGACGGTGCTGCTCTATGGTGTAACTGGCAGTGGCAAGACATGGATGTACATTGAAGCAATTCGGAAAGCACTAAGTCTCGGGCAAGGCGTCATTGTGCTTGTACCAGAAATTGCACTAACACCACAGACAGCTTCGCGATTTCGTAGCTATTTCGGTGATGCCGTGCGTGTGCTGCACAGTGCAATGTCGGATGGAGAAAAATTTGATGCTTGGCAAAGTCTCAAGCAGGGCAAAGCTAAAATTGCATTAGGACCGCGCTCGACGGTATTTGCGCCTGTGCCAAACTTAGGGCTCATCATTGTCGATGAAGAACATGAGTCATCTTACAAGCAGTATGATCAAGCCCCACGCTACCATGCAAGAGATCTAGCCGTAATGCGCGCACGGTTTGAAAATGCGCTCTGCTTATTAGGCTCAGCTACACCTTCCATGGAATCATTTCAAAACGCTATGATAGGCAAGTATGAATTGCTCACACTCACAAAGCGTGCCGATGCTGTTGCGATGCCAGAACTTAAGCTCATTCACATTGCGCGTGCGACAAAAATTACGCCATCGATTTCAGAGCCGCTCTACAACGAAATTCGTGCACGCTTAGAAAAAAATGAGCAAGTAATTTTGTTTCAAAACCGTCGTGGCTATGCAGGCAGCGTACAATGTGAAGATTGCGGATGGATTGAAATGTGTAGCGAATGCAGCGTGCCCATGGTTTATCACTTGCAAGAAAATCATCTGCGCTGTCATTACTGTGGTAAGACAAAGGCACTTGTACAAAATTGTCGTCGGTGCGGGTCAGAGAAACTCTCGTTCAAATCAGGCGGCACAGAGCGCATCGAGCAAGAGTTACAAGAACTCTTCCCAAATGAGCGGATTCTACGCATGGATTTAGATACCGTCTCGCGCAAAGATGCACATGCAAAAATTCTTCGTGAATTTGCAGAAGGCAAAGCACGAATTTTGCTCGGCACGCAAATGGTTGCCAAAGGATTAGATTTCCCAAATGTAACCTTGGTCGGTGTGCTGGCTGCCGATATTGGACTTTCGCTGCCAGATTTTCGTGCTGGCGAACGCTTATATGCCTTGCTCTTACAAGTGGCAGGTCGTGCAGGTCGCGCTCAGAAAAAAGGTGAAGTGTATTTGCAAGTCTATAACCTGCAGAGCGATATTTTTCGCTTGCTCTTGCAGCAAGACTATCAACGATTTTTCGGCTACGAAGTCGCAAACCGTCAGCCACTGTTTTATCCACCGTTTTCGCGCCTAGTCAAAATTGAGTTTTCAGGCAAGCATGAAAGTGAGGTCTCAAATGCTGCATGTGAGTTTTCAAAATTGCTCTTGCCGCTGCTTGATGCAACACACTTCGATGTGCTGGGTCCTGCACCCGCTGTGCTTGCAAAACTCAAAGGCAATTTCCGTTACCAAATTTTGATTAAGCAAAAGAATGGTATGCGACTTACAAAATCACTCTACCGCACCGTGCAAGCAGAGTTTCGTAAGCGCTGGGGCAATCGCGTGCGTCTGGATATTGATGTCGACACACAAAGCATTATGTAAGTTTCGGCTGCGTACGACTGCCCGGCTTGACCGCAGGCAAACGAGCAAGTTCAGGCGGCACATCTTCAGGCTTGTAAGCTACGACATCCATCTGCAAAAGTGAAAATTGATTGTCTGCAAGCCTAACTTTGCCATTGCTGCGATCGACAATAAAACCTACGCCAGCAACCGTAGCGCCGTTTGCATGGACAATCGCCATGACTTCGCGCACCGAGCCGCCAGTGGTAACAACATCTTCCACAATCAAGCAGCGCTCTTTTGGGTGCACCTCAAAGCCACGCCGAAGTGTCATAACACCGTTTTCACGTTCGGCAAAGATAGTGCGCACGCCAAGCAAGCGACCAACTTCAGTGCCGACTACAATCCCACCAATTGCAGGTGAAATCACTACATCTATCTGCGCTGAGGCAAAGTGCTCTGCAATCGGCTGACAGAGCAGTGTCAGATATTTTGGATACTGCAACACTTTGGCGCATTGAAAATAGTGTGGACTGTGCAAGCCAGAAGAAAGCAGAAAATGTCCTTCAAGCAGTGCCCCAGTAGATTTGAAAATTGAAAGAATCTCGTCACGCGAAAGCGCCATGGGTGTATAGTCTTCGAGTTTGAATTGCTGTGAAAGATAAATCATTGCAAAAGATGCGCAATGAAGTTTCGTAGGTAGGCGCAAAGTTCTAAATTTGAAAATATGCGTTGGCATAACTTTGCAATAATAGCTGTGCTATGTTGGGCACGAGCGGTGTGCATATTTGCGCAAGAAAGTGATACGCTCAAAGCCATCGAAGTCAAAGAGCTTGAAGTCAAGGCAAGGCGTTGGGTACGTGCAGCAGAATCGGCTGTGCCGCATGAATCGCTCTCGCAGCAAGAGTTAGCTCGCAGTGCTGCCAACACACTTGCCGATGCAGTGCTTCAACTGCCCAGTGTTATGCTCAAAGACTACGGCGGCATTGGTGGTCTAAAAACCATTTCTGTGCGTAGCCTTGGCGCTGAACACACCACAGTGCAACTCGATGGCATCAAGCTGTCGGACACGCAAACCGGGCAAATTGACTTAGGAAAGTTTTCTCTTGAAAATGTCGCCCGCATTGAACTCTCGCAAGGCAATCCTACAGATGATTTAAGTCCTGCGCGTGCTTACGCCAGTGCCAGCTTGCTCAGTATCATCAGCTGCGCACAAGACGAGAGCGAAATTAGCCGACCTATTCAGGTGCGTGCCATGCAGCAAGTCGGTTCATTTGACTTTGTAAGCACAAGCCTAAGTTCTGCGGTTAGGTTAAGTCCGGCATGGAAAACCGCAGTGAGCTTTGAGCGTCAGACTGCAAGCGGGCGATATCCTTACATTTTTCAAGATGGCGCGCAAGCAATTAAGTTAGAGCGACAAAACAGCGATGTGCATAGCACACGTTTCGAAGCCGACCTTAGCGCCAGATTCACACGCCGCATGAGCCTGCGTTCAAAACTCTATCTCTACAACTCTGAGCGAGGCTTACCGAATGCGGCTATCATTGCTAACTTTGAAAATTCACAGCAGCGACTTTGGGTAAGTGATGCATTTTGGCAAGCCTCACTTGAAGCCGAAGCCTCTGAACAAGTGCGCCTTGGCATAAATGCTAAGCTGGCTCGAAACGACTTGCGCTTTCACGATCCACTTGCACTGACCACAGGCGGGATTGATGACCGCTACATGCAGCGTGAAGGCTATATCGCCGCAAGTTTTAGCTATAAACCTGCAGCATGGCTTACACTCAATGCTGCAAGTGATGTCGCAATCAATACGCTTGATGCCACACTGTGGCAATTTGCAAAACCGACGCGGTGGACAAACTACACGGTCATTGGTGCCAAAGTGCGCCAAGACCAATGGAACTTGGATGCAAATTTGCTAGCGACATTTGTCAGCGAGACCACAGTACAAAATGAAGCTGCCCCTGCGCGGCAAGTGCTAACACCTACGCTTGCAATTGCCTACAAACCTTTCACAGAGCTTGGGCTGCGTTTGCGAGCATCGTACAAACAAAGTTTCCGAATGCCAACCTTCAACGATCTTTACTACACGCGCGTGGGCAACATTAACTTGCGTCCAGAGCGTGTCGAGCAAATCAACCTTGGTGCAGGTTATGAGCTGCTCAAGCAGAGCATAGTGCAATATGCCGCACTGCGCGTGGATGCATTTCGCAATCTGACCGTAGATAAAATTCTTGCTGTGCCGCGCGATGCCTTCAACTGGACGATGCAAAACATTGCACTCGTAGAAGCCACAGGCGTCGATGTGCGCTTTGAGAGTGTCTTCAAAAAAGTCTTCGAACTTGAGCTGTCTATTGCAGCAAACTATACATATCAAACCGTACTCGATATCACACCGCAATCGCTCACATTTGGCAATCAAATTGCCTACACGCCATTTGAAAATGCTGCCGTGATATTGAGTGCATCATGGAAAAAACTTGCCTTCACTTGGATGTGGAGTTTTGTCGGCTATCGTTACCAATTAGGCGAAAATATCATGGCGAATCTGCTACTGCCGTATGCGCTCAGCGATCTAACGCTGCGCTTTGAAGAAACACTCTGGGGATTAAATCTCGTTCTAAAGTTTGATCTCAATAATCTGTTTGATGAGCACTATCAAGTCATTCGCAGCTTCCCAATGCCCGGAAGAAACTTTCGCTTGAGTTTTAGCTTATTGTACTGAACTTTAATCAAAGAACAACCTTCAAATCCATGCATAAGATTCATCTCTACTACGGCTACGGCAAAGGTAAAACGACCTCTGTGATTGGTCTTTCAATTCGCGCTCTGGGGGCAGGGCAACGCGTTGCAATTGTGCAGTTCGACAAAGGATACGATGGACAAAATGAACACTACTCTGAGCGCTTCATTTTGCGCAAACTCAAAGAAATCGGCTATCCAATTGAAATTGTGCCAACTGGCTGCGAGCGTATGATGGCTGATGGCACGTTCAGATTCAAAAATCAAGATGAGGACTTTGCAGAAGCACAGCGCGGACTTGCAGCAGCAAGAAATTTTATCGAACAAGGCAATCTGGACTTGCTTGTGCTCGATGAAGCACTGGCAGCAGTTGCCTACAATCTTCTAGATCAATCAGACGTGATGGCACTTTTGGAGCTCTACGAAGCAAAAGAGCGACCTTGTGAATTAGTCTTATCGGGACACAAAATTTGGGATGAAGTAGAAAAGCGCGCAGACCTGATTACAGAGATGCGAAAAGTCAAACATTATTTTGATGAAGGTGTGCCTGCGCGCTTAGGCGTTGAGTTTTGAGCAAACTTTAGAGCAGCCCACGCTCATGTGTCCATTGCATAAAACTTTTCTTGAGCTGCTCAAACGACTCGAGCGCAAAAAGCACATCTTGCAAGTGCCACACATCATAATCTTGATGAATAATGCGCTCCACGTCAAAGGGATAGACTGTGACTTTGTCAGACAGCGCGTGCTCGACTTCTTCGCATGAGGAGAGTGCACCTGAGCCAAAAATTCTGACTTCGTGCTCTTCATAGACAAGCCCAAACTCCACCGTAAACCAGTGCAAGCGCTCGAGGCTAATGCGATCTTGTCCTTGCGCGTGAAGTGCGGCTTTGCCAAAGAGTTGATAAAAATCAGCAAAGTCAGGATTGGTGAGCATGGGCAGATGTCCGAAGACATCATGGAACAGATCAGGTGCAGGGGTGTAGTTGAGTTCGTGCCGAGCGCGAATGTAATCAGTTGAAGGGAAGATGCGCTGGGCAAGCAAGTTGAAGAAATCTCGCTCGTGCAGCAGTCCGGGAATGCGAGCCACACGCCAGCCAGTCGTGCGTTCCAGCTGGCGACTGACCTCGGCTAAGGCAGGAATTTTATCCGAACGAAGTCCTAGAAGCGTAATGCCTTGCAAGAAATCACGGCAGGCGCGGTTCGGCAAAAGAGCGCACTGGCGCGCATAGAGAAATTGCCAAATCTGATGCTCGTCTTCGCTATAATTGGGGTATTGTATGTCATCACCGATTGGGGGAGGAGCGTCAAGGTGCTGCGGAATGCAGCGTGGGTCAAGTGCGCCATCTTGTGTGGCTTTTTCATAAGCGGAAAGCGGTTCGAGTGCCTCGTTAAAGGCAGGCTCGCTAAGCGATGCAGTCATAGGATGTACCTCCGCAGAAAACGGTTATAGTGTTGCGTAATTATATCGTACGCAACAGCAAAGTTAGAGTTTTCAGAAAGAAATAAAAACCAAATTAGAAATGCTTAGAACTTCAGCTTGAGGGTGAAAATTGGTAGGGGGGAGGCTGGCAAAGGTGTGCGCTGCGAAAGGTCGTCACTGATGTCAAATCCAAAGAGATGTGCGTCGACATACGCATCGACAATTGAGGCAAGATAGACAAGCAAGATATAGACGCCAAATTCATCACGTTGCTCTCGGTAGAACTCACGAAAGCGTCGGTTCGCTTCTAGGCTTGGTGGCGTAGGCGTTTTGGCAAGATCTTCTTCGTAGCGCTGGCGAAATTCCAAGTATTGGCGTTGCTGCGAGAGGTAGTTATAGCCAAACCATGCAAATAGTCCATAGACAATGGGCAGTTTCCAGTAAGCGCGGTTATAGATTTGACCAAAGCCGGGAAGGAGAGCAGCGCCTAGCGCTACCAATTCAGGGCGCAATCGCCGTGCCAGCGAATCAGGTTTAGCGACACTATCGACTTTGGCTAAAACGGTGTCTTGCATGCGGGCTTGCTTGGCGTTGAGTGTACTGGTGTCGGCTGCAACTTTTGCAGAGCGTTCGCTCTTGGGTGCACCCGTGTCAGGTAAAGTTTTGGCAGCAGGCTTGGTCTCAAGCACAGTTGTATCACGACGTGAAAGCGCAGATTTGGCGGTGTCGAGCATGAAAGGAGGGTGAGTCAAAAGGTACAAGCTATATGTCGGCTTAAAAGGTGGGTCAGAAGGTGCAAAGAAAGCGGCGCAATCGTGCCTTGCAGCAAAAGTCAGAATGAGAAAAAACAATAGGAAACGCAAAAGCATGAACTGTAATCAGAACTCAGAATTGCCAATTGCATCGATGATACGCTCTAAATCGTCAGGCGAATAATACTCTATGATAATTTCCCCTGAACCTTTACTGGTGTGTAGGACTTTGACTTTTGTAGCCAAGCGACTGCGCAGAATGGACTCAACTTCGGAGACATTCACATCTTTGCTATCTGGTGCTGACGGAGTTTTGGATTTATGCTTCTTTGCAGCACGTGCGGCGCGGCTGACCAAATCTTCCACTTTGCGCACGGAGAGCCCTTTGCTTATCGTCATTTCCCAGATTTCCATCTGGGTCTCTGGATCTTCAATTGAGATGAGGGCACGGGCGTGTCCCATGGTAATTTCCCCATTGCGCAGACTCTTTTGAATCGGTTGAGGCAATTTGAGCAAACGCAAAAAGTTTGTAACCGTCGTGCGGTCTTTGCTGACTTTCTTGGCGACCTCTTCCTGCGTGAGATGGCACTCTTCAATTAAGCGCTGGTAGCCCGTGGCGATTTCAATTGGATTGAGCTTTTCGCGCTGAATGTTTTCAATGAGCGCAAGCTCAAGCATTTCTTGATCGCTCTTGACATCCATGACATAGGCAGGAATTTCTCGCAGTCCTGCCTCAATGGAGGCACGCAAGCGTCTTTCGCCGCTGATGAGTTCATAGCCATCACCTTTAAGGCGCACCGTGATAGGCTGAATGACACCTTTTTCTTTGATAGACGCTTTGAGTTCTTCGAGCGCCTCAGGGTCGAAATCCATACGCGGCTGAAAGGGATTTGGCGCAACTTTATCGACAGGAATGACGCCAATCATGCCGACTTCCCCCGTGCGTGTGTCACGGAACTGATAGCCTCGCCCGCCTGGTAGGCGATGCTCCTTTTTGGAAATCACCTCTATTGATTCGTCAGGAATCAAGGCTTTCAACCCCTTGCCAAGCGCTAACTTTGCCATAGCCTGTTTCAATTTCGTTGATTGAAAAACCACATAACAACATCACAGCAGCTGGATTGAGTGTGTAGATATGCTTTTAACGACCGCCCGCCATGTGGCGTACTTCCTCACTGCGCTCTGAGAGCGGTGCAGACGAACTTGCTGAACTCTCTGAAGAAGGCGGTGTGCGTTCTTGCTCTGCGCTGCCGCTTACAGCTGCTTTTTTCTTGCTGAACTTCTCAATACCATCACGCTCAAACATTTCATAAGCAAGGTCAATGTAATCTTTCGTGCCTAAGCTCTGAGCATCGTAGAGAATGATCGGCTTGCCATGACTTGGTGCTTCGGAGATTTTGACATTGCGCCGAATCAGTGTATTGAAGACTTTTTCTTTGAAATACTTGCGCACTTCTTCGGCAACTTGATTAGAGAGCCGCAAGCGGCTGTCGTACATCGTAAGCAGAACTCCCTCAATTTCAAGTGTCGGGTTCAGATGCTTGCGGACAATGTTAATGGTGTTCAAAAGTTGCCCCAAACCTTCAAGGGCATAGTATTCGCATTGAACGGGAATAAGCACAGAATCGGCAGCAGTCAGTGAGTTAAGCGTAATGAGCCCAAGTGAAGGCGGACAGTCAATTAAAATGTAATCATACTTTTTGCGTACGCGCTGCAAGGCTTTGAGCATGACTTTCTCACGATCAGGTACGTCAATGAGTTCAATTTCAGTGCCAACTAAATTGATATGAGAGGGCACAATATCCATGTACGGCATCACCGACGGCTGGATGACGTCTTCAATGTCGACATGCTCAATGAGTACCTCGTAGATTGTCTTGGTCTCATCGCTCACTTGTGTCCCAGAGCCAGACGTTGCGTTTGCTTGGGGGTCAATATCAATCAGCAGTGTAGTCATTTCTGCAGCGGCAATTGATGAGGCAAGGTTGATGGCTGTTGTAGTCTTGCCTACACCGCCTTTTTGGTTAGCAATCGCAATAACTTTTCCCATTGATGCATATTGGGTTTAGAGCTGCCTTGAGGCAGTTAGTCTGAGAAAGCATTCAGTCTGCAAATCTTGAGCAAAACAATATAGCGAAAAAAAAATAGGGTTGCCAAAACTCTTGTGAAAAGCAGTATCGTCGAACGGGGATAAGTTAAGAGAAAAAGACACGAGCATAAAGTTTGACATTTTGCGCAGGCAAGTTATATTGCAGTATGCTAGTAAAACGCTGCGCAGAATTCCACGCGTCGCAAGATGCATCACACCGAAGTACGCAGTGTTTCTTAACAAAACATGTGAAATTGTCAAACCGCCTCACGAAAAAATAGAGTCTTGCTATGTCATTTGTTGGGAACATCAAAGGATGGACAATTACGGAAATGCTTCAACTCATTCGCCAGATGAAAAAAACGGGCGCAATGATTGTAACGACGGATGATGGCGATGTGCAAAAGAAAGTATTTTTTCGTAACGGGCTGGTGATTGCGGTCGATACAGGCTCGGAAGATCTTGGCGCGATTCTCTTAGAGGAGAATATGATTACACGCGCCGACTTAGACCAAGCTATTGCCTATCAAAAACAGCATCGCGACAAGCGCATTGAACAAATTCTTCTGGCAATGAAGAAAGTCGATGCGCCAAAGTTGGTCAAAGCCATACGCATTCAAATTGAGCGTGTCATTACAGCGCTGCTGCAAGAAAAAAGCGCGAAGGTTGCCTTTGACCCTGAAGCCCCGCTCACTGTGCAAGGGCTAAGCAATGGCGTCGACATTCAAGGTATCATGCTGACGGCGTCGGTCAAGGTCGATGAATTAGAACTGGTTCGCCAGCGTATTCCAAACGTCAACGCCGTGCCCCGAAAAACCAAGCGCGGCGAAGAAGAAATGAACGAGATCTCTCTGAAATTAGCAGAGTGGAAAGTCTTCTTAGCTGTTGATGGCAAGACAGATATCAAGACGCTTGCGTTGAAGTTACGCATGGAAGAAGTTGCCGTCTTGAAGTGCTTGGTCGTCTTGCTCGATGGGAAATGGATTGAGCTTGTAGAGGGACAGAAAGATACAAGAAAGAAAATTCTTGCTGTCGATGATAGTAAGGTGATTCTTAAGACGATTCAACTTGCGCTGTCAGAGACGGGATATAGCTTGATTACTGCTGAGAGCGGAAAAGCAGCACTGGAGTTAGCGTTAGAACATCGCCCAGACCTCATCCTGCTGGATGTGATGTTGCCAGACACAACTGGTCTGAAAATCTGCAAGACAATTCGTACCGATGCAGAGTATGAAGCTATCAAGGATGCGCCTATCGTGATGCTTTCAGCAAAAGATGCGGAAATCGATAAAAATTTGGGGTTGCATGCAGGTGCAAATGATTACATTACCAAACCGTTCAAAGATGGCGAACTCTTGCAAGTCGTAGAGCGGTTTCTGAAGAAAACTGAACCTGTTGCCAGTTAAAAACTAATCTCATTCTTTAACTGTATGCCAAAAGTCCTCATAATCGATGATAGCGCTGTAGAGCGCACCATTATCGCCAAAGTCATGACGGCGTTGGGTTATACCATCGTCGAGGCGAATGATGGCGAAGAAGGTGAAGCCAAAGCCGTTGAAATCAAACCCGATATCATCGTGCTCGATGTGGTAATGCCAAAGAAAGATGGCTTCCAAGTCTGTCGCAATCTCAAAAAGATGCCAGAGACAGCCAAAATTCCGGTCATTATGATTACGTCCAAAAATCAAGACAGCGATAAGTTTTGGGGCATGAAGCAAGGGGCAATAGCCTATTTGGTGAAGCCATTTAACGAGGATGACTTGGTGTCAGCAGTAAACAAAGCGCTTGCCCCGTCGTGATAAAGTGCAGAAAAAGTATAGCAAGACGAAAGCGTGGCGTCAGGATAACTCTTACTCAGTGCGGGAGATGCGAAAATGAATGATGAAAAGCCCAGTGCGCAAAATGAGGAGATTCGCCTTGAAGATTTGAACACGATTGACAAAGATGTGTTTAAGTTATTGGGCAGCATAGACGCCAGCAGCGATGTATCTCAGCAGCAAGAAGGCGAAGAAGAGCGCGAGCAATATATTGCCATGTTACTTGGTGAAAAAGAAGTAGCGTTTCGCGTCAATGACATCGAAGCTATTCTCGATGTGCCACGCATTACGCCTGTGCCGGGTGTGCCAGACTACATTCTTGGGATTTGCAATGTGCGCGGTGAAATTACCTCAGCAGTAGATGTGCGCAAAATTTTAGGGCTCGGTACACGGCGACAAAAGAATCGGCGTGAGCGTGCTGCAGAAAAAATGATCATCCTGCGTGGCGAACTCTACTCTGTGGGTATTCTGGTCGATGCCGTGCTCGATGTCTTGCGTGTCGCCGAGCGTGAGTTGGTCAAGGTTAATGCTGCCGATGGAGAACTGGCACGCATCTCTCAATTTGCAAAGGGTCTTTTTACCCGACCTGGAGAACAAGGACGCGATAACGATGTGATTTTAATTGATACAGAAAGTTTGCTCAGTACTAAAGAACTTAGTCAGTTTCAATGATACTTGTAACCTAAATCTCATGGATCAAAATGAACACGAGGGAAAATGCAGCGCTGCGAGCGCAACTCGTCGAAAAACTTCTTACCAACGTGGTCGAGTTGGAACAAGCCTTGAAAGCCGATGCAAACAACGACTTTCTAAGAACGCTCTGTGAAGAGCAGAAGAAACTACTCGATTATGTAAGGAATACGGCAATCAGCGACCGCATGCTCAAAGAGTATTTGGGTATCTTAGACGAAGTGGTCAAAGAAAAGCCGAAACAAGAAGAAGTGCATGCGTCAGCAAAAACTATCGCCGCAAAAGCTGCTGCAGCAGCAAGTGCACCGACTAAACCTGCTTCATCTTTCTTGGATGATGACAGCGATGGCGGCGGCGATAATGTGCTGGGCTTAGACCTTGAAAGCGTGCTCGGCGATATCTTAGCTGACGAAAAAGCTGCTGCAGCGATCTTCAACACAAACACTGAAGACTTGCTGCGCATCGATGGCGATAAAATTGTCTTGGAAATCGATGAAGAACTCGAACAAGGCATTGATGAAGAAGCCAAAATGTTTGAAGTCGAGCAACACTATCGCAATAAAGATTACTTCAAAGCTCTGGCTGTAGCCCTCGCACTGAACATTCGCTTCAAACAAGGCGTCGGCAAACGCTCCGATGCCATCGTGCGGCGCCAAGATGAGATTCTCTTCGACTGCAATTATCGCATCGCATATGACTACCTCGAGAAAGTCAAGGTAACAAAAGGCGATGAACAAGTCGACCATAAACTCAGTGCGGTCATGCACCTCTATAACGCACTCGACCAGCAGCCACTTCCAGGGCAAGAAAAATTGCGTCAAGACATGAAGGCTGTGATTGATAAACTCATTGAGCGCGATGGGATTGGCGGACCAGCTTACATCAAAGCAGGACTGTTCAAAAAGGTGAAGGTGCCTGCGCCAGAAGATAAAGCGCAAAAGAGCTTCTATTGGAAAGAAAAGGCAACGCGTGAGGTGAATGTAACACGCAAGGAGTTTTACTGGCTGATGACCTTTGCCTCCGATATCAACTACTATCCATACCAGATTGCGCTGGCAAACTTCTACATTGAAGTCGGTCGTCTCGACGAAGCCTGCCGCTACATCAAAGTGCCTTTGCCGCTCGTGGAAAATGATGGCGTGGATTTTCTGCTGGCATTGCGCAAAAAAGACCCAGCATATGCCGATAAATTTATCGAGCGCCGCTTCAAGAGCGATATGAAACAGCTACGCGCACGCTACGAAACGCCTGACAAAAAAGAACTCTCAGCAAAAGATGAGTACGAGCGTGCAAAACTTGAAAACCAGCGTTTCAAGAAGTTTATTGATACGATGGACCTTTGGCAAAAGCGAATGGACGCTATGAAAGCCGATGTGCCCTTCAAAAACAGCACACTTCGCATTGAATACACAAAAGCCTTTGCAGAAATTTTGCAAGAAGCTAACAAGGTTCGTCCCGATCTGGTCGTGCGCGACTTTATCGAACGCTACCGCTCAACAGATGTGCGAAGCGTACAGAACCCGAACATCTTGAACTTCATTGATTTTAGCTTCCGCTATGCTGTAACGCCGGATGAAAAGAGCATCACAGGCTTAGTGGTAGAAGGCGAAGCCGAAGCCAAACTGGACACGCTCAGCAAAGCCGTATTAGAGTATTTTAACTCGGAGATTGGCGTATCCTCAAAATCTACTGCAGAAACAAAGCAGCGTGTTACGCAAGAAACTGAAGCCATGGTAAAAGCCATGAAGGGACTGGGTTACAGATTTGAACGGATGCCAATCCTGACAAAAGTAAGTAGCTAAGTCATAATCAATCCAAAAAGCTACTGACCCTTGGCGGTCAGTAGCTTGAATGCCCTACTAATTCAAGTTTATGGAGGAGCGCAACAGCCGTCTTGATAAGAAAATCCTAATCACGCTTGCCATTGCAGTAGCCATAGTCCTTGTGGCGCTAACGGTGCTGTTTCAAAATCGCTATGCATCAAGAGTGCAAGAAGAGTTTGAAAGTAAAGCCATTCAAACGGCTGAAACGCTTCAAGATATGTGGGCATTTAACGCTGAAATGTTCGTCAAATCTCATGCAACGCTCAGCGACACAAGCTATACGTTGCTAATGATGATTCACTACAACCCCAGCATCGCTCAACTCGGGCAAAAAGAACAAAAGGCAGAAGCAACCATATCGGGCTTCAAGGTGCGCCAAATCTCTCAAAACTTCCGCAACATTCGCAATAAACCTGCTGACCTTGATGAAGAAAATCTGCTTGCAAAATTGCAGCAGCGCATGATTGAATACCGCACAAAAGGATTATCGGAGCCAGAACTGCGCAAGCAAATCGCAATATGGGATGAGAGTAAAATCAACGGACAAGATGTGATTCGCTATACGCAGCCGATTATCATCAAAAAGCAATGCTTAACCTGCCATGGTGATAAGGCACAAGCCCCAGAGTATGTGCAAAAGAATTACGAAACCGGATACGGCTATAAAGTCGGTGACTTGCGTGGTGCGGTCTCTATCATTGTGCCTGCGCAAACATTTCAGCAAAGCCGCTTATACGATACGCTCCTGATTGTGGGCACTGTGCTGCTCTCCGGTATTGTGATCATGGCCTTGCTCTTCATCATCATGAAAAAGACAATCGCTGAGCCAGTTCGGAAAATCGCTAGCACCGCAGCACGCGTGGCTCAAGGCGATCTCTCCGAACGACTGCTCTACGATAAGCCTGATGAGCTAGGTGAAATCGTCGAGCATTTCAATACACTGGTCGATAGCGTCAAGGATACGGTGCGTGAAATCGTGGATCTGACCATGAAACTTAACCAAGTCGCATTGGACATCAGCAATACAGCAACAGGCATTGCTAAAAGCGCTGAAAATCAAAATGCAATTCTCAAAGACGCCTCACAAACGCTTGGTAAAATGAGTGTGTCGCTCAATGCGGTAACAGAAGATGTACAAGGACTGACAATCAATGTACGTGAGACAAGAACAGCAATTGAAGATCTTATCAGTACTGTTCAGGAAGCTGCACGCAGTATTCAAGATGCAAACCAAGTCTTTAGTCAAGTCATCAATGAAGTGCAGGGCGGGCGCTTTGGTATTGAGCAAATTAGCCAATCTATCTTGGGTATCTCAGAGCGTCTCGAGGGCCTCATCAATCAAATTCAGATCTTAGACCGCAACACGCGTGAAGTGACAGGAACAACAGATATTGCAGCACGTACCGCCAAGCAAACAAACCTGCTGGCTGTCAATGCCTCAATTGAATCCGCTATCGCAGGTGAAGCAGGTAAAGGCTTCCGCGTGGTGGCATCTGAAATACGAAATCTGGCAGAACAATCATCGGCGTCAGCGCAGCAGATTCAAAGTATGATTCTCGAGATTCGTCAAAACGTGATGCGAATTGTAGATACTATCGTAGAAACAAATCAAGCTGCGCTCGATAGCATGGCAACCGTAAAGGATGCCGAGAAAACCTTAGACAAAATCACACAGTATTATTCTCGCTCAAGCAGCATTATGAGTCGCTTGTCGGGGTTAATTGATGCCCAAATGCGTAGCGGACAGCAAGTAACGATGAAAACAACCGACATGACGATTCGTACCTCGCAAGTCATAGAGCAGACCGAATTACAGCGTGCGACCGGACAAAAAATGTTGAAAGCCATTGAAACCCTCTCTGAGACAGCCCTCAAAAACAAGACAGCGTCTGAAGAAATTACCCAACTCTCTCAAGACCTGATTAACCAAGCTGAGCAACTGCAAAACGCGATTCGTCAATTCAAGATGGCAGAAGCGACACAAGTCCTGCGCTAAGTGCGCACAAAGTTTGCATGGAAGTCGCAGATAGCTAACAGAGACAGATACAGTGAAAGGCGAAAGTAAAGGGTTGAGGAGGCAGGATTCGAACCTGCGGTAGCCTGATCCAGAGTCAGGTGCCTTACCACTTGGCTACTCCTCAAGGCAAGACAGGTAAAGCGGCAAGTCTGCTAATGCTGTGGACGCACCGAAGACTGCGCAACAGGGACGCTAACTAGACTTGAAGCCGCTGTGCTTGAGTAAATGGAAAAGTGATGTGCACCCGTGAGGACTCGAACCTCAGACCTTCTGATTCGTAGTCAGATGCTCTAATCCAACTGAGCTACGGGTGCATGCCTAAAAAGCCTCCTAAGTCTTAAAAGAGCCGCAAATATACAGCGGCGCGAGATTTTTTCAAAAAATTTTCTCTGACCTTGAGCCCTACTCGTGCACAACCGCTGAACCAAAATTTGTCGACTCCAACACCGTGCATGAAAACTCTTGCTGAATCCGCTCCAACATCCTACGTGATACATGCTGCATGCCGAAACTCATTGCGGCTTCTGACATCACTTTGATAATCGGTTCTGGAAAAAACTTCAAGAGCGTGGGCACAGCGAAATCAACTTGAATCTTCATGCTGACATCAACAAAAGTTTGATGAAGCGAAAGTGGTTTCAAGAGCATTTCGCCATCTGCTTTTCCGATGAACGTGTGATCGTCTGGCATTTCACCTTCAACGACGACGGGATAATCTTTCCAAAAAATCTGACTCTCGGAAAGCCCAAGCGGTGCACGCTCAAGCTGCTCGACAAAGAAAATCAAGCGAATAGGATGCGACTGCGGATCTGTAATCTCGAAGTCCCAGCGATAGACATTTTCAAGTTCAGTACGAGAGACTTCCTTGCAGAAGGGATTGAACGACAGAATTTTCTCCTGATTTGCAAAAAACGGATAGACGCGATCGAGGCTGCCGTTCAAGACTACTTGACCGCGTGACTTACCAATGACTTCCATAGTATTCTCCTTTCTCTGGACTTTCACTACACCAACTGAAGAGGTGTCAGGAAAGTACAGTCCTAAGCCAAAGGTAAGGTAAACTCACGAGTTTTCCAGTAAGTGAAACAAAAGCACGGCGAGAAAAAACATCGTAGTGATTTTTTTCAATGCGGTCGAGAATCTTGCTGTAATTAACACGGCTCACGTGCACAGCAAGCTGGCTATCTTTGGAAAGCAAATCAATCCCAGCATCGGCTTCAGTGTAGTAGCGGCGCGCCCGCTCAATTTGAAACTGCATCAAGGCTTTAAAGCGCGTATCAATCACCCTGTTGAAAATGTCTTGCTCGCTGTAGTCAAATCGCTTCAAATCTTCAAGTGGCAAGTAAATACGACCTTTGCATGCATCTTCACCAATATCACGCAATATATTGGTGAGCTGCATGGCAATCCCAAGTTTGACGGCGTAGTCCAGCGCATCTTTGTTAGAGTAGCCAAAAATTTCTGAGGTCATCAAGCCAACAACGGAAGCAACTTTGTAGCAGTACACATACAAGTCGTCAAACGTCTGATAGCGACTGACTTGTAAGTCCATGCAGACGCCATCAATAAGTTCAAGCGGCAGCGACTTTGGAATACTGTAGCGCTGAAGCATATCATGCCATGCGATCATAATCGGGTGGTCGACAATCATGCCGTTGTAGCAAAGGTCAAGGTCAGAACGCCATTGATCGAGCAGGGCAGCAATTTTTTCTTTGGTGAGCGACTGGCGACTTTCTTCAGAGCGATCGACCAAATCATCGACGTAACGGCAGAGCGCATAAACTGCATAAACGGAAAAGCGCTTTTGAGCTGGCAAAAAGTGCGCGGCAAAGTAAAATGTCTTGGCATGCTTCCACGAGACCTTACTGCAATACTGATAAGCAAGTGTAAGCGTCTCTGCGTCAATCTCAGACAGAAACCGTCGTCGTTGAGCGGTGGAGTTTAGAGCGGCATCAGGGTCCGCTGCTTTCGGAACAGCGGGATTTACTAACGCTTTCTGCTCAAGGTGCATAAAGGATTTTTTCAAGTTTCAGAGTTTAACAATGAGGAAAAGCAGCTAATTTCTAACATCACTCCTAAACATTTCCTAAATGAACGGTAAGCACTTACAAACAATTTTTCAATTTAGCGATATTCTCGGATTGTAAAAAATGAGCGCATAGCAAGACATCTAAGCCCTGCAGAGCATAGCCGTACCAAACAAATGAAAAGCGCCTGACACAAAGAAATTTTTAGGCAAAAAAATGGCTTATTGCCCTTGAAAAATTGTAGCACTGAATTAAATTCAAAGCAAAAAATGAGCAAACCTCGTCAGGAGTAAAGCCATGGATTTGAAAAGCCTCGTGATGACGATAGAAAGTTACTTCTTCTTTGTAGTGATACTTGCGATGCCTATGTTCGCAGTCATCTCCCTCATCAATCGATTTCGCATCAAACAAGTAAAACTTGCCATACGACATGGCGCGCTTTGGGGATACCCACTGATGCCAAGTATCTATGCGTTGGTGCAAGTGCTTTGTGCCGCAATCGCTCTTGCTATTGGTGATGAAAACTCTGCAATCAAGTTCAGTTTCTACTTTCTGGCAAGCCTCTTTTGGTTCTTAGGCGCGTGGGCGTCAGAGCAGCGCGTCGTAACAGATGAAGGGATTTACCTCAGTGTCAACTCGCACCGCAATGCGCTGCTCAAATGGGGCGCTATCACAGACTATTTCGCTAAGGTAAAGACAAACTGCGTTGAATATCACTTCTTTTACAACACAGTCTCTACGCAAAAAGCTAGGAAGGTCATACGGCGAAATGTAACCGTGATTCGGGTACAGAACGACCAGAAAGACGCCTTTGAGAACATCCTCAAGTCTGAATTAGAACCACGCTTCGAAGTCGACCCTGCAAAAATTTTTAGAGGCGAGTTCAAGCCTTAATTGGCTTAGTACACTTGCTACTCGCTCTTGCTTGGTGCTGCTGTATGTTTAGCCCGCTCTCAAATCATGGATAGTGCGATTTGAGCAATTTTTGCTAAGTTTGCTAGACTATACTCGTGCAAACTTCAAAATACATGCGCTGCAGCAATGAAAAACAAAAAGAAGAAAAACGAGAAACTCCCACCGTTTGTCAATGAACCACCTACAGACTTCAACGATTCTGCAAATTGCCGTGCAATGGAGCGTGCTCTGCAGAAAATAAGCGCAAAACTCGGTGGTGATTATCCTGCGATTATTGCAGGCGAAAAAATCTGGCGCGATGAGAAAATCATTTCCGTCAATCCGTGCAACTATCGTCAAGTCATTGCGGCATTCCCGAAAAACACACTCGATGATGTTAATGCAGCCATTGAGGCGGCATCAGAAGCCTTTGAGCACTGGCAATACACACCTGTGAAATGGCGCTCAAAATTGCTCCTAAAAGCTGCAGAAAAGATTCGTAGGCGTAAGCATGAGTTTTCAGCTGCAATGGTATTTGAAGTCGGAAAAAATTGGGTAGAAGCTGATATGGATACAGCAGAAGCGATTGACTTTTTGGAATTCTATGCGCGTAGCGTGCTTCGACTAGCGGACGAACAACCTGTAACACCGACGCCGAAATGGGTTGGTAAAGAAAAAAATGAAATGGTCTATATCCCGCTCGGTGTGGGCGTTATCTTGCCACCATGGAACTTTCCGCTGGCGATTCTGGCGGGAATGACAACCGCAGCGTTAGTAACTGGCAACACCGTTGTGCTCAAACCTTCCCCAGATGCGCCGTTCATTGCGCAGATGTTCTACGAGGTGATGGAAGAAGTTGGAATACCAAAAGGCGTGCTCAATGTGATTCATGGCGGCGCCGATGTAGGCGAAGCCTTAGTGGCACATCCAAAAACACGATTCATTTCCTTTACAGGCTCAAAAGCGGCAGGACTGCGCATCAATGAAGTGGCGGCAAAAACCCAAGAAGGACAAAAATGGATTAAGCGCGTCATTGCAGAAATGGGCGGTAAAGATGCCATTATCGTTGACCGAGAAGCTGACCTTGAAGCGGCAGCGACAGGCGTGGTCGTATCGGCTTTTGGATTTTCAGGACAAAAGTGCTCGGCATGCTCACGTGCTATTATCGATGCAAAAGTCTATGATAAGTTCTTAGACCTACTGGTTAAAAAAGTTGAAGCGCTAAAAGTCGGTGATGCAGAAAGTAATGCCCCTGTAACAGCCGTCTCCAGTGAGCGCGCCTTTGAAAAAATCAAATCCTATATCGAAATCGGTAAGCATGAGGCGCGATTACTCACTGGTGGAACATGCGACAAAAGCAAAGGCTTTTTTATTGCGCCGACCGTCTTTGCAGATGTTGAGCCTACAGCTCGCATTGCACAAGAAGAGATTTTTGGACCGGTGCTGTCGTGTATCAAAGCCAAAGATTTTGATGAAGCCTTGAAAATTGCAAATGGGACAGAGTATGGGCTAACAGGAAGTGTTTATACGAAAAACCCAAAGAAGTTAGAGCGCGCTGAGCGGGAGTTTTATGTTGGCAATCTGTATCTCAATCGCAAATGCACAGGTGCGCTGGTCGGCGTGCATCCTTTCGGCGGATTCAACCTCTCTGGAACGTGCAGCAAGACGGGGAGCAACGATTATCTATTACTTTTTGTACAAGGCAAAAGCATTGCAAAAAAAGTAGGCTAGAAAATCATGCGCGCTCAGTGCGAGGGGAGTGCGGAGGATGTTGATGCATAGGAAGCATAAAAGTAACGCTGGTGCCTTTGCCAAGTTCTGATTTTGCCCAAATCTTGCCCCCATGTAGCTCAACGATTTGCTTAGCGATAGAAAGACCAAGACCCGTGCCGCGTGAGCCATGCTTAGAATTGGCTTGTCGATAAGCATCAAAGATGAGTTCAACTTCATCGGGTGAAATACCTTCACCGTAGTCAATGACAGTAACTTGCGCAAAGGGGGTAAAGCGCTCCAAAGTTTTCTCTAAGCGCACTTCAATCTGTGAGTGTGGATGCGAAAACTTGATGGCATTGCTGACAAGATTGTTAATAACGCGGACAATTTTGTCGAAGTCAAAGTAAAACGAGAAGTCTTCAGGGGCGACAAATTTTTTTGCCATCATCTCTTTTGCCTGCAAGTCGAAATGATTTTGTTCCAATACCAAATCAATGCAGAGCTCCAGATTCCTGTGCGTGTAGTCTAATTTCACCATTCGGGATTCATACTTGGAGAAATCCAAAATTTCTTGCACCAAGCGCGTGATATTTGCAGAAGAGAGGTGAATCTGATCCATAATGTTGCGTAAGTGGTCAGGGGGCATCTGGCTGAAATCTGTTTGCTTGAGCATCTCGCTGTAGCCAAAAATGGCAGAGAGCGGCACCTTCATGTCGTGCACGACCATCGCAAAGAAATTATTGCGAATGGTCTCAAGTTCTTTGCGCTCTCGTTCAAGTTCTAATTGTTTGCGCAGATCGACCAGCACAGCAAAAGCGCCTGTCACGGAAACTTCGCCGCTTGCACGAAGAATGAGTTGCGGTTCAGCCATCACTCTGAACGGGATAGCTTCACCGAGGCTACTGACAAGCAAAATTTGTTCTTCGGAGGGCACGCCGCCTGAGAAGAGCACGGAAATTTGTCGCCTGACAGCTTCTATAGAGCTTGGATGTGCAAGATGTTCAAGTGAGTAACCTAACAGCAAGTCGTTGCCACGGTTGAGCAGACGCTTGAGAGCGGCATTGGCATACTCGATTTTGCCTTCTTGGTCAAAGATGATAAAGCCATACTCGACATTTTCAACGATATTGCGGAATTTAGCTTCTGAAGCAGTGAGATTCTCATTCAATTCTATGTTTTCAAGATGTGTCGCTAAACTGCCTGCAATGAGTTCAATGAGGCGTACATCGTCCATGACCTCTTGAACAGACTTTTTGACACGCGCAAGCATTCTCCCAAGAGAAAGAAATCCATAGAGTTTGCCTTGAGAGCCAACGAGAGGAATAATAAAGTTGATAAGACGATCTTCTCGTTCGACGTGTCCACAAAAGACTGCGAAGGCTTCTTCGGGCGTAAGTGTGTCAACGGGTTCGAGCGCAGCGTCCGACGCTTGGCGTCGACGCATTTCATACTCGAGCCACTGCAAATCATAGCAATAAGCATGACCGGCTTTCTGGACTCGATTGTGCTCACTCATGGAAAGTTCCAAAAAGAGCGGATTATAGGTTGCGACACCCTGAGAATAACTTTGGATAAGTGGCGCAATAGACTTGCTGGGCTGGTCGTCTGAGAAGGCAACAAGTTCGGGGTGCTCCATGTAGTAGAAATCTGTAAGCGTCTGCTGAGTTTTATTGATAAGAGCGCAGAGCACATAGCGGAAACTGGATTGTTCAACAGAACGCTCGCAGACCATTTTAATTTTGTCGTGTGCGGAGATGGGTTGCGCAAGATGCACATCGAGTTCCAAAAGTTTTTGGATAAAGAGGCTCTTTTGGAAAAGCTCTTGAGATTCTTGGGCGAGATTTTCCGTGAGTAAAAAGTTTGTTAAATCTGCTTCTACGACACTGATAAAAAGGTCAATGGCGGTCAGGCGAGTCATGGCTTCATTCAAGTCTTGGCAATCCAAAAAGTTGCCAAGAGAAATGAAACCTGAGACTTGCAAATCTGTTTGGGCACCAACATTGAGCGGTACGACCAGCGTATAATAGTCAGCTTGAGGTGAGGACTCACGCATACATTGAAAATACCGCGCTAAGTTTTGTGCACCGCTCAAGGGCTCGGCTGTATCGTGGACTTCAAGCATATTTGCTTGTGTCGTAGTGGAAACTGACAGTGAAGACGCCGGCATAAGCGCTTTAACTTGACGCAGGTCGCAGCAGTAGACTTTCAGGGGAAAGATTCTGAAATCATCGTGCCTAAAAAGTGTCGTATAAGCCTCATGGTTAATTTTTACACCGGTACGAAACAGCTTGCGGACAAGGTCTCTTAGGTCGTCGGATACTGTTTGGGACATTGTACTTGAGCCATATTGCACGATACCTTTCGGATTGTATAAAGCCACGCCAGAAAAATCCAAACCGGCAGCCTCAACGAGCGTAGCGGTCAGTTGCTGGAGTTTCTCGCTAAGTGAAGTAGCTTGCGAAATTTTGCTACTGCCTTCAAAGAGCTGAGTCAGGGTCTTACTTAGGCGCAATTTAGCAGCAAGCTCCTGCTCGCGCTGCACTGCAATTTGAAGTAAGGAGCATTCATGAGAGAGACGCTCAGCAAAGAGTGCAATGATTCTCGTATGCTCAATGAATTCAGCAGTAAATTGCTCATCAGCTGGTAGCATCCACGCGCCGAGGCGAATAAAGCCTGTGATTTCTTTGTGCTCTGTAAAGAGAGGAACCATCATCTGAACATGCGGATGACCTTTGAAATAGTCTTGCAAGAGTGTGGTGCCAACATACATAGTTTGACCTGATGCCACTGCGCGCAACTGTGTTGGCTCAAAGACGTAGCAATACCCTACCGAGAAATGAGGTGAGAAAAGAGTCTCTAAGACGCGTAAAGGTACGGGGCGACCACGCTGGTAGCGCTGTTCAAACCTGACTTTCTCTGGCTCTGCATCTGTCTGAGGATGAATGAACATATGTGCTGCCGTAACATGGCCTGTGCGATCATACAAGACAATTGAAGCAGAAGTAAAGCCGAGTTCCAAAACAATGGCTTCGGAAGCAATCGCAAACTTCTCGGAAATTGTCTTTGCAGACTGAATGCGCGAACTGGTGAGGAAAAAAGAGTCTAAAAGTTCATGCAGGGTTTTGTTGAGCAAGGCATATTGCCTGCAGTCTGCTTGTGCACGCAGTCGAGCAATGTCGTGTCCAAACATATCACTCAAAAGCGAAGCAAGCTTAGTCTGACGCTGTAAAAACGAAGTGCTGTCCAGACGCTCTTGCCCCTCAGCCAGTTCAAGGTCAAGGGTGATATAGCCTAAGACGGTATTGCCAGAGAGTAAAAACAAAAACAAACCAATGTCAGTATCTTCAAAAAAGCGCGCCAACAGTTTCTGTGAGAGCGTAGCTGAAAGCCATTCATCAGGAACTTTAACCCCGTTCTCCAAAGCGGTTTGAATCGCTGAAAGTTGTTCGCCGCTCAAGCAGTATGAATGCTCAACTTTGAGTGTAGGAGAAGAAGCGATGAAATCGCATAAGTAACGCGGTAGAGCAAAGCTAGGCAATAAGAAAGGACGCAGTGAAGGCTTTAGCGATGAAGTGTAAAAATGACCTTGCGGAAATTCATCGGACGACTGAAAAAGCATAATTGCACAGTGAGAAAAACCGCACAGGTTCACCAGAGCATGTCCTAGGACTTGAGTTTTGGTCTCAACTGTTTTTTGCTCTCGAATCTGCTGCGCAACAGTAAGAAGCAAATCCAGATGGCTATCTGCAGTGTCTGATGTATTGAGCGAAAAGGGCGTATCGGTTATTGCACCCGTTTCGCTTGTTTGTTCGGGCAGGGCACTAGGAAGCTTTGCAGAGACATCAACGGCAGACACATCAGAAGAAGGAGCTTGCGAAATCTGATTGGGTGCAGAAGTTTCAAGTAAATGCAGGCGGCGCTCTATTGCAAGTCCTGCCGTGCGGACAAAGTTGTCAATGACTTGCTGCAGTTCCAAAACTTGCTCTTGAGAGAGGGCAATGTCGCGCAAACTTTCACCGATGAAGCAGGCGCCGAAAAGTGAGCCATCGGTTTTACGCAGCGGCAGCATCACCGCATAGTGTCCGTTTGCCTGCTGGTGCGAAGAGACATTATAGAACAGAAAAAGAATTTCAAGTGGAATTTTGCGCAATGAGGCTTTATGTGAGCTCGCTGCACTTGCGGTGTGTCGTGGCATACGCTCCAGAGAAGACGCAGTCAACTTTGCTTGAATAGAGGCGATGTGGTCGCCAGTAGAGGTTATCTCCACAAAGGGTATTGGTAAGTACAGCGTTCCTAATGTCTGTTCAAGTTCATGTTGTTCAAAGCAGTAGATGTTGTGGAAACGGTACTTCTTATGTTGAAAAAGCACGTTGTAGAACTGCTTGAGCTTGTCTGCAGGCTTAGCTAAATGCTCAAGAAAAAGATCGCGCTGGACAGTGCGAGATTGAGTTGAGTGAAAATGCGCACAGCAAATCGAGAAATCATCTTTGAACAAGACGGTGGCTACAAACGAAAAGCAAAGTGTGTGTGCAAGGCTCGAAGAGAGCAGATGGATTGCATGAGCAGCCGAATGAGAGCGCTCCAACTCTTGCAAATAAGATTGCAACTCCTCTGAAATAAGTTTAGGAGAGCGATAGCGCAAGTGGCGCGGAGGCTCGCTGTACGTTTCTGCAAAAAAATCAGGTGTCGGACTCACACTCGAGGATGCAGAATTCGACTCACTCGCTGTCGAGGGGACAGAAACGTTCGTGTGGTCAGGGTCTATATCTGTTTTGTTGTTTTGCATTCTTTATTTGTATCACCAAGCTCCCATCAGGACTAACCCATATGTCAAATATCAAATACTACGAAATGTTAAAAACAATGAAAGTGAGAATAGCTATTAGTCCAAGCGTGATGACAATAGCATAGTTTTGCGCTGTTCCAGACTGCCATTTGCGCAAGGTTGTTCCTAGAGCTATCATAGCTTTGCCTAAAGTGCTAAAAGCGCTATCTAAAAATAATCGCTCAAAGGTGTCGGAACCGCGCGCCAATAGCCTTTGAAAAGGCTTAGTGACTACTGCGTCGTATAGCTCGTCAATATAATACTTTTTGGAAAGTAGAAAACGCCATCCGCTTTCTGACTCCATGGGTGATTTGGAGTAAAAAGAGTATGCAAGTCCTAACCCGCCTACAGCGATTAAGCTCGAGGCGCCAAGCAAGATCCACTCTGTCGTATGCGAAAGTGGCGCATGTGCGAGGTTTGGCAAAGAAAGCCAACTGTGTAGAATGCCATGTTCCAGCAAAACTGCGGGCAAATTTAAGATGCCGCCCAGCACAGATAGCACGGCAAGGATCCAGAGGGGCAAGGTCATGGTCAGTGGCGACTCATGCGGAGGCTGCTGTGTGTCGTAGCGAGGCTCACCCAAAAAGGTCAGCACATAGAGGCGCATGGTGTAAAAAGCGGTAAGTCCCGCTGTAAGAATCCCGACCCCATAGAGCAAGAACTGACCAGAAGCAAAGGTTTGCGCAAGAATTTCATCTTTGCTGAAAAATCCTGCTGTAAGTGGAAATCCTGCAAGGGCAAGTGCACTGACAAGAAAAGTAATCGATGTAGCTGGCATGGAGGCGTGTAAGCCACCCATTTTGCGAGTGTCTTGCTCTTCATGCAAAGCGTGAATGACTGAACCGCTGCCTAAAAACAAACACGCCTTGAAGAAAGCGTGTGTAACCAAATGAAACATGGCGGCTGAAAATGCGCCAACACCTAAGGCTAAAAACATGTAGCCAAGTTGAGAAACAGTAGAATATGCCAAGACTTTTTTGATGTCGTGCTGCACAAGTGCAATTGTGGCAGCAATAAGTGCGGTGAGGGCGCCAAGCACAGCTATCACCATCATGGTCGATGTCGCAAGCGTATAAAGTGGAGCAAGGCGCGAGATAAGATAAATGCCGCTTGTAACCATAGTCGCAGCATGAATAAGAGCAGAGACCGGTGTTGGACCAGCCATCGCATCAGGTAGCCAAGTGTAGAGCGGAATCTGTGCAGATTTACCTGTGCAGCCGATAAAAATCAGTAAAGTAATCCAAAACAGATGTGTGTCATCAAAAGCAGAGCTTTGCTCGAGTATGGCATTGAAGTCGAGTGTGCCAATGCGCTGAAAGATGAGAAACATTGCCACGAGCAAAGCAAAATCGCCGATGCGGTTCATCACGAAGGCTTTGTTGGCAGCATCGGTTGTGGTGGAAATACCCACGCCGTCGAAGCGACGATCATACCAAAATCCTATCAGCAAGTATGAGCAAAGCCCAACGCCTTCCCAGCCAAGAAACATCAGCGGCATGCTTGAAGCGAGCACAAGGTTGAGCATGGCAAAAATGAAAAGGTTGAGATAACTGAAAAACCGTGCAAAGCCAGCGTCGCCATGCATGTAGCCAATTGAATAGAAGTGAATCAAGCCGCCCACACCGGTAACGACCAGCATCATCGTGATGGAAAGTGTATCCATCTGGTATGCTACCGTGATGTGCAAATCGCCAGCAGCAAACCATTGATAGATTGGCTTGATAAAGAGCCGCAACTCTTTTGGAAGTGAAAGCAGCTCAAACAAAATCCCAATACCAATCGCAAAAGGAAGAACGACGCTAAGTGTGGAAAGAAGTCCGAGCAAGAATTCACGAGAGGTCTCACCTGCACGAATGAAATTTAAGCGATCGAGCAAGCCGCAGAGAAGAAATCCGACAAGTGGTGAGAGCACTGCAAAGAAGATATAGTCGTGCATAAAACTGCAGATTAGCTGGTGAAAATTTTTTGTTTAGCCTTTCAGGAGATTGATTTCATCAATGTTGATGGTTTGCTTATTTCGAAAGAGCGAAATGATAATAGCTAAGCCAACTGCCGCTTCAGCAGCTGCGACGGTCATGACAAAGAACACCATCATTTGCCCTTGAATATCGACAAGGAAATGCGAGAGAGCGACGAAGGAAAGGTTGACAGCGTTGAGCATCAGTTCAATGCACATAAAAATCACAATTGCATTGCGCCGCACCAGTACGCCGACTACACCAACCGTGAACATGAATGCAGAGAGCCAAAGGTAGTGGTGAAGAGAAATTTCCATACTTACAGCTCCATTTTATTGTGTGACTTAAAGCAATATACAAAAACTTGCTTGCCTGTTTTCTCTGCCGAGAGCAATTTGTTCAGACGAAAAAGAAAAGGCTTGCAAGCAAGCCTTTTCTCTCAATTATCAATAACAACAGGAATGAGCAACTGCAATACGACTCAAGACAAAAGAACAATCAATAGAAGGCAGGAATGGTATAGCGCACTTCGCCCAAGAGAAAGCGCGGAATAGCAGGTGAGGCGACCATTTCACGCTGAACGGCATTGAGCAAATTTGTGGCAGAGATAGAAAAGAGCAGTTCTTTCGTGATATTAACGCCAAGGTTCAAATCTACGGTAACAAACCCGCCCAAGGGACCGCGGTTGAAGAGAAAAATAGCCGCAGCAGGATTGGTTGGACTAAGGGGCTGGCTTGGGTCGCGCGGTACGATTGTACGTGTGCCCTCACCGAAGCGACCTGCAAAATGAACGCCCGAGACGAAATCGTAAGCAGAAACGTATCGCACAGCAAGAGAGCCAAACAAGAGTCCATTGGCAAGATCTAGGGCATTTACAACCAACGAAACCTTGTGCTCAGGGGTGTTGATGCTGATTTCGTTAGGGGTAACCACACCGTCACGATTGACATCAAAAATCAAGCGGTTCCCATCGCGCCGATTCGGGTCAAAATCGGGACGGAACAGCGAGTAATTGAGAGCAATTGACCAATTGTTACCAATGTTGTAGCTCAGCCCAACATCAATGCCAAGAGCCGTAACTTGACCGAAATTCACGTAAGTTTGAACAAACTGTGGCTGGACTTCTGTATTGCCAATGCGAACAACGCGCTGATCTGGCGCAAAGCTAGAATAAAGCGGCACAGCGGGACTAATGAAGTCCGTCGAATTTTGGAAATACGCACTAATATCAAGGAAAAGGTTCGTAAAAAGAGTGCCTTTGTAGCCAATTTCGTAGGTGTCGACTTTTTCAGGACGAAGTCTGTCAAAGACAGTTCCGTTAGCAAGCGTAAAGCCCGCAGAGTTACCTGTGATAGCAAGTGTGGAGCCACCGATAACCGCTGCAGGTACAAAGATGAACATATTGAGAACTGTCGGTGCTACGAAGCCACGACCATAGGTAACACGAAATGTGCCATCACCAATGCTGTAAGTTGCTCCAACTTTTGGTGCAAGCATGTCACCAAAAATATCGTGGTTATCGTAGCGCAGCGCGCCGAGAAACCGCAATTGCTCGGTCGCATTGAATTCAAGTTGTAGCGCCCCGCCAATCTGTTTGATGGCTGGAATGCTGATAAAATTTTCTGGAAGAAGTCGTCCGGTGCCAAGCGCGGTCGAGCCATCTCCACGGAAAGCGATATTATCACCTAAATAGGTCCCCTCGCTGCGCGGATTATCGGCTTGATAGTTAAAGCCAAGTACAAAGCGCAATCTGTCCCCGATTTGGTTGTTATACTGTAACTCTACGTTGAGACGAGAAGAAAGTTCTGAAAATCGAGCTGCTTGAATAGCTTCGCTAGCGCTAATTGTGCCACGTACGACACGATTAACACGGCTTGTATCGCGCAAGGGTCCAAAAAGTGTCGGCACAGGTACAATGTTGCCGTTCATGATATTCGTAACATTCTGAATAGGGAAAGTATTGCCAGAATTGTTCCAAGTGTTATAGACCTGCGCAAAGAAACGTGGCGACACAAACTTGGCATGCCAGTATGCGAAGAGCCAATTGTTGATGTAGTTGCGCCCTGCGTTGGTGGGACCAGCGCCCCAGTTATTGCTTTGTCCGTATGAAAGAATGAGGTCGGGGCGGTCGCCGAGCAGGCTCGTCTCAATAGGCATGTTCCAGATAAATGTGCCTTCACCGCGAATGTGCTTAATAAGAAAAATATCTTCATCGGTATCAATGCGCCCTGTGGCACGCGCATCAAAACCAGGACGCGTGATAAGCGGATTAGCAGGATTGAAATGCGGGATATTGCCGCCATTTGCAGGGGTTTGATAGACAGTATCGACAAACTCCCAATCGCGTGCGGTCATATACTCAAATGTAGCTTTCCAAGCAAAGTCGCCTACAGCACCAGCATGTCGAAAACGACCAGAAAAGTAAGATTGCAAGCCACCATTGAGGACCAGCATCGTGCCTTGTGAGGTGCGCGGATCTTTGCTGACCACATTGATGACACCATTGTGCGCATTCGGACCGTAAAGCGCAGAGGATGGACCTAAAATCATTTCAATACTGGCTAAATCTTCTTTGATGTTCGTATTGAGATTACCAATGGGTAAGCCGTTGCCGGGCAAGATCGAAAAGCGCCCATCGGTTACCACAAGCATGCGGGTATTAAACGCAGAATTGAACCCACGCGCATTGATACCCATACCATCAACGCCGGAGCGCACAAAATCAACTCCCTTAAGTGTCGCTAAAGCCTGACCGTACGCAGCAAACGGTGTGCGGTCAAGTTCAGCTGAACTAACGATTTGAATTGAGGCAGGAGCATCAGTGACTTTCTCTGTGCGTCGTGATGCGCCAAACACCACAAGTTCCTGCGTTTGAACCACCACTTCTTCAAGTGCAATGTCTAAGGTATTCTCACCCTCTGAAAGTTCAAGTGTACGCTCAAAGGTTTTGTAGCCCATGTAAGTCGCTACAATCGTATAGCTGCCGGGCGAAAGACCGATGATACGGTACAAGCCATTGGTTCTGGAAGTCGTACCTTTGGTCGTCCCGCGAATGAAAATGCTGGCGCCGGGCAAAGGCAATTTCGTGGCTCTATCAGTAACGCTGCCGCTAAGCGAACTGGTTTGTGAAAAAGTGGTGCTGACAAGGAAAAAAAGTGCGACGAAAGTAAGGGCAACAGATCGAAGAGTGTTCTGAAAGGTGTTCTGCATAGTGCCTCCCCAGTTGTTTCGTTAATTGGAAAAGTGTTCAGGTGAGGCAAGAATAAATATGCGTTTTAATTTTTCCAAACGTTTGATTTTCTAAAAATTGTATTTGCAAAAAAATTACTGCGCACGCTGCAAGTGTTCATGAAAATGACGGTCGAAAAGTGCAGGTTGCTCAATGTGTGGCACATGGGCACAGTCGTCAAGTAAAACTTCTTGAACGAAGCCTGCCTGTTGCTCATAGAGTCTTAAAACAGCTCGAATTTGGTCAATCATCGGTTGGGGCGGATAGACTTCGGCGCCAGGATAGTTCGGCAAAAGTCCGGCCTGACCCAGAACCGCGGCATCAGATGCAGCACGATTAGAAACTGCCATATCGAGTGCCCCACGAATCCAAAGAATGGGCGGTTTAGGTGTGATACGCACAAAGTCCTCAAACCGTGGTGCATACTTTGCAGAAATGGCATTCACTGCACCATAAATGCCGGGTGCAAAACCGGGAAAGTTAGGGCTTGGGGTTTTGTCGCCGGGCAGCGCACGCTCTCCGATGTGGACGGTCATCATTGCTGTCAAGAGGTCTTCCTCACGTGGGGCAATGAAGCCGGGCTTGAAGACAAAGTTACGCAGTGCCGTGCGCGGTGAAAACGCAGATAATCCTCGGTCGCCTGCCTTAATCGAGTTGAGCAAGAATGGATTGGCAAGTCCGGCACCGCTGCCAGCATAGTCAGGAAAACAGGGTGTCCCAAGCGTATCTTTTGTGCCGCCGAAACCAAAAGGGGAACCGGGGGCGACAAGCGTTACGCTGATAAGGCGTTCAGGGCAACGCAAAAGCAAGCCCCACACAACATTTCCGCCAAGTGAATTGCCAACGACATGAAATCGCTGGATGTTCAGAGCGTCTGCGAGAGCCAGAATATCGTCAACCCAGTCGCCGACACCACGGCGTGCATCGACAAAGGCGCTGGTGTCAGCAGCACCAAACCCGCGCAAATCCGGTGCGATGGCATAATATAAAGCTGGCAGACGCAGCATTGTCTCTTCCCACCATGTCGCTGAAGAAAGATTGCCATGGATAAAAATGACCGGCACACCTGTTTCATTGCCCGAAAAAAGCACGCGTGTGCGTAGCCGAGGGGTTTGAACCATGCGCGCGCGAGTGTGAGGCAAGGTCGGAACGCGCTGCAACTCAGGGGCATTATCTTCAAAACGAACAGAACGGTTGTTGGACATAATTTGTGAGCAAGAAAGTTGCATAAAGCAAAAAAAGAATGCAAGCAGCGTCAGAGACAGCCTAATGTGTTGCATGTGGCTTCAAAAGTAAAATTTAGCCAAAGAGTTCAGTCAATACTTCAAGCAAACGGTCGTTTTCTTCAGGCAAGCCAATGCCAATGCGCAAACAGCGTTCCATCATCGGGTATTTTGAGACATCGCGCACCAAAATACCTTTGGCTTTCAGCGCGTGAAAAGTCTCTTTCGGATGAGGAACCATCACAATGAGAAAGTTTGTGTCGCTCTCTAGGACTTGAATCGGTGCAATAGCGCAAAGTGCACGAAACACACGCTCACGCTCCGCAAGCACTTTCTGGACGGTCTCTTGAATAATGTGATAGTTGTCTAAAACCTTGATGGTTGCAATTTCAGCAAGGCGCGAAGAAGCAAAAGGAATCTTCGGCTTAAGAAGCTGGGCGGCAAGCATAGGATTGCTAATGGCAAAGCCAATGCGCAGACCTGCCATAGAAAAGGCTTTTGAGAGCGTGCGCAAAACAATCACATTAGGATAATTTTCCAGAAGCTCGAGCGCCGAACGCTCACGCGAAAATTCTGCGTAGGCTTCATCGACCAAGACGAGTGCACGCACTTCGGCGACAATACGCTCAACATCTTCAAACTTCATGGATTTGCTGGTCGGATTATTTGCCGTTGAAAGCACAATAAGCGTCGGTTGTGAGCGATGAGCTTCTTCGAGAATTTGCTCGGTATCAAAGTCTAAGCTGGGTGTCATGGCAACATGCAGACGCTCGGCTTCAAGCAGCGCAGCGACCTTGTCGTAGAGTGAAAATGATGGCGCAGGAATCAACACAGACGCCGTGGGACGCAGCGTTGCTAAGAAAATGGTGTAAATCAGTTCATTAGAGCCATTGCCCATCATGATGCACTCTTTGGGCAGATTGATAAACTGTGCATAACGCGCAATAGCCTCCTCTGGAAATGTGTTCGGATAGCGATTCCAAGGCTCTTTGAGAAAAGCCTCCATAATCTCACGCTTGAGCCAGTCTGGCAAGTCGTAAGGATTTTCATTTTGATTGAGTTTAATCTCAGCGCTCTGACCACCTTCTACAGTGTAGGGCGATAGCGCACGCACACTTGGCTTGATGTGGTCTAAGACATTTGCATCAAGCTGAAATGAGAACGGCATAATTGAGTTTGATTTTGTGATGGATATCTGATAAATCTAAAACAAAAGTTTCTTTTGTAGTTACAAGAATACCTCGCAAGCGTACCGACATTTTCTTATCTTCGTTCAAATTTTTTCATCTAATCCATCCTAACTATGCCAATTAAAATTACTGTTCTCAACAACGGTCCTCTGAAAATCGAGGGCATTGAGGAAGCCTTTCAACTCTGTGACGCAAGTGGGGCGACATTTGACCTTGCAGGCAAAACCAGCATCTTCCTTTGCCGATGCGGGGCAAGTCAAAGGAAGCCCTTCTGCGATGGTGCACACCGCACATGCAATTTTGTCTCTGAAGTGAAAGCCGAAGCAAACAAATAAAATTCCCAAATGCAGAGTGTGGGTCGGGCAAGCGGCAATATGCAGTCTTGCGTGTATTTGCGCACTGGTACATGTGCTGCAAGCACAGACACATGATTCGAGCAACATAAACAGGAGCCTGCCCGACTCACTGCATGTGCAACTGCGTCAAACGCTATCAGGCGCAAATGGATTTTCAGATATCTCCTTTGAGCGTTTTTTGAACACATATTTCTGGCGCGCAAGAGCCACATACTTGCACACATTTGGCGATTGGCAGCTTTCAGCAAATGAGAACTTTACATCGAATCTGGCAGAATTTCTTGGCACAGGAGGCGAGCGTGCGGTGCGAGATGAAAATCAATTTCAAGCTGAAGCAAAAAAGCGCTTGAATGAAGCGTGGGGCGTTCAGATGCAGGTCTCAAGTTTTTTGCTCTCCGATAGCCGCAGTTTGTTTCGCAACGATGCGCAAGCAAACGCACTGACAACAGGCGTCTTCTATACGCCACTGACATGGCTACTGCTGGATACGAGAATCGGAGCAAAAGCAGAACAGCAACTGGGACAACCTTCAAGCGGGCTCACCTATGCGGTGATGGCAGATTTGGATAGTCTGGCTTTCGGAAATTTTCTTTTTGCAACGAATGCAAGACTAAGCGAAGAATTTTTGCGACCGCGCCACAATCAACTGTTGAACGCACAAGCCTCACTGCGCCAGACCTATGGTCGCACTGCTGCTCTATTTTTCTCAGGTGGAGTTGAACGAGCGCAGCGTGATTTCTTTTCCAATGTCTTCATAGCAAATGCCCCTGAAGGTTTTACGACCACAGTTGAACGCCGAACAGAACGCAATCTTTACACGATTGATTCGCTGACCTATCAAGCTGATGAAAGACTCAGTGCAGTGGCACGATTTGAACTGCGATATCGAACCATAACGCGTGAGAACAGTCAGCAATTTTTAGACATCACACGCAATTTGTATGACAATGAAATCACGCAGCAACGTCTTTCTACTTTTTTAGGGGCAGCTTATCAGACTGCATCGCTGAATTTGGCGCTGTCGTTTGCCTATCAGCAGCAAGCGGAGAACTATCGTCCTATCCATGCACTGCAAAACTTGCCAGAAGCGCAGCGCTTGGAGCGCCTAAGGGATAACGCACTTGAAGCGGCATCGCTGGCGTTTTCACTTGACTGGACTATCCAAAATGCAGAAGCCCTGACACTCAATCGATTCCGCGTGCAGTATCAGATGCGCGGATTCCGATTCGACACACCTTCGGCTGAAAACAATGACGACCGTGATGAGGTCAGTTATTTTCTTTCAGTGTCTGATAGTGTGCGCATCAGTGATTTTTTGGGCTTGAGCCTTACGGCGGTAGGGGCGTGGAGTCGTAATGTCTTTATCTTTCGTCAGCAGAGTGCAAACAGCACCGACAATTTTATCTTACGCTTTTCGCCAGCAGCGGTGTGGCAAGTGGGTAAAGAATTCAGAAACTATGCAGAGTTTGGTGTACTAGCAAACTACACAGTGTATCCTTTTGAGACGCCACTGCAAGTGCGCAGTTTTTCATTTCGTCAGTTTAGTGTGATGGACTCCGCTGAAGTTTTTCTTTCCAAACGCTTCTTTATTAAATTTCTCTACGACCAGCGTCTCTATGAGCGGGCAGAACTGTTTTGGGGCGAGTTTGCCGAGCGACCGCTCAATTCGTTCAACGATCGACTTGTACATTTTGAACTGTGGTTTCAAACGGATGTGCTCACGACTGCATTGGGCGTAAAAGCATTTTTGCGTCAGCAGTTTGGGTTTTTGAGCGCAGAAAAGTTTTTGCAGCAAGAAGTGCTTTACATCGGTCCTACAGCGCAAGTGCAGTATCGGGCGCAGAATGCAGAGTTTGAAGCCCGAGGCTGGTATCAAGTCGAACAAATCAATGGTGCAGTGCAGCGCATTATTCCAAACTTAATTTTAGCCGTGCAATTTTCGTGGTAAGTAGCTCAGATGTCAAATTGATGAACAAAACTTACGAACTGAAGCTCAAAAGTGAGATTGGAGAAGTTCGCAAAGTTGAACGGTTCGTCAAGAAAATAGCGGCGGAGCAAGGCTTTTCAGACTCGTGCTTGCACGATGTGATGTTAGTGATTACGGAAGCGACGAACAATGCGGTGCTGCACGGCAATAGACTTGACACTTCCAAACGCGCATGGCTACGCTGCGAGGTTTGTGGTAGCGAACTGCACGTAGAAGTGCACGATGAAGGCAGCGGTTTTGACCCCAATGCATTGCCCAATCCGCTCGATGAAGAAAACTTACTCAAGCCCTCGGGTCGTGGTGTTTTCCTGATTAAGCAAATTGCTGAGGATGTGCGCTACGAATTTTCTGACAGAGGCACGACGGTCCGATTCCGCATCAAGTTCAAAACTAAATCTAACCGTGGCGAAAAGCATTGTTAATCCGCGAGAAGTTTCTCCAAAAGATTTCTACAAGATTTTAATCGGTTCTGTCTTGCCGCGTCCGATTGCGTGGGTATCAACGGTAAGCAAAGAGGGCGTCGATAATCTTGCGCCATTTTCATTTTTTACGGTCGCAAGCGCTAATCCGCCCGTGCTATGTTTTGCGCCAGCAATTAAGAGTGAGCGCGCTGAAAATAAAACTGTAGGTGTGCCAAAAGATACACTCATCAATGTCAGAGAGACAGGCGAGTTTGTGGTCAATGTGGTCAGTCGGCATTTGGTGGAAGCTATGAACCAAACAAGTTACGACTATGATCCTGATGTGAGCGAGTTTGATGAAGTAGGATTGACGCGTGAGCCATCGCTGTTGGTCAAGCCAAAGCGCGTGGCAGAAAGCTATATCAACTTTGAGTGCAAGCTCTACAAACTCATTGAAATCGGCACAGAGCCCATGGGCGGCACGCTGGTGATGGGAGAAATTCTGCTGGCGCATCTGTCTGATAAGGTCTTCAAGGATGGTAAAATTGATGTCGAGGTCTTAGACCCGATTGGTCGGTTAGGCGGGTTGTGGTATTCGGGTGTCAAAGATCGCTTTGAGTTGCCACGTCCTGTAGCAGCAAAAAACGCCGCAAAAGAATAGTGTTGAAAATCGTATCTTCGCAACATTTCTTGAGCTGTGTGCTATGCCAGAATTTGTAGGACTGCTGTTAGGTAATTTAGCTTTTGCGCTCATTGCCCTGTCATACCTAGTGCGCGACATTTTCTGGCTACGCTCAATCTCAATTGTGTCATCGTTAGCAAGTATCGTGTATAGTTACGCTGCGCTCTCCGAGCCGCTCTGGATTAACATCATTTGGAATGTGATTTTTATCGGTGTCAATGTAGTTTGGATTATCGTGATTTTGAAAGAGCGTCGAAGCGTCAGTTTCAGTGAAGAAGAAAAGGAACTCTACAACACGCTCTTTCGCACGTTTTCACCTGTGGAATTTATGAAACTGCTGCGTATCGGAGAGTGGAAGATGTGCAAGCCGGGTGAGGTGCTGATTGTTGAGCATCAACCTGCGCCGCACATGATGCTAATCTACAATGGAGAAGTAGAAGTAACACTCAAGGACAAAAAAATTGCGACGCTAAAGGATGGGGCTTTTGTTGGCGAAATGAGTTTTCTGACAGGCAATTTACCAACGGCAACGGTCAGAGCAACAAAAGAGACGCGTTGTTTATCATGGTCTAAGGAACAACTAAGAAAACTGCTAAATCGCAATCCATCGATGTGGGCAACGCTGCAAGGCGTGTTGAGCACAGATTTGACCAAAAAACTCATGCTGAAGGGCGAAGAGATTGAACTCAAATAAAGTGTCGCAGTGCAGGTTGAGAGTATGGCGACTTTTGCAAAACAACCAAGACAACCAAAAAACACACCAACAATGATGCACAATCACTGCAGCCACGCATTCAAGCGCATGGCGCTGCTTATGACATTTGGCGCAATCATCTATGCCGTAGGCTGTACCTCAAAACCAGAAGAGCCCAAGAAACCCGAAAGTTCAATTGAAAAGCCGGCAAAAAAGCCTGTAGTAATAGGTTTCGTGCAGCCGGTCGAGGATGAAACACTCGATGAAGCGCGCCGAGGATTCATTGATGCACTTGCCAAAAGAGGCTACTCTGACACGGCGGGGACAGCGCAAATCATTTACCAAAATGCGCAAAACGATATTCCGACGCTCAACCAAATTATTGATAAGTTCATTGCTGATAAGGTAACTTGCATTGCTGCAAATGCCACTTTGCCGATGATGACCGCCCTGAAGAAGACAAAAGAGATACCGATTTTCATGATGGTCGGTCCGGCGCCCACAATCAACGATTTAACGATTAAGCAAGGAGATAATGTCAAAGTACCTGCAAACCTTGCGGGTGTCTATGAAACCTTGGCTTACATTGATTCAAGTATTGCTCTTATTCAGCGCGCTTTCCCAAATGCAAAAACGATTGGCGTGATTTTCAACAGCGCAGAGCCAAATTCTACCAATGCGATGAAAGAACTACGCCAGAAGTGCAAGCAAAACAATCTTAAACTCGAAGCCCGCTCAATTACTTCAACGGCTGAAACACAGCAAGCCGTGCAAGCCATTCTGAGCAAAAAGCCCGATGTATTTTTTGCCTTGCCTGATAATCTTGTTTTTGCCAGTTTCGAAGTGATTTTGAAGGAAACACTCGAAAAGAAAGTGCCGATTGTAACGTCTGAAATTGGGTTAGTTAAACGTGGCGCGACCATTGCCTACGGTGCTGATTTCTACATGTGGGGCTATCAAGCCGGTGAAGCGGCAGCTGAATACTTCGATACGGGTGATTTGGTAGCTGTGGGCTTGCGTCCAGTTAAAGTGCGCAAGCTGGTGCATAATGCGCAACGTGCGCAAGAACTCGGATTTACGCCACCTGCAGAGTCGCAGCCTATGTAATGTAGAGACCATAACGCTGGAGCACTCAGTGAAAGCAAGCTAACTGTGCCAAGCAAAGCAAGCGGCATGGATTGCCTAAAAGATACACAAGAGATGCGCAAGCAAGCCAGAAGCGGCTCAATGAGACACTACGCACTGTTGCTTTGGCTAATGCTGCTAGTGCCGCTATGCACACTAGCACAACCGCGCATGGCGGCAATGGTTCAAAATCAACCTTTGGGGCGCTCATATTTTCAGTTTGAGTCTGTATTTCTTGATGGCAGCGATGAATTTGCCGAAGATGGATTTCGCCGCCCACTCTTTTCTGGCGAGCGCCTCAGCGATGGTCGATTCTCTGAACGACTCATCACGCTTCACTACGAATACGGGTTAGCCGAACGCCTGACGCTGGTGGCACGCATGGGCTATCGTTTCATTCTCTTCACTTACATTGACAATCTCGATCCAAGGCTACGTCCAAATGAGCGGCTGTTTCGCGTGGAAGTCAATGGGTTTGATGATTCTTGGCTTGCAGCGCGCTATGCACTGATTCGCCCCATTGTTCAAAACGAAGGCATCGGTGTAGCAGTGCAACTTGGCGTGAAATTTCCAACTGGCGATGTAACCTTGCGCGTCCCAACAGGCACAGGCTACTTGGATTACGAACTGCGCCTGCTGGCAGAATCGCAGCACAAAATTTCAGGAATTCCAAGCTATTTGATTCTCGATACAGGGTTTCGCTGGCGTGGCGGCGAGTTTGGCAATCAAGTTCCATTTCGCGTGGAGTTTGGCATTGCTGCTGCAAAAGAATTGATGCTGCGCACATCACTCAATGGTGTCGTAACCTTAGGAGAATTTCAAAGTCCAGTCGGCATCATAGAAAACTTCCAGCGCAATCGCCCAATCCGCCTCGTCGGTGATGAATCTTACTTGCAACTTGCTATTGGATTTGAACTCTTTTTCACGCCTACCTTCAGTGCATACTTCGACTACAACAATCGAGCTTTTGGACGCACAAGCATTTCATCAAATATCCTACAGTTTGGCTTTATCTTGCGCTAATTGCACTTCGATGAGGCATCAAGGGAAGAGAGGCGCTTTTGAGCATCTATGGTAGGAATGTAAATCAGACCCTCTTGGCTATCACCAATGCCTTCTGTGAGTTTATGGTAGTGCAAGTATGCCGTGTAGGCAGCAAGAATAGCATCGAGTTCATCATCACTGAGCAGCACTTTGGAAGCACGAGGCACGTTTTTGACAAAACGCGAGAGTTTGGTCTGCAAAAACTCACGTGAATCCATACCATTCTTTTTGCTGTTGGACGCGATGCCTAAGCGGACTTTGGTGGCTTGCGGATAGATTTCAATCGTATCGTACTTCGGTTCAAGATGTTTGCGCAAAGAAATGGCGCGAAAGGTCAGTTGCGCAAGCATAGACGTGGCAAAAGTGGGAATACCTAAGGTGGAAAGATCTCTATCGCACTTTCGGCTTGCATAAGTGCCATATCGACCACTGGGCAGCGACAGCGGTGCATCAATCCCAATGAGAATCGGACGGTGATATTCAATGTAGTTGCTGATGGCAATATCGGGTTTGACGGTATTGACAAGCAGAAGCTCGCGCTTGTCAGAGATGGCGGCAATGCCGGTAGGTTCATCGATACGACCTGCAAGGTCGACACCAAAGAAAACTTTTGACTTTATCGGCATACTTAACTACTTGCCTTTCTGAAATGTTCATCTGCGAAACGCTGTGCCAGCAGGCAACGTTTTCTGCAAAAAATCTTGTGCAATATACGCACGCCTTGCACACTTTGAAAAAAGAAGTCAAAGAGAGAAAACTAGAGAAAATGATAGCGCAAAGTTGCATTGAACAAGGTGCAGGTCGCTGCATTGCCAGACACTTTTCTTTTGGCAAGCAAACTTCTATCTTGAGAATCTCATTCTAACTATTGACATATCAAGAAAACATGCGTTGGATTTTTCTTTCAACTCTAACTTTAACACTTCTGACTATGCCCACAGTGGCGAAAGCAAAACCGCATAAGAAATTCTCTTATCGTGCTTCAGATTCAGAACTGCCGAAATATGCTGCAGCGTACAAGATTGAATCGCTGGAGCCGAATTTGCACATGTATCAAATCTCTATCACGGTTCAAAATCCAGAGCAGAAACCAGAGCTTGATTTCATCTTACCAGCTTGGCGACCGGGACGCTATCAGATTCAAAACTATGCGGCAAACGTGCAGGAATTCAGTGCAAGGGCAGCTAACAAGCCACTGTTTGCCATGAAAATCGATAAGCAAACATGGCGCGTTAAGACCGATAACCAAAGCGAAGTGAGTATCTCTTACAAATACTACGCTGGTGCACAGCTCGACGCGGGGAATTCTTATGTCGGACGCGATGAAATGTATTTCAATGGCTCGAATCTGTTCATGTACACTGCCGAAACTCGCTTCAAGCCGGTCAGTCTCTACATTGACTATCCGAAAGGCTGGAAAGTAGCAACGCAACTGACACGAACAAGCGACCCCAAACTCTTCACCGCAGAAACGTACGACGACCTTATTGACGCTCCGACAATTGCAAGTCCCACCCTGACGCAATTTTCAACTCAAGTCAGTGGTGCAACGATTCACATCTGCTTTCACAATCCAAAGGCACTGGGCGGCACGCGCTTCAATGAGCAACAGCTTTCAGCAGATATCAGCAAAATTGTACGCGAACAATTTGAGATGATGAACGACGTGCCGTTCAAAGAATACTGGTTTCTCTACCACATCATGCCCTATCCGTTTAGTCATGGCGTAGAGCACAAAAATTCCACCTCTATCGTGCTCGGACCTATTGATGCAGTAAATACACCTGAATTTTACGACCGATTTTTATCCATCACATCGCATGAGTTTTATCATGTCTGGAACATCAAGCGCATCAAGCCAAAGGAGTTTATGCCTTACGATTACACCAAAGAGTCTTATACACCAATGCTTTATGTCTCTGAGGGTTTTACAAGTTACTACGGCGATTTGACGCTGGTGCGCAGCAAACTCTGGTCGCCACGGCGCTACCTGAGCGAAATTTCAGCAAACATCACCAGTATGCAAAATCAGTATGGGCGTAAGGTACAGCCACTGGCAATGTCATCGTTTGACGCATGGCTTTCGGGCTACGGCACAGGACGCGCAAACAGCACCGTGAACTTTTACAGCAAAGGCGAACTGGTCGGAATGCTGCTGGATCTTGAAATTCGCAAACGCACCGATAATCGTGCCTCACTCGATGATGTGATGCGATTGCTCAACACCGAATTTGCACAAGCAGGTAAAGGGTTTTCTGCCAGCGACTTTGAAAAGCTCGTCGAGCGCGTGGGCAAATCATCATTTGCTGAATTTTTTGAAAAGTATGTCTACGGCACTGAAGAACTGCCGTTTGAAGAGACACTGGCGATAGCAGGACTCGAGGTTAGAAAGTTTCCGACGCAGCCTTACTTTGGCGCAACGCTCAAGACAGAAGACAAATTTCAAGTGATCGATATGGTGGTGCCAGAGTCGCCAGCAGCAGTAGCTGGGTTTGACAAAGGCGATATGATTGTGGCAATCGATGGTGAAGTGCTCATGGGCAAAACGCTGCAATCGGTATTAGCAAAAGTCAAACCTGACACGACAATCAAAATCTCTTTTTTCCGAGATGGAAAATTGATGGAAAAAAGTGTGAAGCTTTCGGCGTCATTGACTTACGACGTATCCAAAAAAGCTAATGCAAATGCGCGCCAGAAAGCCATTGCAGAATCGTGGCTAAAAGTTAAGTGGGATGAAATTTGAGATAAAACGGGCACACCGTAAATGGGCTTGGCTTTATTTGCGAAAGCATCTGTTACGATTTTGATATTTTTGCAAAAGCGGTAGCAGAAGTAATGCCCGAATTAACTCCTTTATGCTGAAGACGCTGTACATCAAAAATTTTGCACTCATTGAAGAACTGACAATTGAGTTTGGAAGTGGCTTAAACATTATCACAGGTGAGACTGGTGCTGGTAAATCCATTTTGATTGGTGCACTCAGTTTGGTGCTAGGCGATAGGGCGCATTTTGACATTGTCAGACAGGGTGCGGAGAAAGCGATTATTGAAGCAGTTATTGATGCCTCTAACAATGAACGACTGCGAAACTTACTACTTGAGCATAAGCACGAGTTTCGAGACGAAATGATTGTGCGGCGCGAAATTTCCGCAAAAGGGCAATCGCGCTGCTTCATCAACGATTCTCCAGCGACACTTGCGCTGCTTAAAGCTGTAAGCGAGCTTTCAATTGATTTGCATGGTCAGCATGAGCATCAATCGCTCCTGCGCGTAGAGTCGCATCAGCGTCTGCTGGATGAGTATGGCAGTTTAGGCGGATTGCTCGAAGAGTATCAAGTTCAACTTGAAGCCCTGCGTCAGAGCAAGAAGAATCTAGATGCCTTGCGTCAGCAGGAAAAAAACTTGCTTGAAAAAAAAGCCTTGCTCGAGTTTCAAATTCGTGAGATAGATGCCGTGGCGCCAGAAGAAAATGAAGAGGAAGAACTGCTGACCGAGCAAAATGTCTTGGAAAACGCCGAGAAACTGTTTTCGGTAACAAACTACTTGCATGAAATTCTCTACAGTGCAGATGACTCTGTGCACAACCGCTTGGTGCAAGCCAGAAATTTGCTGCAAGATCTTTCGCGCATAGATAAGAGCTTTGCCGATGCTGCAACTGACGCGCGTTCAGCACAAGCCTTAGTGGATGAAATCAACAAGTTTGTGCAAAGCTACAACTCACGCTTGGAGTTCAACGCAGAGCGGCTCGAGGAAGTGCACGAGCGTCTGGCAGCGCTGGTCATGCTCAAAAAGAAATATGGTGCTGGCACATCGCTGCGGGAGGTTTTGAACTATCGGCGCCGCATTGGCGAGGAACTAAGTGTGGCAACAAATTTTGCAGATGAAATTGCAAAGCGCCAAAAAGATGTAGAGCAAAAGCATCAATCGCTACTTGAAGTGGCGCTCAGGCTTTCGCAAAAGCGCCAAGAAGTCTCTAAGCGTCTAAGCCGCGCGATTGTCGAAGAACTGCAAAAATTAGGTATTGCGCACGCAAAATTTGAAGTCTCGCTGCAGCGCGAGCCCAGTGCCGAGGGAGAAGTGTGCATTGATGGCAAGCGCTATACTGCATTCTCAACCGGTATAGACCGCGTGGAATTCAAACTCTCAACCAATTTAGGTGAAGAGCCAAAGCCACTTGTCAAAATTGCCTCTGGCGGCGAAGTCTCACGCGTGATGCTTGCCCTGAAGAGTGTACTGGCAAAGTCGGACCGCTTGCCCATTTTGGTCTTTGATGAAATTGACACCGGCATCAGCGGAAAAATTGCGCAAACAGTAGGGCTAAGCATGAAGGAACTCTCGTGCTATCATCAAATCATTGCTATTACGCATCTGCCGCAAATTGCAGCCTTAGCCGACACGCATTTCCGGGTACACAAAGAATCAGAAAACGGTCGCACGGTCTCACTTGTAAAACGCTTGAATAGCAAAGAGCATCAGTACGAAGTCGCACGCCTGCTCTCGGGCTCACATGTAACCGAAGCAGCGCTCAAATCAGCGCAAGAACTGATTGCTGCTGCAAAACCGCTCTCTGAATCGCCAGATGCAGGGAGAACTTCAAAATCAAAAACGCTCATGACTGAAGAAAGCAACACTTAATCAACCATCAAGATGAAACCCATAATTCTTTTACTTGCTATGACCCTTGTTGCTGCATCACTTGCCAACGCACAGCCCATTCAATATCCCGTTACAAAAAAAGTCGACCAAGTCGATGACTACTTCGGTGTGAAAGTGCCGGACCCGTATCGCTGGCTCGAGGATGATTACTCGGCTGAAACCAAAGCATGGGTCGAAGCTCAAAACAAAGTTACCTTCGCTTACCTAGAAAATATCCCATTTCGCAAACAACTCTACGAGCGCTTAGAAGAACTCTACAACTATCCAAAATACTCTGCGCCCTTGCGAAAAGGCAAGTATTACTTTTTTTCCAAGAATGATGGCTTGCAAAATCAAGCCGTGATTTATATCCAGAAAGGCGTAAAGGGAAAGCCAGAAGTATTTTTTGACCCCAATCAACTCTCGGCAGATGGCACTGTGCGCTTGGGTGTCAATGCCGTCTCCAAAGATGCAAAGTACTGGGCGTATGGGCTCTCATCGGGCGGCTCGGACTGGCAAGAAATCTATGTGATGGAGGTTGCGACAAAGAAACAACTTTCCGATAGGTTGCGCTGGGTAAAGGTCTCAGGCATTGCTTGGCAAGGCAATGGCTTTTATTACAGCCGCTATCCTGCACCGACTGACACTAACCGCAAACTTTCAGCCAAAAACGAAAATCATCAGGTCTTTTATCACAAAATCGGCGATGCGCAAGAAAACGATCAGCTGGTCTATGAAGATAAAGCAAACCCACTGCGCTTCCATTTTGTAGGCACAACAGAAGATGAGCGCTTCTCAATTCTCTCGATTTCCGACAGAGGCAAAGGCAAAGATGGCAATGCGCTGTATGTGCGCGATCACAAAAAAGGTGACCAAACCTTTCGCCCTATCGTTACCGACTTTGATGACGACTTTGCTGTAGTTGATAACATTGACGATAAGTTGCTGATTGTAACAAACAGAAATGCCCCAAACCGAAAAGTGGTCTTAGTGGATCCAAGTGCCCCAGAGGAAAAAAATTGGAAGACAATTTTGCCTGAAAAGCCAGAGCCGCTGGCAAGCATCACGTCGGCGGGCGGAAAGCTCTTTGCAATCTACATGAAAGACGTGGCGCATCGCGTCTATGTCTATGACCTTACTGGCAAATTTGAAAATGAAATTGAACTGCCAACGCTGGGCACAGTAGCCGGCTTTGAAGGCGAAAAAGGCGACAAAGAAGTCTTCTACACCTTTACATCTTTCACCTTTCCACCCACGATTTATCGCTATAACATTGCTACGCGCAAATCTGAAATTTTCCGAAAGCCGGAGGTCAAGTTCAATGCAGAAGATTACGAAACAAAGCAAGTGTTTTATCAGAGCAAAGATGGCACACGCGTGCCGATGTTCATCGTACATAAAAAAGGTCTCAAACAAGATGGTACTAATCCCACATTGCTCTACGGTTATGGTGGGTTCAATATCAGCCTCAATCCGAATTTCAATCCGTTGCGCGTAGCATGGCTTGAACAGGGTGGTATCTATGCTGTGGCGAACTTGCGTGGTGGCGGCGAATACGGCGAAAAGTGGCACGAACAAGGCATGAAACTCAAGAAGCAAAATGTCTTTGATGACTTTATTGCAGCCGCAGAATATCTCATCAAAGAAAACTATACATCGGCAGAACGCTTAGCAATTCAAGGCGGCTCAAACGGCGGGCTATTGGTGGGCGCAGTGATCAATCAACGTCCAGAATTGTTCAAAGTGGCTATTCCAGAAGTGGGCGTGATGGATATGCTGCGCTTCCACAAATTCACAATCGGCTGGAACTGGATTGCTGACTATGGCTCAAGCGAAAATCCCGAAGAGTTCAAAGCCCTCTATGCCTATTCGCCCTTGCACAACATCAGAGAAGGCGTAGAATATCCTGCTACACTCATCACGACTGCAGATCATGACGACCGCGTGGTACCTGCACATAGCTTCAAGTATGCCGCAACGCTTCAAGAAAAATACAAGGGGAAAAATCCAGTGCTAATTCGCATTGAAACAAAGTCAGGGCATGGCGCGGTGAGCACCAAAAAAGCGCTTGAAGCAGCTGCCGATATTTATGCCTTCATTTTCTACAACATGGGTCTTGCGCCGAAGTTTGGCGCAGGCTCACAGTAAGACACGATGCGAAGATAACTCATGCAGAGAAGTGGCGGAGAGGGCGGGATTCGAACCCGCGAGGGCTTTTAGACCCTACCCGCTTTCCAGGCGAGCGCACTAGACCAACTATGCGACCTCTCCAAACTCTGGGAAGAGAAATTTTACCTGTAGCTAATTAAGATACCGAACTGCAAAGATAATAGTTTTCAACATAAAGTGGATACGTCCAAATGAAAATCGTTCTCATCGGCAATGGCAATATGGGCAAGGCTATTGCTGCGCTACTTGCCGAAACACAGCAGCATGAGATTATGGCGATATTCAGCTCAAAAGATCCGCTCCGTGCAGAAGTGCTTGCTGAGGCAGATGCTTGTATTGATTTTACAACAGCGACGGCGTTTCTTGAAAATCTCCCAGTGCTGCTGCAAGCTAAAAAGCCGATTGTAGTTGGCACAACCGGCTGGTATAATCAGCTAAGTGAAGTGGAGCAAAAAGTTCAAGCCGCCAACGGCGCGTTGCTTTATGCCCCAAACTTCTCGCTGGGTGTAAATCTGTTCTTGCAGTTGGTGAAAGTAGCAGCATCGCTCATTGCGCCCTTCCCTGAATTCGACCTTGCCTTATGCGAAATTCATCATACCCGAAAAAAAGATGCTCCAAGTGGCACGGCACTTAAGGCAGCCGACCACGTGCTTGCCGCCTTACCAAGAAAAACCTCGCTGCGCACATCGCTTACCGATAGCGCTCCAATTCAAAAAGAGCAGTTACTCGTTGCTTCGCTGCGTCTGGGAAGTGTGTTTGGCAAGCATACCCTTCACATTGATTCACCTGCTGACGAACTTGTTCTGACACACACTGCAAAAAGTCGCAGAGGCTTCGCTGAAGGCGCACTCCAAGCCGCCGAATGGCTACAAGGCAGGCAAGGCTTCTTTTCCTTCGATGATTTCCTTGCTGAAAAATTGAAACTCGAACGCCTGTAAGACACTTCTAACTGAACGACATTTAGTCGTTGAACTGAAGTTCAATGCCCATACAAAAGCACAATTAGACCGACTGCGCCTCTATTGGTACATTGAAAATGCGGATTTATCTGCACTGCCTAATCTGTTCGTTAATATCAAACTTCAAAAAAACGAGAGATGCTACTTTGAAAGCCATGCGGAATGGTATGAACTAAGAACCATCACGAAAAGAATCAACTATGCTGACGCTGGTGTGCGCATTAGAATTGCTAGGGGCATTTATTACAGAGTTGGCACGGTTGCGCCACAACGCATCACAAGCAAAGAACTCACCTACATCGATAGCGGCAAGCTTTACCTAACCAATAAGCGTGTCATCTTCATGGGCGCTATACGAAATTTCACCATACGCATGGAACGAATTTTAGCCTTCACGCCATACAGCGACGGCATCGAAATTGAAAAAGATTCGGGACGAAATCCGACCTTGAAAATCGACAAGAATGTCGATATTTGCTGCTTGATGTTCTCGCGCCTATTAAGAGAAGCCTAAACAATGTTACTGCACTATCCAAATCGGAGCAGAAACGCTAACACCATTTTGACACGCAATTAGAGCAAGTAAATTCAAGCAAGAGTCGCGCTTTGAAGCACTATGACCATAAAATAAACTTGCGCGATACTGCGTTTTTTGCTTATACTTGCTTTATGATAACCTACAAGCCAACATACTGCGCCAATCGATATTGGCGACGCCCCACTTGGCAAGGCTGCGCTTGGCGTAGCTAATCTGCTTGGCTTTTTAGCCATCACGCTATCTCTGATTCTTTTTCCAACACCAACATAAACCAGCCAAAAAGAAAGGAGCATTTCAATGCTTGTTGTGATGAGTTGTAATGCGACGCAAGAACAGATTGATGCCGTCTGCGAACGCATTCGTGCCTTAGGCTTTACGCCGCATCCGATTCCAAGTGATGTACGAACGGCTATCGGTATTACAGGCAATAAAGGACCTATTGACCGCGAGATTTTTATGAGCCTGAGCGGCGTTGTGGATGCTGTGCGTATCACAAAACCGTTTAAGCTCGTCAGCCGTGAAGTCAAGCTGCAAGATACTGTTGTGCAAGTCGGCGGCGTCAGAATCGGTGCTGAAGAATTGCAGATTATGGCAGGACCGTGTTCTGTCGAAAGCGAAGAACAAATTAACGAAGTTGCGGCGCTGCTGAGGCAAACGGGCGTGAAAATCATGCGCGGTGGGGCATTCAAGCCGAGAACTTCACCCTATGCGTTTCAAGGCTTGAAAGCACAAGGCTTGAAACTGCTCAAAGATGCGGCAGAAAAGTATGGGTTGCTGGTGGTAACCGAAGTCAAAGACACAGAGAACTTACCGTTGGTAGCAGAGCACACTGACATCTTACAAATTGGGGCACGCAACATGCAGAATTTCTCCCTGCTGGAAGCGGTCGCTAAGTATCCGCATCCGATTTTGCTCAAGCGTGGACTAGCTGCAACGATTGAAGAATTTCTAATGGCAGCCGAATACATTTACTCCAACGGCAATCCAAACATTATTCTCTGCGAGCGCGGTATTCGCACCTTTGAGACCTACACACGCAATACGCTTGATCTTTCTGCCATTCCAGTCATCAAGGCGCTGTCGCATCTGCCCGTTATTGCAGATCCATCGCATGGCACGGGGTTTTGGGAATATGTACCTGCTATGGCAAAAGCGGCAGTTGCAGCTGGTGCAGATGGCGTGATGATTGAAGTGCACCCAAAACCAGAATGCGCGCTCTCCGATGGACCGCAGTCGCTGAAGCCGAAAAAATTCGAGCAACTTCTAAAAGAGCTCGTGCCTGTTGCAACTGCCGTGAAGAGAAAATTGCCTATTTTTACAGAAGAAGAGGTCAGTTAGAATCAATCCTGCCACAGATAGCAAGACAATGATTCAAATCGAGAACTTGAAGAAGGCTTTCCGCAATAAACCTGTCTTGCAAGGCGTAACGCTTGACATTCAGACCGGGGAGACGATGGTCGTTATTGGCAGAAGCGGATGTGGCAAATCTGTATTGCTCAAGCATATCGTGGGTTTGCTCATGCCCGACGAAGGCACCGTGCGCGTCGATGGAAAAGTCATTTCGCAGTTGAGCAAAGCTGAACTCTACAAATTGCGACTGCGCTTCGGGTTTCTTTTTCAAGGCGCCGCACTCTTTGATTCCATGACCGTTGGCGAAAATGTCGGTATTGCACTGCGAGAAAACACGACACTCTCAGAAAAAGAAATTCGCAAAATTGTAGCCGAAAAATTAGAAATGGTCGGACTACCAAACATTGAACATCTAAAGCCCTCAGAACTCTCGGGCGGTATGCGCAAGCGAGTAGGATTAGCGCGCGCACTGGCAACTAACCCTGAATACATTTTCTACGATGAACCAACCACAGGACTTGACCCAATCATGTCCGACTCGATTGACACTCTGATTCAAAACTTAGCAAAAACGCTGCGCGTAACGTCGGTCGTTGTAACGCACGATATGCAAAGTGTCTATAAAGTAGCCGATCGTGTGGCAATGATGCATGAGGGAAAAATATACTTTCTTGGCACACCAGAGAAACTTGCTGAAACCAGAGACCCCATCATTCGCAACTTTGTCGATCGTAACTCCTACCATGATGTAGAGATTGAACAAGAAATAGAGCAACTGGGCAAGAAGCAAGTCTAAAAGAAGACCTTAGCTTATGCAAGCTGTGAGGAGCACCACAGAGAGCGCAGAGGGCATGAGCGTAGAGGAGGTCTCGGCTAATGCAACAGATGTTGCTGTCTGTAAGTGCTGTCAAGCAAGTAGAAAACAGTAAAGAAAAAAAACAGAGTAAGCAAAACGCGCATCACCTCAAAAAATGAAGGAGGTGAAATTTTACCCAGTAAAATTCATGTGGGTTAGTCTTTTTCTTTTGTGCCTTTCACTCCCACTTTCTGCAGAGGCAGCGTTTAAGATGACCTCAGATACTTTGGATAAGAAAAGACCTTTGGATAAAAAAACAATTAAAGACACGCTGTATATCTACGAAGTCGAGGACAAAATTGAGGGACCAGATAAAGTGCTTCATGCCGAGCCGTTGTTTATTGATTTGATTCGTGATTTAGGGGCGCGCAAAGGCGAGGCGGAGTGGAACTTCGGCTTTGGGCTAACCGACCAACTGGACTATGACCGATACGAGATGCTCATTGAATATGAATTTGCACCAATCCATCGGTTAGGTGTGGAGTTTGAGGTGCCTGTTACAATATACTCAGCACGCAGTGAGGGCTTTGTGCCATCAAACCGAATAGAATCTCTCAAAGCAGCAGTGCAGTGGAGTTTCTTTGTCTCTGAAGAGATTGCAACCTCCATGGCACTCGGTTACATCAATGAGCTTGAACTAAGCGATTTGAGCACGCTACGCCAAGCCCCGTTTTTCAAAAGCAATCTCTATAATCCCTTTTTCATTGCAGCAAAGCGATGGGGATACAATTTCCACACGATGATTTATACAGGCCTAAGAATTGAGCATACCTTTTTCAAGGCAGCCCCACTCTTTTTCGAATACGAATGGCACACCAACATTCACTACATGATTCGTGGCACACGCAATTTCATCGGAATAGAAATCAACAAGTACTTTTCAGATAAGGAAACCAACATCACACTGCGCCCACAGATGCGCTTGGGCATTGCAGACAATGTGCTCATCGGCATCGTTGTCAGTGTGCCCCTGCGGCGTGATGCTGACCGCTTCGGCATCTTTTTCCGACTTATCTATGAACCCCCACATTAGACCATACGCAATGCTGCTGCGATAGAGTGGTGATACCAAAGCTGAACAGAGAGGCAAATGCTGCAGGCGCTGCTACGGACTAGATTCCACAACAGATTTAAGTGTGGCAAGGGTCTCGTTGGGAAAGGGTATTTTTTTCTCGTAGCCAATGCGCGCGAGGTCGGAAATTGAGATTGCCATTTGAGCAGGGCTCTCCATTTTTTGGATAACAAGCAGTGCGTATTGAATTTTCCCAAGGCTTGCAAGGTCTGCAGCAAAAGCGCGTAGGAGTTCAGCACGTTTGGTCGGTATCGATACATCAGCAATAGCTGTGAGCGCAGCGCTAAAGGCTGAATCAGCAAGGTCAAACTGAAATTTGAAACTCTCAACTGTCATACGCATAAATGCTCGGGCTTTGAATTCCGCATTGGTAAATTTATCGCGCAGCGCAAGGGCTTCGGCAAAAAGTGGCTTGGCTTTATCAGGCATATTAGCAAGAGCAAATCTTCTGCCGACACGATACGCAGACGAGGCACGATGTTGCGGGATGCTCACTTGACTTAGAGCAAGTTCAGCTTTGTCAAAGAGACGCACTTCTGCAAAGTTGGTAGCAAGTTCGCCGAGCAGTGTAGAGCGGTCAAAAGCCACAGGAATGGCATTGATGGCTGCCAGCGCTTCATTTGCCGCAGCATCTGCTTGAGATTGAGCTTCTGCCAAGAGTGTTGCAATCAAACCTAAAGCGGTAGCACGGTCGGAAGTATTGCGAATTGATTGACTAATCTGGCGCATCTGTTGGGCAAGTTGTACTGCTTGTGCAGGTTGATTGCGCTGAGCAAAGCCGAAGCCAAGTTTTTGCATTGCAGAAAGTCGGTCCATGACATTTGTGATAGCTGCAACGATAGGACGGGCGCGCTCGAGCTCACCGACATCAATCAGCAAAAGCGATAAGGCAAAGCGCGCTGACGAGACGCTCTCTCTGTCATTTTTTATCTTGGAAAGAAAAGACAGTGCAGTTTTCAAAAGTTTCTCCCCATACTGAGCTTGACCAGCTTGGAAAAACTCTGTAGCAAGCTTGCCAAAAAGTTCTACGGTTTCAACACTAGGTAACAACTGAATCGCTAAAGCCTGATTGAGAGCTTCTTGACCGGACTTTGTATCGCCACTTTTGAGATAAAGAAGTGACAAGCGTGAGAGTATTGCAACGGCTGAGGTGTCTTGAGAAAGTGCTTCGGCTGCGCTCCAAGTCTCATCGGCTAATTTCTCGAACCGTGCTTTATCTTTTGCAAGAAAAAATTGCGTAAGCGCAAAGAGCCCTAGTGTCTTCTCTCTAAGCGAAGGAATCTGAGACGCAATGGCGTAAGCGGTATCTTCAAGTCCAAGCGTGATACCTAAATTGACAAGTTGTAGAAGATACAGTGAGCGTGTTTCAGGTTGCACTAAACGATTGACTTCGCCTAGCGCCTCATTCCAGAGTGTTTGGGCACGCGACTTATCATTCATATTGAAGTAAGACAGCGCAAGCGAATGCAACGCACTGGCGCGTGCTTCAGCACCTATAGCTTTTTGTGAGAGTAAAACGCCGTAAGCTAAAACAGTGTCGGGCGTTACAGCAGCAATGGAATCAGCCCGATGCGTAGCAAAACAGCGTGGCGCAAAGATAAAAAAGTAAAGTGTGAGTAGCGCAGCAAGGAAAGTAAGTAGACTTTTGAATACCATGCAAAATAGTATGGTGTAGTTAAAGTCAAAAAAATGAAAAATGCGTAGCTATGTACCTACAGAGAATGCATAAGCCAGTGTTTTCGTTCCTTACGAAAAGGTAAATGCGCCACAGCTTTGCGCATATGAGATTGTCGGCAATGCACTATCTTGTGTTCTTCAAATCAACTCGATACAGCAAAAGCTATGCGAAAAGTGCTAACAGCGCAGGAGATGCGCGAAGTAGATTACGATGCCGTCATCAAGCTGCGCATCACAGAAAAGCAGCTAATGGAACTTGCAGGAAAAGAGTCGTGCAACATTCTTTTGCAGAGGTATGGCAATCTTGCAGGAAAATCGTTTCTAGTGCTTTGTGGCAAAGGCAACAACGGCGGTGATGGGATTGTGCTCTCGCGTCATCTGGTCAATGCAGGGGCGAAGGTTGATTTGGTCTATCTCTGTCCAACCTCTCTGCTCAAGCAAGATGGTGCAGCGACACTGAAGATTCTCTCGCAATACATGAGTTACACCGATAGATTGCGCGCTGTTGAGGCAGATGAGATGATTCCAGCATTTGTGATTGAAACCAAGTATGATTTTGTCATTGACGCCATTTTAGGCACGGGCTACAAGCGCACAGACCATCCGCGTGGTATAAAACGGCGCGAAGAAAACAATCCTTTCCTACCGAAAATCTCCGAAGAAGCGCTCGCAGAGCCAGCGCCATTGCCTGTGGAATTGCAACAAGAATTGCGACCTGCACTTAGTCCTCTAATCAAAGACGCAATTTTACTCATCAACGAAAAAGGCGCAAGTGAAGGCGCAACGGTTATTGCTATCGATATCCCAACAGGTGTGGATGGAACGACGGGCGAAGTGGATGAAGTCGCAGTTGAAGCTGATTTAACTATTGCACTGGGCTTTTTGAAAACAGGATTTTTCTTTGGCAAAGGGCGAGAGTGTGCCGGGGAAGTTGTAGTGGCAGATATCTCCATTCCTGAATTTCTCACCAAAGATGAGCACTGCAATTTGATTGATGAGGAATTTGTAGGTGCGCATTTACCTTTACGCCTGCCTAACAGCGCAAAGCACGAAAATGGCAAGGTTTTGGCAATCGTTGGCTCGCAGACAGAGCAAAGTTCCATGATGGGTGCAGCCTTAATGGCAATTCGTGCCGCAGTAAAAATGGGTGCTGGCTATGTCTGCGCAGCGGTGCCACCTTCAGCATTCAACACTGTGCATCTTGCCATTCCTGAAGCAGTGCTGATGGCACAAGATGAAAAACAAATCTATGAACGCGCACGCTGGGCAGATGCTATTCTCCTCGGGTGCGGATTGGGTCGGACGCCAGAGCGACAAGCCTTTATTGCACGATTGCTCACATCGCCTGACTTCCAAGACAAAAAGCTCATCATTGATGCCGATGCTCTTTACGCAATTGCAGAACTTGGCTTATTGGAGCAATTGAAACGCTCTCAGGTACTGCTGACGCCGCACCTTGGCGAATTTGAACGCCTCACAGGTATTGATGCCGAGGAAGTTGATGCAGATCGACTCTACTTTGTGCGCGAGTTTGTGAAGCGTTACTCAATTGGGCTATTGCTCAAAGGCGCACCTACACTAATTGCTGCAAATGGCAAACTGTATTTGAATAACACAGGCACAGCGGCACTTGCAACAGCTGGCACAGGCGATGTGCTCGCTGGCATGATTGTCTCACTGGCGGCGCAAGGACTTTCAATCGATGTAGCAGCAGCAATTGCCGCATACTTGCACGGTGAAGCAGGTAAAACCGCAGAAGAGGCAGTTGGAATGGTTGCTGCAACTGATGTCTTGCGTGCACTCTAATCATGAAGTCAAAACTGATTAAACAGACTCGAGAGCCGATGCCAAAAAAGAAAGACAGCCGTTCAAGCGCAAAAACAACAAGCAAGCCAAAGGCGGCAAAACGTGCAAGGTACAGCTCAAGCAACACCCAAACACGCAACACGACAAGCCTCAAGCAACACCTACAAACCCTTCAGCCAGATGCGCTGGGCAAGAAGTTTGAGCGCCTTTACGAAATTGTTGAATTGCTTCGAACAGAATGTCCATGGGATAGGGCACAGACGCCAGATTCGCTGGTGCACCTAACGCTTGAGGAAGTCTATGAAATGATTCATGCTGTGGACACAAAAGATGAGCGTGAGCTCAAAAAAGAGCTGGGCGACTTGCTGCTGCATATTTGCTTTCAAGCGGTTTTAGCAAAAGAGCGAGAGGCGTTTGATATGGCTGGCGTTTTAGATGCGATTGCGGAAAAACTCATTTTCCGACATCCACATGTTTTCGGCTCAGAGAGTGCAGACACAGCAAGTGAAGTGACGCGTAACTGGGAAAAACTCAAAATGAAAGAAGGGCGAAAATCCGTGCTCGAGGGCGTCCCGAAGTCAATGCCTGAGCTCTTGCGCGCGTATCGTGTGCAAGAGAAAGCCGCAGGCGTAGGGTTTGATTGGCAGCATAGCGAAGAGGTGCTCAAGAAAATTCAAGAGGAAATTTTAGAATTGCAGGCAGCACGCAATGCCGAAGAAAGAGAAGAAGAGCTTGGTGATATTTTGTTCTCACTTGTCAATTACTGTCGATTTATCAAGGTCAATCCAGAAGATGCACTGCGCAAAACTACGCAAAAATTTATTGAGCGTTTTCGCTTCGTAGAAGAGCAGGTCTTGCAAAGCGGAAAAACATGGAGCGAATTTACGCTTGCAGAACTCGATGCGTTTTGGAATGCAGCGAAAGCAAAGGAATCTGAAAGCAAGCACATTGTCAATCCAGTGCAATAAAATGCTTCAAATCAACTCACATAAGCGATGCAAAAACATGTCTTGCAAACCACGCTGTTGCTGCTAATGATATTGGCTGCCTGTCAGAGTTCACTTGAACTAACAGACGCTGAGAAAGCAAAATTTGACCCGCGTCTTTTGCCGCTCATTTCAGGTCGAGCTGATATTGTAGAGTCAGATTATGATGTCTCGACAAACAAGGAGGGGAAGAAAATTTACGGTATCATTGTGCGCGGTTCTTCGGCAGACGACATTCGCAAGCTCGGTATTGCGGTCAATAGTGCGCTTGGTGAGATTATCACGACGCGCTGCACAATTGAAGAGATGAAGAAAATTGCCAAACTGCCAAGTGTGAAAGCCATAGAAGCGCCGCAGAGAGCAGAACTGTATCAACAAAATCAATAATGCAAAACGACAAAACAAGATGAAACGCGTGCAAGCGATTTCTTTTTTGCTGCTTTGTGTTTTTTTTGCCTTACCGCTCTTTGCACAAAAACGCGCCGCAACACTCTCAGAATTAGAGCGCACGAAATTGCACCCGACCTTCCAAGACCTGCTGCGTAAAGTGCGTGCAACTGGCGCTCAGGACGATAAATTTCCTGAAGAAACAGCTACGCTTGCGCGCGACGTTACTGTGCATGATGGACGTGTGCATGCTGTAATCTGGACAAAAAATGCAGCGGCACTGCGCGCCCGCGGCGTGCATATCAATTCCGACTTCGGCAAATTCGTTACTGCAATGCTTACCCCTCACGATTTGCAACAGCTCGTGCAAGCGCCAGAGATAGACTACATTGACAGGGTTCCAACAAGCGAAATTACCGATGATGTCAGTCTGCCCGAAACTGGTGCAAATCTGTTACATGCTGGATTCTTAGCAGGACAGCGTTACACAGGGCGCGGCGCCATTGTGATGATTATTGACTCGGGCATTGACTGGCAACATTTGGATTTTCGTGACCCGAACGATACGACGCGCACACGCATCTTAGCAATTTGGGATCAGACGCTCACAGCACAAGCCGGTGAAGCGCCGCCGCAAGGCTTTAACTATGGCGTGGAATACACGCAAGCACAAATCAATGCTGCACTGGCTGGCGGAACACCTCTGCGCACACGAGATGAGAACGGTCATGGCACCCATGTTGCAGGCATCGCTGTCGGCAACGGTCTGGCATTTGCTGAGACGACAGGTAACCTTGCTAATCGACGCTTTACAGGTATTGCCCCAGAGGCAGACATCATTATTGTGCGTGCAGGTGTTGGTCGGGAAATTCGTGGCACATGGATTGATGGCTTGCAGTATGCGCAAAATCGTGCCAGTGCCGCAGGCAAGCCTATTGTCGTAAACATGAGCTTTGGCTCAAATCTGGGACCGCATGATGGCACAGATGCTGGGTCAGTTGCAATTGATGCCTTCAGTAATTTGCCGGGACGAATCTGCGTGCCAGCCGCAGGTAATAGCGGCACAGATTCACTGCACATTGCAGGGACAATTGCGACGGGTAGCTCTGCAACGATTGAGTTTCAAGTGCAACGCACCACAGCCTCTTTCACAGCAGGTGCCTCAAATGATGGCTTTCAGTTTGAAGTGTGGTTCAATAACAATGCTACCGTTACCGCTACGCTTATTGCACCAGATGGAAGTGCGATGTTTACAGCATCAGACGGACAAAGCAGCACGGTAGCCGATAATACGAAAGGCACCATATCGTTTTCTAATACCATTGCTGCGGGCAATAATCATCGACGCGTCTTTTTCAGTGTAGTCGATGGCGATACGACAAGACCACCAGCACCGGGCACATGGCGACTGACGCTATCTAATCCCAGTTTGTCTGTTGTCTTTGATGGATATCGCAATACGCTGAGCAGTGCCTATACGGTGCGCGTTATTGGCGCAGATAATCAACAAACAATTGGTGGTGGACTAAACAGTGCGAGGCGAGCCATTACCGTAGGCAGTTATGCAACACGCTGGTTCTGGCAGGCGTCAAACGGTTCCACGTTCGGCTTGACCGCAGCCGATCGTACAGGAAACATCTCCACGTTTAGCAGTCTTGGACCTACACGCGATGGACGACTCAAACCAGATGTGGCAGCACCGGGGCAAATGATTATTTCTGCACTTTCGAGAACAATAACTACTCCACCAGCGGTTTCAAGCATTGCGGTTGGTGGGCGGCATCAAGTGCTCAGCGGAACCAGTATGGCAGCGCCGCAGGTAGCAGGTGTTGCGGCGTTGATGCTAGCGGTCAATCCGACACTAACTTGGGAGCAAATACGCACCACGATTCAACAAACTGCAAATGCAGATGCTTTCACAGGCGCTGTGCCGAACAACACATGGGGCGCAGGCAAATTAGATGCACTTGAAGCTGTTGCACGCACAGTGCAAAGCAATGCCACAACGCGGCAAGTAGTGCTCACTTACGATCAAAACGTGGTGGGGGTAGCCTTTGGCTTGCGCAACACGCGCCGTTTTGCTGTACGCTTCACGCCTACCGTGTCAGGACGCGTAACGGGTGCATTTATCCGACTGACGCCTGCAGGAGGCAGCGCACCGGTAACAGGCGCAGGACCGCTTAACCTTGAAGTATTCAGCGATAATGCAGGCTTGCCCGGCACACGCATTGGAAACTTGGTAACACAGAGCTTTTCACAACTCAGCGGCGGTAACGCTTACTTAGATTTGCTGGGCGCACGTGCAGATGTCAATGCAGGTGCGAATTATCACCTTGTGCTTTCTCTGGCAAATCCAACTTCCACAGATACGCTTATCCTTGCAGGCGACAATGGGTCAGCGCCGACAAATCGCTCGTCTATCTTCCAAAATGGACAGTGGGCAAATTTTGATGGACCAAATTCACCTTTCACAGGCACACCGCGTACCTCGAACTTGATGATTCGACCAGTGATTACAACTGTATCGGGCATTTCATCGGTGGTAGAAGAGATACGCAGCGGACTGCCGCAGCAATTTGAGCTGGCACAAAATTATCCTAATCCCTTCAACCCAACGACAACAATCCGCTTCACACTCCCGCAGAGCGAAGACGTGCGCTTAGAAGTCTTTGACGTGCTTGGACGCAAAGTCGCAACGCTGGTAAGCGAACGCTTGGCAGCAGGCAGTTACATGACACAGTTTAACGCCTCAACACTCTCAAGTGGCGTGTATTTCTACCGCTTGCGTGCTGGCGCATTTAGTGAGTCGAAGAAAATGTTGCTGATTAAGTGAGACTAAACAATCGTGAGCCTTTGCCACAATGGAGCTCGGTCAAAATTCTGCATTGTGAAATGAAGTTATAGAGACTCAGCAAGGCGACGCAATTCAGCAAGTTTGAGTAAGGCTTCTATGGGAGTAAGCTTATTAAGGTCAAGTGCAAGAAGTGCTTCGCGCAGCTTGCCGTCACTCATATCAAAAAGTGAGATTTGAAAGTAATCGCTTGTTTTTTTTGAGGCGCGTTCTATCTGCTTGACTTTACTGCGCAAATCTGATTCTTCCAAGACACGTGCAGCTTCCTCGCGCTCGAGTCGGGCAAGAATCTCTTTTGCGCGTGCAATGACGCTGGCAGGCAAGCCCGCCATTTTGGCAACCTCAATGCCAAAACTGCTTTGTGCCGCACCGCGCTCAATTTTACGAAGAAAGATAACTTTGTCGGCAGTCTCTGCAACAGTGGCGTTGAAGTTCTTAACCTTAGCAAGATGCGTTTCCAATTCAGCCAGCTCGTGGTAATGTGTGGCAAAGAGCGTCTTTGCGCCAATAACATCATGAAGGTATTCCGTCATAGCCCAAGCAATTGACATGCCGTCGTATGTGCTGGTGCCGCGTCCGACTTCATCGAGCAAAATAAGGCTTCTGGATGTGGCGTTGTTGAGAATGTTTGCAGTCTCATGCATTTCAACAAGGAATGTACTTTCGCCTGCAGCAAGATTGTCGCTAGCACCAACGCGCGTGAAAATTTTGTCGACGAGCCCTACCACAGCGCGTTCTGCGGGCACAAAACACCCAATCTGCGCAAGCAAGACAATGAGCCCAACTTGGCGTAGGTATGAACTTTTGCCAGCCATGTTCGGACCGGTAATGAGCATGATGCGTGTCTCATCGTCAAAGATGCAATCGTTTGGCACATATTTTTCACCCAGTGGCATCAAGCGTTCCAAAACAGGGTGTCTGCCGGCGATAATCGTCAGAGTATCGTCGAGTGTAACGGTAGGTTTGGCGTAATCATAAAGTGAGGAGACTTCTGCAAAAGAAAGCAGGCAATCGAGCGTAGCAATAGCACGAGCACTTGATTGAATACGCTCCGATGCGAGGGCAATGCTTCGGCATACATCAGAAAAAAGGCGTGCTTCAAGCTCGAGAATTTTTTCTTCAGCAGAAAGAATTTGAGCTTCATATTCCTTGAGTGCAGGAATCGTATAGCGCTCAGCGTTTGCCATGGTTTGTTTGCGCTCGTAGTATGGTGGCACTTTGTTCTTGTTTGCATTGCTGACCTCAATGTAATAGCCGAAGACTTTGTTGTAGAGCACTTTAAGTGAAGCAATACCGGTTTTCTGACGTTCTTCACTTTGGATTTTGAGCAACTGGTCTTTAGCGTTGCTAGCTAAATTGCGCAGCGCGTCGAGTTCAGCATTGTAGCCCGGTTGAATGACTCCGCCATCCGAGAGTGAGACGGGTGCATCGGGTGAAATGGCAGAACGAATAAGTAAGACAAGCTCATCACAAAGTTCAATATCGTTGCAGAGCTTGGAGAGCAGAAAAGTTCGCCGTGCAGTCAGTTGCGATTGAATTGCGGGCAGATAAGAGAGCGACTCGCCAAGCAAGAGCACATCTTTGGGTGTCGCACGTCCGGTAGCAATGCGTGTGAGCACGCGTTCAAGGTCGCAAAGCATTTTGAGTGTCTCGCGTAACGACTCACGTACCGACTTGCATGAGACAAGTTCCTCGACGGCATCAAGGCGCGAAGAGATAAGCTCTAAATTTCTGGATGGTTGAGAAATCCAGCGTTTGAGTAGCCGTGCGCCCATTGAAGTTAGTGTCTTATCAAGAATTGAAATAAGTGTACCCTCTTGCGAGCCATCTTGGATGGAGTAGATGATTTCAAGATTGCGTTTGGTTTGTGCATCGAGCACAATGTTTTCCCCTAAGTCGAAGCGCGAAAGTTTGTTGATATACTCTAACTTGCTGCGCTGTGTATCGGCAAGATAGTTGAGAATGACTGCGGCAGCGACTTTAGCCGCAGGCATGGTTTCAAGACCGAAGCCTTTGAGCGACTGTGTTTTGAAATGGCTATGCAGAGTTTGTTCGGCGTAGTCAAGATTAAAAAGCCATTCATCAAGTTCGGTGAAAGCCATTTGCGCAGAAGTCAGCGACATCAGAAAGTCGCGTTCGGCTTTTTGTTTTTTGGAGTAGAGAATCTCTGACGGCTGAATAGCTTGCAAGGCATCGCCAAGACGAGCACGCGCAACTTCGAAGGCTTGAAATTCAGCGGTCGTGACATCAATGAAAGCCACGCCGATAAGGTCTTTGGCAAAGTGTAGGGCACAGAGGTAATTGTTGCGCTTTTCGTCAAGCAGTTTGTCGCTAAAATTCACACCGGGCGTGATAACATCAGTCACTTCACGCTTGACGATGCCGCGCGCAAATTTAGGGTCTTCCATCTGCTCACAGACCGCAACACGAAAGCCTTTGCGCACAAGACGGGCAACATAGTTTTCAAGGGCATGATGTGGAAAGCCAGCCAAGGGAACTTCGGCTGCAGCCCCATTGGCTCGCTTCGTGAGCACAATGCCGACCGCTTCAGAGACAAGTTTCGCATCTTCATTGAAGGTCTCGTAAAAGTCGCCAACACGAAAAAGCAAAATAACGCCGGGGTACTGCGACTTAATTTTCTCGTATTGCCGCATCAGCGGCGTCTCATCTTGTTTCTTTGTCACAGAAGAACTTGGTCGTTTTGGAAGAAGCGTCTAAGGATTAAGCCCTAAGTTTAAAGATTTTTTTGAACTTGTGCGAGTCGTGTGTAGGTGCGTAAGAAAGCAAAAAGTATCGCTAGCAAAAGGCAAAAAGGGTAAGAATAAGCTACAGGTTTAGGCAAATTTTTTATGCATGGGGTACGCTCAAGCAAAGAGAGAAATGTAGGCATGCAAAGACAAGTAAATTGATGTTGCAGGTAAGCACTTACTTGTTGCAGCTTTAGATTCCTCTCTTGGCTCTTGCCATGACTGTGCTAACAGAGTTTGCTCCAAAGCACTGCGCAGAAAAGTGTTAGGCGCTGACAACATCTGCTGACTCTGGTTTTTCAACGGCGTTAAGTTCTACAAAGAAAGTTGAGCCTTTGCCTTGACCTTCCGATTCTGCCCAGACACGACCGCCATGCAATTCTACCCACTGTTTGACAATTGAAAGCCCCAAACCAGATGAGCTCTCGCCGCCAGTAGGACGTGCAGAAAGGCGTTGAAATTTGCCAAAGAGCTTTTGCTTGTCTTCCTCAGTCAGACCTAAGCCTTCGTCGCGCACTTCAAAAATGACCTTTGTAGGAATTGCACCATTTGTTGGTGTAATGCCATCAATCGTAAGCAGTTTCTTTTTGACACTCACCCAAATGTTGCGACCGGGTGGGGAGTATTTGATAGCGTTTGAGACAAGGTTATCAAAAATGCTTTGCATTTTTTCGACATCGACTTCTGCATAAGCCTCTCGCTCGAGAGAAAGATTGATGTGTTGATTTTTGTTTTGGGCTTGCACTTCGTTGTGCTTGACAACAAATTCTGCGATAGTAGCAATATCGACGGGCTTTTTATGCAGTTCTACTTTGCCACTCTCAATTGCGGCTTGTTCGAGCAGTGATTTGACTAGGTTAAACATTTGCTCGGTTGACTTGTAAATTGAGAGGGCATGACTTTTGACAAACTCAACATCATCAGCCTGTTCAGCAATAAGTTCAGCGAAGGTCATCACGGCGGTCAGTGGATTTTTAAGGTCGTGGGCGGCAATGTGCAAGAGTTCTGTTTTAAGCCCATTTGCTTCCTGCAGCGCTTCGTTAGCTTTAGCAAGCTCGACCGTCTTCAAGCGATAGATTTCGGCTTCCTTCTCGGCTTTCTCGACAGCAAAGGTAATTTGTTGATTGGTGAGTTTGCGATTGAGTTCCTCACCGATCACTTCGGAACGGACTTGATAATACTGCTCAATATGCTCCAGCGCCGCACGGTAGTTGCCGCTTTGTTTGTAGAGCTCTGCAAGAACTTTATGCGCCTTGTAGACTTCGGGCTTGGCATTGATTTCTTCGGCAACTTCAAGGCTTTTTTCAAGATGCATGCGTGCACCATCCAACATTTCCTTCGAGAAAAGGAAACTACCTAAGGCAAGCTGTACAACAGACTGCCCATGTCTATCACCGATTTGTTCCATCAGAGAAAGACTTCGCTCGAAGTATTCGATGGCTTGCTCACTATGGTCGAGTTTTTCGTAGACGGCGCCAATATCTTTGAGTGTAGTCGCTACACTTTGTTTGTCGTCCAAGGCTTCGAAAAGTTTGAGGCTCCCGAGCAGATTGTTCAGGGCTTGCGTATGCGCACCCAGTTCAGAATACACATTGCCGATGCTAGCAAGCGCAGTGGCTTCACCTTGCTGATGTTTGATTTCTTTGTAGAGTTGCAGGCTTTGTTGGAAGTAGCCCAGCGCACGTGAAAACTCTCCGAGCTTAAAATAAATACTGCCAATGTTATTGATACATGCCGCTTCACCGATTTTGTAATCCAGACTGCCATAGAGTTTGTAGCTTTGCTCAAAGTAATCTAACGCGCGTGGGTAGTCACCTAAGTCAGAGTAAATGCTGCCTAGGTTGTTGAGAGCACTGGCTTCGCCAGAGACATCGCCGACTTTTCGGAAAAGATACAGTGCTTCGTTAATATCACGCAGCGCTGATTCGTAGTCAGAGTATTGTTGATGACAAAGACCACGGTTGCGCAGACTGCGAGCAATGCCCGCTTCATAAAGAAAGTTTTTTGAAAGCTCCAAGGCTTGCTCAGTGCGTGTCATGGCACTTTTAAGGTCGGTGCGCATGATGCTCCAAGCGTAATCGTTAAGCGCATCGACAATATCGCGCGGGTCGTTTGCAGATTGAATTTTCGCGTCTAACTTCTTCAAGAGGTCAAGCATATTTCAAGAAAGTTTGTGGTGATTGCACTGTTGCTTGTTGTTTTGTTTCGTCTGAATTTAATAATCCTACTGTTAAACCAATGTTGTGTTTTTTTACCTAAACTTCGTAGGGTTGTAAATGTATCATGACTCATACTGTCCGAAGACAAACAAAGACAAAAGAAAATCTCTGTTGCCAGCCCTTGAAGAGAACTTGGTATCAAATCATCGTTGACATTAACTTTAAGATAACTTCCAAACTTCTATAAATTCTCACTATATGATCGACATCCTGCTGCAGCCAGAAAATATCCTCAGTCTCCTTAGCCTTACTATCATGGAAATTGTCTTAGGAATTGACAATGTGATTTTTATTGCCATTCTTGTCGGACGCCTGCCGTCAGAGTTGAGGGAGCGTGCACGATTTTCAAGCCTGCTGATTGCCTTAGCGTTGCGTCTCTTATTTCTGCTAGCGATAGCGTGGGTAACCTCACTCAACCAAACACTGTTTCAAGTCTTTGGGCTTGATATCTCAGGCAAAGCTGTGGTCATGATTATAGGTGGACTTTTCCTGATGTTCAAAGCGATTACAGAAATTCATAGCAAACTCGAAGGCGAAAAAGAAGAAGGCGCAAGACCGGCAGATACGTTCATCCGTGTGTTGCTACAATCTACTGTTTTGAGCGTCGTCTTCTCAATTGACTCAATTGTTACGGCAATTGGGCTGGCACGTGAAGTTTTGATTATGGCGCTGGCGATTGTGCTCTCAACAGTGGTCATGGCGCTTTTTGCCAAAGGCATTGGCGATTTTGTCGAGCAGCATCCGACCATGAAAGTACTTGGCTTGTCAATGCTCTTGATGATTGGCGTCGTGCTGGTTGCAGAAGGGTTGCACTTTGAGATTCCAAAAGGTTACATGTATTTTGCTATTGCATTTTCATTGTTCGTAGAGAGCATCAACATTCGTGTGCGCCGAAAAGCAACGCTGGTGGAACGCACCATCCACAGTGCACTCGAGAAAAGTAGAAAGTAAGAAGCCTTGCCATGATGTAAGCAAAGCGGTCTCAGCGCAAGTCAGACTGCGATGCGGCAGCGTGCTGACGAGAAATTTTAACCAGCTCAAAGACAGCGATACCGACAGCCACAGCGACATTGAGCGAATGTTTCGTGCCATATTGTGGAATTTCAAGGGCAAAGTCGCATGCTGCTAAAACCTCTTCATCAATGCCGCTGACTTCATTTCCGACAACCAAGCACAGTGGAAATTCCTCTGGACGAACAGCATCATAAGCGCGACTGCTATTTGTGATTTCAAGTGCACAGACACGCACGCCTTGTGCTTTGAGCCAAGTGACAGCATCGAGGGCATGCTCGAAATAAGTCCATTTGACGGTTTCGGTAGCGCCGAGCGCAGTTTTTTCAATTTCTTTGCGTGGCGGTGTGGCTGTGTAGCCCGTGATGATAAGTTGCTCAATGCGGGCGGCATCGCAGGTGCGGAAAATAGAGCCGACATTCCACATAGAGCGAATGTTTTGAAGCATCACATAAATGGGATGTTTCGGCGCTCGATGAAAGTCCTCAGGTGAAAGACGCTGCATCTCGGCGCCAGAAAGTTTACGAAGTGGCATCTTGGAATGAGCGTCCTTTGAAGTCTTAGAGCAAAATTACAAAAATCAGAAAGTCTGAACCCTTGCAATTGAGCTAAGCACGAACAGTAAGCTTCGTGGCGTGAGGTTCGTCAGTTGGTACTTTAGGCAATTCAACGATAAACGTTGCACCTTTGCCTTGACCTTCTGATTCTGCCCAGATTTTGCCGCCATGCAGTTCTATGATCTGCTTTGCAATTGATAGACCCAACCCTGTTGAAGTTTCGTTGCCCGTAGGACGAGCAGAAAGACGCTGAAATTTGCCAAAAAGTTTGGACATATCTTCTGCAGTCAAGCCTTGCCCTTCATCTCTGACTTCTACACGAACAGAGTCTTCGCTTTCAGAGAGCACAACACTAATGTGCTTTCCAAAAGGTGTGAATTTGATGGCATTGCTCACAAGATTTTCAAATACTTCGCGCATCCATTTGATGTCTATCTCGACGACAGCATTAGGACTAAGAACCTCAAATCCTAATTGTTGCAATTTCATCTCGGCTTGCAGGCGGTTGGCATCAAGCACACGGTAGAGCAAATCGACGATGTACACTTTCTGCTTTTTGAGCTGAATTTGCTGACTATCAATTGCCGCAGTCTCCAAGAAGTCTTTGATAAGTGCAAGCATGCGTTCAGCGGCGCGCTGGATGGCTTTAATTTTGTCTGCAATTGGGCTCTGCTCTGTAATCTCTTCAAGAATGAGCATAGAAAAGCCAAGAATGGATTGAAGCGGATTTTTAAGGTCATGTGCAGCAATACTCAAAAGTTCTGTCTTGAACATGCTAGCTTCCTCAGCGCGCTGGCGCTCAAGTTCTGCCCTTTGACGCTCTTCGGCAAGCAGGGCATTGAGTTTAATAAGGCTATCGTTCTGAGCCTTGTATTGCGCTGCCGCACGCTTTTTTTTGTCGGTAACTGCTCCCCGCTAAAATGGCAATGACAGACAAAAGCAGTACAATACCGATAAGTAAATTGCGAACCAGCGTTTGATTCTCATTTTCTTTCTTTAGAAGTTCAATTTGAGTTTGGCGGCGCTGTGCATCATAAAGGGCTTGCATATTTGCAATCGCACGCACGTTTTGCTCATTGAGCACAGAGTCTTTGAGTATCTCAGCGCGTCTAAGGTAAGTGTAAGCATTTGCAAAATCACCCTTTGCAGCGTAGATGTCGCCAAGCGTGCGTGAAATGTCCATCAATTTTTCTTTGCTGTTGAAGCCTTGAGCAATGCTATAGCAAGCTTGCGCAGTAGAAAGTGCTGTATCTAAGCGTCCTTGTTTGAGATAAATCTGGGCGATGTTATTGAGACTGGTTGCCATGCCCCAGCGAGAGTTAGTAGCACGCAGCAATGCTAATGTGCTGTGATGAAAAGAGAGAGCTGTGTCGTAGTCACCAATTTCACTATAGATAATGCCTAAGAGAATCCGAATGCTCTGAATGCCGTCTTTATCGCCCATCTCTTCGCGCAGTTTGAGTGAGCGGTAGGCATACATAAGAGCAGCATCATAGTTTTTTTGTGCTTTATAGCTTTCAGCAAGTCTGATGCAGCAGTAAGCAATACCGCGCTTGTCGCCAAGACTCTCAAATTCTTGCAGCGCGCGCATCATGTATTCAACAGCTTGCTTCATTGCGCCTTGTTGCTTATAGACATTGCCGATGTTATTGAGAGCATAACCAAGTTCGACAACGTTACGTGGTGGCTGTTCAGAGAGTTGAAGTGCATTAAGAAAAAAATCCATGGCTTTGGAGAGATCGCCACGGTTAAAATAGATAACCCCAGCAAAGTTTTGGTTTTGCGCAAGTCCATCTCGGAAATTGAGCTGGCGTGAAAGATCTTCACCAAGCCGTACATACTTGAGTGCTGAATCCAGATCGAACCAGCGGTATTCCCATGCAATGGCGTTATAGAGACGGGCTAAGGTCGTGTCAGAAGAAGTGGGAAGATTTTTCATCAAACTATCAATAACATGGCGGTTTTGACCAAACACAACGTTGCTAAAAACAGGAGTGCTCAGGACAAGAAAAAGAATGGCAACTCGAAAGAGTCTCATGGTATATGCTTCATAGTGTGTGCAGAACCTCACAGTATGCAAATAGCGCATTAAGTTACGCAAGGCGCAAGGAACGCACAAAAGTTGAAGTCAGCTCAAGGCTTGACGCCAAGATAGCAGCGCAATTTAAGGCTTTGCAAAACAAGTCGTATTTTTGCAGCCAAACAAAAACCTTTGCAACGATGACCTTAGAGACGCTTGCAACGCTTTTGTCATTTCTCATTTTTGCAGCGGCGTTGCTGTTCATTGTCTTGGAGCGATGTTTGCCTTACGATAAAAGTCAGCCCTTCTTTCGAGAAGGCTTTTTCTCTGACTTGATTTTCTATGCGCTGCTGCAAAGTTATGTGCTCTCGCTGCTCATTGGTGCGTTAATTTATTGGATAGACACACAAACTGGGCTATCACGCTTAAGACTTGTAAGCGAGTGGCCACTTTGGGCGCAGGTGATATTTTTTCTGGTTACGCATGACCTCTACATTTACTGGTTTCACCGCTTGCAGCACCGCAACAAAATCCTGTGGCGACTGCACGAAGCACATCACTCTGCAAAGCAAGTCGATTGGATTGCAGGCATGCGCTCGCACTCGCTGGAGATTTTCATCAATCAAACTATTGAGTTTGCGCCGATTATCCTGCTGGGTGCCTCACCTGAAGTGCTCTTGATAAAAGGCGCTATTGATGGCATCTGGGGCATGTGGATTCATAGCAATATCGATGTGCGAAGCGGGGCACTGCAGTTTATCATCAATGGACCTGAAATGCACCGCTGGCATCATGCGCAAGAAATCAAAGAAGGCGGGCTAAACTACGCAACCAAACTGGCAATTTGGGACTGGCTTTTTGGCACAGCTTATCTGCCAAAAGAAAAACCCACAGGATACGGTATCACCGATGAGCACTATCCGCTTAGCATCACGAATGCGCCGCTTCATGTTCGCTTCTGGTACGATGCCAAAAGTTATATTGAGCAGCACCTCTATGCATTCAGACCGCTCAACGAAGCAAAAAGTGAGGCTTAGGCAGACCAAAAAAAAACGCCTTGCATAAGTGTCAGCTGCAAATCAGTTGAGCCAAAATTTTGCGGCAAGGTCAAATTCACGCTTGGCTTCCTGACGGCGCGCAAGAATAACTTTGCGTTCTTCTAACAGCGCAATTTGTTCTGTTTCACTTAAGCCGTTTTGCAAGCGTGCAAGATTTTCTTTCAGAACGGTGTCGTAACGCTCCAAAATAAGTTTGCTTGTAGCATCAAAAAAAGCCTGCAAGCAGCGCCGCGCATGTTGGTGAGAGGATTCTTGTGGCCAGCGCTCCGAGATGGGCGGCTCCATGAGTAAGCCTGAAATGAAATCGCGTAGCTCGGGCTGATCGATGTAGGCAAGCGCACTGGGAAGATCGAGTGTGGTTTCACCTTGTGCTGTTGCACGGTGATAGCGAGCGAGAATAAACTCAACCGCAGACTTCACCAAAGGATGCCGAAAATGAAACAACGCTAAATGTGAGGCAACAAACTCAATAACCGCCGAGCCATGCAGCAAACTCTCCAAAAAGGCTTTGAGAAATGTGCGCTCTACGACCGAGAGTTTTTCAGGTGATGATGAGGGCGGGCTTGAACCCGCTGTGCCTGTGCTCTCTGGCTTTGCATCTGCTGAAGCGCGATGAGCACGAGAGTGTATCGGCTTTTTTTTGCGCTCTGCAAGCTCGCGCTCTTTTTCACGCTGAAGTAAGGAGAGACTAATGTCAAGTTTTTGTGCGAGTGTCTTGAAATAAATTTCTTGTGAGAGTTCATCAGGAAGTTTGAGCAGCATGGTAACAAGGTCGGTGAGTGCAGCACGAAATTTCTGCGGGTCGGAAAGGGTGCCACTTTGTTCAAGCGTATGCAATTTGAAATCAAGAAAGGAAGTCTGATGCGCTGCAATAAACTTGCTGATTTCTGCGGCGCCAAACTCGCGCACGAAACTGTCAGGGTCGTGTCCATCGGGCAGTGTGACGATATTGGGCGCAATACCTTGCTCGAGCATCACGTCTATGCCGCGCAGCATGGCAGCAATACCAGCGCGGTCGCCATCGTAGAGGAAAATCACTTGTTTAGCATAGCGTGAGATAAGCCGCACTTGCTCGCTCGTCAGCGCTGTCCCGCTCGAAGCAACGCTATGGCAAATGCCCGCTTGGTGTAAGGCAATTGCATCCATATACCCTTCAACCAAAATAGCTTCACCTTTTTTGCGAATCTCATCTTTGGCAAAGTTCATTGCGTAGAGCAACTTAGATTTTTCATAAAGCTTGCTCTCTGGGGAGTTGATGTATTTCGGCGCATCTTTTTCATCACCGAGCAAGCGACCAGCAAAACCGACAACTTTACCTGCTGGAGAAAACACAGGAAACATGGCACGATGACGGAAGGCATCATAATGCTTTTGAGATTTATCGCTGTAGGCGGCAAGACCCACTTGACTGAGAAGCTCAAGTGAAAAATTGGCTTTTTGTGCGGCGCAAATCAGTCTATCCCAATCGTTGTAAGCATACCCTAACCCAAAGTGAGAAATGGTCGCAGTGCTCAAGCCACGACTCTTAAAGTAGTCAAGACAAGGTTTGCCTTCAGGTGAAGTAAGGGCTTGGTGAAAAAACTTGGCAGCAAAGCGCATCACATCATACTCAATGCGTTCTTGCGCTCCAGCCTGTGGCGACTGCTCATACTGAGATAAATCAATGCCAACTTTTTTGGCAACAATTTTCACTGCATCAATAAACCCTACCTTTTCCATTTCCATCACGAAGGTAAAGACATTGCCGCCTTTGCCACTGGAAAAACACTTGTATATTTGCTTTTCAGGTGAGACAAAAAATGACGGTGTTTTTTCATTCGTAAAAGGTGAGCGCGCTTTGTAACTTTTGCCTGCAGGTTGAAGTGAGACATAGTCAGAGACGATATCGACGATGTTAGCCAGTCGGCGAATTTCCTCAATTTTTTCTTCGGGCAGTCTCATGCTGGTGCACGGCAAATTTATTTTTCTGTAAAGCTCTACGTGAGTATAAAAAAAACGTTACGTTTATACCTTGCCTTTGCTAAGCATTGACGACGCATAGACTTGCGCTATGCCGGCAATGCTTGGCAGAATTCCACGACAGAAAACATCTTAACTTGTGCCAAAACGATAAAGATGACGATGCAACCCAATTCTCTCAGCACAGCGTCAGCAAAGCCTGATGCCAAAAAGCGGGAAATGCTCTTCCATGAAATCCGCGCCGCTTTGCATAATCCAGATGCGCTTGAAGATAACATCTTACTTAACTACGTTGCTGCGCTCGAAAAAATGCTTGCAGCGCACGACCATGTGCCAATTCTGCACTACTACATTGCACTAGCAAGCGTGCGTTATGCCATTCGCTGCATCAAGCGAGATGATGAGGTGGGCACTGAACGCTCGCTTGAGACCGCAATGAGTCATCTTGAAAAAGCGCTCACAATGAAAAGCGATCTGGCAGAAGCGCATATCTTAGAAGCCTATATCTACGCGCAAAGAATCATTGCAAACCCAGCAGAAGTGATGAAGTATGCGCTGCGCATCGCTGAAATTTTAGGCAAAGCCAAAATCACAGACCCAAACAATCCGCGCTTGCACCTCGTCGAAGGCATCACATCGTTTCTTATCCCAGAGTCCTTTGGTGGTGGTCTCAAGAAAGCGCTCGAATCGCTCAATCGCGCAGAGCAATCTTTCAAAACCTATCAGCTCGAATCGCCAATGTTCCCAGACTGGGGTAAAGAAGAAGTCTATGCGTGGTTAGGTAAAATTGCCTTCGAGGAAGAAAATTATGGCTTAGCTAAGCAGTATTATCAACACGCTTTATCTATCAAGCCTGATTATGATTGGGTAAAAAACACATTGATGGTGGAACTGAACCAGAAACGATAAGTGCGGCACCGCACTAAATCACGCTCGGCAATGAGCAAGGTAAAATCACAGAGAAGATTTCCACTTGTCAGCAAACTGCTTGGCATGATGATTGCTCACATAGTTTAAGACAACCTTTTGCTCGTCAGTCAGCGTTAGGCTGATGCTGGTGCCGCTGTGAACCCAAACCGCTTTGTAGTTGGTTTTGACAATTTCAGGAGAGCCAAATTTTTTGGAAACTTTGCCTTCGAGGTCTTTAAGAATATCGCTGGTAGAGACTTGACCTTCATATTGGAAAATACATGTAGCTTGTACGAGTTGATTTTCTATGAAGGTATAGACGAGGATAATCGGATAGCCTTCTTCTTCGGCTTTGTAGAATAGGCGGTTACCGCCGTCCTTGATGAGGGTTGCGCGTTCAACAGCAAGAACCGTAGAGGGCGGCATGCCCCAAGAAATGTTGCGGAAGGGCGCCTCTTGTTTTTGTAAAAAAACAAAATGTGTCAGAACCAGCAGCGCAACGATACACTTTGATGCCATAACTTCTCCCCAATCTACTTAAGGCTTTGCAATGTAAGCACTCGTAAGCAATTGACATGAAATTTGCGCATTAAAAAAACGTTAAGGTCTCAATGTACAACACCAAACTTGAAATGCTTAAAGATTTGCGTAACTTACTTTTTCAATTCAAACAAGCAGAAAAAAATCTACCACGATGCATCAAGTCGCCAAGCAAGATGAAATGCTGCTAATTGAGGAACCGCTTTGGCAATCCGCTCTTGAGATGATTGATGCGGCAAAGCGCATTGTGATTTCTACACACGAAAACTCAGACGGCGATGGACTCGGCAGCGAGGTTGCCCTGATGGCGGCACTGCGAAGCATCGGCAAGCAAGCAACACTCATCAATCCGACACTTGTACCGAAGAATTATCAATTCCTACCTTTCATGAAAGAGGTGTGGATATTTGACGAGAAAAACGAACAGCACCTTCAACAATTGCAAGACGCCGACCTTTTCTTCCTGCTTGATACCAATAACATTGGACGCACGCGCGCTATCAAACGACACATCCTCGAGCTCAAAAAATCGGGCAAGGTCAAAGTAGTATGCATAGATCATCACCTCGAGCCACAGGAATTTGCCGACATGATGATTTGCCGAAGCGCAGCTGCCGCAACAGGCGAACTGATGTATGAACTCATTCGCGAAATGGAACGCTACTATGAACGTTCGCTCCTTGATAAAACTGTGGCTATGGGGCTCTACACAGCCATTATGACCGATACCGCCTCATTTAGACTGCCAAAGACCACATCGCGCATTCACCGTATTACAGCGGAACTGCTCGACACAGGTATCTCCCCAATGGAGATTTACGACAATATCTACAACACACTCTCGCTCGGTACGCTGCAACTCATTAGCCAAAGCATTGCAAACTTACATACGCTCGAAGACGGAGCCATTGCATACCTTTTCGTCTCCCAATCCTTGCTGCGTGAGACCGGCGTGGGACTTTCTGATACCGAGCGCTTGCTTGAATATCTCTTAGGATTGCCAGAGACGAAAATCGCCATCATGTTCATTGAAATGCCAGACGGGAACACAAAAATTAGCTTCCGTTCGCGTGGTGATTTTGCGGTTAATCTGCTTGCAAAATACTATGGCGGTGGCGGGCACAAAAACGCTGCGGGCTGCACCGCACCCTTCCCACTCAAAGAAACAATCCCAAAAGTCTTGCAGCAGTGTATCCAAATTCTGCGCACAGGAGATTTTCTAGCCGCATAAGAACCTTAGCCTATCGCAAACAAAGCTAGGAGAGCAACGGCTCAATACGCTCAAGGACTAAGATGAGCGCAATCCCTGCAATCCCACCCGAAAGCACAAGATTCCACTCGCGCCGAGACGCCTTCAGCACATCCACAATAATAAACGAGAACCCTAAAGCAACTGCAACAATAAACAACTGACCGACTTCCAGACCCAGATTGAACGCAAAAAGCGGTCCAAGCAAGTTCTCCTCAGCCCCAAGAATCTGACGCAGAAAGTTCGAAAACCCTAAGCCATGAATCAGACCAAAAAAGCTTGCCCCGGCGTATTTGAGCCAATTGCGCTTACCAGTCGCCTCTTGCGTCGAGAGCATATTGACAAGACAAGTAAAAATAATCGTAACAGGAATCAGAAACTCAATCAAATCAGTAGAGACATCAATCAGACGCAAGGTTGCAAGCGCAAGCGTCAGACTGTGCCCAACCGTGAAAGCCGTAACAAGCCAGACAAGTTGCCGCCACGCCTGCAACGGATAGACTGCCGCAAGTGCAGTAACGAAAAGAATATGGTCATAACCTTTCAAATCCGAGATATGCTCAAATCCTAAACGAAGAAAGGTATAAAAACTTGACATTGCGGTGTGTCAAAATTTGCAGCTAAAAGCTAAAGATAAAACTTTACTCAAACACTTTTAGCGTCTTTGAGTAAGAGCGCGCTATTGCTAAGACGAAGATGATGCTTCCATGCAAACGTCCTAAACTGCGGGCATTTCAAAGACTACTGTGAAACAGCAGTTTCAGGTCGTTTCACCACCGATTCATACTCGACCACGCACCCACTTTTTTTGAGTGTGCCCGAAACACTGCAATACTTCGTCATAGAAAGCTCAACTGAACGCTCCAAGTCTGCAAGTTCCGCATCAGGACTTGTAAGCTCGTAACGAAATTTCACCTTCGTGAAAATTTTCGGGTGCTCTTCGGCGCGCTCTGAATCAACGAAAATTTTGAGGTCAGTAATATGCTTGCGTTTTTTTTCAAGAATCGAGACCACATCGACCATAGAGCAAGCCGCCGCCGATTGCAAGAAAATTTCCATCGGCGTTGCAACATTGCCACTTCCGCCATGGTCAGGCGACGGCTCAAAGAGCGTTTCGTTGCCACGCTCATTGTAACCTCGCATGGGATACTTCCCATCGTAGATAACCGTTGCTTTCATGGTTATTCTCCTTGTGTTTGAAGAGTTACCAAGCCAACATACCGCCCTCGAGATTCGTCGCTTTGAAGCCTAACTTTTGCAAATACTCAC
>JBKBSK010000004.1:0-193163 GCA_046291735.1 Candidatus Thermochlorobacter sp. | reverse complement strand
ATTTAGAAATGCTGGATTTGCTCTCTGACGCTCCAGTTTCACGCGAAGATAAGTTAGAGATTGTACTTACTGATGCAGAGCAACAAGCGGTAGATAGGTTATTTGAACAGCTTAGAATTCAAGGCTCTGATGAACTGATTGCTATAGCGGCGGCAGCTGGCAGTGCCATCAAGTCAGATTCGGTAATCAAGACGGCGCCAGCGGAGAAGTTCATTGAAGTTACGAAGCAATTACAGCAGAATAATCCCCGCAGAAAAATTTTCTACATCGGTGCGCCCTCGGAGCGGCAGTATGTGGAAAACATGCAAATCTGTGATGGGCGTCTCATTTTTAATCTTTGTGGGATGTTATCTTTGCGTGAGTCGGCGGAACTTTTGCGCCGATGTCGCCTACTCATCTCCAACGACAGCGGGGCAACGCACCTTGCATCTGCGCTAGGCATCAAGCATATTGTCTGGTTTGGGGCAACAGACGATGTAGAGTTTGGTCCATATCGCAATCCCAATGCGGTTGTATATCGCGTTGATTTGCCTTGTGCGCCGTGCCGAGAAAACGAGTGCACCGTGCCTGAAAGTCACATGACAAGTCATGCGAAGCGCCCATTTTGCCTAACCATGATTGATGCGCGGCAAGTTACTGCAATTGCAGAGCAGATGCTGCAAAACCAAAAGGCAACTCCATCACTGATATGGCAACAATGAAATTGCTGGTTGTTGGCATTACTTATCTCTCGCGCATCAATTGGGACAAATACATCACAATGGCGCGGCTGTATCCTGACTCAGAGTTTAGAGTCATATTTCCCTCGGAATCCTACGACAGTTTTGGCAAGAAGCTAATTGGAGAGTATGGAGACTTTGGCAACTTGAAGTTCATCCCCTTACCAGCGTATCTGTCGCAGTATGAGACAGGGCATTTTTATGGGAAGGCGTTCAGGGAGCTTATCAGGCAGTTTCAGCCAGATGTGATTTTAGATGAGCACGGTGCTTTTGCAAACTCACTAGCACAAACCATTTGGTATAAGAAAAAGTACTCGCCGCAGACGAAAGTCATCTATTTTACTTGGTGGAACTTGCCGTATCGTTTGTCATTGCCAAGACTCATGGTAGAGCGGTATAATTTCCGCAACACAGTGGGCGCAATTGTTGGTAATGCTGATGCAAGGGACATTTTGCAGGCACGCGGTTACGACAAACCTATCAAAGTCATCCCACTATTGGGTGCAGATGAAACACTCTACATGCGTAAGCCAGAACCTGAACTGCGTTCTAAGTACTTGGAAGAAGGGCAAGTCGGCATTCTCTACGCTGGACGAATTGTCGAAGAGAAAGGTATCTTAACCCTGTTGCGCGCACTCAAGCGTCTTTGTGGGATGCAACTTCAGACAAAGTGGAAGATGTTGATTGTTGGAGCGGGCAATTTTAAGGCGATAGCGGAACACTTCGTGAAAGAGAATGCACTGGAGAATTTGGTCCTATTTTTACCAGCTGTCAGTCATTACGAAGTAATTCGATACATGAATGTGTCAGAGATTTTTGTCTTGCCATCTGAGACTACGCCCTACTGGAAAGAGCAGTTTGGACATGTTTTAGTAGAAGCAATGGCTTGTGAGAATGCGGTGGTGGGTTCAAGTTCTGCTGAGATTCCTAATGTGATTGGAGAGGCGGGAATGATTTTTCAAGAAAAAAACGATGAACACTTAGCCACAATTTTAGCACAACTCATCGAGCAAGCGGACTTACGCCGGGAGTTGGCTCACAGAGGTCGCCAGCGATTTTTAGAGCATTTTACGCATACAAGAATTGCACAAAAGACCTTTGAAGCCTGTGCGGAGATGAGTACCCTGACGACGCAAGCAACATTGGAGGCGTAGAGATGCAAGTGATTGTCTCAAATGTCGCTAAGCATCATGCTTATCAAACCGCCTTAGCGTTGCAAGAAGCGGACTGGCTCAAGCGGTTTTATACATCTTTCTATGCATTAGATCATCCACCACTATCGCAAAAGCTGCTGCGCACGATGCTGCCACAGGACCTGCGAGAGAAAGTCATGAACCGCAAGCAAGAAGGCTTGGATGAGCAGCGCATTGTGAGCTTTTACTTTCCTGAAATTTTAGAGCGGATACCAATTATTCGCCGCATGTGTGGACGATACCGAATCATGAACATAAAGAATGATTGGTTTGACCGACGTGTCGCAAGGCAACGTTTAGAATGTGATGTGTTTCATGGATTTGAGGGGTGTTCACTCTATTCCTTGCGACAAGCACGCAAGGCAGGGGCAATCACGGTGCTAGATGAAAGCACGTTTCATCCGACAGAAAGCCGACAGCAGCTCAGGCGTGGATATGAAGATGCGGCACTGCCCATACCAAAACACCTTTTGCAAGAGGACGGGGGGACACACCGAAAGTATCTTGAATTTCAAGAAGCGGACTTCATTTTTGTAGCTTCTGAAAAAATTAAGCAAGATTTTGTAAGATACGAGCAACGGTCGCCCGATACCCTACTCGTTGTGCCATATGGGTTTGAGCCTGAGAGATTCAAGCCAAAGCTGAAGCAAGAGAAAACTTTCAAGGTGTTATTTGTTGGGCAAGTGGGAGTTGGAAAAGGTGTGCTGTATTTGCTGGAAGCTTTCCAAAATCTGGGTTTGTCAGGTGCTGAGTTAATCTTGATAGGTAACATCCAAGAAGGTTTCGAGCCAATCCTGCACAAGTATGCGGGGTTATTCAAACACTATCCAAGTCTGGCGCATCACGCACTGGTAGAAAAGTTTAATGAGGCGTCCGTATTTGTGTTACCATCTTTAGTAGAAAGTTTTGGCATCGTAACCTGTGAAGCAATGGCTTGTGGCATACCAGTTATCGTTTCCGAAAATTGCGGTATGCAACCAAGAGATGGCAAAGATGGGTTTGTTGTACCAATTCGCGATATTGAAGCCTTAAAGGAAAAAATTTTACTGCTCTACGAGCGTGAAGATTTACGCCGCTCAATGGGCGAAAGCGCGGCTCAATATGTAAAGCAATTTACTTGGGAGAATTATCGCCAAAAGGTGCAAGAAGCCTATCATCGCATCAAAGCACACAAATTAGCATCAGTGCGCCCGCTAACCCTCTCATCAATATAGATATGCCAGCTCAAGTAATTGTCTCTAACGTAGCAAGACAGCATACATATGAAACCGCCGTAGCGTTACAAGAGAAAGGACTACTAAAGCGACTCTATACTTCTTTTTACGCTAAGACTAAGCCCTCCGTACTAGAGCGAGCGATACAAAGCCTGCTGCCAAATTACTTGAAAAGGAATACAAGCAATCGCAGACATGAACGCTTGAGCGATGAGCGCGTGAAAAGCATTGTGTTGCCAGAGACCTTTGAGCGCATAAACCAAAAACTGGGCTGGTTCAGTGAGTTTGATATACACACGCTGAAGTTCCGGATGTTTGATCATCTCGTGGCTCAGAAAGATTTGCAATGCGATATCTTCCACGGTTTCGAAGGCTGCTCTATGCTTTCAATGAAGAAAGCTAAAGCCTTGGGCGCAAGAATTGTGCTGGATGAAGCCATGTGCCATGTCGATTTGATTCAGGAAATAATGCGAGAAGAATACCAACGACTCAAACTGCCACAGCCAGACTACTTACGTGAAAATGCTACCCTGACAAGAATTAAAAGAGAGGAGTATGAGCTAGCAGATATGGTCATTGTTCCATCTGAGAGAATTCGAGAAGATTTTATTGTACGCACAGGACGTGATGCTACAAGTGTGATAAGTGTGCCCTTGGGTGTGGACTTGCAACGTTTTTTTCCTGAGCCAAGCCTAAAGAAAGATAAAGTGTTTCGCGTGCTCTGCGTGGGCATTGTAGGGGTAAGAAAAGGAATACACTATTTGCTGGAAGCCTTCAAAGAGCTTAAATTACCAAACGCAGAGCTCCTCATCACTAGCCCAGTAGAAAAAGAATTTTTTTCCATTCTTGCAAAGTATAGCGGGCTATACCGTCATATATGGTCAGTGCCCAACAATCAACTATGGCAGTACTACAATCAAGCTTCTGTGTGCGTGCTGGCATCGCTGTTTGATAGTTTTGGATTTGTAACGCTGGAGGCGATGGCTTGTGGGGTGCCCGTCATTGTAACTGAAAACTGTGGCTTGCAACCAAGAGATGGAATAGATGGGTTTGTTGTGCCAATACGCAGTGTAGAAGCCATCAAGGAAAAGTTGCTGTATTTTTATGAACAGCCCGAGGCATGTCAAAAAATGGGCGAAAGTGCAGCACAGTATGCAAAGCAATTTTCTTGGGAAAGTTATTATGCTCGCTTAGGGCAAGTGTACGACGCATGGCTACAAAACAAGTTGACAGAGCAAGAAATACAAAGTTCTGTAGCAGGAAAATAAAAGGAGATAACCAATGCTAACGCCAGAGATCAAATTAGTTATCATCCTATTAGGAGTAGCGCTAATCACCTATATCTTTGTGCTTTCCCCGTTGCGCTTGGTGATGTATGTGGTGGCATTCCAGAAAATTATTGATGTGTTTTGGTTTGTAGATATTTATGTAGGCGGCTTGAGACTCAACATTCAGCGCATTGTCTATACGCTTCTACCTATTGTATTAGCATTTGTGCTACTAGCAATCACATATGGCAGGGGTAGGAAATACCCCTTTAGCACCAAGATAGCACCGCTGATGATACTTTTTGCATCTATTGTGATCATCAATACATGGCGCTCGCCATTCCCTGAGCAAGGACTACTGACTCTAGCAAAACTGCTGAGTCCGTTCGTGATGTTTGGTGCGGGCTGGTACTACTTCGACAGAGCTGAAAAGTTTGATGAATTTGCACGCCTTTTCATCTGGTCGTATATCGTCTCCTTCGTCGGTTTAGTCTTGCAGCTAACAGGAATTTTCCAGCTAGCAGATATCGGGGTAGCGCAGATGACCTATGCCAGCGTCGGTTTTGAAGAAGATATATTTCGATACTCTGGCTTTTATGCCGATTCAGGTACGCTGGCAATGCCACTGTATGTCTTACTGCCACTCTGCTACTACATGCTCAGCAAAACTGATGAGCCAAAGAAGCAGCAGTACTGGCTGTTTATAATCATGGGGTTAATCGTTGCTGCAGCCTCCTTTACGCGAGGGGTAGTGTTAGGTGTTTCAATTGTAACAATAGTTTGGCTCGTTCTCAATAAGCGATTTGGGCTATTGGGGCTATTTCTTAGTATCGGCTTACCGCTCTTTCTCTTTACCGATTTTTCACGCAAGTTTTTCTCTGATATCTTTACGTTCTTCGAGAGCGGGTTATGGGCAACGAGCTTAAGCGGTAGGTCAGCCATTTGGTACAGGTTGCTCGACACCTTTGAGAAGAAGCCTTTTCCAGAGCAATTTTTCGGTGGCGGTATTGCCTTTCACTCTCTCGACCTCGGTCTCTTGAACCCAGATGGGAGTCCCTATTCTGCGCATGCTGATTTACTGGAGTTCATGTATGATATCGGCTATTTGGGGCTTGGCGTGTACCTCTTGCTAGTTGGAAGTTGCTGGATCTTACTGCTGAGAAACATCTGGAGTTGCACAACAGGCAGATATGACAAGAATCTCAAAATGCGCTACTTTGTGTGGGCTACAATCCTCGCGTTTTACACCTACGGTATCTTAGGATGGTCATCTCGCTGGACAGCACTTACTTTCCCATTTTGGTTCATTGCAGGCTTTGCATTCAAACCACCGGCATACTACGCTATACAGACAAGATTAGAAGAAGAACAAGCTGAGCATCTCGAACTTAACCCGCGCCTATATCCATACTGATGCAGATTTCAATTGTCATACCTGCTTTTAACGAGGAAAAACGCATAGAAGCGTCTTTGCAAGACGTTATACTCTTTCTGCCCAAGCAGTTTCTGGATTGGGAAGTTATTGTGGTAGATGATGGCAGCATAGATCGTACTGCTGAGATTGTGCGTCGTTTTGAGCACACATCACCAAATTCGCGCTTAACGCTGGAAATCTTGCCTGAAAATATGGGTAAAGGTGCAGCCGTTAAGCACGGTGTGATGCAGGCAAAAGGAAAGATCATTCTTTTTATGGATGCTGACCTTTCAACACCCCTAACAGAAATTGCAAAGGTAGTAGAAGCCTTGGAGCAAGGTGCAGATGTGGCGATTGGCTCGCGCGGTCAACCTGACTCAAACATCGTGCGGCACCAACCGTTTTACCGCGAAACAATGGGAAAAATTTTCAATCGGATTGTGCGCATGCTGGTCATAGATGGCATCCGTGATACACAGTGTGGGTTCAAAGCATTTCGACACCAAGTAGCCAAAGAGATTTTTGCGCGCGTCGAGACCACACACTTTGGCTTCGATGTGGAAGTCTTGCTCTGGGCGAGGAAATTAGGCTTCTCGGTTAAAGAAGTTGGAGTAACATGGATAAACTCCCCAAATTCAAGAGTCTCGCCCATCAAAGACTCGCTGAAAATGTTAGTAGGCTTGTTTGCTATTAAAAGAAATGTAAATGCGCGTTTCAAAGCGGAGACAAAACAAAAAATCCAGCAAGTTAAAGCCTTGCAGACGCAATGAATCGCAACCTGACAAATGCCATACGTTTCATACTTGACGAATGCATTCCGCCTATCATCCGCGATAGCAAATTGTTCATGTATCCGCTCTTCTACATCTGGTTCAAAGGCAAGAACATAGACAAAATTATGAACCTCAAATCGCTCGTCTATGGCTGGTCTGATGAAGAGTTTGCGAGGTTCTACCAAGAATTGGATTCTTTGGCAAGAGACCGCATAACAGACTTAAATACAGGGTGTGTAGAGTTTATCATGCGTGCCTTAGACCAGAGCGCAAAGTCTGTGATTGATGTCGGGTGCGGTGGTGGCTACTTTGCTAGCAAAGTTGCAGCACTGGGCAAGTATGAAGTGCATGCCTGCGATTTGCTTGAACATGTGGCTATCAATGGCGTTACATATCATCAAGCAAATATTGAAAACCTGCCGTTCGACGACAAATCATTTGATATTGTAACCTGCCACCATACTTTGGAGCATGTGCGAAATCTGAGTAAAGCAATTTCAGAGCTGAAGCGTATCACAAGAAGACAGTTAATTGTTGTCGTCCCACGCCAAAAATACTACTACTACACACTCGATGAGCATATCAATTTTTTCCCTATCAAGTCTGTACTTGTCAATGCGCTGGGCATTAAAAACCATATCTGCGAAAACATCTGGGGCGACTGGGTCTATATCGGCTACTTGGAGAAATAACATCAGAATTTGCTTGAATGAACGGCATTGAAAAACGTAAGTTACCAACTGTAGTGTGGGCAGTAGTTGTCGCTGCTACACTGTGGTCGCCAGCCGTGCATCTGTTTAAGTTCCTTAACACTCCCCACGCGCACACCTACACCTTTGTTCAAGGACGAGATCCATCGGGCTGGATATGGGCGATTGAATCTCCAAAAGAAAACTACCTTGCCTCTATTGTGCTGGAGCGGGATGTCAACATTTTCCTACGCTCCGATGCACTGGCTCATATCTTCGTGCCGTATGGATGGATAGCCATGCTACTTGGTATTCCCAGCCCCTTCATGCTCATCTTGATTGAAATGCTTTGGAACGGCTTATGCGCATGGGCAACCTATCACTTCTTTCTCATCTTTCTCGAAAGCGAAAAGACCGCATGTGCGGCACTTGTGCTAACGTATTTTGCCTCTGGCATATCAGGCACATTACTTGCACTCAATTGGCTCGTGCAAGGGCTCAATACAGGAACATGGCAACACGCCTTCTTTCCACCAAGTTGGGTAGGAGAACATCATGTGCTCAGTTTCGAGTTTTATGAGGGCAATCAACTCATTACGCTCACGAGTCTAAACCGCCCCTACTACATGATGGCACGCTTCTTTGGACTCTACGCCCTTATTGCGCTCCATCAAGCTGCTGAGACGGCACAACCGATGCTCAACAAGAGAAAAGCATGGCTCTCTTGTCTTTATCTCTTTATTGCAGCAGTCATTCACCCCGCTTCAGCCTTAATCTTCGGCGTGATGGCAGCTACATGGACAGCCGTATATGCCACAGCAAGATCAAAAGAACAGCAGACAAATGTTCTATCAAATCCAGCCATTCAAGCAGGCAGCATCACTTTGCTTGGCTTAATCCTTGCGACAATCTTGTGGAAGTTCTACCAACAAATCCCAGAAGTCAAGTTATCAGTTGCCCAATACACTGGACAGCTGTTCAATGCTGAAGCGATGGCAATATGGACAGGGGTATCGCTTCTAGCATTTTTTTCATTTGCTATTCTAATGCAGCAAAAAAAGCATCGACTCTTCTACATCCTCATATTGCTAGCCTGCCTTACCGGAAGTATTGGATTGTCTGAGTTTGTTATCAAAGATTATGCGGTTAAAAGTAGGATGGTCTGGCTCGCACTAAGTATCGGATTGCTGCTATTTGCTTTGCTGTCGAAAGGCAGAACAATCCTAAACTGGATTCAAGTTGGAGAGAAGACGAGAACGGCGGTACTGTTTGGCAGTTGGACCTTAGCAATTGTTGCCATAGCTGTCTCACCGCATCACGATGCATTGAAGGTGATTGAGCAAGGCACGCTAAACCTCGGGGCACTCACAGAACCAGTGAAGAAAGTCTTAGAACTCGGCTCGCTGGTGTATGCCGCACGCTTCAAATTAGGCATTTGGGTACCGTTATCTGGATTGTGCGCATTCCTAATCTATGAATACGGACTCAAAGCACTAAGCCCAAACGTGGCGCTAGGCATCATACTGGCACTGTCTTTGCCCTCGCAACTTGCCTATACATGGCGTTGGATGGCAGATTCAGGCGGATACATGGGCTATATTCCTAAGAGCCATGCTGAAGCCTTTGAATTTATGAAACAAAGAGATGGAAGAAATGTCATGTGCGCAGTGGAGACAGGCTGGTATATTTTGAATGGCGCAAACAAAAGACCCATATTAGGCTATGGCGAAGACAGAGTGGAGGAGAAAAAAAACGATGTCCAAAAGTTCTTCCAAACTGATGATGCCGCAGTGCAACAAGAGATTCTGAAGAAGTATAAGATTAACTACATTTTCTTAAGTGAGCATGAAAGGAAACTGGCTGCTAGTGCAGAAAAGCTATCAAACTATGCGAAAGTCTATGACAACGGCGATGTTCAAGTCTTCGAAGTACCAATCCCTATAACTTCTGCGCCATGAAAATCGGTATCACTATAGCAGTGAGTTTTGAGATTACTTAAGGCACGCATGTATTGACACACTGCCTTGAAGTCATGCCACACTCTCTTTTGCTTTCAACTTGCTTCCAACCAGAACTCAAACTTTTTGCATATTTTCCGAAACGCACCTTAAAAACCAATTCACAACTATGGCAAAAATTCTTGAAAGCCCTGCAATGAAACTCTTCGAGAAGTGGGGCGTTCCTGTTCCAGCTCATCTTGTCATCTCCTCGGCTGAACAACTTTCTACACTTGCACAAGCCAACAAATGGCTGAACGAAAATAAACTCGTCGTCAAAGCGCACGAAGCCATTGGCGGACGCTTCAAACTCGGACTTGTCAAACTCAACTTGGATTTGAACGGCGCAATTCAAGCCGCACAAGAAATGCTCGGCAAGTGCGTTCAAGAGATTTCCATTTCGCAAGTGTTAGTGGCTGAAATGCTCGAGCACGATGAAGAGTATTACCTCTGCGTTCGCTCGATTCGTGAAGGGGCGGAAATTTTGCTCTCCAAACACGGCGGCGTTGAAATTGAAGACCATTGGGAGACGGTCAAACGACTTATCGTTCCGATTGAGAGCACACCTTCGCACGCACAGCTAGTTGAACTTGCCCATCAAGCCGGGTTTGAGTCGGACCTTGCTGACCGTGTGGCTAAAATTAGTGAGCGCGTCTTCTTGTGCTACGACAACGAAGATGCTATCTCAATTGAAATCAATCCGTTAGTAATTTCGAAAAAAACCATGCGCTTTGCTGCGCTCGATGCCATAGTTGAGTTAGATATGAACGCAAAGTTCCGGCACCCCGATTGGAGTTTTGCGCCTGTCTCGGACTTTGGTCGCCCCTTGACACCCGATGAATTAGCCATTATGGAAATCGATGCGCGCATTAAGGGCTCCGTCAAGTTTGTTCAAGTTCCGGGCGGTGATATTGCCTTGCTGCCTGCCGGCGGCGGCGCGTCCATCTTCTATGCCGATGCAGTTATCGCCTTAGGACGGCGCATTGCCAATTACGCTGAGTATTCAGGCGACCCGCCCGATTGGGCAGTCGAAGCCCTCACCGAAAAAGTTTGTTCACTTCCCAATATCAAGCACTTGATTATCGGCGGTGCAATTGCCAACTTCACCGATGTGAAAGCTACCTTCAACGGCATTATCAATGGTCTGCGCAAAGCCAAAGCACAAGGCAAACTCGATGGCGTCAAAATTTGGGTACGGCGCGGCGGACCTAACGAGGAACAAGGCTTAGACGCCATGCGCCAACTGCGCCACGAAGGCTTCGATATTTATGTCTTCGACCGCTATACACCTTTAACATCCATCGTCGATAAAGCCATTCAATCCGAAAAAAACTAATTCCAGTATGTCAATCATCGCAACCAAGCAAACACAAGTTGTTATTGTTGGTGCGCGTGCGGGGCAAAATGCCGCAAAGCGTATGGCAGAATTTTGCTACATGATGGGCTTGCCACTCAATGTGCATGCCTTCGTGTATCCACCTGATGCAGGTAAAACGGTTGAAGTGTTATATGGCAATCAACTTTTAAGCATTCCTGTCTATGCTAGCGTGGCTGATGCACAAGCCGCTCATCCTACCGTCAACACCGCACTGATTTATGTGGGCGCCGACAAGGTTTTCTCCATCACCAAAGAAGCTTTAGATACAGATGGAATTACCTTTGTCTCCATCATCGCTGAAGGTGTTCCTGAAAAAGATGCCAAGCGACTCATCAAACTTTCGCAAGAGAAAAACAAGCTCGTCAACGGTCCTGCAGCAGTTGGCGTGATGTCGGCGGGCGAATGTCGCTTAGGTGTGATTGGCGGCGAATACCGGAACCTAAAACTTTGCAAGTTGTATCGTCCCGGTTCGTTTGGTGTGCTGACCAAATCAGGTGGCTTGACAAATGAACTGATGTGGCTTTGTGCGCAATTTGCTGACGGTATTACGACTGCAATTAGCATCGGTGGTGATACCTACCCCTGCAGCGATTTCGTTACGTATTTAGACTTGTTCGAAGCCGACCCGCAAACGAAAGCCGTGGTGCTAGTCGGTGAAATGGGCGGCACGTTGGAAGAAGAAGCTGCCGCATGGTATGCTCAAACGAAACGCCGCATTAAACTCATTGCTACCGTCAGCGGGCTGTGCCAAGAAGTTCTGCCAAAAGGCATGAAGTTCGGACATGCAGGCGCAAAAGAAGGTAAAGGTGGAATCGGCTCGGCACGACACAAACTCCAAGCCTTTCGCGAGGCAGGCGTGCTTGTACCCGAAACCTTCGGCGCACTCGGCGATGCCATTCACGGCGTCTATCAAACCTTGCTTGCCGATGGCACCATCGCTAAAAAAACCGAAACCGCACCACCACGCGATTTACCCTTGAAGATTGAAGAATCACTCAAACATGGTCAAGTGATTGTCGAGCCACTGATTCGCACCACGATTTCCGACGACCGCGGCGAAGAGCCGCTCTACTTGGGCTACGCCGCCACTGAACTCATTGAAAAAGGCTACAGCATTGAACACCTTATCGGTCTGCTCTTCAACAAGGAACTTCCGACCAAAGAACAAGCCGAAGTCATTAAACGCATTATCATTCTTTCGGCTGACCATGGACCTGCCGTCTCGGGCGCGTTAGCCACGATTCTTGCCGCGTGTGCAGGCATCGCGCTGCCGCAAGCTGTTGCCGCAGGGTTAATTATGATTGGACCGCGATTTGGCGGTGCCATCTCTGATGCAGGCAAATACTTCAAACTTGGTGCAACATCTTATCGCAACGATATTCCCGGCTTCCTTGCTTACATGAAAGCAAATGTCGGACCTGTTCCCGGCATTGGGCATCGCGTCAAAAGTTTGCGCAATCCCGATAAACGCGTCAAGTCGCTTGTCTCATTTGTCAAAAGCCGTTCCACACTTCACACGCCATGTTTAGACTTTGCACTCGAAGTCGAGAAAGTTACCACACTCAAAAAAGATAACTTGATTTTGAATTTAGACGGCGCCATCGGCGCAATTCTCATCGACCTTGGCTTTCCTGAACACACCCTTAATGGCTTCTTTGTACTGGCTCGTACAATTGGGTTCATTGGACACTGGATTGACCAAAAAGAACAAAACTCACGCCTTATTCGCCTCTATGACTATTTGGTCAATTATGCCGTGCGCCCGAAGCGCGATGTGCCACCTTTGAATTAACAACCACGCTTCCCCCATCAAACTTTTTACAGAAAGAAATGTCGCAACTGACGCGTTTTTTCAATACTTTCACGATAAGATGTATTGTCTGATAGCGTTATCATGTTTTGCGGTTTTAACCTTTCTCTGCCTTTGAAGCATAAGATTAAGTATGTGAGTATGAAAGAAGACTGGGCAGTAGTACAAAAAGGCAATCAAGCTGTGCGAAAGTCTATGACAACGGCAAGGTTCAAGTTTGTGAAGTGCCAAACACTCTAACCTCGGCGTCATGAAAATCGGCATCACCTGTTATCCGACATACGGTGGCAGCGGCATTGTAGCCACAGAACTTGGAAAAGCCCTTGCTGAAAAAGGACACACCGTGCACTTCATTAGTTACAGCATGCCCTTTCGTTTGCACACATTTTCTGAAAATATCTTCTACCATGAAGTGGAGGTCAATAGCTATCCGCTCTTTGAGTTCCCGCCTTACTCGATTTCGCTGGCATCAAAAATGGCGGAAGTGATGTGCTATGAAGAATTGGATTTGATGCATGTGCACTACGCAATTCCCCATGCCATCAGTGCATTTTTGGCGCGTGAAATTCAGCGCGATCGAGCCGATATCATCCACCGCTGCAAGGAAGCGAAAATCATCACAACGCTGCACGGTACAGATATCACGCTGGTCGGAATGGATCCGAGCCTGAGTGGTGCAGTGCGGCTCGGCATCAATCAGTCGGATGGCGTAACCACTGTATCAAACTACCTCAAGCAAAAAACGGTAGAAGATTTCCAGCCCAAAAAAAACATTGAGGTGATTCCAAACTTTGTGAACACAAACGAGTTTAAGCGGAAAAATTGTCCCCAATTTCGTGCAGCCTTTGCAAAGCCAAATGAAAAGGTGCTGATTCACATTTCGAACTTTCGCCCAGTCAAGCGCGTCAGAGATGTGATTCAGGCTTTTAGCAGAGTGCATCGTCAGGTGCCAAGTCGGCTGCTCATGGTGGGTGATGGTCCTGAGCGTGCTGAAGCCGAAAAACTTTCGCGTGAGTTAGAGCTTGCCGAATATGTCCGATTCTTAGGTAAGCAAGAAGCGGTGGTAGAGTTGCTCTCTATCTCTGATGTGATGGTGATGGCAAGTGAGACGGAATCGTTTGGACTTGCGGCGCTTGAAGCAATGGCATGCGGCGTGCCTGTCGTTGCCTATAGAGTTGGCGGATTGCCTGAACTTATCAAAGACGGTGATAATGGCTACATGGTACCAGTAGCTGACATTGATGCCCTTGCAGAGCGGGTAATTACGCTATGCTCTGAGCCGGCGCTGCATGCACGAATGACACTGTGCACACGTGAGACCGCTCTACGCTATGATACTGCTTACATTGTGCCAATCTATGAGCGCTATTATGCACGGATACTCTCAGAATAGTCAAGCCGGCAAGCATCGTGTGATTATCTCAATCTCTCACCGTGAACTCGGCAACCACAATAGCAGAAGGAGGTATTTTTTCCGAGCAAAGTTGTATTTTTGCAGTCCATTTTTTGGCAGTTTTGCTTTGCAGTCAAACGGCGTGTAGCGCAGCCCGGTAGCGCACCACTTTGGGGTAGTGGGGGTCGCAGGTTCAAATCCTGTCACGCCGACAACACCCTGCAAAATTCCATGGCATACATTTTAGCACTTCTACCACTCAAAATGACGCACATCCAGTGTATCGCCGCGCCGCCGCAATTCCTGCAGGGCTTTAATGCCAAGCTCAAGATGCATCTTCGTGTATTGCGCAAACACGTGGTTGGCAGATGACTTTGTCTTGATTCCCTCTTTCGTGAGCGGCAAATCACTGACCAGCATCAGCGCCCCAATGGCAACCTTGACCGCAAAGCCAGTGATAAACAGTGTGGCACACTCCATGTCAATTGCAATTGCGCGCTCCTGAATTAAGCCTTGCTTGAACTCATCATCAAATTCCCAAAAACGGTAGTCTGTCGTATGAATCACTCCGGTGCGGTAAGTATGACCATTCTCGACAAGCACTTGCGACAAAATTTTCTGAATGTTGAAGGTAGGCAGAGCCGGCACATGCGAGGGCATATAGTGCTGTGAGGCGCCATCATCACGAATGGCGGCAATAGGTAAAATAAACTCACCGACTTTGAGGCGTTTGTTCAAGCCGCCACACAATCCCAGCATAATCACCGCGCGCGGTTTGGGCTTGCGAAATGAAAGCAAATCCATCACCAGTGCGGCAGTCGGACTGCCGATTTTGTAATCAATCAGCGAAAGGTCTTCATCAGGCACATTAACGGTCTGAAAGCCGGAGCCACTGACTACCGATACGCCAAAGCGCTCTGCAAATTCTGTTACATAGCGCGTAAAGTTAGTCAGCAAAATGTAGTTGCCTAGTTCGCTGGCAGCACAGCCTGTGTAACGCTCGAGCATGTCCATGCCGATGGCTTCTTTATGCACTGCTTTGGGTAGCGCATAGATGTCTTGCGAGACTGAACGTTCTGTTTTCATAGAGTGTGAAAGTTTTTTATTCGTGCATGATTCTTTCTAACTTTAATTCCTCACAAATGAAAATAATGGAGCCAAAAGTAATTATCGGGAGAAATTCAGATGCCCGCAAAAGAGAAAAATACAACAGCGACGTTAGCTAGCGAGACGCAGGTGCAAGAAAGACTTGCCGGAAAAATTTGTCTCATCACAGGTGGCGCTGGCAACATTGGCGAAGTGATTACCGCCAAATTTCTAGCCGAAGGCGCAACCTGCATTATTACTGGACGCAATCAAGAAAAATTACAACAACTCAAAGCCAAACTGTTTAGTGCAGAGAAAAATGGGCGCTCAAAATCGCTGCATCTTTTAGCGTTCAATGCCGCAAATCCAGATGAAGTGCACGAAGCCATGCAGCAGGTGAAGCGTCAATTTGACAAACTCGATGTGCTAATCAACAACGCTGGTACTGCAGGTCCAAAACAAACGCTAGCAAATCTGCCATTCACACCAGCCGAGCTTGAAGCCTTGCGTCATCAAGGCTTTATGGATACCGAGACCGTCTTCGATGCTGTCAATAACATCTTAGGCATCACTTGGCTAATGACGCGCGCAGCGTTTGATATTCTGTCTGTCGGTGCAAGTGTTATCAATGTCTCCACCATTTTTTCTCGCACTGAATACTTCGGACGCGCCGCCTACAGCGTCCCAAAGTCGGCGCTCAATGCACTCACTAAACACCTTGCCAAAGAACTCGGGCTTTCACGCAAGGGCATTCGGCTCAATACGGTCTATCCCGGTCCAATCGACACGGATAGAATTCGCACTGTGTTCAATGCTATGGATAAACTCAAAGGGCAGAAAGAGGGGGCAACACAAGAGCACTTCTTCGGCAAAATGATTTTGCAGCGTGAAAATGCTGGGGCAATGAGCAAGATATTCCCGAAAGCTGAAGATGTTGCCAATACCATTCTCTTTCTTGCCAGCGATGAATCCAAAGCCTTTGCTGGACATGCCTTTGAAGTAACCAATGGAATGCAAGTGCCAGAAGAAAGTCGCACTACGCTAACCAGTCGACCGCGCTTGCGTATTGCAGATGGTACAGGTAAGAAAACACTGCTCATTGCAGGCGATCAGATTGATGATGCCATCGGTTATGCAAAACGGCTCTTAGAGGCAAAGTCTAGTGTAATTATAGCCTTTCAGCATCCGGCATATTATGAACGCGCAAAGTCAGACTATCCACAGTTTGACATTCGACATTTCAATGCCTTAGATGCAGAGAGTCGACACACCTTTTTTGCCTCACTACTCAGTGATGCGCCAATCGATAATGTGATTGTGCTGCCGCGCTGTGAGAAGAATTTCCAAAACGCATACTTGCTGGACACAAGCGATGAACTGGCTCAAAAATTCTTAGATCAAGAAATTGTAGGTTCGCTGGCTGTAGCATCATCACTTGCAAAGTTCTTTGTTGAAGAGCAAGATAAACTGCGTGAAGCGCCACGCGTGATTTTCATTTCTTCACCAGCCTATGGGCGCTCCGTCTATCACGACATTCTGCGTGCTGCTAATGAAGAACTCATTCGCATCTGGCGTGATGAATCCGAAGTACTCAAAGCGCAAGGCAAACAAAAGTTTGAAGTCGTCGCCTATCAACTTCTGCGCTTTACGCAAAAAGAAGAAAATAACTTCAATCTAACAGCAGGCTTTGCCTTAGAAATTCTCAACACTGCAAAGAAACTCGAAGAGATCAATCTTTACCTGCCAACTTACGTGGAGCAACCTTCACAGTCAGGCTTGATTGACTCACTCTATGGTATGCACTTGGGTAAGGTCGCTGTCATTACGGGCGGCTCGCAAGGTATCGGTGGCGAAATCGGTCGCATGCTTGCGCTGGCAGGTGCACGCGTGGTTTTAGCCGCGCGCCGGGAAGCTGAATTGAAAGCCAAGCGTGAACAAATCGTGCAAGAATTGGTCCGCATCGGATATTCATTGCCTGAAGAACGTGTTGCCATTTTGCCTAATGTCGATGTCGCTGATGAAGCGGCGTTAGGACGGCTGGTAGAATTTGCAGTTCAACGGTTTGGGCGCATTGATTACCTTATCAACAACGCTGGCATCGCAGGCGCAGAAACTATGGTCGTCGATATGCATCTTAAAGATTGGCGGCATACTTTGAAAGCTAATCTCATCAGCAATTTTTCCTTAATGCGTAAAGTCTTACCGATGATGAAACGCCAAGGCTATGGCTACATTCTCAATGTCAGTTCATACTTTGGCGGTGAAAAGTACGTGGCTGTGCCTTATCCAAACCGCGCTGATTATGCTGTCAGCAAAGCAGGTCAGCGCGCACTTGCCGAGAGTTTCGCAAAGTTCTTAGGACCCGAACTTGTCATCAATGCTATTGCGCCCGGTCCTGTCGAAGGTATTCGCTTAGCAGGTGAAGGCAATCGTCCGGGACTCTTTGAACGGCGTAGCCGACTGATTTTAGCAACCAAGCGCGTAAATGATCTTTATGCTGCAACCATTCAAGCGCTAAACGATGGTGCAAAGATCGAGGACTTGCTCGAGACCATGCAACACAACAGCGTGAGCGAATTGCTCGATGGCGCAACAGTGCATCAACGCCTGCAAATGCTTGCACAGCAGATTCGAAACACAGCCGATAGCCACAGCGCCTCCTACACACACTTGATGGATAAGGGAATCGCAGAGAAATTCATTGAGCGACTCAAAACCGGCTGCTACCTTACTGACCATGAGCTGGCTGCAAAGTTCCTGCGCAACTTGCCACTGCCTACCGAAGACTTTTTCAGCAAAGAGTTTCTGCTGCGTGAAGCCAAAAAAATTCACGATGGGATTTTAAGCATGCTCTATCTCAAACGTATGCCAACTGAAGAAGATGTGGCGTTGGCAACTGTGCACTACCTTGCTGCAGGCGGCGTCTCTGGCGAGACCTTCCACCCATCTGGAGGCTTGCGCTTCGATCGCACTGTAACAGAAGGCGAACTCTTTGGCAAACCAAAGCAAGAACGTTTAGCTCAGTTTGAAGGTAAAACCATCTACATTTTCAGTGAATATCTCTTCGAAGAAGCCTCGCGGTTGGTGCGTGCCTACATCGGTGAGTATAAAGTCAAGCAAGTGGTCTTGATGACAAAAAGCACCTACATTGCTGAGCAATTTCGCTTGCGCTTCCCCGAGTGGACAAAGTCAGGGCGGTTGCATGTGCGCGCAATTGGCATGCAGCTCGAAGATGCTATTGACAAAGCCGTTGCTGATTTTGGTAGACCTGACGCTGTGATTTCTATGCCGTTTGAACCCATTCCCATCAAACCGCTTGTTGCCGATAAGTCAGGCAATTGGGAAAATGTCTTCAACGAAGAAGATTTTGAGGAATTGATTGAAAACAATCTCACCTTCCATTTTCGCATTGCGCACAAGTGCTCGCTGCTCGGTGAAATGCAGATTGTACTGGTAACACCTAAGACCTCACAGCGCTCAACCGATGAAGAATTTGCGCTTGCAAACTTTATCAAAACCACACTGCACAGTCTGACAGCGACACTTGGTGTGGAAAACGAACGATTTATTCACCACTCGGCGGTCAATCAAGTAGATCTCACACGGCGTGCAAAGTCAGAAAAACCGCAAACCGAAAGTGAGATTGAAGAAGAACTTGAACGGTTCGTTACAGCCTGTCTGCTGACGACAGCACCGCTACCCGTGCCTGAAGAATCGCGCTACCGGTCAAGAATTTATCGCGGCAATGCTATTACGGTGTAAAGAGGTATAAAAATGATGCTCTCAAAATCATCAAGGGGCATGCCTTGGCTGCTCTTTTTTTCCGCATTTTTTTCAGGTGCAAATTTTGCCCTGATATTCGCTGAACTGCAACACGTGGAGCAAAGTGGCTACTTCCTGTTGCAAGGCGCAGCAGGAGTTTTCTTCGGGCTACTTGCACTCTGGCAAGTCAAAGAATTACGCAGCGCACTCAATTCACCGAACTCGAATGGCACATACTATGGCAACAATTAAAAACCCGTTTGAAACTGCAACACCTGCACCAGCAAGCACAACATCATACAAAAACGAGATAGAGCGATTTGCCAAAGGACCAAGCAAAATTGAAATGGCAATTGAACGGCTCTCTGAAGCTAAGCTCAAATGGAAGCCCAATCCAAAAAAATGGTCGATTCGCGAAATTGTCTGTCATCTTGCAGATTCAGATATTGTGGGCGTGGCACGCATGCACCAAATTGTCTCAGCTTCAAAAGATGCACCACCCATGCTTATCACCTACGACCAAGATGCACTGGCAGAGCGATATACCTACAACAGCAATGATGAACAAGCTGCCTTGCAGGTCTTCAAAACCGTGCGCAAACATGCAACGCTTCTGCTGAAGTCTTTGCCAAGCGAGGCATTTGAGAAGACAGGCGTGCATCCTAAGCTCGGGAAAATGACCCTGACTGAACTCGTAAAGCTCTATGCCGACCATGTAGAGACACATCTCAAACAAATTGAAGCACTCAAAGAGCAACTGCAAAGCGATGAGCGTTGATTGAAAAAACCTTACTGAATCATCGCCATAAATTCATCTTCGTTGAGAACTTTGACCCCAAGCGCGAGTGCTTTGTCGAGTTTTGAGCCCGCCTCACTGCCTGCTACAACATAATCGGTCTGCTTGCTTACCGAGCTTGAGACTTTACCGCCTCGCGTGAGCACAAGTTCTTTTGCTTCATCGCGCTTGAGTTTTGAGAGCGTGCCAGTAAAGACAAAGGTCTTGCCTGTAATGCGGTCGTTTTGAATAATCTGATTTGGTGCACTTTGAAGCCTAACACCTGCGCGTGCAAGTTTCTCAATGAGTGCTGCGGTGCGTGGTTTGCGAAAGAAAGTATAGATGCTTTCTGCAATCACACTCCCAACATCTTCAGTAGCCTGCAGGTCCTCAAGAGAAGCCTGTTGCAAAGCCTCAATGGATGGGAAGCGTGCCGCAAGCGCGCCTGCTGTGGCAAGTCCAACGTGTCGAATGCCCAAGCCAAAGATGAGACGCTCAAAACTGCGTGACTTGCTTTTTTCAATGGCATCCAGAAGATTTTGTGCAGATTTTTCAGCAAAGCGTTCAAGTTTCATTAACGCAGATTTTTCCAACGAGTATAGGTCACCGACATCTTCAATCAAGCCTGCTGCGAGCAACTGACGCACAACGGCTTCACCTAAGTTTTCAATATCCATGGCATTGCGCGAGGCATAGTGCAGAATTCGACCACGAATTTGCGCAGGGCAGTGCTCTTCGTTTGGACAGTATAGACCAACTTCATGAGCAGGCTGAACAAGTTCAGTACCGCATTCGGGGCAATGCGTAGGGGCAAGAATAGGAACCGCATCTGCAGGACGTTTTTCAGGCAGAGCGCGTACAACCTTTGGAATCACATCACCGGATTTTTCAAGCACGACAGTATCACCAAGATGCAAGTCCAAGCGTTTGATTTCATCGATGTTATGCAAGGTTGAGCGAGAAATGGTAGAGCCAGCAAGTTTGATGGGGTGCAATTCAGCGACGGGAGTGATGGCACCGGTTCTGCCAACTTGAAAAGTAACGCCTAACAACTTTGTTTCGGCTTGGCGTGCAGAGAATTTGTAAGCAATTGCCCAGCGTGGCGACTTCATAGTCTCGCCAAGAATGGCGCGCTGACGCATATCATTGAGTTTGAGAACTGCACCATCAATTTCAAACGGTAAGCTATCGCGTTTTTCTTCCCACTCTTCAAGAAAGGCTTGAATGTCGGCAAGCGATTGGCAGCGGCGCGCACCGTAGCCAAGGTAAAAACCAAAGGCTTTAAGCAAGTCAAGTCGGTCAAGGTGCGTGACGCTATCAGGCAGTGCATCACTATCGAGTTGATACGCAATGAAGGTGAGATGGCGTTTAGCCACTTGACGGCTATCTTGCTGCTTCAATGTGCCTGCAGTTGCATTGCGTGGATTTGCAAAAGGCGGTTCATCAGCTTCGACACGCAAAGCATTGAGTTTTTGAAAATCTTGTTTGAGCATCAAAACTTCGCCGCGCACTTCAAGTTCGCTCGAGAGCAAATCCAGCATAAGTGCAGAAAGCGAGGCTGAACGCAAACGCAAAGGAATCGTGCGAATGGTTTTAAGATTAGTCGTGATGTCATCGCCTGTAATACCATCGCCACGTGTAGCGCCTTGCACGAAGAGCCCGTTGCGGTAGATTAAGCTGACTGCAACTCCATCGTACTTGAGTTCTGCTGCCATCTCAAACTTTGAAATCCCCTCATTGGCTAAACTTTTCTCTACGCGCTCGTAGAACTCTCGCAGTTCTTCCAGAGAGTAAGTGTTCGAGAGCGAGAGCATGCGCCGTTGATGCGTAACGATGGGAAACACTTTGGTGATGCTGCCACCGACGCGCTGTGAGGGACTGTCAGGTGTGACAAGGTCGGGAAAATCGCGCTCGAGTGCAAGCAGGCGCGACATCAATTGGTCGAATTCAAAATCAGAAATCAATGGCGAAGCAAGCACATAATAGTGATAGTTGTGCCGCTCAATTTCAGTGCGCAGGGCTTGAAGTTCTTTTTCGGCTTCGGCTTTGGTCATATCTCTGACGCAATATCTCTGACGCAAGTGCATTGAAATCAGAGAAAGCAAAGATAGAACAGACAAGAAAAACATCACATACAACCGTGCGGAAGCGTAGTGCTACTCTGCGTCAGTGTTCTGCCTACTTAGACGGGTGCAAATCAGAGGCGCCCTCGTAGAGTGCGCGCGGTCGAATCAGGCGGTTGTCTGCGTGCTGTTCGGTAATGTGTGCAACAAGCCCTGCGATGCGCGAGCAAAAAAAGATTGGCGTATAGAGATCAATCGGAATGCCAAGCAAATAAAACATCAGTCCGATGGGGTAATCCGCATTAGGATAAATACCTTTTTCGCGCGCCATGACTTTTTCAATCGTTTGGTGGATTTTGTAGAGTTCTTCACCATCTTTGTGACGACCGACAAGTTTAGGCACATAGTCACGCAGCAGCAGCGCGCGCGGATCATACTTTTTCATGTAGACGCGATGCCCAAAGCCCATGATTTTGTCTTTGCGTGCCAGCTTTGCCATAATGATTTCTTCTGCTTTGGCGGAGCCGCCGTTTTCTAAAACCTCGAGTATCATGTGCACACAGGCTTCGTTAGCGCCACCGTGAAGCGGACCTTTGAGTGAAGCAACAGCACCAACAATTGCGCCATACATATCCGAAAGCGTCGAGGCAATCACACGCGCCGTGAAAGTAGAGTTAGGAAGTTCATGGTCAATGTAGCAGGTGAGAATCAAGTCAAACATCTTGGTTGTCTCGGCATCAGGCTTCGTGCCTTGAATCATGTAGAGAAAGTTTTCAGAAAACGACAGCGAGACATCCGGTTTGACAATAGGTAAATCTCGATTTGCGCGATATGCATTGACCATAATCGCTGGGGCTTTTGCAAGGATAGAAATGCCTTTCTGAATGTTTGCAGCTTTGGAGTTGTCGTGGAGTAGCGCATGATCTTCATAGCCTGAAAGAATCGAGAGCCCCGTACGCAGCAAATCCATCGCATCCATGCCTTTAGGTAAGACTTTGAAGATCTCATACATTTCATCAGGAATGTGCATCTTGTGGCGCATGGTTTGAGCAAAGGCACTGGCTTCGCTAGCACTCGGTAAATGCTCATAAATAAGCAAATGCGCTACATCGAGATATGAGACAGACTGCGCTAGCTCAATGAGGTCATAGCCACGAATGATAATTTTTTCTTTAACGACATCCAGTGCGGAGACTTTGGTTTTTACCGCAGGGACATTTTCCAAGCCGGGGACAAATTGCTCGCTCATAAAAGTTCAGGTTTTGAGTTGTTGATAGACTTTTAATCAAAGCTGTACTTGCCAATGCAAAAGCTGACTGACAATTTCTACACGGGTCAAACATGATACACTTTAACGCTGGGGTAAGAATTCGTGCAATGCAAAGCCTAAGTTACTGCTGACTGGTCAGCGGTAGAGTGCAATAGCTGTTCAAGTGTAGAGCGCCGAAGAGAACTTTGCGTAATGTTAGCGCGCTACTGTGCCAAAGCTGAGTGTTACTGACGATTTACCAGCGCGCTATCTGCCGATTCGTAGTCATGGTAGCGAATAAGCGCATAGAGCTCTTTGCGCGTCTGCATTTTCTCTAACCATTTTTCTTGTGTCCCCTGTTCCAAAAGTTCCGTGAAGATGCCTTCAATAGCTTTCATAGCCACGCGCAGGGCGGTTACAGGATAAATCACGATTTTATAGCCCCAGTCTTCGAACTGCTGTGCGGTAAAGTAAGGTGTTTTACCAAATTCGGTCATATTAGCAAGCAGGGGTGCATGAATTTCTTTTGCTGCAAGTTTGAATTCATCTTCACTTTGCAAGGCTTCGGGGAAGATGATGTCGGCACCGGCTTCCACGTAAAGGTTGGCGCGGCGAATCATGTCGCTCATGCCGGCAATGGCTTTGGCGTCGGTGCGTGCTACAATGAGCATCTCTTTGCGAGCGGATTTTGCCGCACGAATTTTCTCCATCATCTCCTCGGCACGAATAATTTCCTTGCCATCTAAATGACCACACTTTTTCGGCATGACTTGGTCCTCGATTTGCACTGCAGCAGCGCCAGCGTCTTCGAGTTCTCGGATGGTGCGCATCACATTGAGTGCTTCCCCGAAGCCTGTATCAACATCGACAATGAGCGGCAAATCGGTAGCGCGAGTAATTGGGCGCACAGCCTCTGCAAGTTCTGACAGAGTAAAAAGTCCTAAGTCAGGCAATCCCATGGATGCTGAAAACGCTGCTCCAGAGAAGTATGCCGCTTCAAAACCGACTTTCTGTGCACAGAGTCCAACCAAGGCGTTGAAAACACCCGGGGCTTTAATAATGCCGCCTTGCTGCAAGCGTGCACCAAGACGAGCCCCAGCAGAAAGAGATGAAAACTCACGAACAAGCCAAGTCATAGACAACAAAGAATAAGATGATAAAGCAGCGTGCCAAAAGAAAGTTAGGCACACCCTACAAGGAATAAAACTCAAATGCGAATTGCCTCGACAACCTCTGAGACAGTATGTTTCTCATAATTGAAGACCATGTCGACAACGCGCTGGCGTTGCGCTGGTGTCCAGCAATACTCTGTGTTGGATGTAAGTTTCTCGATTACTTCATCGTCTGTCATAGGATTTTGTGCATGTCCGCGCGGAAAACTTACTTCCAAAGAGAGTGTCTGACCTGTGTCTGTCGTTACAGTAATGCGGTTCGGAATGCCGAAAGGATATCCTGCTGTAAGTTTCGGGTCTTCAGCAATCGTAACATTTTCCTTGAGCATCTTGCGCGTAGTTGGGTCAAAGATGCGCTCATGTGAGAAGGATTCTTTTGTAATCTTACCATCCATCAGCGCCACAAGCGTGATGTATTGAATGGAATGGTCTGCCGTCTCACGTGTTTTCGGCTCCCACTTTTCAGGGTCTTTGGCAATAATTTCGTAAGAGGCTTTGAAGGTATCGATATGCAAGGATTTAAGTTTTGCGCCATTCATTTGCTTGTGCAATTTCAAAGCGGCATCGACGGCACTTTGGGCATGGTATTCGACGGGCCAGAATTTGATGTAAGTATCCATAATGCGTCGAGGCGGCTCACACTTTTCCATGCCTTCGAGGAATTTGTCATCGAACTTTTCGCCATTGAGCAATTGACGAAAGAAGCCCATTTCCCCATCAAAAGGTTGATAGGGTCCTGTTACGCCTTTTGCAGCAAGCAGGGCACCGAAGACACCATTGCGAGCGGAGTTTGCAGCGGCAGCGCCTTTCCACATGGAAAGTTCGCCTGCACGCGTCTGACGCATTGAAGCATGTGGTACAATAGCAATAGAGATGGCGTGCTCAATAGCTTCACCTTTCAAGCCCAAGAGTTTGGCGGCACCGCATGCTGTACCGATGGCAATGTAATTGACATGGTCCCAGCGGTTCTTGCGTAGGCTTGCAGCATCGCAAAGGTTAATTGGGATTTCGTAGGCGATTGCAAGTGCACTGATAAGGTCCGTTGTTGAGTTGCCGTTCCATTCTGCAAGAGCCATCAGCGCACCAATCATATCTGACGGATGCAGCGGTTCTTTGGAAAGATAAGTGTCGTTAAAATCAAGGTAGCGCACACCAACGCCATTGACAAAGCCAGCAATTTCAGGTGGTGTCTTGGTCGCCGTGCCCCAAAGTGTACTGCCACGCTGTCCGGGCGCAAGTGCGTAATCGTAGGCGTAGTTGCGCACGGCTTTCGGTGTATCCTCACCCATCGCACTCATGGCTGTGCCAAAACTATCCAGAATGCGCCGCTTGACTTCGTGAATAGTCTCTTTCGAAAGTTTCTCGTAAGTGATAGTGTCGGTGTAGGAGGCAAAAAGTTTGCTATAACGGTCTGACATAGATTTTTTTGCTAAAAGGGTTATGAAGCAGTACTAGCGAAAATAAAAAACTTTGCACGAAAAATTCGGGGCAAAACTGCGCTCAAAGTGTGCAACAACTTCAGAGCTCAAGTAAGCTGAAAGAAGCTATGATTTGTCTTTACCCCAGTCATCTTCTTCGTCATCATAGTCATGCTGATGTTCATGCGTTGAGTCGGCTGCCGTATCTTCTGACTGAGGTTTTGCAAAGTGCTCGAAGCCAGAGTATTGCGAAAGATCTTCTTCTCGCCCGTAGATGTCGCGCAGTTTGAGTCCAAACGCTTTGGGTTGCACACAACCAATGACACTAATATCTTTTACGGTTTCAATTTTAGGAAAATCGCTTGGGCGAATTGTAAAGCAGAGTTCATAGTCTTCGCCGCCGAAGAGCGCATAAGTCAGAGCGTCATCTTCAAATTCGCCAGCAATCTCACGCACTTCCGAAAGAATCGGGATGCGATTTTCTTCAAGTAGGGCGCCAGTGCCAGAGGCTTGACAAATATGCTTAATTTCAGAGCCTAAGCCGTCGGAGATATCAATCATGGCAGTAGGGATAAGATGCTTTTCGGCAAAGAGTTTGATGATATCGAGCCGTGCTTTTGGTAGAAGATGTTTCTCAATAGCGCTTTGATACTCGGAGAAATCTGGTTTGTAGCTATCGCGGTTCATGTCGGGATTTTCAGCAAAAAGCTCAAGCATCAATTGTCGCTCGCGCATCAAGACTTTGAGACCAGCGTAAGAGCGACCGACATCACCGGTGACGCAAATTAAGTCGCCAGCGGATGCGCCACTGCGATAGACAAGATGCTCGGCTTCAACTTCGCCGACAACAGTTACCGAAATCACCAATCCAGCGGTTGAGGCAGAGGTATCGCCGCCGACAATTGCAATATGGTATTGTTCGGCAGCTTTTTTGATGCCCGAGTAGAGCGAGGTCATCATCTCGACAGAAATTTTTTCGGAAAGCGCAACGGAGACAGTGGCATAAAGCGGGCGTGCATTCATGGCACAGATGTCAGAGACATTGACACTGATAGCTTTTGCGCCCAAGTGTTCAAGCGGTGTGGTGAGCAAATCAAAATGAATGTGCTCTAAAAGCAAATCGGTAGAGATGACCTGATATTTACCGTTTTGCAAATCAATCACGGCGCAATCATCACCAATACCTTTTTTGAGTGTGGCAAGCTGTTGCTCTGTTGGCTGAATCGTTTGATAGAGCCTATCAATTAAGCCAAACTCGCCAATTTCAGAAACGCGTGTAAATGACATTGCGCAAGGAAAGTTTATATTAAACTAAAATATGCAAAAGTCATTATAGTGCTGTAATGTATCAGGTCGTGTGAAAAAAAGGAACCTCAAAACCAGTAGACAAGTCAATGGGCTTCTTTGATGCCTTTAAGATCTCGCGTCTCAAAGAAGGGCTGAAAAAAACGCGTGAGAATCTGACCAGCAAAATCTCACGCTTGGTCAAAGGTAAAACCAAGATTGATGATGAATTTTTAGAAGAGTTAGAGCAAATTCTCATTGCGGCAGATGTGGGTGTGCAAACCACACTCAAAATCGTGGAGGCAATTTCAGCGCGTGCCAAGAAAGAGCGCTATATGAATGAGGAAGAATTGCAGAAAATGGTGCGCGATGAAATTCAAAAAATGATGCTCGATGCACGCACGACCACAATTGTCGACTTTGAAGCTGCTTTGCCGCATTCGCCCTATGTGATTATGATTGTCGGTGTCAATGGTGTGGGTAAAACCACCAGCATCGGCAAGATGGCATACAACTACAAAAAAGCCGGCAAATCTGTCCTGATTGCTGCTGCGGACACTTTTCGGGCAGCTGCCACAGAGCAACTTGAAATTTGGGCAGAACGTGCCGGCGTGCCAATCGTGGCACATGGACAAGGTGTCGACCCGAGTGCAGTAGTCTTTGATGCGCTAAGTTCTGCTATCGCAAAGAAAATCGATATTGTGCTCGTGGATACAGCAGGACGCCTGCATAACAAAACACACTTGATGGAAGAGCTGGCAAAAATTAAGCGCGTGATGAAAAAAAAGTTACCAACCGCACCCGATGAAGTCCTGCTTGTACTGGATGGCTCAACAGGGCAAAACGCCATCAATCAAGCCAAAGAATTTTTGAAGACCGTCGATGTAACAGGGCTTATTCTGACCAAACTCGATGGTACAGCAAAAGGTGGCGTTGTCATTGCAATTTCTAATGAACTTAGCATTCCCGTCAAGTATATTGGTGTCGGTGAGCAGATAGACGACCTGCAGATTTTTGACCGACAAAAATTCACGGAAGCGCTGTTCGACTAACACACGCTGGGCGCTGTCGAAGGGTTTGTATTTTGTGAGAACGAGAAATACCGGAAGACACTTTTAACCTTGCAAATTCTGCTTATGCCTTTAGATGAACTGTTAGACGACAGTGAGCAACTGCTCACCTTAATTTATGAGTCAGCAAAAGTAGGTTTTTGCATCACTGATGAGCGAGGTAATTTTGTCTCGGTCAATGCAAGTTATTGTAAAATTTATGGCTATGAAAGAGAAGAGTTGATTGGTAAGCACTTTACCATGCTCTTGCCAGAGTCTATACGCCAAAAAGCAGCGCAGTTGCACGATGAATTTATTGCCGGCAATCCAGAAGGCAGCGGTCTTTGGTGTGTACAGCGAAAAGATGGGACAGAAATGCAGGTCTATGTAACTGCCGAACGACTCGTCTCAAAAACAGGTAAATGCTATAAAGTTACAACCGTAACTCCGATTTCAGATCTGTCTTGGCTGAGCAGCTCAAACCTGTTAGAGAAAGTGCGGGAAGAATCGCAGCCGCAAGCCTTGCGCGATACGATGACAACCGTAACCGATATCGTCTTCAATGGCTTGCAAACCATGCTCTTTATCCGCTCAAAATTGGAGCAGAATCGTGCGACCCCAGAAGAAGTACGCCGTTTTGATGAGACCATTCGGCGTATTACAGAGCGCATTAATGCTTTGGCAAATATCTCTCGCTACGAGACCAAGAAAATTGGCGAGGGCGTCAATATCATTGACTACGCGACCAAAAAATAAGAGCGACTCCCGAGTGGAAGTCGCTCTGGCGCGCAATGGCTACAAAATCAAGATTGTGCGCAAGAGGCAAAAACGTAGAAGCTATCGATTAAGAAAACTGCCAATTGCGTAAGAGGCTTGCACGGCAAAGAATCGACGCATAATTGGCGAGCCTAACACATCAGGTGTTTGATTGTCGAGAATGTTATTGATGCTACCTTGAATTGTTACCCCAACATCTTTCCACTCATAGCCCACTGTGAGATCGACAACTGTGCGATCGTTGAGCACGCCATTCCAGCGACCAGCACGGAAAGTGTAGCTTGGAAGATGACGCGCATGGAGAACGAGGAAAGTGCCCGGTGTCAATTGATTGCGCAGGGTCAGTGTGCCTTTGAATTTCCAGTTTGGAGCATTGAGCAGAAGCGGGATGCCTTGTGCTTCAAATGGGTTTTCAGTATTAGAGAGGGTCATGTACGAGATACTGCCTTCAAACAAGAAATCATCTGTAAAGTAATATGAGGCACCGAAGTCGAAGCCTGTGATGACGGCGGCACCGTAGTTGAAGTATGTGGTAAGTTGACCGGCAATACCGGGAAAGAGTGGACGACCTTGTGCATCCTCGAGCACGCCCACACGGCGATTGGTGCGATTATCGTATGCGAAAGTCCGAACGCCGTCTGAGATTTGGAATGCAGGGCTAATAAAGTTGGTATAGCGTGAGTAGTACGCCACAAAGTCAATAAAGAGTTTGCGCTCGAAGAGTCCTTTATAGCCAAGCTCAAAGGTATTGACTTCTTCTGGGCGAAGGGGATTATAGACTGCAATGATATTGCCTGTGGGATTGCCTTGTGCATCAGGAGCGCCATCACGCACAGTGTAGCCGCCCACGTTACCGCGCGCCGCACCATTGAAGAGGAAAAGATGGTTTTCCAAAATTACAGGCACCTTGAAAGCACGGTTGAAACCCGCACGCAGGTTTTGATTTTCCACGATTTCGTAGCCAAGACTCAGTTTGGGGCTAAACTGTGGGTCGTAGTAGGTGTGGTCGTCAAGACGGGCAGCAAGTGTTACACGGAGTTTATTGTCAAAGAAGCGGCGATCGACTTGCAGGTAGCCGCCGATTTCCGTTGCAGTAATATCAATCGAGAGAAAGTTGGAGACGTTAGCAAGTACAATGTTGGGGTTATTGGAAAGATAGCTGCCTTTGGGATTGTAGGAGCGATACTGGAAGCCGGCGACGAGCTCAAAGCCTTCGAGGTCGTATCGCAGTTGCAGTTCTGAATCCCAGAGTTGAGATTGGTCGATGGTGGCTGAAGCCGAGTCAATGAAGTCGCGCCGCACTTGTGAAAGCAGTTGGTCGCGTGTGAGTGTTGCACCGCCGGGCAGGGAGCGCAGGCGAATAGCTTCGCGTGCAAACCATTCGGCGCGGTCGTGCAACTGGAAGGATTTGCCTGCATCGTTTGCCGTGCGCGTCACTTGAAAGAACCAACCGAGTTTGCCAAATGCGCCATTGCCTTGCAAACTTTGATACTGAATCTGATAGTCATTGGCTTCGAGCACCCCAAAGTTGCTACCGACAAACCCGGTGGAAGAAGAAAAGCCAGCCATAAAACGCAGATTGATGTCATCCGTGCGGTAATAAAGCCCGCCATCGAGTTTGCGCAGTCCAGCCCGCATAGCAGAGACTTCAGTTTCACGGTAAGCATAGCCTAAGTTGAAGAAATTGTCCAGTGTGGTGCGTGAAATGCGTAGCCCGGTTGGGGTCTCGGGGTTGAGCAGGGTTTGGTTTTGACCGATGTAAGCAGGTGGAACAAACATAAAGATATTACCGCTCTCAAATTGATTGGCGTCCATCCATTGACCAGTGATTTTCCAACCAAAGTTGCCGGCATAATCAGCATAGCGCAAGTTGATGTCGTAGAGCGATTGTGTGCCGCCACGCACGGTAAGGTCAGCGCCTGCATAGTCAAAAGGATTTTTGGTGAGCATATTGACAACGCCAGCATGAGCGTTGGGACCATAGAGTGCAGCGGCAGGACCGACGACAATTTCAACAGCAGCAAGATCGCTGGCAGGATTCGGCGCAAGCATAAACTGCGGCAAGCCAAGACCGGGCAAGGTAGCAAGCCGACCATCAATGAGCGTTAGCATGCGCGTGTTAAACTGCGTATTAAGACCGCGCGAGGTAATATCAACCGTATTGATACCGCGTTCGACAAAGTCAATACCTTTGAGTTTTGCAACCGCGCCCAGTGGCGAGGGGCTTGCACTTTGACGCATCGCTTGAATGTCTGCCGTCTCAATCGTAACAGGCGCATCCAATTTTTTCTCGACTCGACCTTTTGAGGCAGTAACGACAACTTCATCAATCACGCGCACCGATTCACGTAATTTGAAATCCAGTTGCGCCGTGCCCCCTTCAGAGAGAGTAACTTCAAGAATTTGCGCTTGATACCCGACATAACGAGCAATAACCTTGTATGTGCCCGCTGGAACACCTGAAATTTCAAATGTGCCATTTGCTTTGGTACTTGCACCAAAGCGTGTGCCTTGAACAAGCACACTGGCACCGATAAGGGCTTCCCCTGTTGAGGCGTCTTTGACCGTTCCCGTAAGGGTTGCCGGTTGTGCAAAAGCAAGCAAAGGAGAAAAGAAAAAAAGGACAATCGCAAAGAGCGATAAGGGTAACGGTTTTTGCATTATCATAGTTATTTGTTGTTGTTGCTGAAAGTCAGCCTTTAGTATCCAAAAGTGCGAGAAACTAAGGAATTTTTCGAGAAAAGTAATCTTCTTTGGCTCGCAGCAAAAAATCGGTAACTTTCTGTATGTCTGTAATGCTACGAACTAACTAATCAAATTAGCAGTTGTTTCGTGCTCATCTCAAAGAGTTTGCTGGTCTTGATCATACCTCTGCTGCTTGTAGCACTCATACTCTCTGAAAAACAGGGGGCACAGATAAGCTCTGCACCTGTGTCAGCGTTGCAACAGTCTACATTTAATTTTCCAAAAGATAGTGTGCTTGAACAGATTCGCTACTATTGGCGCAGCAACATCGACAGTGTAGCCTGTTATGCTAGCGCGCTGAAGCAGTACGCCGTTGACAAAAAAGACCTGCATGCTGAAGCAGAAGCCTTGGATGCGCTAGGTTACGCATATGAGCAACAGGCAAAATACGATACGGCACTAACAATACGCCAGACGGCGCTGCAAATCTGGCAAGCGCTGGGCGACCTTAGCAAAGTAGCTTGGTGCTATCACAGTTTGGGCAACATCTATGACTATCTCGGGGTACCTGATGCAGCACTTTCTTTTCACTACAAAGCCTTGCAGATTCGCGATTCTTTAGGCAATGAGCAGGATATAAGCTGGTCGCACAACCGCATTGGTGAGATATACAGTAATCAAATGAAATATGACCGTGCACTATACCATCAACAGCGTGCGCTGGAGATATGCGAGAAGTTGAGTTACAAGTTGGGATTAGCCTCGATCCACAATGGACTGGCGATGACGATGTTAAAACAATATCAGCTGGATAAAGCCATGCGGTATGCGTGGGCGGCGTTAGCGCTGGCAGATTCAATTGGTGATGCGTTTTACAAAGCCACAGCACTAAACACACTTGGTGATGTAAACCTGAAAAGACGCTCGGCACGTCAGGCGCTGACGCATTATGCAAAAGCACTCTCGCTTTATGAAAAACTTGGGCAAGCACGATACATTGCGGCAACACACATACGCCTAGGAGAAGCATACCTTGCACTAGGTGAATATGAGCAAGCCCTGAAGAACACTTCTTTTGCCATAGATGCAGCGCTGCGTATCAAAGCAAAGAAAGAGGAAAGTGAAGCCTACCGTGTGCTCACAGATATTGCTTTAGCAAAAGGCGACTTTAAGCAAGCGGTTGCTTTTCAGGAGCAATACCTTTTGTTGCGCGATTCAATTCTGTCGGAAGAACGTGAACGCAACATTGCCTACCTTGAAGAAGAATTTGAAAGCAAGCGCAAAGATGAGGCACTGAAAGTGCTAGCAGAAGAAAAAGAACGTGAAGTGCAACTGCGCTTTGCGATTTCACTCTTAGCTGGATTTAGCGTGGTGGTCAGTGCGATAGCTGCCGCATTATTTTTTGTCTTGATGCGTCGTCGTAAAGCAGAAGCGGAAAATGAAAAGAAACGCGCAGAAGTCTATGAACGCATGGCGCGTGTGCAAGCTGAGTTGCGCACTGAAGCAGAACTTGTGCAAGCCGATTTATACATTGAGCGCAAAGAGTTAGAAAAAGCCAATCGCGCACTCGAGCAAGCCCTGCAAAAATTGGCGGAAAAACGCGATGAAGCCGAAAGAGAGCACGAACGTGCGATGGAAGCCAATCGCAAGCTCTCTGAAGCGCTTGCGATAATGGAGCGTCAGCGTGATGAACTTGCCGAGCAGCGCAAAATTGCCGAAGAAGCTAGTGCATTCAAAACGGAACTGCTGGCTATTGCCGCACACGACCTCAAAAATCCGCTTCAGGTCATCATTGGATTTGCACAGTTAATGAAAGAAAAAGAAGGCGTAGGTAAGTTTGCAATGCAAATTGAGGATGCGGCGCGTAAGATGCTCGCGCTTATCCAAGAACTCTTAGAAAGCAGCGCTGCACAAGCAGGCAAACTCGAACTTCAGCTTGCGCCAACTAACATCGGTACGCTTGCCGCGCTTGTGGTAGAGTTTAATCGAGTAAACGCTGAAAAAAAAGGACAAACGATTTACTGCGACGCGCAGCCTGAGTGTTATGCCATGGTCGATAGCAAGCGCTTCATGGAAGTGTTGGAAAACCTGATTTCAAATGCAATCAAGTATTCGCTGCCAAACAAGAGAATCTTTGTTACAGTGCAGAAAATACCTGTAGAACAAAGTCATCGCCGACGTAGAACCGACTGGCCAAAACAACCAGACCTAGCCGAGATTATTGAAATTGCAGTGCGCGATGAAGGACCGGGTATCGCAGCAGATGAGATCCCCAAACTTTTTACTAAATTTCAAAAACTTTCAGCGCGTCCAACAGCTGGAGAAAGCTCGACGGGATTAGGGCTTTCAATTGTCAAGCAACTTGTGGAACTTCACGACGGCAAAGTGTGGGCAGAGTCAGAAGGGGAAGGCAAAGGCTGCACGTTTTTTATAGCACTGCCTGCTTGCCGTGCAGAAGGAACAAAAACTCCAAATTCATCCGAACAAACATATCATGACTTCAACGCAACCGGCGCTTCTTGTAATTGATGATGACCCAGCACAGTGTCAGTACTATGCTGAAGCCCTATCAAGATTTAACCTAAAGATAGCGCATGCATCCGATGGGTATGCAGGACTGAGAAAAATTTCCGAGCAATACTATGACCTTGTGCTGCTCGACATCTCAATGCCAAAAATGTCAGGTGTGGAAATGCTGCGCGCTGTGGAGCAAATGTCACAAATCACACTGCCGCTGACAGTCATTATCAGTAGTCTTGATCAAAAAGAAACCATGATGGAAGCACTCTCGCTTGGCGCAAGCGCCTATCTTTTGAAACCTATCGATGTAGAAGCGCTCAAAAACCTTGTTAAGCAATACACTGGCTTGATCGAGCAAGTGCAGACCAGCCTGACAGAAGGGCAAAACGGTATACGCACGGCGACTGCAACAGCATCTTCCTCAACAGGAAGGGTTGACAAAGCCAACGATGTATTTAGCGAAACGCATGCATCAGCGCCCGCATCAGTAAGGAAAAGTCAGTATGCTTCGCTCTCGCAAGCGATGGCAGGTATGGTGTTTCAAAAAATCACAGGAACATTAGCAGTAGAAACGCAAGTGGGCATTGGGCGTCTAAAATACTTTCGTGGTAAGTTGCAAAAAGTCGAATTCTGCGGTCAAAGCGGTATTGATGCTCTGGAATCGTTACAAAAATTGCCAGCGCTATCTATCACAATCGAACCTTAAGCCATAAATCGAGCACGTGTTTTCTCTAATTCATTATCATTCACCCCAGTCGCTACAAGCATTGCTTGCACGGCGCAATGCGCTCGAGAGCGATGCTGAACAGCGCGTCAAAGAAATTCTTGCTGCAGTCAAAACAGAGGGCGATAGTGCAGTACGACGTTTTGTAAAGCAATTCGACGGTGTCGAGCTCAAGTCTTTCCAAGCTACAGCAAAAGAGCTCAATCAGGCGCTAAAAAGTGTTCCAAAATCACTCATCAAAATTTTGGAGAAGGCGGCAGAAAACATTTTGCGGTTTCACGAGCACGAACTGGAGAAAAGTTTTTTCTACGATGATGGTGATGGAGTAATTATTGGGCAAAAAATTACGCCAATTGAACGGGCGCTCTGCTATGTGCCCGGTGGAAAAGCGGTCTATCCGTCATCGGTCTTGATGAATGTCATTCCTGCAAAAGTCGCTGGCGTGAGCGAGATTTATCTGACTTCACCTGTAGGTAAGTTGCAACGTGTGCATCCCTACATTGCAGCTGCCGCTAGTGTAGCAGGTGTAAAGCACCTCTTCAAACTCGGTGGTGCGCATGCCATTGCAGCCTTTGCCTTTGGCACACAAAGCGTGCCGAAAGTCGACAAAATCACAGGTCCGGGAAATAAATACGTCGCAATTGCCAAGCGTCTGGTCTTCGGTGAAGTCTCAATTGACTCAATAGCAGGACCATCGGAAATTGCCATCATTGCCGATGAGAGTGCAAAGCCAGCATTTATTACTTTGGACCTTTTCTCACAAGCTGAGCATGATGAAGATGCGTCTGCTGTACTCATCACGCCATCACGAGAATTAGCTGATCGGGTGCAGAAGGAAGCAACGGTGAGACTATCCAAAATGAAGCGCAAAACAATCATTCAAGCAGCTGTGGAGCGGCACTCAGCGATTATCTTGGTCAAAAATTTGGATGAAGCCTGTGAAGTTGCCAATCTGCTTGCGCCGGAGCACTTGGAAGTGCAAACTGCAAGTCCATGGGAACTGATGCCAAAGCTCAAACACGCTGGCGCAATTTTCTTAGGCGAGTACTCAAGCGAACCCGTCGGTGATTATTTTGCAGGACCTAATCATACTTTGCCGACAAGCGGCACTGCCCGCTTTTTCTCTGCGCTCTCCACACGAGATTTTCTCAAACGCACGTCAATCATTCAATACTCCAAAACGCGTTTGATGAAGACCGGCAAAGATATTGCTACTTTTGCCGATGCCGAAGAATTGGATGCACACGCCGAAGCGATACGAATTAGACTTTCAACGAAGCGATGAAAATTCTGACAAAATACATCTTAAAGCAGCACATTCCGCCTTTCATCTTTGCATTTTCCACAGTGATTTTCATCTTCACGGTGCAATTCCTGACACGCACACTGGATCGATTGGTGGGCAAAGGGCTCTCGATTGCAACAATTGCAGAACTGGTGGTGCTACAAATGGCATGGATGGTCGTGCTGGCAGCCCCAATGGCATCGTTAGTGGCAACGCTGATGACCTTCGGCAACCTGAGCAGTACGCTTGAGATGACAGCAATACGCGCAGGTGGAATTTCGCTCGGGCGCATACTCTTGCCAGTGCTGGTTGCAGGATTGATTTTAACCTACCTTGCAGAACGGTTCGGTAATGTAGTCTTGCCCGAAGCCAATCATCGCGCAAAAGTCCTGATGATGGATATTTCGCGTCAGAAGCCTGCCTTTGCACTCAAAGACAATGTCTTCTCCGATATGATTTATGGCTACTCTATTCTTGCAAGAAAAACAGTTGATACCACGTCCAAACTCTACGGTATAACAATTTACGACTATTCACAACCGAATAGTACGGCAATTATTACTGCAGATTCAGCAGAAATGGAATTTAGCAGCGATGGCAATCATCTGTTAATGACACTCTATCAAGGTGAGATGCACGATATTGACCGCGATACACGCCAGAGTTATCGCCGCGTCAGCTTTTATGTGCATCGTGTACTCTTTGAGGCAACAGGCTATGGTTTTGAGCGCTCTGATGAAAGCGCGGTCTCGCGTGGTGACCGTGAGCTTTCTGCCAGTGATATGCTGGCAATCTGCGATAGTCTGCTGACACAAATTGCCATAGCCGAAAAGAATTATCAGAAGGCACTCTTTGCTCATGTCCAAGAACTCGTATTACCGAAGTCAATGCTGCAACCAGACACACTACTCAGTCAGCAGTTGTCAGAAACGAACCGATGGAGCCCTGAAATCGATTCGCTGCTTGCCATGCTGGCACAAACGCCTGCTGCACCAATGGCACTCGATTCTATGGGATACATTCGCCGTGTGGAAGGAGCGCGTCGTGAAGCCAGTATGGACTATGCTATTACAACACTGCGCAACCAGATGACTGCAACCTCTGGCAATCTTTATACGATAGACAATCAGCAAAACGCAGTGAGCACTTATATGGTAGAAGTGCAAAAAAAATATGCGTTGCCGTTTGCCTGTTTTTTCTTTGTGCTTGTAGGTGTGCCACTTGGGGTGCTCACAAAGCGCGGGGGATTTGGTGTAGGTGCAGGACTTTCACTTATCTTTTTTTTGCTATATTGGATATTCCTTATCGGTGGTGAAAAATTAGCCGATAGACGTCTGCTCTCCCCAGCTGTTGCAATGTGGTCAGGTAATGCGGTGATTCTTTTGATAGGTCTATTCTTGCTCATGCGAGCTTCAGGTGTAACTCTCTTGAAATGGCAAAAAAAACTTTGACTTACTGACTTGGAATTGAAAAACTTGAGAGCTATGGCGGTTTTGAATAGTCAAACAAAATCGTCTATATTTGCGACACGGTGTTATAATGCAGTCGCACAAGCAACTTTTGAGTAACTAAAACCAAACACCAGTTTTCACATCTCCGTTAATATCAAAAGCACAAAACCAACATGAGTCACAGCAAACTCCTTTCACTTATTCTTTGGTCAGCGGTGCTAAGTGCTATCGTCTCAGGATGTGCTGCATGCAGTTCCGCTCCTGTTGCGCCACCAAGACCCGTGATCAAACTTTTCGAAGCAAAACACAACATCATTGAGGAGGGTAAATCGACAACCATTTCTTGGGCTGTTGAAGATGCCGATACTGTAGAAATTAGTGAGATTGGAATCGTGGAAGCTGAGGGCTCAAAGACGCTTCAGCCGAATGCAACCACAACTTACACGATTAGAGCTGTCAAAGAAGGTATGGTAACGGAAATGCCAATCAGTGTAACTGTAACACCACCGCCGCCAGCACCTACCGTGAGTTTCTCAGCCAACCCAACGAGCATCAAAGCTGATGAAAAGTCCATATTGTCTTGGGACGCCAAAAATGCAGAGTATGTAGAAATTCGTGAGGGGAACACCCTGATTGGGCTTTTCCAACCGAAGGGAACGTATGAAGTTGTTGGAAAAACCAAGGGCGCTCTGAACTACAGTATCACAGCGTTTGGTAGAGGTGGTAAAGCAAGTGCCAATACTTCAATCAATGTAACGGACTTTACAGTAGGCGATAAGATTGCTATCTCTATCAATTTCCCGACAGGGAGCGCTGTGATTCCGCGTGCAGAAGAATCAAAACTAACTGAAGTTGTTCAACTGCTCAAGCAAAAGTCAAACCTGCTCATTGAAATTTCTGGTCATACCGATAACACGGGCGGTGGACGATTGGCACCGAAAGGCAAGAGAGAAACGGACAAAGCCTATGAGCGCCGTGTGGCACAATTTGAAGCACGCCGTAAGAGAGCAAATCAGACCTTGTCACTGCGTCGTGCTGGTGCTGTGCGTACCTACCTCATTAAGCAGGGTATAGCGGCACGCCGCATGTCCGTCAGAGGTGCTGGTGAATCTGAACCTGTGGCAGACAACGACACGGAGGAAGGTCGTGCACAAAACCGGCGTATTGAACTGCGTGCAACGGGCACCACGCAAGATGTTAAACAGACACGCGAGAGAGCACGCCGAGTTAGAAAAGCGAAATAAATTAGAACCGCAGTCAAGAAAGGCAAGTCTTTGTTTGACTTGCCTTTTTTGTTTGCACGAAAAGGCACCTTACAATGAGCCTAATGGTGAGCATATCGGGAATTCGTGGCGTTGTAGGAGAAAGTCTAACGCCAGAAGTTCTGCTCTCTTATGTGCAGGGCTTTGCGACATGGCTCTACGAACAAAAAAGCGCAGGGCGCATCGATTTAGATGTCGGTGTGCCAAAAGTGGTCATCGGGCGCGATACACGTCCGACCGGTCAAGCCATTTTGAATTTTGTAGAATCGACATTAGTCCAGTCAGGTTGCGCTGTGGTAAATCTGGGCGTAGCGACAACACCAACCGTTGAAATCGCCGTCTTAGAAGAACATGCTGATGGTGGCATCATTGTCTCGGCTTCACACAATCCACTCGAGTGGAATGCCCTGAAGTTGCTCAATCACCTTGGTGAATTTCTTAGCGCAGCACAAGGCGAAGACCTCAAACGAATCGTGGCAAGCCGAAAGTTCGTCTCTGCGTCGTGGAACAAGTTTGGAATGGCGGTCTCTAACCCACATTATGCCGATGTACATATTCAAAAAACACTATCGCTGCCTGTGATAGATAGGGCAAAAATCAAAGCGCGGCAATACAAAATTTTGGTCGATGCAGTAAATGGTGCGGGCTCAGAAATTATCCCAAAGCTATGCGAGGCGTTAGGCGCCGCAGAGGTCATCCGAATTGCTTGTAATGGCAGCGGCATCTTCCCCAGACCACCTGAGCCGATTGAAGAAAACTTAGTAGAAACACAAGGCTTGACAGCATACTACGGCGCGGATATTGGCATCGTGGTCGACCCCGATGTCGACCGTGTCTGCTTCATTTGCGAAGATGGCTCGCTCTTTGGTGAAGAATATACGCTGGTGGCTTGCGCGGATTTTTACTTAAAGCACAAGAAAGGCAGTGTGGTAAATAATCTCTCAAGCAGTTTCGCCCTGCGTGATATCGCACAGCAGCATGGTGTGACGTGCTATAGTGCGAAGGTCGGTGAAGCCAATGTCATTGAAACGATGAAGCGCGTCAAGGCAAGTATCGGCGGGGAGGGCAATGGCGGCGTGATTTTGCCTGATTTGCATTACGGCAGAGATGCCCTAGTGGGTATCGCACTTTTTTTGCAAGCCTTCGCAGATTATCAAGGGCGCAATCCTGAGAAAAAACTCTCCGATTTTAAGCGCACCTTTCCACAGTATGAGATGGTGAAGCGAAAACTTAGGTGGGGACAGGCTACAGTGCATGATGCTTTGCCCAAACTCAGAGCCGCATACCCCAACGCAAAAGTGCTCACCGAAGATGGCGTGAAGTTAGAGTTTGATGAGGCTTGGGTGCATCTGCGTCAATCCAATACAGAGCCAATTGTGCGCATCTATGCAGAAGCCAGAACCAAAGCTGAAGCAGAGGCACTTGCTGCTGCCTGCATCAAAACCCTGCAAGAAACCACTGAACCTGCTCACTGAAAACACCTGACACAAAAGCAAAACTGCTTGCCCCAATCAATTGACGCAAGCAGCTTGCATAGTAAGGAGACACAAATAAACCACGCTTGTACAGGAAAATGCGAGGCACAAACGCCGGTCGCTGTGCTTAATCGCACTCGAAAGACGGGAAGACCTTCACGCTGGTCACGGTGCCAGTTTCATTGCTGAGCAAGAAGTTGAACGCTTGGCTTTTGCCTGCATCGACTTGACGCAGAGGGGTACCACGAAAGGTGCCATCGTTCGTCAGTGAGAAGGTGGAGACGACCTGAATCTTTCCATTTTGGTCGTAGCCAGCTGCAACAGCAACAGGATTTTTACAAGGTGCTTTGCCCGTAGCGCTGAACGTGCCCGTGATACGGAACCCGCTACCTTCACTTGATGTGTTCACATTCGTAATCGTGGCCATAGCGTTGGATTCCTTCAATCGCAAGCCTTTCGCTGTTAGCTTGCATGAACGGACTTTCCCTTTGACTTTGCTCATGTCGCGCACGCGCTCAAAGGGCGAAGTCTCTCCGGGCGGAATAACGCCACGTGACGCCATCACTTGGTCAATAGCCATGGTCCCCGCATCTTTTGCGGTAAAACGGTCAACGCCAAGCGCATTGCCTTTCTCATCTAAGTATTCAATATCTATTTGCACAAAGCAAAGCGGATTGGGATACGTGTTGCGCACTTCGCCAACCACAACGACTGAGCCACCAACGGATTCGCGCAGGCTGTATGAGACAATTTCCACTGGTACCTCCGTTTGTGCATAAAGTGGCATCTCAGAAAGAACAATCACAGCAGAAAGAGCGATGAAAAGGTGTGTATGCATATTCCTATTTGATTGATACAAGGTTTAAGCAAGCTGATTTCAGGTGCTTGCTATGCTGGCAAGGTGCAACAGCAGAGTAACCAAATGGTAACCGCACAGGCAAGTGAGAGAGCGGAAGAAGCAGCCGGAGACAGTCTGGATAACGGTTGGGCAAGGTACAAGCAACTACAGAGTAGGAAGCATCGACAAAAGAGACTTTACGAAAACTTAATTTCAAGCAGCTAACAAAATCTCCTACCTTTGCAGCACTACTCTAATCTCAGGTTCACACTAAACTGCGCTGTAAACTCATGAAAAAAAACATACTCTGGATGTGCATAGTGCTGCTTAGCATCGCTGCTACATCGGCACAAGCACAGCTAAACTTGCCAAGTTCCTCACCTTATACCGAAACCTTTGATGGCATTAGCAGCGGATTGCCCGTTGGCTGGACCGTGCGCACAGGGGCTTCCGCAACGGCATTAGGTACTGCTCAAACTCTGACCACAACAGCAACGGCGTGGAACAATACCACTGGACGATTCAATAACTATGCTTCGGCAGACGCTTTGAGTTCATCTGCCACAGCTGCTGCACAAGCCAGCGCTACTGACCGCGCACTGGGCGTGCGGCAAACCGCAGCATTTGGCGACATAGGCGCAGCCTTTGTGTTGCAAATCGCAAACACAACAGGTAAGAGCAATTTTACGCTCTCCTTTAAGTTGCAGTCCTTAGACATCTCATCGCCACGCACAGCAACATGGACTGTCGACTACGGCTTTGGTGCAACACCAACAACCTTCACCCCAGCGACCACAACACCAGCCACACTAACAACAGGCGGTTCAAGTTTTACAAACACAACAGTAACCGTTAGCTTCGGCACTGCACTCGACAACCAATCAGGTCCAGTCTGGATTCGAATTGTAACACTCTCCAACACAACAGGAAGCGGTAATCGCCCTTCAACGGGGATTGATGATGTGCAACTGTCGTGGGGTGCTGATACGACGCCACCTACCATTGCATCACTGAATCCAGCAAATAATGCCACAAATGTTGGTTTGAACGCTAACCTTGTTGCCACATTTGATGAGCCTATTCAAAAAGGCACAGGCAACATCACGATTCGCCGCACCAGCGACAACAGCATTTTCGAGCAATTTGATGTTACCGATAGCCGTGCGAGCGTCTCAGGTGCTGTGCTTACAATTGATCCGAGCGGCACCTTTGCTGGAACGACTGGCTACTATGTAGAAATTGCAGCAGGTGCAATTAAGGATTTAGCAGGCAATAATTTTGCAGGCATCACAGGCAGCGGCACATGGAGTTTTACCACAACTGATCCACTCAACATTGTGGAACCGTTTGATGGTCCGGGGCTCCCAGCAGGATGGACGGCTGTAAGCGTAGTAGGTGCACAAGTCTGGACGCTTATCACCTCGCCGCCGGAGCCTTCGAACCGCGTCAATAGCGCGCCGGGCGCAGTGCGAATGAATGGATTTTCCAGCGGTCCACAAAACAATGAAGACTGGCTCATTTCGCCCGCCTTTGATCTTACGCCCTATAACTTTCCAATTTTGTCATTTTTCTCGCGCGCATTCTTCAATGGTGCCTTGCCGCAACTGGAACTCTATGTCACCACAAATTACACGGGCAACCCAACCACAACCACTTGGACACGACTCAACGGCAAGTTTCCAACAGGTACAGGGTTCTGGCAACAAACCACTGGGATTAACCTAGCGCCCTACAAGAGCACGCAGACCCGTATAGCGTTCCGATATATTTCTTCTACGACCGCAGGTGCAGCAGAGTGGACTATTGATGATTTTGCACTGACCAACCAGTCCTCGCCACCGCCACCAGCATTTGGGACAACGGTAACGGGCATGACAAACTTACACTTCGGCTTTGTAAATGTAAGCGCAAACTCTGCACCGAAGACGCTTCTTTTTTCAGCAACCGATATCACGACAAACCTTACCGTTACAGCTCCGCCACAGTTTCAGATTTCAAAAGACGGAATCACTTACTCGAGCACGCTAACCTACACGCCCACAGAAGCAGCTGCATTCAATACGCTCTATGTGCGCTTTAGTCCAACAGCAGCAAATGCCTTTTCAGGACGCATCTCATTTGTCAGTGGCAGTAGTATCAATACACAGGTTGGATATCTATCGGGCTCTTCCTTACCAACGTCAAGCACGCTGGATGTGATGACTTGGAACATTGAGTGGTTTGGTAGCACAACTCAAGGACCAAGTGATGAAGCCTTACAACTGCAAAATGTGCGCGATGTGATTCTCAACAGCCAAGCCGATGTAATTGGGCTTAATGAAGTGGCAAATGTTGGGGCATTCAACAATTTGATTGCCGCACTCAATGCAGCAACAGCACCGGGCACTTTTGCTGGTAGCCTGTCACCTTTCACCTCACAATCGTATGATGCAGTCGATGGTCAGCGCGTGGGTTTCATCTGGCGTACCGCAGTGGTCAATCCAATTTCCTTCCGCGCATTGCTCACAGAAGGAGTAAGTACGACCAGTGCGCCACCACCTTATGCACAGCCGGGTTATTCGCTACCCAGCTACCCCGGCGGCGATCCAACGCGCTACTGGTCAAGCGGACGATTCCCCTACCTCATGGTCGCAAATGTAACAATTGGTAGCATCACCAAGCGAATGCACTTCATCAGCATTCATGCCAGAGCAAATGGAACAGAAAGTGCAGCTGACCAACGCTACAATATGCGCCGCTATGATGTCGAGGTCTTGAGAGATTCGCTGCTGGCACAATTTCCTGATGCCGATATTGTGATGCTGGGCGACTACAACGATGATGTGGACGAGACCGTTGCAAATAATCCATATGGGCGGCCACCGGGATTCACAGAAAGTAGCTATATCGCTTATGTCAATGACCTAAGCAATTTCCGTGTGATTAGCGATGTGCTGAGCAATGCCGGACTGCGCTCATTCCCATCGTTTGATAACATGATTGACCACATCATGATTTCAGATGAACTATTCTCCCAATACATTCCCGGAGGCACGCGTGTGGTCTATGCCAACGAAGACATTCCAAACTACCTTGCAACCACATCAGACCACTTGCCAGTGATGGCACGCTTCAACTTCAATACGGGACAAATCGCAGGTAATTACCAAACACTACCGATTGCAACTTCCGTAACCGCAGCATCTAATGTTAGCATCACAAACACAGGCACGCTAACGCTCAATGATGTCATCAACCTTAATGGAAAAACACTGCGCGTCAATAACTCTGCGCCCGGAGCGGTAACTGGGACAGGACACACCTTCAATGGTACAGTTGTGCGTGCAATTCAGAGCACAGGCACGCCATCATATCTCTTCCCAATCGGTACAAGTACAGACAACCGCAGCGCAACCGTAACTTTCACCACAGCACCGGGCGGTACAAATCCTGTGCTCACAGCGTTCTTCAACAGCAGCGACCCCGGCACCACAGGCTTGAGTTCTTTGGGGCTCACCAATATCTGGCGTGAGGGCTTCTGGACTATCAATCAGACCGGCAACCCCACAGGCACCTACAACCTTTCGCTGAACACCGCTGGCATATCGGGTATCAACAACCCAACGACGGTGCGCATTATTCGCCGTACAACCGGCAGCGGCACTTGGGTAGGCGCAACCGTAATTCAAGCAAATTCAAGCTCAACTGCTTCACTCATTACGGCTGAAGGATTCAGTGGCTTCTCAGAGTTCTCACTCTCAAGCGAAAGCGATAACCCCTTACCTGTTGAGCTCGTCGCATTTGCAGGCACAGCAACATCGAGCGGTGTGCGTCTTTCTTGGCAAACCGCATCGGAGCTCAACAACGCAGGCTTTGAAGTGCGCCGCAGCGAAAATGATGGCGAGTTTGTAACCATTGCCAGCTATCAATTCTCACCCGAACTGCGAGGTAAAGGCACGACCAGCAGCGCGACAAACTATGCTTTCCTTGATGCTACAGTAGAAGCAGGCAAGAGCTACACTTATCGCTTGCGTTCTGTGGATGTAGATGGCGCCATGCATGACTATGCGCAGACGGTAACGATAGAGGTGCGTGAGCCAGTGCAAACACGAGTGTATGAGTATGCACTGGACCAAAATTATCCGAACCCGTTCAACCCCAGCACAATGATTCGCTTCACGATGAAGCAGGCAGGTGTGGCGACGCTGGTGATTACAGATGTTTTAGGCAGAGTGGTGATGCAAGAACAAATGCAAGCCAGAGTAGGCGAAAACTTCTATCGTTTTACGGCTCAGAATTTAGGTAGTGGGGTCTATTTTTACACTTTGCGTGCACCCGGTTTTCAGCAGACGAAAAAGATGATGCTCGTAAAGTAAGAACGGGTATGGAGTCTGAGTAAGTTAGGGGGCGAGAGATATCTCGCCTCTTTTGTTTTAGTGAGCCTTGCTTTACTTGAATGAGAGTGCAAACAAGCTCAGCATTTCTTCATTGCACTTCCTCACATTTTAATTTTCCCTTACGCTGTTTAACTTCTCACCATCCACATTACACTGTTGCTTCTCGTGCAAGTACATGACATGTAGAGCAGCGGATGATAAGTCTTGCCAATTAAACAATGAGAAGTAATTATGAAGCGAGCACTTCTTTTTGCGGCACTTTTCATGATAGCAAACATAGTTCTAGCCCAAGTTTCTAGACAACCTTCCGTGCGCGAGATTTTGAGCCGAGATGGCACGCTGCGTTTAGAGCGCAACGGCAGCTATAGCCTTAATGGCTACGAACTGCGAATGGACGCAAGCGGTACGCCATATGTGGTGCCAAAAGGTAACACGCAAATGCACAACATGACCAAAAGCACTTGGAATAGCGTCGGCACTGGAGTTGGTGGAATAGATTTCCCATCTGTCCTATCCCTTGCCGTCTACAATGGTGAGCTGTATGTGGGAGGGTCATTCACGGAGGCGGGTGGTACGAGTGCCAACAACATTGCACGCTGGAACGGGACGAATTGGAGCAGCGTCGGGGTACAGAAAAGTAACGGAGTAAATGGCTCTGTCAATGCGCTTGCGGTCTATAACGGTGAGCTGTATGTGGGAGGGTCATTCACGGAGGCGGGCGGTACGAGTGCCAACAACATTGCGCGCTGGAACGGGACGAATTGGAGCAGCGTCGGGGTACAGAAAAGTAACGGAGTAAATGGCTCTGTCAATGCGCTCATGGTCTATAACGGTGAGCTGTATGTGGGAGGGTCATTCACGGAGGCGGGTGGTACGAGTGCCAACAACATTGCGCGCTGGAACGGGACAAATTGGAGCAGTGTCGGTAGCGGTGTCAATAATGAGGTTTTTGTCTTTGCCGTCTACAATGGTGAGCTTTATGTGGGAGGGTCATTCACGGAGGCGGGCGGCACGAGTACCAACAACATTGCACGCTGGAACGGGACGAATTGGAGCAGCGTCGGCATACAGAAAAGTAACGGAGTAAATGGCTCTGTCGATGCGCTTGCGGTCTATAAAGGCGAGCTTTATGTAGGAGGAGATTTCAGAAAGGCTGGTGGAAACAGTGCAAACCGCATTGCACGCTGGGATGGTACGAGTTGGAACAGTGTCGGCACCGGCTCAGATAACGGAGTCAGTGGTGGAGGTGACCCATTCGTCCGAGTTCTTGCAGTCTATGATGATGAGCTCTATGTGGGAGGGTCATTCACGGAGGCAGGTAGTGTGAGTGCGAACCGCATTGCGCGCTGGAACGGGACGAATTGGAGCAGTGTCGGCACCGGCGCTGACAACGGGGTCGATAACATTGTCTCTGCTTTTGCAGTCTATAACGGTGGGTTTTACATAGGTGGCTTTTTTACACAGGCAGGCAGTGTGAGTGCAAGCCGCATTGTGCGCTGGAACGGCATAAGTTGTGGCAGCATCGGTAGCAGCGCAAATCATGAGAAATTTGCTCTTGCAGGGCAGGGCATGGAACAGTAGCAGGGCACTTTTCACACAGGGCTGCACGCCCGCAAATTGTATTGATGGCATTGATTGCATGGTGTAATCAATAGCAACGGCTTTTCTATCATGCAAGAATCTCTCTCTGCCCAAAGACGAGCTTCTTTGCAGAACGACCCAAATCCCCCTACTAAGTATAGCAGAAGAGAACTTTTGCCAAAAAACGGCTAAAACAATGTCACGGTTTTGCTTATAGGACTTTGATTGAAAGTCCCTGCCTCAAAGCGGAGAAACTTTGTCGACTTAAACTTTAATACGATGCTGACACGCCTCACTTGTGGACTTATCGTTGCGATGCTGCTACAAAGTGCAGCACTCCTTGCTCAAACCCGAATCTTTTATGAAAACTTCGATACGCCTTCACCACCGGACTTGCCAACAGGTTGGGTATCGACACTGACGACACAATGGCAAACTTCAACAAGTTCGCCCTCAAGTTCTTACACCTACACAGGTGCAAGTCCCACAACCGCTGCCTCTGGCAATAACAATCTGGTCATCAGCAACAGCAGTGCAGCGAACACAATCAGTTTGATTTCTCCAGCTATTTCAACCGTCGGATTCTCTGATATTGGTGTCATCTGGGGAGCACGCCGTACAGCTACTTTTACTAACGATGTAACATTTGAATGGAGCATCGATAGCGTGCAGTGGAATAGTGTCAATTACACGCAAGTGGCAAATAACAGTACTTGGCAATTGGTCAATGCGGGCGTAGCAATTCAATTGCCGGCAGCGACAGCTAATCAACCAAAGCTGCACTTGCGCTGGACCTACACGCAAATTGCAGGCACAGGAAATTACCGCATTGACGATGTAATTGTGCAAGGACTTTCACAAAGTGCAGCTGCCACACAATTAGCCTTTGTAAATGTCCCAGCCTCAGGCACGGTCAATACCAATCTTCCAGCCTTCACAGTTGAAGCAAGAGCAGCAAATAATCAAGTGGTAACAAGTTTTTCAGGCAATATCACGCTATCCAAAGCCAGCGGTCCGGGCAATGTATTAGGCACACTTGTGCGCGCAGCTGTAAATGGCGTCGCTACCTTCAATGATATTCGTTTCGATGCCGCAGGTACTTACACGCTTACAGCTTCAAGCGGTTCGCTCACGCCTGCAACAAGTAGTACAATTAACATTGCGCCGTTAGGTCCGACAAAACTTGCCATCACCGCCATCACGCCTGCTTCACCAGTAGCAGGACAAGCGTTCAGTGTAACAGTGCAAGCCCAAAACGCCTCAAACCAGCCGACAAATGTGCTGGCAGCAACGGGTATTGTGCTCTCGGCAACAGGAAGCACAATCGGAGGCACAACAACGGGCACAATTCCCGCAGGACAGAACACCATCACGATTTCAGGCGTAACACTAAGCCCGGCAGCAGCGAATGTAACCCTTACTGCAACACGCACCTCAGGCGATAACCTTGCACCGGGGACAAGTGCGCCATTTACAGTACAACAAGCCTTTTCACCAATCTATGAACCATTTGTGGGCACCGGCGCACTAAATGCAAGCCCTAACTGGACAACACACAGCGGCACATCAGGGCAAATTTCATTTCTCACCACAGCCAGTGATGCTGGCAATAGTCTGTCCTATCCCCAACTTGCGTTGCCACAAGGCAATCGAGTGCAGGTTGTGCGTGGTAACGACGAAGATATCCATCGTGGCTTTGTGCCAGTAACATCCGGTGCAATTTATTACTCTGCACTCATCAAAGTCATCGATAGCATCGGCTTAGCTGCAAATACCAACGCAAGCGGAGATTTCTTTTTGCACTTAGGTACAGCAAGCGGTACAAGCGTCGGCTCATTTTTCGCACGCCTGAGCATTCGTCGCGGCGCAGCAAGTGGCACCGTGCAACTGGGCATAGCCAATCGCGGGGCAACCACAACAACCAATCCAACCTTTAGCTCTACAAACTTGGCGATTGGACGAACACACTTCATCGTGGTCAAGTATGATTTTGCTTCTGGTGTAGCCAGTCTGTGGATTAACCCGACAACGAACTTTGGAGGCAGTGAGCCCAGTGGTGCCATCACAAACAATGCTGGAACCACCACAATCACCCAAGCTGCAAGCATCGCTATTCGTCAAGGTACGAACACAGGCAACATTGAAATCGATGAAATTCGCGTAGGTCAAACTTGGGCAAGTGTAACGCCAGCACCGCCGCCAGCGACACGATTGGCTTTTGCAAGCGTTCCTGCAACAGGCATAGCCACACTGCCGCTTGCCCCAATTGTCGTACAAGCACGACGCGCAGACAATAGCCTTGCAACAAACTTCACTGGCAATATCACACTGGAGCGTGCAAGCGGTCCGGGCACCCTCGGTGGCACACTCACAAAGCCTGCAGTGAACGGCGTGGCAACATTTGATAACATCACACTAAGTCAAGCTGGAAGTTACACTTTGCGTGCGGTAGCAACTGGACTAACCAGTGCAACTAGCAACACAATTACCATCTTGGCGCGTGCCTCTCAATTGGCATTTGTCAATGTGCCAGCAACAGGCAGAGTCGGGCAATTTCTAACCGCATTCCGCGTACAAGCACGTCGACCCGACAACACCGTGGATACAAGTTTCACAGGCGTTATCACAATTGGACGGCGTCCCAATGCCGCACTGCCGCATGAAGTGGAGCTGCAGACACTCTCAGGTGTGCTAAGTAAAGCAGCTGTGCGAGGCGAAGCCCTCTTTGACAGCGTGCGTGTCAATGCTGCTGGTCAAATTACGCTGACGGCTTCAGCGACGGGATTGCCAACAGCAAATTCACCCGTAATTACCATTACTTCACCTGCTACACGCTTGCGCTTTGTAAATGCTCCAACTTCAGCACGCCAAAATGTTGTAATTCCAACCTTCTTTGTCGATGCCGTGCATGCCGATACAGTGCGCGACACCACCTTCACTGGCAGCGTGACAATTACGCTGATTGGCACAGGCTCACTTGTAGGCAATACAACACGCCCCGCAGTGCAAGGTCGAGCGACCTTTGATAGCTTGCGTATCAGTGCCGCAGGCAATTTCCGCTTGGTGGCAACTTCTGGCACATTGATTGCCGACACAACATCAACATTTGGCGTGCTACGCATTGAACGCGATCTCTCGGTCGAAGTGCCACGTCAGTTTGCACTCTGGCAAAATTATCCCAATCCTTTTAACCCAAGTACAACCATCGTCTATGACCTGCCAACCGCAAGTGAAGTAGTGCTTAAAGTCTATGACCTGCTCGGTCGTGAAGTCGCTACACTGGTAAGTGCTCGGCAAGCAGCGGGGCGCTATCGCGTCGCATTTAATGCACAGAACCTGACAACTGGAATTTACCTTTATCGTCTGCAAGCCGGCAATTTTGCGGAAACCAGAAAAATGATGCTGATTAAATAAGCTCAACCTAACGCAGAAAAATCCGCAGAGAGCCGCCAGTACAAGCGGCTCTTTTTGTTATCTTTAAGGTTTAACCGCTTAGAGCAACATGTCAGCAAATCAAACCCACATTGTGCAGCAAGAACCGATTGCCGCAATTGCAACAGCCGTCGGCGAAAGTGCAATTGCAATTGTGCGCATGAGTGGAGAGGGCGTCTTGCGCATTGCAGATAAGGTCTTTCGCAAAGCCGGTGATAGTACATTTTCATTTCTGAAAGCGCCATCGCACACGGCGCACTATGGATACATCGTAGATGAGCAAGGCGAGCTTGTCGATGAAGTGATGGCGATTGTCTATAAGTCGCCGCGCAGTTTCACAATGGAAGATTCGGTCGAGTTCAATTGCCACGGCGGCGTGATTGTTACGCAAACGGTGCTGGAAACGTTGCTTCATGCAGGATGTCGCTTAGCAGAAGCAGGCGAATTTACGCGTCGTGCCTTTCTCAACGGACGCATTGACCTTGTGCAAGCTGAAGCTATTGGCGAGATGATTCACGCCAAGACCGTTGCCGCCTATCGCTCTGCGCTCTCACATCTCAAAGGAGATCTCTCCAAAAAGCTCTCTGCCCTGCGTGAAGACCTGCTCAATGCATGCGCCATGCTCGAACTGGAATTAGACTTCAGTGAGGAGGATGTGGAGTTTCAAAGTCGCACAGAGCTTCAAGCCAAAATACGAGAGTTGAAAGCAAGTTTGATTGAGCTTGCCTATTCATTCAAGTTTGGAAAATTGGTGCAAGAAGGCGTGCGTACTGCCATCGTAGGAAAGCCAAATGCAGGCAAATCTACATTGCTCAACGCGCTGTTAGGCAAAGAGCGAGCAATTGTGAGCGATGTAGCAGGCACAACACGTGATTACATCGAGGAAAGTTTTGTCATCGATGGCGTACTCTTCAAACTCATTGATACTGCTGGCTTACGCTCAACGTCTAACCAAATCGAAAGCGAAGGTATCCGACGCAGCTACGAAAAAATCAAGGAAGCAGATGTGATGCTCTATCTCATCGATGCTTCAATACCTATCAATGACGATGAAGTCAAGGCGATAGAGATGCTGAGGGAAAAAAATCCTGATGCAAAGATCATACTTGTGCTGAATAAGATCGACAAAGGCAATGCGGCAAACTTAAACATAGAGAACATAGACACGCTAAAAATTTCGGCGCAGACAAGACAAGGCATAGCAGAGTTGAAGCAGAAGATGAAATCCTGTGCGCTTGGTGCAGAAACGCGCGCAGAAGGCAGCATTATGCTAACGAACTTGCGCCATTACGAGGCGATTTGCAAAGCGCTACAAAGTTTGGAGCAAGCGGAAGTGCAACTTCAACACCAAGCCCCAACTGAACTAATTGCATTCGATTTGCGCGATGCATTGGAGCACATTGGCACAATAACAGGCAAGGTTTCAACGGACGACATCTTGAACAACATTTTTTCTCGCTTTTGTATTGGTAAGTGAGCCAAGTGTGAGAGGTCTGCACTTCGAGAGAGGTCCAATGAGCTTGCAGAATTGGTTTTCACGCTCGAATTGCATTTATTACAAGTTACGCTCCAAAAAAAAAAATACAAGTCAAACGATTCGTTAAATTATTAAGAGCGTGCTTCGGGTGAAGTAAACTTAACTTCGTTGAGAGTATGGCAATGATCGTTCAAATTGAGGAAGAGCACTACCTTAAGCTCAATGAAATTTTGCAGCTATGCAAGACCAAGTTGCATCGATATGATGAAACGCTGATTCGCAAGGCATTTTTTCTTTGCTATCGGGCGCATAGTGCGGAAAAGCGTGCATCGGGTGAGCCATATTTTTATCACCCCGTTGAGGTTGCCAAAATTATGCTCGAAGAAATTCCCCTCGATGATGTCTCTGTGGCGGCTGCGCTCTTGCACGATGTGGTCGAAGATACTGAATACACAATTGATGACATTCGAGATGAGTTTGGTGACGAAGTGGCTACAATTGTCGAAGGGCTAACGAAAATCTCGGACATCTTTGCAAACCGTGAAATCAAGGAAGCAGAGAGTTTTCGTAAAATGCTGCTTTCAATGATTCACGACATTCGTGTCATTCTCATCAAGTTCTGCGACCGCCTGCACAACATGCGCACGCTGGATGCCTTGCCGCCGCACCGACAAGTCAAAATCGCTACAGAGACGCGCGACATCTATGCGCCATTTGCGCACCGCTTCGGACTAGGCAAAATCAAAATTGAGCTCGAAAATCTTGCCTTCAAATACCTTGATCGAGAAGCCTATGACGATCTGGTCGAGGGACTCAATCTCACGCGTGCTGACCGCATGGCTTACCTTGACACGGTCATGCAGCCAATTGAAAAAGAACTGCGCAAACGTGGATTCGACTTCGAAATCAGCGGTCGCCCTAAGCATCTCTTCTCCATTTACAATAAGATGCGCAGTCAGGGCAAATCGCTCGAAGAGATATACGATCTCTATGGCATACGTATCATACTCAATTCCGACGATGCGTCAGAGTGTTTCAGTGTCTATGGTTACATCACACAGATTTTCCAGCCGGTGCCAGAGCGCTTCAAAGACTACATCTCAGTGCCAAAGCATAACGGCTATCAATCATTGCATACCACGATTATCGGTCCAAAAGGCAGAATGGTTGAGGTGCAAATTCGCACACGCAAAATGCACGAATTTGCTGAAAACGGTGTAGCCGCACATTGGCGCTACAAAGAAAAAGTCAGCACTAAAGATGAAGCCATTGATTCACTAATTCGCTGGGCACGCGAATTGATTGAAAATGCAGACTCCGCTGCAGCCTTCATGGAAGGCTTCCGAATGAATCTCTACCAAGATGAGATTTATGTCTTTACCCCAAAAGGCGATATGAAAGTCTTGCCACGCAACGCTACCCCTGTCGACTTTGCATTTGAGATTCATACGGAAATTGGTATGCACTGCATTGGGGCAAAAGTCAACGGTAAAATCGTGGCGCTGCACACCAAATTAAAATCTGGTGACCAAGTCGAAATCATCACCTCTAAGAATCAAACGCCGAAAGCAGACTGGGAAAAATTCGTTGTTACACACAAAGCAAAACTCAAAATCCGTCAGTTTCTCAATGAAGAGCGGCGTGCGCAAATTGAAGAAGGACGCACACTATGGTCAAAACTTGTAGAGAAAACAAAACGAGTATTCAGTGAAAGTGATTTGGCTCGACTCGCAAAGCATCATGGGCTAGCAACCGTTGCAGACTTCTTTAGAGCAATAGGTGCAAAAGAAATCAATGCTGAAAAAGCCCTGAATGAACTGGCACAGCCAGAGCAAAAAACTGAAAAGCCTATCATTCAATACACAGACTTTCTCAAAGATGCACGCCAAACACGAGCCCCGCTCACCGATAAGTCGCGCGATGCCGTAATTATTGAAGGCATGAACGGCATTGCTTACGCATATGCAAAATGTTGCAATCCCGTGCCCGGAGATGAAATCATTGGAATTGTTACAGCTGGTGGGGTCGTCAAAATTCATCGGCGCAATTGCCGCAACATCAACAATGAGCATATCGTCAAAAGCGGCAAACTTGTCTCTGTAAACTGGCGTGCCAGTTCAACCAACGAATTTCTGGCAGGACTGCGCATCTTTGGCGAAGACAAAATCGGAATAACGAACGCTATCACGCAAGCTATCCTCAAAACCGATACCAATATCCGCAGCATTGCACTCAACGCTAAAGACGGCATATTTGAAGGCACCGTCGTGGTCTATGTCAAAGATATTGCCCATCTGAGCCGCTTAGTCGAAAAAATCAAGCGAATTGATGGTGTCTTCACGGTGGAGCGTTTCTCGAATGCTTAAAGCCAAACATTCACTGCCGTATAGCATGCACAATTTTTGCTATTTTTTAAGATGCAAACGATTTGCAATTTTTAGAAAAGGCAATATGTTACTGTCTGTGCAAGCAAACCTTTACTAAAATGATGCAAGCAAAACCACATCGCAAACGCTTACCTGTTACCGTACTCTCTGGCTTTTTAGGTGCAGGCAAAACAACGCTGCTCAACCACATTCTCACGAATCGCGAAGGCAAGAGAGTCGCAGTAATCGTCAATGATATGAGTGAAATCAACATTGATGCAGCGCTGCTCAAGCAGGGCGATGCCAAACTTTCACGCACGGAAGAAAAACTCGTCGAAATGCAAAATGGCTGTATCTGTTGCACGCTGCGCGAAGATTTGCTCGTGGAAGTCAGTAAGCTGGCGCGTGAAGGTCGGTTCGATTACCTTGTCATTGAGTCGACCGGCATTTCTGAACCATTGCCTGTTGCCGAAACCTTTACTTTTGAAGATGCCGAAGGTAAAAGTCTCTCCGACCTTGCACGTTTGGATACGATGGTTACCGTTGTCGATGCTGCAAATTTTCTGCGTGAGTACGAAAAAGCCGATTTTCTCAAAGATCGTGGACAAGCTGTTGGCGAAGAAGATAACCGCACTGTGGCAGATTTACTCATCGAGCAAGTGGAATTTTGCGATGTAATTGTGCTCAACAAACTCGATCTGGTTTCAGTAGCGCAGAAAGAAAGGCTAAAAGCCATTTTGCAGGGGCTAAATCCGCGTGCAGAAATCGTGGAAGCAAGTTTCGGAAAAGTGCCACTCGAGAAAGTCTTGAACACAAGAAAGTTTGACTTTGAGGAAGCTGCAAAATCACCAAAGTGGCTCAAAGAACTGCGTGGCGAGCACACGCCCGAAACTGAAGAATATGGTATATCCAGTTTTGTTTTTCGTGCGCGCAAACCCTTTCATCCTACGCGTCTGTGGAACTTAGTCAATGATAATTCGTTCTGGAAAGGTGTGCTGCGCTCCAAAGGCTTTTTCTGGTTAGCCACACGCATGAAAGTCGTAGGCGAATGGGCGCAAGCTGGTGGTTCCATCAACTTCTCGCCCGCTGGTGCATGGTGGGCAAGTGTGCCTGAAGCGCTCTGGGGCGTAGGACCTGAGATGAAAGCTGAAATTAAATCGCTCTTTGAAGGCAAGTATGGCGATCGGCGTCAGGAACTGGTCTTCATTGGGATTGATATGGACAAAGCTCAGCTCATTTCTCGGCTCGAAGAAGCACTGCTTACGCCCGAAGAAATGGCTGTAGGAGAAGAGGCTTGGGAGCAGTATTTTGACCCATTTCCTGAATGGCAATTTCAAACGGAGAATAGCGATGCGGAAACACAATAGCTTAACGAAACAATTCACGCTGATAGTCTTAGGCGCAGCGCTGCTGGCTGGGTGCGCTACAATGCAAGGTGGTAGTTTTGGCAAGCCAGCGCAACTGCGTTGTTCATGTGGACTGATGGCTGGACACGCTGGTGCACATGCCTACAATATCCACGATTTTATCAAAGCAAAGCAGCAACACGAACTGTTGTACGAACCACATGCTCGAGGCAATTGATCTTACAAAATCCTACAACGGCACACCAGCACTCAAAGGCTTAAACCTGAAAGTAGAACCGGGTGAAATTTTTTGCCTACTTGGACAAAACGGCGCAGGCAAAACGACGACCATCAATCTCTTTCTTGGTTTTACTCAACCCACAAGTGGCGAAGCGAAAATTGCAGGCATCAGTGTCAAAGAAAAACCGCTCGAGACAAAAAACTGCTCGCCTACATTCCCGAAACAGTGATGCTCTACCCCAATCTCACAGGATTAGAAAACTTGGAATACTTTGCGACACTGGCTGGCAAAACGTATTCTGCAGCAGAGCTGTCAGACTTTCTGAGCCAAGCCGGCTTGGAGAGGGCAGCACACGACAAACGCGTGGGTATTTACTCTAAAGGTATGCGCCAAAAAGTTGGCATTGCAATTGCACTTGCCAAAGATGCCAAAGCACTGCTTCTGGATGAACCTACCAGCGGATTAGACCCGAAAGCCTCGTTTGAATTTTCAGAACTCCTGAAAACGCTTGCTGCAAAAGGCGTTGCGGTGTTGATGGCAACACATGACCTCTTTCGTGCAAAGGAAGTTGGCTTGCGCCTTGGCATCATGAAGCATGGCGAACTGGTTGCGACACTAAGCGCCGACGACATGCAACATGCTGATTTGGAAAAACTCTACCTCGAGTACATGCGCAACTAAGCAAGCGATTTCAGCTAAACCCGCCGAAATAAGCCCAGAATACTAAAAAAACTGGAAGCATGTTCGCTTCTGGCGCCAAACCCTGTTGCGTAAAGCACAGCCCCTTACAAAGAGTGTCTGTAACTTTTATTGGTTTTTGAGTCCATATAGGAAGGATTTGTTATTTTCATACAGTTTGCAAAATAAACGGAGTTTTGAGTGGTAGTGCAGTTTCTGGACATGTGATGTGATAACCACTTGGACATAACGACGACTTTTTCCAACGATGAAGACTTGCTCTGCTGACATGATGCGTATTGTATGGCTTTTCTTACTGGTTATGTTATTGAGAAGCACCGCCACGCAGATAGCTCAAGCCAAAGAGTTGCCTGTGATGATTGTCATCAATGAAGAGGATTGCAAGGTGCTTGGCGGTTGGCCGCTTGACCGTAAATGGTATGCCATTGCCCTGCAAAAACTCTCTGAAAGTGGCGCATCACGAATCTTTCTTGACCTTGCTTTTCCACATGCTGATGTAGCCCACCCCGAATCCGATGACTTTTTTTTCTACACACTGCAAACACTGCCGAATATCTATCTGCTTGCGCGCGAACTTACTGCAGATTCTATCACAATCTTGAGCGATAGACAATTCCCAGCAGCACGGTGCTTTTTGCCATTCTCAGAAGCTTTCGACATCAAAAGCGAAAAGATGATGGCAAAATCGACGACGGCAAAAACGCTTGCATCATTTTTTTACGATGAGCCTGTTTCTGGTGCGCTGGTAATTGATTTGCCGAAAAACAAGCCCATTCCAGACTATTCACTGCGCGAAGCTATTCAAGGTCAGGTTAACTGTCAGGGACGTGATGCGGTGATTTACCTCGATTATGCAGGCGTCTCCTCACTGGTTGTGAGCGAACGCAGCGGTAAAGCCTTTACAACTGCAGAACTTGAAGTGTGGGCGGCTATGAAAGTCGCCTCAGGCGATGTGCGAAGACTTTTGCCAGCATGGCAACTTGGCGCGCTGCTCTTGCTTGCACTTTTGCCCGTGCTGTATTACCTGCGCAAAACAGACACCTTTGATCCAGCATTTTACGCCATAGGGCTCAATGTGCTTGTCTTTGTTGGGCTAACTATTGCCAAAGTGGATGTACCGCCACTGTGGTTTGGTGCAAATGCACTGCCTGTGATGATGATAATCGGCGTGATAATTGCGCGCAGCAGACATACATTGGTAAAACCCATGTTGGAGCACTCGGTTGAAAAAGAACCACAAACATTAGCACCGATTCAACAGGCTAAAATTGAAAGCAAAAGCGAAGAGAGCAAAAGCGAAGGCATACACCAAAGCGAAGACTTGCGCTACAGACTTGAATTTTATGAGCATCTCTCACATCGTTTGCCCCCTGAATTACCGCAGGTTTTGCCTGACGCAGAGGACATTTACTTTGCACCAAACTCGCCAATGGTAACGATTTTGACAAAAGCAGAGCAAGTTGCTAAGCGAGAAATTCCAATTTTGATTTTAGGTGAAAGCGGTGTCGGCAAAGAAAAATTAGCGCAGTTTATTCATCGGCGATCGGCGCGGCGCGAAAAAGCCTTTATTGCAATTAACTGTGGCGCACTTAATGAAAATCTCATCGAGTCGGAACTCTTTGGTTATGAAGCAGGAGCATTTACTGGTGCAACCAAAGCCAAGGCGGGACGATTCGAACAAGCAGATGGCGGCACACTCTTTCTCGATGAGATTGGTGAAACAAGTCTTGCCTTTCAAGTCAAACTCTTGCGTGTCTTGCAAGAAGGCACATTTGAGCGAGTTGGCGGCACAAAAACCATTCGAGTCTCTGTGCGCGTGATTGCAGCCACGCATCAATCGCTGGAAAAGTTGATTGCAGAAAAGCGCTTTCGTGAGGATCTCTTTTACCGCTTGAACGGATTTAGTCTGACCGTGCCGCCGCTGCGTGAGCGACCAATGGACATTGAAGTGCTCTTCACACATTTTTTGCACCACATCAATCCAAATGTGAAGATTTCTGATGCCCTGCTCGAGTGGCTAAAAGCGCAAGCGTGGCGAGGCAATGTGCGCGAACTGAAAGCAGCAACGGAGCGTGCCGTGCTAAACGCTGCACTCTATCGGCGCGATTTTCTTTTGCCCGAAGATTTTGAGCTCAAAGAAAGCGCACCACGCTATAGCCTCAAAAGCGATGCACTGGCTGAGAAAATTCTGCAAGCCTTGCGTCAGCATGAGTTCAAACATCGTGCCATCTCAGCTGTGGCAACTGAACTTGGGCTGCATCGTGCGACCGTAACAGAGTATCTGCGTGGCTGGGTAATTCACTTCTACAATCAGTCAGAACTGCTCGATGAAGTCTGTGAGAAATTGCGCGGTACACTGCCGCTCAGAGACGAGGGACAATTTCACGAACGCATAAAAACTTATATTGACGGAGTATTGGAAAAAATTCAATTGGGTATTGATGCAAAAGAACCTGATGAGGTGATTCGTACGCAGCGTTTCCGAAATTTGCCAAGCATCTTTGAGATGGACTTATCGAGTTTGATTCAAAAAGCGAGACAATCTCAACTGACCATCACCTCAAAATGAAACGGTGCGTTATCTTACTGCTGCTCCTCCTGATGAGTTCGTCTGTCTCTGCACAAACTGTGGATTGGATGGAGTATTTTCAAAACCAATCTGTCTCAAAATTTGCTGTCTCCATCCAAAGTGAAGTTTTGCGTAACCGTTTTGATGCATCAAGTTACTTAGCTTCGAAAGTGATGTTACAGTATCAAATAGGGCTATGGCGTGCGCAAGCGACTTTGAACAATAACTACGAACAGTCGTTTCAATTTGAGCCAGAGCCCATCACCGTGAGTCTACCGCAAAATGTCTCATTGACGCGCCCGCTCAATCTGCCCAACGATGCTTATCGCTTTAACTTTCCGCTATCGGTCTCGCTGGGGCTAAGCGGTGATCAAGTTGGCGTCAGTGCATTTTTTGCGGTGCTAACAGAAAAAGTAATGACAAGCAAGGTGCAAGTAGTAGAACAGCAAGGCGGCTCATTCAGCGCAAAAATTGAGCCCATGAACGCAGAAAGACAAATGCTCCTTGCCGGTCTGCGCAGCTATGCTGCTTTGGGTAATTTGCATCTGCATCTTGGCATAATGCCGACACCGATTTTGAACTTCGGTTCAACAGAATTGCCATTAAGTTATCGCAGCGACATTCTGCCTTTTGGCGAAGTAGAGTTTATTCAGCCTTATTTCCGCTTCGGACTCTCTGCGCATTTAAGAAGCATTGGGGCATTCTATGTGCATAGTTTGCCCAATCCACTGCCCAGTATTGCTGAGCCAATTCAAATCTCACTGCGCACACAGCGTGGCATTTCAAAATTTAACTTCCAGACTTTGCAGTTTGATATTGGCATTCCTCTGACCAGCGATCTTGCCGCAAGCGTAGGCGTGGAGCGCGTGTGGTATTCGACCGACCAATTCTCACGCGGCGAATTTCAGAAATGGCTGAATGCCGCAACACTCAATTGGACAAACTCTGCAAACAATCTCTTGCAAGAGCAAGCGTTTCGAGTAGGTGCAACCTTCAAATTTGGTACAGAAGCGCCCCCTGTACTAAAACTGGCGGATATCAAACTGCTGCATCGCAACATTTTTCAATCTAAGCGTGAATACTATGCGCATAATCCCGTAGCAATTCTCACACTGCATAATGCCGACAAGCGTCCCGTGTGGTGTCAAGTGGTGGCAACACTGGGCAATACAGGGCGCTTCCGCAGTGAGCCAATTCAAATCGATGCTGACGAATTGCTCGATGTGCCTGTCTATCTCTATGTCAGTGATGTCAAGCAATTCCAACTTTCGCGCTTAGCTGAACTCTCTATCTCTATTGAAAGTGATAACCGCAAAGTGCCACTGGCAAACGTCCCCGTTACTGTGCTCAACGAAAATGCATGGGATGGCGACACATGGAGCTTGAAATTTTTCATTGCGCCAAACGACCCACAAGTGCAACTTTTCGCCAAAACCAAATACCTGCGCGCACTCATGCGCGATAGCACCTTGCAGCCTGCTAAGTTTTACCAACTCAAACATTTCATCAATGAACTTGGTAAGGACTTGCGCTATGTGCCCGATGCCACAACCTCAATGATTGTCGATCAAGTCCAATCACCGCGCGAAACACTTGAAAAACGTTCTGGTGACTGCGAAGATTTAGTAGTTTATCTCGCCTCGTGCTTGATGTCCGTAGGGATTCAATGTGCAATTATTGATGTGCGCCCTAAAACTGCGCAAAGTTTTGTAATTCCAACTGCAGAACCGGGGGCTATTGGACATCTTTTTTTGTTAGTGGATACCGGACTGGATGCAACATGGCTCGGACAACTCGGGCTTACTGAATTTGAGGCAATCTCGCGTCAGAATGCACTTGGCAAAACAACACTCTGGCTGCCCATAGAGACAACAGTGCTACAAAGCGGCTTTGAAGTTGCACTTAAAGCCGGCGCTCAACAGTATTACCGTGAAGTCATTGAAAAACAGGGCGTCGTCAAAGGAAATGTTCATATCTATGATTTTTAACATCTAACACTATGCGAATGATTCAACTTCTTATCGGTGCGTTACTGCTTAGCACACTGGCTCATGCGCAAACAAAAGTGTGGGTCAAACTCGAATCTGGTGTAGCACTCTATCTCAATCCGTATGAGCAGCAGTGGCTACCGCTTTCAGCAAAAGAAGAGATTCCCGCCAAAACATTTCTTTTAACGCAAAGCGGGGCTAAGGCAACACTCTTCAAGGCGACAGACGCCTATGCTGTGCCGGAATCCGCATACTTTTTCATTGAGGATATGCTGCCGAAATCGCGCGTGGAGGTGGTAGCAGCACTCACACAAATTGAAGCAGAACAACTGCCTAAGCCTGTGCGAGAGACACGTGAACGCAAATTACCCATCGGGCTTACTTACGGCGAAAATGCACCCGACACGGTCAGTTCCAACCTGAACACGATTCCATACTTAGGTGAGCGAGAAAACGCAATTCAGTATTTCTTAGACAATAGCCGCTACGATGCTGCACTGCTCTCTCAAAAGCGATTGCTCACCAAATTCCCTGCGCTCTACCAAGATAGCAAACACGTCGAGCGGCTCTTTGTGCTCTACGATAAACTCGAGCTCTACGGCTTTCTCAATGATGAAACGCGCCGCTTACTTGCTATCAAACGCACCGCTGAGTATGACAAAATGGTCGAAAAATGGAACAATGTGGCAAAAGCGAAACTGCTCAACCGTCAATAACCGCGTGTAACGCTACACGATGTTCAGCCCATCTGGCACACTGGCTTTTGGGAACGCCATGTTCAGCTTAGAGAGTGTTTCAACCACGATGCGTGCGACAAGATAATTGCGATACCATTTCTTGTCGGCAGGAATCACATACCAAGGGGCGTATTTCGTGTTGGTTTGCTCTAGCATCTCTTCAAATGCACGCATGTAGTTATCCCAAAGTTTGCGCTCTTCAAGGTCAGCCATGCTGAATTTCCAATGCTTGGTAGGGTCATTTAAGCGCTCCTGCAACCTGATGCGCTGCTCATCTTTGGAGATATGCAAGAAAAATTTCAGAATGTGCATCCCGTTTTGAAAAAGTATCTTCTCGAAGGCATTGATTTGTTTAGCACGCTTTCTGAAAATCTCAGGGTCATGCAAAATTTCGTCGGGTAAGTTTTGATGCAAAAGATATTCAGGATGAACTTTGACCGTAGAAATTTCTTCGTAGTAAGAGCGATTAAAAATTGTGATTCCGCCACGCGCAGGCATTACGCGATGTGTGCGCCAAAGAAAATCGTGCTCCAACTCCGCCTCGGATGGTTTCTTGAATGAATAAAGCCGACAGCCCTGTGGATTAAACCCGGCAAAAAGATGTTTTGCTGTGCCATCTTTTCCGCTTGCATCAATGCCTTGCAAAATAATGAGTAGCGCACGCTTGTTATCTGCATACATCAAATAGTGTAAATCATAAAGCGCTTTGAGGTCGCGCTCCATATCGGTGCGAATCTCGTCAGGCGTCCTGATTTTACCCGTATCGTCTGGGCGAATTTTTGAGAGATTGACTTTTTTGGGAGCAAGAAATTTTTTGATGTTCATCGTTCTCTCCTTTGCTGGCGTTTTGAGAAGAATATACATATGCAAAACTTAAGTATAGTTTCAACGCGCAAGGCACTGGTCTTGATTGGGGGCTCTACTGCATTCTCCATTGTGCTAGCATTCATTCCGCTGTTCAACTTCCTCGGCTATGAATTTTCACTTGCAATGGCAGCAACACTGCCGTTAGGGCTCGGGCTCTTCTGGCTCAGCGAGCATGAGATGCGCACACGCTTTATTACAACATTACTCACGCTGGTATGCCCACCGCTGGTCATGCTGGTGGCAACACTTTTCGTTAAAAATTGTGCTTATCTGGAAGGACTTGGATTTTATGGGCTTGCCGTAGGATTCGGAGCACTCTTTGCAATTTCAGTTGCGCTGGTCATCGAAAGTTTGCCCCTGCGTGCAAAGAAAACGCTCTTCGTGCTCATTTATTTTGCTTTGCTGCTCATTGCGCCGCTCTACCGATTTTATACATCGCCGCAAGTCTACTTCTTCAACCACATTTTCGGCTTTTTTGCAGGCTCAATCTACGACGACGCAATTGAAATTGAGCCACGCTACCTTTTCTTTCGTCTGGAAACACTTGCTATCTCGGGCGCACTGCTAGCGTGGCGATTTCGCTCGGTGATGCGACCTTGGCGCGTGCGTATCTTGCTGCTGCTGTCACTAAGTGCGGCTATCTTTCTTTGGCTTCAAAGTCAAGAGCTTGGCATTACATCTTCACGCCATGCAATTATGCGCAAACTTGTGCCCATCGACTCCGCAAAACTCTGGTACGCTAGCCCAACACTTTCTGAAAATGAGCGCATATACCTACGCCGACGCATTGAGCTGGAACTGAGCGACCTGCAGCGCTTGATGGAGCTCGATAGCGTGCCGCCTATTTACATTTTCATCTACCCCGACGCAGAGACAAAAAAACGCTTCACAGGGCTTGATAAAACTGAAATTGCACGCGTGTGGATGAACGAAATTCATATCACAGAGCGCAATATCGATGCTGTGCTGCGCCATGAACTCGTGCATATTTTAATGAAGCCGTTTGGCGATAAATGGTTAGGTCTCTCGCCCAGCATCGGCTTGTTAGAAGGCATTGCCATGGCGCTTGAGACACCTTCATTTGAGTGGACACTCGATGAAATGTCAGCCAACTTTTTTGACCATAGACCAGATTTTAACCCAAAGTCGCTTTTCAATCCACTTGGATTTTGGACAGGACTTGGTGCGACAAGCTACACGCTATCGGGTTCATTTGTAAAGTATTTGCTCAAGACATACGGCATGGATGCATTCAAGCGTGTGTATGCCGCTGCAAACTTTAAGGAAGTGTATGGTCAAACACTTGATGAATTGCTTGTAGAGTGGTTAGAGCACTTGAACACAGTGGTGGTGCCGCCGCAAATCAATCCGTACTACAAGCAGGTGTTTGAGCGCAAGACAATTTTTCAGATTGAGTGTCCGCACAGCATTGCGCGGCTTTTGAAAAAGTGTGCGAAGATGTATCAGCAAGGGCAATATGAGCAAGCCAGTCGAATTGCAGCGCAGGTCTTAAACATGTCTGGCGGCACGAATGCTGAAGCGGCACAACGCTACCTGAGTGCAAGGCTGATGTTAGCTCATCAAGGTAAGGCATACTTTGAGGAAATCTTTGCCGGTGCAGACTCACTGCTGCAAGAGGTGGAACGACCAGAGCGTGCATGGTTTACACTCGCAAATGCAATGTTATGGAGCAAAGCTGCACCGATTGATTCTGCACGGCAAATTTTGGAACGGCTCTATCGCTCGCACCTTTCATTTGAGTTTGATGTGGCAATTGCAACAAGACTCAAATGGATTGAGTTCGGGCTTGAAAGAGAAAAACTTTTGCCACATCTGACAGCAGCAGAAAAAAATGCTTTCTACCAAGCAGTGCTGGATACAAGTACAGACCATAGGCTCAAATCTTTTCTGCGCCTTTTGCAAGCAGAGCATGCCTTTGAGCAAAAAGACTTTGCACAAACATTAGAACTGCTTGGTGATGCTCAACCGCTCAATCAGCGCGATTTGGAACTGCGTACGGAAATAATGCGACTTCAATCATGGCTCTGGACGGGGAAAATCGACAGCGCAATGACCGCAGCAGAGCGCGCCAAACAACTTGCCTTTCAGTTTGCAAACTCGAAAGCAAAGCGTGTCTATATCGACCATCTCTTGAACATGCACAGTCAATATCTGGAGTTTGCACGTCAGTAGGTTAGGCGGAGACTTCAATCATGCCTTCGTCGGTTGCGATGGCATCGAGCGGCACGTCTTTGTGTTCTTTTTCTGGAAGTTGTGGAATATGGTCTAGAACTTGAAAGGAAAAAGCAAGTCCGATTTTGCGTGGCTGAATGCCCTGCGCAGCAAGGCGTGCAAAGAAATTGTCATAGAAGCCTTTTCCATACCCTAAGCGGTTGCCCTGTCGGTCGCAGGCTAAAAGTGGCGTGAGCACCACATCGAGGGTTGATTCATCAATCGTAATGTGTTCAGTGGGCTCAATAACTTCAAAGACTCCTGTAGCCAATTTGTCCATTCCAAGAAAGCGTACGCTGACTAAGTTGCGCGACTTCATAACAGGCACCGAAATCTCTTTACCTTGCGCTTGTAGCCACTGCAGAATCGGTTCTGTGTTGACTTCACGCCGTTTCAGCATAGAAATAAAGCAGTGCACGACTTTGGCGCGTTGCAAGGCATAATCAGCTTTGAGGACATCAAAAATTTTCTGACTACGCTCTAGCCATTCCTTTTCAGAGAGTTGAGCACGCTGCTCTGCAAGTGCCGCACGAATTGCAGCACGGGCTTCCAACACTTTTTTGAAAGTCGCATCCATGCTTGAAAACAAGAAAATTACAAGAACTCGACTAACTCAAATCTACTTCGGATGAATCGCCGATATTGACCCGACGCGCTTTGCCAATAACAACTGCATTATTGCCGATAATGGATTCACTTAGCAACATTGATGAAACTCGTGCCTGTTCGCCGACAATAGAATTCTTTACAAGTGAATTTTTAACAACAGCTCTGCTGGCAATGGTGGCGTACGGTCCGATGATAGAGTTTTCAATTTCAGCATCTTCTGCAATATAAACGGGCGGATTGATGACACAGCCGAAAATCTCTTTGTAGCGCGATTTAGACTTGAGCAGTTTCTCGTTGGTAGAAAGTAACGTTTCAGGTTTGCCGCAGTCGTACCAGCCCTCGACAGGAAAGATTGAGAATTTCTCGCCTTGTTCAATCATCGCTTGCAAGGCGTCGGTCAGTTGAAATTCGCCTTTGGTGCGCATATTGGTGCGAATGTTGCGGTCTAGACACTCAATTAACAATGCAGGATGCTTGATGTAGTAGAGTCCAACAACAGCAAGGTTAGAAGTAGGATGTTCGGGCTTTTCAATGAGTTTGGTGATAAAGCCATCTTGCACTTCGGCAACGCCGAAACGGCGCGGATCATCAACTGCTTTGACGCCTAAAGCAGAATGTTCGCGCCGCAAGACTTCACGCAGATGCACTTCGAAGATAGTATCGCCCAAGATAATAAGTACTGGGTCGGTGCCAACATGCTCGCGTGTAATCCAGATGGCATGTCCTAATCCTAAGCGCTCTTCTTGTTCGACAAATGTAAAGTGAATGTCATAGTTCTGTGTGAGATACTCTTCAATCATATCTCCTAAATAGCCAACCACTACGACCGCCTCTTTGATGCCTTCTTCAATGATTTTATCAATGATATGCCCGATAATCGGTTTGCCTGCCACATTAAGAAGAACTTTAGGGAGAGTGTAAGTGTGAGGACGCAAGCGACTGCCGACGCCTGCAACTGGAATAATCGCTTTCATAACGAACAGTTATTAAGTTTGCAAAAAATGTGCGTGAAGTTATGCAAAAGCATCGTAAGAATCACCGGGCGAAAACACATCTGAGCAAAGTGCAGCTTGATGTGCCACCGCAGAAAATTTTTCGAGAAGACCTTCTCGAGCTCAAATATCGTTTCTGGATTGCAAGAGCAAAATTTGCACGCGGTCAATTAGGTCTTGAAGAGTTGCGCGAGCATGCAAATGCACTCATCAGTGCTGTAGAGGAGCGGCGAAATCAAGTCTTTGGTCAGCATAAGCCTTATCGGCTAGGGTTGTGTGCTGCTGAACTGATTGCCAATCCCTTTCTTTTGATGCATCGTTCATTGCCTATGCCTTAGCGCAAGAGCGATTTAGGTAAATCTTCAAACTTCTTGATGCGGTAGAGATTACGCGCAATCATCGCAAGATCTTTGAAAGGAAAAGCAATGCACATCTCGCCATCGCTCATGCGTGCAAGTTCGCGCCCTGATAAATCTCCGGGTGAAAACACTGGCTTGCCTGAAAGATACGGGTGCGGCACCACCAGCGCGCACAGCGAAAGACCTGCTAAGCCATGCACTAACTCCCCTGACTCAAAACTGTAAGCATGGCAAAGCCATTCAAGCTGACGAGCATTGCAGAAAAAGAGCACGACATCGGGTTCAGGCACTTGCTCTAAGCGTCCCATCACTGTGGCTTCAAAACGCTTCTCCTTCTTGAAGCTGTAAGGTACACTTTCCTGACACTTTGTTACAGATTCACGCGAGTAGTAGATTTTACCTTCTCCGATAAGCATTGACCAACCAACTTCTTCCATCTTCGGCGAAAGCGCTTTTTGCCCCATGCCAGTATAGCTCACACCGCCTGCACAGATATGATCTTCGGGCACAGTATAAAACGGCGCATCGTAGTTAGAGACTTCTTTCCACATGCCGCAGTAGATACCTTTACCGTTGTAAGGCAGAGTGCCGGCGGGAATGTCAGCCAGTGTAGGGCAGAATTTGATGGCGACAAAATCGCGTTCAATGCCGGTAAAATCACGAATGCGCTGAGCAAGTTCGCATTGGGCTGCGAGTGCCGATGAAGCAGAAACCGTTTGAGGCGGCATAGTTGTTACTCCTTTTCCGATAGGTTAAAAGTTGTGTGTTTGCGAAATTAGGTTTTTCTTTGCGTTTTCAAACACGATAAGTATGACAACAGAAGACAAAGAGTTGCTCCGTCACTATCTTGACTTACGCGCCAAAGCCTCGGAGATTGAAGAAGAGCTCGAGAAACTCAAGCCGGCAGTCTTTGATGTGGTAGATGAAGAACTGCGAGCGACAGGCGAAAAGCAAGTCATATTCGAGGACATGAGCTTTCAGATACAGTATCGTACAACTTATGAATACTCATCTGAAGTCAAGCAGTTGGAAGAGCAACTCAAAGAGATAAAGAAGAGAGAGGAAAAAAGTGGGGTTGCCATAATCAAATCGCAAATAGGCTTTGTGCGCGTCTCTAAAGCAGGTTCACAAAATTTGACTAACTATCACGGCGAAGAGAAATGACAAACGACTTAGCTCTGCACATTGATTGCAAGCAACATGCACTGCGTGCAAAACTTCAAGCTAAGCAGCTTGATGCGTGGCTCATCACTGACCTTTCAAACATTCGTTGGCTCACAGGGTTTAGCGGCTCAAATGCCACAGTTTTGCTCACGCAGGAATCGGCTTGGCTTTTTACAGACGGTCGATATGCCGAGCAAGTCAAACACGAAGTAGAAAACGCTGAATGTGTCATTACACAAGATGGTTTTCTTGAGGAGCTCAAAAAAGGCTCATATACGCTGGGCAAGCGTGTGGGATTTCAGGCTGATAAATTGACTTTTGCGACGACTGAGAAACTGCGTAGCGAACTCAAAGACATTGAGTTTGTGCCCGAAACTGGTGTGTTTGATGATTTGATTGTCTGCAAAAGTTTTCAAGAATTGGAGAATATCAAGGCTGCTGTTGCGATTACAGACAAGGTCTTTGAGAAAATTTTAGAGATCATCTCGCCCAGTGTTACAGAGCGTGATATTGCAGCAGAGATTTCATATTGGAACAAAAAATTCGGTGCAGAAAAAGATGCGTTCGAGCCGATTGTAGCGTCGGGACCGCGTGCGGCGCTGCCACATGCACGTGCCAGTCATCACTTGATTCAGAACAATTCGCTTGTGGTCATTGATATGGGCTGTGTGGTCAATGGCTATTGCTCTGACCAGACGCGAACGATTGCGGTAGGAAAAATTTCCGAAGAGATGCGCCGCGCTTATGAGACGGTGCTCGAGGCACATTGGCTTGGAATTCGCTCAGCGAAAGTAGGCATGCAAGCCAAAGTGTTAGATGGCATCGTGCGTGAATTTCTTACACAGCGTGGCTATGGTGAAGCGTTTACGCATGCACTTGGACATAGTGTCGGATTGCAAGTGCATGAAGTCCCCACGATTGGGCGTAAAACCGAGATGTGCTTACCTGCAGGGTGCACCATCACGATTGAGCCGGGCGTTTATGTGCCAAATCAGTTTGGCGTGCGCATCGAGGACATCGTATTTCTCACCGACAATGGTGCACTGCCGCTGCCCACTGCACCAAAAGAATTGATTGAGCTTTAAGTTCAACACACCTATGACAGATGCTTCATGATGTCAGGAGGCAGATAGACCTTTGCAGTAAAGGCTACCGAAAAGCTTTGAACAACTGTTTTGAGACAATGAAAATGTGCTAACCTGTACACAAGTCCGTCCCTTTGGAACAGTGAAAAAAATCCAATTCTTCAAACAATGAATCAGACAATGAAATACAAACTTCTTGGGAAGTCAGGGCTAAGAGTCTCAGAATTTGCGCTTGGGACCATGACGTTCGGATTAGAATGGAAATGGGGCTCGGATAGAGAGGAAAGTAAGCGTGTCTTTGACCTCTATGCCAATGCAGGCGGAAATTTTATAGATACAGCCAATCGCTATACGGAAGGTACAAGCGAAAAACTTGTCGGTGAGTTTATTGCAAGCGACCGTGATCACTTTGTGCTAGCAACGAAGTACTCACTTTACGACCGAATGAATGATCCTAACTTTTGCGGCAATCATCGCAAAAACATGATGCGCTCCGTCGAGCAAAGTCTCAAGCGCCTCAACACCGACTACATTGATTTGCTGTGGCTGCATATATGGGATGCAACGACACCGGTTGATGAAATTTTGCGTGGCTTAGATGATCTGGTGCGACAAGGTAAGGTGCATTACATTGGAATTTCTGATACGCCGGCATGGGTAATTGCGCAAGCAAATACGATGGCGGAACTCCGTGGCTGGACAAGTTTTGTGGCGTTGCAGATTGAGTATAGCCTGTTGCAACGGACGCCGGAGCGCGAATTGCTGCCGATGGCAAAAGCCTTTGGGCTAACGGTTACGCCTTGGGGTGCAATTGGTGGTGGCGCACTAACGGGAAAATATCTGCACAACGAATCAGGTCGACTGCCTGAGCATAGTTCGCGCCGTTCGGAGCGCGCTAATAAAATTGCCGAAGTCGTATTGCAGGTTGCATCCGAGCTTGGCGTTAGTGCAGCGCAAGTTGCCATTCAGTGGTCGCGTCAATATCCTAAGCAAGAAGTCATTCCCATTATTGGGGCACGCACCGAAGCACAACTGCGCGACAATCTCGGCGCACTGAACCTCACACTGCCTGATGAAGCCATGGCTAAACTCAATGAAGTCAGCAAGATTGACTTAGGCTTCCCGCACGACTTCTACAAAACCGATGCTGTCAGGCTAAGCCTATTCGGCGGACTTTATGACAAAATTCAACTTCGCTACGACTAACGCGCAATGAACAATAGCGTCAAAATCATCGTTGGTCTTTCACTATCTCTGCTCATTATCAGTATCGGTGCGGTAGCTGCACTCTATGTAATTTTGCATAAATCCTTGCCGAAATATGACACGGCATTTGAACTGCAAGGACTCCGTGCGCCGGTGAATATCTACTATGACGACTATGCCGTAGCACATATTGAGGCGGATAATGAAGATGATTTGTTCTTTGCGCAAGGATTTGTGCATGCACGCGAGCGGCTTTGGCAAATGGATATTTCGCGTCGAGCTGCAAAAGGTGAACTTGCTGAAATTTTAGGCGAACCTGCACTCACGTTTGATAAACTCTTTCGCACAATCGGTCTGCGGCGACTGGCAGATTCACTTTGGAAAACTTCAACGCTCTCGGAAGAAAGCCGACGCGCCTTGCTGGCTTATAGCAAAGGCGTTAATGCTTACCTGCAACTTGTCAGAGAAGGTAAAGCCAGTCTGCCCATTGAGTTCGACATCTTGCAATATGAACCTGCAGAATGGACAGCTGAAGATTGCCTTGCCATTGTGCGCCTGATGGGCTGGGAACTCAACATTGCATGGCACATTGATATCGCGCTGGCTGACATTACTGCCAAAGTCGGTTATGAAAAAGCACTCGGTCTCTATCCTGACTACCCCAACCATAAGCCTACGATTGTGCCAACGCTAACGGATTCAGTGCGAAAAACCGTAGATGTGCTTAACGCATGGCGCCAAGTTGACAGAGCCTATCGTGAATTTTCGGGAACATTAGGCTCTCACATCGGCAGCAATAGCTGGGCAGTTACTGGCTCAAAATCAGCAACGGGCAAAGCCATTTTGGCAAACGATCCACACTTAGGATTCTTGGCACCTGCACGCTGGTATGAACTGCAACTCTACTGCGAAAGTGCGGGCATTAACGCCGCAGGCTGCTCACTGCCCGGTGTGCCCTTTATCGTCTTGGGTAAGACCGACTTCATCGCTTGGGGCTTAACCAACATGATGCTCGACGACTGCGATTTCTTTGTCTCACTTGACTCGAGTGAAACCTTTCAGGAAGTGTTTGAGGAAATCAAAGTCAAAGGCGGAATCACTGTGCCACTCACAGTGCGTCTGTCAAAGCATGGTGTAGTAATCCCTAACGACATCTACGCAGGTTATCAAGGCGTACAATCGCCGCTGTTGGGAAGCTATGTTATTTCGATGAAGTGGACGGGCTTAGAGCCATCTGACGAAGCGCGCACGTTTTTAGAGTTGCTCAAAGCGAAAAATTGGCAAGACTTTCGCAACGCACTGCGGCACTACGCTTTGCCCGGACAAAATTTCCTTTACGCTGATTGTGAGGGAAACATTGGCTATCAAGCGGCAGGTAAATTGCCCATTCGGCGCGATCAGCAAGGGTTTCTTTTGCGCAATGCCTCAAAGCCAGAACAAGATTGGCAAGGCTATGTGCCCTTTGAGGAATTGCCTTCGCTTTACAATCCGCCAACTGACATGATTGTTACAGCAAACAACAAAATCACACCGGATAGCTACAAGTACTACATCTCATCGCTATGGGAGCCATCGAGTCGAGCGGAGCGCATCACAGAACTTTTGCAAAGCAAAGACAAATTCACCAGCAGTGATTTTGAGCGCATGCAATCGGATGTGCTCTCCCCACATGCTCGAGAGATGCTGCCATTTTTGCTAAGTGCCTTAGCAAGTGATTCGCTGCCAGAGCATCAAAAGCCGATTCAATTCTTGCGCAACTGGAATGCTGAGTTTACTGAAACCTCAATTGCGGCAACAATTTACGCCCAGTGGTTCAAACAACTTTTGCGTAACACACTGCACGATGAATTAGGCGAAGAACTCTTCCAGAACTATCTCTCACTTGTCAACGCCCCGACACGCGTGATGGCAAAACTGCTGGCTGACTCTACGCTGAGCACAGAACTGCGCGACTCCCTCATGGTGCAAGTCGTACGCTATAACGCATGGTTTGATAATGTGCACACACCTGAAATAGAAACACGCGACGATATAGTTCGCAAAAGTTTTGACGAGGCGATTGCAATTTTGCGAAAAGAGTTAGGCGAAAATGAAGCCGAGTGGCAATGGGGCAAGGTGCATCAACTAACGGTGCGACATGTGTTTGGTCAAAAAGCAAAAGATGGGAGTGAAAATTCGCTGGGCAAAATTTTCAATTTAGGTGCATTCAAAACAGCAGGGAGTTCAACCACAATCAACAACGGTGAATATCATTATCGCACTTCAGACAGCACGGGATTGGCACTAATCGATGCCTCACAAAAGTTAGGTGCAAGTTCACGACGCGTGATAGATCTGTCAGAGAAAAACTTTCGCAGCATTCTTCCGGGGGGCAACAGCGGTCATGTCATGAGCTCACATTATAGCGATCAACTGCCGCTATGGCTACAAGGCAAACTGAAAATGTTCATTACAGATATGGTCGTTCTGCGACAAGGGCGATATGCGCTCACGCGCCTCTTACCAAAGAATTAGTTGAGCCGTTCATTTCAACTTGAGCTGGCAGCGCGACACTTGATGCTGCGAGCGCTTTGGGCAAGCATTTTACAAAAGATGTCTTTTCGCTTTGCCAATTGTCCAAGATGCGCATGGCAGTCTGACTCTCTGTGTCAGCGGCATATTCGGTAAGTAGGGCGTGCAGTTCTTCTTCATCGTTTGGCATGAGTTCAAGCATCGTTAGGTATTCATGATTGATGAAGGTTGGATTGGGGCGATAAAGATATGCTTTGCCACCAGTCATGCCTGCGCCGAAGTTCTGCAACAGTTTGCCAAGAACGACAACGAGCCCGTTGGTCATATACTCGCAAGCATGCAGTCCGACGCCCTCGACAACGGCAATTGCACCGCTGTTTCGCACAGCGAATCGATCCCCAGCATAGCCACGCACGAAAAGTTTCCCACCTGTAGCACCGTAGAGTGCACAATTGCCGATGATGGCGTTGGTCTCTGGTGTAAATCGTGCTGAGGAACTTGGGACAATCACCACTTTACCGCCAGACATAGATTTGCAGACCGAATCGTTGGCTTCACCTTCGAGGCGCACATGAACACCATCGGTGAGGAAAACCCCGAAGCCTTGACCAGCACTACCTTTGAAAGTAAAGTGCAGTTCGCCGAGAAATTTAACTTCATCTGAAGGAAAGCCTTCTTGCTGGCGCTTGCGGCTAATGCGCTGTGCAATTTCCCCTGAAAGTGTTGCAAGTACGGCGCGGTCGGTTGGACGGATTTCGTAAGTAAACGCTAACGACAGGAATTCACCACGCTCAAAGGCATCCAAAACGGGCTTAGCATCTTGCAGAAGACGTTGATTGAGCGCGCTGATACCGTCATTGAAAATGCCTTTGGGTGCAGAAGGTTGACTGTGCAAGTAGGGTGGCTCGCCGCCAATGAAGAACGTCAGATTGAGCTTACGCTCGTTGATAAGCGATAGACATCGCTCATTGATTGTCAGCAGGTCAGTTCTACCTATCAAGTCTTGGAGTGTTGGCACGCCAAGTTGTGCCAGATGCTCACGCACTTCATCAGCAAGCAAGCGTAGCAGTTTGATGATATGGTCTTTATGACCTTTGTATTTGGCTTTGAATTTTGGATCGTGTGTGGCAATGCCGGTAGGACAGGTATTTTTTTCGCAGATGCGAGCCATGACGCAGCCTTCAGCGACGAGCAAGAGTTTGCCAAACTCAAAGCCTTCTGCGCCTAAAATTGCGGCAAGAATGATGTCTTTGCCAGTGAAAAGTCCGCCGTCTGTGCGTAGCTGTACAGCTTGGCGCAGTTGATTGGCAAGCAAGGCGCGATGGGCTTCCAATAAGCCAAATTCCCAAGGCAAGCCTGCATGCTTCATAGATGAGAGTGCAGCTGCGCCGGTGCCGCCATCATAGCCAGAGATGTGGATGATATCGGCGCCAGCTTTGGCAACTCCAACGGCAATCGTGCCGATACCGACACCTGAGACGAGTTTGACATTGATTTTAGCGGTAGGATGAACTTGTCGCAACTCGTAGATGAGTTCTTTCAAGTCTTCGATGCTGTAGATGTCGTGCATGGGCGGCGGTGAAATTAGATCAATGCCAGTAAGGGAATGTCGAGCCTTAGCAATGTCGGCATTGACCTTAGCTGCCATTAACTGACCGCCCTCACCAGGCTTAGCGCCTTGCGCGATTTTGATTTGAATTTCTTTACCTGAAATCAGATACTCTGCTGTGACGCCAAAACGCCCAGAGGCAACTTGTTTGGTATGCGCAGTGATGCCTTCTTTGAAGTAGTAAGGATTTTCGCCGCCCTCACCTGAATTGGAGCGCCCGCCAATCTCTTGCATTGCAAGAAAAATATCGCGCTGCGCTTCTGCACTAATTGCCCCAAAACTCATTGCGCCCGCACCAAAGGTCTTGAGAATGTCTGCTTGCGATTGCACATCGTTCAGCGCAAGTGGCTGCTGCGCATACTTCAAATCAAGCAGATGGCGGATGTTGACAGGCTCAGCGTCTTCACCGAGCTTGAGATAGGCTTGATAGAGTGTGCGTTCCTCTGCTGCTGTGTGTGCGTTACGAACAAGTTTATGAACGAGTTTCGAACGCGCATTCGTCATAGAATGCTTTTCCCCTTCAGTGCCAGCATGATGCTCTTTGTACTGGAAGGTGTGCGGCAGTCCTTCATGCGTGAAAGCAAGTGCCGTATTGCGCAGACGTTGCTCAATGGCATCATCGAATTCCAGACCACCAATTGGTGAGAAGATACCGGGGAAAAACTCATCGATGAGCGATTTGCCCAAACCCACGGCTGAAAAGAGCATAGAACTTTGATAGCTCTTGACAACCGAAATTCCCATTTTGCTCATCACTTTGAGTAAGCCGACTTCAAAGGCTTTGACGAGATTGGCTTCACGCACATCGGGCGAGAGCGCATCGAGTGCAGGTGAGCTGCCAAAGCGGGCTAACGATAGCGCAAGATAAGGGCAAACTGCTTTTGCTCCGAAACTGATAAGACAAGCAAGGTGATGAATTGAACAGACTTCACCGGAGTGAATGACAAGAGAAGTTGCTAATCGCAGTCCTGCGTTATTGAGGGCATCAATGACTGCACGCAGTGCCAGCAAGATAGGAATCGAGGGGCGCTCAAACGATGCTGCAGCATCAGAGAGAATGATGATGGAGACGCCCTGTTTGACGGCTTCAATTGCAGCTTTGGCAAGTTCTCGAAGTTTGGCTCGCGCGCCAACTGCACCTTGACTGCGCAAGAAAGTAGTATCGAGTTCTTCAGCAAGAAGACGCGTATCAGGTGAATTTGGAGAACCGCGCTTAAACGATGAGATAAACGCCATTTTACCAAGCGAGAGCACAGGACTCGATAGCTCAATGCCAAGCGGCGGGGGAATGAGTTCTTTCGTAGAAAAAATGTTTGGTTTTTTGCCAAGTTCCACAGACAAATCAGCGACCATAGCCTCTCTGATGTAATCCACAGGGGGATTTGTAACCTGTGCAAAGTGTTGATAGAAGTAGTCAAAGAAACTGCGCGGTTCATCGGAGAAAATGGCAAGGCGTGCTGTATCGCCCATAGAGCCGATAGGCTCTTTGCCTGTTAAAATCATGGGAATTAGCACCTTCTGTTCATCTTCTTGCGACCAGCCAAAGATTTTGCGTTGCTCAAGTGAGGGCGGTGCGCCTTGAATAGCCAAAGTTTCTGCGCGCAAAAGATGGGCATCAAACGCTGCATCACGATATTCGGCTGAATCTGCAGGGTCAGTAAAATCAATCTCACCAGTCTCCAAATTCATCACGACGCCAGAGCCGGCTTGCAGTGTGCCTTTAGCAAGAATGGTGCTTTCATCGAGATTGAATGAGCCTGCTTCAGAGGCAAGATAAAAGTGATCATCGGTCATAGCCCAGCGGCAGGGACGAAAGCCATTTCGATCGAGTCGCGCACCCACGTACTTGCCATCAGAAAATGTGATAAACGCTGGACCATCCCACGGCTCCATGGCTCGCGACCAGAATTTGTAGAAGGGCTTGGTGCTGTTAGCAGGTGGCACAAGAATTGCAAGCACATCTGCAATGTTGGGAATGCTACTACGATAGAGCAAGGCTTCGACCATTTCGTTCAGTGAGCCAGTATCGCTAATGCCATGATGCGTGAGGAGTTCGCCTTCACGCAAACCTAGAACATTTTCGCGTGAAAAGCCCCATGAGCGGTTGCCTGCAATGGTGTTAATCTCACCGTTGTGTGCAATAAGACGAAACGGCTGTGCCTTATCCCATGCTGTGCGTGTGTTGGTACTGAAACGCCGATGAAACATCGCAAAGCGCGTTTTGTAGCGCGCATCGTTAAGATCAAGATAAAAGTCAGCAAGTTTATCTGCCGTAGTAAGTGCTTTGTAGACAATCGTATTTGTGGAAATGGAGGCAAAGAAGAATTCCTTCAGACCTTGGTCGCTGACACGCAGACGCGTGGCTTGTTTGGCAGCATAGAGCAGTTTGTTAAATGAATCATCTGTACGGCAATGCGCTGGGCGACGAATAATGACGTGTGTGATAAACGGCATAGATTTACGTGCATCGTGTCCCAGCACACTTGGGTTGAGTGGCACATCACGGTAGGCTTCAATTTCTAAGCCAAAGAATTTGAAGGTCTCCGCCAAAATTTTTAGCGCAAGTCGACGTCCTTCAGCATCAAGCGGAATGAATAGCACTGCAATAGCAACCGAACCTTTCTCATAGCCAAACAGCTCGAAGGGAATATCGGTCATAATGCCCGCACCATCACTGGAAAGTTTATCTGCACCGCAGGCACCACGATGTTCCATACAGCGCAATGCTGCAAGGGCTTGATCTAAGTGCGCACGCGCTGCAAGCCCATGCCGACTGGCAAGAAAGCCAACTCCACATGCCGATTTCTCCTCACAATAGATCATGTTTTCCATGCTTCTAAATAATTTGGAACTTGTTCTTAGAAAATTGCTGGGCTTCTCATTGTGCAAGGCAAATGAGCGAAGAAAAATGCGTGCAGCTAAACTTGCCTTTGCGTTAATTGGAAAATGTGCAGGCAAAGAAATAAGAAAAATTTTTGCGGTTTTGTCAAGTCTGCCGTAGTATGAAATCAAATTCGTGATAAGCTATGTCGATGCCTTAGCAGGCGGTTCTTTGAGCAAAAGCAAGGTGCGAAGTGCACTGCCCGTAGCGCCGCCAAGCCCGCCGACAATAAAGCCAAGGAGACCTGTGACAACCACAAGCAAACTTGGGCTGGGTAACTGCAGTAGCGCTGCAATTTTTGTCGCAATCAAATCGCTTTTGCTATTGAGTAAAGACAGCGCAACGCCGAGCCAAACACCACCGACGAGCACCGCACTAACGACAAAGCCAAGCCATGCACGCGATATCAAGAGCAGAGCAACAATAAACGCAATGAGCCACCAAAGCCACCAAGCTGAAATCAATGCTTGCCAAATCTTCGTAAAAAAATTGCCAGCAACTTCACCGGGCAACATAGCAAATTTGCTGAATGTGCCTTGACCTGCATCATTTGCAGAGCGCAAAAAATGCAAGGGGTAATATCGTCCATCTGCCCAGTCGGAAATAAAGTTATCGTAGAACGGCGAGCCCGGATTCCCTGATTGTCCGCCCGGATAGATGCCCCATGCTTTTACGGTATCGCCGAGTTGCACGACCATACGCCATGAAGGACCAAAGCGCTCCGAGGTGGCATTGACGGCGTTGTAATTGCCGGATGTCGGCAGCGTGCGTGAAAAGGCATTCAGGCGCGCAAGGTGTTGAATTGTCGTTTTGCGTGTCTCGCGCCATTTCCAGCTTTCACCGAAGTCGCCGTAGCGTTGCGTGAGCGTATCAATAGCCGCACGAAAGGCAGCAGCGGCAAGTTCAGAGAGTGTCTCCACCGTCGGCGTGCGTATGTCGTCAAGAAAAGAAACAGCGGCACTGCCTGTAATTTGTGCAGCCGTTACATTGCGCATTGGACGCGGCAAGGCGTCAGGCAAATCATCATCCCAAATTGCATGGCTAAGTTCAGTGGCAAAGGCTTCAAAAATCGTAGGTGCAATAAAGTCGGGGCGATACTCAAAATTCCAACGGCGCAGTTCATCGAGGCACTTTTGTTCCAGCGTAGAAAGCGAAGCAGACGACAAAGCGCTGAGAAGTGTAGGCAAGATAAGACGCGCATAAAGATTGACATTGTCAGTTTGCAGCGACATCATTTGTTCGGGCGAGAGCCGTCCTTGTGCAATCCATTCTTTCAGTTGCTCATTGATGCGTGCGCTGCGCTCAAAGGCGGCGTAGTCCCACCCTAAGTAGTAGGGGTATGCAGAGTCGCTGGGCTGTTGGTTGGCGGAACTGACAAAGCCTCGCTCTGGATTGAAAAGATGCGGCAGGTCGTTGCGTGCAAGGCGTGATGGCATCAGTGCTGCAGGGTCGGTGGCATCTAAGATGCTTGCCCCTTGATACGGCTTGCGAACTGGGAAACTGCCATTCTGCCAGATGGCAATGTCGCCCGACTTGCTTGCAAAAGCAAAGTTTTGTGCAGGGGTGTTGTAATGTGAAAGTGCATCAAGGTAATCGCGGTAAGTGTTTGCGCGACTAAGTTTAAGGAATGTCAAGAGTTCGTTGTTAGATTCTCTGGCAAGCCAGCGCAAGGCTTTACCTTTGGGTACGCGCGCGTCAAAGACGCTATCCGTAGAAAGGTATGGAATCGGTCCAAAGCGTGTGTAATAAATGGTGTCAATGATGCTGGGGCGTCCGCGCACTTTAATTTCTTCAACAACGCGCTCAATCGGGAAGGTCTCGTTGCCATAGCGATAAGTTTGGCGCGTGCGTTCATCGAACTTGACATCATACCAGTCGAGCACATCAGAGCCTGCGTTAGTCAATCCCCAAGCAATTTCATGATTAAAGCCAATGATAATGCCGGGTAGCGATGGTGCCGAGACTCCATAGACATTGATGCCCGCGCTGTCGCAGACAAGCTGGACTTCATACCAAATTGAGGGTAGATTCAAACTCAGGTGTGGGTCGTTGCAGAGTATGGGATAGCCGCTTGCCGTATGCTTGCCCGATACTGCCCAGTTGTTGCTACCAAAGAAAAAATCCTCTTCAAAGGAGAAGCGCTTGTTGTCGGTGGAGCGAAGTGTGTCATGGGGCAAGGCGCGTGTGCTGTCCGATTGCATCGGAAGTGAAAGTGAGTCGAGGGCAGGCTTAGGCTGAACGGCTCGCATGAGGGCACTGGGAGCAATCGGTTCGGCATACGGTGGATGAATCGGGTAAATTGCTTGCAATTTGTCTTTGGGGAGTAGGGCTTCTGCTTTTGTGAAAGCGGCATCACTGTTGCGAAAAGTTAGGTCAAAAGAAAAACTGGCAAAGAGGGCGGCGGTTTTCTCAATCGACCATGCTTCGGGGCGATAGTCCAAGAGTTTATACTCAATAGGCAAGGTTTGTGCTGTCAGCGATTCAATCCACGCATTGACGCCGTCAGTGTAGGCAGAGACTGCAAGACGTGTGTCAGGATGCAGCACGATGTTCTTGGCAGCAATTTTAGCTAAGTCAGGCATGCCAATGCGGCGCCGAAAGCGGTCAAACTCCACACCGCGTGCACCAATCACTTCCGAGAGACGTCCCACAGCAGCCAAAGCCTGAAACTCCATTTGCCACAGGCGATGACGCGCAGTTAAGTAGCCTTGCGCAAAGTAAAGGTCATAGGGTGTCTTGGCAAAAATGTGGGGCACTTGTCGCTCATCCCACACAACATCAACAGGGTGCTCAAGCTGTGCAAAAGTGAGTTGCTTGGGTAAAGAGTCCAAGGTGCGGTTGTTAGTCCAAAAGCCTGAAAACGGATTGAAAAAATTGCCGAGAGGCGGCAGTGGTGCAAAAGACGCATTTAGAGCGTAGAGTGCGCCGCCTGAAACAAGCAGCCAAAGAAGAAAACGAAGCAGTTTCATTGAAAATGTATGCTACTACTGCAAAAATAATAAGTTACACTTACATGCTGAATTAAGGGTTACTCATGAAGTCAGTCCGAAAGATGGGTCAGTGCGGCGCTGATATCCCAGAGGCGTTTGGCATCAGCAAGGTTTTGGGCAGCGCTCGAAGGAGAGACCATGCGTTTGTTGTCGAAATACTTGCCTGTAATGCCCTCTACATCTGGCGATGAGGCAAGATAGACCGATGTTTCGGCGCCTTTTTCGGGGCTCGTGAGAAAAATGCCAGCAAGCGTATTGATGATGCCCAAGTTGCGAAAAAGTTTTGTGCCAACCACACCGGGATGCAGAGCGTTGACGGTGACGCCCGTGCCTTCAAGGCGACGAGCAAGTTCAATCGTAAAAAGAATGTTAGCCAGTTTTGATTGGCTATAAGCGCGCCAGCCGCTGTAACTTTTTTCACCTTGCAAATCGTCAAAATCCATGCGCGCGCCAAAATGTGCCGCTGAGGAGACATTCACAATGCGTGAGGGCGCAGCCGCTTTGAGAGACTCCAAAAGTAAATTCGTAAGCAAAAAATACGCAAGGTGATTGACGGCAAACGTCATCTCAATACCATCAACAGAGAGCTTGCGCTCATTTTCGACGATGCCAGCATTGTTGAGCAGAACATCGAGTTTGGGATAAGTCTGTTTAATTTCTTGAGCCACCCTTCGAATTTCTGCTTGTGAAGAAAGATCTGCAGCGAAAGTATCCAATTCAGCATCGGGCACAGCCTGAAGAATTGCCGCTTTGGCGTCATCGCATTTGGCTTGTGTGCGACAAAGCAAGCCAACACGCGCGCCCATTTTGGCTAAGGCTTTGGCACTCTCAAAACCGATACCAGAATTTGCGCCCGTTACAATGCAAAATTTCCCCTTCATTACAGCTTTATTTGTTTTGCAAGAAAAACAATAAAGTAAGATAGCAAAGTTTTTTGCTTTGCGAGCCTTGTGTGAGCAAAGAAAGTCTCAACGCTGTGTAGGCTCCAGTATAAAGTTGGTAAGGTCAGACAAGATGTGCCATTCTAATTCGAGAGCGTTTCGACTCTAACTTTCACCACGCCTGCTTGAATCATTTCAATTTGGCGCGCTGCAGCAGGTGAAAGATCAATGATGCGACCTTTGTTGTTCGGCGGCAGACGGTCGTTGATGCGCACAATCACACTTTTGTTGTTGGAAAGATTCGTTACGCGTACGCGTGTGCCAAAAGGTAGATTCAGATGTGCAGCTGTCATGGCATTGACATCAAAAATTTCGCCGCTGCTGGTGCGCCGCCCATGAAACTGCGCAGCATAGTAAGACGCGATGCCTTCTTCGCATAAGACAATCTGCGAGCCTGAAAGCTCAGTAGTTGATGGAGCAGGGCTGTTAGGTGCAGACCTTGTCGGTTGTGCTGAAGAGACCGTGCGTGCTTCGGATGCAGAAGATGCACTCGCAGAGGAAGTAAAACGCGCAACCGAGCGACAACTCAAAGCGCTGAACGAAAGTGCAAAAAGTAAAAGTAGAAAAGATAAGTGAAGCGCAACACGCATGATATTGAAATTTATTAGCCAAGACAAAGTTCAAGATAATGCATCAAACAACAGTTGACAGAGAACATAGACGGTGATAGAGTTGCTGCATGTTGATGACAAGGCAGCGAGCAATTCTGAACAGTAGCAGTCTGCATAGTGAGCAGTGATGCTGTTTAAGGAGTAGGTTGAACGGCTTGAAGGCGTGAGAATTTTTTGACAAGCACAAAGCCAAGCAGCATGGCTAGAAGTGGATAAACTGATGAGAAAAGATAAATTTTCTCGAGGGCAAGATGTTGCCGAAGTGGTGCGATGCCATACGATGCGATGCCAATGCCAAGCATCACAAATGCACTCATCAATCCGCCTGTCATAGCGGCTTGTTCTGGGAAGTATTTAATGGCAAGGCTAACGTTGAGTGGGAAAAACGCGGAACATCCAAAGCCAGCAAGCAAAAGGCTCAAGATTAAGCTCCATTCGTCATTGACACTTGGTGTAAGTAAAAACGCCAGTGCCATCATCGGTGGCAAAACAAGGTAGATTTTTTCAGCGCCGAGTGATTTGGTAAGTATGGAAGCCAGAAGTCGTCCAAAAGTCAGTGCAAACCAGAACGCTGAAAGCCCTGAACTTGCGCTTGAAAAGGATAGCCCTTTTGTCTCCACAAGAAAGATTACCGACCAGTTTGAAAATGTGGCTTCACACAGAGCGTAGAGCACGGCAACGACACAGAAGAGCCAGAGTCCGAATGGAACGCGTAAAGTTGTCTTGTTGGAAGACGCATGCGGGATATTGGCTTGAAGTGGTAAGCTAAAAGAGATAATTGCAAGTGCAAAGAGCAGAAGTGAGGTGGCAGTAGGATAAGATGCCCAGCCAAAAAAGGTTTGTGCAAAAGCCAGCAGCGTAGGCGCAAGTGTAGCACCAATGCCGAAAGCCACATGCACGAAGATAATTGCAGCATCGCGGTGTGTTGGGAAAAATTGTGTCGGGTAGAAATTGACGGCAGTGCCTGTAAAGCCAAATCCGATACCTAGAATAGAAATTGAAAGCAGCACGAGTGTATAGCTTTGTGTCGGATAGCTTAGCGCAAGCAAGAGTTGCGAGAGCGCATAGCCAAAGGTGCCAATGAGAAAAATGGTCTTCAGTAGCAGTCGATGCACAAGGAAGGCAGCAGTAAGAGAGCTGCTGATAGCAAAGAGAATCATGGCAAGGTAGAGCAGACCGTAATCGCTATCGCTAAAGCCGTGATGTGTTTTGAATGTGGCTGCACTGGCGGGGAACACGATATTGCCAATACCTTGAAAAAAGGCAACTGCATAAACTAAAGCAATTTCCGCCCGTCGAGATTGCAAGAGCATTTCAGTGTGTATGACTTGGTCAAAGCTAAGCTATGAATATAGCAAATGTCCGCACCGCGACACGATAAGCGAAATGATAAAGCGCAAAATCTGCTGACGATTTGAATAAGTTGTGTTTTCGAGAAATACTTTGGATTGGCTAAAAAGAAAAGTAAATTTCAAGACGTGTAACCTTCAACTCTAACTTCAGAAACCGTTTTATCAGAGAAAGGTAGTAAAGTAGTATGGCAGTGGAAACTGAAAATCCGAAAACCGCCGCGAAACTTCCCTACTTCGCTGGCTTCCAAGGCGCTGTGCAACGCATACTTGAATACAAATGGCGTCCCGGGATGTGGGCATGGATTTTGCACCGCATTTCAGGAATTGGAATGGTCGTCTATCTTGTCATTCACATCTTTGGATTGCGCGCGCTCTACGACCCCGCCAAATTCGATGCCTTGATGAGTTCATACCGAAGTCCGCTCTTCAAACTGGGCGAATTTGCCTTGCTTGCGATTGTAACCTATCATTCCATCAATGGCTTTCGCATTGTGATGGTGGATTTCTTGGGCTGGTCGCCAAAGCAGAAGCGCATGTTTTATGCAACGCTCGTGCTTTCAGTCCTCATCATTCTGCTGGGCGGCTATCCGATTCTCGCCCCGTATTTCATTACGCCACTCTTCAAATAAATTGAGAAAGGAAGTTTAGTTCATGCAACGAGAAGCAAAGAAAAGCGGTGCGTTCGGTTGGTTTTTCCAGCGTGTCTCAGGTGTGCTCCTACTTGCTACGCTCATTGGGCACTTTTGGGTACAGCACATGCCAACCGATTATCTTGCCGATGAAGAAGAATACAAGCAAATTCGTGCCGCTTACGCAGAAAAATATCCCGAATACAAAAAAGCGGTTGAAGCTGGCTTGATTAGCGACCCGAAATTTGGTGAGCATATCATTACATACGAAAAAGTAACCAAACGTCTTTCGAATCCACTTTGGAAGGTCTTTGATTTGCTCTTTCTCATCTTCGGGCTCTATCATGGCTTCAACGGTTTGCTCAACATTATTGATGATTATGCCAAGAACAAAGGCTTGCGTCTGACGCTGGTTGCCACATGTTGGGTGCTAGCGCTCTCGCTCTTTGTGATTGGTGCACAGACGGTGCTGACGGCAGGACCATACAATCCGCCGAGTTTCAGCCTCAGTCAAGTACTGCCATAAGCATGAGCCAACATGCAACTCATAGGCAATGTTTTGGGCAGGTTTGAATAACTCATAAACTCAAATTCAACAGTAGTACTATGTCAGTGTTTAATCATGATATTGTCATTGTCGGTGCAGGTTTAGCGGGATTGCGTGCTGCAGTAGAGGCGGCAGAGTATTGCGATGTAGCCGTAATTTCAAAATTGCATCCACTGCGCTCGCACTCGGGGGCGGCACAGGGCGGAATTTGTGCTGCGCTCGGCAACGAGGAAGAAGATTATCCGTTGTGGCATGCTTTTGATACCGTTAAAGGCTCAGATTATCTGGGCGACCAAGATGCCATTGAAGTCATGTGCAACGATGCCCCACGTGCGATTATAGAAATGGAGCATTTTGGGGTACCGTTCTCACGCACCAAAGAAGGTAAAATTGCACAGCGCCCGTTTGGTGGACACACGCGCAATTTCGGTGAAGCGCCTGTCCGACGCGCTTGCTACGCGGCTGACCGCACAGGACATGTCTGCTTGCATACACTCTACGAGCAATGCATCAAACGCAAGGTGCGCTTCTACAACGAGTTCCAAGTGATGGATCTATGTGAAACTGACGGCGTCATCTGCGGTGTGGTTACCTACAACATTCGCACGGGCGATATTGACCTCTTCAATGCAAAAGCGGTGATGTTTGCGACAGGTGGATTCGGCAGAGCATACAAGACGACATCTAATGCACATGCAAACACTGGCGATGGTCTTGCAATTGCTATGCGGCACGGCATTCCGCTCGAAGATATGGAGTTTGTGCAATTCCACCCGACAGGGCTTTATCGCTTAGGTATTTTGGTAACAGAAGGTGCACGCGGAGAAGGCGGCGTGTTGCGTAATGCAGCGGGGGAGCGGTTCATGGAACGCTACGCACCAACAGTCAAAGACCTTGCGCCACGCGATATGATTTCACGCTCCATGTATCTTGAAGTGCGCGAAGGTCGTGGCGTCGGCAAAAACAAAGACTACATCAATCTTGACCTGACGCACCTGACACTCAAACAAATTGAAACTAAACTGCCTGAAATCTCAACCTTTGCTAAAATTTATCTCGGCGTCGATCCCTCAAAGAATCCTATTCCAGTGCAGCCGACCTGTCACTACGCTATGGGCGGCATTCCTACGAACATTGATGGCAGAGTGGTCTACAACGACAAAAACGATGTAAAAGTCGGATTCTGGGCTGCAGGTGAAGTTGCGTGCGTCTCGGTGCATGGTGCAAATCGCTTAGGCACGAACTCGCTCTTAGACCTCATTGTCTTCGGTCGGCGTGCAGGAAAAGATATGGTCAAGTTTGTGCAAGAAACTAAAGGCAAAATGCCCTTGCAAAAAAATGCAGACAAGAAAGTGCGCGAAAAACTCGATGCGATTCTCTCCCGCACACAAGGCGAAAGCATCGGTAAAGTGCGTGAAGACTTGCAACAAATGATGATGGATAAAGTCGGGGTATTCCGCACAGAAGAATTGCTCGCTGAAGCCTGCCGCGATATCAAGACACTGCGCAAGCGTGCAAAAAATGTGGTCGTGCAAGACAAAGGTAAAGAATTTAACACCGACCTGCTTGATGCTGTTGAGCTTGAGTTTATGATAGAATACTCTGCAACGATTATCGAAGGGGCATACCATCGTAAAGAGTCACGTGGCGCACATGCCCGTGAAGATTATCCAAAACGCGATGATGCCAACTGGCTCAAGCATACGCTCTGCCTCGTGCATGAAGATGGACAAACCGAACTTTCCTTCAAGCCGGTCAATATGGCACTTGCAGAACGCGACTGGGAATACCGCGACAAATTTGTACCAAAGGAGCGTAAGTATTAAAGCCTCACCAGATGAACCGTAAAACGAAAAGGCGAGCTTTAGGGCTCGCTTTTTTCTTTGCAAAGAAGGGATTGACCTGCTATGTAGACTATCTTTCTATCATTTGGTCGCAAAAATAAACAAATACCACCCAAGTTTAGACGCAAGAAATTTTTCAATCTGGAGTGGAATCCATCGACCAAAACGGTATTTGCGAAGTGGAAAGTGAGCCACTTTCATCTCAAGATGCGCAAAGCGAGAGAAGAGTTTTCGGATATCACTTTTGGCATAAACAAATGCAAATGGACATTCTGGCCCATCCGTGCAGTGATGAACAAAGTTATCGGGTTTCAGATATGACCAGCCCTGACGCAAGAAATTTTCATAATGGAGTTGCCACACGCTTTTGTCTTGATTACCATGCACACCAGAAAGAGTGGCGCGAAGGTGTGTGCGGTCAGAATCATGTTTCCCCCATCGCTGCAAAATTTTCATCAGAACACGCAAGCGCATGTAGAGCATAACCCGCACATAGTAATTAAAACTGTGCTTGTGGTAAAGCATGATGATAGCTTTGCCACCGGGTTTTAAAACACGGTAGACCTCATTAAAAGCGTTAACCGGATTGGGGGTGTGGTGCAAAACACCGTGCGAGTAGACAAAATCAAACTGCTCATCTCTAAAGCTCAGTTGCTCTGCATTCTCTATCTGAAATGAACCTGTTAATCCCATCACAGTAAAGTGTTTGCGTGTAGCATCAACAGCGGCTTGAGTAAGATCAACGCCTGTGTAGAGCGCACCATGCTGTGCAAACATAACTCCATCAGCACCATTGCCACACCCGATTTCCAAAACCGATTTACCTTTAGTTTCGTAGAACGGAACAAGCTGCGGAATGTGCCACTCTATTTGGTAACGAAAGGCACGATACTTTTCGTAAAATTCTTTTTCATCCTTGAAATCTTGCACAAAGTGCGTATCGCAAGCCTCGATATTCCAGAAGTCTTGAACGAGCTGAATAGACGGTGATGATGCTGTGTTAGCTAGAGACATTGGTATCTAGTGAAAAAGTTTTCTTAGCTGCACCTGCCTAAAACGATAACAATACAACAGAATCGAGCTGTAACTAACTCACTGTTGCCCGGTCATCTTGAGCAGGTTGCACCTGCAGTTTGACGCCAAATTTGCCCACTTTCTTATAGTCCAATCCTGCAAAGACTGGGAATTGGTTTGCAATTTCGCTAAAAATCTGACGTGCACTCTCATAGTGCCATGTTACGCCGAGAGCACAAGCAAGGTCATTGAGCAAGAGCCAACTGGGTTTAGCATCGACTTTATTGTCATCGGTGTGCCATTTGTCGAACTGTGTGCCATGCGTATCAAGGCGTGAGAGTGCCATTTCTTTCATCAGTTCGCGATTTTGGTGCTTGAGTGCTTTAGCAGGACGTGCCAACTGAATTACCCCTTCAAAATTCACGTATGTGCCGATAAGTTCAGCGAAGGTGGCAGCTGGCAAGACCACATCAGCGCGCCTGACAGAGTCGCTCTCATTGTAAGGCATCACAATAAGCGTATCTAACTTGAGCAGTGTATCGAGTGAGAGCAGGGTTTCAAGTTCATCTTCTATGACAATAACGCACTTAATTTTACCCAGTTTAATAGCCTCTGCAAGCTCATCGCTGGTAATACCACGGCTCTCAATGCCGAGCAATTGACAGCCCAAACGATTGGGTGTTTTATCGGCGCGAATCAGGAGATGGTCATCTTCGCCTTCAAAATGTTCAATGAAATCAAGATGTGGCGTGCCGATAACATCAAAGGCAAATTTCTTAGCAAGATAATTTGCCTCCAAGGGAGCTTTTGCAGAAGCCATCACGAAAATTTCTTCGGGTCTGTACTGCTTGATGAGTGCAGCCGCTTTGTTCAGAGCGGTTTGCCAGTCTGCTGGCTGTTGTGTGCCATTGACCTTGAGACGAGCGCCACTTGCACGGTTGTCATTAACCCAGTGAAAGTTGAGGCGCGTGTCATCGGAGATGAAGTAGCCATTAACGAGGGGATTATAGCGTGCTGTAATGCGCATGACTTTATTGTCGCGTACCCAGAGTTGAATGCTGGAGCAGCGTGCATCATTGACAGCAATGGTGTCGGTAGCAGACATTTCCCAAACGCGCGCCTTGAAGCGGTGAGAGGTTGAAGTCAAGGCACCGACAGGACAAAGGTCAATGATGTTCATAGCGTAGTTATTGGCATCAAGTGTCTTTGGGTCAGCTGGATTCGGGTAGTTATTCCAGCCGCGCTGGACAATTTCTAAGTCGAAAGTCTTAGTGTATTCATCAAAGAAGCGCACGCAACGTGTGCAGTTGATGCAGCGTTCGCCATCAAAGGTGATTTTTTCGCCCCATGCCACGCGCTTTGGTTTATGCACTTTTTCAAATTCGTAGCGCGAGCCTTCAGGACCATACTTGTACGTGGTTTGCTGCAATGGGCATTCACCAGCTTGGTCGCAGGTCGGACAATCCAGCGGGTGATTGATGAGAATGAACTCTAACACGCCCTTCTGTGCATCGCGTACCATCTGCGACGTGTGGTGCGTTTTGACATGCATCCCGTCAGAGATTTCCGTTGAGCAAGCCGTAAGCGGTTTTGGCGTCCACACAATAACAGGCTTGCCGGTTTCGTCGAGCACAGGCTGTTTGGTAGCAGGGTCAATTTTGGGTGTACCGACTTCGACAAGACACATTCGGCAATTGCCGGCAACAGAAAGTGCAGGGTGATAGCAAAACCTTGGAATATCGACCTGCACGAAGCCACCACAATTGATCCCATCAGCAATCTGAATGATGGTTTGCTTCGGCTTGGCGTCATACGCTTTGCCGTCAATGAAAATTTTTAGCATAACTGAATACTACTTAATTAATGGAACATCATTTTACTTTGCTGCTCAACCCGACCCATTTCAGTGCCCGTATGGCATGACGGTAAGGTGAAAAATGCAGTACTACAACGTAGCGTAACGAAAGATAACTGCAAAGAGCTATATCACATTTAGCGCATCAAGGCAGCCGTTCAATACTTATGATTTCACAAGGCAGTCCCCAGCCTGTGGGGCTCTCACGGTTGAGAATATTTGCCGTAAAAGAAACACGCAAGCTATCGATTTTGAATTCATCGGATAAATTATTGGGCTCATAGCGCACAAGATTTGAACCGATGATTCCAAAAAAACTTCTTGGGTCATCGGGGGTACCAACACGCACCACGCGGGCGTTACGGTCTGTAACGGTCTCGCGAAATTCTGAGCCAGTGACACACCCACCAAGTGTAACCACGAGCAGCAGCACAATGAGATAGCTTAGCGCAGAGTGAGTCTGACAATTGTGATACTTTTTTCTCTCCATCTGTCTTGAAGTTTTTCTGCTGTTCTCAAGCTAGAGGCAAGCGGGCGCTGTCAATCAATAGCAATGTCCCACTTGCATGAGGCATTAGCTAGGACGCGCATCATGTAGCGCGAAAGACGTTCCGAAAGTTTAACCAAACTTCCTGATTCTAAAAAGCCGCTGATTTCCTCCGTGGCTTCCAGTTGCTGCTTGAAGTCAGCTTTCAAACGCTCTTCGAAAATGTTGAGTACGGCTTGCTCTAAAGCGGTGCGTTCATCGCCCGATAATGAATGCGTCAGATAAATCGTGGCTTTTGCTGTATAGACGCTGGGTAAATAGCGCACTTCGATCTGCAAACAGTCGCCGCTCCACCTGTTACTAACGCGTGTATAGACCTGAACTTCTTTCATTGAAACAAGCCACGCAGTGATTTCAACATGAGTTGCAAATTGGTGAACATGAAGACCAAGACCTTACACACCGCTTGCGGCTTTATTGACATACTTCCATTCATGTGGTAAGGAGTCAGGTGCTTTGCAATGCTTTTCGTATTCCTCACGGAATCGCTGAATGCTGTATCGGACAGGCCACATGGCGCCGTCAGCAAGTGCGCAGATGGTTCTGCCTTCAACTTGCGAGCAGATGGAAAGAAGCAAATCAATGTCGCGCTTTTCGGCTTCGTTGCGCAAGAACTTGCCGTAGATGTTTTCTACCCAGCCGGTGCCTTCGCGGCAAGGCGTGCATTGTCCGCACGATTCGTGATGATAAAAATGTGCGAGCCGTCCAATCACTTCGACAATGTCAGTGTCTTCGTCCATCACGATGATGCCAGCTGTGCCAATCAGCGTGCCGGCTTTTTTGAGGCTTTCGGCGTTCATGCCGATGCCTTCTGCCGCTTCAGCGCGAATAATTGGCATAGACGCGCCGCCGGGAATAATGGCTTTAATTTTTTTGCCACCACGCACGCCGCCTGCATACTTGTAAATCAAATCTAAAATCAAGGTGCCGCTTGGGAGTTCATACACGCCGGGCTTATTGACATGCCCTGAAATGCCGAAGAGCATGGGACCGGGATGGTCGGGCGCGCCGATTTTCGAGTAGGCTTCTGCGCCGATGTCAATGATGATGGGAATGTTGCAAATGGTTTCCACATTGTTGATAATCGTGGGAGAGCCCCATGCCCCGACAACCGCAGGAAAGGGCGGTTTGAGGCGAGGATAAGCACGTTTACCTTCAATCGAGGAAATCAAGCCGGTTTCTTCGCCACAGATGTATGCGCCTGCACCTTTATGCACAACGAGTTTGAGGTTGAATCCCGACCCTAAAATGTTTTCACCGAGGTAGCCTTTGGCGTAGGCTTCTTCGACGGCTTTCTCGACCATTTCAATCCACTTGGCGTATTCGCCACGAATGTAGATGTAGCATGCATTGATGCCACAGGCGTAACTGGAAATAATCGCGCCTTCGATAAGTTGATGCGGATTTTGCTCGAAAATTTGTCGGTCTTTGAACGTGCCCGGTTCGGATTCGTCGCCATTGACGAGCAAGTAGCGCGGTTTACCTTCGGGCTTGGCAAGAAAACTCCATTTGAGTCCTGTAGGAAACCCAGCACCGCCGCGTCCTTTTAAGCCAGACTTTTTGACCTCATTGACGATGTCTTCAGGCTTCATAGCGAAGGCTTTTTTAAGCATCTGATAACCGCCTTGCGCTTCGTAGTCGGCAATGTCGCGCAGGTGTCCCTTGGGCGAAAGATAGCCCTTCAAAATCATCGGTTTGTAGTCGGTCATACTGCTCACTCCTAATGCGTATAAAATTTCGTTGAAAATCAGTAAGAAACGAAAGAACTCGAGGCTTAGCACTCATGCTGAACAGACGCTGGGTGCTAGAAAATTCATCTCACAACAAGCACGGCGCTTGTTCAATGAAGATGTTGCTGCAGCAGGTAGATTTGTCATGCAATTACACAATATCGCACTTTTTTTGCATTTTCAGTGATATGCAGGTCAAAGGAGCGACAAAAGCTGCGCTTGATGAAACCTATCTTTTTTCGGGTTTTTAGAAATCGCTGCCAAACTTACTGCTGCTTATCTTTGCCATGTTAGTGACCATGCAAAGTCATCCGTTGGTTATGCGTGCCAAGATGCATAAATAATCAATAGCAACTCAACATATTATGCGCCTTTGTGCATTTCTTCTTATCACGCATTTTTCAGTCCTGCAATCTATTTCAGCAGGCGATGAAGCCTTTGCCAAAATTGACTATCCGAGCACCATCGCAATCTATGAAGCGCTGTTAGAAAAATCACCAAACGATGCAGAGTTGCTTTGGCGACTGGCGCGCGTCTATGTCTGTCAAGGTGATGTGGTTACGTTCTCCGAAAAAGAGAGTTTTTACCGCAAAGCCGAGCATTATGCACGTCGCGCAATCAAAGCAAATCCGAACAAAGGCGAGGCATACACATGGCTTGCGGCAGCGCTCGGTAATCTTGCACTGTATTACGGTGGTAGCGCAAAAGTGCAACTGGTCGTGGAAATCCAGCGAGCCTTGGACAAAGCAATTGCGCTAAATGAAAAAGATGATGTGGCGTATTCGATTCTCGGTTCGTTTTATCGTTCGCTGGCAAATGTCGGCTGGTTTGAGCGTCAAGTTGCCAATGTCTTTTTAGGCGGCTTGCCTGAGGGAGGCTTTGCTGAAGCAGAGAGAGCACTCAAAAAAGCTATTGAACTTTCACCTAACACGATGCGTCATCATTATGAACTGGGCTTACTCTACATGGATACCAGACAACTCAAGGAAGCGCGTAAAGCCTTCGAAAACGCACAGCGATGCCCCGTGCTAATTGCAAGCGATAGACAGCGCCTGACACAAATCAAAAAAATACTGGCATACATTGATGAACAACTCCACGAATAAGTTCGACTGCATATCTTTCCAAAAAACAAATCCAACCGGCTGAATGCAACACTGACACAGACCAAAATGTTTAGCATCAACTTGTACTTGTGAGGCAAGGCAGTAACCAATACAGACGCTTAGGGACGAATTTGTCTGTTGAGGTCAAATGCCGAGGGGACTATTTTTCACCATTTGGAAATCAAATGCCCGATAGCAAGGCAAGGCACAGCAACTCAATGATGACAGCCAAGACCCAAATGCCTGATGAAGCATTGTCTTCACGTGTGGAAAGCTATGGCTCGTAGAGTCGTACTGTTGCCTAGCGCAAGCATAGTGGCCTTGGCAAGTGTGCTGACAGTTATACTCAGCGCTGTGGCAGCACCCATACTGAGTGAATTGTCAATAGCACAAACTGTAGCCAAGCGCTTCACAATCTGGCTGCCAAGTTTGTTGAAAGCGACAAAACCGAAGCCGTCCACGCTGCGCAAAGCACCTGTACGTGCTTCACGCGCTAGGACCTCACAGCCTTGGCAAAACAACAATTGGCACGCTATGGGCTCCGATACAACGCAGCCTGAAACTAGATCGGGACTGCCTACAGATTCCACGTTGCAGCCGGCGCATAGCTTGAAAGCACTGCAACTCGATAGTGCAGCAAAGCAGGCTAACTTGATGCGAGCCGACAGTGGCTTTGCAAGTGTAATTGACTCCCTTCTAGCGACACCGTTTGATTCCACCGCACGCTTAGAGCAATTTCTATATCGGCGAAAAGGTAAACCGACCATAGAAATCAATGAACCCTTTCTTTCGCCGCTCTTTTTACCGCAAAGTGCATTGAAGCGTGAAGTCTCGCTCGATTCGCTCGGTCAATTCATCACAATTTCGGAAAAAGTCGATGGCTATGAGGTGAGACCTAAACTGCGTGTGCCGCTGGAGATGTACAAAAAACTGCGCTTTGAGGCATCACTACGCCAAAACTTCCGAGAGATTGCAGGGCAGCAGTTTAAGCTGCAATCGCAAGATGTGTTCTCTGATGTGTTAGGGCGCATTACTCGACTGCAAATTCTCGTGCCCGGTGGCGAGAGTTCATTCTTTGCCACACTGTTTGGTCCGCCGACTGTAAGTTTGCAAGTGGCAGGCAATATCGATATTCGCGCTGGTGTGGAGCTCGAAGATAGCAAAGACCCGCAACGCATCGCAATTGGTGCAGGACGCCGCGCTGACCCACGCTTCGACCAACAAGTGCAATTCAATCTCTCCGGTCTTATTGGCGATAAGCTGAACCTGACAGCAGATTGGAACACGCAGCGACCCTTTGAATTTGAAAACCAACTTAAACTCGGTTATCGTGGCTATGAAGATGACATCGTCCAGTCGATTGAAGCAGGCAATGTGGCACTGACCTTGCCGACATCGCTCATTGGCAGTAGCCAAGCGCTTTTTGGCATCAAAGCCAAAGCACAACTGGCAGGACTTGGGCTTACGGCTGTAGCGTCACAGCAACGCGGGCGCTCCGATGCGCTAAGCATTTCAGGCGGGTCGCAAGAGACAGTCATCAATTTGCAAGCGTGGGAATACGATATTTTGCGGCATTTTTTCATCAGCAACTTCTATGCGACAAACTGGGATAAAGCATTTTCCACACAATTACCACAAGTGATTGTGCCGCAAGACCAAGAAGGGCGACAACTGGGCAGAGTAGAGGTTTGGCGACTGCCCGAGCAAGGCGCTCAGCAATTTCCAGAACGTCGTGCCGCTGTGGCGCTCTTTAACTATGGCGATGAACCCTATGATGCACGCAAGTTAGAAGATGGTGTCGGCTTTGCCTTTCCACGCCCACGCTACTATGATGTGCCCGAAGCACAAAGCGAAGCAACACTCAACCGATTTCGCAATGCGGATACCTTAGAGACTTTGCCGGTCGGACAAGGCATCGTAGGTGAATTTATTTTGCTCAGAGAAGGGGAGGATTACACCATTGACCGACGCTTAGGCTACATTTCATTCCGAAGCCCTGTCAATGACGGCGATGCCATTGCAGTCGCATACCAATTTGCTCGCCAAGGTGTGCCACCTGTGCAAATTGGCGATTTTTCAAACGACCCGCCCCGACGCAGACTGGTGCTCAAACTCATCAAACCACCGCAACTGACCAGTAGCAATCAAGGCGCTTGGCTCTTGATGCTCAAAAACATTTATAGCTTGCGCACGCAGAATATCTTGCCAGAAAATTTTAGTCTCAAAGTGCTCTACTCGGTGCCGGGCAATGTGCCACCCGAGCAAGAAAACTTACCAATTCCGGGCAGCGGATTTCTCATCTCGCTCTTGGGCTTAGACCGCTTTAATCCAAACAATGTGCCAACGTCCGATCAACTCTTTGACTTTATTCCGGGCTTGACCATAGACCCACAGCGTGGTCTTATCATCTTTCCCCATTTGCGTCCATTCGATAAACAGATTCGTGACGAACTGCGCCGATTAGGTCGACTCGATGCCGCAGGCAATTTCACGAACCCAGCCGATAGCAATTTTGTCTATCAAGAAATTTATTTCAATCAACAGCGACCAACAGCCAGCGATGCTGGTACAAAAAATCGATACATCATTCGTGCAAAGTTTAGTGGCGGTATTCAAAATCCGTTGCAAATTGGCTTCAATTTAGCGCAAGGTAGTGTGCGCGTCCTAAGCAATGGTCAGCCTCTCACCGAAGGCGTGGATTTCACGGTCGATTATCAACTTGGGCAGGTGCAGATTTTGCGTCCAGAACTGCTATCGCCGGGTGCAAACTTACGTGTAGAGTATGAACGCAACGATATCGTCTTGCTGGCAGCACGCACCATTCTAGGCACGCGTGCCGAATATGTCTTCAACGAAAATTTCAAACTCGGCGGCACCTTCTTGCAGTATGCTGAACGCCCGCTTGCCGACAAAGTGCGCGTGGGCGATGAACCAATTTTCAACCGCATCTATGGCTTCGATATGCAGTTCAAGTCAGACTTGCCTTGGCTCACACGTCTCATTGATGACCTGCCACTACTCAGCACACGCGAGCCATCGGAACTGACACTGAACGCCGAGTTTGCGCAAGTCTTGCCCGGCACACCCAGCGAGTTGCAAACATCAATAGACCCCGATGGTGTCAGTTTCATTGACGACTTCGAAGGCTCACGACAAAACCTCACACTCGGCTTAGAGAGCAACCTCTGGACACTGGCTTCACCGCCAGCAAATATCCCTAATCCAACACTTTTTCAAGATTCAGTGCGCCAAACCCAGCGCGCTTATCTTTCGTGGTATCGACTGCCGCAAGGCGACCCACGCAATGTGCCTACAAATGTGATTTTCCCGAACCGCCGTGCTGCACGAGAAGAACTTCAACAGCGACCTTTCTTTCTGGAGTATTTCCCACGTCGGCGCGGACAGTACAACTTCTCGCTGGGCTTTCTGCGGCAAGCACAAACAACTCGTCCCGATAGTGCATGGGCAGGCGTGATGCGTTTCTTCCCACAGTTTGTGCGCAATATTCAAGACGCAAATGTGGAGTTTATTGAATTTTGGTTCAAGTATGAAGCACTGGAGACAGGTGCAGGGAACGACATAGGCAATCTGTATCTGGATTTGGGCATCATCAGCGAGGATGTTATTCCCAACGGGCGCTTGAATACCGAAGATGGAATGCCCATTTCCTCCGACCCTAATGGACAAAATGACAATCCGAACGATATCGGTCGAGATGCATACGGACGATTCCTTATCAACACCAGTCCGGCACGCGTCAATGGAGTAATCAACACCGGTGATGTTGGCACGGAAGATGTGGGACTGGACGGCATCTCGGATGCTTTGGAGCGGCAAATCCATAGCGCATTTATCAATGGTGCGCGTGAAATTTTAGGCGCAAATAATCCTGAGTTTCTGCGTCTGCAAGAAGACCCTGCGGCAGATAACTTTTCTGGCACAGACATTCGTGTGCTAGATCGTGTAGCGAATCCTGAAGGCAACAGCAGCGCACAAGGCGCACTGGTGGGCACAAAAATTTTGCCTGATACAGAGGACCTCAACGGCAATCAAACCACAGACAGGCAGAATAGTTTTTATCGCTATACGATTCCTATCAATCCGAATGAATTGCGACAAGGTCGTGGTCAATTCGTTGTTGGCGGCGGTGAGCGCAATGGTGGTTGGGTACAGTTTCGTATTCCACTGCAAGCCTTCACAAAGCGTGTGGGTGATATTGGCGATTTTCGCAACATCGCTTATGCGCGTCTCTGGCTGGACGGATTTCGCCAAGCGGCGCGCATCGGCTTAGCCACCTTCGACTTTGTAGGCTCACAATGGCGACGCACCGATTCACTGTCTGCCATTGCTTCAATCAATGTCGAGGAAAATAGCGCTGTCTATGCCATTCCGCCCGGGGCACAGCGCGCCCGCAATTTGCAGCGCCCCGACCAGAACATTCTTGCCAATGAGCAATCACTTGTCATTATCGGACGCAATATCACGCCGGGCAGCGTGCGCAGCGGATTTCGCAACTTCGCACTGGGCGGACAGGGAACAGGCTTTAACCTTAACCCCTATCGGCGATTGCGCGCCTTCTTACATGCTGACGCGCGCGGCATTATCTATAACCCAAATAATCCACTCGACCCCAATAACACACAAGCCATCATTCGTTTTGGCGACGATATTGAACAAAACTACTACGAGTATCGCATTCCTGTAAAACCATCGCCAAGCGTGGTGGTGCCCGAACTCAATTCCCCAGACTATGAAGCTGTAGCGCGTCAGGTGTGGCCTCGCGAAAATGAAATAGATATTGATTTGCAAGCGCTAGCAGCACTCAAGCTGCGCGCGCGCGATACACTGCGACAAATCAAAGAGCGCTTGCCAAATGGACATGAAATCGTCATTCAAGGTAATCCAACGCTGGGCAATGTTCGATTTTTCTTAGTCGGAATTCGCAATCCTGCGCCCGTAACGATTGACACCGCTGTGATTTGGATTAATGAACTGCGTGTCTCTGGCTACAACCAAGAGGCAGGCTGGGCGGTGCGGACAAACGCGACACTCAAATTAGCAGACTTCGCCTCGCTAAGCGCTACATTTTCAAGACGCACAGCCGACTTTCACGCTATCGATGTGCGCCTCAATCAACTTGCTGCTCAAAATAATTCGTTAGACTGGGCACTTAGCGGCAATGTCAATTTGCATAAGTTTCTACCAGCTGAAGCAGGTTGGTCTATTCCGATTACTTTTGCACGCGCAGAGCAATTTGCTGAGCCAAAGTTTCAGCCGGGACAGTTCGATATTCAACTGCAGGCAGCTATTGACCGCATCGTTGCCGATACACTCGAGCGCGGCGCCACACAAGAACAAGCCCGAGCCTTCGGTGAAGAAATCCGCAGACAAGCACAGACCTTTTCGACAACGATGCAGTTTGGCATTCCGCGTGTGCAGAAAAATCAACCCTCAGATTTTTGGCTTGCACGCCTGACCATTGATCGCATCGCTCTGGGCTACAATTTCACACAGACAAACTCACGCTCCGCTGTGCAAGAATTTAACAACTCGTGGTCGTGGTCAGCAAGCGCAGAATACAGTTTGCCAATCGCTTCAGAAGGCAGTTTCTTCATCGAGCCCTTGCGCTTTTTGGAAAAAGTCCCAATTCTGAATGTCTATAAAGACTGGAAGTTTTACTACCTGCCACAGAGCGTAGGCACATCGCTGGCACTGCAACGCTCACGCGCACAGTTTCAAAATCGCGGTCAGTCGCCATCGACACCAAATGCGCTCTTTAGCGCAACACGCACACTGAACATTGACTACAGTAAAATCACCGAGACATTCGGCATGAGATATTCCTCAGTGATTGGGTCAAACCTCTTTTCGGCGGTATTTAATGTTGCCGATACAACAGAACGCAGCGAGTCGGAAGTGTGGAATCGCGTGCTGCAAGATCTTTCGCGCTTTACACTCGGACGCGATCAGACCTACAATCAAAACCTCACGTTTGACTGGCGACCTAAGCTCATTGAAATTTTAGATTGGCTAAATTTGAATTTCAACTACACAGCACAATATACTTGGCAAAATCCGCAGCCCGATGCTATCCAACCGCTAGGTAATGTGACTTCAAGCACAGGAAATTTCAGCGTCAGTGCATCGCTCAACATACGCAGCTTGATAAATAAGTTCAGTGGGACGCGCTCTAGCGGAGGTTACTACCAAAATCCGTTGGGGCAACCAGCCTTTGGTGCGCTAGCTATTGAGTCTGCGCCGCAAGATTCTGCTGCAGTCTCGCTGGGCACCTTGCTCTCAGGGCTTGGCAGCGTTCTCAAAGTCTTGACCAACTTCGATCAAATCAGCATTCGCTATTCGCAAACGAATAATTTTCGCAATGCCGGTGTGGCAGGTGGAGCAGGATTTTTCAACTTCTTTCCGTTTAATCTTGGACAGCGCACCGATGTGCCAGCGCCACCTTCGCTTGCCTACCAACTCGGACTAAGCAACGACCCCGGCGAACGCTTGCGCTTAGAGCCCGTTGGGAATACTGTGCTGACCTTCCCCGATGCCTTCACAAAATCAACAAACATTGCTGCACAGACGACTTGGAACATTGCCGAGAATTTTCGTGTCGATATCAACTTCCAATCAAACTGGACAGATAATCAAAACCGCATCATCAACAGTGCCACAGGCATAATCACACAAGATGATTTTTCTGGCTCACAGACACTATCTTTTGTTGCGCTCTTCAAAGGCATTGAAAGTTTTGCAGAGCAAATTCCGCGCGATTCCGTCGGTGGATTTTTAAGCGATAACGCCCGACTTGCTAAAGCCTTTCAGCGCGGGTTTGAAATGTTCTCGTTAGGTCAAACTCTGGGCGGACTATTCGGAATGGATGACTTGTCTATCTCACGCTTCCCCTTACCTAATTGGAGAATTAGCTGGACAGGTCTTGAAAATTTCTTCTTCTTGCGAGATCTCTTTGCTTCTGCAACACTCGAGCATGCCTACAGCGCAACCTTTACGACAAACTACACAGAGCCAACAGGCAATGAGCGACAGGTTCTAAACTCAACCGTCACAGAACAACTCTCACCGCTGGTCGGGCTAAGCGTGCAGTGGAAATTTGGTATGACAACGGCAATTTCCTATGGCACATCGCGCTCCTTGAGTTTGCTCTTAGCTAACAACACACTCGATCAAACCACAAGCGCCTCGCTTTCGCTTACGATGAGTTTTCAGAAGCAGGGGTTGAAAATTCCGCTAGAGTTTTGGCCCTTCAATGGCGCAGTGTTGGAAAATACCTTAGACTTGAGTTTCAACCTCACGCTGGCTGATGAAGAGCGTCAGCAAATTACATTCCCTGCAGGAGCACGTGAGCCACGTCTGAATCAAGGCGTCGGCACTGTACGCTTTAATTTTGAGCCTCGCATCGGTTATGCCCTTAGCTCACGCGTCAATGCAAGTTTCTTCTGGCGATACTCACGCATCACACCAAAAGCCAGCGGTGGACAAATCTTTGAGTCGGTGCGCCAAGACATTGGCTTCAACTTCCGCATTGGTATTGGCAATTAGAAAAAAGCAAGGGTAGAGCACGTGCGACAAACAACAGCGAAATCTTGTAATGAGAACTGAGACGAAATGTGCATGCCAAGATTGCTACGACTTCTTGGCAGGGTGTTGTACAGCGATAACAAAAAGAATGACGATAGCTTGCACAATGAGGAAAATTTCTTTTGGCACGTCGGCATTGATGGTAAGCCCACCGTAGTCGAGCAATCCAAAGAGCAGTGCCGAGAGCAAGATGCCCAAAGGGTTTGCGTTGGCAAGCATGGCAACAGCAATACCAAGAAACCCAATGTTGCTTACCCCACTGGCTTCGTAGTAGTACCGATAGCCCAGCACATAATTTGCAGCGACAAGTCCTGCACAAGCGCCTCCAATGCACATTGAAGCAAAGAGATGAAAGCTGGTGTTGATGCCAGCGTATCTTGCTGCTTCAGCGTTGAGTCCAACTGCACGCAGTTCATATCCGAAACGCGTACGAGAGAGCCATAAGCTACTGAGCACAGCAAGCAGGAGCGAGAAAAAAATGGCTGCGTTCAGGGGCGACTTTGCGGTAAATTCAAGAAACTCTAAGCGTGGCAGGCAGGCATTAGGAATAATTTTAGCGGTGCGCACCGTGCCACTGACCGCCACTTGTGCAAGCCAATAACTCACGATGGCAAGGGCAATGAAGTTGAGCATAATAGTTGAAATCACTTCATTGATGCCAAAGCGAACACGCAGCAGACCTGCAACGCCAGCCCAAAGTGCACCCATGCCTGCAGCAACACCCAAGCAGGTTGGAATGGCAAGCCAAGCAGGAAGTGAGGCAGGGAGCGCTGCTCCGACCAGCGCGCAAAAAAACGTGCCCATCAAAGCCTGACCTTCACCGCCGATGTTGAAAAGCCCAGCCTTGTATGGAATCGCAACAGCAAGTCCTGTCAGAATAAGTGGTGTAGCGCGAAAGAGCACTTGCCCTAAGCCATAGCCCGTGCCAAATGTGCGCGCAAGCATCTTTTCATAAATCTCAAGCGGATTGTGTCCAATCAGCGCAATGAAAATTGCCCCAATCGCAAAGGCTGCAGCAACCGCACCAAGTGGTCGTGCAAATTGCAAAAGCCGAAGCTGAAGCGTGTCTGTCATCGTCTTGCGCCTTCCAGCAAAGTGTTACTCGACAGTGACAGACTTTGCCAAATTGCGAGGCTGATCGACATTGCAACCGCGCATGACCGCAATGTGATAAGCTAAAAGTTGCAGCGGCACAACGGTGAGAATCGGCAAAAGCGCATCGAGTGTTTCAGGCACACGAATAACAAACTCTGCTAGATCATTGATGGCATCATCACCTTCAGTGGCAATTGCAATGACTCGACCTTTCCGACTACGCACTTCTTCAATGTTGCTAATCACTTTGTGGTAGATTGCATCCTTAGTTGCAATGAAGACCACAGGCATGTTTTCATCAATGAGTGCAATTGGACCGTGCTTCATTTCAGCGGCAGGATAGCCTTCGGCGTGAATGTAGGAGATTTCTTTAAGTTTGAGTGCCCCTTCAAGTGCGACGGGGAAATTATAGCCTCGTCCTAAGTAAAGAAAATTGCGTGCGTCTTTGAAGGTTTCAGCAATGCGCACAATAGCCTCATTTTGCAGGAGCACCTGTCGGACTTTCTCGGGCAGAAGATGAAGTTCGTTGATAAAGTTCTTGACTTCAGCCTCAGACAGCGTTCTGCGGTAGCCCAGCGAAAGCGCAATGAGTGCCAGCACTGTAACTTGCGCTGTGAAAGCTTTCGTGGAGGCAACCCCAATTTCAGGTCCAGCATGCGTATAGACGCCGCAGTGTGTTTCACGCGCAATGGTTGAGCCGACAACATTGCAGATACCCATGACCAGTGCCCCGCGCGATTTGGCTTCGCGCAATGCTGCTAGCGTATCAGCCGTTTCCCCCGATTGTGAAATCACAATTACTACATCCCCTTCGCCAACGATGGGATTACGGTAGCGAAATTCTGAGGCATACTCAACCTCGACAGGAATGCGTGCAAGATCTTCAATTAAGCGCTCGCCAACAAGTCCGGCGTGCCAGCTTGTACCACAGGCACAAATAATCACACGCTTGGCTTGACGCAGCAGCTCAATATGCTCACGAATGCCGCCGAGCCGCACCATATTTTCTTCTCGCAGTGCACGACCGCGCAAGCAGTTCAAAATCGAATCCGGCTGCTCATAAATCTCTTTGAGCATAAAATGCTCGTAGCCGCCTTTTTCAATTTCCGAAATGCTAAAGGTGAGTTCTTCGATGGGCTTAGGCATCTCAATGTTTTCAATGGTCTTAACGCTGTAGCCATTGCGCGTGAGCGTTGCAATTTCACCATCGGAGAGATAGACAACTTTGCGCGTGTGTCCGACAATCGGTGAAGCATCAGAGCCGACAAAATACTCACCTTCACCTATGCCAATAAGCAGCGGGCTACCATTGCGTGCAACGATAATCTTATCTGGCTCACGCGATGAAATCACACACAAGCCGTACGTTCCGACCACTTCTTTGAGCGCAAGGCGCACGGCACTTTCCAAATCGCACTCAACTTCAGAGGCAACTTCTTCAATGAGATGCGCAAGCACTTCTGTGTCTGTTTCACCCTTGAAGTGATGCCCTTTACGCAGTAATTGTGTGCGAATGGCGGCGTAGTTCTCAATAATGCCGTTGTGAATGATAGCAATCGTGCCATCGCCACTAATGTGCGGATGCGCATTGATGTCGCTCGGCTCACCGTGTGTTGCCCAGCGTGTGTGACCAATGCCAATCGTAGCATAAAGCAAGTCTTCAGGCAGACTTTGCTCAAGGTCAGTAACTTTGCCCTTGCGTTTGTGCACTTCAAGATGACCGTTCAGCAGTGCTATCCCCGCTGAATCGTAGCCACGATATTCCAAGCGTTTTAAGCCTTCAATCAAAATTGGAGCAGCATTTTTATTGCCGATGTATCCGACAATTCCGCACATAGCGTTCTAAGTTTAAGTTGTTTGGTTGCAAGCGTTGAAACAACTGCTGCTTTGCTTTGGGCAATAAAGAGAAAACGCAAAGATAGAAAATTCTCTCTGCTAAACATTCTAATGCCGCAAAGCACGATGCAGAATTTTCTATGTTTGCAGAAAATCTATTGCACATGTGTGTGCTAAGGATTTAGAGGATGGATGCTTGGCTATTGCACGCAGCGAATTTCGTTCCCAGAATACGCCGTCGTAATAGCCTTGAATGGTTTTATCTTGCTCTGCCAAGTCAAGTCGCTTTGCTGCTAAACAGGCGTAGAATTTTTCCCTCTCAATGCCTACAAATCGACGGTTCAATTTTTTAGCTACAACAGCCGTTGTGCCAGACCCTAAGAATGGATCAAAAATAAGGTCGCCTTCGTTAGAACTTGCAAGAATGAGCTTGGCGATAAGTTTTTCAGGCTTTTGCGTAGGGTGTTCAGTGTTTTCGGGCATAGACCAGAACGGAACGGTAATGTCAGTCCAAAGGTTGGAAGGGGCAGTCAGGCGAAAGTTGCCCTCTGCGGTTTCCACCCACCCTTTTGGCAGACCGTTTTCACGATAGGGCGCAAGCACTTTGCGCTTGAGTTTGACCGCATCAGCATTGAAGACATAATCATCTGAGACAGTGCAAAACCAGATGTCTTCAGAGCAATTTTTCCAATTGCGTCTGGCAGCTCTGCCTTTTTCGCGCTCCCAAGTAATGCGATTTCGAACAATGAGATACTTCTCCAAGATAAGTTGTAATGCAGCTGACATGCGCCATTCGCCACATAGATATAGGCTTGCTGTCGACTTCAAGGTCTTCAGCAGTTTCGGGAGCCACGATTCAAGATAGGCAATGTATTCGGCGGTGGTTCGTGCTTTGAAGGTCTTGCCATTAAAGGATTTGTTGAGATTGTAAGGTGGGTCTAAAATGAGCAGAGCGACGCAGGCTTCAGGCAGAAAGTCAAGGACTTCAAAGAGGTCGTTGTGCAAAATGCAGTTTTCAATATCGTGCAGTGAGGCTTTAGCTTGAAGCCGTTTGAGGCGTTTGGAGTAAGCGATAAGTTCGCTCTGTGTGAGCGTGAGCGTACGGTTTCTTTCTGCGCGCTGGTTTTGAGGCATGTGCTGTTGAAGCTCTTATGCTTTCTTTTCCAAAGAGATTTGTTTGAGCGATTTGATACTTTTTGTCCCCAAAAGGAACATTGTTGCGCGCAGGTCGTGCATCAGGCGCAAGGCAAGTTTTTTTACGGCTTCTACACCAGCAGGCTCAAAGGCAGCTTTGAGAAAAGGTTTGGCTAATGCAGCAAGGTCGGCACCGAGTGCAAGGGCTTTTGCAATTTCCACGCCGTTTGAAATGCCGCCTGACGCAATCACTTGGGCGTGTCGGTAGTCTTTTCTGCGTCGCAAAGCGCGCAATTCTTCCAAACACTCTGCAGTCGGAATGCCCCAGTTCATCAGTTCTGCAAAACCGCTCTCGGTAAAACGCTCATCGTGATTGAATGTCTCAGCGTAGCGCAAGGCTTCGACCTTTTGCCAATTTGTGCCACCAGCTCCTGCAACATCAATAGCTTGGACGCCTGACTCAATCAACCGAGCAGCGACTTCACCAGAGATGCCATTGCCGACTTCCTTTGCAATGACGGGCACAGGCAGATGCTTGCAGAGTTTGCGCAGTTGCGACAGAAACCCTTTGAAGTTCGTATTGCCTTCAGGCTGAAAGAGTTCTTGTGCAGCATTGAGATGCACAATAAGTCCATCCGCGCGCACAAGCTCGAGCAGTAACTTGACCTCACTTTTCGTGAGCCCTTGGGCAACTTCAGGGGCGCCAATGTTTGCAAAAATTGGAATCGTCGGTGCAACCGTGCGCACCACAGCAAAACTTTCGCGATGTGCCTCAGACTCCAAGGCTTGACGCATGCTGCCGACACCGAGTGGGATATTCAAGTGCTCACAGGCTTCAGCAAGCACAGCATTGACTTGCGTAGCGCCATTGTATCCGCCTGTCATAGAGGAAATCATCAACGGATAGCTGACTTTCCTACCGAGAAAAGTGGTGCTAAGGTCAATCTCTGCAAAGTTCAGTTCAGGCGCGGCATTGTGCCGAAAGTCGTAGCGCTCAAAGCCATTGCGTTTGACAAAATCCACATTTTCGTTCAGGCAAAGTTCAACATGGCGCTGCTTGCGACGCATGGTGAGCGTAGCGTCTGATGAAGTTGTCATGGTTACAACAGGTCTTGATTTAGAAAGTCTGTTCAAGACGAAAACAAAGTCGCAAGCAATTTGCAATTTTATTTGCTGCCAAACATCAAAGTACCAGCAGCGATAAGAAGTAGATTAAAAAGCGAGAGCGGTAAGAGCTTACGCCAGCCCAAATCCATAAGTTGGTTGTATTTGAAGCGTGGCACAGTCCAGCGTACCCAGATGAAGACAAAAATCATAAAGACAGTTTTGGTGGCAAATGCCCCAACTTGCAGCGCGACAAGCAGCCAAGTAGGCAGCGCTGTGGTCTCATCAATGAAAGGCACTTGATAGCCACCAAGAAAGAGCGTGGCAATAACTGCGGAAGCGACAATCATATTGGCATATTCGGCAAGAAAGAAGGTTGCAAATTTCATTGAGCCAAACTCGGTATTGTAGCCACCGACAAGTTCTTGTTCAGCTTCGGGCAAATCGAACGGCGAACGATTGCACTCTGCAAATGCAGCAATAGTGAAACAAATAAACCCGATAAAATTTCGAAAGCAGTTCCAATATAACGGATTGGAAGTTTGCGACTCGACGATATCAGTCATGCGCAGTGAATTGGCAAGCACAACCACACTCACCACAGAAAGCCCCATAGCAATTTCATAACTAATCATCTGTGCCGAGGAACGCAAGCCGCCTAAGAGCGAATACTTATTGTTTGATGCCCAGCCTGCAATCGTCAAGCCATAGACACCAAGTGAGGTAATTGCAAGAATGTAAAGAATGCCAACGCTCACATCTGCAATTGCAACGCCTTTGGCAAAAGGTACAACGGCAATCGTGGTCAGTGCTGCAAAGAGCGAAATCATGGGCGCAAGTAGATGATAAAAACGATTTGCGGCAGCAGGCGTTATGTCCTCTTTGAAGAGCAGTTTCATCACATCGGCAAAAGGTTGCAAAAGCCCAAAAGGACCAACACGGTTAGGTCCAATGCGATGCTGAATCGCTGCGGCAATGCGACGCTCCGACCAAACCGTAAGCACCACGCCCAGAATAATTGTAGCAATCAAGGTGAGCCCAAGCAAAATGCGTTGCGTAAGATCGAGCGTTACCGTAGCGAAAACTAAAAGCGTAAGAAGTTGAGTTGGATACAGCATAGCGTGAGACGGTATTGCAGGTTTGAAACCAAAATCGTAAAGACAAATAACGCATAATTTCGGCGAAAGCACAAAGACATTGAGCCAATGATGAAGATGCCTTATGCATGTAACTAATCATACCAGCAGCGCACATGATTCAAAATTAGCACAGTCATCTGTCTGGTTTCTTGCAAAGTATGCGTAAATTACATATCTAATTTTTTTGACGATAATAGCAAATAGACGAATGTACAGCGAACAAAAGTGGGAAGCCTCTGAAGCGAAAACGCGCTTTGCAAAATCTTTCCCCGGCTTAGAAACCGATGCAGACCTTGCAAGAAGTAAAACACCACAAGCCACTTTCAGGCTACCCTCTAACGGTGTTAAACTGATACTTTACACCGACAACACGTTCTGCTTCGAGCCGCTCGATCTCAATGACGTGCCGCTGCTGCTGACAGCACTACGTGAATCGCGTCCTTATCTTTCTGCGCTCTACCCTGACGCCTTTCAAAGACTCGATGAACTGAGCGCACGCGACGCAGAACTTTCGAGACTCTCAAAAATGGAAAAATTGCTCGGCGCTATCGTCAACAATAGCCTCGAGATTCCGGCGCTCTACCATCTGGTGCAAAAACAGTTAGAAGATGTCTCAACTTTGCCGCAGCACACGCTCACTGGTAAAGACAAAATCAAAGCTGAACGCGTGCTCAACGCCATCCGCTCGCTCATTGTAACGACGCCAGAGCTCTATGAAGAAATACCTAAAGTGCTTAGCGGTACAAGCACACTGATTCAATGCGATATGATGAAATCGCTGCAGCGCAATCTTGCCGATGCTTCGCAAAGATGAGAGTCGAAATACCTCTTTTTATCCCAACTTAACATCTCTTCCTATGCGTTTGGCTGTCAATGTCGATCATATTGCGACACTGCGTAATGCGCGCCGTGAAAGTGAGCCTGACCCTGTGCACGCTGCCGTATTGGCAGAACTGGCAGGCGCATCGGGTATCGTCTGTCACTTGCGTGAAGATCGCCGACACATTCAAGACCACGATCTGCGGCGACTCCGCGAAACCATCAAGACAAAGCTCGACCTTGAGATGGCAGCAACAGAAGAAATGAAACGCATTGCCATTGAGATAAAACCCGAGCTGGTAACGCTAGTTCCTGAAAGACGCGAAGAACTCACCACTGAAGGAGGCTTAGATGTCAAACGCCATTTTTCAGCCTTAGCGCCGTTCATTGAAGAGCTGGCGTCGCATCAAATTCCAACTTCACTGTTCATTGAACCAGAAGATGTTGAACTCTCGGCAAAACTGGGGGCAACGTTTGTTGAACTTCACACAGGAAAATTTTCACGCTTGAAAGATGAGCGTGAAATTTGCCAAGAACTTTCGCGCTTGCGAAAGGCAGCAGAACAGGCTCGAAGTCTCGGCTTACGTGTGGTCGCTGGACACGGATTGAATTACCGAAACATTACAGCCTTTGCTTCGCTTGCCGATGTGATTGAAGAAGTGAGTATTGGACATGCTATCGTTGCACGTGCGGCACTGGTGGGCATGACAGAAGCTGTGCGAGAGATGTTAAATCTGATACGAACTGCAAAGTCATAGCAGACTGGTTGGAAAAAAATACGCTGGCGTAAAACCCAAAATTAAATGCAGCAGGAATGAACCCAGAGTTTATGCGAGAAGCTATTGCCCTCTCACTCGAAAATGTACGTGCAGGCAGGGGCGGTCCATTTGCTGCTGTGATTGTCAAAGATGGAAAAATAATTGGGCGCGGCATAAATCTCGTGACTTCGTCCAACGACCCAACTGCGCACGCAGAAATTGTCGCAATCCGTCAAGCTTGCCAGCACATTCAGCACTTTCACCTAACAGATTGCGAAATTTACACAACATGCGAGCCTTGTCCAATGTGCCTTGCAGCCATTTACTGGGCACGCCTAAGCAAAATTTACTACGCCAATACGCGTGATGATGCCGCCGCCATCGGCTTCGATGATGCTTTTCTTTACCGTGAAATCACATTGCCACATGCACAGCGTGCTGTGCACATCGAACAAGTATTGCGCAACGAAGCTCTCGAGGCATTCAAACTCTGGAAAGAAAAAGATGATAAAATCCGATACTGACCTTGTAACACTTGCACTTGCGACACGCAATATGGACAAATCACGTGAAATCAAACTTAAACTGCATGACCTTACGACTGTGCTGCGCATCAAAAGTTTAGATGAACTTGAAGCTATGGGATTGTCTCTACCAGAAGTTGAAGAAACAGAGCCTACACTGGAAGGCAATGCACTCAAAAAAGCCCGAGAAATTTATGCGGCATTAACGGCGCAGGGACTGTCTAATGTGCTTGCGCTGTCCGATGACACGGGGTTGGAAGTGATGGCTTTAGGTGGAGCACCGGGTGTTCATTCAGCACGCTACGCTGAAAAGGAACTGGGGCGTAAGCCAACTTACTCGGAAAACGTGGCGAAACTCTTGCGCGAACTGAAAGGCATAACGCAGCGTGAGGCAAAATTTCGCACGGTGATAGCGCTGGTGGGCGCATTTCATCTTGCAAATTATACTGGCTCGCCCTATTTTGAATCTACCTTTGAAGGCGAAGTGCATGGTATCATTACCACGGCGCCACGCGGCGAAGCAGGATTTGGCTACGACCCCATCTTTGAAGTGCAAACTCTGTCAAAGACCTTTGCAGAGCTAAGCATGGAGGAGAAAAACAAAGTAAGCCATCGTGCACTCGCGCTGGAGCGCATGCAACGCTATCTTCAACGGCTATTTTCATAAGTGTATTCGTTCAAAACCGTTCATTTGATTGCGACTTTATATGAGCCAACTCACGACTGTTCAACTCGATGCCCTCAATTCCATCAAGCAAAAATTGCTTGCCGCTGTCGCTGATGAACAAGTCTATAGCGCTATTCTGCAAAAACTTAGCGCAAAAGAACTCAAACATTTGCAAGAATTTTTTTGGGATTTTCTTGTCGCAGAGTCGCAGCAAGCACCTACGAAACGCACTCGCGCTGATATTCTTGCAGTGTTAGAGCCCACAAGCAAGTATCAACAGCGTGCGCGCTGCCAAGAGCCGCTGGGCTATTGCACCATCTCGATGTGCGTACGCATCAATCCTGCATGTGCCGTCACTCGCATTTCAGGCATTCTGACAGCGATTCGTCCAATGTTGCAGACTTTGGTTACAGAACGCCCAGAACTGCTCGCAAAATCTGCGGAGACGCCAGTCAGCGCTGCTGAACTGCAACTCATTGAGCGCAAAAAAGCGGTCAAAGAAGGCTTACCTAAGCGTGTCGCCGAGCCTGAAACACTGCCAGACGAGTTTCGCAGCAAATTTGCCCGCTACAAAGAAACACTGTGGTCTATGATTGAATCCGATGGCTTGGATCATGCACTCATTATGAGTGAACAAGGCACAATTCTACAAGTAGCAACCACGAAAAAATGTGATTTGAACCGCATAACTGACATTATCGCCGATGAAATTTTCTGGGTTAAGGAACAAGGCTATGCAGCACAGTTCAACGCATTGCTGACTGTAACCAAAGAGTTCGAAAACGGCGTGCTTGCGATTCGCTCACTGGGCAATAAACTCTATCTTGTGGGAGCCTCGCAAACGGTCTTGCCCGGCAAAATCCATAGCCTGATTTGGCGACTTGGCAACGAACTACAACGCGACATTCAAGACGATATGGCGGCAACAGCGCCACAATAGTGCTAAACAACCTCTACACGCGATTGGTCGCCGAGCATAAACCGATTTGTCTTAGGTTTCTTCGTTGCACTGACAATTTGCACATCATTGCCTAAGAGACTTTCTTCGATGCGAATGCCAACATCTTCAATGCGACAGTTGCGCAGCACAATGCTGAACTCAATCTCGGACTTCTTGATGATGCAGTCGTCGTAAATAGAAGTAAAAGGTCCAATGTAACTATCCTTGATGAGGCAATTGCTGCCTATGATGCACGGTCCGCGCAGCACACTGTTCTGGACTTTTGTTCCCTTGCCAATTACGACTTTCCCTGTAACGCTGGAGTCATCATCAACATCGCCTTCAATTGAGGGCTCTTGATTTTCTAAGACCAGACGGTTTGCCTCGAGCAAATCAAACGGCTTACCTGTATCTTTCCACCAGCCTGTAATTTCTGAGTAAGTTACACGATAATTTTTTTCAATCAGGTATTGGTGCGCATCAGAAATTTCAAGCTCGCCACGTGCGCTGGGTTGAATCGCATTGACGGCTTCAAAAATGCAAGAATCATAAAGGTAAATGCCTGCCACGGCGTAGCTCGACTTCGGCTTCTGCGGCTTTTCTTCAATAGAGACAATGCGATTGCCTTTTAGTTCAGGCACCCCAAAACGCTCAGGGTCCTTAACTTTCGCAAGGGTCAGATGACAATTCGAGCGCTGCGATTGAAATTCCTCAATGAAGCGCTTAACACCGCCGACCAGCATATTATCGCCCAAATAAAAAATAAATGGCTCATCTTTGATAAAATCCTGCGAGATTTTAACCACATGTGCAAGCCCTAACGGCGCTTCTTGCGGAATGTAGGTAATCTTTACCCCGAAGCTTTTGCCAGAGCCAATCGCTTGCTCGACATCTTTATTTTTAGCATTGGTGACAATTCCCACTTCCTTAATGCCCGCTGCAGCAACAGCTTCAATAGCATAGTGCAGCATCGGCTTGTTAGCAATGGGAATAAGATGTTTGTTTTGTGTGTGTGTGATAGGACGCAGACGCGTGCCGTGTCCGCCTGATGTAATAAGTGCTTTCATGGAATTAAAGTGAGCAAATTGGAAAAATGCATAGCGCTAAAAGATTCTGAAAGCATCTTCAATAAATTCAATCGTGGGGATAGTGTCAGCAAAAGAAATAGCAACAACATCAAAACGATACAAGGCATCAGGATGATGCGCTGCGCGAATATAACACTCTGCCGCTTTCGCAATTTCGCGCTGCTTAGACGTTGTGATGGCTTCAGTGGGATGACCAAACGCAGCTGTGCGTCGAGTCTTAACTTCAACAAATGAGATGATATTCCCGCGCTTAGCAATCAAATCAATTTCATTTCTGCCACAGCGATAATTGCGTGCAAGAATCTCAAAGCCACGCTCTGAAAGAAACTTAACTGCGTAATCCTCGCCTGCGCGACCTAGAACGTGATTGTAACGATTTACTTTTGTGCGCGCCATAGCATCACCAATCCAACAGCAAGGAAGAGAAAGTTGGGAAACCACGCTGCTAACCAAGGCGGAATTTCACCTTTATAGCCCAAGGTAGCAAATGTTTGTTGCAAGCCAAGATAAATAAAGCCCACGAGAATGCTAATACCAGCTTCCAGTGCAAGACCGCTGCGTTTTTTGGCGGCAGAGAGCGGCACACCAATCAGCACGACAATCAAGCACGCTACTGGAAAGGCAATTTTGCTGTGATATTTTACCAGCGCTTCGTCAAGCGCTTCAAAACCACCTCTTTTACGCTTCTCAATAAAAGCACGATGGTCTGGAAGTGTCAGCAGATCAAGTGCGGAAGTGTTTTCTCGCAAATCGCGCAGCGTAAATGAAAAAGTAAATGAATCGACAGCAGTCACAAAAGTGTATTCTTCAGGCAAAAGCGTGAAGCGACGACAGATGGCTTCCTGCAATACCCAGCGATTGAGCGTGGTATCAAAGATCATCTGCTTGGCATCAATGCGCCACTGCATGAATGAACCCTCAAATTCCTGCACGCTGACATTGTAGCAGATATTCTGCACATCATCAAAATAGCCGATGGTAACCAAGCGATGGGGCTGGTCAAGAATGTTGAAGTTGCTGCGACTGCCGCCCGTCCAAAAGGTTTTGCCAAGCTGCACCGATTCAAACTTTTGCTTTTCGCGCGTTGTACTGGGCACAAGCCAGCCCGAAAAGAAGAAGTCTACAAGCGTAATAACCGCAGCAACTGCAAAGAAAGGCATCAGAATGCGGTAAAGACTAATCCCGCCAGCTTTCATGGCGGTAAGTTCCGTTTGTTTGGAGAGATTGCCTGTAACAAAAAGCGCAGCAAGCAGTGCACTGATGGGCGCAGTCAGTTTGATGTTTTCAGGCAGAAGGTAAAGATAGTACCCAGCAACGGCAAGAAAGCTTGCCTTGCGATCAATGTAGTAGTCGATTTTCTCAATCACATCAATTAAGATAAACAGCGCAATGAAGGCAAGCGTACCAAAAAGAAATGCTTGCGCATACTGCACAAGAATGTATCGATCAAGGATTTTCACAGTGTCGGAAAAGAGGCGTGATGATGTAGGAGTGAGCGTAGAGGAGGAGACTTAGCAAGCCTAGCGCCTGAACTGTAAGCTGTGTTAATCCACCCTTCGACGACATGCGTGCCGCAGCCTAAGTGCCGTTTCATAGTGCGTATTTTTTCAGAGAATCTCAGAAAGATTTCATTTATCGCCAATCAAGACGGAAGCCCCTGCGCCTTTGCCCATAAAAATCACCTTGGAGTTAGGTGATTTAACCAGCTCTTGCATTGCTTTGATTTGCTCGTATTGCAGTTGCTTATCGGTCAGCGTGCTGTTGATGATTTTCTGATAGTCTGAAATACCCTGTGCCTCGACGCGCTTGCGTTCGGCTTCTTGCTGCTCTTTGAGCAAAATAAATTGCATCTTTTGCGCTTCTTGCTCGGCATTGATTTTCGCTTCAATAGCAGCTTTCACTGAAGGCGGCAAGGCGATGTTGCGCACCAAAACTTGCTCTAAAAAGAGCCCGCGCGATTCAAAATCTTTGCGAATTTTCTCTACAATGCGAATTTGAAATTCATCACGCTTTGAGGAATATAGGTCGACCGCATTGTAGTAGACCGCGTTATCGCGCATAGCGGTGCGAATAATAGGACGCACAATTTTTTCTCGATAATCCACGCCGACTTCGCGCAGCAAACGTGGGGCTTCGCTGGCAACCACACGATACAGCACAGTAACATCGAGCACAACTTCTAAGCCGTCAGCACTGAGCACGCGCATTGCATCGTCAGTAGTGCGTCCCGCTTCATCGTTAGCACCCGACATCGTGTAGTTTTGTGTTTTTATGTCGAAGCGCACAACCTCTACCAACGGATTGATAAAACGCAGCCCTTCTGTGAGTATGTCAGTTTGAATCTCACCGAAAAGGCGTTTTACACCAACCGTACCACCATCAATCTGCACAATACACTTTGACAAGATTCCGATAGCGATAACCCCTACACCGCCAAGCCGAAATAAGGTAGAGAAACGTTGAAAATTAGGATTTGTGCCTGCTGCAACAAATCCTACAATGAGTAAAATGATTCCAAGAACAATAAGTGATGACATCAGAACAACTTGTTATGGTTTGGTGCGCAAAAATACGCATACAGCAAGTTACGGCACAACTTCGCCAGTTGGAAATTTACCTGCAAGTCTGAGCCCTAAAAAGACCAAACCCGTGAGTAGCGAGCCTAAAAGACCTGCAAGCATATTGACAAGTGAGCCGATAAGTATGGTGCGAAGCGGCATGTCAAATGCAATGCCAAAAGTCAGATGCGCCCCCCAGAATGCCAGTGCAGTCATTAAGCAGAACACAAAACTTGTGGCAAGGCTACCCAGAAAGGACACAAAGACTTGCTCTTTGAGCCCTGCAGTAACACTGCTGATACGCTTTTGACGCTTCACACCCGTAGGATCATAAAGCCGATTGGCAGCATACCCACCCAGTGCAACAGCAACAATCAACAGCGCATAAAAAAGGTAAGACTTGAGACTATCCGAAAACTCAGGATGAAAATTGCCGCCAAGTTGCTCACTGGTGAGATGCAACACAAAAATGGAGGAAACGTAGAAAATAGTACCCCAGAGAAAACTTACACTAATCCATAGCCCTACGCGGTTTTCTCTCGCACTTGTCGTGAAATCGTTCGTCATAATCTGCCTTGCTGATTAAAGGTTGATGTTTTGATGCCGTCTGATAAACTGCCCAAACATCTCACTACAAAGATAGGGAACGCCGCGCATTCTACATAGAGTTTCAAAAGTATAATCCGTATCTGAAACTCGAATGTCTCTGCCAACAAGTGCATTATTGCTCAATTTCATTTCCACACTGTTCATGACCGGCGTCATCTGGTATGTACAAATCGTGCATTATCCACTTTTCAGTCGTGTTAGCAGCGATACATTCCGAGAATATGAACGCTTACATTCTAACCTTACCACAGCGGTCGTAATCCTCCCAATGCTGGTAGAACTTGTAACAGCGCTGTATCTCTGTTGGCAAAGACCAAATGAAGTTTCAGCAAGTGAGGCAGTTTTGGGGGCAGCACTGCTCGGCATCATCTGGTTTTCGACAATGTTTATCCAAGTGCCAAAACATGCGCAGCTAAGTGCAGGATTCGATGAAAAAATCCATCAGGCACTTGTAGCTACAAATTGGATTCGCACGCTGCTCTGGAGTGCGCGCAGTGTGTTGATGAGTTGGTGCATACTGAAAATGTTAAAGTAGTCAGCAAAACGTGGTGCAAGAGCGGACTGATGTCGAGCACCACGCAAGGTGATGGCGTCAGTTCTGGTCAGCAATGTCTTTAAGTGAGAACCGCAGGTTAGAAACTACACCTGCACGTTTGGGCAGGTCAACGGACTTGCCGTTGAGCCACACTTCTGCAACTTCAGCCTTGCCCAGTGTCAGTTTGACAAGGCTGTCGGCATCAAAGTGAGAGCTTTCATTAGCACGCAGATAGGCTTCTTGAACTTTGTGCTCATCTGCGACCACGCCGACCCAGCAATCTGATTTGGCGCGCACAACCAAAGAGAGCTTTTTCTTTGAACTATGCTCGGGGGTAAAAGTAGAAATAGGACCCGATGCTGCAGCAGGCGTGGTAGAAACAGCGTCAAGTGTCGGCGGTAGGGGAGCCGGTGATGTTGATGCGGGTTGAGCCGATAAAGGTGAGGCTGGTGGCTCAGAAGCGCTCGCCATAACCGATGCACCTGATGTACCTATTCTGCGAATGACCTCGGGTTCAGACGAGCGCAAAGAAAAGTAAAATGCGCCTGCAGCAAGGGCTAAAAGAGAGAGACCGAAAATTGCAAGACGCATGGGCGAAAAAAGCAAAGCCAGACGCTCCAACCGCTCGTCTGAAGACGGCGACGAAGGCGGCACTTGCTGTGCCTGAAGTGCATGGGACTGAGCAGAGAAAAGCTCATCGAGCGCTTTAAGATAATCGCAAAGTGTCTCGGCAGGAAGGTTAAGTGCTTCTGCGTACTTGCGTACGATTTGGCGTACATAAAAAGGCGGAAGAAAATCGTAGCAACCGCTCTCGAGACGCTGCAAAAATTCAAGTTGAATGTTGGTTTGGCGACTGATGTCAAGGAGTGCAATCCCCATTGCTTGGCGAGCGGCAGCCAGTTCTGAGGCAATGTCATAGTTTTGCATTGGTGATGTCTCTCCCTTCCGCAGCAAACGCTGTATTTTGTTATGTGTGAGCGGCAGTGAAAACTTAGAACGGCGTGCCGAAATATAAAATCCAAAACAGCACTCGTCAAGCGTTTAACAAAAATTTAACATTAGAAAATACGTAGGTAAGAACTTCAGAACTGCAAGCGCAAGGAGACGCGTGGCTCAAGGCGCTGCAGCGGCTCGTAGCGCAAAATGGTGTTGTTTTCCCCGCGCACAGGCAAGAATGTCCACTGATAGACAACAGAAAGTGAAAGATAGGGATAAGGCAGGTAGCTAAACTCCACTTGCGCAAACGTCTGCTCATCAAGAGTGAAAAGGTTCTCAAGGCTAAAATTGCGCTTAAAGTAATCGGCGCGAAAGACAAGCGCAGGAATGAGTTCCTCGAAACGTGCAGAGAGCTGCAAAAGCGCGCCGTGCGTGCTACGGTAAAGTTGCTGATAAGAGCCAAACAGGCTAAACTTACCCAAGATGGACCCCCCTAATTCTCCATAAATGCCCAGACCGCCTCGAGCGCTACGACGAAGAACATCTGACCGTGCGGTAACAGCGGCATCAGACTGACGGTAACGCTCTTGCTCATAGAGTGCATCAAAGTAGGCAAATTGGAATTGGTCTGCAAGCAATCGCTGCTCGAGTTTGGCTGAGACGACCGCAATGCCAAAGAGATTTTTCAGCGAGCCGGATATGCCCGCTGCAATACCAGCGCCATAGCCTACAATGCCCGCCACATCAAAGTGAAGGTCGGCATCAACCATAGGCAGGCGCACAATCGGTACGCTCGCATCAACGCCAAGCGCAACGAGCGACCCCTGTTGCACAGCTACCTTCTGCCCATTTGTGCCCGCTGTATCAACACCTGTGTTCAAGCGTAGATTGGCATTCTCATTGAAATCAGACACAACCGTTGCCCCAAGCTCTAGCCCTGAACCGAAGGCGTGCAAGGGACGCCAAAATGGACGAACCCCAACGACATAAAATGTGCTGACATCACTGACAACGGACTCGAGACCGAAATGCCCAAAGTCGGCATCAAACTCAATACCAAGACGGCGCGCATCGTAGCTGGCATTATTGCGGTATAAAAACATAATAGAGCCATGCCCAAGCCGCGCAGCATTGAGCTGACCAAGGCGAAAGTAGAGGCTATCGCGCTTGAAGCCGTATCGCACATAGCGAAGAAGACGCAGGTAACTGGAAATGCCATCGCGCCAATCTTCCTGACGCAGTTGCCCTTGCTGACTAATGCGCAAGTTGATGTCTAGCCCAACACCCCACCGCTCTAATTCTAACTCAGGCAAGAGACCAACCACATAAAATGTTTGTTTATCGAAAATGCTAATGCCTAAACTCCCGCCGAAAACATTACCTGACTCACGGCTAAAAAAAATTGAGTAGGCATCAAAACGGGGCAAGGCACGAACAGGCTGACTCGAAGAGGGTAAAGCGGTAGGCTGCTGTCCAAAAGCAAGTGAAGCAAAACTTGAAAAGAAAACAAAAGCAACGTAGCACTTCACAGACATGTGTGTTTTTTTACCACAAAGATAGGGGCTACTAAAGTGACAGGTTTAAACACCCTTGGGCGGCTGTTAGTCATGGCGAGTTGCAATGGCACGACACGAAGCTCTTCCAAAGGAAGCAAAAACTGGGTTGAAGACAATTGCATTTGCAATTTACTAGCACCATGAAGCACGCTTGCGTGAAATAAAACTCTGCACAAAATTGCAAGACGTAATTTACAAGGTACAGAAAAGCACAAACAGTGCTACCCAACTGCCTTAAGAGCGCATGCTAGCTGGTATATGCCTACAAAAAGGACCTGCCATCATTTGACATAGCGCTGAAGATAGCGCACTTGCTGTTCGGCAATCATGGCTTCAAGTTCAGCGCGGCGTTCTGGTGTTTGCTGCGCTAGAAAGGCTTGCCACTGTTCCTCAAGGTGAATGGGGCAGTCGTCAGTGAAATCGCAGATGCGGCAGTAACGGCGTTGATACATCTGCTCCATCCAACAGCCTGTCTCACTTTTCTGCACTTCATCGACATAATTCGGATTTTCTTCAATCAGACGGTCGCCGGTCTCAATAAGGTCTTTAAGGTAGCCATGCTGCTTTTCTTCCTCAATCATTTTAATCATCTCGTTGTGCTCTTCGGAATAGCGATTGAGGATGCTCCGAATAAGGTCGCGCAAGATTGACATGGTTATTCTCCTTTCCCGATATGCCCCACACAAGGGCGCGTTAATGTACTACCTGAAATTACACAATCTCTGGGGTAAAGTCTAAGACTTTTAGGACACAGATTTTTGAGCTTCAGGCAATCGTGCCATTGCTTTTCTTCGATTCTGAAAGGAGCATCTGCAAAAATTCATCGCTAGCGGCAAGCACATCTTGCAAGGGAATTGAAGCGACTCGACCATCGCGCCCGTGCAAAGCCTTGAAGACTGTGAAAGAGGGATACCATGCAGTTTCGCCTTCGGGCAAATGTGTGAGAATGAGTGAAGGGACGCGAAAGATATCGGCAAAATGCACAGCAGCAGAGTCGGGGGTAATCAAAGCATCGAGCATAGAGATGACTGCAGCAAAATCGGAAAGCGTTGGTGTGGCTTCAGAGAGCACTGCGCCGCTCTGTTGTGCAATTTCTTTTGCAAAACCGGCATAATCTTTGGCGTAAAGAATTAGCAGCGTGGCATCAGGCAGTCGAGCTTTGAGGTGTTGAGCGAGTGCAACAAAATTCTCTGTGCCCCAAAATTTGAAGGTAAGTGAACTTGCCGAAATGTTAAGCCCAATCACAAGACGCTCGGTTTTCTCGCGCCATGTTGAGAGCATTTTTTCTGCAAAGGCGCGTGAGGCGTCTGAAATGAAAAAATATGGTTCAAGCGGTTCTGCGTCGGGGTCAATGTTGAAGAGGCGTAGGATTTCAGCCAGTTGGCGCATCATACGTTTGCCTGCTGGCAATTTTACTTTGGCGTCGTAGACAAAATCGTTTTGCCGCTCAAAACCGCATATTACTCTTGCGCCTGAAAAAAGGCAAATGAGCGTGGAGGTTGTAGAAGCAGAGTGAATTAAATCAACGACAATGTCGTATTGTGCTTTACGAATGGCGCAGAGCGCATCAAGAAGGTCAAATTTCTTTTGCTTAATCACATAGTGCGTGTGTAGATGCGGATTGCCGGCAAGTGCGGTAGCGTTGCGTCTATCGAGCAGCACATCAAGCTGGATAGTGGGATAGTGGCGTTTTAGCGCAGTGAAAATGGGCGTCGAAATCAGTGCATCACCAATTTGGTTTTGTCGCAGAAAAAGTACTTTTGCCTTGTGAAACTCAATCTGACTAAGCAAGGCACGGCGGCGCGGCAAAAGCAAGCGCAAGAGGTAAATCAGCCCGCGCTGCATGCCATATTCTGTCCATTTAATTGTCTCGTGCAAAAGGTATTTCGGTGTGTACTTGAACGGCAAGCGGCTCATAGCGTCTCATTCTGCATTTGATGGTTTGAAACTTCAGCTGTCTCAAGCGAGGGCTGATGTTTCCAGCGATTGTGCAGCCAAAACCACTGCTCGGGGTAGCGGCGAATGTAGGCTTCAATAGCGTGGGTATATCGCGCAGCAAGTTTATGCACATTCTCTTGGCTATAGGTAAGGTCATCGGTTGGAATGTGTGTAATCTCCAAGCGATATTTGCCCGATGCAGTACGAATAGGCATGGCAAGCAACATTGGGAGATTAGTGCGAAGTGCAAAGACTGCAGCGCCAAGAAAAACCGAGGCGGGTCGTCCTAAAAACGGCATAAAATAGCCATCGCTGTGTCCTGATTGATCGCTAAGCAGGGCAAGTAGTTTGCCTTCACGCAAGCGGCGCAAGCCCAGACGTGGAGCTTCCTGCATCGTGATAAGTTCATTACCGCACTGTGTGCGCCACTGATTGAGCAAGGCGTTAAGGTATGGATTGGAGAGCGGTTTATAGACAATTGCGATAGGTTGCGTAGCAAGTGCCCAACAGACCGCCATCAATTCCCAATTGCCAAAATGCGCAGAGACAATCACACCGCCACGTCCTTTTGAAAAACAGTGCAAGTCTATGACACTGGGGTCAATCTCAAAGAGGGCTTGAGCGTCTTGCCTTGTGCGCACAAGGGGCAGGCGCAGCACTTCCAGTAGATTGAGGGCTTGACCGTGATAGATCTTGCGGGCAATAGTAGCACGCTCTTCGGCACTCTTTTCAGGAAAAGCCGCAAGCAGATTTTGTTCGACTAACTTGCGGCGCAGTCTCAAGCCATCGTAGAGCCAATTGCCAAGTCGCTCTGCAAGAGTATGTAAGCGCTCTTCGGAGAGGCGCTGCACAATAGCAGCACAAGCTCGAAGGAGTTGATAGAGTAGCCAATCTCTCACTTGCTTTATGGGCTGTTTCATCACTTTTGCTTTGAAGCGTCTTAACTGTGTTTGCAATTGTGAGACATGTGTACGCAGCCAGTCAAATGTTTTGCTAAGCCTTTTGCTAAGCCACGCCAGAATGGTGAAGATTCATTTTCCCTGTATCAGAAAGAACCACAAGGGTTTGTATTTTCAAATACAGTGCAGCGTTTTGTGCTGTGCGCCCTGAGCCTATTTAATTTCGTTAAATCTTTTTGCAAAATGATATGCATGAGATGCAAGAGTTAGAGCGCGCAATTGTGTCGCTTCAAGAAGCACAAAGCAGAGTTCGGTATGCGCAGCAACTTGGCAAAACTGTGGTTTTCACCAATGGCTGCTTTGATATTCTGCATGCAGGGCATGTGCAGTATCTTGAAAAGGCAAAAGCGCTGGGCGATATGCTGGTCGTGGCAATCAACAGCGATGCCTCTGTGCGCCGACTCAAAGGGGAAAGACGACCAATAAACTCCGAGCAAGATCGTGCGTATATCTTAAGTCGTCTCAAGCCAGTTGATCTTGTCATAGTCTTTGATGATGACACACCCCTGCACGTCATTGAGGCTCTGCTGCCTGACGTGTTGGTCAAAGGTAACGATTGGGCGATAGAAGACATTGTGGGCAAAGACGTGGTTGAAGCAGCAGGCGGCGAAGTGCGCACAATCGAGTTCTTAGACGGACGCTCTACGACAGGCACAATCGAGAAAATTTTGAAGGCATACCGATAACTACTGCTAAACTTTGAGCGCGCATCGTGATGAAATGGAGCGACAAAATATGGCTACTGCTTGCATTGATTGCAAAGTGGCTATATCGCCTCGCAGGCTTTGTGTTCCGCAATGTCGCCTATCTTGCTTTCTTGCTTTTTGTGATTGGTGCAGCGCTCTTTGGCTATGCACAAACCGAGCACGGCAAAGCCTTTTTGAAACAAAAGGCAATCGAGCTGTTTGCCGAAAATTTCAATGGCAGGCTGGTCTTCAATGAAGTTTCACTCATCTTCCCAAATCAACTGGCAATCGACAGCGTCAAGATTTATGTTGGGCAGGATAGCGTGCCAAGTGTATCGGTGCATCAGCTTGCACTTGACCTCGACAGCGACATGCTCTATGACGGCGTACTAAACGGTTTCGTAGACCGCATTCACTTTCGCCGCATCTATTTGCGCAATCCGCGCCTGCTCCTTGCTGAAGATACCACTGGCGAACTGTCGCTTCTCAAACTACTCAAATCCAATCCCGACGCACAGGCAGACACCACAGAGACGCTCTTACCAAAACTCATCTTTGATGAAATCGCCGTTGAGAACGCACACATTCTTTGGCAGCGCGTGCTGGCTAAACCCCCAGAGCAAGACTCTATCATCTACGACACGTGGAAGTTGTCGAATTTTAACTTGCTTTGCTTTTTCGAGTATAGCAACGATATGCTCACGCTCATTTTGAGACAGTTGCATTTTGAAGAGCCAGATAAGAATCTTGCATTGCGCCGACTGTCAGGCTTTTTTGCAATTACAAGAGAACGTGTAGAGATTTTAGGGCTGAGAGCGGAAACGAACGCTTCGCGCTTAGCGGGCAATGCTTCACTGACAGGCATTGATGTGTTTTCCCCTATCACGCGAGAAGTAATTGAAAAGACGCGCTTCATGATTGATTTAGATGCGTCGCAGATTGTGCCAGAAGAGTTTCAAGCTGTGGTGCCTGATGTGCAGTTGCCTAAAGGCGAATTTGCGGCGTTGATTGAAGCACGCGGCTGGCTAAACAACTTCACACTTTCGCCAAGTTATGTGCACACGCCAGAAAGTGAGCTCAATGTATCGGGCGAAATCGTAGGCATCACGTCGTTGGAATCACTGTGGGTAAATTTAGTGGTGCGTGAGTCGCATGTGTCGATACCTGAAGTAGCAAAATTGTTTGCCATAGAAGGTCTTGAACCCTATCGTGGCTTAGGTGTGGTAGAGTTTGATGGACGCTACCGCGGCACAGCCGAAAACTTTAAGGCTGAACTCAATGCAGCATCAGGCGCGGGGATTATCAACGCAAACTTGGAGATGAGTTTTAAGCCGGGCTATCCTGTGCGCTACATTGGCGACTTAAGTCTACAAAATCTAAATCTGGCAACGGTGCTGGGCGATTCTGCGCTGCGCACAGACATCAATTTCAGTGGAGAGATAATTGGCAGTGGCACGGATTTTCTGCGCCTACGCGATGTCGATACACGCCTCAAAGGCAGACTAGAACAGTCGTCGTTTGGCACGCGCAAAATCTCTTCTGCAGCATTAAACCTAAGCGCGGCAAAGCAAAAAGCAATTGGTGAGCTGCTTATTACTGCAGATGAACAAACTTTTCGCTTTGATGGCGAACTTGACCTAAGGCAAAAAGAACCGCGCTACAAAGGTAAAGCCTTGCTAGAACGAGTGGATTTAAGCCAGTGGATTGATGACGATAGCCTTACCACGCATCTGAGCATGAGCTGTGAATTAGACGGTGAGAGTTTCGATTTGGCTAAGGTCAGCGGCAATTTCAAAATCACCTTTGATTCCTCGCGCATTGGCAAGTTGTATGTGCTTACAGGCACAGAAGCCTCACTGCGCCTCTCTCAAAGCGATAGCCTATCCTATATCAAGTTGGAGAGCGATGTGGCAAATTTTGAAGCCGAAGGGCAGTTCAATCTTGAAGCACTGCTCAAACTGCTGTCGTTGCAAAGTGCGGTCATCAATGAAGAGATTTTGAAAGACAACATTTTTCGAAGTCCTGCAGAGCAAAGGCGCTATGAGCGCCTGATGGCACGCTCCGACAAATTGCTGAAAGATTTGCAGCGTAAGTCGCGCCGCAGCGGAGCCAAAGCAACAGAAGAAGAAGCGAGCATTACTGATTCTTTGCTGACGCTGCCCGCGCTCAATGTGCGCTACAAACTCGGATTCAAGAGTCTCTCAAAAATTGCATTGGTGTTGCAGTCGGGCGACTTTAACGCAATCGGTGAGCTCTCTGGTGAATTAAGCAGTCAGCCTGAGGCGTGCAGTTTTAAGGCAACTTTGAGCGTTGATTCCTTACGCTATGGAACTATTCTGGCAGCACGCACGCTAACAGCATCGCTAAGCTATACCGACGAGTTGCGATCTGATCTGACACAAGCGCGTACTTTTCACGAACTTAAGAGCACGCTCAACGCAAGCGTCTTTCGAATGAAGGTCGGCGATCAGCGTTTTGTCAGAACGTCGCTGCGCGCCAAATACACCCCGAGCAACCTTGAGCTGAATTTGCGCACCACGAACCAAAATACGCGTGGGCTCTTCGACCTCGATGCAGCAGTGCGCGTTGCAGATGATCTCTACACCATTTCCTTGCGAGATGCCACGTTTGCAACACAAAATTACTTCTGGCAAAACGATGAAAATGCTCAAATCATTATCAGTCGCGAACTCATCAAGTTCGAAAAACTAAGTTTTCACAACAATGAACAAGAGATTTTGCTGCTTGGAGAGTTTAAACTTTCAGGTAAGAGCGACCTTGCACTGAAGGTCAAGGATTTTTCACTTGCCGATATTCGTCAATTTCTCTTTGATTCGCCGAACACGCAACTGGGCGGAATTCTCAATCTCTCACTTGATCTGACAGGAAACTTTACGTCGCCTGAAGTTACGCTGACAGCGACGCTCGACAATCTTTTTTACGAAACCATTGACGTTGGGCATCTTGATTTTTCAGGAAAGTATCTTGATACTGAAAAAGCTTTCACGTTTAAGCTTAGTGCAAATAGCGACACAGCGCGCTACGCTTTGCTGAAATTGCCACTCAAGCCTTACACGCATCTGAAAGGCGCAGGACGCATTCCGCTTGATTTGGCACTTGATGCCAAAGAACGCTTGCCAAAGAAAGATCGGGTGTTTGTAGAAATTACTTGCCCTGACATTAGCCCGACATTTTTAGAATTTGCGGCGCCACTGCGAAATACATCTGGAGAGATCAGCTTGCGCCTAACCTTTGCAGGCTATTTCCCAAGTCCAGCTTTAGAAATCTCGCTGTGGGTGAAAAACTTGCGTACTACGGCTATTGCTTCAGATGTGGAGTATATCATCGATGGCAGCGCAGAAATTACGCCAGACCTTGTAAGGTGGCGTGCCGTAGATGTGCGCGATAGACAAGGGGGCACGCTGCGCACGAGTGGCTCGGTGCAAATGTCTAACTTTGAAGTGCAGCAATTCAACATTGGACTGAACTTTTCTAAGCTTTTGCTCTACGATAAACAGGCAGGGAGAACTGATGACCTAATTGGACAACTCGTAGCAAGTTCAGATGAACTGCGCTTTTCAGGCACACTGGCTGAACCCATGCTCTCTGGTTCGCTGCGCTTGGATAGGGGACGGTTCTTGCAGTACCGTTCAGGCTCAAGCAAGGGTTCGCAAATTGTCGAAGCCTCTCGTTTCATTACAACTATCGTCGAAGAAGATACATCACTCGAGGCGCGCCTGCGCCGTAATCCAAAGCTCAACCTGACGCTCGACGAAGAATTTGAACTTTCAGAAACCGCGCGTGCCATTCGCTCAGCCTACAAAAGCTCTTTTGTCGATGATATGTCCATGTCGTTGCGCGTCTCTACAGTGCAACCGCTTGTCTATACGCTCGTCTTCGATAGGTTTTTAGGTGAGCAATTGGAAAATGCAACGATTGAAGACCTTGCACTGACTATCAATAAGCGGCGTTTGAACTATCGTGTGTTCGGTACAGCAAGTATTACCTCGGGACGATACAACTTCTATGGTGTGCCTTTTGAAATTGAGCCGGGGGCAACGATGAAGTGGTTCGGCGGTGGATTGACCGATGCAACACTCGATATTTTTGCGCGCTATCAAGTGCGAGTGATGGCGCAAACGCGCAATGAATTGGAAAACGTGGTGCTGCGTCCGCACATTGCAGGCACAGTTGAAGATCCACGCATTGAAATCGGCTACATTTTGAATGAGCGTGCTTACAAAGACCCTAGCACTAGCCTCCCTGGTGAAGATGATCCAAATGCACTTTTGAATTTCGTAACGCTGCTCACCGCACGCCAGTGGGTAGTGCGCCCGGGCAGTGTGGGCAGTACGCTCTCGAGCGGACTTTTAGCAAGCGCAGGACTGTCAGCAGGTGCAGGCTTGCTCTCAACACAAGTAACTCGCCTTGCTTCGGCTATTCAAGGCGTGCAGACCGTCAACATTGATTTTGCGCGCGATCGAAGTGGACAAGTTGCAGGCGTAGATTTTTCGCTCGAGTATGTAGTCCCGGGTACCGATGGCAAATTGGTGCTGACAGGCTCGGGCTCCACAGCCGCGGTAGATTCTCTTGGCAGAAGCAAAAACGCCATCAGTAACTCACAACGCTTGGAATATCGACTCAGCCGTAATTTCGTGCTCGAAGCCTTCCGAAACTTTGGACCAAATAACTTCAATTTGTTCAACAACGCTATTGCAGAAGTCTGGGGCATCGGCATTTCCTACCGAGAAAGCTTTCACACTTGGTCGGAACTGGGCGCGCGTTGGAACATTTATTTTGACGCTTTTAGTCGCTGGCTATCGGGCAGTAAAGCACAAGAGACAGACAAAACACCGCGCGTAGATACAACCACCTCGAAGAATGCCGTCTCAGGTGTTACGCTACCAACGCTCAATCCAGCGCCGCCCGATTCCAGCACAGCAAAAACGCCATTCTCAGGCGCAGATACAACAGGGCATGGTGCGCTGCCGCCTCCTACAGACTCAAGTGCAGTGTTGCGTCGACGACCAAAGTAATACAACACTGTTGAACACTGTTGATATCGGGATATTTCGTAGATTGCTCCGGAACAATGCACGATTTGGAGCCACTGAATGCATCAAATTCAGCAAGTTCAGAAGTCTCCACAAAACCTTGCATAACCATGGCAGATCGACCCTACATCTTCTTCGAGCTAACAAGTAGTCTCTGCTCACAGTGCCTGCGCAAAGTTGAAGCGAAAATCATTTTCCAAGATGAGCGGGTGTATCTCGTGAAACGTTGCCCTGAGCATGGCTACGAAAAGGTGCTGATTTCGACCGATGTCGAGTACTACAAAATGCAGCGCACGTTCTTGAAGCCCGGTCAACTCGTTAAAAAATTTAACACCCCCGTTCAATATGGGTGTCCGTACGACTGCGGGATATGCACAGATCATGAACAACACGGCTGCCTAACGCTAGTGGAAATTACAGACTATTGCAACCTCACATGTCCAGTGTGTTATGCAGAATCATCGCCGCAACGCCTCAAACACCGTTCATTTGAGCAAGTAGAGTTCATGCTGGACTGCATTGTGCGTAACGAGGGCGAACCTGATGTGGTGCAGATTTCAGGAGGTGAGCCGACTTTGCACCCCGACTTTTTCAGAATACTCGATGCCGCTAAAGCTCGCCCAATTAAACACTTGATGGTGAACACCAATGGCATTCGCATTGCCGAAGATGCTGCCTTTGCAAGGCGTCTTAAAGACTATATGCCTGACTTTGAGATTTACCTGCAGTTCGATTCATTTGAAGAACATGCTTTGAGGGAACTGCGTGGTGCAGACCTGCGACGCATTCGTCTGAAAGCCTTAGAGCGATTAAACGACCATGAAATTTCGACGACGCTAGTTGTAACACTCAAAAAAGGCTTAAACGATCATGAAATTGGTCGCATCATTGAGTTTGCCTTGGAGCAGCCGTGCGTACGTGGCGTAACCTTTCAGCCAATTCAAGTCGCAGGGCGCACTGAAGACGTCAATCCAGAAACAGACAGACTCACACTTGCTGAAGTGCGTCAAGAAATTTTGCGTCAATCGAGCCTCTTCAAGCCTGAAGACCTTATCCCCGTGCCATGCCATCCCGATAACATTGCAATGGGCTATGCACTGAAACTTGGCGGCAAAGTGATGCCACTGACAGGAATGATCGACCCACAAGTCCTACTCAATACAACCGGCAGCACGATTATCTATGAACAACATCAGGATGTACAAGCGCATCTCATCAAACTGTTTTCAACTTCACAGTCACCAACTTCGTGCTCGCTTTCACTAAAGGAACTCTTATGCTGCTTGCCAATGGTGCTGGCGCCAAAGGAGCTCTCTTACAAGAATGTCTTTCGCCTAATCATCATGCAGTTTATGGACGCCTACAATTTTGATGTACGCTCAGTCAAACGCGCCTGTGTGCATATCGTGCATCCCGATGGGCGCCTCATTCCATTTGATACTTTTAACCTCTTTTACCGTGATGATAAAGAGGCCTATCTAAAAAAGCTCCAAACTGAATATGCTCCAAAACAAATCGTTGAAAGTGAGGAACTCAAATGAGCAATTCATCAGAACAAGAAAACATCGGTGCAACTTTGCTGCTGGTTATTGTCGGTATCTTCCTTGGAATAGGGGCATCAGTACTCTTCGGAGTCTCTGCGTTTGTTTTCACTGGCGTAGTCTTAACTTTACTAAAAGTGGAGGGGTGGGCTGGTTTGGAGAACTTCATGATACTCATAATTCCATTTGCTGCAATGTTAGCCATAGTGTACTACGTGCTCTCCCAGAAGCCCAAAGGTATAATTTTAGGTCTAATGATTGGAGGTGCGCTTGGCTTGCTACTTAACGGTATGTGCAACGCAGTATTACTCAATCTATGACGGGCAAGTGAAAAGTAGAGATAATGGCACTACTATCAGGTAGGTAAATATCGAGCACGTTTTCGTAAATTCAATCTAAACATTCAAAAAAGTTTGACTATGAAAGTAAATGTTGATGTTCAATCGGGATTTTGTTTTGGCGTGCAGTTTGCCGTTGAGATGGCAGAAAGTGAGCTTCAAGATACTGGACACCTTTATTCGCTTGGCGATATCGTGCACAATGCCGTAGAAGTTCAGCGCCTAAACCAAATGGGGCTGCAAACCATTAGTCGAGAAGAGTTCTTCAAACTCAAAGATACTCGCGTGCTCATCAGAGCGCACGGTGAACCGCCTGAGACCTACAAGTTTGCACAAGAGCACAACATTGAACTCATTGATGCCTCTTGCCCTGTTGTCTTGAAACTGCAACGACGCGCTCGCGATTTTTATGAGAAAGGCTATCAAATTTTGATTTACGGCAAAAAAGAACATGCAGAAGTTATCGGCGTCAATGGTCAATGCAATAATGAAGCGATTGTCATTAAGCACGCAGATTTGAGCGATGAAGCTGAACTAGCAGCAATTGATTTTAAGAAAAAGACAGTTTTGCTCTCTCAAACTACGCAAGACACCAAAGGCTTCTACGAACTGCGCGATAACCTGCTCAAACGCTTTGCTGCAAGTGGCAACGCCGATAAGTTTGACCTTGCCTCAACGGACGCAGAAGCTGCAGAATTTCTCGCAAAGGATACCATCTGCCGTCAAGTCTCGAACCGTGACGAAAAACTAACCAAGTTTGCACAGCAGCATGAAGTCGTGGTCTTTGTGGCAGGCAAAAAGAGCTCGAATGGCAAAGTGCTCTTTGGAGTGTGCAAGGCGGCAAACCCACGCACTTATTTTGCCGAACACGAAGGTGAGTTGCAAGCTGAATGGTTCCAGCGCAGCGATGGCTCGCCTGTTGAAAGTGTAGGCGTATGCGGGGCGACCTCTACGCCCATGTGGCAAATGGAACTGATTGCTGACATCATTCGCAAAAAATTTGCGCCTGAGCCTATTGCATCATAAAAAAGTCGCCTTGCTGGGCACACGCTATATCAAAATGTGTGGCGCAAAAAATGTTCAGCAAGCAAATCTTGCCTGAACTTGATGGTGAGAGCAAAGTGAGCAAAAGTCTGAAGAAAAGTGCACCTTATCGCCCTGATTGCGCGCGCTGCATGGTGTAGATGCCAGCAATAGTGAGCACGCCGCCAACGATAACATTCCACGTGAGGCTTTCTCCGAAGAATAAGACACCAAAAAGTGCTGCCCCGACAGGCTGCCCATTCATAAAAATTGAGACCAGTGAGGATTCAATTTTGCTTAGGGCATAAGTCAGAAGTACATACATCACGACGGACATGAAGAGCGTAACATACGCAAATGCAATCCATGCTTTAAGCGAGATTTTGCTTGGCTCAAATTCGCTCAGATTCCAGATGCCAACAGGTGAGTAGATAACTGTGCCAAGCATCATAATCAGTGCGGTTGCTTGAATAGGGTCGTAGCCTTGTAGCCATTTTTTGCTAAGGGCAATATAGAGCGACCAGCTTAGGACGCCCAGCAGCATAATCAGGTTGCCGCGCATGAGTTCATCGTTGAGAGAAACCCCACGCGCAAAGAGAACGATACTAACGCCAACAAGCGCGACGGCAATGCCTGAGATTTTGCCAAATGTAAATTCTTCTATGCGCAGAAACCAGACAGAAAAGAGCAGCACGACAAGCGGAGTCATGGCATAGAGCACGGCACCATTAGCAGAAGTTGTGTATTTCAAGCCAATCATGTAGGAGGCTTGATTGATGCTGATACCGAGTAGCCCCAGCAGAGAAAATTTGAGCCAATCAGCAAGCGTATGCGTTTTGCCCTGCAAGCCGCCACGGGAAAAAAAGATAATAGCAAAAATTAGCCCGGCGCCGCACATACGCAGAAACGGCAGCACAAAGGGATTGAATTCAGCAGCAGCGGTGCGTGTAAAGCCATAAGCTAAACTGGCAATTGTGGTCTGTCCAATCATAGCAAGGATACCTAAGCGCTGATTGCGCACCCGTACGGCATCAAGAGAAAGAGAGGTCTCTGCGGTTACGATAGACATTGAGTGCAAGTCCTATTGCAATAAAATTGGCGAAAAGTGATGAGCCGCCGTAGGAAAGAAAAGGTAGGGGAATACCGATGACCGGCATCAGCCCGACCGTCATCCCAACATTGACAACAATATGCCCTAGAAAGAGCGAGGCAATGCCAACAAGCATCAGCAGCGTAAACTTATTTTTTACGCTGTTAGCAAGCACAAGAAAACGCACAATCAAAACGAAAAATGCCAGCAGCACGATAGCGCAGCCAATAAAGCCAAGTTCTTCACCGATGACACAAAAAATAAAGTCGGTCCACTGCGCAGGAATAAAGCGCAGTTGCGTTTGCGTGCCTTGCAGAAATCCTTTACCAAAGAGCCCACCAGAGCCGATGGCGACTTTGGCTTGCAGGGCGTTATAGCCTGCGCCTTGCGGGTCTAACATTGGATCTAAAAAAGTCTGAATACGCTTGAGCTGATGCGGTTTTAAGACTTGAGCTGCGTAGAGGTTGGTCATAATACCTGCGGCAATACCAGCGCCAATTGAGGCAATCGAGAGCCAAGGCGTCTGACGCATAGAAAGCAAGATGAACAACACAACGCCTGCAAGCACAGCTAAAATGTAAAGGTTGATAAACCCAACCAGTGCAAACGCAACAGGCACAGCAAGCACAAGTACATAGTAAAACTCAAAGCCAGCGAGCACAAACATCGGAACGATGAAAGTAAGGTAAGTGAGCGCCGTGCCAGTGTCGGGCTGCAGCATAATGAGTGCTACGGGTAGCAGCACAAGGCTAAGTGCAATAAGAAAGCCCTTGAGCGAGCGGATATTCGTCTCACGGTGCGAAAGATATCGAGCTAGTGCAATAATCGTCGTAAACTTTGTAACCTCCGATGGCTGAAAACTTGCACCAGCTATCTGAATCCAACTAAGTGAGCCGGAGACTTTGCGACCTAGAATCAGGACCATAATCAAGGCAAAAATCGAAAGCGCATAGAGCAGATATGCCCAATCTTGGAAAAAGCGATAGGGCAGAAACATCACAACCGTCATGGCAACAAGACTAATACTCAGCCAGAGCAGTTGCTTGTGAAAGTTTGTCATCACACCAACACCGTGGCTAGTGCTGTAGATTGCAGCAAGACCAAAAGCAACCAGAGTCAGCGTGCTAGACAAGATAACAAAGTCAATCGGAAGTTGTCCTGTACGCTCACGCATCATAACAAGAAGCGGCACTCGAGTTATATTTTCTCTATGTAAAAATGAGTTTAAGACTTTCCAAATAAGCAGCCATAATTTACATCAAATCAACCTTGACTTTAATCTTGACTTTGATGCAAAATTCACAAAGCGAACCAGCAAAGACGCCTGAAAATTTCCGAGCAGGATTTGCTGCAATTATTGGGGAGCCAAATGTGGGTAAATCCACACTGCTCAATGCTGTGCTTGGCGAAAAACTCTCTATCGTTACACGAAAGCCGCAAACCACACGAAAGAAAATCTTAGGAATTTATTCAAGCGAGGATTGCCAAGTGGTCTTTATTGACACGCCGGGCATTATGCAGCCAAAGTATAAACTGCACAGTGCAATGCTAAGTGCAGCAGAGAGCGCAAGACATGATGCTGATGTTGTGCTCTTCATCATCGATGCGGCACATTACGTGGCGAAAAATCGCATGCTCAAAGATGATCTGGCTTTTCAGCGCATTCTAAATTCAACTCAGCCTATCATTTTAGTGGTGAATAAAATTGATTTGCTGCACAAAGACGACCTAGTGGTCTTGCTCGATAGACTCTCAAAAGAGTATGACTTCAAGGAAATCGTGCCGCTCTCAGCATTGAATGCCCTGAATGTGAATGAACTCATACGCGCTATTCGCCCCTACTTGCCCAACACGGAGCCGCTCTATCCAACCGATATTTTGAGCACCGCACCTGAACGCTTTTTTGTGAGCGAACTGATCCGAGAGAAAATTTTTGAGCAATTTTCCGAAGAAGTCCCTTACTCGACCGAAGTCGAAGTCGAAGAGTTCAAAGAGCAGTATGAGCAATCGGGGAGAAAGGATGTGGTGCGCTGCGCAATTGTGGTAGAGCGCGAGTCGCAAAAAGCTATTTTGATTGGCAAAGGCGGCGCAGCAATCAAAAAACTCGGTGAAGCAGCGCGCAAAGAAATTGAGGCATTTTTGCAGCGACCGATTTATCTTGAGCTTTTCGTAAAAGTGCGTCCGGGCTGGCGAGAAAAAGATAGTCAATTGCGCCAGTTTGGTTACACATGAAGCCTTGCAAGAAGTCGGACCATGTACTGAACCAATCGAGCGCTGAACTGATACAGAGCAAAGTGCGTTGTGTGTAGGCAAGGCAAGTTTTAACAACATGCCAACAGCAAGTGCATGGGGTAGCAAACATTGCAAACAAAAGTTGTAGCACAATTTGATAAATCAAACAAAGTTCGAAAAAGTTATGCGCATTCTATGCAGCATAATGTCTCTTGTCTTTTGCATAGCGCTCTCTTTCAGTGCTGTTGCCCAAGAGATATCAGTACGCGCTTCAGTTACCGAGACGACGGTGACTGTAGGTGAACCGTTTGAATACATCATAGAAGTACAAGGTAGTGTAGGCGTTGAGAGCATTCAACTAGGCAAACTCTCTGGTGTAGAAAAACGCGGCGAGTCACAATCGACCAGCGTCAGCATCGTCAATGGCAAAATTTCACAGTCTCGTGTCATTGCCTACACACTTGTGGCAAGCACTGAAGGCAAGCTCACTATCCCAGCTGCAACCGTTAAAGTCGACGGCAAGACATATCAAACAAATGCCGTGGAAATTACGGTTACGAAGGCAGTAGCGCGGGCACAAAACGCTGGTAGTGCAGGCTCCAACACTTATCCTGACCTTGTCTTTATCAAGCCTGTTGTCAGCAAGACAAAATTGTATGTCGGTGAAGCCACAACCGTGACTTACAAACTCTATGAGCGTGCCGATGTGACAAACGTGGTCGTCGAAAAAGATGCTAAGCCCGAGGGTTTTTGGGTAGAAGAAATTGATTTGCAGCAGGGACGAAGCAGTGTGCCGCATACGACTGAGTTTCTTAACGGTGTGCTATACAGAGTCTATAGCGTCAAAAAGATGATTCTTTTCCCGACACGTGCAGGTACGCTGACTAATGGCACCTACAAACTGAACTGCGATGCGCTGCTGACGAAAATTAAACAACAGCGTGGCAGAACACTCTTAGAAGATTTTGATTCGTTCTTTGGCTCACTGGGCAAGAAAGTCAAGATTGATGTGGTTGCACCAGAAATCAAGTTCGAAGTGCTGCCGCTGCCGGAGCCTAAACCAGAAGGTTTCACGGGAGCAGTGGGTAAATTTGCTCTCAATGCCACACTCGATAAAACGAAAGTCAAAGCAGGGCAGCCGATTACCTTCACTTTTACCATAACAGGCGAAGGAAACATTCGCTCAATTATGCCGATGCCACTGCACCTGCCCAGTGAATTCGAAGCATACGAACCCAAAGTGCAAGAAAGTATTAGTCGTCAGGGTGGCATCATCAGCGGCACAAAGACGATAGAGTATGTGGCTATTCCTCGCGCTGGTGGAAAATTCGATGTGGGCAGCGTGAGTTTTTCATTCTTCGATCCAGAAAAAGGCGAATACAAGACGCTTTCATCACCGCGTTTTGAGATTGAAGTCGAGGGCGAGGCGGGTCTGACAGCAGCCGTGCCAATGGCAGAGCGACAAGCAGCCACAAAGATGGGCAGCGATATTCGCTTTATCAAAACCAACGCTGATTTGAAATATCGCCCGACACCAATTTATCAGTCTGTGTGGTTTTACTCCTCCTTCCTTGTGCCATTACTTGCCTTGCTCTTGGTGTGGATGCGCAAGCAACGTGAAGAGAAAATGGAGCAGGATGTTGCACTTGCACGTGCCTATCGCGCCTCCCCCGAAGCTAAAAAGCAACTGAAAGCCGCAAGCGAACTGCTTAGACAAAACAAGCAAAAAGAATTCTTTGCCGAAATAGAGCACGCAATTGTAAAGTTCATCGGCAATAAGTTCAATACCGACGACCTTGCGCTGACCAAAGACGAGCTGCGCAACTTGCTCCAAGAAAAAGGTGTCGCGCCAAACCTAGTGGGAAAATGCCTGCGCATCCTAGAAAAATCAGAATACTACCGCTATGCACCAGCCAGCGAAACCAAAGACGACCTTAGCGCCATCTTCAGCGATGCAGAAATGATTATCTCTGAACTTTCCAAATCAAAAAATTGATGCGCAGATTAGTCAAGTCTGTGGAACTTACAAGCATACTTTGGCTGTTGCCGCTCGCCGTGTGGGCAACTGAGATTGACGCCGAGCACCTGTTCAAAGATGGCAATCAATTCTATCAAGAAGGACAGTTTGCTCAAGCCTTGGAATGTTATGCAAAACTTGACTCGCTTGGCTACCAGAGCGGTGCACTGTACTACAACATAGGCAATACCTACTACAGGTTAGGTGCCATCGGCTACGCAATTCTTTACTACGAGAAAGCAGCAAAACACATTGGCAAGGATGAAGACCTGCGCACTAATTTGGAACTTGCACGCCTGCGCACAAAAGATAGAATTCAGCCCGTCCCACTATTTTTCCTCGATGCTCTTGTGGAAGCTCTCCTACAAACTTTCTCAATAGGTGCTGCGGCAGTAGGCGCTGTGCTATCATTTTATCTCTTTATCGGCATCGTGATTCTGCAAATTCAAAAGTATGCCATCAATCAAGTGCTTTTGAAAGTCGGGTTTTATGTCACGCTTGTTGCAACTGTATTCTTCATTTTGATATTTAGCGCAAAATCCGCGCGTGATGCAGCACGAACTGAGGCGATTGTCATTAGTGCAACGCTCAACCTGAAAAGCGAGCCAAATCATGATAGCAAGACGCTTGTAACGGTGCACGAAGGCTTGAAAGTAGAAATTGTGCGAGAAGTAAGCGAGTGGGTAGAAATTCGACTGCCAAATGGCGAGAAAGGCTGGACAAAAGCAAGTGATGTGGCGCTCATCTAATTGAACTTGCCAACACGCAAAACCGCTTGCACTTGCAGACCAGCGGACCAATAACCTTAGTTAAACGCAGATAGGCAAAGAAAGTTGCATTTGTCTGTAGTTTATGCTATAATAAAGTGCGGTATGAAAAAATCGCCTGAAAGACATTTTTGCTCTATTTCAACACAACAAAGGAGTGGTAACATCAGCTACTTTCCTAAGATAATCTAAACTACGACGCATGCTTGTTGTGCAGTGCACAATTAGTGACCGTCCAAAGCACAAGCATTTTTGAGCAGCGTCTGTGTGTTCTGTGCGATTTTCTTCATCACTGCATTTTCAAGAGAACAACAAAACATACTGGGCAATGAAAAAAGCAATACTTCTCTTCACTACGTTGCTGTTTGCAAGTGGGCTTTATGCCCAAGAAAGAACCGTGTCAGGAACGGTAAAAGCGGCGGAAGACGGCAGTCCGCTGATTGGCGCATCTGTTCAAGTCAAAGGGACACGCGTTGGCGTCAAAACCAATGTCAATGGTCAATATACCATTCAAGTGCCACCTGAAGGTACAACACTTGTGTTTAGCTACATTGGCTACCGTACTGTTGAAGTGGTCATTGGCGAGAGAACGGTAGTGGATGTAAGCCTTGAGATCAATGCGAAATTGGCAGCTGAGATTGTGGTAACGGGCGTTTCAGAAGGAACTTCAGCAAAAAAACTTGGCTTTGCAATCGGCAAGGTCGATGAGCAAACACTCAAAGAAGTGCCGGCTGTCGATCCAGCAAATGCACTGCGTGGCAAAGTCTCTGGCGTTACGATTGTGCAACCCACGGGCATTCCCGGTACAGCGCCAACCATCCGCCTCAGAGGATCTACCAACATTCAAGGTCAGTCCAATCCCCTAATTATTATTGATGGAATTATTACGCCACCGGGCACGACACTGGCTGACATTGATATCAACAGTGTAGAATCTATTGAAGTGATTAAAGGTGCTGCAGGCGCCTCGCTCTATGGCTCACAGGCAGCAAATGGCGTGATTCAAATTATCACCAAGCGCGGTGCAGATAATCCGAATGCTACTGATTTTACAGCTCGAACAGAATGGGGACTGACAGACTTGCAGCGCTTCTATCCACTCAACAATAGCCACCGCTGGCGAATTGACCCTAACACAGGGGATTTTCAGCAAGCTCTCGATAACCAGGGACGTCCAACTACCAATCGCGTGTTTGAGACTGATCAACTCATGGATAACCCCTACCCCGGGCAGGTGCGTAATCATCAAAAAGAACTCTTCAAGAACCGTAGTTTTAATCAAAACTATTTTGCAATTGGTGCAACAGGTAAGAGCACAAACTTCTTCGCATCAGGTGCTAGACTATTCAATCAAGGTATCTTAGAACTTACCCCTGCTTTCGATCGCTATAACGTGAATCTTAACGCTGACCATAAAATCGGAGATTTCAAACTCTCAGGTTCTGTAAGATACACAAACTCAGTGGGACCCGATGCGATTGAGCGTGGTCAAGGTGGTCCATTCTATGGTGTGCTGCTCTTAGAGCCCGATTTTGATATTTATGCTGCAAATCCAGATGGCTCACCCTATTGGGCATACCCTGGACAAGTCCCCATCCCCGGTGGGCGAAGAACCGTGTCAGGCAACAATGCGATAAACCCGCTTTATTCACTAGCTACAACGACATTTGATCTTAGGAGAAGTCGTATTTTGACCAATGCGTCGCTAAGCTATCAAATCCTTGACTGGTGGCGTGTCGAAGCGCAAGGTTCATATGACCGTAGCGAAGAATTCTTCCAGATAACCACTCGCCGTGATACCTACAACAGCAATATGAGTGCTTATACAAACGGCGGACTTACACGGTATGAAAACCTCGATGACGGACTTGTGCTTACCGCAAACTCTTACTTCAAACAGTCGTTCGGTGATTTCAATACATCACTGACACTACGCTACCAATTTGAGCGATATACAGGAAACTTTGTACAAGTGGAAGGCTCACAGTTTGTAGTAAGCGAAGTGCCTCAACCACAGGCGCTTACAACTACTACGCTCTCGAATACGGGGTCTAACACGGATGTGCGCGCCGAGAATATCTTTGCAAATGCTATCATTGACTACAAAGAGAAGTACATCTTTGAAGCGTTGGTACGCCGAGATGCATCATCGCTCTTTGGAGCAGAAGAACGCGCGCAGATTTTCTTCCGCCTCTCAGGAGCATGGCGAATCACGGAAGATGTTGAACTCCCGGGCATTCAAGAGTGGAAAATCCGTGCGTCGTATGGTACATCAGGTCAGCGCCCGCCATTCGTTGCACAATATGAGACGTTCAACATCGTCAACGGTGTGCCTGTAAAAAACCTTTTGGGTAATAACAGGCTGCGTCCATCGCGCGTAGCAGAAATTGAGGTGGGGACAAACCTATTTTTCCTCAACCGTTTCAACTTTGAATTCAACTACGCCACAGCAACCGCTGATGACCAAGTGCTGATTGTGCCACTGCTGGCTTATGCAGGCTTTACACAGCAGTTCCAAAATGCAGGTCAGATGCGCACCAACACTGTTGAATTCTCATTTGGTGCAGAAGTTCTAAGAGAAGAAGATTGGAAATTCAATCTTAACATTGTTGGAAGTCGTACCATTCAGGAAGTAACACAGCTAGGCCGACCCCCGTTTCCGACAAATGGAAATTTCGGCGTTGCCGCTGGCGGTGGTGTAGCAGGAACAATGTTCCGCATCGAAGCAGGTCTGCCGTTCGGCATCATGTATGGCAACCGCCATGCCCGCTCACTGGATGAATTGCAAGTCGATGCAAATGGCTTCGTGAATAATCTGGTAGGCTTGCCGAGAGGCTTGCTGCGAAGAGAAGACTTTACTATTAACTCCGATGGCTATGTTATCCGTCGCTTTGCGCCAATCTCTGGATCAAACCCAGCGAACAGTACAAACCCTGTAGAAGGTACGAGTAGTGAACGAGTGTGGCTTTTAGCAGCAGAGGACGGCTCGCCGCTCGTTACACAAATTGGTAACTCAAACCCCGACCTGATCCTTTCCATAGGAGGCACACTCTCGTGGAAAAAACTCTCGCTTTACTTCTTACTGGATACGCAGCTGGGTGGTAACATCTACAATGCAACGCGTCAATTGCTCTACTTCAATGAGCGCCATGCTGACCTTGATCAAGCAGGAAAGCCAGATGATAAGAAGAAAGTAGTCAACTACTACATCGGCGGTCTGACACCCGGACTCGGTATTGGTCTCTACAACAACAATAACCCGACAGAGCACTTTGTAGAGTCTGGTACCTTCCTCACCGTGCGTGAAATCAACCTGAGTTACACATTTGATGCGGATATTCTGAATACGATTGGGATTAACTTCATTCGTGATGTCCGCTTGTCGCTTGTAGGACGCAATCTACTGACTTTTACCAGCTACACTGGTTACAATCCTGAAGTTGCACTGGCTGGTAATGCCACAAGCTTCCGAGTGGATCAATTCACTTATCCTGTGTTCAGAACATTTACATTGGCACTACAAGCACGGTTCTAAGTCTGAGGCGGGGCGCGCCAAGGCGTGCCCCGCTACGGCTTAAAAAAGTGCGAAATTTTGAACTGTGAAATTTCATTAAATAAACTCACGAACAATGAAAAGACTTTTTATTCCACTCCTCGCTGCAGCAACCCTGCTCACAGTGGCAAGTTGCGCTGACCTAAATGTCAATAACCCGAACAACCCTGATACACGCAGAGTGCTGGCAACGCCTCAAGATTTGCAAGGTATTGTGTCAGGTGCATTCGTAACACTCTATAACCCTTGGCAAGGCTATCAGCACAATGTTCACATGGAGTGGACTGCTGATTATGTGACAATGACCAATGCGTATCGAGGGTTCTGGAATTTCTTCAAAGTAGAGCCTCGCGTGCCATGGGATAACACACTTGCAAATAGCAGTGGTGATATCACGAGTACGCCATTCCAACGCTGGCATGCTGCCATCTCTAATGCGAATGATGTGATTCGCGCAATTGAAGTAGAGGGCAAAAGTGCAGGGGCACCCGCCGTGAATGCTGCCACACTTGCTGGTGCATGGTTCGTACGTGCAATGGCTCTGGGCTACCTTGCCACCTCCTTCGACAAAGCCTACATTGTCTCTCCAACTCAAGACCTCGGGCAACGGCTGGATTTTTCAAACTACCGAGAAGTTATGGCAGAGGCACAGAGAAGTTTCGATCGTGTGATTCGCATCTGTGATAGTGTGCAGTTTACCTTGCCAGCCTCTTTCGTCAACACACCGGTGCCCTACACTAATGTTAAACTTGGTCGTTTAGCCAGAACATACGCGGCGAATTTCCTTGTGCAAAATGCACGCAACCGTACAGAAAATAGCCAAACAAACTGGGCACGCGTGCTGGAACTGACCGCTCAGGGTATGACGGAAGATTATGTCATCAACCTTGATGGCAACAACTGGCAAAATTGGTTTGTAGAAATCGCAGGATTGAGCTGGTATTGGCGCACTGATCATCGCGTGATTCGTCATATGGATCCCACCTATCCTACAGGTTATCCCTCTACAGGAACGCTTCGAAAAGCAGACTCCACAAGAGATGCACGCGCGCGCGAGTCAACGGGATACTTCAAATATGAAAGCAGCCTAGCGTTCTTTCGCTTAGATAGAGGTCCTCAACTGCGTAGCCATTACCGTTTCAGCCGATACGATGACCTATATCTCTCAGATGGTGTTGGACCGTGTGTATTTCTCTATGCAGAGACGAATCGACTCTTGCGTGCAGAAGCCCTTGTCATGCAAGCCACGCCAGACATTCCAGCAGCTGTTGCATTGCTGAATGAAGGTCGCAGAACAACGGTCGGACGGTTAGCCCTACTTCCACCAACCGCAACACGCGAAGAAGTGCTCAACGCAATTTTTGTCGAGCGAGATCTTGAGCTGATGATGACTGATTTTGGTATCCACTTTAAGGATATGCGCCGCAGAGACGCTTTGCAGCGTGGTACAATCTTGCACTTCCCTGTGCCTGCTGTTGAACTTGCAGCACGCCAAGAAGCCCTTTACACTTATGGCGGTGGCGCTGGTGATGGAACGAACACCGCAAACGGCGCAAACTCTTGGCTCGGATCAACAGGTGCACGCTTTACTGGTGGACAAACACAGCCGTAAGCCATCTATCCTGATGTGAAGAAAGCCAGTCTAAGCAAGACTGGCTTTTTCTTTCACTTGCTGTTTGAAAGAAGTCAGTAACAAACTCTCAAGAAAGCATAGCTAAATGAAGCAAGACAGCAACAAGCGGCAAGTTTTTCGTTGAGTGATTTACCAACCTGCTTGATTGCAGAATATCTATATTGAAGGTATATTTTTTTGCCTCAGCATAGAAGACGCAAGAATAAAACAACCAAGGTCAGTTAAGAACATTTTCAAATCCATGTCATTTATACTTGCCCATATCCAAGGCAGGATACACTCAATTCCAGAGATAATTCAGGCTTTGAGCAACCAAAACCTTAAAAAAGTATGAGAGGACAAACCACAAAAAGTTTGTTTGTGCTTGGCATGATAATGCTCTGTGTAGGTCTTGTGAGTGCACAAGCACAAACAGAAACAGGAGAAATTAGAGGTGTCGTTACAGATGCAAACGATGCGCAGAAGTTAATCGGTGCACAGGTAACGATTTTGGATACGAGGATTGGAGCGGTAACAAATGTAAATGGTGAATATGTGCTGCGCCGAGTACCGCCCGGTGAATACACAGTTGTGGCAAAATATATTGGATATAAGTCTGCAACGAAGCAAGTTACTGTGGAGGCGGGAAAGACAGTAGAAATAAATTTTGAACTTGTGCCTTCAGCTGTGAGTGCAGAAGAAGTGGTGGTAACAGGTCTGGCAGCAGCAACAGAAAAACGTAAACTCTCTGCACCAGTTCAGTCTATCACTCCGCAAATGATTCAAAATATAACAGTGCAGTCAATTGATCAATTGCTGCAAGGTCAAATTGCTGGTGTCTCTGTTGGCATGGCTTCAGGACTGCCGGGCACGGGTTCACGCATTCAATCTCGGGGTGTCAAAAGTGCTGCCAATAATTCCACGCCAGTGTTTTATGTGGATAATGTACGTGTTGATGTAGGCGATAACTTTGGGATTGGCACAGGCGGCACAGTCAGTTCTTCTATGGCACAGTTAGTAACAGGAGAAGTTGAGCGTGTGGAAGTTGCCTTAGGGGGCTCTGCCGCAACACTGTATGGCACACAGGCTGCGAACGGTGTTACACAAATTTTCACAAAGAAGGGGGTGCCGGGTACACCAACCGTAAGGGTGGTGGCAACACTGGGTGCTGACAATCCTGAAACGAAATTTGTTCAAGAAGAGGTAACACGCCGTCTTTTCTTCCAGACAGGGTTCTTCCAGAACTATACGCTGAACCTCAACGGTGGTGGCGATATTTTTACCTACAACATTTCTGCAATGGCGCGCAGCACAAATGGATTTATCACCAGAAATCAAGCGCGTGATGATCTCTACAACATCGCCTTTGGCTCACGTGCGATTTTCAACGATAAGCTGGATGCTGAAATCTCCACAACATTTATCCGCAATGGCTTTAGCCGCCTCAATCAGGGCAATAACATCTTTGCCCCACTGGGTGCAATGGAAACAGGCGTTGCATTCCGGGAACGGCGATTTACACCAGCAGGTACAGACAATCCGGATAGCCTACTTGCACTCTGGATGCTGCCCGAATACGATGAGAATGTCAACCGGATCATTACCTCGCTGACACTCAACTATGTGCCATTCAAATGGTTTACGAATCGAGTTACGATAGGCTTTGACTACAACAAGCGTGAAGCACGGTTCCTTACACCTATTGAAGCAAGCATTACATTTGGCTCAGCCGTGCTGGGCAGCATCACGCGCGCTGACCGTGAGTTTATGCAGCCAATTATTAACTATGCAGGAAGTATCCGGCTACCTGAATTAGAAGTCGCAACCATTTCATTGAACTTCGGTGGCGAAGCGTTCCGTCAAGATATCCGATCAATATTTGGCTCAGGTCAAAACCTTGCAGCAGGCACGCGTACCTTTAACCAAGCAGGTATTGTTACGGGCTCTGAAGGGGTCGGTTCGATTTTCTTAGCCGGCGCTTTTGCTGAAGTACGCGCAGAACTCCTCAAGCATATCTTCATCGATGGAGGAATGCGCTTTGACGGCAGTACTGCGTTTGGACAAAATGTGTCTTTCATACCGCTGGCACGAGGCGGTATCGCTGCCATTCTCTCCGATTTTGAGTTTTATCCCTCAGAATGGAAAAAATATGTCTCGTTTGTCAAACTGCGAGGCGCTCTCGGTCAAACAGGTAACTTCCCGGCACCATTCCTCAGAGACCGCACGTTTAGCGCTCCGTCATTCTTAGGCTCCGCAGCAATTGCTCCAGCAAACCCAGGAAATCCTGACATCAAACCTGAGTTTGTAACCTCCCTCGAAGGCGGTGTGGAACTCGGTTTTCTTGAGGACCGCATCTCCTTCTCGTTAACATACAGTGCCACACAAACAACAGACGGACTGTTTGCCGTACCGAGCGATCCTGTAACTGGATTTGGACTGGTGCAGCGTAATGTCGGTTCGGTGTTCAATGGTGTGTGGGAACTTTCTCTGTCTGGGAATGTGGTAAAAATTACAGACTTCGAGCTAAATGCGAGGCTAAATATGGCTTTCGTAGAAAATAAGGTAACAGATATCGGTACGGTTGGCGGTAGACCTATTCCAGAATTTGGTGTCGGTGGCTTTGCGTTCTCAGGGCTGTTCGTGTCAAACGGGCGGCCAATTGGTGCTATTCGTGCTAATCGCTTGGCACAAGAAGTGGATGGGACTTATCGTGGGCGCTTTATTCCAAACCAGTTCAACGGTGCACAGTCCATTCCAACCTACTTTGGCTCTCTTACCCTGGAAGCGGTTATCATAAGAGACATTACCGTCAGTGCGCTGTTTGAATACTCGGGCGGCAATGCCTTGGTCAATACGCTACAAGTGCTCAGAATTGCCAATGGCTACCCCGATGCACTGGCGCGGGTACCCGGCTATGTGTCATTTAGCCAGAACGCTGTAGTAAATCCAGCGAACTTTGCTGCCTATGGCGCCTTCTTTGCTGAAGATGCGCGCTGGATTAAATGGCGTGATGTAACCGTGCGCTACCGCAATGCATTTGGATTCCGAGGTGCAAACCTTAGCGCAGCAATTCGTAATCCGCTGGTGATTTCAACCGCTGCAGCAGGCGTCGACCCAGAAATCAACTGGGCACGCTCAGCAGGCGCACTGGATTTGGGATCAACAGGCGGAGCAAACCTTTCAGCGGCGCGACAAATTCGCTTCACACTCGAGTATAACTTCTAAGCGTAGAGTGGAGCGACTTGAGAAAAGCGATTTGCAAAAATTTTAACCTTCAAAAGTATGAATAAAACAAAACAAGGCTTCAAAGCACATCTATGGATGGCAGTGCTGGTGCTGGCATCTTCGAGCGTAATGCTCTTGAATGCATGCCAGACCAATCCAACTGAGGTCATTAACCCAACCATTACGGATGAAGCACTTCGTACCTTCCCAGGAGGCAGTGCAAACCAAGTGCTGCAGGGCGTGCGCAATCAATTCTCAGCAATGATTGCAAATGTAGCGCTCTACAATGCCTATGTCAGTGATGACTATGTAAATATCTCAACTTTTCTCTCACCTATTGCAGATAACCCGCGCAACATCAATGCTGATGATATCAGTTTACCCGCATCTTACTCTAGTGCACAAACACTCCGAGCTCAAGCAGAATTTGCCATTACACAAATTCCGCTGGATAGAACGCTCAATCCGACGCAGCAAGCAAACGCTGTGGCTCAAGTCCAATTCTTTAGAGGCATGGCACTACTAGTACTGGCTGAAAACTTCGCTAATGTTCCAATTGTAGAAGGCGGACCGGGACTTACATCAAACCAACTGCTAAGAGAAGCCATAAATAGCTTTCTTGCGGCACTCCCCGGTTTGGCTTCACCTTCTGTATTGCCACCCGGTAGCGACCCAAGATTAGCGATTAACCAAATTGCCCCGCGTATTGCCTTAGCTCGGGCGTATCGCTTGCTAGGACAAGCCGATAGTGCGGCATTCTATGCTAATGCGGCACTGAATACACCGGGCAGTGCAGGCTATGTCTATCGAGCCCTCTATGACCCACAGAACTTTACCAACGGTGTTATCCCGTTTCTTATCACACGCGTAACACGTGATTTGCAACCACTGCCCAGATTAGACTTTCTTGATCCAAAGTACACGAGCATAGAGTCACCAATTCCTGTGCTAAAAATAGAAGAAGCACACTTGATTTTAGCAGAAGTAGCTATTGCAGCAGGGGACTTTGCTCAAGCTAAAACTCGGCTGAAAAATGCAATTACGGCAGCCTTGCGCCCCGATTCTGTTATTGGCTTCAATAGCACGAATACGCGTCCAGCTGTGCCAGCTGTCGGTGGGTTCCGTCCACGCTCAAATACGCTGAGCGTCCGAGCCGATGCCAACTCGCCAGCTATTCCAGGACTGATTCGCACACGACCCGGTCCAGTCAATGTCTATCCAACTTCCTTCACAAGCCTGCGACCTGCAAATATCGACTCACTGCAAGACAATGAAGAAGAATTGGTCCGCACTCTCTTTTTGCTGCGTCAAGAAATTTTCTTCTTGGAAGGGCGTCGCCTTAGCGATCTGGGCATACGCTTACCACTCTGGCGCCGACAACTCGATGTGAATCCAATCGGCACAGGTCCCGGCTTCGACTTGCCTATCATACCAACCTACATCCCGGGGTTTGCAAACTTCAATCCGGGCACACATGATATGGATGCCTTCACAGTATCAGGGAGTGTCGTAACCTGTAGTGTCGACATGAACCGCGTACTGGCAAGAAACCGCGCCTATCCGCTAAGACGTCCATAATTTTTCGGAACTTTAAAAACTTGAGAAAATGCTCAAACAAAAATACCTGCTTGTTGTAGCAATTGCACTAACACTTTCCGTAGCAGCAACATCATGCTCAAATCTGCCGACAACAGGTGAGCCACCTGAAATCGGAAGCATTCGCATCCTGCATCTCTCTGCAAACGCAGGTCCTGTGGATTTGCTCTTGGATAATCGCATCGTTGGCGATTCAGTCTTTGCATTTTTGAACCGCAGCATCCCGGGAGCGGTCCCACGCTTTACAGGACCAGCAGTGCCCTATTTGGGCAACACAGGCTATATCGGTGTAGATGTAGGCAACAGAAACCTGAAAGTCTTTGCAGCACCCGGTGGCGTTGCAGCACGCCCACCCTTGGCTTCTCCAGATCCGCGTGTTGTAGCGCAAGCTGATATCAGTGTCACCGCAAATCGTGCCTACACCATCTTCATCTCAGACACAGTAGGAACTGCTGGAGGCATTCAACCAAAAGTAGTGCAAGATGATGTGCCAAGTTTTCCAGACCTAACGGTCTTTCGCGGCAGTGTGCGTTTTGGACACTTCTCACCAAATGCACCGGGTGTGCGTGTGCTGATTACACGAACCAGTAGCCCCGGCATCACCAATCAAGAACTCTTTGGTGAAACGCGCTACAAAGACGTGCGCGAGTTTGTCCCAATTGATACAGGCACCTTCCGCATCGATATTGTGGCAGGCACTCAAACTGTAACAAGTGCGACACTGACCGTGGCGCCTCGCCGTGTCTATACAGTGCTCGCAAGGGGACTGGTTGGAGCAAGTGGCGCAGCAGCCTTGGGCGTAACCGCCTATCTGAACAACTAACGTAAAAAACATATATGCTCAACTGTGGAACGCCAACTTTTCGTTGGCGTTCTCTCTTTCTGAGAGAAAAATTGATGATTAAAATCTCAGACGACAATGCGAGAGATAACAATGCGAGATATGATGATTAAAAAAGTATGGATACTGCTTCTTGTAAGTGTGCTCTTGCCTTTTGCAGTGTGGGCACAGTCTAAGCAAATCACAAGCAAAGACAAACGAAAAGAGCTAAGTTACACAATAGGCGATAGCCTTTATGCCGAGGGAATTAGTGCTATGCGTCGTGCAGAATTTGCGCGTGCCGTCAAGTTGTTTTCAGACGCCATACATGATGACTCTCTCAACCTACGTGCCTACTTGATGCGCGGCTACGCCAAACAGTTCATCAATGACACGATAGGTGCATTTGCTGATTACAATAAAGCGCTGGCATTAGAGCCAACGAACTTTGAGGCGTATATTTTCCGTGGTCAGTTAGCCAGAGCCGCACGCAATTTCTCACGAGCTAATGCAGATTTTACTGCAGCCCTTAGCCTTGTGCCTGATAGTGTGCAAGTGTATTTCTACCGAGCGATGGTAAGAATTGAACTCGGTGCAATCGAGGAAGCAATTGAAGATTTGACAACCGTAATCAATAGTCGCACTCCATTCGATGAAGCCTACTCACAGCGTGCCGCATGTTATGCCACGCTTGGAAAAAATGAGCTTGCCCTAAAAGATTATGCCGAGCTGATTCGTCGCCGCAACGATGCTGATGCCTACCGATTACGTGCAGCATTCTACCGACGCCAAAAACAATACGCACTTGCTCTAGCTGATTTTGAGCGTGCCATAGAACTCAACCCCGATTATCCTGAATTGCTCTTCGAAAGTGGCACACTCAAACTCGGAATGGGACTCAAAGACAAAGGCTTGTCTGATGTGGTCAAAGCACAAAGTCTCGGCTATAGACCTGCAGCAGAGTTTCTGAACAAATACTACAAAAGTGATAAAACCGTCGACTCGCTGCGTATCTACTATGCACCGCAGATTGTGATAACTGCCTTAGCACCTGAACAGCTTGCTGCGGTAAGGGAAATCAAGCTGATGGCGCAAGCGGGAACCAGTGTGGCGCGGTCAAATCTTACCTCTCTGCGTTCAGGACGCGCGCAAGATCTCTTCAATCATCCTGTCTTCAAAGCAGCGCGTGTCGGAGGCATCAATATGTTTGGCTGCAATGAAAATGCCTTACTCTCAATGATGGCAACCGATAATAGTCAAACCATGGGCATCTTAGAAGGAAGCCGATTGCGCGATGTGCCAATTCAATGTGTGGTGATTCTCTTGCAACGCCGCGCACAGATTCTGCAAGATCGAGTCGTGACGCAACTGGTGCAAGAAATGGCATTCTTAGTCGATCGAATCAATAATCAGATGCAAATGGCGCAAACCACACTTACCATAGATGATTCACGGCGCGAAGCTGAAAATGCCATCCGAGAAATAGAGGAAAAGATTCAACAATTGCGTGAGTATATGCAGGCGAAAGCGTATCAAGAAAAGCAAGATTAACGCACAAAATACGCCAGCGCCGCAAAAGAAGTAAAAAGTAAAAGGGCAAGCATGATGGTCATATCGCTAAGCCAGCGTCCTGCATCGGGTAAGTCATCATGATAAGAGCTTGCAATCACCATGACGGCAAGATTGTTTGAGAGCAAAAAGTAAGAGACGCTGGGGAGGATACCGAAATAGGTAGCAAGGAATAATCCTAAACCAGAAAGGGAACTTGAGACGACTAAAAACGCTTTCGTGCGATAAAGCGAGAGCGTATTTGCAATGGTCTTAATACCTGAGATGAGATCGCCATGGCGGTCGCGAATATCCCACATGACTTCAATAAAAAACGCGCATGTAAAAATATATCCCCAGCAAATCCAAGCTTGCAAGCTCAAGGGTTCACCGATAAAAATGAGCGGTAAAAAAATCATAGCGGTAGCCCAATCTACCGGCGGCGCAAGATTTTTGATGATGTAGAGATCTTTAAGGCGCCGCGCCCCACCGAGTCTGTGTGCAAGCCAATCAGGAAAACACTTCTGGTTGTAGACAAAACCGATAAGTTCAAGGAAGAGTGTAACGCAAAACGCTTGCCAGCTAACTGATGCAGCTAAGACAAGACAAAACAAGGAAATCAAATAGAAAAAGATATAGGTAATGAGAAATCCACGTCTCTGCGCTGCCTGTAAATTTTCGGGCTGGTTGATGGTGTCTTCTATCTCGTCGGTGAGACGATTATATTGATAGATAGAAAAAGTAACGAGAAAGACGATTAACAGAGCTTGCCATAGAACGGGAATTCCAAAGAAAACTGACCATGCTGCTGCGCCCAAAGTCGAGAGTGCAGAAAGATGAATCTTGTTGCGAAACAGGTATCCAAGCATGCGATTAAATTTGAATACTGGTCATAGTGCAGTTTGGGGCGAAGAATACACAAATCTGCCCTTGCAAGCAAGTGCGCAAACGTTTCGACCTACATTAACGGTTTTCAAATACACGGTTTAGAATTATCTTCCTGAAAAACGACTCAACTTAACAGCAATCATGAAACATCTCAGTGCAATGACGGCAATGAAGAAAGACCTGCAGCAGATATACCATACCTCGCTCCAAATTCGAGCATCAATTCTGACGCAAGAACGCGAGGAGGATACGGACACCATTACCGATGAACCCTATAAAGTCGTCTTGTTCAACGACAATTATCATACCTTTGAGGAAGTGATTAATCAAATCATCAAGGCTACGGGCTGCAGCCGTGCAAAAGCTGAAGCCTGCACTTGGGAAGTGCACAACAAAGGTAAAGCGATTGTCTATGACGGCGAGATTACAGAGTGTTTGCGCGTAAGTTCGATTCTTGAAGAGATTAACTTGAAAACTGAAATTCAGACTTGCTAAGTCTGAAGCAGTCTACTCAACAAGACAACGATGGGGTTACTGGCGAACTTAGAGCGATACTTCATTTATGCTCCACAGAAATCGCTGATTACCACGCCAGCTGAACATGGCTTGGAGTTTGAAAATGTCAAATTTCATGCAAGTGATAACACTTTACTGCATGGATGGTTTGTCCCAAAGCCAAATGCACGGGCTACGGTGCTCTTGTGCCATGGCAATTCAGGCAATATCTCTTACCAAATTGACCAAATTCGACTGTTTCAAGAGTTAGGACTGAATGTTCTGACGTTTGACTATCGTGGCTATGGACAGAGCGAGGGTAAACCAACTGAAATAGGTCTTTACCGTGACGGCGAAGCAGCATGGCGATTTCTAACACAGACAAAGAAATTTTCGCCTGAGCGTATTGTGATTTTTGGACATTCACTTGGCGGAAGTATCGCAGCGTGGCTTGGCAAAGAAGTGAAAGCTGGCGCCTTAATCATACAAGCCGCCTTTACTACGATGCGACAAATTGCAAAATTGTTCTATCCTTACTTTCCACTGCGTAAAATTATGCGCTCACGCTACGACAATCTCGAGAACGTTGCGCAAGCTAAATCACCCGTGCTTGTTATTCATAGCCGCGATGATGAAATTATTCCCTTCGAGCATGGCAAACAACTCTTTGAAGCAGCAAAAGAGCCCAAAGAGTTCCTGCAAATCCAATACGGACACAACGATGCACTGCATAGCCCTAACTACCGTGCAGGTATCAAAGCCTTCCTGAATAAGTATCTCCCTGCTACACCACCACAAGCAAATCATATAGGTGTTGCCTAAAGCAGCATAGGGCTGCAGTGTCGACTTGATAACGTGCAAAAGAAAAGTGCTTGCAGAATTGAGGCTCGAGAGCCTATACTTTGCAGTGCGTTGTCAAAAATGGTTGTAACTTTTAGTCCAACACGCGTAGTCAAGAACCTTGCTATGCGTTATGAAGTAACACAGTATCTGAGGAATTCTATTTACACAAAACGATTTGAAGTTTGACTAAAGAATGTCTCACTCGCTCCTGTGAAGAGACGCGCGAACTGGCTCGGCAATTTGCAACCACGCTGCAACGTGGTGATATTGTTACGCTGATAGGTAGCCTTGGGGTAGGTAAAACCGAATTCACGCGTGGTATTGCGGATGTCTTCAACGTCAGTGCGCAGATTACCAGTCCGACGTTTTCACTGCTCAACATTTACGAGGGTAGCGTAAGAGGGCAGCCCGTCTGGCTCTATCACTTCGATTGGTATCGACTCAACGATGAGGAGGAGTTGTACAACATGGGCTATGAGGAGTATCTCTACAGCGACGGTGTCTCTGTGATTGAATGGGCGGATCGATTTCCAAACATGGTGCCTAAACACGCGCGCCGTGTGAGCATTGAACGCGCAGGTGAAAAGGAGCGCCGCATTGTAATCGAGGGCGGTCTGCCAATTGCACGAGCAATGTCATTTTGGAGATAAGATGACTTGACACTTCTATCTAACGATGGTTGAATGACGAGCGTGCCTACGCTTGAAGAACGGGCAGCAAAATCGTGCACAAGTATTTCATGGTGCATGACTTATAGTTTTAGTACAAGCCTTTTCTTCGTAAATTGCCGTGCTACCTGTTTTGAGTTTTGAAGAATGAAGCCCTAACATTAGGGAACTTAAAATAAACTTTAACGCAAGGAGAAGTAAAATGAGCGAAGTAGTTTCCGAAGCAATGCCGTGGGTGCAGAGTTTGAATGCTCCACCGAATGTCAAAAACCGTCGTTTGCTAGAGTGGGTAAAAGAAGTTGCTGAACTTTGCGAACCTGACAGTATTTATTGGTGCGATGGCTCCCAAGAAGAATATGACCGCCTTTGCGAGCAGATGGTGCAAAGTGGCATGTTCATTCGCCTCAACCCAGAGAAACGCCCAAATAGTTACTACGCCAAATCCGACCCAAGTGATGTCGCTCGTGTTGAAGACCGCACCTTTATTTGTAGCCAACGCCGTGAGGATGCCGGTCCGACCAACAACTGGATGCATCCGAAGGAAATGAAAGCCATCTTGCGAGGGCTCTTCAAAGGTGCGATGCGAGGACGAACGATGTATGTCATTCCCTTCAGCATGGGACCGATTGGCTCCCCGATTTCAAAAATTGGTGTAGAGATTTCAGATTCGCCCTATGTGGTGGTCAATATGCGCATTATGACGCGAATGGGCAGTGCCGTGCTCGATGCGCTCGGTGATGGTGAATTTGTCGAATGCCTGCACTCTGTGGGCATGCCCCTTGTGAATGGTCAGAAAGATGTGCCGTGGCCATGTAATAAAGAACATAAGTACATCGTGCATTTCCCCGAAGAGCGCACGATTTGGTCGTTTGGTTCAGGATACGGCGGCAATGCACTATTAGGTAAAAAGTGCTATGCGCTGCGCATTGCATCGGTGATGGCGCGCGAAGAAGGCTGGCTGGCTGAACATATGCTCATTATGGGTGTCGAATCGCCCACAGGCGAAAAGACCTATGTTGCAGCAGCATTTCCAAGCGCATGCGGCAAAACAAACTTTGCAATGCTGATCCCACCACCTGCGTTCAAAGGTTGGAAAATCACGACAGTCGGCGATGATATTGCGTGGATTAAGCCGGGCAAAGATGGCAAGCTTTATGCTATCAATCCTGAAGCTGGCTTCTTTGGTGTCGCACCGGGAACATCGTACAAATCTAACCCCAATGCGATGGAGACACTCAAAGCGAACTGCATTTTCACAAATGTGGCGCTAACGCCTGATGGCGATGTATGGTGGGAAGAAATGACCGACACGCCACCTGAACGCCTCATTGACTGGCAAGGTCAAGAGTGGACCCCAGAGATTGCAAAAGCCACAGGACGCAAAGCTGCGCACCCGAATGCACGTTTCACGGCGCCAGCAGCACAGTGCCCATCCATGGACCCGGAATGGGAAAACCCAAACGGCGTGCCAATTTCCGCTTTTATCTTCGGCGGTCGCCGCGCCACAACCGTGCCACTGGTCTATCAGGCGGTAAACTGGAACTACGGCGTCTATCTTGCCGCTACAATTGGCTCGGAGATGACGGCAGCAGCTGTAGGCGGTGCAGGACAAGTCCGACGCGACCCCTTCGCAATGCTGCCCTTCTGCGGTTACCACATGGGCGATTACTTCAATCACTGGCTTCAAATTGGACGCCAACTGCCTGACCCACCAAGAATTTTCTGCGTCAACTGGTTCAGAAAAGATAAAAATGGCAAATTCCTCTGGCCCGGCTTTGGTGAAAACATGCGCGTGCTGAAATGGATTATCGATAGAGTGCATGGACGCGCACATGCTTCTGAAAGCCCACTTGGCTGGATGCCCAACTACCACGACATCGACTTTACCGGTCTTCCTTTCTCCGAAGAAACCTTTAAAGAGTTGATGGAAGTAGATCGCGAGAGCTGGAAACAGGAAGTGCTCGCTCACGAGGAATTCTTTGAAAAAATCTATGACCGCTTGCCCAAAGAATTTCACTGGATGCGTCAACTTCTGCTCTCCAGTCTCTGGCGCTCACCAGCGCACTGGGAACTTGCGCCCGAACGTCCAAATCTGGAAGAAACCGAAAAAGTCTAATCAGAATCCAATACAAACGGCTGAACCGTAAGTTCAGCCGTTTACATTCACCACGTTCTACGCATTTCAACGTTTCAGGAGAACACTATGAACACTACCTCAATCTCTTCACCAGCATCCTTTTCTTGGACATGGTCATACATATCAACCCACCCGTTCAAGACACTTGGCATTACGCTGATTCTTGCAATGCGGTACTTCTTTGCCATATTCTTCATCTATGGCTTCTGGCATAAACTGGTGCAAGAATGGATGTGGACCGACATTTTGAAACTGCACTTTATTGACCGCCTCAGTGAGATTCATCCCGAGACATTTCAAGCTGCGTATTTGCAGCATTTTGCAATTCCGCTCTATTTGCCCATTGCATGGATTGTAACCGTGGGCGAGCTCATCATCGGGCTTGCACTTGTCTTTGGGGTTACAACGCGCCTCAATGCGGCATTTGGACTGTTTATGCTGCTTAACTTTGCAGCAGGTGCCTTCTACAACATCTGGATTGACATTCTCTCCGTCATGGCTGCACTGTTCATCATTTTCCCAACAGGGCACTGGCTCGGCTTTGATAAAATGCTAAGTCAGAAATATCCGAACGCAATTTGGTTCAAATAACACGCTGTGTGGCAGCTCAGAGTAGAGAGATGAGTAGTTGCGCAATTAAAATTTTCGTAATTGTTACCAAGGGAAAGACAGCTGCATAGCCCATGTTAGGCATATCATTACCGGTTTGCTCATTAGCAAAAGCCAGCGCTGCCGGCTGAGTGTGAATCCCAGAGACAATACCAATCAAGCGCCCCATAGGAATGCGCAGAAGTTTATAGCCAATAAAAAGGGCACCGATTGCTGAAAAACTGGTAGCAATAGCGCCAGAGAGAATAATCAGTAGGCTACTTGAATCCCCAATCTGCGAAGCAAATTCGTACCCTGAGCGTGTCCCAACGCCTGCAAGAAACATCACCAACCCAATTTGTCGCAGGGTGAGATTGGCGCTGTAAGGAATGCTCCAGATGATCGTGCCAGAGCGACCGATTGCCCCTAAGACAAGTCCAGCAACAAGCGGGCCACCGGCAATGCCTAACTTGAAGGTGGCGCCGCCGGGCAGGGGCACAGGCAAGAGCCCTAACAAAAGTCCTAGCGTGATGCCAACCCCAAGTGAAATCACATCGACTTCACTAAGCGCTTTGTAGGAGTCGCCGAAAAATTTACTGACTTCTTCCATCCGATCTTTTGGAGCCACGACCCGTACGCGGTCGCCGAGCAAGAGCCTTGTGTCGCCATTCGCCAGAAAGTCGTGGTCTCCACGGCGCACGCGCGCCACACGTGCTTCAAACTTTTCTCTCAGACCCAACTGCGCTAGGGTTTTGCCGACCACTTCTGGATTAGAGACAAACATACGTCTGAAATCAAGGTTGGAGCGGTCATCTTCAAGCGGGCGTGGTGCAACTTCGCCCAAGAACGCAGCGACACGGCGAGTTTCTTCTGGAGAGCCAATCATATTGACGAAATCGCCTTGCTGCAGATGCGCATCGTCAAATGCCAACTGCAGATGCCCGTGATGTAACCAGCGCACAAATCGCACGCCCCAGTGATGCTGCTGACGCAATGCACCGAGCGTGGTATCAGCCACCGTGGGATTGGTGATTTTCACAGTAAGCGTGGTCAGCGTACCAGACTCACCTGTTTCCTGTGCAAGCGTCTGCATTTCAGCGTTGTAGTCGACTCTCCAAGCACGCTGCAAAACATAGATAGCACCAATGACACACAAGACCCCACCCGGATAACAGAGTGAATAAGCAATGACAGGTTCAGAAAAGAGTTTTACAGCAGTCTCACTGTTGGCATTGGTGTGCTCGCGCAGGTATTGAATCACATTTGCCAGTGCAGGGGTATTGGTCATGCTGCCTGCAAAAATCCCTGCAGCTACGCCTGCAGAAAATTCAAAGAGCGCCTTCAATCCGACAACAAGCAAGCCGACACTGATGAGCACGGAGACCGCAAACAGGTTTTCTCTTAAGCCTCCGCTGCGCAACGACGGAATAAAACTCGGTCCGCTCGAAAGCCCAATGGTATAAACAAAGAGTACAAGCCCGAAGAGATGACAAAACTCGGGTAGTTCCACGCTTGGGGCAAGCGCTCCAAAGGCAAGTCCTACAAACAAGACCGCAGCAATACCCAGACTAAAACCTTTGATGCGAATTTTCCCAATCAAATACCCAATACCTGCAACGAGAAAAAGTAAAAGCAAAAAGTTTTCGGAGAGCAGATGAATCAGAAAAGGCATAGCGATACTCCAAGTTGGCGGTTGCAAAAGTGCGCAAGCAAAGTAAATTTACGCATTCGGCGTGGAAGTGTCGTATTGTCAAGATTATTTATATTAGATGTATCCAGAAGACTTTGCATGGCATTGCCAAGCAGAGAGTCAAGAAACTTTTTGAGCATCAATATGTCACGCTTGCTGACACCAGCCTTAGATACCCCAAGCCATATTACCATCGGGTCAGATACGTTCGAGCTTTATCTCTCGGAGAGCGTTATCGCTGAGCGTGTTGAACAACTTGGCAAACAGATTGAGCAAGATTATGCAGGCAAAAGTCCAATCTTTATTGGGGTGCTCAATGGAGCCTTCATTTTTATGGCAGATCTTGTGCGCGCTGTGCAAACGATTGATCTGGAGGTGGATTTCTACAAACTCTCGAGCTATGGCAACCGCAAAATTTCATCTGGCAAGGTTAAAGAACTCAAAGCCGTTGATGCATCGCTAGCCGGACGCGATGTTATTGTTGTCGAAGATATTGTCGATTCAGGAATCTCGCTGACCTATATCCGCAACGAGATTCTTAAACTGCAGCCAAGCAGTTTGCGCTTGTGTGCACTCTTTTTCAAAGAAGAAATGGCACAGTTAGACTTCAAAGTCGACTACATCGGCTTTACAATACCGAAACAATTTGTAATTGGCTACGGTTTAGATTTAGCACAGAAGAAGCGCAACCTGCGTGCTGTCTATAAATTGCGAGAATAGACAACGCAAGAGAGTTGCAAGAGCCACAAACATTTCTATATTGATGTATCAAGATGCAACTTTAAGTAAGACTTGAAGCACTTTTGAGTCTGAGGCACTTGAGTCTAATTAGCGGCAAGAAGCATCAACTTATGAAGGCAGAGGTGAGCGTGTGCAACTTTTGTGCTTCAGCAGAGTTGAACCTTTATTGCTTAGCAGTTTTAAGCAACTATCAAAGGCAGTAAGACTATGGCGGATAATCCATTTGTTAAGAATCGTGAGCACGGGCGCCCCAAGAATATAAGAGAACGATTCAAACCCGTGCGAGATAACGACTCACCGTTTTCAGGCTTCGGCAGCAATGGCGACCCCGACGACAACTTCAAGCGAACCTTCCGCATTCTGCTCTATGCTCTAGCGATGATCTTGCTGTTCATCTTTCTACAAAGACTGTTCACGGCAGGCGAACAAACACTTCCCGAAATCTCTTACAATGAATACCACCGCTTGGTCTCACAATCGATGATTAAAGAAATTGTGGTAGAAAAGCGTGATGGTGGTGCAGTGCTAACAGGACTGTTGCACAAATACGAACCGATTGAACTCGTTGATGGACGCACTGAAAAGAAAACAGATCGCTTTACAGTCCGGCTGCTTGATTTTGACCGTGCAATGGCTGATGAACTTGTCGCTAAGAACGTCAAAATCAAAGTCGAGCAGCGTGATGAAGGCTCCATCATGCAGTTTCTTATCATTTTCGGTCCTTGGATTGTCATTGGCATTATCTACTTCGTCATTATTCGGCGGCTTACTGCACAAAATGGTGCGACACGCAATGTCTTTAACTTTGGCAAGAGCCGCGCCAAAATGATTACGGAATTCGACACGAAAGTCTCTTTTGCTGATGTAGCTGGCTGCGATGAAGCTAAAATGGAACTCAGAGAAGTCGTAGATTTTCTGCGTGAGCCTGATAAGTTTAAGCAGCTCGGCGCAAAGATTCCAAAAGGCGTCTTGCTCTTGGGCTCACCGGGCACAGGAAAAACACTGCTGGCTAAAGCTGTGGCTGGTGAAGCAGGTGTGCCTTTCTTCTCAATGTCAGGTGCAGATTTCGTGGAGATGTTCGTGGGCGTAGGTGCCTCGCGCGTGCGCGACCTCTTTGAGCAAGCAAAACGTCACGCCCCTTGCATTGTCTTTATCGATGAAATTGATGCTGTAGGTCGATCGCGCGGAGCGGGTTTAGGCGGCGGACACGATGAACGCGAACAAACACTCAATCAACTCTTGGTTGAAATGGATGGCTTTGAGACCACAGACCAAGTGGTGCTCATTGCTGCAACTAACCGTCCTGATGTTTTAGACTCTGCACTCCTGCGCCCCGGTCGCTTTGATAGACAAGTGGTGGTCGATAAGCCAGATGTGCGCGGCAGAGAAGCGATTCTGAAAATTCATGCGCGTAAAGTCCCACTTGCTAGCGATGTCAATTTGCAACTGATTGCACAAGGCACACCCGGTTTTGCTGGTGCAGATCTTGCGAATCTCATCAATGAAGCTACACTACTAGCGGCACGCGCAAATCGTAACGAAGTGACCATGCAAGACCTCGAAAATGCACGCGATAAAGTGCTCATGGGACCGGAGCGTAAAAGCGTCTACATTTCGCCAAAGGAAAAAGAGATTACAAGTTATCACGAAAGCGGACATGTGCTTGTAGCAAAATTCACGGAAGGCGCTGACCCTGTGCATAAAGTGACGATTATTCCGAGAGGGCGCGCACTAGGACTCACATCCTATCTTCCACTTGAAGACCGCCACACGTATTCGCGCCAATACATTTTAGCTATGATTACTTATGCGCTGGGTGGAAGAGCTGCTGAAGAAATCGTCTTCAATGAAATTAGCACCGGCGCTGGTAACGACATTGAACGTGCTACCGAATTAGCGCGTAAAATGGTGTGCGAATGGGGCATGAGTGAGCGGCTCGGACCCCTGAACTACGGGTCCAAACAACAAGAGGTATTCTTAGGGCGCGATTTCGGGCGCGTACGCGATTATAGCGAAGAAACTGCTGTTGCAATTGACAGCGAAGTGCGCCATATCGTCTCCGAGTGCATGGCAAGTGCACGTCGCATCCTGACCGATCATCTCGATATTTTGCATCGCTTAGCAAAAACGCTCATTGAGCGCGAAACCCTAAGCGGCGCAGAAATTGACCGCATTATCGCAGGGGAAGCCCTGACGGTGTAAAGTCGCGTAAGTCTCTTTCACTAACTAAAGCAGTATCAGCAGTGACCAAAGCCGACATTGTCAATATCATTGCCAGTCGCACTGGCCTGACTAAGCAAGAGACAGAAACAGTCGTCGATGGCTTCATTGAAACGGTAATCGAATCACTCAAATCAGGTGAGCGTATCGAGATTCGAGGCTTCGGCACATTTAATGTGCGCAAAAAGAATAAACGCATTGCACATAACCCTCGTACAGGTGAAAAGGTCATAATTAAAGAAAAGTATGTCCCGACTTTCAAAATCTCACGTGAATTTAAGACCGCTGTGAGTGAACAATTAAAGCGATTGCCCAGAGAAAAAGATGAGTAACTCACCTGTGCCACCTCAAGTCCATCTTTCGTGTCCACACTGCGGTGCTGCGGTGGGTCATGAAGATGTAACTTGCCCTAACTGTGGCAATGACCTGAGATTTGAAACGCCATCGGAGGCAGTTTCATCTGAACCGCCTGTAGCGAAGCGCTCAAACGACGCCCCTGTAGCCGTACGTGCTCAAAAACTAATTTTACTTTCCAGCGCCGCATTTTTGCTGGCACTGCTTGCAGCCTTCGGCTATCAAGGAATGACCTCACGTGTGGCTTTCAAAAAGTCGGGCGCCGCGGGTGAAGGTGCAAGACCAATTGGCGAAGAGACTGCCTTAGCACAAAATCCAGCCACTAAGCCGCGCGCAGCGCAACCTGTGTTGGTCGATACGGCTGTCATCAACCGCCTTGAGGCGTTGCACACACGCTTTGCTGCTGAAAAAGACTCAGCAACAAAAGTTGAGCTGGCACTGGTGCTCTCAAAAGAATACCTTGATTTAGGTCAATTAGATCGAGCAGGTTTTTATGTAAAGTCAGCAGCTGAACTTGCAGGCACAAAAGTGCCGCAGCTGTGGCTACGCGCAGCCAATCTTTATGACGACGCTGAAGATTACACAACCGCCAAAACGCTCTACGAAAAGTATCTCTCACTTCAGCCGAAGAATGTAGATGCACGCGTCGACTATGCTATCGTGCTGCTAAAACTTGGCGAACAGGGCGATGCGGCGCTCTCCCAACGCGCCGTTGCTGAAATGCGTCGCGCAGTGGAGGATGATCCCAAACACCAAAAGGCAAATGTCAATTTGGGGATTCTTTACATGCAAATTGGTAGGGTAGAAGAGGCACACAAACTTTGGCAGCATGCAATTTCACTCGATGCACAAAGCGAAGCCGGACGCAAAGCACGCGAACTTATGGATCGATTCCCACTCTCAAAGCCATGAAAGTGTGATGCCTGCTGTTGATGCCCGCATGTTTGGCAGAACCTAAACTCAACCCTGCTGACAACAACACGATTGTCTCCGCTCTGACACACTAACGCGCTCACTTCTGCTCTTCGTTATCTGGCTCTGCTGAATTGGCGATAGCGGTCATTTTTTGATTGAAAGCGTTATAGATCACATCAGCAATCATAAAGTCTAAGCCATTGACAGCATGCAACATGATTGACCACCCCAGTCCGCCGATGCCACTTACACTTGTGGAATTATAGCGTGCAAAATCGTGCGATTCAGCGCGAGAGATAAACCGAGAGCCGATGTTGCCCGATTTAAATGCAAGTGAGATATCATAGAACGCATTGGGATTTGTGGTGGCATTGAACAGTGTAGAAAGGTAGTCGCTGGTGGTGTTTGAAAGTAAGCGGTTGCGTGCCACTGTGGTTGGCGCCGAGACTGTAGAAGCCCGAGAGGGCGTAATGACAACGATGAGGTAATTATTTTGGTCATTATCAGTTGAAGAATATTGTTGCGTTTGAATCCCAGCGTCATTGAAGCGGCTTAGAATGCGTTGCATCATCTGCTCTCGCTGTGTGATATTGAGGCAAGGGGCAACGATGCGCACAACCAAATGCTCGGATTGAGCTGCGGCATTTAGCGTTTGGGCGGAGAGTAGGGTAGGCAGTGCCGAAAGCATCGCAAGAACAATAAGTAGGCGTCTCATCGTTCGAAAACCATTAAGCTATTGAAAATCTATCATTTGTTCAAACTATCTGGTTTAGGTCGCAGAGGGGCTTTTTGACATTGACTTGACGTTTGCAAGCATCGGTGTCGTGCTGTCAACCCACTTCTGCAATGTGTTGAGTCGTAAAGCCCATCTTTTTTGTTGGCTGATGTGAGATAATTCTGGTTTAGGATATTACGCAATGAGTATAAAGAAAAAGCGCTGCTAAAAAAACGAAATATGCGATTCCTGCCTATTCATATTTCACATGGTTAAAGAGCCAAATGTATGAGCGAAAAATTCATTCAGCAATTGGCACTGAAATGTGTATTTTTGCCAAAGAATAAAAAATGGACAACCTACTTTCTCGCCATAAGTTGCTGTTTCGTATCCTGCTAGTTAGCTTGGCACTACTGATAGCGACGGGCAAGATTATTGAAGTGGTGAGCATTTTTACGTCGCCAACTGACGAGAATCTTTTCCAAGACACGCAGGACGGGGTACGCATCATGCAAGTGATGCCCGGCGGAGCGTCTGACCAAGCTGGTATTCGTGTTGGGGATATCTTGACCGCAATTAACGACCAGCGCTTTGCAAATGCCCGCGAAGCCAACGCAATTCTTAAGCAAACGAAGCCCGGCGATGTGATCACCTACACGGTTCGGCGCGGTGATGAGGTGCTGTCGCTGAAAGTTACGATTGCACGTGTTGGCATTAACTGGGCGATTTTGCTCTCGCTCTTTGTGATGGGAGCGACACTTGTGGTAGGGCTGTTCGTAGGAATGCTTCGCCCCTCACTTAAATGTGCACAACTCTTCTCGCTTGCGCTTGTCTTGATAAGTCCTCTCTTTGTAATCACAGGGGTCGGCAAAAGTGGCTATGGTGGTGCGCTGTGGTGGATAAGCCTGTTTCTTGCTCTGCCAATGATGTTGCATGCAGGGCTGCACTATCCGCGCCCGAGCATGTTGCAAACGGCACAACTGCGCTTTGTACATGCCGCTTACTTCATCGGCAGTGCAACCGGGCTTGTACTTATCTTGGTCAAACCGTCACTTCTGATTGCCATCGGTGCAATTTCTATCTACGGCGCATCACTTGCCATGCTCCAGCGCGAAATTCTGTTGCGCCACGATGCTGAAACACAAAAAGCACAGCGCTGGATCTGGCGCGCACTCTCAGTCGTGGCAATCACTTATCCCCTAGGCTGGCTGCTGTTTAGTTTCTATGGCAGAGAATTTTTGTATCTGCTGCTGCTTAGCGTGGTAGTCCCCGTAGCTTGTTTTTACAGTGTGACCAAATACCGTCTCTTTGGCATCACACGTATCATGAAGCGTGGACTGACCTACAATGTGGCTTTAACAGTGCTGATTTTTGCTACAGTTGTGCTCTTTATTAATCTGGTGGCTATCCTCGTAAGCTTAAATTTTGCTCATCAAATTAGTGTGAAGTTCACGCCCGTCAGTGTTAAGGTCTTCATCGATCAAAGCAATCCGGCTGGCAATAGAGAAGGTGAGCGGTTTCTCTACATCTTGTTTGGCGTGGTACTCAGTGTCGGCTTTGGACTCATCATGCGTAGGGCGAAGTCAACATTAGACCGCTGGTTTCACCGACAGCAGTACGATTACAAACGTGCACTGACGGAGTTATCCGAAATCTTTGCCGAGAAAATCACGGCGCCAGAGCTTGCCGAGTCACTCTGCCACGACATTATGACCTATATGCAACTTAAAGGTGTGGCGATTTTCCTACGTTATCAAAACAAGTATCGACTCATTAGTGCAAAGGGCAGTTGTGAAGTGCTTGCTACACGTGATGCTGCAGGACTTTCCCTAATTGGCTCAGAGCTGATGTTCCCTATTCCATTAAGCGAATTGCTGGCGCCGAACGAACCGCATGTTCTCAAAGGGCTACAAGAAGCAGAAGTTCAACTGCTGGTACCGCTCGTAATCAAGAACAAGCAAATCGGAATTATCCTGTTAGCAGAAAAACGCTCCGAAGAAATTTACCGTGAAGACGATGTGCATTTCATTGAATCGCTGGCTAAACAAGCTGCTGTCGCATTCGAAAATGCACGCTTAAACAAAGAAGCAAGTGACAAACGACGGCTGCGGCGTGAATTAGAGTTTGCCAAAAAAGTTCAGCAAGAGCTTCTGCCACCCGAAACTCTGGCTTCTGCGGACTTGCAAATTGCACACAGTTACATCTCGGCAGGCGAAGTCGGTGGTGATTACTACGACTTGCTGTATGACATTGACCCTGAACAGCCTAACAAACTGCGCTATGTTACTGCACTCGTTGGCGATGTAGCGGGCAAAGGTATTTCTGCAGCGATGCACATGGCACGCGTGCAAGGCATTGTGCGCACACTCTATCAAAGTGGTGTGACAGACCCCAAAGAGTTGTTGGAAAAAGTCAATACAGTGCTCTTCTCGCGCGATTTGCGTCGCTCATTTGTAACCATGATTTGCGCACGCTTCGATACGCAAGAAAAAACGCTCTCGCTGGTGCGTGCAGGACACTTGCCACTGATTTGGTATTCCTCGCACAACCAAACAATGCACATTGTCAAACCTTCAGGCATTGCCATTGGACTCGATGCAGGGGAGCGCTTCTCACATTTGCTGCAAACCGAAACGATTCACTACGATGAGGGCGATATTTTTGCATGCTTCTCCGATGGCGTTACCGAAGCCAAGAATACTGCAGATGAAGAATTTGGGATTGAGCGATTGATGGATTTGATCAAGCGTAACAAGTCTTTTACAGCTGCGGACATGCGCTCTGCTATCGAAGGGGCACTCATTGATTTTGTCGGCAATCGCGAACAGTTTGACGATATCACCCTACTGATTATCAAAGCAGATCCCATGCTCACCACCTCTACACCAAAGTACAGCAGTCGCAATGCGCTGGCTACCGCAGCCGAAAAATTCTCAGTGTGATGGTTTCTAGATGCTGACGCGCGAGGCTATGGCAATAGAGCGCATTCTCATCATTCGCTTAAGCGCAATTGGCGACATTGTGCTCACAACACCAATTATTCGCCAAGTGCGCATGCGGTTCCCAACAGCCCAAATTGATTTTCTCACGCGCGCTAATTTTGTAGAACTGCTGCGCTACAATCCTCACCTCTCACAGGTCTATGCCGTAGAAGAGTTTCAACCAGAGAAATACGATTTATGCATCGACTTGCAAAATAGCCGTCGCTCGCGCTGGCTACGATGCGGACTTGCAACGCACCTTGCACAATACCGCAAAGAAAATTGGAAAAAATTTCTGCTCGTCAAGTTCAAATGGAACCTGCTCTCTGATGCCGTGCCTGTACCGCTGCGCTACCTTGCAGCATGCCGTGCGTTTGGAATTGCAGACGATGGCAAAGGATGTGACATCTTTTTGAGTGATGCAGAACGACACATGGCAGCGCAAGCCCTTAAACCGAAAACAACTCTAGCAGTGTGTTATGGCGCCAAACATTTCACAAAGCGGTTCCCAATTGAAAAAACAGCAGCAGTGCTCAATGCCCTTCTTGCTGAGCACGATGTTCAAATTCTGCTGCTGGGAGGCAAAGACGATGCAGCACTCGGAGAAAAGTTACAAGCCATGATTTCGCTATCGACATCGGTCAGCAATTTTTCCGGCAAATGCTCGCTGCTTGAGACAGCGGCACTGCTCGAGCGAGCTGATGCCGTTTTCACAAACGACACCGGGCTAATGCATATTGCAGCAGCATTTCAAAAACCGATTGTGGTCGTATTTGGCTCATCGGTTAAAGAGTTTGGCTTTTTGCCCTTTCGAGCACCGTATCGGCTATTGGAGCATGAGGGTTTAAAATGTCGTCCATGTTCGCACATTGGACGAGCGCGTTGCCCTAAGGGACACTTCAAGTGTATGCAAGAGCTCGACACGCATGCGGTCTTGCAAGCGATTGTATCTGCTTTGTATGCGCGCCCAGTTACATCAACGTCCGTCTAAAACGCAAGTCTAACCAGCGGTCTTTCATGATACCCTCACCACGCACAATGAGTTTGTCAGCATAAACCTCCACGACCCCGAAAGCATTACTTGCTGCAGGAGCTTCAACTAAGGCTTCAAGCGAGATAAAATGCACACCTTGCTCTACAGCATCACCACCTTTATGGAAATGACCATTAAACCAAGCGACCGTATTGGGCGAAGAAAAGATTAGGTCTAGAACGCACTGGTAGTTCCAAAGGATGCCATGTCCTTCATCGGTCGTGCGCCAATGGGTAGGAAAGTGACAGAAAAAAACAACTGGCTCAGAGCGCATTTCAGCAAGACGCAGTTGTGCCTCAAGCCACGAAAGTTGCACTTCACCAAGTGCGCCACACCACTCGCGCATTGTGGGATTTGTGGCAAGGAACGCTTGCGCTGTTTGTTTGGCTTCACCTTCGCTTTCGACACTGATATCCATCCCATAAAGCGTGATGAATCTGAAGCCTTTGTGTGAAAAGGCGTAGTAAGGTAAGTCTATGCGAAAACATCTGAGCAAATGCTCCAGTGGCATGCTGAGGCAGTGATTGCCAATCACATGAAACTGTGGTGCATGCGTTTCTTCTAAAAGCGAGACAATCGTATTCAATTCATTGGGGGTGTTTTCACCATTGCCATGCACGATATCGCCAAGTTGAATTACAAAGGCTAGCGACTGCTGATTCCAACTTGCCACTGCAGCACGCAGTTTTTCAGGCACTTCACGAAAGCGTAGCCTGCCAATTTGCGCTTGGTCGGCATACTGAATATCAGTAACAATTCCGAAGGAGAAGAGCGGTTGAGACATAAATTCGTGCTTTACAGGCTCAAATATCGGACGGTGAGCATAACGTTTCGCTGTGACAAAGCGCAAGCCATGTGCGCAACGTTTGAAAGAGTTTTCTTATCTTTATACCCCTGCGTGCTCAAAACAGTTTTCAATGTAAACGCAGTACTAAAAAACTGGGAGAGACTCTCTTGTGAATTTCACGGGTGCCATTTGGATAGATGTCGATAACTCTCCACACGTACCACTTTTCGTGCCTATTGTCAAGCGCTGCCAGCAGATGGGGCGTCCTGTGGTTTTGACAGCGCGCAACCATGCACAAACGGTAGAATTGCTGCACAATGCAGGGTTGTCGGGGGCATTTGAGGTTATTGGTGAGCATGGAGGTAAAAGTAAAGTAAAAAAGATTCTGGGCTTGCTTCAACGAGCGGCTGCCCTTGCTGCGTATGTTAAGCTGCAGCAAAAACGAGGACTACGCATCTCGGTTGCACTCAGTCATGGCTCGCGCACGATGGTGTTAGCCGCAAAACGGCTGCGCATCCCAGTCATCACCATGTACGACTATGAATACACTGAAACCTTCATTTTTAACACGCTCTCTGATCGTGTGCTAGTTCCGCATCGCATTCCAGATGCTACACTCGACAAAATCGGACTCAAGCCGCACAAACGGCTCAAATATGAGGGCTTCAAAGAGGAACTGTATTTGAATTACTACGAACCTGATGCTGCATTTTGGCAAAAAGTAGAGTCTGAAAATTGCATAACGATTGACCGAAGCAAAGTAATTGTTACACTTCGTCCGCCAGCCTCGAGCGCAAATTACCACAACGAGCAAAGCGACAAACTCCTTTTTGCCTTACTCAAAAAACTGCTTTCTCGTTCGGACGTCTTTACTGTGATTTTACCACGTACGCGTGACCAGCAAGCTGAAATCGAGCAGGTCATTCAATCTGCTGGACTGGATGGAACGCGTGCTCTCATTCCCAAGCGTGCTGTCAATGGGCTGGATTTGGCGCACCACTCCGACCTGCTCATCTCAGGCGGCGGGACAATGAACCGTGAGGCGGCGCTCTTAGGGGTGCCGGTCTACAGCATTTTTGCCGGCAAACAAGGCGCCTTGGATGCTCACATGGAAGCGCACGGAATGATGCGTTTCATTCGTACAATTTCAGATATTGAAAAGATTGAACTTTGCAAACGGACCCCGTCCTCATCACCATACCGCATTACAACCAAAGTAGAAGACACTGTGATGCAAGAACTTAATCAATGGTGAAAAAACTATGTTCAGACAAATACCCAAGTATAAGTACTTAATGGCAGGTTGCGACTATGTTCTGTTGCTACTGTCATTTTTTGCAGCAGTCGTGTTGCGATATAGTAACCTCTCATGGGAGGAGATACTTGCAATCGAGGACTTTTTTTCACAGACGCTGTTTGTTGCCTCATACAGTGTGATTTGGATAGCAATCTTGCACCACTTCAATCTCTACAAGATCAATGTCTTTCTGACCATCGTTGAGCAGTCTATTGCCATTTTTAAGTCTGTTGGATACGGTATACTCGGACTCATTATTGCAGCGTTTTTCTTTAAGGGCAATTCGCTTGTCGATAGCCGCTTGATTATTGGCTACTTCGGTTTATTTGCTCTCATCGGGCTGATAGTTTTTCGTGTGATGGTATTTCGCCCGCTCTACATGTTTCTGGCGCGCACGCAAATTCTTCACCGAAAGGTCTTGATTGTAGGCGCTGGCAAAAGTGGCAAAATGATGGCGGCTAACTTGATGCTCGATAACACGCACGGGTTTGAAGTTGCAGGGTTTGCTGATGATACACAGCCCGTAGGCTCACGCGTCTTTGAAAATACTTATGTGTTAGGCACATCTAACGACATTCCTAAGCTCGTCGAACAATATCATATTGATGAAGTTCTAATTGTGATAGATAATATCTCTTACGAGCGGCTGATGGAAATCATAGATGTTGCGCGCAACACCACCGCAGCAGTCAAGGTCTCTTCCGAACTCTATGACATTATTCCAAACAAACTTTTCATTGAGAGTTATTTAGGCATCCCGGTCATCTCAATGATGAAAAATCATAACTATATGGCATTTCTACTCTACAAACGTGTGTTTGATATTGTCATGTCGCTCATTGGGCTGCTGCTGCTGGCTGTGCCGTTTGCAATTATTGCCGTGCTAATCAAACTTACTTCAAAAGGTCCTGTGTTTTTTAAGCAAACGCGCATTGGGAAGGATGGGAAGCCATTTAGTTTCTACAAGTTCCGCACGATGTATGTCAACAACGATGATGCAATTCACCGTGAGTTTACAAAAAAACTCATTGCCGAAGCCAAACATACAAATCCAGAAATTTCAAAGACGCTTGTCAGCGAAAGTGGAGAAATTCAACAAGTCAAGAAAATTGTCAATGACCCGCGTGTAACTTCAATTGGGCGCTTTCTTAGAAAAACGAGCTTGGATGAATTGCCTCAACTCTTCAATGTGCTCAAAGGCGATATGAGTTTGGTCGGTCCAAGACCCTGTCTGCCTTACGAGTGGGAAGAATATGAGGCATGGCACAAGCGCCGTCTTTCGGTTACGCCGGGCTGCACGGGTCTCTGGCAAGTCTCTGGCAGAAGCGCTGTCGGCTTCAACGATATGGTCATCTTAGATCTCTACTATATCGAGAATATGTCGCCTCTGATGGACTTGAAACTGATTTTCAAAACCCTGCCTGTGATGTTCTTAGCCAAGGGTGGATACTGATAATCTCACTACTCGAAAACAAAGCAATCCTGCTCATCTTGCCATAACAAAACACAGCTGCGAAAACTTATGCAACTCAAACGACATTCAAAATGAAAGCTGCTGTCATTGGATTGGGCTACTGGGGACCTAATCTGGTTCGAAATTTTCTCAGCGTCGAAGACATCGAAGGCGTGATTGGCTGCGATAAAGACCCGAAGCGACTCGAGAACATCAAGCGTAAATTTCCTGAGGTTGAGCTGGCTGATTCCTACGAGACAATTTTGCGCCGTGATGATGTAGGGATTGTGGCTGTGGCGACACCTGTGTCCATACATTTCAAATTAGCATACGCCGCTCTTGAAGCAGGCAAACACTGCTGGGTAGAAAAACCCTTTACGGCAACGGTGGCGCAAGCGGAAACCCTGATTAACCTTGCCGAAAAGAAAAACCTCAAAATTATGGTCGACCATACCTTCATTTACACCGGCGCTGTGCGCAAAATGAAGGAGCTAATGGATAAAGGCGTGATTGGCGACCTGTATTACTTTGACTCTGTGCGCGTAAACTTGGGACTCTTTCAGCATGATGTTAATGTCGTCTGGGATTTGGCGCCCCATGATCTCTCCATTATGGATTATTTGATTGAGCGCCGACCTGTGTCTGTCTCCGCAGTGGGCAGTTGCCATGTCGGGAATGGCTTAGAGAACATCGCCTATCTTACGGTAAATTTTGACAACGATGTCATTGCGCATTTTCATGTCAATTGGTTAGCGCCCGTCAAAATTCGTACAGTGATGATTGGTGGCACAAAATCAATGATTCTCTACGATGATATGGAGACAAGTGAAAAAGTTAAAGTCTACGACAAAGGCATTGAGGTAAAAACCAAAGAAGGTGTCTATGAAACCTTGGTGCAGTATCGCACCGGTGATATGTATGCGCCAAAACTGGATCAAACTGAAGCACTGACAATTGCAGCCCATCACTTTGTGGAGTGTATCAAAGAAAACAAAACACCGATTACTGATGGAATTGCAGGATTGAATGTCGTGCGCATCTTGGAAGCCTCAGAGTATTCTATCAAGCAGCAGGGCAAAATCATTCCACTTCATCGGGACTAAGGTATGGACGAGGCTTATCTCAAAGAAAATTTTATTCGCCTTAACCAAGTCAAGTTAGGCAAAGATGTTAAGTTATTTGCCTTTGTCAATGCCTACGGCTGCGAAATCGGGGATGGCACGAAAATTGGCACCTTCGTTGAAATCCAAAAGAATGCATTCATCGGTAGGAATTGTAAAATTTCAAGTCACACTTTTATCTGTGAAGGCGTAACGATTGAAGATGAATGTTTCATTGGACACGGCGTAATGTTCATCAACGACAAGTATCCACGTGCCGCTAATCCTGACGGCTCGATGCAAACTGAAGCGGATTGGCAGGTCGTGCCAACACGCGTCAAAAAAGGGGCAAGCATTGGCAGCGGAGCAACTATTCTTGCAGGCATCACAATTGGTGAAGGCGCAATTATTGGTGCAGGTGCGGTGGTAACCAAAAACGTTGAGCCTTACACTGTCGTGGCAGGTGTGCCTGCTCGGCTCTTACGCCGACTGGATACTTCGCAAAAATTTACCTGACGCTGTGCTGCGTGGTACATCGTGCTCGTCATCGGCACCTGAGCCAGAAGATTTCTTCTTAAACCTTGATATACCCTCACTCGTCAATGCCGTAGCATGCGCTTAAGTCTGCAAAAGAGTAACTTGAAATTTTACATTTCTTTTTTAAGTTGAATGTTGTGCATAGCAAATTTTTTCAAAGGGTGAGGGAGATTATGAGCGCTCGTCGTCTCAGTTCATATCTGCTAATTTTCTTTGCGCTAAACACCTTTTTGCCTGAAGCAATGGCGCAGTACTTTGCATTCGGTCGAAATAAGGTGCAGTATCGCAACTTCGAGTGGTATTACATCCAGTCTGAGCACTTTGATGTCTACTTTACAGAGGGTGGAGAGTATTTGGGCAAGTTTACCGCTGATGCCGCCGAAGCCGCCTATGCGACCATTCGTAAAGACTTCCGCTATGAGATCAATAACCGCATCGCCTTCATTGTCTACAAGTCGCATAACGATTTCCAGCAGAACAATGTCATCAGTGAGTATCTCGAGGAAGGGGTTGGCGGCGTAACCGAACTCTACAAAAACCGCATCGTTATTCCCTACGATGGAGACTACCGACGCTTTCGCCATGTGATTCATCACGAACTTATTCATGCTGTGGTCAATGATATGATTTATGGCGGCTCGGTACAATCTGCGATTGCAAACAACATCAGAATTCAAATTCCGCTTTGGTTCAATGAAGGTATCGCCGAGTATCAAGCCTTGGAGTGGGATACAAACTCGGATATGTTCATCAGCGACGCCATTATCAATAACTACCTTGCACCGATTCCTTATCTCTACGGTTACTTTGCATATCGTGGTGGGCAATCCGTCTGGAAGTTTATTTCCGAGAAGTATGGACGTGAAAAAATTGCAGAGATTATGGCGCGTCTGCGTGCCACGCGTAATCTGGACGCCACGTTTCGTGGCTCGCTCGGGCTCTCCATTGAGGAACTTTCCGAAAAATGGCTGCGTGAGCAGAAAGTAAACTACTGGCCTGAAATTGCACGCCGTGAAGACATTAATACGGTGATGAAGCGGCTGACTGACCACCGCAAAGACGGAAGCAACTACAATACTTCACCTGCAATTTCACCGCAAGGCGACAAGTTTGCCTTTATTAGCGACCGTAGCGGTTACTTTGACATCTACGTGGCTTCGACCCTAAATCCGAAGGAACAACGTCGGCTTGTGTCTGGACAGACGAGCCCAGACTTCGAGGAACTGAAAATTCTCACGCCCGGTATAACATGGTCGCCAGACGGCAAAAAAATCGCACTGGCAACCAAAGCAGGCGAGCAAGACGCCATTATGTTTATCGATGTGGAGACCGGCAAGACTGAAAAACTATCTTTTGGTCTCGATGGCATCTTCTCTGTGGATTGGTCGCCTGATGGAGAAAAACTGGCGTTTATCGGCAATCAAGATTACAAGAGCGATGTCTATGTCTATAACTTGAAGACAGGCGAACTCATCAATGTAACCAACGATGTATTTAGCGACGCTGACCCGAGCTGGTCGCCAGACAGCAAAAAAATTTATTTCTCATCCGACCGGCAAAATTACACTTTGATTTCGTCCGTCGTACTGCCAAAGGAAAATGGATATCGCATCGCACAAGGCTCGACGAAAGATGTCTTCAAGATGCGCTTGCACGACTATTCACAGTACGACCTTTATGAGTTAAATCTGGAGACCACGACTTTGCGTCGCCTCACCTCAACCGAAGGTGTGGATGAATCCTCTCCTGTAATCAGTCCGGATGGCAAGCGCATGCTGTTCGTCTCCGATCGAAATGGAGTCTATAACATCTACGAGATGATTCTTGAAGGTATAGAATCATTTGGACCACTGGCGGGTGCAACGGCATCGCTTGAGGCTTTGCCGGCGGCATTGCCGCAGCCGAAAGTTCGTCCAATTACAGATTTGCTTTCAGGCATTCGCCATATTTCACTCTCGCGTGATGGTACAAAACTCTTAGGCGTTGGCTTAGACTACGGTGGGTTCGATATTTATATGCTGCGCATGCCTTTTGAGCGACAGGTCAAAACGACGCTGAAAAATGGCGAGCTCGAGCTGACTAACTGGGGCAAAGTGATGGTCAAAACACAGACCACGAAGTTTGCCGAAAACACAGGCTTGCTCAAGAATAAAGGCGCACAGTATCAAGCCATGATTTTTGGCGACCAAAAAATTCAAGTCGCACAACAATCAGGACAACTGCCAAAAGCGACTGGATTCACAGGCATAGATACGGCAAAGTCTTCTGGCACGAAATCACGAAGCACAGAGGGCTCTTCCGAAAATAAACTGGGCTTCAACCCAAGAAAATATGTATTTGTAGAAGGCTTTGATAACTCTGTGCTAAACACGGTGGCAAGCAAACCTTCGAAGGTAGATTCCAGTGCGCTGACGGCAGATGCACCAAAAGACTCTATTATCATTTCTGAACCGCGCATCAATGTAAAGAACTTCGTCTTTGATCGTGCTAATCTCAGTAGCCTTTCCGAAAAGCTAAAGGAAAGTGAGAAACGGGCAGTAGCTGAAAACAAGCCGAGAAATGCGCTGGACGAAGATGGTGACTATAAAGTCAAACGCTACCGACTGAGTTTTTCGCCAGACATTGTTTATGGCGGCGCAGGATATGATGCAATTTGGGGGGCGCGTGGCTCTGGTATCTTTGCATTCAGCGATTTGCTTGGCAATCACCAACTAAGCATCTTCACGAACCTGCAATTCGATTTGCAGAACAGCGATTACGGTATCACTTACGCTTACCTTGCCAATCGAATGGACTATGCTTTCAGCGCATTTCACCAAGCGCGCTTCTTGGGTTTGCAAAATCCAACTAATCCGAATTTTATTGATTTCTTCCGATTCAGACTCTATGGTGCAACACTCAGCGCACAGTATCCGCTCACACGCTTTGATCGGTTTGATTTCAGCTTAGGCTATCTGACGCTGTCTAAGGAGAACCTCGATGGCTCATTTGGCAATGAAAGCGTAGGATTCTTCTATCCTGCAATTACATTCACGCACGATGACTCGCGTCCTTTTCTCTATGCACCGATTGCAGGGACACGCTATGCGATTAGCCTTTCTGGTACAGCAGGCAGTCGGGTCAATTTTGCATCAGTGCTGCTTGACTACCGTACCTACTTTGATTTTGCGCGCTACTATTCTTTTGTTATCCGCTTCTCTGGCGCAGCAAGCGTTGGTAGCACCCCGCAGAATTACTTCATCGGCGGCACGGAAAACTGGATCAATCGACAGTTTGAGAACAACACAATCCCCATCAGCTCAGTGCAAGATTTCATCTTCACAACACCAGCAATTCCGCTGCGTGGGCATAACTTCAACGCACAGAATGGAACACGCTTTGCACTCTTAAACACGGAGCTTCGTTTCCCGTTTTTACAAGCGCTACCGCTCGGGCCAATTCCTATTCCACTTTACTATATCATGGGAACACTCTTTGCCGATGTCGGCGTAGCGTGGTCTGAAGAGAGCCGCCTGCGCTTTCGCTTCCGAGATGCCCCAAACGGAACAATGCCATACTACAACGACCTCCTAGCAGGCGTTGGCTGGGGTATCAGAACGGTGTTCCTAGGATTTGTCGTGCGTTTTGATATGGCTTGGGCATATTACAGTCAAGGATTTTCAGAACCGAAATACTACATCTCGCTCGGTGGCGATTTCTAAAAACGCCAGTGCGCATAATCTTGTTTGATGGTCTGCATGAGTGTGCAGACCTTCTTTATTTTTCGAGCTTGGAACAAATCGCGTACTTAGGACGAAGAGAGACATGCAACGCAGCAATGGTGTAAGAATTTCATGAAGCCTCAATACAAGTTTTTTTTTTCAATCATCAAAACTTCAACTTGGATTATGCCAACAAAAGTCATTATTCCAACGGCATTGCGCCAGTATGCTGAAGGACATGATACCGTCGAAGTTTCGGCGTCAAGTGTCAAAGAGGCATTGGAGCAATTGAGCGCCCGCTATCCTGCGCTGAAAAAAAATCTTTATACCGAAGATGGTGCGCTGCGCTCTTTCATCAACATCTACAAAGGCGATGAGGACATTCGCAATTTGCAAAACTTGCAGACAGCAATTGCCGATGGCGATGAGCTAATCATTGTGCCGTCTATTGCAGGTGGTGCAATGATGGGCGAAATGGAAGTAGAAAGCTGTGTTGAACTGTCGAACGATGAAATTAAGCGCTATGCACGTCATCTCATCATTCCAGAGTTTGGCATGGAAGGACAGAAGAAATTGAAACGTGCAAGCGTGCTCATGGTCGGTGCAGGCGGTTTAGGCTCGCCATTTGCTATGTATCTTGCCGCAGCAGGCATTGGTCGGCTGGGGATTGTCGATTACGACACCGTTGATTTTTCAAACTTACAGCGACAACTGCTTCACGGCACGCCAGATGTCGGCAAACCCAAAACGCTCTCTGCTAAAGAGACCATTCAGCGCCTGAACCCACACGTGGAAGTAATACTTTACGACACACCACTTACATCTGCCAATGCCTTAGAGATTTTTAAGGACTACGATGTGATTGTCGATGGCACAGATAATTTCCCAACGCGCTACCTTGTCAATGATGCCTGCGTTCTTTTGGGCAAACCAAATGTCTATGGCAGCATTTTCCGCTTTGAAGGTCAGCTCAGTGTGTTCTGGGCAAATAGCCATGAAGCGACCGATGGACGACTCCCCGAAGGGGCGTGCTACCGATGCTTGTATCCAGAGCCGCCAACACCCGGACTCGTACCAAGTTGCGCCGAAGGTGGTGTGTTAGGCGTCTTGCCCGGTGTGATTGGAACATTGCAAGCAATTGAAACCATCAAACTAATTACCGGCATTGGCGAACCGATGCTAAATCGGCTCTTGCTCTTCGATGCACTCAAAATGAAATTCCGCGAACTCAAACTGCGCAAAAATCCAGACTGCGTGGTCTGCTCCGACCATCCTACTGTAACCACGCTGATTGATTATGAGCAGTTCTGTGGCATGCCAGCCCATGATCGCACTGAACACGTAAGCGCTGCGCAAAAGGGCACAACTCCATCAAGCCGTCCAGATGAAATTACTGTGCATGAACTGAAAGCACGCCTAGATAGAGGAGAAAAATTGTTCATTTTGGACGTGCGCAATCCGAATGAATATCAAATCTCTCGGCTAAATGGCTCGGTGCTCATTCCATTGCCTGAACTAACAAACCGCTTGCATGAAGTCCCGAAAGACCAAGAAGTGATTGTGCATTGCAAAATGGGCGGACGCTCGGCGCAAGCTATTGAGATAATGAAGCAATATGGATTCACGCGACTGAAAAATTTGGTTGGGGGCATCAATGCGTGGGCTGCAGAAATCGATAAATCCATGCCAACGTACTGACCAAGCTCGCAAGCCGCATCAGGCTGAAATGCGGCAAGGGCGAGCAAAATAGCTATGGTAGGAGCAAGTGCTCATCTGTGAAGTAAGTTGCATGAGAACTTGCTCCAACTTAAATCACCGTGCGTGATGTACTAATGGAAGGACGCCTATCATGCGAATACTGTCAAGGTATATCGCGCAATCATCAGAAGTCTCAAAGATAGACACGAACCATGCGGCGCCATGCGGGCCAGTCGTGTTCTGCATCTTGCCATACATCACACTGATTCCAGATACCTTTTTCCCAAAGTTTCGTTGAAAGTTCGCGCGTCGTGTGGTAGCAAGTTGGAATGTCCCAAGTGCTAGTAATCAGTTTGTAGTCAATCTGGCGCAAGCGCTCAAGTTCGTTGTGGTCGTGTAAGTTTGGCACAAAATCCAACGGCGAGTTGAAATAGACATCTTCATCGTAATAGCCGTCGAAGAATGACTTGGTGGAGTATCCACCCGACATAGCGACAACTTTGTTAGCATACCACGGATGTTTGAGAGCAAAGAGCATCGCTAAGAATGCGCCAAAACTTGTGCCAGTCAGAATGGTGAAGGTATTGGGATTTTTGTGGCGCATGAGTGGATAGACTTCGTGCATCACATAACTTTCCCATTGATTGTGTCGCTTCATGCGCCAGTTGGGATGTGCCCAAGTGTTATACCAACTCTCCGTGCTGCAACTGTCAATGCAGTAGAATTGCAGATAGCCAGCATCAATTTTGTCGGCAAGCGTGTCAATCATCTGAAAATCTTTCCATTCATAAAATCGAGAGTAAGAGGTTGGGAAAACGAGAACGGGCGCGCCAGTATGCCCAAAGATGAGCAGCTCCATGTCGCGCTGCAAATGCGGACTGAACCACTTGTGATATTCTGTATGCATGGTTTATTGTGGTTTTTGAACGAAATAATTAGATTGCGGAAATTAAACGTTTGGCATCGGTCAGACAATTTCCCTGAACAAATTTTTGAGCGTAATATTTTTGCCTTGTTTTTCGTTTTCAAGCTTTTGTGTATTTTTGGCACAGTTAGGCAAAAAAATCCAGACTAACTCCAACAAATGCCTAAGTATTTACTTATCCTCTTGACGATATGGGCTATCTCGTTTTACGGCTGCGGAGGGGCTCAAGAAGCCGCAAAGACAGATGAGCTAAAAGTCGATACAACTGCTGCTGCTCCTGATACTTCCAAAATTGATGTGTCTCAACTCCGAGATACCTCGAAGGTTGAGGAACTGGATTATGTTGCCGTTACCACCGACGAGCGCATTAACCCCGTGCGGCTAATTCGGCTGGGGCAAATTACTGACGGCGGTCTAGCTATGGAAATTGTGCAAGATGATACGCTCGGTTGCCGCTATGCAATGCCGAAAGCATGGCTGGCTTCACAACGGCGCTACAAAAATCTCGTCAATTACTACGGCAACGATAAAATCTCCGTCATTATCTCTGTGGCGCGTCCGACATTTGATTCAATCAATATCTGGGCGCAGGTGCAAGAAGCGATTGCATTTGGTAAAAATCAGCTGCCCAGAGATGATTGGGCGATGACCGCCGAACTCAATACATCGCGCACGAACACAGCGCAAAATTATTTTGGTCGCTACGAGTTCCGAGGAAAGCAATATAATCTGGCCTTTTTCAAGGCTGGGGAGCTGCAGTATAATCTGCTGGTTGAGCACCCGCTGAATTCTCTCACCGACCAAGAAGCCAAAGCCATCAACTACATCTTTGCGAATTTTTCTGCAACAGGGAAGCCCAAAGCAGAAATCCCGTTGCCTGTCAAAACCACATTCAGTGATGCGGCAGCAGAACTAAGAAATGTCGGTGATACGCGTAGTGTTGATGTGCCTTTTGCGAAAGGCTCTGATAAAATGCCCAGTAATGTCGGTGGGTTGGACCTTGTCATAGAACTCTTGCAAGCAGAGAAAGGTACAACCGTTGGCATTTACGCTTATGCGGACGATGTAAAGCTAGAGCAACGAAAAAATGAAAAAGACCGAGACTTCAAGAAGCGTGAGGAGGATGCACGCCGACGCATCGGTCTCAACCGCTCCAAAGCGATTGTGAACTATCTTAAAAGTAAAGGTATTGCAGCAAGTCGTTTACGCGCAGAATACGACCCGAAAGTTACTGGTCTTGTTACCATCAAAGTGCTGGCTAAAAAAGTCGATAAACCCACAGCGAAAACATCAGCTGGCAAAAAGAAAAAGTGAGGAACTACAAAACAGGCAAGCCGTTTCTTCCGTTCTTTGATAAGCAGAGTCTTGAAAGCGTGAGGCTATTTTTTTGATGCTCGTGCGTCTGCACAGGTCTTGCGCGTAATTCCCAAACTCTATGACCGATGCGAGAAGAATTAGAACTGCTCCAACTGATTGAAACTGGCGAAGACGCTCATACGGAATTTAAGCGTCTGGTACATTCTCCAGAAAAAATTGCCAAATCCATCTGCGCATTTGCAAATACTTCGGGTGGGATTATTCTCATCGGTGTAGATGACGACAAACGCATCGTGGGCATAGAGAGCGAAAAAGAAACCTTTGAGATTCTACACGAAGCCGCAACACGCTATATTAGCCCAACAGTATCGTTTGAAATTGAAGTCCTAGAGTATAGAGGTCGTGATGTTTTGGCGGTAATCGTTGAAGCCAGTGACCAAAAACCGCACTATCATCTCTCGCAAGTACGAGACCCAAAGACACTCAAGAAAATTCAAGACCGAAAAGTCTATCTGCGGCAGGGCAGCCAAAATGTTGCAGCAACACGAGAGATGGTGCAGTTGATGCGAGCCGAGAAACGACCGATTCGCATTTCATATAGCGACAATGAACGCACACTCTTGCGTTACCTCACAGCTTACCACCGCATTACACTGCACGAATACAGCAAACTGGTCAATATCTCAAACCGTCGTGCAGCACGTATCTTAATTTCGCTGGTGCGAGCCGGTGTGATTGTGTTGCATACCGAAGGTAAGCATAACTACTATACCCTAGCGCTGGCCACGTCGTAACATCATATTGCAGACGAAGTGTAACGACCTAGAGACGGCTAGCACACGATGCGCGCTGACCTTTTCATTTTGCTGTTTAGCGCGCTTGCGACAGTGCTGCTGCAACTTTCCCTTGCATTGCTCCATATAAAACTCGCTGGAAATGTGAGCATTTGTTATATTTTCAACCTTGCTCTTTGAAATTGGGGATGACAGGTTTCGACAGGGCATGCGGAGAAAGCGGTTGCACTCCGAGTTTCCGCACGGATAGACTCGTTAAAGAAGTCTGTGCAAAAGTAAATGCGGAAGATTATTCTTACGCAATGGCTGCCTAATTAGCACAAGTTAATTAGGCTCGCCACGTTTGCAAGTTGAAGCGCCTACACGGAGACTTGCAAATGGCATAACCCTGCGCTTGAGCATTGCTCGCGCTGTAGGCGTCGTAGGCGTTTTTCTCAACGGCGCCTGCGACTACCCAGTTGAGATAGCAACATGAACCGTGTCAATGCGGTCGCTTGTCGCAAATGCCTAAACATTGAAGATGAGTGTGGGAGCCGATTTTGATGCTGCTCTGGACGCGGGTTCGAGTCCCGCCATCTCCACCAAGTTTAACCGCGCTCAACCCGTTGCATGTAAGTTGGTTACAGCGCACATCTATTCAAGACCCACGACGACGACAACCACCATGGAACAGTTATTTTCGCCTTGGCGCTCCAAATACATGGACTCCTTCAAGGAGAATACGCGAAAAACCGATAGCAAATCCATTTTCGCTGATATTCCGCCCGAAGAAGACGAAGCGCGCATGGTCGTCTATCGCGGCAAAACCAGTTTTATCATCATGAACCTCTATCCCTACAATGCCGGGCATCTGATGATTGTCCCCTACAAACAAACACCAAACTTCTCCGACCTTGATAGTGAAATGCGACTTGAAATTATGAACCTGATTGATCTTTCCATGAAAGCGCTGACCGAGGTACTCTCACCGCATGGCTTTAATGTCGGGCTAAATTTGGGCAGCGTTGCAGGCGGTAGCGTGGATTCGCATATTCATTTTCATGTCGTACCACGCTGGCATGGCGACACAAACTTTATGCCTGTGCTCGCTGATACAAAAGTCATTAGCAACGATATGCGCGAGCTCTATTACAAACTGCGTGATACGATGCAAAAACGCTCAAAACCACAGACACTGATGAACGCCCAAGAACTTGTCGAGCAACTTAAAGAAGTCTCAAAAAATTTGCTGATGCCCAGCGAATCAGACTATCCCTTTGAAATTTTTCAGTGGAACAATGCCATGCCAACCATGGACGAAGTGTTGCAACGTGGCGGATACGCAGAAGATACTCCCGTTGAGAGCATTGACCTAGATTATCTCTTTCAAAACTTGGCTGAAGAAAAAGATTGGCACGACGAGGTGCAAAAAGCGCAAGTGCCAAAATTCCGCCAATTTGCTAACTTGATGAAAACACATCTGAAAGGATTGCAAGTCTATCGCGTGGGCACAGTTGAAATTGATGTATATGCTGTCGGCAAAATCGGCAACGATGTCGTGGGCTTTAAGACCAAAGTAATTGAGACCTGAACACAACAGCAAAAAATTGTGAAAAACTAAATTACATCCATCATGGTTAGGTTAGAGAAACGAAGGCTCATAGACACTCTGCTTTTTTTGAAAATTATCCCGCTGTGGAATCAATTGCGATACGAGTTGAAGTAGGAACAGCTCCTTGAGAATCATTGCATCGCCTTCACTTAGTTTTTACGTAGGATGAATCCCTAAATTCAACCTGCATTATCTTAGCTAATGCATCACAATTGAGGCAAGTAATGAAGGCTAACGCCCCTTCCGTTAGGCAGGCCGGCTATCTTGAAGTGATCATCAAGATTCAGCAGGAGCTGCTGGCATGTAAAGATCTCTCATTGCTCTATACTTCTATACTCTCTGACATTCGTCAAGCTACAGGTGCTAGCCGCGCGTACTTTTTTAGTTCTCATTTGCACGATACAACCCAAGTCTATACGCTTGTTGCTGAATCGTACGAGCCACCGCTTTCCCTGCGAACAGATATAACGCTTCTGCAAGCCCTGCCTCACAGCCATGTGCCACACTGGACTGTAATCTTGATGCACAACGGGCTTGTCTACGGCAAACAAGATGACTTTGCAAGCGAAGAAAGATTCTTTATGTCCTCGCAAAATATCCAATCGATTTTACTTGCCCCAATCATTGCAGAGCAACGCTTCTTCGGCTTTTTGGGTCTTGATGATTGCAAGCAGATGCGTGACTGGAGCGCAGCAGAAAAAGAAATGCTGCAGCATCTTGCCACTGCATTAGCCTTTGCGCTCTTGCGCGAGCAAACTGTGCAAGACTTGATGTATTCAAGACAAGAGCAATTGGAGCTAATGGAAATGTTAGCCCACGACCTCAAGAACCCACTCTCTGCAATTTTGCTTACGGCTGAAGTGCTGATTAAAAACCAAGATAAACTCTCACGAGAAGAGATGGAGAAACGGTTATCGAACATCAAGCAGAGTGTGCTGAGGATGAAAGACATCTGTGACACAATGTTGCAGAGTCGTAGATCGACTCAGATTATGTCCATGACGCTCTGTCTCGAGCCGATTGGTCTGACAAATGTGATTGAAACGGTTGTAGATGCGCTTCGCATACAAGCAGCAGCAAAAGGTCAGCAATTGGTGGTAGAAGCAAGTAAAGAAGTGCCTAAAGCGTTAGGAGATAGGATTGTAGTGATGCAGGTTTTAGAAAATCTTATCTCGAATGCAATTAAGTTTTCGCCGTCGGGCAAAACGATTTGGATACGGCTGAGCGACCATGATAAGTGGATTCACATTGAAGTTGCTGATGAAGGTCCGGGAGTTAAGAAAGAAGAGCGCAGCAAGCTATTTCAGAAGCGTGCAAAGCTTTCTGTAAAGCCAACAGGTGGTGAGGGTTCAACGGGCTATGGACTTTGGATTTGCAAAACGCTTGTTGAGGCAATGCGTGGAAAAATTTGGTATGAAGAGCGGCAAGGGTATGGGGCGACCTTCATTTTGGCTTTGCGTAGCACCACAGAAGTAAACGAAAGCTAAGGGCGCGTTAGCGCCTTTGCCAAGTTGTTACAAGCTGGTTTGAGCTTTGAGTCGCTCTGCTTGGTCTTGTACTTTCAAAGCCTCGATTAAGCCATCTAAATTGCCATCAAGGATGTCTTGGAGCGACCAATTTTTGACCTCTCCTTCTAAGCGGTGGTCAGTTACGCGATTTTGCGGGAAATTGTAGGTACGGATTTTGTCGCTGCGGTCGCCGCTGCCGACCATAGAGCGACGCATATCGGTGCGCTGTTGTTGCTGTGCTTGCAGTTTGGCATCGTAGAGTTTAGAGCGTAGCATTTTCATTGCGCGCTCACGATTTTGCAGTTGCGAGCGTTCTTCTTGGCAAGCCACGACCACGCCAGTCGGAATATGCCGAATGCGTACAGCGGTTTCAACTTTATTGACATTTTGTCCGCCCTTGCCACCGCTGCGGTAGGTTGTAATTTCCAAATCTTCTTTGCGAATTTCGACATCAACCTCTTCAGCTTCAGGCAGCACGGCAACGGATGCGGCTGAAGTATGAACACGACCTTGCGATTCTGTCTCAGGCACACGCTGCACGCGATGCACGCCGCTTTCGAATTTCATCGTGCCATAGACATCTTCGCCAGTGAGGCTAAAGATAATTTCTTTGAAGCCGCCCATTCCGCCTGTGTCGTTGTAGTCAAGCACTTGAAGCGACCAGCCTTTGCGCTCAGCATAGCGTTGATACATTCGGAAAAGGTCGGCAGCAAAGAGTGCCGCTTCATCGCCACCTGTGCCTGCACGAATTTCCACAATCGCGTTGCGCGAATCAGTTTCATCTTTCGGCAAAAGTAGCAGCTTGAGTTTTTCTTCAAGTATCGGGAGCTGCTGCGCAAGTGTGTCATACTCTTGCTGTGCAAGCGCATGCATATCAGGGTCTTTTTCCGAATAAAGCATTTCCTTTGCCGCAGCAAAATCCGATTTGGCGCGCTTGTATTCCGAATAGGCTTTGACGACTTCACCCAGCGAGCGATACTCTTTGCTGAGTCTCCGAAAGAGGTCTTGATTCGCTACAGTTTCTGGTAGAGACAGTTGCGCTTCAATTTCTTTGTATCGCTCACTTAGTTGCTCAAGTTTATCAAACATAATGTGTTAGAGAACCGTGGAGTTTATGCCATGCAAATGGCACAGAAAAACATAATGAGAAAGGTGATAAAGTTTGTTAATGCGTCACGTGGTTTAATTTGCTTTTACGGTAGCCATAAAGAAAATAAATGACAAGCCCTAATGCAACCCAGATCCCAAAGCGAATCCAGTTTGCAGCGCCAAGTTCGGTCATCAAGTAGCCAACCGATAGCACAGCGAGTGCTGGAATCAGCGAATACTCACGTTTGAAGCAGAAATAAGCTAAGACCACAGTGCCAATGAAATAGGTTGTCATAGGGATGCGATGCGCAACTTGTGCCCAAAAAGATTCACTGCTGGAAGACAAGGTGAAAAAGGCTTGAACGCCTTCAGGGTTCAGGACGATAACGCTGGACCAAATAAAGAGCACAATCAGCGGCACGAGATACTTGCCATTGACAAACGGGATTTTGAATTTGCGTTCAGCCAGCGGTTCAGATTTTTCCAGCACCATAATACCGCCAGAGACAAGCAAAAATGCAAAGAGCGTCCCAATGCTGGTCAGGTCAGTGACGACGGTCATGTTTGCAAACAGCGATGGAATGCCCACAACAAGTCCAGTCACAATTGTTGAGAAGCCGGGTGTTTTGAAGCGCGGGTGAATGGCAGCAAAGCGTTTAGGCAAGAGCCCATCACGGCTCATTACCATCCAGATGCGTGGTTGCCCAAGTTGAAAGACGAGCATGACGGATGCCATTGCAATGACAGCACTTAATGCAATAATGCCTGAAATCCATTGCAAGTTAGCGCCTTCGGGTCCGAAGACGAACGCCAGCGGGTCGCCCACATTGAGCAGTTTGTAGTGGCTCATGCCCGTGAGCACAAGCGCAACAGCAATGTAGAGCAGCGTGCAAATCAGTAGTGAATACATCATGCCGCGTGGTAAATCGCGCTGGGCGTCTTTGCATTCTTCGGCAGTTGTGGAAATGGCATCGAAGCCGATGTAAGCAAAAAACACAGCCGAGACACCTTGCATCACGCCTGACAGCCCATTCGGTGCAAAAGGTATCCAGTTGCTCGGCTTGACATAGAATGCACCCAAAATAATCACCAGCAAGACGACACCGACTTTTAGCAGCACCATTAAGTTTGTGGTAGCGCGTGATTCTTTGATGCCAATATAGACGATAGCGGTAATCAGGGCATTGATGAGGAAAGCAGGCAAATCGCATATCAGACGAAAGCCTACAATGACAGGAGCATTGAGCCAAGTTCGGTAGGCATCGAGCATAGTGGCAAAGTCCAAGTTCTGTGAAAGGCTCTCGAGCGTTGCGCCGCGTGCCAGTTCTGCTTCAATTGTTGCTGCCGCTTGCGATGCCGTGAAGTAGTCCATAGAGAGATAGTCAGGAAAGTGGATGCCGTAGCCAGCCAGAAGCGCCGTGAAGTAGTCGCTCCAAGAAATTGCCACGACGATATTGCCGACGGCATACTCCATAATCAAGCCCCAGCCGATAATCCAAGCAAAAAGTTCGCCAAATGAGGCATAGGCGTAAGTATAGGCTGAGCCAGAGACAGGAATAAGCGAAGCAAATTCTGCATAGCAGAGCACGGAGAAACCGCAGGCAATGGCGGTGAAGACAAAGAGTAGAGAGACTGCAGGTCCGCCAGAATAAGCCGCATTACCGATAGTCGAGAAGATGCCAGCACCAACAACGGCAGCAATGCCCAGCATCGTAAGGTCAAAGACGCTAAGCGTTTTAACAAGCGTGTGTGTTTTTTCACCATCACCAAAACCGTGTGCTATATCGCTCTGAATTTGCTGAATGGATTTTTTTCGAAAGAAAGACCCGTTTGGCATCGCTGAATTATCGCATCAGTTTTGCAGCGGTGCACATCATATTGCTGCGTTTGTTGATAGTGTCTGTGCCATAGTGGAATGCAGTATATCTTGCAAGCTTGAAAGCACTATATCAATCTAAATTTTTTTCATTCATTTGCAAATATCAGGTAAAATCAGTCGAGGGATTAAAATCAACGCACACAAGCACGTAGCGATATATCAGAGCGACCAATCAATTTTGCGCACGACCAAGACGGGGCACTCACTGCGACTGGAGACTTCAACGGCAGTCGAGCCCAAAAAAAACTGTTTGAATCCACCTGCGCCATGTGCGGAGATAACTGTCAAGTCAATGGCGTTTTCTTTGGTGTACTTCAAGATAGCGTTGCCCGGTGAAACACCCTTGATGTCATCATTGATGAAGAGGCGTTTAATGCCATTCAAAGTGAAAAGACGTTTGATGGCATCCATTTCGGTTTTTGGGTCGCGTATCATTGAGGTTTGAGTGGAGCGATAGTGCACGACATGCACATCGGAGTCATATTCTTTAGCAAACTTCACCAAGTAGGGCAAGGCTTGCTGCGAGAGTTCAGAAAAATCTGTCGGGAAGAGCAGGCGAATTGGGCGGAATTTTTGTTCAGGTCGTGAAAAAATCATCAGCGGGCAAGGCGCAGTACGTATAACACGATAGGTTGTGCTGCCTAAAATAAACTGATTGGTAATGCCCATGCTGCGCGTGGCCATCATAATCAGTCCGACATGTTGCTCTTTGCCAACGCGTGCAATCATATCAGTAGGTTTACCAAAAGCCGTAAGCGTGGTAACATTCTGAGTGTTGCGCAACTTAGGCTGAATGTGCAGTTTCATGCGATTTTGTGAATCCTGCTCTAAGGTACGGCGCAGCGTTTGCACATCGGCGTTGCTTTTGCGGTAAGGGGCATATTCAGGTGCAAGATCATCGACAACATTCAGCACAATGATAGAAGAACTGAAAATTTCAGCTACCTTCGTAGCATGCTCTACCACCGATTGCGACTGCAGCGAAAAATCCACTGGGCAGAGAATTTTGCGAATAATAGCTTGCTGCATGATCTGAAATCAGATTTTTTTAATCTTTTTGCGATACAAGATCGCAATGTTGCAATATAAAGGCTTTATGAAACAAGTTGTTGGATTAAGTGCAAAACAAGCAACGACTCATCTGTTTTGGGCAAAATGCCTTTGAGTGATAAATCTGTGCGGTGCAAGGCGAGTAACGCGCGCTCAATTTCATGCAGCGAAAAGACTTCTGCGTGGCGCCGGTATTCTTTGAGAAAGTAGACCTGTGCACCGAACAGTCCGAGTTCTTTTGCCGCATCCTGATCACTCATGCGCAGTGCAGCAGGTGTTTTGAGTTTCCAGAGGCGCATAAAAAAAAGCGTGAAGTAATTCACAATAGGCGCAAGACTACCTTCCCGCTCAAGAATTTTCAGGGCAATACCAGAGGCTTGGCGCAGATTGCGCTCAGCAATCGCTTTCTGAAGGGTGAAAACATCGTACTCACGAAGCACAGCAACAGCATCTAAGACATCTTGTCCTGTAATGGTTTTGTCGGCGCGTGCGCCTGCATAGCTGATAAGTTTTTGAATTTCACTGCTAAGTTCACGTGCGGAATTGCCTACAAAAATTTCAAGATTGCGCAGGGTGTCGGGTGTCAGGCGCCAGCCTAAGCGTGCCGCATAGCGCTCTGCAAACTCCGCCCCAGATTTGAGCGCCACACATTCGTAACTAACTTTTTCTAACCACACAAATGGCTCTTTTTTCAAGTCTTGTTTTTCCAATGCGCCTGCCGCAAGTACAAGGGTCGTTGTGGTGAGAGGATGTTTCAGATACTGCTCAAATTCGGCAAGGTGTGCAGTTTGTTTTTCTTTCGAAGACTCCTTTCGGACTTTGTCAAATTGCTTGACTATCACTAGCCGCCGTTCTGCAAACATAGAGTACTCTGACGCCGCCGAGACAATTGCGCCCAAAGTGGTCTCGGGACCATAGAGCGTTACGGTGTTAGCTGCTTGCTCTACTTCATCTTTGAACAAGAGAGACTTAAGGGCGCGCAGAAATTCTTCAATAAGAAACTCTTCTTCGCCGTAGAAAAAGTAAATAGGCACTATGTGCTTGGGGCGAAGCAGCGTATCTAAGTCAGAGAGTGTGAGCCGTTTTGCCACAGGGTATCAAAAATTTCGCAGGCTTTCAGCAATGACAATTGCCCGCGCTTGCTTTCGGCTTATGCCGCCGCAGTGCAGAGGCACTGTGGGCAATACTAGATTCGAACTAGTGACCTTTCGCGTGTGAAGCGAACGCTCTAACCAACTGAGCTAATTGCCCGCGTGTTTCAAAATCAACTTGCAAAGCGTAAAAATAACGCGTCCGCAGATTTCTTCAAAATGTGAGTGTGTTGTTAATGAGCCGTATTGAAAAAGTTGCAATTGAGCTACTTGACCACCGCAATTTTAAGGCGCACACTTTCCGACTCACGCTGCTCCGGCGTGATGATGCCATAATAAATCCCACTCTGCACATTTGAGAGATTCCAGACCACTTCATTGTCGGTGCCGCCACGTCCTTCAACCGTTTGCTCCCAGACTTTAGCGCCAGTGAGAGAAAAGACTTTAATTGTAACGCGTGCATTTTCACGCAAATAAAAACGAAAACGCGTTTCCTCGCGCGCAGGATTAGGATAGTTGTAAGCTAACTTTGCAGGGAAAAATTCGCTAATGCTCACTTGCTGCCAATTCGGCGTGCGTTGCACCTGCAGTACATTACGATTCTGTGCATCGGCATAAAGCGATAACCACGCGACATTAGGCGACGACGCCAGCAATTCAAAGCCCTGCAAAAATCCAGCCCGATCAATGCTGTAGAGCTGAAGACGGGTCTGCGCTGAAACAAGCGCTACACTTGGCGCAGTCTCCGTGTTTTCTGCCACCGCTGTGCTGAAAAGCATTTGACCAAGACGAGTGTAACCTGCAAGCCGACCATCAGGCGTGTGAATAATCAAATCTTCAAATGTATCGCCATCAAGGTCTGCAACAACAGGGCTTGAGGCAAGGGGCTTGTCAGAGAAAACCTGAATTGGAAAGTTCGTAATCAGCGCGCCACTGGGATTGTAAGCAAAAATTTTATCATCAGCAGCAATCAGCGTTGCTACTTCGCCACGATGCTCCAAGTCGGCAAAAACCGGTGAGGTGCGAATTGGATTTTTGCATGGCACAGCCACACGCACAAGCTCACCGCCTTCACGCAGCAGCAGCAGCGTTTTATCTTGCAAGATGACAGCGCCAATCAAGCCACGCGTGAAGCCTGTAGCCGCAGCAGCTGTTGCAGGAACATCACCGAAGAGCCAGCGCGTGGAACCAAGCTGCGCACAATCTTCAGCCACTTGAAGCGTTTCAGTAGCACTGACAATCGCACGCAAAGAAATTTGCAAGGAATCTGTAAGACTAATGCCCGTAGAAGAAATCGTGCCACGAAAGACTGTGCCTGATGCTGTACCGATGCGATAAATTGCGCTCGATGTAGCGCTACTGCGTTCCAAACTAAGCGTAGTGATGCGAGACCCAAATCGACGCAGCAATGTCTGTGAAGAAGTCCGAACGAGGGCGATGAGTGAATCGCCGGATGCGCCGAGAATTACACTCGAGTTAGCGGCAGGTTTCAACTGACTCAAAAACGTGCCAAGCCGCTGTGCTTTTGTGAAGACTTCGCCGCGTGTGTTTTGAACAAGGACGAGTGTGTCAAGCACCGTGGGTGAAGCACGCACATCGAAAGACCCTGAAAGTTGAATGGGAAAATTGGGCAAAGGTTGTAAGAAAGCAGAGCCTCGTTGAAACTGAGCAGTCATGATGGGCGCAGGGAGTGAAAAGGCACTAAAACGAATTTGTGTCGGTGCACTGCGTGCAGAACGAGTGTTTGGGAAAGTGTTGTCGTCGATTTGGTTGCGGTAGAATGGCGCAATGTTGCCTTGAAAGAAAGCATCAAACACGACGCCGGACTGTGTGCCATTGCCGGCATCTTGAATGCCATAGTTTTGTCCGATGTCTTGTGAGCCATCGGCTTCCAAGAGAAAGACCGCGCGTGGCTCAAGTGCGTTGATGCGATTGGAATCGCGCCGTTCGGCAATAAGGTCTTCGCTGATGCGCCAGACTAACACGCCACCATCGAAACGGCGAGTGTTGACGGTGGCGCTAGGCAGGGTCCACTCGTAATTATCGCAAGCGACAACTTGACCATTGAGGCGTGAGATATCACCGAAAGAAAAGCCGGGTTCATCGCGTCTGAAAGTCAGTTGCGTAGGTATGCCGCGGCGAATGACGGTCAGTGTAACGCCAGTACCGCGTGCATCGCGTTGACGGTTCTCGAGCAGAAAATACTCGCGTGAAGAAATTGGCACACGGTAAATCACTGAATCGGAATTTTGGTGCAAGCCTTGTGCGGGAAGTTGCAAGGTTTGCGCAGAGGCGCGAACCTCGACGGGACGTGCCCAGCCAAGAATCATGCGTTCCCAAGCTGACGGTTCAGGCGGCAAGACACCGTTGTAGTTGAAGAAGCCTTCGCCATCGAGCAACCCGAAGCGTCCAATACCGCTGCGTCCGTTCGTAGTGTTGAAAAGGTCAGGCACGCCAAGAAAACTTGCAAAACTTGCGCAAAGCAATCCATTTGTGGATAGTTCAAGCAAGGCGCGTCCGCCGATAGCGTCAATCTCGCGTGTTTCTGTGGCGGGCAAAAGTGAGGTGTTGGTGATTCTGACGCCGCCACGCACGGCAAAGCCGTTGAAGGCTGGACCAAAGATGCGCCGAAACGAGCCAAGGTTGAAGGTCAGTGAGGGTAAGTCAAATGGTGTGGGGTCGGCGCCGCCAAGCGTAACAAGGTCAATATCGCGTCCGACACCGGCATGAAAAATGATAAAGCAATCAAACTGCGAGAAATCTAATTCCGGACTTTGAGCATCGACGAGCGCCCAGACTTCGCCAATGAGTTCAGCCAGTCGCTCATTGCCTTCGCCGCGGCGCGGTGAATACTCTGACATCACTTTTGAGACGCGGTAAACGCGTGCAGGCACCGTGTAAGTGATGCGCGTTTTGCCATCGCTGCAGGTCTCAAAATAATTTTTGAGAAAATCAAGTTTGCGCTCAAAGTAAGCGCGATCGTGTGGCAACGGGTCAATGACCGTATCGCCGGCAGCAACAAGATAGGGCAAGCCAACAAACTGTCCTGTGCCCGTCGTGCGCGAATCCGTATCGGCTTGAAATTCTACCATAACGGCTAAAATGCGAAACGTGCCAACACCTAAGTTTTGAAGCTGTGCGGGTCTATCACTGCCTTCTGCAACAAGGCAATGTGAGGCACGCAGCACATTGAAGGTCGCTTGCGCGTAGAGCACCGCGTGCAAGAGAGGGCAGCTAAAAAAGAGCATAAGAAGAAAAATGCCAATGCGCATAAGTTTAGACGAAGACTTGGAGCGTGCAAAATAAAACAAGCATGCAAGGTGAAAGCATCATGAAAAAAACAGGCGACGTTGTGAAACAAAAAGGGGCTTGCGCAACAAGCCCCGTGAGAGAGTCAAGAACATCATTGCCGAGAGGCTTGACCCAGCGTTGGGAAGTTAAGCACGAGTGAGATTCTGACTGTCCCTGCCAGTGGATGATTTTGCTCGATAGCTTGCAGATAACTGAAATCAACTCCCAAGAAGTTGTAGCGCAACCCAGCGCCGAAGGTGAGGAATTGCCGTCCGCCTGTGCGTTCATCTTCGTAGAAGTAGCCAGCACGCAAGGCAAGGAGCGAGGGTTTTCCATACCAGTATTCTATCCCGACGCCGGTGGTGAAGGTGCGTAGCACGGCTTCGACGCCCCAAGAGGTGAAAATTGCTTGCAAGAATCCGTCGGTTTTCAGGCGCGGCAGCAGCGTGTCGCCACGTGGTTCAAATTCTACGGTGCGGCGCACCAGTAAGCGGCTGACATCAGCGGTAACGGTCATTTTGTTGTAGTCATCGTTCAGCAAGCGAAAGGCAAAGCCAGCGCGGAAGTTGGTCGGCAGTGGGTCGGCTTGTGCGGCATCGACGTAGGTCATAGCTGGACCGATGTTTGAGATATTCAGCCCGAAGCTAAGCCGATCGCCAAGCCAGCCACCGAATTGTGGGCGCCAGAGTGTGGCAAGGTCAAACGAGATGCTGTTGCCCTGACCAGCACTGCGTTCGTTGCCCACTTGCACGCTAGCAGGCGAAAGTGAGCTGTTGATGTAGCGAATCGAGGTGCCTAGTGAAAGTTCAGGCAATACGCGCACGCCATAGTGCAAGCCAACGGCAAACTCATAGCTGCGAAATGCGCCCAAGTCATTGCCTGCGCCGTCTGTAAAGCGGCTTTCACCAAGGTTGAGATAGATAATACTCAAGCCGAAAGTGCCCCAGCCCGGCACATAGTATTTGCCCGTAAGAAAATTGTAGAAAAGGTCGGCGTTGAATGCAGGTAGCCAGTTTGAGTAAGTCAGATTGACATCAAATCCTTTTTGATAGCCTAATCCAGCAGGATTCCAGAACACAGCGCTAGCATTGTCAGCGATAGCGACGTTGGCATCGCCCATACCCGCTGCACGAGAATCGGGACTAATGAGCAAAAATGGAACAGCAGTGGTAACCACAGTCGATGGCGCTTGAGCCATAACACGTTGTGCTGCAAAAAGTATGAGCGCAGCAAGCAGAACCGAGCGTGAAAGAGAAAAAAGGCGATTGAAGTTCATCACAAGTTGCTATTGGTTATCAAAAACGAGAGCCGAATATACTTCTCAACCATGCACAAACCAAGAGCCGCACCTATCCCTTTGCTTACCACACAAGCACTGTCTTGATAGCGTCCGCGCGGTTCAAAGCAACATCATAGGCTTGCTCATATTCTGAGACGGGGAAGCGGTGCGTAAGAAATTTCTCTACAGGCAAAGCATCTTCAGAAAGCAAATACTTGGCTTCAAAAAAATCATCATCACTGGTGCAAATGGAGGTAACGAAAATCGGCTCTTTGTCTTGAATGAGCCGATAGTCAAGTTTCATCTCATCATAGTTTCCCACCAAAAGAAACGTGCCTCGCGGTTTGAGCATTTTCATGGCTTGCTCGAGTAGCAAAAGTCGACCAGTAGTTTCAATAATCACATCGTAGCGCTCGTGGTAGTCCGAAGGAAAGTCTAAAATGTCAAAAGCAATGTCTTTGGCTGCAGCCAGCAGTCCACGCGTCTGATATTTCTCGCACGCATCGACTGCCGTGAAGCCCTTGTAGCCCAAGTATTCTGTCAGCATCAGCCCAACTGAGCCTAAGCCAAGAATCAAGATGCGCTCTATGGATTCAAGATTAAGTTTTTTGACAGCAGAAATCGCATAGGCTACTAAGCCAATCAAGATATCTTTTTCTTCAGGTTGCCGGCGAATCGGAATCACATGGGCTTGATTGGCGATGACATACTCGGCTTGGCACCCAAAGAGTGGGGTCAGTTCAAGCCAGTTCTCGACGCGATGCACAAACACATAATCGCCCACTTCTACGTCAATCACATTTGAGCCAATCTCGATAACTTCGCCAACAAGTTCACTGCCCGAAAGCACAGGAAACTTGATTTCTTTCGACGTGATGGATTTGCCAGTAAGCACAAAACGCTCCACGCCGGGCGTGATGGATGTGGCAAGCGTGCGCACACGCACATCGCTAGGACCAAGCGGTAGAGGTGTCAGTTCCACAAAGTTGATGCGGTTAGCTTTCGGATAAATAATGCCTTTGGGTTTGCGGTTCATCTCTACGGCAAATGTTCAATACGAGCGAACGATTAAGCGTTACAAAAATAGTGCAATTGCAATAGGCTACAAATGTCAAACCTGCGCAAGGCATCATGGCGCAAATCGGCGCAGTGTCCGCTCAATAGCTGACCAGTAAGACCGTCCAAACAAATTTAGATGCACCAGAAGCGGGTAGAGATTAAACACCTCAAGGCGGGTACGCCACTGCGGCGCAAGCGGAAACACGCCATGATAGGCATGGAAAAGTCGCTCACTAAAACCGCCAAAAAGATGCATAAAAGCAATCTCGGCTTCACGGTGTCCAAAATACACGGCAGGGTCGAAGAGCACAGGCAAGCCCTCGGAGTTGACCAGAAAATTGCCGCTCCACAAATCGCCATGCAAAAGTGCCGGCGGTTCATCAGGGAAAAATGACTCAAGCACAGGAAAAAGTCGCTCAACACGCTTTGCCTCATGCGATGAAAGCAAAGACGCTTGATGTGCACGCTGAAGCATGGGGCACAGGCGCTCCTCAATAAAAAATTCTGACCAGCGCCGATGCCATGTATTCTGCTGCGGCAGAGCTCCAATAAAGTTATGCTGCTTGTAGCCAAATTGTGCTGCGCTATGGCGATGCAAAAGCGCAAGATGCTCGCCGAATCTCTCCCAAAATGTCGGGCTTGCTGCACCTTGTTCAATGTATTGCAAGACTAAGAAAGCCTCATGATCTGTTGCGCCGACAAGAATGGTCTCAGGCACAGCAAATGTGTGTGTGGCACGCAGGCAAGCCAGACCATCAGCTTCGGCAAGAAAGTTCTCGTGATGCTGCACCGTGTTATGCTTGACAAAAAACGTGCCGACACTGGTCTCAACTTTTGTAGCCTTATGAATTGAGCCGCCAGAAAGAGGCGTGCATTTCAGAATCGTGATGTGCTGTCCAAAGTGAGACGACAGCGCAGCTTCTAACCATGAAAATGTCTCGGAATGCATCATGAAGTCTCGTGTTTGCAGCGCAGCAAACTGCGACAATCCAGCAACTTTAATCCAGCAACTTTAAATCAAAACGCACTATGGCACGATATTGCCGCGCACAAGGTGTAGCGATGGCAAGGCAATCATTTCAAGCAAACAGCTCGACCAAGTTTTGCGCTCACAAGGTCGGAGAGCACAGCTGAGAGCTCAAGCCCGCGCTTGTCGTCGAGCCACTTGTGGTCTTTGAAATCAAATCGCCAGCCGCCTTGCGGTTCGGCTAACCAAATTTGATGGGTCGCGCTCTGACGGTTGATAATGAGTTTTGTGCCATCTTCAAACTCGATGACCAGCTTGCCGTCGGCAAGGTCAATCTCCAAGTCGTCAGAGCCTAGCGCATCGAGTGCGCGAAAAAGTCGGTGAAGTTCTTTGTCAATTTCCAAAAGCAGGTGTTGTTCTTGCATAGCAGTGTGTGTTTGAATGCAGCGCGTCAAACTCTGCATGGTTAATTAAGCGGCGCGCTCGGTGCAGGGCGTCGGTGCAGGGTTGAGCCGCATGCCCTCAATGCCAAGCGCGGCAATACGGCAGAGCAGCGTGGTCATAAGCTCGAGAAATTCCGCCAGTTCAGCTTCCGTGTGCCAGCGCGCCAAATCGCTCACATCGCCTGCGCCCAAATGCTTTTCATGCAATTCATCATGAAAAAGATGCACCAAAAAATCAGGCTTGAAGCGGCTATCGCCAACTTCCCAATCCAGCGCGTCGACAAACGGTGAGCGGTGTGCAGCAATAGTTTCTGCCACCAACTGTCGCAGCGTCTCATAGAGCTCAACTTTTTCATCAAGCTCGATTTCAATCAAAAGACCACGAATGCGTTCTTGTTTGAAGCGCGCCAAAGCGCGTAGCAGTTCCGTTTTGGTCATGCTGCCCTAAGCAAGGTTTAAGACAAAATTAGCGAAAACATCACGAGCGCCAAGCATCACTCAGCCAGAAAGAAGCAACATGGAAAAGTAAGGTGTATAAACACACAAACTGCGCAGGGAAATCACACAGGAAAATGTTGCGTGCAACACAGTGCTGATGTAACTTGCTGCAAAAGACAACAAAACCTAATGTATGGAAATTTTCAAAGAATGGAGATTTTCAAAGATTTATTTCAATTTTTAGCGGAGCGCAAAAAGTGGTGGCTAGCGCCGATTGTACTGGTCTTACTGTGCATTGGTCTTTTGGTCGTGATTGGTGGCGGCACTGCAATTGCGCCATTTATCTACACGCTGTTCTAAGCAATTGTGCCATACGCTAAAGTAGGAGCGATGAAAACTGCATCTCATACCAAGCAAAGCGCCAAATCGGAACTTGCAATGGTCGTAGGGTGTCTTGTGCTGTTTGTCATCTTTCAGAAGGTGTGG
>JBKBSK010000003.1:0-202062 GCA_046291735.1 Candidatus Thermochlorobacter sp. | reverse complement strand
GAAGTTCAGCGAAAGCGGCATGACCAATGCCGACAAAGCAACCGTGGTGATTGACAAAATCAAGGAACTCAAAGACCGTGTCAATATCCCGAAAGATCTGCGCGTGCTGAATGTCTCGCCAAATGACTTCGAAGAAATGGCGAAATTTGCAATGAAAGACCCATGCGGATTTACGAATCCTGTTCAGCCAACGCTTGCTGAAGTCATCGGCATCTTTGAACATGCCTACGACTACGAACACGCAATGGCGCACTAAGGGTTGAGAAGCAGTAGTACTTTGGCTTCTGAGCGTCCCAAGCCTTCGTGTCCGTATGAACGAGGGCTTGGGATAAGTTTTTGAACACAAATTTTTTCAATCTTCAAACAAGACTTCAACGATGGTTAAACGTGTCTTAATCACACCTGAAGCGGAAGCCGTGCTCAATAAACTAAAAGCCGAGCATGGCGAGTTGCTCTTTCATCAAAGCGGAGGCTGTTGCGATGGCTCTTCGCCGATGTGTTTTTCTGTAAATGACTATCGAGTAGGTGAAAACGATGTCAAACTCGGTGAAATTGCAGGTTGTGCGTTCTACATGTCGCGCGAGCAATTTGAGTACTGGAAGCATACGCAACTTACAATTGACATTACGCCCGGACGTGGCGCAAGTTTTTCACTCGAGATTCCGCTTGGCGTGCGCTTCATTACGCGCTCCCGTGTCTTTACAATGGAAGAACTCGCTGAGCTGGAGCGTCAAGAATCAGCCGTTGCTGCATCGTGAAATTTGAGTAAGCCACACATACTGGGCTTATAGCTTTCAGCCTAGCTTTTTTCTTGCCCTAAGAAATTCGCGCAAGGCGAAGTCGAGCGGGTCTTGAATAAAGAATTGGTGTGCAGCGATGCGGTGCTCAAGCAGTGTGTTCTGTATCGTTCTCATGTGCTTTGCAAGTGCCTCTTGATACGCTGCACGCACTAGGTCGACATCAACCTCAATGCGCTCATCTGTTTCCAGATCCGCAAAGGTTACTGCGCCGCGCTGTGGGAGTGAAAGTTCCTCTTTGCCGACAAGGTAACAGAGCAAGACTTCGTGGCGTAGCCCGGCAAGTTTGGTTAGTGCCGTGCGCAGCTCTTCATGGTATTCATGCATATCGCTTACAAACACGATGACTTCACGATGGCGCAACGAAACAAAGAGGGATTCAATGGCTTGCCACGGCTTCCATTTGCCGCGTGCACGCAAGCCTTGTAGAGCGTTCAATACTTGATGAAGATGTCGGTGATGACGTCGGGGCTCGAGACAAACCTGCACTTCATCACTTAACGCATAGAGCGCAATCGCATCGCCTTGATAATGCGCTAAATAAGCCAGCGAAGCAATCAGAAAGCGACCATAATCAAACTTTGAAATGCCACTTTCGCTGTGGTTCATAGAGGCGCTGGCATCGAGCACAAACCGCACACTTGTACTTGTCTCCACTTCAGATTCGCGCACAAAGAACTTATCGGAACGCGCATACATCTTCCAGTCCACACGCCGCAGGTCATCGCCCGGCTCATAGCTCCGATATTGATTAAACTCTAACCCTACACCTGACTTTGGACTTTGATGTAAGCCAAGCATAAACCCATCCACAACAGTTTTAGCAATAAGTTGCAGATTTGCAATTGCTGCAAGCACATGCGGATCAATGAAACGATAGGACGCAACGGACATTGTCGTCATTCATGATGATTGAACAAGAATTTATGCCTTATGCATGCAAAGAAAAATTGTCCAAAAGTTTGGAGATATTATCCTAAGTTAGTAGAATCAACTGCTCCTGTGTGGTTTTCCCCAACGACATTTCAGAGTAGTGAGAAAAAGCGTTACTTCGTTTAGCGAATCCCCAAAGAGGGGGATTGGGTTTGCGCCCAAGTCCGCTTTTCAGGTTTCTCTCTGATGTTTTTTCAATAAGAGCTATGTCCAAGTTCAATGGGACCACAGAAACCGAACGCCTTGTCAAGAACCTTGCTGGCGGTACTGCTTTCAAAGTAAGTGCCAAGTTGGAGCTTGCGTCGCTCATTTTAACGCAGTTTGTGCAGCAGCAATTCTTTCGGACCGAAACGCAGATGTTAGAACGACTCTATGATTTAGTCGAAGCTATCGATGACAAACAGTTTGCAGCGAAAGCCGCAATTTATGCGCGTCATGCGTTTGGCATGCGTTCTATTACGCACCAACTTGCTGCAATCCTTGGCTTTAAGGTTAAGCGAGAGACTTGGACAAAATCCTTCTTTGAAAAAGTTGTGCGCCGCCCCGATGACATCACGGAGATTCTTGCGTGCTACATCCACCGTTTCGGTAAGCCCATTCCAAACTCGATGAAGAAAGGACTTGGAGCAGCGTTTGCAAAATTCGATGGCTACCAGCTTGCCAAGTATCGTAGTGCGCGCAAAGCCTTCTCACTGATTGATGCCGTAAACTTGCTGCATCCCACACCAACAGACAAAAATCGTGAGGCTTTGCAGGCACTTGTTCAGAATAAACTGCGCTCAACAGGCACTTGGGAAACTGCCCTAAGTCAAACTGGACAAATTGCAGCACAGGACGGCTTGCACGAAGACAAAGTGTTAGCACTCAAAAAGGAGGCTTGGGCGCAGCTAATCTACTCGCACAAACTCGGCTACTTTGCTCTACTGCGCAACCTACGCAACATTCTTGAAGCCTGTGAAGACAACGACGCCTTGCTTGATGCGGTGCTGGCACAACTTGTCGACCCCAAACTTATTGAAACCTCACTAGTCTTGCCGTTTCGTTTCATTACAGCGCTTGAGGCAATCGAGAAGACAAATTTTTCTGGTACAAAAAAAGTCGTTGAGGCACTTAGCCAAGCTGTTGATATTGCACTAAGGAATGTTCCGATATTTGCAGGTAAAACCTTAGTTGCACTCGATGTGTCGGGGTCTATGCAAGGGCGCCCTGCGACAATCGGCTCACTATTTGCCGCTGCACTTCTCAAATCTAATGATGCCGACCTTATGACCTTCAGTGATGATGCCGAGTATCAAACACTCAATTTGCAAGAGACCACGCTTAGCCTTGCGCGCAGCATACGCTTTGCTTCAGGCGGCACGAACTTCCATGCCATCTTCAAGCGTGCAAACCGTAAGTACAATCGCATTATCATTCTCTCGGATATGCAAGGCTGGAAAGGCATTGGTGCACCAACCAGCGTTTTTGAAGAATACAAATCACAATTTAAGGCATCGCCCAAAATTTACTCCTTTGATTTGCAGGGCTATGGAACCCTTCACTTCCCTGAGGAAGAAGTTTATGCTATTGCAGGCTTTAGCGCAAAAACCTTTGAGGTGATGAAACTGCTTGAAACCGATAAACATGCGCTCATTGACAGCATTGAATCGCAACTGTTATAGTTCCAGCATCTTGCAGTTCAACAACGAGAAAGATTGTCATCAAACGCGTGAATTGTTTTTCAGATGATATTGCAGGTGATTTTTGTTTTGATACTCTGCACCACAGCAGCCACCGTGTGCTGTGCGCAACAGCGCGAGATTGACAGTCTTAAATCATTTTTGCTTCTTCCTGATAAAATCACATCAAGCGACACGCTTATAGTGGATGTTCTCAACAAGTTAGCTGCTCTTTACCGTCTTCGTTCATCGGACTCTGCACTGTATTATTCTGAACAAGCAGATGCGCTTTCTGAACGCCTCTCTTATCGCAAAGGTAAACTTTATGCCTTACTGGGGAAACTCTCGGTCTATGGCGGCTACAACACTTCCACCAGCAACTTCAGTCTTATTCAGCAAGTGGCGGATTCTGCAGCATGGCTTGCACGCACGATGCCCCCAGCCATCCAAGCTGATGCGTTGTTAGAAATCGGACGAGCATACAGTTCAAGAATAGACAAAGAGAGAGGTGTCAAAATGTTGCTTGAAGCAGTTGAAAGTTATGCGCAGTTCAATAACCCAATCGGCATGGGTAAAGCATGGTATTATATTGCACTGGTGCACTATACAAACGAAAACTATCAAGATGCACTGCTTGCCAATCAACATGCGGTGCGCTTGATGCAAGCCTCTGGTGATCAGCGCCGCACTTGTATTATTCTCAATAATCTTGGGCTATGCTTCGATGCCCTTCATCAGACGGATACAGCCGTTGTGATATGGAAAGAGGCACTGGCTACAGCAGAGTCGTGTGATGAACCCCAAACAATATGGTCGGTTACAGCTAATTTGGCGCGCATTTGTTTGCGTGAGCAACGCTACGCTGAAGCTGAACGCTACATTGCTCGCTCGCTCGAAGTCTCAAAATTTCATCCTGCACGATATGCCAGTTCGCTGCTGCAATTGAGCCGACTTCAGTTGGCTAAAGGGGAATTGCAAAGTGCTTTGCACAGTGCTGAAGCCTGTCTAACAATCTACAAAAATACGCAGGGGTATGGTCTGCCAGACTGCCTAAGTCTACTGGCAGAGATTCATGCCAGAATGAATAACTTCAAGGAAGCCTATTTCTTACAAAAGCAGTATTCGCAGTTTCAAGATTCAGCTACTGCCGCACGCCAAGCTGATGTGGTTGCCGAACTACACAGCAAGTATGAGCTTGTTAAGAAAAATCAAGAAATCGAGCTTTTACAGCGCGACCGTGAAAGAGACACGCTGCTCCGCTATTCACTCATAGGCGGCATCTTTCTCACAGCAAGTCTTGCGCTGGTTATCGCCAACCGTTTCCGCCTTAAACAAAAAACTGAAGCGCAAATCCAGCAGAAAAACCTTGAACTTCGCACCGCCCTTCAGGAATTAGAACGACAAGCTAAAGAAGCTAATAGACAGCGCCTAGAAGCAGAGCAACAGAGAAAAATTGCAGAAGAAGCTAATGCACTTAAATCTGAACTGCTTGCTATCGCCTCGCACGATCTCAAAAATCCGCTTCAATCCGTTCTCGGATTTGCTTGGCTGCTTAAAGAGCGGTGCACTGATTATCCACATCTTCTGTCAGACATCGAGGCGATTGAACATGCTGCACAGCGCATGCTGAAACTCATTACAGATTTGTTAGCTACAGCCGCTCTCGATGCTGGTAGACTCACCTTGCAAAAAGACACTACAGACCTCGGGCAGCTCGTTCAATCCGTCGTAGCAATGTTTCAAATACAGGCTAAGCAGAAAAACCAAGTTTTGCACCTCACCATCACATCCAGTACCATTGTGCACATCGACATCAACCGCATGCAAGAAGTGCTCGAAAACCTTATCAGTAATGCAATTAAGTATTCACCACCGGGTACCTCCATCTGGGTAACTGTCGAGAAGCAATTGATACGCCATGCGCAAGACAATTCCACTCTCCTGCCTAAGATGAAAGAAGTCGTGCGCATCGCTGTGCGAGATGAAGGCAGCGGTCTGAGCAAAGATGATATGAAGCGGCTATTCGGGAAATTTCAACGGCTCTCTGCACGTCCAACGGGCAGTGAAACCTCAACAGGACTGGGGCTATCCATCGTCAAGCAGATTGTAGAACTGCATGGTGGCAGGGTATGGGCAGAATCCGAAGGCAAAGGCAAAGGTGCAACATTCATTGTAGAATTGCCAATTGCAGAAGCGAGTGCAACAACAGTTTGACTCTATCGGCATCCTTTCCTACATGAGCGGACTTTTTGGTTCGGGCAGCTTAGCAAGCAATTCTTTAGTTACAGTGTCTGATGTTACTTGTTCGGCTTCTGCTTTGAAATTGACGATAAGACGATGACGCAAGACCGGGAACGCCATAGCACGAATATCCTCGAGCGTTACAGCAAAACGGCGGTTGAGCAAAGCGCGCGCTTTAGCCGTGAGAATCATTGCTTGACCTGCTCGCGGTCCTGCACCCCAACTCACCCATTCCTTGACAAACGGTATTGTTGAAGTCGAAGGGCGTGTTGCACGAACCAATTGTGCTACATACTGCACCAGCTGTTGGCTTATGGTAACCTCACGCACAATATGTTGTAAGTCTAAAATGTCTTGTGCGCTCATCACGGTTTCAACCTGCGCACGCTTGCTGCCAGTTGTCGTTGTCAGCACTTGAATTTCTTCTGTTTCAGTTGGATAGTCAATTTTGATGTAGAGCAAAAAGCGATCGAGTTGTGCCTCTGGCAAAGGATAGGTGCCTGCCTGTTCAATTGGATTTTGTGTAGCCAAAACAAAAAACGGTCGCTCGAGCTTGTATGTAATGCCACCTTGCGTGACTTCAAATTCTTGCATGGCTTCAAGCAAAGCCGATTGTGTCTTCGGGGGCGTACGATTGATTTCATCAGCTAGCACGATGTTCGAAAAAATTGCACCCTTATTGAACTTGAAAAAACGCTTGCCTGTGGTGTGGTCTTCCTCCAAAATTTCTGTACCGATGATATCGCTTGGCATCAGGTCTGGTGTAAATTGAATGCGTCGAAATTGCAGTGCAACCGCCTCTGCTAAGGTGCGAATCATCAGCGTTTTGGCAAGTCCCGGGACGCCTTCCAACAGACAATGTCCACCTGCAATAAATGCTGTCAGCAACTGCTCAAGGGTTTCATGCTGCCCGATGATAACCTTTTGGATTTCGCGCCGCAGAGCCACGAGTTTGTCTAACAAGCGCCCTACATCCGCTTCGGTGAGTTCTGCAGTGTGCATTTGTGGTTCCAAAAAATTTACGCCGTCATTGCGTAAAGAATGATGTTGATGCCAAACTTGGTATTGTCTTCGGCAAGCCAGCGCTTGTTACGAAAATCATAGTCCCACTCACAACCATAATCCTTGTTGCTGTACAGAACACCGATGCGACCATTGATTTCAATAGCTTTCAGATAATCATGCACCAAATCATCGCCCCATCCGTTGAGCTCAAACGACGTTGTCGGTGGACCGTTTTCGAATTTGAAAAAAGCAGAATACAATTTGTGCGAGTTTGGAATTTTTTTGAGCGCACCTTGTCCAAAAATTGCAGCCATCTGCGCCTCAAATGATTTTGCAAATAGCCCATCAATATCATGATTACAGTCATCGACGAAGACGAAGCCACCGTTATGGACATACTTCTCGAAATTTTCCTGCTCTTTGCTTGTGAATTGTACCAATTTGTGTCCGCTAAGGTAACAGAAGGGGGAACTGAACAGCGCTGGGCTATCGAGCGCTACAATTTTCTCGCGTGTTTCAACTTCAATTGTGGTGTATTCAATGAGCGAGTTGAGTAGGTTGTAAGGCATGCGCTGGTCTGTGTCCCAATTGCCCGAGGCATATTGAAGGCGTGTGAAGACAAAATCTTTTCGCCTGCGCTCAAATTGCGCAGCTATGGCGTTCGCAAACGGCGAGAAGCCCACTGCTGCCACACCTGCAGAAAGTGTTGCTAAAAACTCTCGCCGTGTCATTGCGCTGCTTGCTCTGTGTCTAAATTCCCTCTTAAACCGCATCTGAAAGACTCGTGAAGGTAAAATCACGTACGCGAATTGGTGGAATCAAATTGTTGCCAATGCGTTCTGGCTTGCCCAGCGCATCGAGATTGTTGAGCATGATAATTGGACTTTCGTTGAAGCGGAAGTTTTTGATAGGATACTTGATTTTGCCATTTTCGATGTAAAATGTGCCATCGCGCGTGAGCCCAGTAAAAAGCAAGGTTTGTGGATCGACAGGACGAATGTACCACAGGCGCGTGACGAGAATACCTTTTTTGGTGTCTTTGATTAAATCTTCCAGCGAGGCATTGCCGCCTTGCATCACGACGCCACCGGGTGGCGGGATAGCTTTTTTGCCTTGTTTTTCCGCCCAGTAGCGTGAATAGAAAAGATTTTTCACCACACCGTTTTCAACGAGCATCATCTTCTCTCGCGCGCGCCCATCCGCTGCAAATGGTGCAGCAGGAATTTCAGGATGTTGCGGATCAGCATAGATTGTAACACGTTCATCGACGATTTGCTCACCGATTTTATTGCCACCGCCCTTCTTTGAAAAGAAACTTCGACCTTCGTCGGCTTGGCGTGCATCCATCGCAAAGAGCATGCCGCCGAGCAAACTTGCATCAACTGTACTGATAAGTGCTGCTGGTTCAAGAATCACGGTGTATTTACCCGGCTCAATTGCACGCGGGTTGCGCGACTGCAGGGCTTTGTCAATTGCAATTTGCGAGGCTTTTGCAGCATTGAACTTACTGACATCGCTGTATGAACGCACCGCATAGCCTGAGCCCGTTCCGTCTTCTGTGCGCATCGTTACCGAAAAATCAACGGTCGTGAATTTGTAGTAACCAAACAATCCTTTACTGTTCATGATGGCTTGAAAAGCCGTCGTATCGTTGAAAAAGCCGGCTGCGGTTACTTTTTTTGCAGCTGCTGGTACAATGCTCTCTTCAGCAACCTTAGCGCGAAACTCCGCCGTGATTTTTTCTGTCGCCTCAAATGCGCCTTTAACCTCCAAGTAAATCTGCGGCTCTAAGGAAGGCATAGTCTCCGGGTTGTCTGGGGCAAGTTGGGCTAGCTCTTCGGAGCGCCGCACACATTTTTCAAGCGATGCATCATCAAATTCATTGATGCTTGCAGAACCGATTTTTTTGCCAAAGCGCGATTGCACGGAAAGCGTTAAAGTGTCTTGCAACCCGCTCGTCGTTACAGTATTTCGCGCATAGCGAATGTTGCCCTCTAAGCCGCCCGTCAGTGTTGCGTCAATATCATCGGCTCTGGAGAGTGCAATAACTTTTTTGAGAATGGCTTCTGCCTCGCTCTTTGAAAGAAGTGCCATTGATAGAGTTGGTTTAGGTTTAGCGTCAGTTGGTTGTTTAGCTTAAATGTTTCTTGCAGTGTTAATGACATTGATTTGATTGAAGCGCGCTGTGGCACAGCCATGTGAGACAGCACTAACCTGACTGGGCTGACCTTTGCCATCGAAGAAACTGCCACCTAAACGATAATCACGCTCATCACAAATTGCCACACATGAATTCCAAAACTCCTGTGTATTTGCTTGATATGCTACATCTTTGAGCATGCCGACAATTTTGCCGTTCTTAATCTCAAAAAATAATTGCCCACCAAATTGAAAATTATACCGCTGCTGGTCAATAGAATACGACCCACGACCTACAATATAAATGCCTTTTTCAATGCCCTTGATAAGATCATCGACCGAGAGTCGATCCTTGCCCGGCGCCAGCGAAACATTGGGCATACGCTGAAACTGCACATCTGCCCAACTCTGCGCGTAGCAACATCCGTGCGATTCCTCTTGCTCAATGATATGCACTTGATCACGAATGGCTTGATAATTGACCAGAATGCCATCTTTGACCAAATCCCATTGCTTGGTTGGCACGCCTTCGTCATCCCAGCCCACAGCGCCAAGTGAGTAGGGCTGTGTTTTATCAGCAAAGAAATTGACAATCGGTGAGCCGTATTTGAAGGATTTGGATTTCCATTTATCGAGTGTAGCGAAACTTGTACCGGCGTGGTTTGCTTCATAGCCCAGCACACGATCGAGCTCAAGCGGGTGTCCGACCGATTCGTGAATTGTCAGAAAAAGGTGAGAGGGCTCCAGTGCCAAATCGTATTTGCCTGCTTCGACAGACTTTGCACGCAGTTTTTCCTGTGCGTGTTTTGCAGCTTGTGCAGCATCTTCAATAATGTCGTAAGAATTTTTGTAAAGTATGAGATGCTCAGAGATGATTTTATCTGCAGGCTTTGGCTCAAGGTATTCGTAGCCCATTCCCATGGGCGCAGAAAGTGCATTGCGTGTTTGAAATGTCCCGATGCCAATTGCTGTAACTGTAAAGTCGGGCCAGATGCGATGAATATCTTGGTCAATGTAAGAGCCATCGGTAGAGGCAAAGTACTTCTGCTCATTGACGAGGAAAAGTTGTGAACTAACAAAGCGGGCTCCATTTTTCATTGCAGCAGCATTTGCAGCAAGCAGCAAGTCGACTTTGTCCTTAATCGGAATCTCGAAAGCGTTTTTCTCGATAGGTGTCTTCCAAGTCTGTTCGCCTTGTGCTGGTTGCGGCGCCAGTCTGACAGGTTCTTTTTGCAAACGTGAATTGGCTTTTGCAACAGCAATAGCGCGCTCAGCAACTTCCTTGATGCCGTCGGGTGTAACCCTGTTGGTTGCGGCAAACCCCCAAGTGCCTTTTGCAATAACACGAATGCCGACACCAAACGACTCCGAATTTTGAATGTTTTGCACGCGGTTTTCTCGCGTTGAAATTGCTTGATTGAGATAGCGTCCGATACGCACATCGCAGTAGGTTGCACCAAGCCTCGTTGCAGTATTGAGTGCAATGTCCGCAAGCGCTTTTTTCTCGCTGCGCTCCAGCACAGGCATGATAAACGGCACTTCAGTAAAGCGCGCAAATGCAGAGATTGGCAAGCAGGTTGCTACAGCCGCAAGACCTGCTGACTTTAAGAATTCGCGTCTTTTCATCTTTTTTATCAAGGTTCTCTTCACAGCGGTTTTGTGCATGAGAGCTGCCTGACATTGCAACTTTGCACAACTGTTCCGCACACTAAGCAGTGTAGAGCGACATGCATTTCATGATGGTGTTCAACAGCGCTGGTAGCATAAGCTCAGATTTCCATTTGCCTGTAATCTACAACTTTCAACCAAAATTGTGTGAGTTCATTCTTGTTTGTGTTCTGCAAGCTCGTAAGGCATTTCTACGGCTTGGCTTGTGTTCCACTCGATTTTGTTTTCATGCTTGTTTTTGTAACTTCACAGCCCAATTAGGCTAATGACAATGAGTACTACTGAACCACATGATGCTTGCCTGACAGCATGCTCACTGAATGATAATACTTTTTCTTTCTCCATCACGATTTTTTTCAACTTCATTTTTTTCAAACTCACTGCTATCAACAATGAACATTCAACAAGGATTGTACAAGGAACCTGCGCCTATTAAGGATAAAGAGAATCCTTTTGAATCCATGATGGCGCGCTTTGATATCGCTGCTGAAATTCTCAATCTCGAAGAAGGAATTTATCAATATCTCAAGACACCTGTTAAGCAAGTGATTGTCTCTATTCCCATTCAGATGGATAACGGCAAGATCGAAGTGTTTGAAGGCTATCGTGTGATTCACAACGATATACTTGGTCCATCAAAAGGTGGAATTCGCTACGCGCCAGATGTCACACTTGATGAAGTTAAAGCCTTAGCAGCATGGATGACATGGAAGTGTGCGATTTTGAACCTTCCCTTTGGCGGTGCAAAGGGTGCAGTCAAGTGTGACCCTACAAAACTCACACGCGTTGAAGTTGAAAAAATCACGCGCCGCTATACTGCCAACCTCATGTCCGTATTTGGACCTGATAAAGATATTCCTGCGCCAGATATGAACACCAATGAACAAACTATGGCGTGGATTATGGATACTTACTCGATGCATGTGCAGCGCACAGAAACAGCGGTTGTAACCGGCAAGCCAATTATCTTGGGCGGCTCGCTTGGACGACGCGAAGCAACTGGACGCGGTGTGATGATTTGCACACTTTCAGCAATGGACAAATTAAACATGTCACCGACAAGTTCGCGTGTCGTCGTGCAAGGCTTTGGTAATGTCGGCTCTGTTTCTGCGAAATTGCTCTATGACCAAGGTTGTAAAATCGTTGGCATCAGCGATATCTCTGGTGGATACTACAATCCTAACGGACATGATATTCCAAAAGCGCTGGAATATGTTGCAAAAAATGGTTCGCTTGCAGGATACAGCGAGGGCGATCATATCACCAATGAAGAATTGCTCGAGCTACCGTGCGATGTGCTCGTTCCTGCCGCAAAAGAAGACCAAATTACCACACGTAATGCCCACAAACTTCAATGCCGCTTGATTGTGGAAGGGGCAAATGGACCAATGACCGCCGATGCTGAACCTATCATTTTTGACCGGGGCATCCGCACTGTGCCCGATATTTTAGCTAATGCTGGTGGCGTTACGGTCAGTTACTTCGAGTGGGTTCAAGACCGACAGGGATACTTCTGGTCGATGGAGCGTGTTAATCGCCGCTTAGAACGTGCTATGCGCAATGCCTTTGAGGCGGTTTATCACACTGCCATGACGCACAAGCAAACCCTTCGCATTGGTGCCTACATTCTTGCGATTGATAAGGTCGCCAAAACTTTGAAATTGCGCGGCATTTATGCATGAACTTTACTGAGGGAATTACGAAGCGTAATAACCCAATTACGAAAAGTAATTTTAACCGATGTGCTTTCAGGGCAAAACGCTTGAAAACACAACAAAAACTCGGATTTGATGTTTGGCACGCTTTTGGATACTTCCAACTCAGCAGAGATAACCACAAGTTATCTTTGTGTTTTGTTTTGGGTGATGAGGGGGGGCACGCCGGGTAACACTGGCGTGCCTTTTTTATTTTGTTGCAACTTTATTTTTATACTTTAGAAATTGTCCCCAAAGATGTCTTAGTTTACCTAACTTTGTACTCACAGATTGCTAATAGCAAACCAGATAGATAAATACAGCTTACGGATTACGGATGAGAATCATTTTTTTTACAGGTAAGGGTGGCGTTGGCAAAACCAGTTCGGCAGCAGCTACAGCCATTCGTTGTGCTGAATTAGGCTACAATACAGTTGTGATGTCGACTGATCCTGCGCACAGTCTTGCTGATTCGCTCGGAGTGCCGCTCTCTGGCAAAATTCAAATGGTGCTACCGCGCCTCAGCGCCATAGAGATTGATCCCTATGTGGAACTCAATGAAAATTGGGGTGCAATTCGTGATTTTGTTGCCAGTCTTCTGATGACACTTGGTGCTGAGCAAACTATTGCAGGTGAGCTTGCCTCGATTCCGGGCATGGCAGAATTGTTTAGTCTCTTGCGCTTGCGTGATTTTCATGGCAAAGGCGAGTATGATGTGGTCGTCGTCGATATGGCGCCAACTGGTGAGACCTTGCGCCTGCTCTCACTGCCCGAAGTCTTAGCGTGGCTTCTGAAAGTTACGCGCGTCATCGAGAAATTTATCATGGCACCTGTGCTTCGCCCGATTTCCAAAGTTACACCCGGTCTGGATAAAATCGTCGCACCTGAACATGTGGCAGCCATGTGGGATCGCTCGCTCGACCGCCTCAAAGACATTCGCGACATCATGGATAAAAAAGCCACGACATCGGCGCGGCTTGTCATGAACCCTGAGAAAATGGTCATTGCTGAATCGCAACGGGCAATGACATACCTCAATCTCTACGGCATGCATGTCGATGCGGCTATCGTCAATCGCGTTATTCCCGATGAAGCCAAAGATGGTTACTATGCTGAATGGCATGAGTCGCAGCAGCGTTACCTTGGACAGATCTTCAACGATTTTTCCCCGATGCCAATCTTCAAAGTACCTCTCTTTAAGAGCGAAGTGACTGGCATTGAGCGATTGCGCTTGCTTGCTGACAAACTCTATGGTGATGTTGACCCCGCAAAATTGCTCTATGCCGAAAAGCCAATTTCCATTCGACAGGAAGAGCATGGCTCTGTTTTGCGTGTGAAACTGCCCTTTGCACCAACCGACAAAATTGAACTCTCGCGCTTGGGCGCCACCCTTACCTTGCGCGTCGGCACACGATACCGCGATATCGCTCTACCCGATTCGTTAGCTGGACTTGTGCCACAAGAAGCACAAATGCTCGAGGATGGACACTTGGAAATTAAATTCGTTACGCCCGTGACAACCGTGACAACAGATTGAGAATTTTGTATTTGAGCCCGTTTATCGAAGAAGCACACTATTGAAAACTGAACGTCCTCATTTGCTCCCCTGTTGACTTTGAGAAAACTTGACAGATTTGAACAACAAAATTTAAGCGTAATGAAACAAAAGTATGCGTTGAAATTTCCCCCAAATCAGCCTTTTCAACTCGCACAAGATGAAGCCTACTTTTTCTTGGAAACTACCGAAGGCGAAAAAAAGATTCGCTTTCACGACTATGCAGAAATATACAGACACACTGGACTTTACGAACAGCTCTTCTATCGGCGCCTCAAATGTCAGTCACCACAAAAAGTTGGCGCATTGCTTAAAAAAACTGTAGAAGAATCTGGTGCATACTTCACACAACTGAGAGTCTTAGACGTTGGCGCAGGCAACGGTATGATGGGCGAGGTCTTGATGGAGTATGGTGTAGCACGATTAGTTGGCATCGACATTTTACCTGAAGCCAAATATGCCGCTGAACGCGACCGACCTGCAATTTACGATGAGTACTTCATCATGAACCTTACAGCGCTGCTGCCTGAAGACTTGATGCAATTGCAACAATGGCATTTTGATTGCATGACCACTGTAGCAGCTTTGGGATTTGGAGATATTCCACCTAAAGCGTTTGCAAATGCGTTTAATCTCATAGAAGAAAATGGCTGGATTGCCTTCAACATTAAAGAGACATTCTTAAGCCAAAAGGATAACAGCGGGTTCTCAACATTTATCAAGCAGCTAATTTTAGGCGATTACCTTAATCTGTATCATTTGGAGCGATACCGCCACCGCCTCTCAATTGATGGCATACCGATTTATTACTATGCAATTATTGGCAGAAAGATGAAACCGATTGAAGAGAAGTTCATAGCAGAACTGCCTAATTAGCTTTCATGTCTGCAGCACTGCCGTAGAGCCGTTCTCGTCTCTTGTCAGATTTCACCAACGAACACACCAGCGAGTCTGGTATTGAGCCAGCGTGGTGTGAAGCGCTCTGCAAAAACCAATGCATTGTTAAGCCAGCCTGAGACAACACAAGTCTTTCCGCGCTCAAAAGCAGCAATACCTACCTTGACCACCTCGCTCGGAGTTTGCAGCGGAAGTTTGAATCTCTCTTGCTTATAGCCTGCATTTTGAAAGAAAGCTGTGGCTGTGCCACCAGGACAAAGCACCATCACACGCACTCCACTGCCACGAAGCTCTTCTGCTAAGGCTTCAGAAAAGGAGAGCAAAAACGCTTTTGTTGCAGCATAGACACACATATTCGGTGTGCCTTGAAATGCAGCAACTGATGCAACATTGATGATTCCGCCTTGTTTTCTTGCTAAAAATTCGGGTAGAAGCAGGTGCGTAAGTTTGACTGTCGTTAGCAGATTAAGGCGAATCATTGACTCAATTTCTGCAAGTTGCTGATGCTGGAATCTCTGCGAGAGCCCTACCCCAGCGTTGTTGATGAGCAAGTCAATCCCTACATTTTGCGCTTTACAAAATTCAAAGACACGCTCGGCACCGTCAGGCTTCGATAAATCTTGCGCAAAGGTTTTGACCTCAACGCCAAAGGCTTGTTGCAAGTCTTGTGCAAGTGCGCAGAGTTTATCTTGCGAACGCGCTACAAGAATCAGTGATCTCTTTTTTGCAGCATATTGCTTTGCAAATTCCGCTCCAATGCCTGTTGAAGCACCCGTGATGAGTGTAAAACCCATTGAGTTGTGTTTCGTTGAAATCTTCGGTAAAACTTCAAAAATAGACGGTATCGGTGTATCTTGCAACCATTTTGCTCATCTTATGAACGCTTCATTTTCAGATATCGTCGAGCGTTACATACAACTTGCCTTGCACTTCGATAAGCATCAGCCCAGTGTCGTTGATGCTGCTTATGGCAAGGCTGCCGTGTGGCGCGAACGCCTTGCACAAGAACCTCCTGTTCCACTCGAGTCTTTGCATCAGCAGGCAGAGGCTATCTTAGCAGCACTCGAGCATGAGCAGAGCGACCGTGCACAGTACCTTCGTGCCCAAACGCTGGCGCTGCGTACTATGATAGAAAAAAAGCTGGGGCACAGATTTTCTTTTCGTGAAGAAGCTCGCCTTTGCTTAGGCATACAGCATATTGAGTGGCAAGATGACACTGAACTTTCTGCTCACATCGATACGCTTGAACACCTCTTAGAGGGCAAGGGGTCACTCTCAGAGCGGTTTGTTCACTGGCGCAAACACTTCGAGCTGCAAGGTGAAGCGATTGAGCAATTCCTCACCGTCGCCCTTCGTGAAACGAAAGAACTTGCTCATAGGCTTTTTCCATTACCCGGAAATCACATTGAAGTCCGCTTGGTACGCAATAAACCTTGGGCAGGCTACCATTGGTACAAAGGAAAGTTTCTTTCACTCTATGAACTTAACATTGATGTCCCAACCACGATTTGGAATCTTTTGCACACGACAACTCACGAAGCCTTTTGCGGTCATCACACGGAGGCTATCGTCAAGGAAGCAGAGCTTGTTGAGAAGTTAGGATATGACGAATTTTCTATCAGTTTGCTTGGCACACCGGCAAGTTTGCTTGCCGAAGGTCTTGCTGAAGCTGCAGAACATCTTATTATTGGCGATGTAGCTGCTAGTGTGGCATGGCTGAATGCACATAGCAAGTTGCACCATCGCCCCTTGAGCGAACGTGATGCCGAAATCTTGGGTGTGTTGCAGGAACTCGGTCGCAAATCCATCATCAATACCGCTTTGCTTATGCATGAACAAGAGGCTGATGACAACACTGCCTTTGCATATCTGCGTCGATTCTCACCGAGTGAAGATGAGCTTTTGCATCGCATCATTGCACGCCTGCGCGACGCTGACTATCGCACCTATATGCTTACCTATCCAATTGGTAAAGCACTCGTGATGCACCAGCTAAATCAGTCAAGCAATCCTGTAGAAAAATTTTATGAGATGCTGAAAGCTGTAAATTATCCGCTTAATTAATTCCTTCACAAGCTATGCGCATTTTTTCTTGGTTTGTATTTAGCATACTTTTTTCTACACTTCTTCTCTCTTGCGATACTCGCCCCAAACCAAATGGTAAATTGCTTCCGATTCGCCTTGGCGATAGGTTTGGCTTCATTGACGAAACCGGTCAAAAAATCGTTGAGCCAATCTACACGGACGCAGGCGATGTATGCGAGGGACTTGCACTTGTCATCGAGAACGGTGAAAAGTTCGGCTTCATTGACGCCAGCACTGGTCGTGAGGTGATTAAACCACAGTTCCTTTCAGCGTGGAATTTCTCTGAAAACTTAGCACAAGTGCGCATTGGCAAAAACATCGGTTACTTAGACAAGACAGGTGACATTGTCATTTCCGCGCGCTTTGAAGATGGATTGCGCTTCTCTGAAGGACTTGCAGCTGTAAAAGAAGGTGGCAAGTGGGGCTACATCACGCCGCTTGGGCTTTATGCCATTAAGCCGCAGTTCGATATGGCTTGGTCGTTCTCGCAAGGTCTTGCTTGGGTGAAACTTGGCAACCAGTTTGGCTACATCGATAAAACGGGCACGCTTGTAATTAGTCCTCGCTTCGACCTTGCACGTGAGTTTTCAGATAGTCTTGCTGCCGTGAATTTGAATGGGAAGTGGGGATTTATTAACCCCGATGGCACCTTTCGCATTCCACCAACTTTTGAGCAATGCGGTTCGTTCAGTGAGGAGCTAGCGCCCGTTGCACTCAAAGATTCATCTGGTGCACTCAAATGGGGTTATGCTAACAAAAGCGGTAAAATTGTTATCCCGATTGAGTTTGAGGGCGCACGAGAGTTTTCTGAAGGGTACGCTGCTGTCAAAACGCAAGGAAAGTGGGGACTTATTGACAAAGGTGGTAATGAAATTCTCGCTCCACGCTTCGATCATATTGAGCCTTTCAAAGATGGTATTGCGAGAGTTCATGAAGGACGGCGCATTGGCTATATCAATCGCACAGGCAAGTTTATCTGGGAACCTACATCGTAGCCTATCGAGCTCTGGATTTCGGCTGGGAATCTGCGCATAAATCACTATCTTCGCACCATTTCTTTTTTGCAAAAGAATTTCAAGCCTGACACTCGTTGCAGGCAATAATTTTGCTTATTTCAACACAATGAAATTTACAGTTGAATTAAAGCCTTTTGCGGACGCCGTCAGTAATGCGGTGCTCGCACTTCCACCCAAAGCTACAGACTTCAAGTTCGAGAGCATTCTACTCACACTTGAAAAGAAAAAACTTTCACTCTTTACGACTGACGGCGACATCTCCTTTGCAACATCGATTGCCACAGAATCGGGCGATAAAGGCACCGTCTTGCTCAATGCACGACGCCTTCAAGACATCCTTCGCAGCTTGCCCGATAGCAAAGCTGAGTTTGAGACCAAAAAGAAGGATGCTGAAGGTGAAGTGAACTTCATGATCGATACCGGACGCGGTAAATACAAGATTTCAGGCAACAGCGAACGCCAAGAACGCACCGAAAAGAAACTTGACTTCGACCTTTCCTTTTCACTAAGCAGCAAAGAGTTTAAGGATATTGCCAACAAGACCCTCTTTGCAGTGAGCTTGGATAGCATGCGTCCTGCCATGATGGGGGTTTTGCTTGAACTTGAAGCGCAGCAACTTCGCGCTGTCTCCACCGATGGACATCGACTCTCGCGCTATACTCAACCAATTGAGACGGGCGCAAAAGAAAAACTTAAGGTCATTGTGCCTTCGCGCGTCTTTAGCATCGTGCAGAAATCTCTTAGCGATGAAGACAGCGTTGAGATTTCTATTGCGACCAAAGAGGCACGCATTCAATTCAAGTTCGGAGAAACAGCATTAACGGCAAGCCTCATTGCTGAAAATTATCCAAACTACGAAGCTGTCATCCCATTAGAGAACGACAAGAAAATGATTGTCAATCGGGCAAGCTTAGCTTCAACGGTTAAGCGCGTCGCCCGGTTTTCTTCACGCGGCGATGTGAGGCTTCAACTTGAGGCAGATACAGTTAGGGTCTCAGCTGAAAATGCCGATGAAGGCGCATCAGCAGAAGAGACAGTACCGTGCAGTTTCAAAGAAAATTTGCTGATTGGCTTCAATGCCAAGTTTCTTGAAGATGCCTTAGCGCATCTCGACACTGAAGAAGCCTTATTTGAATTTAGTACCCCGACGCGCGCTGCTATCATCAAACCGATTCATCAAGGCAAGCCACTTGACACGCACCTTATTCTTGTGATGCCTGTCCGCCTCAATGTTTGAACGAAGCGTATAGGGTTGCAGAAAAGTAAAGTTACATTTTGAAGTGATAAGGGCAGACTCGTGCCTGCCCTTGCACATTGTATTCAGTGGTGAGAGGGTTCTGGTACTGTATTTGCAGGTCTACCAACTTTATCTTCTCCATTCGAGAGCGGACTTGATGCACCAAACTCATTAGCCTTACCTCTGCGACGCTCTATTGTGAAATCATACCGATAAATGTCATAGAGTTCTGCGTTGGGCTGCATCATCGTAAGTTCTTTGAGCAAGCCTGTTTCTATATCGTAGACCCATCCATGTAGGTATGGGCGACCCTCAAAATACCATGCACGCTGCACAAATGAAGTTTCTGCAATGTTTCGCAGTTGCTCTATAACATTGAGCTCAATGAGCCGCCGATAGCGCTGCTCTTCATCTTGAATTTCATCCAGCTCTGCTGCATGAAATCGATAAACATCTTTGATATGGCGTAGCCACTTGTTAATCAATCCTAAGCTTTGATGCCCCATCGCGTTTTTGACACCGCCGCAGTTGTAATGCCCGCAGACAATTACATGCTTGATTTTCAAGACTTCGACGGCATACTGCAAAACGCTTAGCATGTTCAGGTCAGTGTGAATGACAAGATTAGCGACATTGCGATGCACGAAGAGTTCTCCCGGCTCCGTTCCTGTAATCTCTTCAGCTGGTACTCGACTATCAGCACAACCTATCCACAAGAACTCTGGGGTCTGGTTGCGCGCCATCTTCTCAAAGTAGTCAGGACGAATATCCAGCTTTTCTTTCGCCCATGCTTTATTTGCCAGAAGCAGTTTCTTGTACGACTCCATTTTTCAGTCTCCTCTTGTCATTTTTGTTAAAATCTGGAAACAGCGGGAGAGACTTTGAATCCATATACTTGAGCTCTACAGTGATGTTGCGATACTTGCCTGCTTCTCGGAAGTCATTAATCACTTCGTAAATATCTCTATCAATGAATACCGCCTTTGTGCCTTCGATAATCACAATTGAGTTATCTGGAATTTTTGCCAGTTGCTCCTTCAGCTCCGATTTATTGACAAACGACATATCCTTATTGAAGCGAATGAGATAGTAATTGTCTTGATTTACCATTGTAATCGAGGAGTGATGATAGATTCTCAGCACAAAGAAAATCGCCACAGCTGAACCAATGAAAATCCCGATGAGTAAGTCTGTAAAGACGATAGCAATGATAGTAGTGATAAACGCTAAGAACTGTTCGCCACCAGTTCTGTACATTGCTTTGAAGAGCTTGACACTGGCAAGTTTGTAGCCCACCGTGATGAGAATTGCGGCAAGACTTGCTAGCGGAATCATGTTGAGCAAGTTTGGAATCAGCGCAACTGCAACGAGAAGAAATGTACCATGCACAAAGGCGGAAGTACGCGTGCGCGCGCCAGCATAGACATTTGCCGATGAACGCACAATCACCGCTGTCATAGGTAATCCCCCTAGTAGTCCTGACACAATGTTACCTATACCTTGTGCCCGCAGTTCTTTATCCGTGTCTGATATACGCTTGAAAGGATCGAGCTTGTCGACTGCCTCCACCGAGAGCAGTGTCTCCAGACTTGCCACGACTGCCAAGGTCAGTGCAACGATGTAAGTGTCTTTGCGCATCAGTGCGCTAAAATCAGGCAGTGTCAGACTCTGCAAAAGATATGTTGGATTCTCAAACACAGGCAGTGACACCAGTTGCGCTTTTTCTTTAGTCAGGTGCAAACTCGGGATTTCTGGGAAGAGCGCAATGAAGAGTTGATTGATGACGATGCCCAGAAACACCACCGCTAATGGTCCGGGTACAATTTTGAAGAATGAATAGCGTTGCAGGAATGGCTTTTCCCATACGACCAGCAAGACGATGGAAATTAGGGTAATCAACATTGCGGTAGGAGAAATATCAAAGAGCGTTGCGATAAGTTGTGCAAACGCACTATCTTCCCCAAGGTGTCGTAGAAATTCAATATCTTCTCGGTCGTCGTATTGCCCTGTGCTGTGCCCCAGTGCGTATGGAAACTGCTTGATGATGATAATCACCCCAATAGCTGCAAGCATACCTTTGATGACACTGTTCGGCACATAGTCGCCAATCATACCAGCCCGAATTACACCAAAGAAAATTTGCAAGACCCCAGCAATCACTACCGCCGCAAGGAAGGCTTCAAACGATCCTAACTTTGCAATCGCGGCGGCTACAATAACCGTCAAGCCTGCTGCAGGTCCTGACACACTAAGCTCTGAGCCAGAGAACAACGTTACAATCATTCCGCCAACGATACCTGCAATCAGACCAGAGAAGAGTGGGGCATTTGAGGCGAGCGCAATTCCTAAACACAGCGGAACAGCAACAAGAAAGACAACAATACCAGCCGGGAAGTCATACTTGAAGTTCTCTGCTAGTCCGGGTTTAAACTCATATTTGCCGGTCATTTTGTTACTCCTACTTCTTACTTAGTTTAACAGACCCCCGATCGGCAGGAAACGCTCTTGATAACACGTGGAAAAGACTCTTTCTTATCCACGTGTACAACTCTGTGAAAATCTACGTGCATAGACTGTTAAGAACAGCCATGCAAGTGTGAATAGCAATTGCTATTTTAGTCCTGTAATCTATGATATGTGGAAAAGAAACTTGCTTTTCACATACTATCCACAAGGACAATTCAGTCGTTTTTATGTGAAAGCTCTTATTTTTTAAGGAGTTATGGAAAACAAAAAAGACCTTCTCCACATTTCCACATCGTCAACATCTTCAAACGTTTTAAAGCATAGACACGTAAGAAAGACGTTGTAGTGAAGGAAGCCTTAGGTAAAATTTTCAGAGTCTGACATTGAAACTGCTTTCTTTACATCTCACAAACTTTCGTCGGCATACGGCGCTGATGCTTCCACTGGATTCAGGCGTCAATATTCTCTACGGACGCAATGGTGTAGGCAAGACGAACATCTTGGAGGCTGCACATTTTGTCTGCCTCACGAAGAGCTTAATTGGCGCAAGCGATGCAGAATGCCTGCAATTTGGAGCCGAGCACTTTGAAGTGGAAGCCGAGATGCAAAGCGATTTGGGTATGCACTCCAGTGTGAGAGTGTATTTTTCAAAACAAGCCGGCAAACATGTTTTCATCAATCGTACTGAACTGGAGCAGTTCTCCAAAATCGTGGGTGAATATCCGTGTATAGCACTCTCTCCATACGACCTTGCGCTGGTGCAAGGCGCACCGCAAGAACGCCGACGCTTTCTTGATAACACCATTTCGCAAACCAATCGTGCATACCTTGAAGACTTGCTTGCCTATAGGCGCACGCTCCATCAACGCAATCGATTGCTTGCGGAAATCAAGCAGCAGCTGCGCCCAAATCCAGCACAACTTTCGTCGCTTGAGGTGTGGACAGAGCAACTGACCCGACTTGCTGCAGCAATACTCTGTGAGCGCGTAAAGTTTGCAAGAGAATTTTTAAGTTATTTGAAAGCCGCTTACCGACAGTTTGCCTCGTTCAGCGAAGAGCCTGAACTGCGCTACGAGATGGACGTAGAGATTGAAGTTGGGGATGCAGTAGAAAAGGATAAAATTGCTGCAGGCTTACGGCTTAAATTCAAACTTCTGCACACCGAAGAATGTCGGCGGGGTCAAACTTTGCTCGGACCGCACCGCGATGATTTGGAGTTTCTCATGAACGGTAATTCGCTCAAACGCTATGCTTCGCAAGGACAGCATAAAACATTTCTTGTTTGTCTAAAACTTGCTCAGCATGCTTATATTCGAGAACGACTTAGCGAAATGCCGATTTTCCTGCTCGACGATGTGTTTAGTGAGCTTGACCGTGAGCGCGCAAATGACTTGATCGAGATTTTGAAATCACTGGGTCAATCGCTGGTGACGACAACGGAGCGAAAATCGTTTAGTGGGGTCAGTCAAATCGATATAGCGTATGTTTGTCATGCTGCGCAGTAGCGTATGCAAGAAAGCAAAAAAACTTACTAAATCAGATTGAGAGATGTCCTACACGAGAGTTCCAAGTCGCTTTGAGAATGTACTCAGTGCGCTGTATCATGAGTTGAATTTTGACGCTGCTGAAGAGTTTGAGATTATCAAAATGTGGTCGCAGGTCGTAGGTAGCCACATTGCGCGCATCTCAGAAGTCGAGAAAGTTGTAAGTGGCGTGCTTTATGTGAAAGTCAAAAACTCAGCATGGCGAAATGAACTCTCCTTCAAGAAGCAAAGTATCATTGCCCAGCTCAATTCAAAGCTGCAGCGCAACTTGGTGAAAGGTATTGTCTTCAAGTAAAAGGGCTCTTGCAGCGCCAGAGTGCAGAAATGACCGGGTAGTGCGAACCGCACAAAAAATCAACGAAAATCTTTTGGAAAATTGGTGCTGAAACTTATCTTTGCAATCCTAATTTTAATCAACAATTTCTTAACACGGTTCGGTAGAAATACAACTCAAAACAGTTTCAAAGCAAGGCAAGGTTGAAACTCTAACGCTTAACGCTTTTTCAAGTATGGCAAAAAACGAGAAACTTTACGAAACGACGGTCATTTTTGACGGGAACTTAGATGACGAAAACACGCAAGGTGCAATTGAGAAAGTAAAGCAGCTTATTACTTCGCTCGGAGGTAATATCAAAAACATTACGGATAACGGTCGTCGGAAGCTTGCCTACAAAATTGGTAAGCACACAATCGGCTACTATGTGCATATCGAGTTTACAGCCCCACCCACGATGCTAGCAGAGCTAGAGCGTCAGTATCGGCTCAACGAGCAGATTATTCGTTTCCTCACCATCATTTTAGATAAGCCGCTCTTGGAGATCCGCGAGCGTGTAGCTAAGTATGGCACAGCGCAACCCTCCACTGAGTCTAAGCCTGAGACTGCACAGGCATGATAAAATTCTTTTCTTAGCGTTCTATGTCTTTGTAATAAAACCAACTTATGGAGGAGAGCAATGGCAGAGCTAAAAATGCCAGAAATCAATAGCGTGGTTATCGCAGGCAACTTAACCAAAGACCCAATTTTCAGACAAACTACTACGGGCACACCGGTCGTAAACTTTACAATTGCGTGTAACCGTCGCTTCCGTGACAGCAATAACGAATGGCAGGAAGATGTGTGCTACGTCGGTGTTGTTGCCTGGAATAAACTTGCAGAATCGTGCCGCGATAATCTACACAAGAGCAGTGCGGTGCTGGTCGATGGCGAACTTCAAAGCCGAACTTGGAAGCTGCAAGATAACACGACGCGTACTGTTGTTGAAATTAAAGCTCGCCGAATTCAATTCCTTAACAAGCGCCGTCGCAATGACGATGACTCTGGTGTCGTAGAAGAATACAGCGATGATTCGCAGGTAACCAGCAAAGACCTCTACGAATACAAATATCTCAATGGGGATAGTGAGCTTGCAACAGACAGTCGATAACCTACGCAAAACCAAAGATGTGTTGAGTCATGCAACCTAAAAGTTCAATCTCGAGCCGCCCTGCGCAGCGCGCTATTGCAGCACGAAGTCGCGCAGCGAGTGCACCTGCAAAAAATCAAGTCGTATTCTTCGACTACCGTGATGAGCGAAAACTCCGCCGTTTTATCAATGAGCAGGGCAAAATCATCCCGCGCCGCATCACGGGGCTTTCTGCCAAAGAGCAGCGACTTCTAACCAAATCCATCAAATGGGCACGCCACCTTGCAATCATTCCTTTTGTCTCTGACCAAATCAAGTAACGCTTCAAATATGCAAGTGATTCTGAAAAAGCAGGTAGAAAAACTTGGTGAGCCGGGCGAAGTCGTCAAGGTCAAAGATGGCTACGCACGCAATTACCTCATTCCGCGTGGCTTAGCTGTGCGGGCAACTGATGGCATGCTCAAAGCGCTTGAAGAAGAAAAAAAGCAAAAAGCCTTCAAGATTGAGCGCGAACGCAAAGCCGCACGAGAACTGGCAGAGTCGCTGGAACGGCTTCTGCTGAACATCAAAGCTAAGGCGGGTGAAGAGGGACGACTTTACGGCACAGTGACAGCCCAAATGGTTGCTGACGCTCTCAAATCCAGAGGTTTTGAGATCGATCGCAAGCAAATCACGATTGACCCACCCATCAAGCATATCGGCAAACACGAAGTTGCCGTAAAGCTCTACTCCGATGTGGTCGCTAAACTTCAGCTCGAAGTTGAAGCTGAAGCAAGCGAGTAAACCTGTTTCAAAAAACTATATCTCTTTTCAGGAGTTAAAGAACTTAGGGCGAAGTTATGTCTTCGCCCTAATTTTCTTGAGGTATCTTGCTCACAAGTGCGCCCGACGGGAGTTGAACCCATAACCTTTGGCTTCGGAGACCAACGCTCTATCCAGTTGAGCTACGGACGCAAAACAGTAGGCAAAAATACACGAGTTTTAAAGTCTGAACAAGTCTCCACGAGCATCTCTCTGTCCCTACCCTACCGCTTAGCTGTGTTGTAACGCTTGCATTGAGGTCACACAGTAAAAAAAAGCGCCTTGCAGGTTTGTGCAAGACGCTTTCAACAAGGCAAGTTGATGATGACAATGTTACTTTAGCAGCATCATTTTTCTAGTTTGCGTGAATGTCCCTGCTTGCAAGCGATAGAAATACAGACCACTTGCCAATTGCACAGCATTAAACGCCACCTGATACCGTCCCGCTTCTTGACGCCCTTCTACCAGTGTGGCGACCTGACGACCGAGCATATCATAAATCTTCAAACTTACTTCGCTGCTTACAGGCAGTTGATAACTAATCACCGTCGTCGGGTTAAACGGATTAGGATAGTTCTGCGAAAGTTCAAATGTGCGTGGCAGACCGGCTTCAACTTCAATGGTGGGGCTGTATTCAAAGGTGCCGTCAAAATCCACTTGCTTGAGGCGGTAGTGCACTTTGCCTGATGCGGTCTGGTCTACAAATGCATAACTTTGTGCTGCTGATGTGGTGCCGTTGCCTCTGACAAAGCCCAGCACTTGCCATGCCTCACTGCCCACGCCGCGATTCTCACTTCGTCTTTGCACCTCAAAGCCGGCGTTGTTCTGCTCAGAGGCTGTGCTCCAGCGAAGTTCAACGCCACGCGCAACAGGTTGAGCCTCAAATGACTTCAGCTCGACAGGAAGGGGGTTTTCAGCAGCAAGTGAAGCAATAGCAAAATCACCATAGAAATCCTCCATGCCAAAGTTTGCACTCAGAATGTTACTGCTATGCGAAGTGTTCACTGCTTGCCAAAGGTGCAAGGGAGATTCGCGACGCACAATAAGCAGGCGGTCTGGGTTCGTGATGCCGCTGATACCTGCAAGATCAATGTTGAGTGTAACAGAACCGAAAGAAACAGCACTATTAGAAATTGTCCAATAGCGCTCTGGCGAGACCTTATCAGGAATGAACGCACTGCCTGTTTGCGGTGTCGCTGCAACAGATGCAATGGCATTCAGGTTTGGTGCAGCTGCATTGAAACGAATGCGCTCAATAAACCCAAGCTCAGTTTCATTGCCAGTGAAATCAATTGTGATACCTGTCCCACTTGCAGAGAGCGTAACCGTATTATCATAGACTGCGTCGCGCACGATGATGCCGCTGGTAACTTGCACTTCAAAGGCGCCAATGTCCATTCTGCCGCCCGAGACACGCACGAAGAAAGCCCCACGCTGATCATTAGCCAGTGCATTTTCGCTAGGAATTGGGTTACCTTTGTCTAAGGCGGGGCTACCTGCATTCAGTGCGCACGTGCGTGTGCTCCCGCCATTATTGGCAAGTGCGCCAAGATTGGGGTTAATAGGATTGCTGCTTGTCCCAACAAGGTTGCTATCTGCATCAGCATTGATGAGACCTGTCATACCAGCACCATTACCAATGAGGTTGTATCGGCTTGCTCCACCACTATTGAGTGAAAAGAGCTTGCTTGTAACTCTATTCTTAATTTTGAGGCGAGAGGTTTTTGCCCTGAAGAACTCTTCGACCGGGAATGCGCTCGCGTTCGAATTCGGGTAAGAATTCTGAACTGTACCTGACACATCTGGTCCATTGGATGCAGTGTTCGTCGCCACAAGTGTATTGTTGAGATAGAGTTCACCACCATCTTCATAAATTCCGCCTCCTTCGCTTGTTGCTGTGTTGCCTGCGATGGTGCTATTGGAGATACTGCAAAGTCCATTGAGTGCCGCAATAGCGCCGCCTTTTGGAGACTGATTGCCAGAGAAAGTAGAGTTATACACATAAACCAAGGCATCGTCTACGGCGAGAGCGCCACCCTCACCACCTGTGCCACAAGAATTGCCTGAAAATGTACAATTGAAGACTTCACATGTTCCACTTTCCACATAGAGACCAGCGCCCTTGCCACCTGCTGTGTTCTCGCAATCACGAATTTCACAGCTATCGAGGCGTAAGAAGTCTGCTGATGTGAGAATTCCAAGTCCGTTTTCGGTAGCTGAAGTTGAGCGTGCATTGCGAAGCGTGAGAGCAGCAATAATAACATACGAAAAACTGCTGGGTTGTGTGCGGCTTAGGCGGAAGTCGGGAAAAGATGAGGTGTTAATACTACCTTGAATACTAAAGATACGACTGGCATTGTTGCCGCTAATAGCAAGGTTATTTGCGCCCAGTCCGATAATCGTAAGCGATTTATCAATCACAATTTCTCCGCTGGTAAGTGTGATGGTTTGTCCGGTGAGTGCAGGGTTGAAAATCAGCGTATCGAACTCAAGCGCATTTGTTACAGTACGGCGCAGCGAGCCGGGACCGCTGTCACTGTCGTTCAACACATAGATGGAAATTGGATCTGTGCTATCAAACGCACCAATGCTGGGGTTGTCAGGGCGTGAAAAGCCTCGCTGGTCGGTAGTAGGTCCAGATGCAGCGCCAGCGCGCCATGCAGGTGAGCCAGATAGCAAGGCTTTTGTTTCGGTTTTACCACCGTTATCTGCAAGTGGTCCTAAGAGCGGATTATAGCCCTGAATGGTCTCGCTGGGTGAATAAACTCCGCCTGAGAGTACATTTGGGGCAAGAAATACCACACAGTTAAAGACATTGACAGTCCCGCTAATGCGCATGCTTTGAAAAATGGTGTTGGTCGCAGTTACAGTTCCACCGGTGGCGACCAAGAGATTTTCATTTGTGGTGGGATTGTCGAAAATGGTGCAGTTCATCAGTGAGAGCGTACCACCCGTTGCAGTTGTAATGACCTGTGTGCCAGTATTATTTGCGAGGGTGACGTTTTCCATGGTTACAAAACCAGCGTGCTCAACAGCGTTTACATTGTTGGAAAAGGTCGTATTCTTGACAGTGAGTGTGTCAAGCGCATTGCTGAAAATTGCGCCTCCGCTGCCAGAAGTGCTTGAGTTGTTGCGAAATGTGCAGGTGTCAATCACGAGTGAACCTGCAGCAGTCGCGCGTATTGCGCCCCCTGCGGTGGAACCGCTTGCATTTTCAAAAATGAGATTGAAGAGCTCAACATTGCCTGCTGTAATTTCAAAAATGCGGGTGTTGCCGCCGCCGCTAATCGTAACCATGCCGTTTGTGCCATGATGTCCGTCAATCAACAAGTTTTTATCAATGGTAATCGGCGATGTGAGCGTGATGGTGCCACTAAACCCCGTTTGAAAGTACACCGTGTCCCCCGATGCAGCATCTTGCACAGCTTGGCGAAGTGATCCTGCACCAGCATTATTTGTGTTGGTTACAGTAAGTTGCGCTGCATGCGACATGCAGGCAAAGAGAAGCAGGATTAGGAATGGACTGTAAAACTTGTACATTTTTTTGCGGATGGTTAGTTAAAGAAACTTTATTTCTTAGAGATTCAGCAGAACGCTGTTCATGCATGCGGCGGCATGGAGGTATGAGCGTGTCTGGTTATGAGAAAATTTGACTTGCTTTCCGACCATCCGCCTGCTCGAGGGTGAGTGTCGAGCGCTGTCGGAATCGAAAGTACGCAAACAATGATATTGTACCAAATAAAATGTGTGTAGCTGTGTTGAATATCACAAAGCTGAGGATAATCAGGTTAGAGAATACGGCTTAGGTCAAGTATTTTTGCAAAATCGCTTATGTGTTCCTAGCCGACCAAACATCATCTTTCTATGAATCAAGCGTTAGAGCGCCTGCGGTCGCGTATTGGTCAGTCATTTGGTGATCAGCATCCTTCGCCTGTTGGCAGATGGCTCAATGGTACAATTCGTGCAGTTCAAGCAGGCGAGTTTGAAGCCGAGTTTCTTGTGCGCCCCGATATGACCAACCCTGTTGGGATTCTGCATGGCGGTATTATGTGCGCGATTATGGACGAAGCCATGGGCATTGCGATTTACACTCTGGACGATAGCAACTTCTTTGTGGCTATCAATCTTGTAACAGATTTTTTGCGCAGTGCAAAATTAGGCGAGCTTATCACAGCGCGCGCCAGAGTGGTGCGTCGTGGTCGACGGATTGTGCATGCAGAGTGCCATGTCTTTAATGCAGCGGGAGATTTACTTGCCAAAGGCTCCTGTAACTGTGCAATCACAGAGCTAAGCAAAGTTTAGCAGAGCGGTGATGCAAGTTCAAAGTTGTTCGAGCACTTTAGCGAAGGCGAGTGCGACTGAGCTTAGTGCGCGCTCCAGTGTTAGCGGCTTTCGCTGGGGTTGATAGAGCAGCGCAAGATGAAGTTGTTCGTCGGGCTTGAGTTTTTGGGCAAGTGCCTCGTGCAGTGTCCATTTTTGTAGCCTGTAGGCTTCGCGCAGGAGTCGCTTGATGCGGTTACGTGCCGTGGCGCGCTTGAAGGTGCGCTTGCTGACAGAAAACAGTACCATTGCTTTTGCCGAGGAGCACGGAGGCACGACATGGAAGAAAAGGCGCAGGTACGGCACTTGCACACTGCGCCCTGTCTCAAACAAGAGTTGTATGGCGCGCTTCTGACGCAGAATCTCACTTTTTTTTAGAAAGGCTTGGCGGCGTGGTGCTTCGCCAGATGGTTGAGCCGACAAGGCGTCGACGAAAAATTAACGTTGCTTATGGCTCATTTCATCGCTGACCGTCAATTTATACCGTCCTTTGGCACGCCGACGTGCGAGAACTTTGCGACCATTTTTTGTTGCCATCCTTGCACGAAAACCGTGCTTGTTGCGTCGTTTGCGATTGCTCGGTTGAAAGGTGCGTTTCATAGCCTAAAAGAATTCATAGTTTCCGAATGAGCGGCAAAAGTATTACATTTTTTTTGTAAAAACAAGTTTGTGCCTTGCGCCCTTTATTGTAGATTTAGCCCCCATTTTTTTGTCAATAACCACACTTCAACGCAGGAATTGAGTGTTACGGCAGCGATGTTTGGTTCAAGAGAGGTAACTACCAGCTTTAGATGTTGGTATGTGGATAAAGTGTGAAAAAAGTGTGTGCCTGCTCACAAAAGTTGCTAATGACTTTCACGGATTTGATATAAAAGTGTGGAAGAGTTTGTCTTATTTGTTTTAAGTCCTTTTAAGAAAAGCACTTATCTTAACGCAATTGATGTGGATAACTTAGGAAGTGGTGTGTGATTTGTCAGTAGGACTGCACAAAGTTCGTGGTGTAAAGTGTTTTTGACAAACGGATGTGTGGATAAGTAAGGCTAGTGATGTGGATTTTTGTCTAAAACAAGGTATCACTCTATGAGTGATTTAGAGAGCAAAACTATAGGAGAAGAGGCGCGCGCTGCCCAAGAAGCTTGGAAGCAGTGTCTTGATATCATTCGAGACAACATTAATCCTCAGAGTTTTAAGACTTGGTTTGAGCCTATCGTGCCGCTCAAGCTCTCCGGCGGTGAGCTTACGATTCAAGTGCCGAGCCAGTTTTTCTACGAGTGGATAGAAGAGAACTACTACTCACTGCTCAAACGCACCATTTTAGAAGTCATCGGTCACCAAGCCAAACTAACCTATTCTGTCGTTGTGCAGCAATCTCCGGTTGAACCTGTTACGATAAAACTCCCGCAGCAGCCTGCTGCGATTGTGCCTGAAGTGCACACGATTGCAGTCTCGCGCGCTGCCCATGATTTCTACAAAGCAAATGTACAACGCTTTGAGAGTTACCTTAATCCGCGGCACAGTTTCGAGAACTTCATTCAAGGTGATTGCAACGCCTTTGCTTTAGCAGCGGCACGTTCTGTTGCTGAAATGCCGGGCAAAAACGCATACAACCCGCTGGTAATTTATGGCGGTGTAGGATTGGGCAAAACGCATCTGATTCAAGCTATCGGCAACTACGCACGCATCAAGCGTAAAGCTGAGTTTATTCTTTATGTCTCCAGTGAAAAGTTTGCAATTGATTTTGTGACAGCGATTCAAAACAACCGCATTAGTGAGTTTTCAGCCTTCTATCGCCACATTGACTTACTCATCATTGATGATATTCAGTTTTTTGCAGGGAAAGGCAAAACGCAAGAGGAAATTTTCCACATCTTCAACACGCTGCACCAAGCCAACAAACAAATTGTGCTCTCTTGCGATCGGCCCATCAAAGAACTGCGCGACATGGAAGAACGCCTGCTTTCTCGCTTTCAGTGGGGATTGATGACCGATTTGCAGGCGCCTGACTTTGAGACACGGCTAGCGATTTTGCGCCGCAAACTTGAGGACAATGGTGCAACGCTGCCAGATGATGTCGTCAATTTTATTGCAACCAATGTAACCACGAACGTGCGTGAGCTTGAAGGCTGTCTTGTGCGCTTGCTTGCCACAGCCTCGCTGCAAGGCAAAGAAATCGATCTGGCACTTGCTAAATTGGTGCTTAAAGACATCATTCGCGACCGCAGTGTTAATATCACACTCGAGATGATCGAAAAGGTTACATGTGAGTACTACAACATCTCACCCAACGATATCAAAGGCAAGTCGCGTAAACAAGAAATTGCAATGGCGCGTCAAGTGGCGATGTATCTCGGAAAGCGCTTGACCAATTCTTCTTTCAAGACAATTGGACTACATTTCGGCGGACGCGATCACTCCACCGTCATTCATGCTGTAACTACCATTGAGCAAGAGCAGCAAACATCGCCTGAACTGCGGCGCGACCTTGCTGAAATCAAAAAGCGTCTTGAAATTCTCTCGCTCTAACCATTTTACATGTATCTTGCGTTATCTTCCTAACTCAATTTGGACACCAGTGGACGAAGAAAATAAAACCTCAAACACACCGCAATCTTTGGAAGCCTTGATAGCGCGTCTGGAAGAAATTGCGACACTCATTCAAGAAGGTCAACTCGGATTAGAAGAATCGATTGAACTCTACGAGGAAGGCCGTCGCATTGCGCAAATCTGTCAAGACCGTCTAACAGCAGCGCAGCACAAGTTAGAAATTCTCTCGCCCTCGCGCTCCAGCGACTCTGATATTCAGCCAGATGTGTCGCCCGAGCAGGACGGCTCAGCGTCGTCGAAGAATTTACTTGCCTGACTACCATGGCGGCACGACAAGGGAGCGGGAGGGGCGCGCTGGGTGTGTCGAGTTTGTATAAATGAAAAAGTCCTGACGGCATATCAGGACTTAACCAGAAGATGATGTTGCTCCGCGAGCAGGATTCGAACCTGCGACCCATCGGTTAACAGCCGATTGCTCTACCGCTGAGCTATCGCGGAATGCATAAAAGACAGAACTTTTGCGCAAGCAACCCAGTCGTGTCCAGCTGTGTGCTATGCAAAATCAAGGGTTGCAAAGATAATAGTGCGCGTGCTGATTTCCAAATTAAAAAAATTTTCATTTCTACTGCCTTTATCCTATATTTGCCGCTCTTTTTAAGGATAGCGATGAATGGTGATGGGAAGGCGGAGCGTGAGCCGCTTGTGAAAATCAAAATTTCGCATCTCTCGCAAGGCAAGCACAACTATCATTTTGTACTGGCAAGTGCGGATTTTCAAGATGCAGCGGTAAGCACGAAGGTATTTCCAAATCCAGTAGAAGTGAGCCTTTCTCTGGATAAGGGATTGTCAGACATCACGGTTGATATTGTGGTAAGTTCAGTTGCGGTCTTGGAGTGCGATCGATGTTTAACTACGCTGCATCGGCATATTTCTGGGGAGTATCGCATTTTTTATTCGCAAGCGAAATCTATGCAAGTCGAGGACTGGCAAGATGAAGTACGATGGCTCGGCAAAAACGATTTTGAAATTGATCTTACGGACGATGTGCGTGACACACTGCTGCTTGCTGTACCCATGAAAAATGTTTGTGAACCAGCTTGTATGAATCAAGCAGAGCTACCGTCAAGCCATCCAGAGCAATCAGACAGCACGCCTGAATCGGAGTGGCAAAGAGCGCTGCACCAATTGAAACAGAAGTTTAATGAAAACCTGCGCTAGCAGAGGAGCAACACAAAAGAAACACAGAAAACAGACCAGAAACCAGAACCAGATATGCCAAATCCGAAACGCAGAATGTCTAACTCGCGCACGGATAAGCGTCGAGCGCAGTTCAATGCGCGTACCAAGCCTGCCACGATGATTACTTGCCCAAACTGTGGTGCGATTACAATCATGCACCGTGCTTGCCACAACTGCGGTTACTATCGCGGGCGAATTATTGCCAAGAAGAAAGAATCCGCAGCAGAATAATCTGTTCAGACCATTCACTATAAATCGTCTTAACTCTGCTGCCGTATTAGCGCAATGAAAGCCGCAATTACTGCTACCGCAAAGTATCTGCCGACCGATGTGCTAACGAATCACGATTTCGAGAAAATGCTCGATACCAGTGATGAGTGGATTCGCACACGCACCGGCATCTGCGAGCGACGCATTTTGAAAGATCCGACAAAAGCTACAGCATACATGTGCGCCGAAGCCTCAAAATCGCTGCTTGAAAAACGTGGCATTAGCGCGGCAGAAATTGACCTTATTATTGTAGCGACCATCTCGCCCGATATGTTTTTTCCTTCAACAGCCTGCCTTGTCCAAGATATGATTGGTGCAAAACGCGCTTGGGGGTTTGACCTCTCGGCAGCGTGCTCAGGCTTTCTCTATGCCTTGTGTGTGGGGGCACAGTTCATTGAGACAGGCATGCATAAGAAGGTGCTGGTCTTAGGGGGCGACAAAATGTCCTCAATTGTCGACTACACTGACCGCAATACGGCAATCCTTTTTGGGGATGCGGCAGGTGCAGTGCTACTTGAGCCTGCACGTGAGGGCTACGGCATCTTGGATGCACGACTCTATGCTGATGGCACAGCAGGCAAGGATTACCTCTATATGCCCGGCAGCGGCAGTCTTAATCCACCTACACATGAGACGGTCGACAAGAAAATGCACTATGTGGTGCAAGATGGCCGGGCAGTCTTCAAGGCAGCAGTTGTGGGCATGGCAGAAGTTGCTGCTGAAATGATGCAGCGCAATCATCTAAGCAGCGAGGATGTGGATTACCTTGTGCCGCATCAAGCAAATTTGCGCATCATTAGTGCCACAGCAGAACGCATGGGTATCGGCATGGATAAAGTCGTAGTAAATATAGATCGGTACGGCAATACGACAGCGGCAACCATTCCAATCTGCCTTGCAGAGCTAGATGAACAAAAGAAACTGCGCGATGGTGCAAACCTGATTTTGGTAAGCTACGGTGCAGGATACACTTGGGGCGGTATCTATCTGAAGTGGCAGTTGTGATTTTGCGCACAAAATTGTTAACTTGCTACTCGTTTCGGGTGTTTGCCGAGTGTTCTTTGAAAGCCCCGCTGTTCTTTGTGGTGACAGAATGAAACAGTTATCGGTATTTAAGGCACGAAACAAGATGACCAGGCGTAGGGCGCAAGCTCAAGTAACATTTACGCCGCAGGAGCACAGAGCTATGAATTTTATTTTGTTTAACCGTCAGTAGTCTCATAACCAAAAACAAATCACACTTCGCGCTACTGACCAAACAATATAAAATTATGAAGAAGACAGCTCTCGTTTTCCCAGGACAAGGCTCGCAGTATGTGGGCATGGCAAAGACACTCTGCGAACAGTATCCGGAGTGCGCCGAAATCGCTTTGCAAGCCGATGAAATTCTCGGCTACCCGCTTTCAGAGATCATGTTCTCTGGTGATGAAAGTGTGCTTCGTCAGACCCGCTACACACAACCCGCAATTTTCCTTCACAGCTACCTGCTCTTTCGATTCATCGATAGCGATGAAATTGCCATGACCGCCGGACACAGTCTTGGCGAATATACAGCACTTTGTTACGCTGGCGCGCTCTCATTTGAGGATGCACTGCGCGTGGTGGCCAGACGCGGCGAATTGATGCAAGAAGCCGGTGAAAAATGTCCCGGCTCTATGGCAGCGATTCTCGGCTTGCCTGATGACAAACTCATGGCTGTTTTGACTGCAGCTTCAGAGCAAGGCATCATTCAAGCTGCAAATTTCAATTCACCCGGGCAAATCGTGCTCTCTGGCGAAACTGCAGCAATCAAAACGGCAATTGACCTTTCAAAGAAATACGGTGCAAAACTTGCCAAAGAACTAAGTGTTTCAGGAGCATTTCACTCGCCACTGATGAAGCCGGCAAAAGATGAACTCGCTGAGATGCTCAATCAAGTCGATATCCAAGATGCGAAGATTCCTGTCTGTATGAATGTCGATGCCTGCCTGACAACCAATGCCGAAGAGATTCGCAAAAAGTTGGTGCGTCAGCTCACCAATTCAGTGCTCTGGCAACAATCTGTTGAAGAAATGATTGCAGCAGGTATCACAGAGTTTATTGAAGTAGGTCCGCAGCGTGTCTTGCAAGGGTTAATTAAGCGTATCAACTCAAATGTGACGGTATCTGGCATTGATACCGTGCAAGATGTCGAGAAACTGCGCGTCTCTGTTGGTGTGGAGCCATAATTTATCTAATCAATGACGTTAGACTTAAGCGGGCAAATCGCGCTGGTAACGGGTGGCACACGAGGTATTGGCAGGGCGATTTGCCTCCGTCTGGCTGAGGCGGGCGTATCCGTGGCATTTACATACAAATCTTCAGCTGATAAAGCCGAGTCGCTTCGGCAAGAAATTGAAGCGATGGGGCGCAAAGCGATGGCAATGCAAGCGGACGCCGAACAATTTGCACAAGCTGAAAAAGTCGTGCAAGCGGTGCTGCAAGCATTTGGGAATCTGCATATTCTCATCAACAATGCAGGTATCACGCGCGATACGCTCTTGATGCGCATGAGCGAAGCACAATGGGATGAGGTCATCGCCAGCAACCTAAAGAGCGTGTTCAACTACACGAAAGCTACGATGAAACCGATGATGTCGCAGCGCAGCGGGCGCATTGTCAACATTACTTCGGTGATTGGGCTAACAGGAAACGCTGGACAAGCTAACTACGCTGCTTCGAAGGCTGGTATCATTGGTTTTACAAAGTCGGTAGCAAAAGAAGTGGCTTCGCGCAATGTGCTGGTCAATGCTGTGGCGCCCGGTTTCATTGATACGGAAATGACAAGTGCGCTTGCCGAAGAACAGCGCAAAGCTATTGAGAGCATGATTCCAATGAGACGCACCGGTTCTGCCAAAGAAGTTGCCGATGCTGTGCTCTTCTTGTGCAGTCCGCTTGCTGGATATATCACGGGTGAAGTGCTACGCGTGGATGGCGGCTTAGCAATGTAAGCCGTTTGGGAGAGGCAAAAGCTCGTTGTATATTCGCCCCGTTTTTCTCAAAATATCAAAAATCTGACAAAAAAATCTTTTGGATTCTCTTTAACCAAAACCACCTTTCATGGAGGAAAAAATGACCGTAGATGAAGTCAGAGATAAAGTCTACAACATCATCGTCACGAAGATGGGCGTCAGTCGCGACCAAATTAAAGATGACGCCAAATTTACAGACGACCTAGGCGCTGATTCGCTCGATAATGTCGAGCTAGTAATGGAGTTTGAAAATCAATTCGGCATTCAAATTCCTGATGAAGATGCACAAAGCATCTCGACAGTGAAGAATGCGATTGATTACATTATGAGCAAAAAGAAGTAAATCTAATTTTCTCTGAACCAGTTTTTAGCAAAAGACCCAACTTTGCACAGCAAAAGTGCTCACATGCTGACAGAGTTGGGTTTAACTTTAAAGTAGTGTACATGAGAGCACGGCAGCGCATTGCAATCACGGGCGTAGGTGTAATTACGCCAATCGGAATTGGACTACAAGCATTCTGGGAAGCAATGATAGCAGGGAAAAGTGGCGCAGGACCGATTACCCAATATGATGCTTCTCAGACTGAAACCAAATTTGCTTGCGAAGTCAAAGGCTTTGACCCAAACACCTACATTGATCGCAAGACCGCGCTGCGTATGGACAGATACTGCCAACTGGGCGTCTCTGCTGCAGAAATGGCGATTGCAGATGCACAGATTGAGCGTCTGAACATTGACCGCACCCGTGTAGGGGTTATTTTTGGCACAGGCATTGGCGGTATGATTACCTACGATCAACAATTCCGCACCTACATGCAAAGCGGTGCTAGCCGCATCAGCCCGTTCTTTATTCCCATGATGATTCCCGACATTGCTGCTGGACATATCTCTATCAAGCACAAGTTTCATGGTCCAAACTATGCGACGGTCTCTGCCTGCGCCACGTCGCTCAATGCGATTATTGACGCCTATATGATGATTCAGATGGGCTATGCGGATATGATGATTTGCGGTGGTTCGGAAGCTGTAATTACGCCGCTAGCAGTTGCAGGCTTCAATGCAGCGCGCGCACTTTCTACGCGCAACGATGACCCCGAACATGCCTCACGACCATACGACAGAGATCGTGATGGCTTCGTAATGGGCGAAGGGGCGGCTGCGTTGGTGCTAGAAACCGTGGAATCAGCCGAGAAACGTGGGGCACACATTTATGCTGAACTGGCTGGCGTTGGAATGAGTGCAGACGCCTATCACCTTACTGCTCCGCACCCTGAAGGCGCAGGCGCCATGCTCTCCATGCAACGCGCAATTGACGAAGCAGGTATTACGCCTAAGCATATTGAATACATTAACGCTCACGGCACTTCAACGCCACTGGGCGATATTGCTGAAATCATCGCTATCAAGAAAGTCTTCGGTGAAGATATCCAAGGCGTGAGCATCAGTTCAACAAAGTCTATGATTGGGCATCTACTCGGTGCAGCAGGCGCCGTGGAATCCGTAGCCTGTCTTCTCTCGATTCAGCATCAGTGTGTGCCGCCAACAATCAACATCTTCAACTTGGACCCCGCTGTGGATGTGGATGTAACGCCAAACAAGCCTAAGCCACGCGAAATTCACTATGTGCTAAATAATGGGTTCGGCTTTGGCGGACATAATTGCACACTAATTTTCAAGAAATACACGCCAAAATAATATCTTGCAGTAGTGGCATAACTATCTATCGCAAGTAGCAAGAAGTAGCAAGAAGTAGCAAGGATAATTTGATTACAACCTAAACCTGAGGTGCTCGATGTCGTTTTGGAACACGCTACTAGAAAAACTTCTTCGTAGGCAGCACGCCCGAGCTACACCTGCCCTCTCAGATGAAGACCGCCGCCTCAAGGAACATCTCGAAGAACTTGTACAGTATTCTATAAAAAGCTTAAATCTCTTCAAGGTTGCGCTGACACATCGTTCTGCAATTGATTTTTCTAACAAGGCAACTTTCGTCTCAAATGAACGCTTAGAATTTTTAGGTGATGCTGTGCTGGATTTGATTGTCGCCGAGTATCTCTACACATCCTATCCTGATTTTGACGAGGGAAAGCTCACAAAATTGCGCTCACTGGTGGTAAATGCGAAAACACTGGCAAGCTACGCGCGTGCAATTCAGATTGGCAAGTTGCTCATCATCAGTGAGTCAGCCGCATCGATGGGCGTACGCAACAGCGACATTGCACTCTCCGATGCAATTGAGGCGTTAATTGGTGCCATATATCTCGATGGAGGTTACACTCGCGCAAAAGAATTTCTTTACGCTAATATTCTTAGTAAGACCAACTTTGAAGCACTGCTGAGCACAGAGCAAAACTATAAGAGTGTGCTTTTGGAGTATGCGCAAGCACAGCGCATCCCGCTGCCGGTCTATACGATTACAAATGAGGAAGGACCGCCGCACAACAAAATTTTTACGGTTGCTGTGAAGTTAGGCGATGAAGTGATGGGGCAGGGCGTGGGGCGCAGCAAGAAAGAAGCCGAGCAATCTGCTGCACGCGAGGCTGCAATGAAACTCAATCTCATGCGCGAGAAGCGACGAGTATCACAAATTGAAAATACCCCAACTCAAGCGCGACTCTAACCTTCAGCCTGCCCATCCACGCCAACGCAAACAAAACTAATCTACCGTAATAGGAATAACGACTTTGGTTTTATCCCATACCATCATCATTTCGGTGCTATTGCCTTCCGATGCACTGAAGAAAATCGTGAAAGCTTCAAACTCTCCTTCGGTCTCACCTGTTGGAATATCAAAGCGCAACACTTCTTTTTTCTCATTCATGCGGAAATGTCCCCAGAGTCCCAACTCGCTATTGATAAGCACGGTGAATTTATCTTTGTGCGGAATTGTGAAAAGGGAATAAGTGCCTGCTTTGAGAGGTTTACCTGCAATTTTAATGTCCTTTGTTAGCGTGATTTCTGTGGCTTCATTAGCACCTGTACGCCAGACTTCGCCATAAGGCACAAGGGCTTTTTCTTCTTTTGTGCCGAAAATCAATCGCCCTTTCTTGAACGGACGCGAATAGACAACTTTGATGTACGCATCACCGACATTGACTTTAGCAACTGCCATCGGGCTTTGACGCGGCGCAAGAGAACGAATGTAGTTGCTGTCTGGCTTCTGTGCAAAGGCGCTTGCGGCAAAAGAGGAGAGCGCAAACAAAGAGATAAAAATAAATCGCATGATGCAGTGTCTTGGATAAACGGTTTTGAAAAAATCAACAGCGCATCAGATATCTAAACGGCGCACATACTTTGCGTTCATTTCAATGAACTCACGGCGTGGCTCAACCGCATCGCCCATCAGGGTCGAGAAAATTTTGTCTGCTTCCATAGCACTTTCAATGCCAACTTGCAAGAGTGTGCGGTTCTCTGGGTTCATTGTGGTTTCCCAGAGTTGTTCAGGGTTCATCTCGCCCAGTCCTTTGTAGCGTTGCACCGTAACTTCCTTGCCTTTCTCTTCAAAGCGTTTGATAGCAGCATCACGCTCTTCATCATCCCATGCATAGACTGATTCTTTACCTGATTTGACAAGGTAGAGCGGCGGTTGCGCAATATAGACCCTACCGCTTTCAATTAGACCGCGCATGTAGCGGAAGAAAAAGGTCAGGAGCAACGTGCGAATGTGTGAGCCATCGACATCTGCGTCAGTCATCAAGATAATTTTGCCGTAGCGCAGTTTCTCGGCGTTAAATTCATCGTCACCAATCCCTGTACCGAGTGCCATAATAATCGTGCGGATTTCTTCATTTTCGAGCATCTTGTTGAGGCGTGCTTTTTCGACATTGAGAATTTTACCTTTGAGAGGCAAGATAGCTTGGAAGCGTCGGTCGCGACCTTGTTTGGCAGAACCACCTGCACTATCACCTTCGACGATGTACAATTCACACAGTTCAGGGTCGTTGATGGAGCAGTCGGCAAGTTTGCCCGGCAAGCCTGCGCCATCGAGTGCATTTTTGCGCCGAGTCATTTCTTTAGCTTTGCGCGCCGCCTCACGTGCTTGTGCCGCATTTAGGGCTTTTTCAATGATGATTTTTGCAGTGCCGGGGTTGTGCTCAATAAACTCGCTGAGCTTTTCGTTGACAATGGTTTCAACAATCGTCTGTGTCTCGCTATTGCCAAGTTTCGTTTTGGTTTGACCTTCAAACTGTGGCTCTGGCACTTTGACAGAAATAATCGCAGTTAATCCTTCACGGTAGTCATCCCCAGTCAGTTGAAGATTCTTGGCAGATTTGAGCAGATCATTTTTGGTCGCATATTGATTCATCGTGCGCGTCAAGGCTTTGCGAAAGCCAGTCAGATGTGTGCCGCCTTCCACAGTGTTGATGTTGTTGACATACGACAGTGTGTTTTCTTGGTAGGAGTCGTTGTATTGGAAAGCAATTTCAACGACTGTGCCATCGCGCTCACCTTCAATGTAGATAGGTTTTTTCATCAGCGGGAGTCGATTGGCATCTACAAATGAGACGAACTCCACGATACCGCCTTTGAAGTGGAATTCATCGCGTCGGGGTTCTTTCTCGCGCAGGTCTTCAATAACGATGTGAAGATTACGGTTCAAATATGCAAGCTCGCGCAAGCGGTCTGCAAGGGTCTCGTAGCGAAACTCGCGATTCTTGAAGATGAGTGGGTCAGGCATGAAGGTCGTTTTCGTGCCTGTGTCTTTTTCTCGGGTTTTGCCGATTTCCTTTACAGGTGCTTCTGGCACACCACGGTGATACTTTTGATAGAAAATTTTGCCTTCGCGCTTGACGGTAACTTCGCACCACTCCGAGAGCGCATTGACAACCGATGCCCCAACGCCATGCAGACCACCGGAGACCTTGTAAGAATTTTTGTCAAACTTGCCACCTGCGCCAATCACAGTCATGACAAGTTCTAATGCAGATTTGCCAGTGTCTTTCTTGATTGCTGTAGGAATGCCGCGCCCTCTATCTGAGACCGTAACCGAGCCATCGGCATTGATAGAGACATAGATGAAATCATTATAGCCTGCAAGAGCTTCATCGACAGAGTTATCGACGATTTCATAGACAAGATGATGCAAACCGCGAATTCCGACATCGCCGATATACATTGCAGGGCGCTTGCGGACATGCTCAATGCCACTTAAGACCTGAATACTTTCTGCGTCGTACTCTTTTACAGATTCGCTGGCGTAATCGAGACTTTTCTCTACCATTGAAGATGGAATTTGCGTTAGCTAAAAAAGTTATTGCTCGAGATTTTAAATATACGAAAATTGCGGCTTGAAACTGTGCTTTTTAGCAAGATTTCAAAGTGCAGGAAGGGCTTGTAAGTTCTTTTAAGCAGAGGATTTAGGAAATCATAAACCTATGAAAGTTCAAGCAGGAAGGCTTTAAGGTGCTCAAAGTTGTTTGGCATCAAAACGGACCTCTTAGGTTTGCTAATGGCATAGCGCAGACGCTCTGGCATCTCAACAGCGATAGGCAATAGCGGCTCAACGATATCTGCAAATTTGGCAGGATGAGCTGTTGCCAAAAAAATACCATGAGTTGGCTCTGGCAGCGTTTGCTGATAGGCTTGCAAGCCTAAGTAGCCAATCGCACCGTGCGGTTCAGTGATGTAAGCGTATTTTTGATAAATGTGCTGAATTGCGGCAGCAGTCTCTGCGTCAGAGAAACTGATGCCGAAAATATCTTGCTGCATGTGCAAGTGTGTAGGATAAAGTTCGTGCATGCGCGCAAAGTTACTCGGGTTGCCAACATCCATGGCATTGGAGAGTGTGCGCTGCGAGGGCTTTGGCTCAAAGATGCCAGTATGCAAGTACTTGGGTACAATATCATTTGCATTTGTGGCAGCAATAAATTTCTGAACAGCAAGACCCATCTTTTTAGCAAGTAAGCCGGCGGTGAGGTTGCCAAAGTTGCCGCTGGGCACAGAGAAGATAATTGGTAAGTCAGCTTGTGGGAGTTGTGCCACAGCGCGAAAGTAATAAAATGTTTGTGGCAGTAGCCGTGCAATGTTGATAGAATTTGCTGACGAGAGTGTCCAGCGTGCGCGGATATCCTCATCTAAAAAAGCAGACTTTACAAGCCGCTGACAATCATCGAAGGTGCCTTGCACTTCAAGCGCGATGACATTGCCACCAATCGTAGTCAGTTGCTGCTCTTGGATATGGCTGACCTTACCACTTGGATAAAGCAATACCACGCGCGTTCTGGGAAGGTTCAAGAAGCCGTAACCGACGGCACTGCCGGTATCTCCTGATGTCGCAACTAAAACAAGCAAATCACGAGGCTCATCTTGCAAAAAGTAGCTAAGCAATTGTGCAAGAAAGCGAGCGCCAAAATCTTTGAAGGCAAGTGTGGGACCTGAAAAAAGTTCCAGTGCGTAAAGATGTGCATCGAGTTTCACAAGTGGCGCATCGAAGGTGATAGCGATTTCAACAATGCGGCGCAAGTCCTTTTCAGGCACAGACTCCTGCAGCAAGGCTTTAGCAACTTCAAAAGCCAGTGCTTGTATGGAAAGCTGTGGTAATCGGCGAAAAAAGTCTGATGGCAATAAAGGAATAGATGTTGGCATAAAAAGCCCGCCGTCCTGCGCCAGACCTTGCAAGACTGCTTCGCGCAGACCAACTTCTAATGTCCGACGATTAGAGCTATAGAGTCGCATACAGAGAACGTGGCACAAGCCGTGCGCCTTCTGGATTGATTTTAGAGATGAACTTATCACTTGCAATTCCCTGCTCTGCAAAAGCCTCTTGCATGGCTTGAGCAACACGTGCCGCTGTCTCTGCATCGACTGTCAGTGCGAAGATAGAAGGTCCTGAGCCTGAAATACTGCAGCCCAGTGCGCCATGGCGTATCGCAGCCGTTTTCACTTGGTTAAAGCCCGGAATCAAGATAGAGCGTATGGGTTCAATCACGACATCGCTTAGTGAGCGACTAATAAGTGCGTAGTCAGATTTCATTAGACCGGCAACTAAGCCAGCGATATTGCCCCACTGTACGATAGCATCTTTGAGTGAGAGCGTTTTTTTTAGAATCTCGCGTGCATCTTTGGTTTTGACTTCAATGTGTGGGTGCACGACAACGGCATGCAAATGCGCAGGTGTATCGAGTTCAACAATATCCAGTGGAGCGTAGCTACGAATTAAAATAAATCCACCGAGAAGTGAGGGAGCGGCGTTATCAGCGTGTGCAGTGCCGCATGCTACGCGTTCGCCTTCAAGTGCGAAGGGCAAAAGTTCACTTTTTTTGAGCGGCGAGCCCAGCAAGGCATTTGCGGCGACAACAGCGGCAACTGCGCTTGCAGCACTTGAACCTAAACCGCTGCCTAACGGCATTTTTTTGTGCACCTCAAGGTCAATACCTTGCTTGAGGCGTAAATGCTCAAGCAGTTTCATGACAGCAATGCCAGCAGTGTTAAGTGCCGCATCGGTCGGCAGTTTGCCATTGTCTCCTGTGATGCGCGTTATTCTAACTTTGCCGCTTTCATTGAATCGTGCCACGACTTCATCGCCGGGCTCATGCAAAGCAAAACCAAGAATGTCAAAGCCTGCACCAACATTAGCGACTGTAGCAGGTGCAAATGCAACAAAACCGTCATCTTTCATGAATGTATGAACAGATTTTGCGTGTATTCAAAAGAGAAAAAGCGCTACGACAAATAATTTGAAATCCATACCACGTTTGCAAATACGCCTGCAGCCGTAACCTCTGCGCCTGCGCCGGGACCTTTAACAACAAGTGGGCGCTCGCAGTAGCGCTCAGTGGTGTAAGAAATAATGTTATCGCTGCCAGAGAGTGTGTAGAAAGGATGATGTATATCGACTTCTTGCAACTTGACTTGCGCTTTTGTGCCTTCGAGGCAAGCAATGAAGCAGAGCTTGCGTTTGTGTTGTTCTGCATGGCGCTTTTTTTCCTCGAAGATAGGATTTGCTTTCTCGAGCTCTTTGAAAAAATCCTCAACTGATGGCGCCTCAAGGCAGGCTTGCGGCAGAAGGTTCTCAACTTCAACATGATGCAATTCCAGTGGCAAGCCAACCTCGCGTGCAAGAATCAAAATTTTGCGAGCCACATCCATGCCGCTTAAATCATCGCGCGGGTCGGGTTCAGTATAACCTTTTTCTTTAGCTTCGCGCACCACGTCACTGAACTTGCGCGTACCAACGAAATTGTTGAAAATGTAACTAAGTGAGCCCGATAGCACCGCTTCAATTTTCAAAATTTTATCGCCACTGTTGAGCAAATCCTGCAGCGTATTGATGACAGGCAAGCCTGCTCCAACATTGGTTTCATAGAGAAACTTCACATCATTTTTGATAGCCAGCAGTTTCAGGTTGCGATACGCCTCGTATTTGCCTGAATTAGCGCGCTTATTTGGCGTAACAATAGAAATGCTTGCCGAGAGAATTTCTTCGTAGTGCTCAATGACTTCATCGCTTGCAGTGCAATCAATGAAAATACTGTTTGGCAAGTTGAGGTCTTGCATCTTGGCGACGAACTTTTTAAGGTTTGTACTTTCGCCGCATTCTTTGAGATGTGTTTGCCAATGTGCAAGGTCGATGCCGCGTTCCTGAAAGAGCATCTGCGAGCGACGCGCTAAGGCAATGACACGAATATCGAGCGATTTTTCTTTGAGCAAATTTTCTCGATGCTCTCTGAGTTGGCGCAGAAATGTACCCCCAATGAGTCCAGTGCCAACCAAGAACACATTGAGCGTTTTTTTCTCCGAAAGAAAGAAGGCTTCGTGCAAGGCATTAAGCGCTTTGGATTCGTCGCGCTTATCGATGACAACCGAGATGTTAAGCTCTGATGAACCTTGAGCAATTGCGACAATGTTGATACCATTTTTGCCAAGCGTCTGAAAAAACCAGCCAGCAATGCCAGTGCGGTGGCGCATGTTTTCACCGACAGCGGCAATGATAGAAAGATTTGTCTCAACCTCAACTTCATTGAGCTTGCCAGCAGCAATTTCCAGTGCAAACTCTTTGTGAATTGCCTGCTTAGCAAGTTTGGCATCTTTGGGTGGGACCGCAACACAAATCGAGTGCTCTGATGAAGCCTGTGAGATAAAAATGACATTAATTTTCGCATCAGCAAGTGCACCAAAAAGACGTTTTGCCGAGCCCAGTGTGCGTACAAGCCCGGTGCCTTCGACACGAAGAAGCGCAACATCATCCAGCGAAGAAATTCCACAGACAGGGAATTGGCGCATAGGTAGATTGCTAGAAATCAGCGTGCCTTCAAAGGTCGGATTAAATGTGTTGCGCACTCGAATAGGAATGCCTGCGGTCATAGCAGGTTGAATGGTGGGAGCATAAAGCACTTTTGCGCCAGAGTTCGACATCTCTAAGGCTTCATCATAAGTCATTTGTGGAATAGAAAAGGCGTCGGGCACTTTGCGTGGGTCAGCGGTCATAAAGCCATTGACATCGGTCCAGATTTGGATTTCTGAGGCACCAAGCGCTGCTGCAAAAAGTGCAGCCGTATAATCCGAGCCGCCACGCCCGAGTGTGGTCGTCTGTCCTTGATGCGTCGAGCCAATAAACCCTGTGATAATTTGCAAGGCAGGGCGCAATCCAAAATAGGAACGAATGTTTTGATAAGTTGTCTCGACATCTACACGCGCAGCTCCAAAATGCTCATCTGTCTTCACAAGCAAGCGTGCATCAAGATATTCGGCATCAACACCTTGTTCGTGGAAGGCTTCGCTGACGATGTAAGCCGAAAGGCGCTCACCGAAACTCAAGATGAAATCCAATGTGCGCGGCGTATATTCTTTGATAAGAAAAACACCATTGAGCACATCTTCAAGTTCATTGAGCATCTTTTTGACGCCTGCCAAAATTCCACTCTGACGATGCACATCAATCAAGGCTTTGACAGCATCGAGGTGTCGCAATTCAAGTGCTTGCAGCAGCATGCGGTAGTTTTCATCCCCTTGCGCAGCAATTTGACTGACTTCCAAGAGTGCATCGGTTACGCCGCTAAAAGCAGAGACAACAACAGCCACTTTGCTCTGCTTGCGTTCATTCAAAACGATTTGTACAACTTGCTCGATATGCTGCGGCGCGCCAACAGAACTGCCGCCGAATTTGAGAATTTTCATAGCAATTTTTGAGCCGACAAGATAAATGAAGCGGCAAAGATACGAAAAGAACCGCAAGCTATACAGCAACTTTGACACATGCGCGACAACGCTGGAGATTTGAGAGAGCGCATACAGTGCTGTATCTTTACATCTCACATCAAAAAGGAGCGCAGTATGATTGAAGCCTACCTACCGATTTTTGCGATGATTAGCCTCGCAGTAACTGCAGGCATCGCACTCTCTGCACTGGGCATTGCTATCGGACCCAAACGCAAAACCGCACAAAAACTCACAACCTATGAATCAGGCATAGAACCCGTGGGCACAGGTAAGCAACGCATTTCCGTCAAGTATTACCTTGTCGCTATGCTCTTTATTGTCTTTGATATAGAGGTTGTCTTTATGTATCCTTGGGCGACAAGTTTTCGTGAGCTTGGACTCGCTGGGTTTATTCCGATGCTGACCTTTGCACTGCTGTTGCTGGCAGGCTATCTCTACATTGTCAAAAAGGGCGCGCTCGAGTGGGATTAAAACGGCTAAGCTCGGCTTAGCGTTTTCAAAGAGCGAGTCTCTATAAACTAAATCTTGAGAAGTATGACGCAGAACAATCCTTTCGGCGATGGTTTTTTAACGACCACGATGGATGCAATTACCAACTGGGCACGCTCCAATGCGCTTTGGCCCATGCCAATGGGGCTTTCATGTTGCGCAATTGAAATGATGGCGATGGCAGGACCAAAATACGATGTAGCACGTTTCGGCTCAGAAGTCTTCCGTATGTCGCCACGTCAAAGCGATCTGATGATTGTCGCTGGCACGGTTACCTACAAGATGGCACATGTAGTCAAAAAAATCTGGGACCAAATGCCTGAACCCAAGTGGTGCATTGCGATGGGCGCATGCAGCTCATCAGGCGGTATGTTTCGCTCCTATCCTGTGGTACAAGGTATTGACCAATTTATTCCTGTCGACGTCTATGTGCCCGGCTGTCCGCCACGACCTGACGCAGTGCTGCACGCTTTAATGGATATTCAAGAGAAAATCAAGCACCAGCGTCATTCTTTCCGCGATGCCTTGCTCTCGGAAGAAGGATTAGCTAAACTTGAGCGGCTAACTGAAGCAGAACAAAACCAACTTACTTTGCAGAAATAATTTGCATTATAGTTTCAACAGACAAACTGCACAGCCAACTTACACAAATGCTGATGCGCAGCGCGCCTTCAATGCGATGACCAAAGGCGATTGGCGATGAAATGATAATGATTGCCCAAAAACCATAGTGCGAAAACGAACTAAAAACAACAAGCATGAAAGAGATTGTTCAAGCGCTGCAAGCCAAATTTAACGGGGCGATTAAAGAAGTTACAGAGTTCAGAGGTGAAACCACGTTGCTCGTTGAAACAAAGTCGATTGTCGAAGTGTGTCGCGCCCTGAAAGAAGAACACGGCTTTAACTATTGCGTAGATATTTGCGGTGCCGACCGCTTCACGGAAGAAGAACGCTTCGAAGTCATTTACAACCTTACTAATCTCGACAAGCATTGGCGCATACGATTGAAAGTGCGCGTCGAAGAAGATAATCCTGTAGTGCCGAGTGTAACCAGCGTTTGGAAAGGCGCAAATTGGCACGAGCGTGAAACCTACGATATGTACGGCGTTCGCTTCGACGGACACCCCGACTTGCGGCGAATGTATATGCCTGAAGATTTTGAATACTATCCGCTCCGCAAAGATTTTCCGCTCATTGGCGTGCCCGGCAGCATTCCTCTGCCTGAATTTGATAAAAGAGCTCCAAACAAAGAGCAAGGTGAGCGCTATAACCGTGGCGAACAAATCTGAATGGCGGAAGTCAACCTTATGAACTAGGATGGCAAGCGCTCTGCATCAGTTGCCTGCTGATTCTTTAAAACGCTGTGCTCAGTGAAGATCGCTCACGATGAAAGTCTCGCAGCCAAAGCAAAAGAAACAGCGTTCTTGCACGCATCTTGCCCCACGCGAGCGCATTTTGAAAGTCAGTCTCGAGCTCTATCTGAAGGAAGGAATTGAGTCACTCTCGATGCGGCGCATTGCACGCAAGTTGGGGGTAGTGCCGTCCTCGCTCTACAAGCATTATGAGAACAAAGATGCACTGGTTTGGGCAATCATTACGGAAGGCTACAGTGTCTTTGCATCGTATTTGCAGCGTGCGCTAACAGAACCCACACCTGAGGCAAAACTGCATCGCATCATCTCTGAATATCTTTCCTTTGCAATAGAGCAGCCTAAGTATTACGAAGTGATTTTCCTCAATCCGCATCAGTATTTCCAGAGCTCAACAATACCTGAGAGTGTGCGCGCACACTCGCGTACCACATTTCAAATTTTGGAAAATGTGGTGCAAATATGTCTGGATGCAGGGCTGTTCAAGCCGGGAGATGCAACAGGTATTGCTTACACAATTTGGACGCATGCACATGGTGCGGTTGCTTTGCGCCTAACGGGCCTTGCCCCGCAGAATAACGACGAATTTTCCACATTTTACTTTTACTCCTTTCAAAATTTGCTGCGCGGACTGAGACGATAATTTTTTTCTAAAAAAGAGAACACTGTTCTTTTTTGTTCGTATATTTGTAGCGAACGCTGTTCTCTAAAAAAGTGAAATTAAAATGAACGACGCGCGGCTCATACATGGCTTGCTTGGCAGTTTGACGCTTCTTTTAGGAATTGCAGTTGCGCTCAAATTTGCAATTGCGTGGATAGGAAAGTCGACTTACACACGATTTGCACATTGGCTTTTGTCTATGTTTGGGTGGGTGTTGCTTCTGCAAGGTCTTTCAGGAGCCGTGTATTTGGCGTACTTCTTCTCGCAAGGCGTTGAACTTGGACTCTCCTCGTGGGTGCATCTGGGTGTTGCAGCGCTTGCGATAACACTGGTACAGAGTTATCGCGCATGGCAGAATCGCAGCGACGCTGAAAAGCATCGCAACACTTTTTTCACATCCATGGCGACAATCGGTCTATTGATTTTCTGCATCGCACTGCTCGGAAAATCCTGAACTGTGCATGCGTGCTGATGCAGTGTGTTCTTTCTAATCAAGAAAGGAGTAATTATGAACATATCAATGAACATATCAAAGTGCCCAAAATGGCACATCTTGCTTTGGTTACTGCTACTGTATTCCTGCCGCGAAATTGACGAACAAGGTGCGCTTGTGCCCCCTACTGCTGACCAAGATCGGCAATTACCCCAGATTTCCATCACGGTGGCAGGAAAGACGCGCGCAGTGCATTTGGAGACGTTTGGCAACCCAAATAATCCACCGCTGTTTGTCTTGCACGGCTCTTACACCGATTATCGCTCTTACCGCGTGATGAATCAACTCTCGGACAAGTATTTCGTGGTGATATGGGACCAGCGCGGGTGTGGGCTCTCGGAGCGCATTTCAGCTGAAGAGTTTTCCTTTGATTCAGCGGTTGAAGAAATTAACCGCATCAAAGAAGTTTTCGCGCCAACGCGCCCAATTACACTGGTTGGATTTTCTTGGGGTGGCGGTTTAGCCGCGCTCTACACATCGCGCTTTCCGCAAAATGTCCAGCAACTCATCTTAGGTGAGCCCATGCCGTTGCGCGGCGAAGATATGCAACAACTCTTCAGCACCATTATCGAGTTTTCTTTTTTCAATCCCAGTTGGAATCAGATGGGGCGAATGAATGATGTGCTGCCGCCCAGAACACATGAACTCTTGGACTACCGTGCCATGATGATGCTGCGCTCTACGATGAGCAACTATTTCGTGGATAGAAATAATCCGCCTGACTGGAAAGTGTGGCGTGTCGGTGCGCATCTGGAGTCAGTTCGTAATGAGCGCTTAGGCAATCCACTCACAGGATTTAGGTATGATTTTTCACAAGGGTTGAAGGACTTTGCAACACCTGTGCTCATCATTGGCGGGTCGCATAGTGCGTTGGGCTTTGAGGTGCAGCAGCGCTATGTCAAACCCCTCTTCAGCAATGCCTCGGTCGTGCTCATTGAGCCTGCAGGGCATCGCTTTATTGTGGAGAAACCCGACGACGCGCTGCGTCTGATGAAAGCCTACTTAACTCGGTATCAAAATTGAGTGGAGGTGTTATGACACGTGTAGCTTTTCTAACGGTTTTATTTAGCCTGCTTCTCGAGGCAAGTGCAATCGGTCAAATCTACATTCTGCCGAAGAACGACTTTGATAAATTCGTTGGTGTTGGTGCATCGGCAAATCCGACCTTGAAAGCACATCTAAGCGGCGCCTATCGTTTCAAAAACACCTTCGGTAGTGATAACGATCTGACGCTGACGGCTTCGCTGGGCACGCCGATAGTGTTGCTGGGCAACTTTAATTCCTTCGATATGCTAATCGGTGGAGCCTATCATGTGCAAGTCATTGAGGGCTGGACGATGAACTGGGTAGGTGCAGTAACGCTTGCAACTACAGGTAACATCAACGGTGATTTTGCCGCCTTTAGTATTGATCTTGCACTTGCACCCGGCTACCGCGCTGAAAATTGGTTTGCGAATCTCTGGATCGGTGGACAGTATAAATTAGCAACGCATATTGCTCACAGCGACTATGCTCGACGTGCGTTCAACGATCGTTATGCTAATGCACCAAATATGAGTGATGCGCTGCAAGATGGCTGGTATCGCACCAATGCATGGATTTGGCAAGTCGGCGCAAGCGGTGGCTATCACATTGGCGTAGTGGTGCTCTCGCTCAATCTGGGGCTACAAGTCTTTCAAAGCGAGACAGGTGTACAAATGTTGCCCGACTTAGGCATCATGCCGTTCTACGGCACCTTGGGAGTTGTTTATTGTTTTGGCAAATAGTCAAGTAGTCATACACGGTGGGAGTAAGCATGAACAAACTGACGCTTTGGCAACGATGGGTCGCAGCAAATGCGCTCGGAGAACTCATTGGGTTAGGCACAACATTCAGCCTCGGATTTTTAGTGTTCAATGCGATAGGCGAGCCCAGCTCTGTTAGTGCGATTGTGCTGCTTGCTGGTGCTACAGTATTGACAGGAGCAATTGAAGGCACAGTGGTAGGATTTGCGCAGTGGCAAGCGATGCGAAGTGCATTTCCTGTTGCTTTGAAAGAGTGGCTGCTTGCAACAATCTGGGGAGCGCTCTGTGCATGGCTCTTAGGCATTGTGCCAAGCACGCTGATGTCACTTGGCGAACAAACAAGCGCTACGCCTGCCACTGAACCACCACTTGCTATCATGATACTCTTAGGCGGCGCAATGGGACTGATCTTGGGTATCGTGCTTGCATTTCCACAGTGGCTCGTTCTGAAGAAATACGTGGCACACGCAACATGGTGGTTTCCAGCAAATAGTCTCGCATGGCTGGTCGGTATGCCCATCATTTTCGCAGGCATGGACATGGCTTTTGTGTCGACTTCACCACTGGCAGTTGGGCTTGCAATTGGATTAACACTGCTTATTGCAGGCGCAGCAGTAGGCGCTGTGCACGGTCTATTTCTTATTGCTATGATAACTGAACTTAAAGTACCTTGAACAAAATGGTGCGCCAGTTGCAGTGCATCAATTAAGTAAGAAAGGAGAATGAGAAAATGACAGCAAAAATGAAACCAATGCATGTGACAGCTATGCGTCAACGCATCCGCAAAGCCTTGCTGCTTGTGGCACTGCTGCTCTGGCCAGTTACGCTCTACTACTTCTCTCCTGTCTTGATTTTTGAGGGAGCTTCAGAGCGACTAATCAACGGTAGTTTTATTGTCTTTTCCGCACTGCTGTTTTTGTCGCTCATATTTGGACGAGTCTGGTGCGGTTGGCTCTGCCCCGGCGCGGCGCTGCAGGAATTGCTGTTTGCAGTCAATGACAAGCGATTGGAAAAACCCCATGACTGGATACGATGGGCGATTTGGATACCCTGGATTACTTCCTTAGCGCTCGTCGCCTTCTTTGCAGGAGGCTATGAACGTGTGGACTTTTTCTACCGCACACACAACGGTGTGTCCGTTGGTGATACTAGCGGCTACATTGTGTATTACACTGTGTTAGTAGTGTTTTTTTCTACGGCGTTGATTGCAGGACGGCGCGCGGCTTGTCATCGTATCTGTTGGGCGTCGCCCTTTATGGTAATTGGACGCAAGATGAGCAATGCGTTGCATCTGCCGGCACTGCGTCTTGCGGTGGCTCCCGACAAGTGTGTCAAATGCGAGGTGTGCACGCGCAATTGCCCAATGAGTCTGGATGTCGCGCAAATGGTACAATCAGGGCGTTTGGAACACACTGAATGTGTGCTCTGTGGAACATGTGTCGATAGCTGTAAGCAAAAGGCAATTGATTACGCATTTACAACGCCGCAAAAGCATTGAGTGCAGCGCAGAAAAGCAGGTTGTCGTTGCTACTTTACGGGCATACCGTTGATGCCTTCGCCAGTAGGTTCGACGACATGAACTTTGCCATCTGAACCTGTAACCGCTAAGAGCATACCTTGTGACTCAATGCCGCGCATTTTACGAGGTGCAAGATTAGCAACAACAACAACATTTTTGCCAATCATCTCCTCGGGTGCGTAATGCTCAGCAATTCCTGCAAGAATCACACGTTCTTCAGGACCAAGTTTGAGCGTGAGTTTCAAAAGTTTATCAGCGCGCGGAACTTTTTCAGCAGCAATCACCGTAGCTACACGCAAGTCAAGCTTCTCGAAATCTTCAATTGTAATTGTAGGCTTAAGGTCGGGAATAGCTGTTTGAGTTGTGTGCGCTTGCATTGCTTTTGCGCGCTCTTTCTCTGCAGCCTCTTGCACAAGTTGTTCAATCTTTTCGAGCTCAGGAGCAATGTCTTTGTCCTCAATTTTTCGGAACAAGGCTACCGAAGTGCCTGAAAGTCTGTGTCCTGCTTGAAGTTTTGGCTGCTTTGCATTTTCCCAGTTGCGCTCATCAAGGTTCAGCATCTTGAAAATGTGGTCACAAGCATCGGGCAAAATCGGTGAGAAGATAATTGCAAGGCTATGACAAAGATTGAGTGAGATGGAAATCGCCTTAGCAGATTGTTCAAGGTCGGTCTTATAGGTTTTCCAAGGCGCTTGGTCTGTAAGAAATTTATTTGCGGTGCGCGCAAGTTCCATGGCTTGAAAGACTGCCTCACGAATGTGAAAACCCTCGAAGGCATGCTCTAACTCGTCAAAGGTTTTCTGCCAATCTATCCCAATGCTGTTCCAATCGTGAGGTGAGCAATTAGCAGGCACAATGCCCTCAAACTTTGAGTTCGTGAAATCCACAGCGCGCTTGACAAAATTGCCAAGTGTATCTGCAAGCTCGCCATTCACGCGATTTTGAAAATCTTTCCAACTAAAATCGCTGTCGCGGTTTTCGGGGTAGTTTACAGCCAGAATGTAGCGCAGTGTATCGGCAGGAAATTTCTCCAAAAACTCGTGTGCGTAGACGGCATAGCCACGCGACTTTGAAAATTTCTTGCCCTCGATATTGATAAACTCCGATGCAGGGATGTTGTCGACAATCACATACTGCGCTTCGGGATGAGCATCATTCCATGCTTTGAGCATCGCTGGAAACATAATGGCGTGAAAGACCACGTTATCTTTACCGATAAAGTGAATGAGCCGTGTGTCCTCACGTTGCCAATACTCGCGCCACTTTTCAGGCTGTCCTTGCTGCTGTGCCCATTCTTTCGTTGAAGAAATATAGCCCAGAACGGCATCGAACCACACATAAATCACTTTGCCCTTTGCTTCATCGGAATCTAATGGGACTGGCACGCCCCAACTCAAATCGCGTGTGATGGCGCGCTCACCCAAACCTTGTTTGAGCCAAGTGCGGGCATAATTGACCACATTCGGGCGCCAGTCATGTTCGTGCTTTGAGACAAGCTCTTCTACGAAGTCTTGGTACTTGCCAAGCGGAAAATACCAGTGAAGTGTTTCTTTTAGAACAGGCGTGTTGCCAGAAAGTTTACTTTTCGGGTTAATAAGTTCGGTAGCGGAGAGATACGTGCCACAGTTTTCGCATTGATCGCCGTTGGCTTCAGGATAGTGGCACACCGGGCACTCGCCGACAACGTAGCGGTCGGGCAAGAATTGGTGTTTGGCTTCATCATAAAATTGCTGTTCGAGTTTCTTTGTGAGAATACCGCGTCGCTCGAAGTCAAGAAAAAATTCTTGTGTGGTTTGGTGATGAATTGGCAGAGAGGTGCGCGAAAAGTTATCGATTGCAATGTTAAGTTTTTTAAGCACGGCGCGGTGCAGAGTGTGATAGCGATCGACAATATCTTTCGGAGAAACCCCTTCTTTATCGGCTTGAATCGTAATTGGAACGCCATGTTCATCGCTGCCACCGATGTGAAGAATATCTTCACCACGCAAGCGTTTGTAGCGCACGAAAATATCGGCAGGAATATAAGTGCCTGTCAGATGCCCAAGATGCAATGGACCATTGGCATAAGGAAGAGCGGTAGTTACTAGTGTGCGCTTGAAAGATTTGGTGTTTGATGCTGGCATAGAACTGATAGCTTGACGGGAAATTTTAATCAAAGAAATAAGAATTGAGAAGCGAGAAGTGAATCAAGTTCAAAAACATGGTGTGCTCGCTTTAAGAAGAAAACACAATTAAATCGCCATCTGTTCAAATCGCATTTGCAATCTTGAATGAAAAATTGTGTGGCGGCACGCGCTGTGGAGAGCTGTGAGATATTTTTCTCGGATAGTAATCATTGCTTCAACAAAGTCAGAGTTTGAGTACAATTTAATCAAAAATCGGCAGGGCGCATTTTGAGAACTTTCCTTACCTTTGCAATAGTTCAACTTAACGAAAAGGAGAAATAACTATGGCATTACACATCCTTGATGACTGCATCACTTGTGGTGCATGCGAGCCTGAATGTCCGAACACGGCGATTTACGAACCAGAAAGAAATTGGCGATTGTTTGGACAAGAATATCCTGCACTCTCCAACGATCACTACTACATTGTGCCGGATAAGTGCACTGAGTGTGTTGGCTTTCATGATGAATCGCAGTGCGCTGCAGTTTGCCCTGTTGATGCGTGCGTTAAAGACCCAAATTTTCCTGAAACGCGTGAGCAACTGCTGGCTAAAAAAGAGCGGTTAGAGGAAGATAAACGCACCTAAGAGGGTGCGTTGCCGAAGTCAGAGAAAGTGCCCATGCTAAATGCACTTCACTCTAGCGTTCCACTGCGGCATAGTTTGTAACGAGTGTTGCGTTTGGCGGGATGCGTCGGCGTAGGCTAAGGCGTGTAGAAGTAAGTTCCAGAATTTCGGAAAGAGTAACACTGTTGCCAGTAGTGAGTTCAAGTTCATTGCCGCCGCTAACAAGTCGCCATGTGCCGGAGCTGGTATCTCCGCGTGAAGAGGTAAACTGCACTGTGCCGTTGAGATTAAAACGCATGCGTGAGCCGATATCGGCTGTAATTTCTGGACTTGAAGAAGTAAATGAGATAAGCTGCCAAGTTGTATCTGAAAGCAGGATTGGGCGAGTCGCCGGTTGTGTAGACTGTGGCTCACGGCAAGCCGTAAGCAAGGCAAAAAGCCCGCTAAAGAGTACAAGAAATGTGGCAGAAAGCACTGTTTGCAATGAAATGTTCATTTTTCGAAACAAGGCGATGCGTCGCATAGCTATGTTGGACAAAAACACTTTTTTCAGTATTTTTGTTTTTCACTCTTGCAGATTGGCGGGATAGCCAAGTGGTAAGGCAGAGGTCTGCAAAACCTTTATTCGCCGGTTCGATTCCGGCTCCCGCCTCAAGACTTTTTCAATCTCCTTGAATTCGTGCTCACTTGTCTGCCTCTCCCATCACAGGGTCAATAGAGCCGATAACGACAACCACATCGGCAAGGAGACCGCCCTCAATAAGGTGCGGTAAAGCCTGCAAGTTGCAGAATGAAGGACTGCGGATTTTTAGTCGCCACGGATAGCCGCTGCCGTCGGATTGAATGTAAAAGCCAAGTTCGCCTTTTGGAGCTTCAATGGCATGATAGATTTCTCCTTTTGGCAATTGCAAGCCTTCATGCGTAAGCATGAAATCGTGAATTAGCGCTTCCATGGAGTGATAGATTTCTCCTTTCCACGGATAGGCTTGCTTGGCATTATCGATGCGCACATCACCACGCGGAAGTTGACGCAAGGCTTGTTCAATAATTTTCACGCTCTCCTGAATTTCCATCATGCGTAGTTGATAGCGTGCAAAGCAATCGCCATTCTCCAAAACAGGTACCTCAAACTCAAAGCGGTCGTAAATCATATAAGGCTCAGCACGCCGAATGTCATAATTGACGCCCGAAGCGCGCAGGTTAGGACCTGTCAGACCTAAATCAATTGCATCTTGTTTAGAGATATAACCAACGCCTTCGACGCGTTCAATGAAAATGCGATTGCGTTCCATCAATTTGCGCCATTCTGCGACTTTACGCTTAAATGCAGGTAGCCAATCTTTGATGTAGGAAACACACTCGTGCGAGATATCGCTGGCAACACCACCAATGCGGCAGTGCGAGATGGTAAAACGTGCGCCTGTGAGCAAATCAAAAATGTTGTAGATGTGCTCACGCTCCTCAAAGGTGTAGAGAAACATAGTAACCGCGCCGCTATCCATGAGCATAGAACCAATCGAGAGCAAGTGTGAAGAAATGCGCGCAAGTTCGCAGGCAATCGTGCGAATGTATTGTGCACGCTCTGGCACTTTGAAATCGCCGAGTTTCTCGACGGCAAGACAGAGTGCCGTGTTGTTGGAGTAAGGCGACATGTAGTCGAGCCTATCTGTGTAAGGCATCCACTCGTGATAGGTCTTATTTTCTGCAAGTTTTTCCATTGCGCGATGCAAGTAGCCGAGTTCAGGCACAGCGGCAACGACCGTCTCGCCATCCAACTTCAAGGCAACGCGCAGAACTCCATGCGTTGCCGGATGCGAAGGTCCCATGTTGAGCACCATCTTGGATTCTAATGGATCATCGTCATCGACCATAATCGTGGTGTCGCGGTCCTCGAGAGCAGCATAAATTTTGCGGCGCTCTTGCAGTCTTGTAGAGGGGTCGAGTTGTGGTTTTGCCAGCGTTTCAATGCCTTCGATAAGCTCAGATGCGTGCTTCATACTCCCTGAAGGTTTCAAATTTGAAGATAGGACAAGAACAAAGTTAGCTAATGTAACCGTTCAGAAAAAATAGTGCAAGTTGTGGCGAGTCTAATCGCGCTGCCACGGCAAGCGATCTAAATCCACGTTGCCACCGGTAAGAATAATTCCAACGCGTTTGCCGCTCACGTTGAGCTTACCTTCGAGCAAGGCGGCAAAAGGCACGGCACATGAGGGCTCTATGATAATTTTCATGCGCTCCCAGATGTAGCGCATCGCTTGCACGATGCTGTCTTCAGCAACTGTTACAATTTCAGCAACTTTTTCGCGGATAATCGGGAAGGTTTTATCGCCAAGCGAAGTTAGCAAGCCGTCTGCAATGGTCTTTGGATTGGTAGAGGGTATGATTCTGCCTGCTTTGATAGAGCGATACGCATCGTCAGCGCCTGCGGGTTCTACGGCAATGACTTTGGTGTGGGGCGAAAGCGAAGTAACGGCAAGTGCAGTGCCAGAGATTAAGCCACCGCCGCCTACAGGAGCAAGCATAAGGTCAAGATTAGGAACATCCTCGAGCAATTCAAGTGCGGCTGTACCTTGTCCTGCAATGACACGATAGTCGTTGTAGGGATGAATAACTGTGGCGCCACTTTTTTCGACTTCAGCTGCAAGTGTCTCTTCACGAGCTTTGAGTGTAGGTTCAGAGAAGATGATGCGTCCGCCATAGCTTGCAACGGCAACTTTTTTGATGTTGGGTGCAGTATGAGGCATCACAATTGTGGCAGAAATGCCGCGTAGGCGCGCTGCCAAAGCAAGCGCCGCAGCATGATTGCCAGAAGAGTGTGTCGCTACGCCATGCGCAGCTTCATCATCGGAGAGCGAAAAGACTGCATTGCATGCCCCACGAAATTTGAATGCGCCGACTTTCTGAAAATTCTCGCACTTGAAGAAAAGCAATGCCCCAACCATCTGATTAAGGCTCTGACTGGTAAGCACTGGGGTGCGGTGTGCATACTTTGCTATGCGGTTGGCAGCAGCACGAATATCCGATAGGGTTGGAACGCTCTGCATAGACAAAGGCACCCGACTACTTGATTGGTGATGCGGTGCGCACACCACGAAAGCCGAGCGCTGCAGCTGTAACGGTTGTATTGGCTACTGCGCCGCCCACAGCGACTTGTCGATCAGAGATGCGTAGCCGAAATGATTGATTGCTCCAACTTCCGCCACGATAGCCCATGCCATTGACGCCAACTGCCCAGCGCTCGACGTTCGCGCTGCCATCGTAATCTAATTCTCCATCGCCGTGCAAGGCAGTGTAGCGTCGACCTTGTGGGTCGCCGACTGTAATGCACTGTTCCCACAAGTTGCCAGAAAGTTCAGCAATGCCGTAGTAACTGGCGCCACATTCTTTTCGACCAAGATTGCCTCGTTCAGCAAAACCGCAAGGCAAAGCTCCTTTAGAACCATCTGAAAAAGTCTTCATGCCGAAGTTACAGTTAGCGTGCTCGGGTAGGATGTGCTCACGACCGTGTTCATCTATCACGATATCCTCGACGGGGATTGGCGACTCTTTGCCCCAAGCGTATTCGCCGGCTGCAGCAGTGCGCGTGCCGCGTGCCGCTTTTTCGTACTCCAATTCAGTCATTGGGCGCAGCGCTGCCCAATCTAAAAATGCTGCCCCACGTCCCCAATCTAAGTAGTTGCATGCACGCTCGGGGTGTGTAGCTATGAACTTGAAGTTCTCTGCGCGAATCGTGTAGCGATGTTCAGTGCTCCCTTCGAGCGCAAGATTGGCAGCTTGAATATCCGTGAGCGTATTGAGAAAAGCTGCATATTCGCCTTGACTAATTTCATACTTCATGCAGTAGAAAGCTGCAAAGCCTTTTGGAAAGTGTTCAGGAATAGCAACACTGGGGTACGCACGCGGCACATCATCGCTGAGCAGCATGCCTTTACCTTGACTGTTGCCAAAGTGGTCCGCTGTGGAATTGCCGAAAAGAATTTCGCGCTCGCTCTCAATGCGTGCAGGGCGACTAATCTCACGCGTCTCTTCTTTGGAGACATCTTTCACACCTGATGAGGTCAAGACCAACGATTCTCGAAATTCGGGTCGTGACGGCGCAGGTGTAATGCCTCTGAACGTCATCACTTTGCGTTCAGGATTTGTGCGCGAAACCGTTTGAAACGGGTCTGTGAAATGTCCTGCAACATTAAACAGCGTCCCATCACCGAGTTGAAAAGCGCCTTCTGGCACATAGACCATCTCTAAGGCAAAGACGCGCACCGCAGAATTGGGCTGCACGACTATACCATCAAGACGATAGAGCCAGCGCAGGTGCACCCCAGTCAAATGCACATCACCTTTGCCTTGTTGAGCACGAAAAATGAAGACACCCTTACCATCTGGCGCAGGAGTCAGTCTAAACCCATCGGGCAACACAAAGTCGTTTGCATTGGTCGAAAGTGTGGCATGTTTCCAGATGCCCTCATTGGTTTGATACTTCACAAATACCCACGCCGCATCCCAATTTACCTCATCGCGCCATGAATTTTTCCACGAGATATCGCATGAAACGGTGGCGTAGTAACTTTCACTGGACGTGGAAGAAAGATGCAACTGCACATTCGAGACGTTTATATCTCTAGCAGCAAGCGTATGCACCGCTAGAAGTATTATCATTGTGCACCACAAAATCTGCTTTATCATCGTGAGCTCTCCTTTGTTGTTTGTATGACTATTGAAAGTTAAGGGGCAACTTACAAAGATTCCTGTAGCTTTTGCAATCTTTGTGCGCGCTCACTCACACAGAGCTTCCAACACTTTTTTGAGCGGCTCAACAGGCGTTGTATCAATCTCAATTGCTTGCGCCAAGCGTGAGCTTGCAGCAGCAATTGCAGTCTTTTTGTCCGTAAATATCTCCGCAATGACTTCATCTGATTGCACGCAATCGCCCACTTTTTTCCTAAAGAGAATGCCAGCCTTCGGTTCGATACGGTCTTCTTTTTTCATGCGGTTGGCGCCTAAGAGCGTTGCAGAAAAGCCGACCTCGAGTGCATTGATGCTCTTTATCCAGCCACTGCACGGTGCGCAGATTGCCTCACGGTATTTTGATTTGGGATATTTATCTGGATGTTTCAGATAAGAAATATCGGCGCCTTGTGCTTTGCAGATTTCGAGAAATTTCTCAAAAGCCTTTCCGTTTTGCAACTGTCTCTGACTCTGTTCAATGCCTTCTTGCAGAGACTGACATTTGCCGCCTAGGCGCAACATTTCACCAGAGAGCGCCAGTGTAACCTCCAAAAGGTCTGGAATGTGGCGCCCTTGCAAGCACTCGAGGCACTCTTTGACTTCGAGCCAATTTCCAACGGCATACCCGAGCGGTTCATTCATATCGGTGATGAAAGCGGAGACGCGCTTGCCATAGCGATGCCCGATGGCAATAAGCGTTTTTGCCAGTTCGCGCGAGTGTGCAAGGTCGTTCATAAATGCACCAGCGCCTGTTTTCACATCAAGTACCAAGCCGTCTAAGCCAGAGGCAATTTTCTTGGACATAATGCTTGCGGCAATGAGCGGAATCGATTCGACGGTTGCAGTAACATCGCGCAAGGCGTAGAGTAACTTATCGAGAGGGGCAAGCGACGGAGTTTGACCAATCAAAGCGCAGCTGTGTTGGCGCAGCATCGTGCGATATTTTGAAAGTGAGAGCGATACATTGAAATTCGGAATAGATTCAAGTTTATCGAGTGTGCCGCCTGTGTGTCCAAGTCCGCGCCCTGAAATCATGGGCACTGCAACACCAAGCGAGGCAACAACGGGTGCAAGAATCAGCGAGGTTTTGTCGCCAACACCGCCCGTCGAGTGCTTGTCGATTTTCGGTGCACGAATCTGGGAAAGATTGGCAACCTTGCCGCTGTGAATCATTACATCGCAGAGGGCGAAGAGTTCATCAGGAGAAAGTCCGCAAAAGTAAATAGCCATCAACATTGCGGCAACTTGATAGTCGGGGATTTTGCCGTTGAGATATGCACGAAAAAAATAGCTTATCTCGTCGGCAGTAAGTGTATTGCCATTGCGCTTTTTGCGAATGAGTTCAACTGGGTTAATCATCATGTTGCGTTTGAGCTGCATGGTAGGCTTGGTACTTGTGAATAGGTTAGTGCAGTGCAAGTGATGTTTGCACTGCTGTGTTTGAATTGAATGCAAAGTTTTATCTTCACGCTGATTAAAACCTTTCACACACCATTAAACTGACAGACGAGACTTGGAACACTTACTTGATTCGCTAAACGCTGCACAACGAAAAGCTGTCGAGACAACGCAAGGACCGGTGATGATTATCGCTGGTGCAGGCAGCGGCAAGACGCGTGTGATTACCTATCGCTTAGCTTATCTGATCGATAAGGGCTATGCGCATCCACAAGAGATTTTGGCGCTGACCTTTACGAACCGTGCAGCCGATGAAATGAAAGAACGCGTGAGCGCGCTACTCAAACTTGAGAGCATGAAAGGGCTTTGGATTGGCACATTTCACTCCAACTTTGCGCGACTGTTGCGTCAGCATGCGCCGCTGCTAGGCTTTGACACAAACTACTCCATCTACGATGCCGACGATACACAGCGGCTCATTAGAGAAATTATGGGCGAACTTGGCATCAGTGTGCAATCTCTTTCGCCGCAGTTGGTGCAGTTGCGCATCAGTGCTGCAAAAAATAAGTTCATTTTGCCGCATCAATACTTAGAAAAATCTGCACGCTTTGAGTTTGCTGAAGAACAAGTTGCGCGCATTTACACACGCTACGCCGAACGGCTCAAACGCAATAACGCTCTCGATTTTGATGACTTGCTCATCAAACCTATTGAACTCTTTCTGCAGCATCCAAACATTCTTGAACACTACCAAACGCGCTTTAAGCACTTGATGATTGATGAATACCAAGATACGAACAAGGCACAGTATATCGTCTCAAAGATGCTGGCAGCAAAACATCGCAATATCTGTGTCGTCGGTGATGATGCACAGTCAATTTATTCTTGGCGCGGTGCCGAAATTTCCAACATCTTGGATTTTGAGCACGATTATCCTGAAGTAACGGTTGTGCGGCTCGAAGAAAACTACCGCAGCACGCAAGTGATTCTTAACGCTGCAAACGCTGTTATTAAGCACAACCGTCATCAAATTGAAAAACGCTTATTTACACGCAACAGCACAGGTGAAGTTATCACGCTGTTGGTAGGTGAAAATGAGCGACAGGAAGCCGACAAAGTCGCACAGACGATTCGTAACCTCAAACTCACGCGTGGCATCTCAAATAAGGACATTGCGATTTTTTATCGCACCAATGCGCAGTCGCGCGTCTTAGAAGATGCGTTGCGTGAAAATGGTATTGCCTATCAAGTCTTTGGTAGTGTCTCATTCTACAAGCGAAAAGAAATCAAAGATGTAGTGGCTTACTTACGGTTTTTGCTCAACGAACGAGATGAAGAATCACTGCTGCGCATTATCAATGTGCCTGCGCGAGGCATCGGCGAAAGCAGCGTTCAAAAGTTGCGTGAACTAGCTCAAACAGAACAGACTTCGCTCTACGATATAGTCAAACGCGCTGCATTTGATTCTGATTTACCTACGCGTTTGATTGCGGCGCTTGCGGAGTTTCGTATGCTGATAGAATCGCTCAAAGACCTTGCTAAAAACTCTGATGCGTACGAAACTGTGCGTGCACTTTATGAAAAAACACGCCTCTTAGAGCTGCTCAAAGAAGAAGGCACCACTGAAGCCAATGCACGCTACGACAACCTGCAAGAATTCCTTTCACTGGCACGCACATTCTCAGAGCAAAATGACGACAACTCACTTAAGACATTTCTACAAAATATCGCACTTATCAACGAACTTGAAGATAAAGACAAAGGCGACAACAAGGTTGCGCTGATGACCATCCATGCTGCAAAAGGCTTAGAGTTCCCAGTCGTTTTTGTAACCGGGCTGGAGGAACGGCTATTTCCGCTCTCCACTGATGACCCCAAAGATTTGGAAGAAGAGCGACGGCTATTTTATGTAGCCATCACGCGGGCAAAAGAAAAACTCTATGTCAGTTATGCAAAGTCGCGTTACCGCTTTGGGGCACTGCAGCCTGCTATGAAATCACGCTTCATTGATGAACTTGATGGCGAACTTGTGCAAACAGAAAGCGGTAAGCGCCTCGCCGAAGTGCGCGCCCTTGAAAGAGAGCAACAACGCATTCAGCGCGATGAATATAGCCAACTTGAAGAGTGCGATGACTTCCAAGAATCTCGGAGCTGGGAAAGACAAACAAAAACGCCACTAAAGCCTACGGTGCAGGCAGTAAACCCAAGTGCGCCTAAACTTGCCGTAGGTATGAAGGTGCAGCACAAGATGTTTGGCACAGGCAAAATTATTGCGCTTCAGGGCAGCGGTGATGATGCGAAGGCGAAAGTTTTTTTTAAGGCGGCTGGTGAAAAGACACTTGCCATTAAATTTGCGAACTTGACCGTACTGGACTAGGACGAGCGTCCGATAGTGCTGTCAAGAATCGAGAAGCCTACCACAATCCCCTTGGCTGTGTGCACGAGCACATTGCCATCGGCTTCACCAAATTCTTCAAGAAAAACACTATCGTCAGCATCTTGTTCGGCGTCAAAGACGACGTGAAGAATCGATTCATCATGATCATAGACGAACTCAAAGTCGTGGAACTGAAAGTGAGACAGCGCAGGAATTGAGCGTATCACGCTGCGAATTTTTTCACGAAGTTGAAGTGTGTCTTGGCTCATCACTTAAAGCGATTCAAATTGAGAGAGCATACGCAAGTCATTTTCGAAGAGCAAGCGAATATCGTCGATTTTGTAGCGTAGCAGCGCAGTGCGTTCAATGCCCATGCCCCAAGCGTAGCCTGAGTAAATTTCTGGATCGATGTTGCAATTGCGCAGCACGTTGGGGTGCACCATGCCGCAGCCCATAATTTCGAGCCAGCCGGAATACTTGCAGACGCGGCAGCCTTTGCCGCCACAGAGGTAGCAGGTTACATCGACTTCTGCGGACGGCTCGGTGAAGGGAAAGAAACTCGGGCGAAAACGCAACTTGACATCGCTGCCAAACATCTGCTTGGCAAAGGAGTAAATTGTGGCTTTAAAGTCGGCAAAGGTTACGCCCTTATCAACATAGAGTCCTTCGAGCTGATGAAAGACGCAGTAACTGCGCGCGCTGATGGCTTCATTGCGGTAGACTTTACCGGGGGCGATGATGCGAATGGGCGGTTTTTGTGAGAGCATGGTGCGAATCTGCACAGGGGAAGTATGTGTGCGCAGTACAATATCTTCGCCTTCACCTTTGCGAATGAAAAACGTGTCTTGCATATCGCGCGCTGGATGATCGTCTGGGAAATTGAGCAAGGTGAAGTTGTACTCATCGCGCTCAATTTCCGGTCCAACGGCTTCCGTAAAGCCCATTTTGAAGAAGATGTCTTTCATTTCGCTGAGCACTTTTTGGACGGGGTGCTCAGCGCCAAGAAAGCGTCGACGTCCGGGCAGCGTGAGATCGAGCGTAGGCACCTGTTGCACATCGGCTGCATCCAGTTCAGCTTTGGCTGACGCAAATTTTGATTCTGCAGCAACTTTGAGCGCGTTGAGCAACTTGCCTACATGCGGTCTCTGCTCAGGCGGCACATGCTTGAGCTCATCGAAGAGTGTGGCAACTTTGCCTTTGCGGACAAGAAACTTGAGGCGATAGGCTTCGAGCGAGGCTTTATCGCGTATCTCAAATGCATCAACTTCAGCGCGCAAGCGTTCAATGGCACTGTGTAGCTCGCTGGTGTCAGTCTTCGTATCCATTTGCGCTAAAAATTAAGCTAAAGCAGTTTTGACAACAGCCTCAAATGCGGCTGGGTCTTTGACGGCAATTTCTGCTAAGGCTTTACGGTTAATCTCGATATTCTTTTTGGTCATAGCTGCAATAAGCTTTGAGTAAGTGGTGCCGTGCAACCGTGCAGCGGCATTGATGCGCATAATCCACAGGGCACGGAAATTGCGTTTTCTGACCTTGCGATCGCGATATTGATACTGTGCGGCTTTATCGACGGCATGTTTGACAACCGTTAGCACATTGCCGCGTTTGCCCCAAAATCCTTTGGCTTTTTTAAGGATGCGTTTGCGTCGCGCTCGAGAAGCAACAGCATTTTTTGCTCTTGGCATAGTGTGAAATCAGTGGTTGATGGTTATTGAAAAATTATATTGCTAGCATGCGCTGAATGGTATCATGCATAGCAGGTGAGACAAGCGTATCTTGCTGCAACCTGCGCTTGCGCTTGGTGCTCTTCTGCGAAAGGTTGTGTCGCATACCTGTTCGTTTGCGCTTAATTTTGCCAGTCGCAGTAACTTTGAACCGCTTCTTGGCTGAACTGTGAGTTTTGACTTTTGGCATGTCTGTATTGATTTGGTTTATGATGATGATGCGGTGTTTTCGGTGTTTTGTGCGGCGCGTTTTTGCTGTGATTCTTGCATTTTGCGCTGCCGCTCAGCTTTTTCTGCTTCTAAAAGCCGCTGCTCTTCTTCGCGTTCTTTTTGCAACTTACGTTCTAGCGCTTCAATCTTCGCCTTATCAGGCACATAGAAAATGTAAAGATTTTTACCCTCGAGCTTCGGCGGTCCTTCAGGCTTGCCGACAATGCTCAGGCGCTCGGTGAGCCTATCGATAAGTTGATAGCCCTGCTCCTTGTAGACAATGGCGCGTCCGAGAAAGACCACCGTGGCACGCACTTTGTCGCCTTTGCGTAGAAATTCTTCGGCATGCTTGGCTTTGAAGTCAAAGTCATGCTTATCTGTATTGGGATGGAAACGTACTTCTTTGAGTTCAGAAGTTTTGGTTTTTTTCTTGGCTTCTTTCTCTTTCTTTTCAATCTCGTAGAGAAACTTGCCATAATCTGCGATGCGACAGACAGGCGGCTGTGCATTCGGCTGAATCTCAATGAGGTCTAAGCCTAATTTTCTGGCTTCGCGCAATGCCTCTGCAGTTTTCATCACACGCTGGTCGCCTTCGGGAAAAAGGACACGCACCTCGGGAATCCGAATGTCCTCATTGATGCGATGTGCTCGTTTATTTTCTCTCATTCGCTCAAAGATAAAGTTTCAGGTTGTTCAATTTTCATCAACAGCGCATCGGTCAGGCAAGCGCAGCTGTGAAAGAGATGTTCAAACTGCATGGCGTAGATATTCTGCAAGACACTTATCGTTTGGCTTGGATGACCTCTTTCAGCATCGCGATGGCATCGGTAAGCGGCATGGCGCCTTTGTCGCCTTCCTTGTGTCGACGCACAGCCACACTAATGCTTGCCTTTTCCTTTTCACCAATGATGAACATATATGGAATCTTTTTCACTTCAGCATCGCGAATTTTTTTGCCAATTTTCTCGCTGCGTTCGTCAAGTTCGGCGCGAATCCTCTCAGCTTTGAGCTGTTCGGCAACTTCAGCAGCGTAGTCGTTTACTGCATCAACGATGGGCAACACGGCAACTTGGATAGGGGCAAGCCACAAGGGGAAATCGCCAGCGAAGTTTTCAATCAAAACCCCGATGAAACGCTCCATAGACCCAAATGGCGCACGGTGAATAATCACAGGACGATGCTCTTTGTTATCACTGCCCGTGTAAGTGAGGTTAAAGCGCTCAGCCATGACATAGTCGACTTGCACGGTGCCAAGTTGCCACTTGCGTCCGATAGCATCGCGCACAATAAAGTCGATTTTAGGACCGTAAAAACTGGCTTCACCAATGCCAATGAAGTAGTTGAGTTTCATTTTTTCAGCAGCGGCGCGCACATCATTTTCAGCTTGTTCCCAAAGTTCATCGGTGCCACCGTACTTAGCTTTGTTAGATTTATCACGAAACGAAAGACGCGTCTGTACATCCTTGAACCCAAGCGTAGAAAAAACCATCTGCGTCAGGTCAATAACATTGCAGATTTCATCTTGCAACTGATCTTGACGGCAGTAGATATGCGAATCATCTTGTGTAAACCCACGCGCGCGTGTGAGCCCGTTCAGTTCACCAGACTGCTCATAGCGATAGACGGTGCCAAACTCTGCAAGACGAATGGGCAAATCGCGGTAACTGCGTGGCTTGGCACTATAAATCTGATGATGATGCGGGCAGTTCATGGGCTTCAAAAGGTATTGCTCTTCTTTGCCAGTTTCATCGGTGAAGGTAATAGGCGGAAATTGCGAGTCTTTGTAGTACGGATAGTGTCCTGAGGTCTTGTAGAGTTCAATACTCCCGATGTGCGGTGTATAAACGGCTTGATAGCCACGCTTGAACTGCTCTTCTTTAAGAAAATTCTCGAGCTCTTGGCGGATGATAGCGCCTTTGGGCAGCCAAATCGGTAAGCCGCTACCAACTTTAGGCGAGATAAGAAAGAGCTCCATTTCCTGACCAATTTTGCGGTGGTCGCGCTTTTTGGCTTCCTCGAGTTGCGCAAAGTATTGCTTTAAGAGTTTCTCCGATGGAAATGAGATGCCATAGATGCGTTGCATTTGCTCACGGCTCGAGTCGCCACGCCAGTATGACGCTGAGATGCTCGTAAGTTTAACCGCTTTGAGTTTAGACGTCCGCGGCAGATGCGGACCGGTGCAAAGGTCAGTAAATCCGCCTTGGTGATAGATAGAGACAATTGGCTCACTGATGCCTTCGAGAATTTCAACCTTGTAGGGATCGAAGCGTTTGGTCTTGAAATACTCAATGGCGTCTTGGCGTGGAAGTTCTTCACGAGTAATGACAAGGTCGCGCTGGGCAATCTCCATCATGCGCTCTTCAATTTTACGCAAATCCTCTTCAGTGAAACGGTGTGGCGAGGAAATATCGTAGTAGAACCCGTTTTCAATAGCAGGACCAGCGCCGAATTTTGTGCCCGGGAAAAGTTCCTCGATAGCTTGCGCCATCAAGTGGCTTGAACTATGCCAGTAGAGTTCTTTGCCTTCATCAGAGTCGAAGGTAACAATTTCAATAGCGGCATCTTCTTCTATAGGTAAATTCAAATCGCGCAGCTTACCATTGACTTTGATACCGAGTGCATCTTCATAGAGTTTCTTGCCAATAGACTTGGCAACATCGTTGCCCGTGATGCCTTTCGGATAGTGTCTTACAGAGCCATCAGGCAGCGTAAGCGAAATTTGTTCAGTTAAAAGTTGAATTTCAGACATTATGTTATGAGTCCTTTCTCGTGTTCTCAGACAGCTGCCTTGCTTGACAGACTGTTTCAAATTTTTTTTGAAATAACAAGAGCGCTGGCAAGAAGCCAAGTGTGCGTTTGAAAATGATTAGAAGCTATAAACTGTAAATCAACGGCGGAAGCCCGCCGCCGTCGTGAAGGATTGCGTTATATTCAAAACGCAAGATATCATGGTTGCCTAAACGCTCGATTGTGCGACTGCTTGTTGTTTGTTCATCAATCATCGGGAGAGCCGCTACCCCGCGCTTTCAACCAAGAAAGCTAATGATTGGTGAAGTAAATAGCAAAGATAAAACACCTTGTGCAAATTTGGAAATGGCTCAATGTAAGGAGCAATTGCAGAGACTTGCACACAGTGGCAATGAAGCAAGGATAAATGAATCAAAAAAGCGCGTAAGTAGTGCTTGCGGTGTAGTGCAATCCCGTTATTTTTGCCAAATACAAATCAAGCCAATCTGCTGATGCAAAGCTCAAAAAAGTCGGGCTCACGCCTACGCGCTAATGCTAAACTTTGGGGTGGCGGCTTCACTGAAGAATTGAACGCCCTTGCCTTTGAATTTTCCAAGTCACTTGAGCTGGATTGCAAACTCTACAAAGAAGACATCAGGGGCAGTTTGGCACATGTAGCAATGCTGGGTGCACAAGGAATTATTGAAAAATCGGAAGCGGAACAGATTGCACAAGGCTTGCGTCAGATTGAGCAAGAATTAGACGCCGGCAAATTTTCCTTTGAGAGCGGAGAGGAAGATATTCATTTGGCAATTGAAAAGCGGCTCCATGATCTTATCGGCAGTGTTGCTGGCAAATTGCACACGGCACGCAGTCGAAACGACCAAGTGGCAACCGATGAGCGGCTTTATCTGCGTCAGCGTATTACTGAACTGATTGAGCATTTGACGGCATTGCAACGTGCGCTATTTGAGAAAGCCGAGAAGCACTTTGGTGCACTCATGCCGGGGTACACACACCTACAGCGAGCGCAGCCCGTTTTGCTTTCACATCATTTGCTAGCGTATGTGGAAATGTTTGAGCGCGATAAATCACGCTACGCTGATTGCCAGCGACGGCTAAATGTCTCACCGCTCGGTGCTGCGGCACTGGCGGGCACACCGCATCCCATCGATCGTCGCTACAGCGCAGCTTTACTGGGCTTTTCAGGCATCACACGCAATAGTATAGATTCCGTAAGCGATCGCGACTATATCATAGAGTTTATTTCAGCCTGCGCTATCGTGATGATGCACCTATCGAGGCTAGCAGAAGAATTTGTGCTGTGGTCATCGCAAGAATTTCGCTTTATCACAATTGGTGATGCTTTCACGACCGGCAGCAGCATTATGCCGCAAAAGAAAAATCCCGATATGGCTGAACTTGTGCGCGGCAAAACCGGCAGAGTCTACGGCGACCTGATGAACATGCTCACCACAATGAAAGCCCTGCCGCTTGCCTACAACCGTGATATGCAAGAAGATAAATTTCCAATGTTAGATGCAGCAGAGACCACAGCAGCAAGTCTAAAAATTTTTACAGCGATGCTGGGCGCAACAACCTTCAATCTTGAAGTCATGCGAGCGGCTGTGCTGCAAGATTACTCTACTGCAACTGACATTGCAGATTATCTGGCAAAGAAAGGTGTCCCCTTCCGTGAAGCACATGAAATTGTTGCGCAAATCGTCCGCTATGCCGTAGAACAGCGCATGCTCTTAAATGAACTGACGCTGGAGAGGTTGCAAAAATTCTCCCCTGCGTTTGAGCCAGATGTCTTCGAGTATCTCAATCCCGAACATTCTCCAGCACGCAAACGCTCCGAGGGCTCAACTGCACCCAAAGCGGTTAAAGCACAACTGCGCTTTTGGAAAAAACTGCTGGGCAAGAGCGAGCGTCAGGCACACAACGAGCGTACTGGTGCTGCAAAACAACAGAAAACAGGACGCTAAAGTCTGCTAAACCCGTTTGTTCTCACGCTTGAGGCAAAGCACGGCATTGGACAATGCGCAAAAAAACGTTTATTGCTTTCTCTAGATGTTTTGGAAACCATAACGACAACACAATTGCTTTTTTCACATCACTATGTCAGATAGCGCAACGCTTAAAGAGGAATTTTTAGACAAGACCTACAATCCCCAAACCGTCGAGGCGCGCTATGCGTCGGAGCATTACGAGATGCTGGGCATCTACGAGGCGAACAGTGCACCGGTCTTAGAAGGCAAGAAGCGGGCATATAGTATTCTCATGCCGCCGCCAAACATCACAGGCTCACTGACAATGGGGCATGTGCTAAACCACACGATTCAAGACATCTTGATTCGCTATCACCGCATGATGGGCTATGAGTCACTGTGGTTACCGGGCACCGACCATGCAGGGATTGCAACGCAAACGCGCGTAGAGCGAGAGCTGCGAAAAGAGAAAAAAACACGCTACGACTTAGGGCGCGAAAAATTCCTAGAGCGCGTCTGGCAATGGCGCAATGAGTATGGCGATCTTATTCTTAAGCAACTGCGCCGACTTGGCGTTTCCGCTGATTGGCGACGCAACCTTTTTACAATGGATGAACGCGCCTCAAAAGCCGTAATATGTGCCTTTATCAAGCTCTATAACGACGGACTTATCTACCGCGGCAAACGCATCATCAACTGGTGTCCGGTCTCGCAAACGGCGCTCTCCGATGAAGAAGTCGTAATGAAAACGCAAACCGATAAACTCTATTATGTGCGCTACTTTTTGAAAGACGACCCCGAACGCTTTATCACGATTGCAACGGTCCGCCCTGAGACGATGCTTGCCGATGTGGCTGTTGCAGTCCACCCGCACGATGAGCGCTACCGTGAGATGATTGGCAGATATGTAATTGAGCCACTGACCAAAAGAGAAATTCCAATCATTGCTGACGATTATGTCGATCCAGCATTTGGCACAGGTGCGCTAAAAATTACGCCAGCCCACGACGCAAATGATTACCAAATCGGACAACGGCATCAGTTGCCTTTCATCTGTGCAATTGACAAAACCGGCAAAATTGAACAAGGCTTCGGCGAGTTTTCAGGTCTCGATAGAGTTGCTGCCCGAAAAAAAGCAGAAGAAGTGCTGCGTGCACAAGGCAATCTCGAGAAAGCTGAAGACTACACGCACAATGTAGGCTATTCCGAGCGCGCTGATGTAGTCGTTGAGCCTTATCTCTCTGAGCAATGGTTTGTCAAAATGCAACCACTGGCGCAGCCTGCCTTAGAAGCTGTCGAAATGGGCATCATCAAATTTTATCCCGAGCGGTGGATAAATACCTATCGGCATTGGATGACACAGATTCAAGACTGGTGTATTTCACGACAACTCTGGTGGGGGCATCGCATTCCTGCTTGGTACGATGATGAAGGTAAATTCGTTGTTGCGCAGACACACGATGAGGCAGAAAAGTTTTATACCGAAAAGTATGGTCAGCGCCCAGACTCGCTGCGTCAAGATGAAGATGTGCTGGACACATGGTTTTCATCATGGCTATGGCCACTGACAACCTTAGGCTGGGACGGAACAAACACAATGGACACGGACGATTTCAAAGCGTTTTATCCGACCACAACGCTCGTGACTGGACCAGATATCATTTTCTTTTGGGTCGCACGCATGATTATGGCAGGATTGTATTTCAGAGCAAATGATGAAGAGCGGCGCACACTCTTTCTTGGCGAAGGGGAGTGGTCAGAAGAAAAGCGTAAGGCGTATTACCAAAACAATGTACCTTTCCGCAATGTCTATTTCACCAGCATCATTCGTGATGGATTAGGGCGTAAAATGTCTAAGTCGCTGGGCAATTCCCCCAATCCGCTCGATGTTATTGAAAAATATGGTGCAGATGCCATGCGCTTTACCACAATTTTTCTTGCACCGATAGGTCAAGATGTGCGCATGGAAGTGACCCGAGACCAAGATACGCCGCAAATGGAGCAAGGGCGAAACTTTGCAACAAAGATTTGGAATGCGGCACGATTCCTATTGATGAAGCGCAGCGAAGTGTTCAGCGATCTTGACACATTTGCACAACGCTATCGAGCGCTGTTGCTAAGCCAAATTCAGACAAAGACGCTTGAGCTAATCGAGCAGTGGATATTTTCGCGTCTTTCTTCAACACTGCATGAGTATCACAGTGCAGTGGCACAATTTCGCATTAACGAGCTGGCAAAAATTCCATACGACTTCATTTGGAGCGATTACTGCGATTGGTTTGTGGAAATGCTCAAAGTGAAACTGCAGTCGAGCCTATTGCAAGAGGAGCGTGAAGCGGTGCTCTGTCGTGCAATGTTAGTCTTCGAATCAGCTATCACGATGCTGCACCCGATTATGCCGTTTATCACAGAAGCGCTCTGGCAAAACCTTGCACCGCGTCGTAGAGATGAAAGCATTGCAACACAAGCCATTGCGCAGCCTGTAGAAGCGCATATTCAACCCGAAATTGAGTCGCAGTTTGAACTGCTCAAAGGTGTGGTAACTGAAGTGCGCAGTGTGCGCAGCACATTAGGCATTGCCCCATCGCTCATTGCTGAAACACGACTTAAAGCTACTTCCGAGCAAGAAGCTAAATTGCTAGCAGAACAAGCCGCACTCATTGAACGACTTGCCCGCATTACGCTCACGGTCGGTACAGACCTCAAGAAGCCTAAAGGCGCTGCCTCTGCTGTGGTGAACGGTCAGGAAATTTACATCGTGCTCGAGGGACTAATTGATCTTGAAAAAGAAAAAGCGCGCCTTGCAAAAGAAATTGAAAAGACACTAAGCTACATTCGTCAGATTGAAGCAAAACTCAGCAATGAGAGTTTTCTAGCGCGCGCACCTGCCGCAGTCGTTGAAGCAGAACGCCAAAAACTCTGTGAGGCAACACTGACGCTGAAAAAACTCCAAGATAGCGCACATAGCCTTGCCTAACGAACAGGGCAGAAAGCGACACAAAAAACCAAACTACAACGACACATGGGAGAGCTGCTCCTCTGGGGACTTATTTTTGTTCTCAGTTTGACCACACTCATTACAGCGTCAAGAAAGTCTCGCGCTGGGAGCAATTGCTCTTCCTTGTGATTTATGTGCTCTTTATTCTCAAAGTTGCTGGTCTATGAGCGTGCAGCATAAGCACGTTTTGCGGCTTTGAACTTTTGTGCGATGCCTATGGCAATGATAAGGTTGCTAAGTGTGAGCAAACTTTCTGCAAAACCATGCAACACATCATCGTGCGTCAAGGTCGGATAGCCGCGCACATTGACGGCAAAATGTGTGCAGACAATTGTTACAGCCACAAAAAACAGTACGAACCAGAAGCCGAATACGGTGAGACCTGAAAAGACGGTTTTGTCTTTGCGATACAGCACAAGCAGCGACAGAAGAAAAAGAAAATAAACTACGCTGGAAAGTTGCATTGCATAGGTAGAAATCGCATCTGACAGAGAGGCAAGATTGTCGTGGAGCAAAAATACAGCACTGAGACTTGCAATTGCTGGCGCTCTCGAGCTTGGCTGCAGAATAATACTTACAGAGGCATAAAGCAACGCCATGCTGCCAAATAAGTTAATCACCTTCGAAGCATTGAGCCAAAACTCAACTGAATCCCCTGTAAGGTGATAAATAATGACGCACATCCCGCCAGACCAATGTGGGAGCATGAGCAACGCAAAGCGCTCAATATCCTTGCGACCGATAAACTTACCATATCGGTAGAGCAAGATAGATGCAACTAACCACTCTACCATCGAAGAAATATGAACCACCCAAGTCGGAAAAGACAACAGCATAGTACTCTACTTTGACTGTAAATGTATCGCAAAGATGAGCGATGTGCAAACCTACCCGAGCCTTGCATCACTCTGGTGCTCAATATCGCTGCGTAGCCAAAAAATGTCTTGTGTTGAAAGAAATTTACTGCTCTCAGCTGAATCTTATCGCTGATAGGCTTGTTCTATCAAGGGCATCGTTAGGTCAATATCTGAAAAGTCTTGCAACTTAACTTCCACATCGCCTACCCCCCAATGCCCTACTTTGCTCACATCTCGGCAAAAAGCGTATTGTCTGACTTCTTGAGGCGATAAGTTGAGATAGAGTTTCAACCCCGAGCGAAGTGGAACAACAGAAAGAAAGGTTCTGCTTTTTGCTCGATAACGGATATATTGCTTTAAGACATTTTCTTCAACACCCGCCAAACTCAGCACCCTATCTTGCAAATCTTCAAACAGTTCAAGTACTTCCCCTGTCAAGGAATCGCCATTATACATTGTCTCATAGGTGTAAGCCCGCTCGGCGTCAGTTGAGACTTGCTCTTGAATGTTTTGCTTGCCGAAGTATGCCCAAATCTTCAAACATTTCTCGGCTAACACTTCACCTCGTAAAGCAATGTCGCTCTCTCGCCATGTTTCCACGTCGTTGAAATAAGCATTGAGTTCAAGATGGCTATTCTTGTAGATGGATTTCTTTTTCGCAAAGTCTGCATTAGAAAGTTCACGGTTGTCGCTTGTGAGCGTGAGATTGCCGAGTGTATCGAGATATTTTTCATGCACAAATTCCCAATTCTCACCCAAATGAGATTGCCACCACGCTGTAAGCGCTTGTGGCATGACGTGCTCGATTCGTAAATCATCAAATGAAACCGGCTCGTGGTGCTCAAAGGAATCCTCAATCGTCTCCAAAATAAACTTTGTTTTTTTGCCTCTATCGCCACTGCCATAGAGTTTGTTTTCAATTAGGTTGCGCTTGAACTCGTAGTCTTTCGGATAATTGCGCTGTTCTAAGATGTCTTTCAGACTTTCAACAAAAGGTATTTGCTTCGCTTGCACTTGTTTTTGCACTTGTCGATAAAGGGGCGAAAAAATTTTATTGAGTTGATTGGTAGGCACATTACACACAAAGCGGCGAATGATGAAGTTTTCAAGAGTGCGGAGAATCTCCACGAAGTCTGTGCTGGAAAGGTGCTGCTGTGCGTAGTCGTGGTAGCAAGCAAGCAAAAAGGGATAAGCGGTTGTTACTTCTAATCGGTTCAAGCGGATAAGGGCACGGCGAATGTCGGTGTCCGGCTCTTGCTGAAGCTCTAAGAGTTTGGCGTAGTAAGTTGAGAATTGGTGTAATTGTTGAAGTTCATGCTCAGGATTCAGGTTGTCTGACTCAACATACTCTTTGAGCGTGAGGTAAGTTGCTTCGCCTTTAACAAAATCACTTTTTCTCATCACCAAATAGTGGCGAATGAACTCAGTTAAGTTCTTCTCACCAAGCTGCTTTTCCATTGGAAGCCAGAACTGTGCATGAATTTCTTCTTGGCGATTGGTATGAAGGCGCATCAGAAAGTAGTTGCGAATCAAATCCGCTTGCGAGAGCGGCATGCCTTTGGCATTGAGGCTCTCAAAAACAAGGTAGGGGTCGTCTTTCTCATCGAGCAAAACGCGGACAATAGAGAAATATCGTTCTATGATAGTTTTAATTTTGCTGAGTTCAAATTCAGATTTGCGCAATTGAGATTCAAAGAAGTGAAAGGCTTTGGATAGGCGAGAGTCACGGTGAGGAGATTTCCCAAGAATGATTTTTTTGTAATCCTCCCTATCGCTTTGTGTAGGTAAGAGTTTGAAGTAATCATTTTCTTTGTCTGACTTATTCTTATTGATTAGAAAGCGTTTCTGAATTTCTTCAGCAAGCCTATTTTCTTCTTTCTGCTTTGCCACTTGGCACATCGCTGCAAAGAGAACGGAAACGGTGGTATAGCGTTGTTGCCCGTCGATCAAACTGAATTTTGTAACGCCTTCGGGCACAGAGCGAGCTGGAATGGTAACAATTGTGCCGAAGAAGTGTGGGCGTGGGGTTTCGGTCTCGCAAAGCTCTACGATATCGTCCCAGAGCGTTTGCCATTCTGTGCGTTTCCAGCTATACGGACGTTGAAAGAGCGGCACGAGGTATTGCTTTGCATCACCGAGTAATTCTACCAGTCGTGTAACAGAGGCTTCCATGTGAGTGCAAAGGAAAAGTTGGGAATAAAACTTGTTTGAAGTTAAAAATGGTCCTGAGAAATCTCAAAAAAAAATGGCGGGTATTGCCCGCCGTTGTCATCAACAGAATGTTGATGCGAGTGTTCAAGCATGATGTGAATGTGGAACGGTCATCAGATGGGGCAGCGCCGCACGGCTGTAGAGAAGTTGGTGTCGAGAGTGATGTCTTTCTCGTAAAGATGCCAGAGTTTTTGGCACGGGAAAGTCTCTTCGTAGAGTGCTTTGCCGATAATGACAGAATCTACGCCAAGCGGTTTTAATTCGCCAAGTGCAATAAAATCTTTGTAGGATGCAACGCCGCCAGATGCTGTAACTTTCAGATGGGTCTGTTCGGCAAAGCGTTTGAGGGCTGCATAACCGACACCTGCAAGCATGCCGTCTTTGGAAATGTCCGTGTAGACTACGCGCTCTACGCCCAAGTCTTTCATTTTCAGACCAAGTTCAACGTCAGTGAGCGTGCTCTGGCTTGTCCAGCCACTGACTTTCGGCACGCCGTCTTTGGCGTCAATGCCAACGACAATTTTCTTTGCCCCAAATTCTTTGATGAGTTCAGCAACGAGGTTGGGGTTGGTTACCGCAGCTGAACCGATGATAATGCGACAGACGCCGATTTGCAGATATCGCTCAGCATCTTGCATCGTGCGAATACCGCCACCGACTTCGACAGGAATGTCGAGTGTCTCCACAATGCGCTGGATAATCTCAAAATTCTGTGGCGAGCCTTTAAGCGCAGCATCAAGGTCGACAAGGTGCAGCATTTTGGCATTTTGTTTGCGCCAAAGAATCGCCATGTCGCAGGGATTGTCTAAGTAGACTTTTTCGCGTGTAAAATCGCCTTGTGTCAGTCTGACACACTTTTGATTGCGAATGTCAATGGCAGGTATAATCAGCATAGCCAATCGTAGCGGTTTCTTGACTACAGCTTGAACTGTGGTTTAATGCCTTGCGAAATTTTTCAGAATTTTTAAGCCTGATTCACCTGACTTCTCTGGATGAAACTGCACAGCAAAGATATTATTTTTCTCGATGCCTGCCGTAAAGCTTACGCCAGCGTAAAAAGCTTGTGCAGCAATGCACGGCTCGGTCATATCGCAGTAGTAAGAATGCACGAAATAGAAGTATTCCCCTTCATCGACGCCTTTGAACAGCACAGAGTGTCGGTTTATACGGTCTAAGCTATTCCAGCCAATCTGCGGCACTTTGTCTTTTGTGCTATCGAACTTGCGCACATGTCCGGATAGCAAGTTCAAGCCTTGATGCAGTCCCATTTCTTCGCTTTGGGTAAGCAAAAGCTGCATGCCTAAGCAGATGCCAAGCAGGTCGCGACCTTTATCGGCGTGTTCAGCAATGGCTTCAGCAAAGCCTGTACGGCGCAGAGCATCTATCCCTTTGCCAAAAGCACCAACGCCGGGCAGCAAAATTTTCTCAGCGTTGGCAATCTCGCACGGCTGATTGGTCAGGCGAGCCGGAATACCTAAGTAATCAAAGGCTTTTTGCACCGAGCGCAAATTACTGGCGCCATAATCAAGAATAAGAATCACGGCTGTGTAAGCTCATGCAATTTGTTGCGTCAAAAGAGGCGCTATGCAAGAAAATAACTTCTAAGTTTAAAGATTGCAGCGCGCTTATCAAAGCAGTTTTGAAGCAGATTAGAGAACTTCGTAGTTTTCGAGCGCGTATGCTCTATGGCTAAAAGCGCACCTGCTGCACTACATGCATGGCATTATCAAACCTGAGCTAGCTGGATATGGAAAACAACATAGCGTTTCGAATTTTTAGCTTTGCCGTACTTCTGATGGGTGCAGCCTTGATAATCTTTGGCATTGTGAGCCAGTATCAACAGCGTCAAGCCCAGACATGGGCGGAGACAACAGGCAACATCACGCACTCGAATTTTGTCGACGATAGTGAAGGCGGTCGATTGACCATCGAGTATGAGTACAGTGTGGCAGGCAGACGTTTTCAGTCAGCTCAGCTTGCGCCTACCTTTATGCTGTACAACGCACGTGAGATGGCAAACAAATATCCTGTCGGTGCAGCTGTCACTGTCTACTACAATCCTGACAATCCCGAGGAGGCGGTGTTAGAGCGGCAAAGCGCTGTAGCATGGGGACCTCTTTTGATGGGAGCAGTGTGTATAGGTATCGCTGCTATATTGTTTTTTGTTGTTCAATAGGTGCGTGTGCTCAAAGCGAAGGGGAGACGCCAAGTCCGGGTCGGTCAAGCGGGCGCATGAGACCGTTATGCAGTTCAAAGCCACCGACAACGACATCGCGTGCAAGGTCAAGACTGCCATCAAGGTCGAGATACTTTGAAGCGCTGGAAGCAAATGCAAGGTGCAAGGCAGCAGCGATGCTAATTGCACTTTCGTCGTTGCAGCCCCACATCAAATCTATGTTAGCGTGTTCTGCAATGGTAACGATGTCACGGGCGCTTGTAATGCCGCCACATTTCATGAGTTTAATGTTGAAAATACGGCAGGCTCTGGGTGGCGCAGCAAGTTGCAGGGCATTGCTCGCCTGAAGCAGGGATTCATCTGCGGCAAGCATGGCTTTGATATTGTCAGGCAAGGCTTTCATATCGTCAATAGCAGCGGCGGGCAACGGCTGCTCAATGAGTTCAAGGTCAAGTGCGCGCGTCTGTTCAACAAAGCGTTTCAAGGTAGCCACATCATAGCCTTGATTTGCATCGACACGAAGGCGCACACGATGACCGACATGCTCACGCAACTTGACAAGCCGCTCTACATCTTCTTCAAGCGACTGCCCAATTTTAACCTTAAGAATTTGAAACTGCCTTGCAAGATATTCTTCAGCTTCTTGCAGTGTTTGCTCTACACTTTTAATGCCAATCGTGATTGAAGTTGGCAAGGCATCGAGTTTCTGACCTAAGAATTTCACCAGTGGCACATTCAGGTATTGTGTGAAAGCATCGTGCAGTGCGATATCCAAAGCAGCCATGGCGCCGACATTGTGCGCATAGCGTTGCCGAACGGCATGGCAGCACTCACCGAAAGCGCAGATGTTGCGCCCAAGAAGCCATGCAAAATCATCTTGCTTCAAGTCGCGCAAGACCTCATCGAGCGAGACGCCAACGACCTGCGGTGAAGGATTCGAGGCGCCGTAGCCTACAATACCGTTTTCAAGAGCAACTTCGACGATGACGTTTTCGACCGCAGTAACGGTTTTGTAAGCAATCGTGTAAGGTCGAGTAAGCTCCAAATTTTCTTTGCGAAGGCGCACAGCGGCAATTTTCATTGGTAGCGGTATCAAATGTTAAAGAAACGGCGAATGGCAGCGAGCGCTTCATCGACGCCTTCTTCGAGCGGCAAGATAACAGGGATACCTAATTCCTCGCGATATTGCATCTTGAACTGCTGTGCTTGTTGAGGCGTTAGCCCTTCGGTGTTGAGCGCCAGTGCGAGCGTTTCAGCACCAAGCAAACGAATGAGCTCAATTTCACTTTTCACGGAAGGAATCTCAACGGGAAAATCCTCTGTGCCTTTGAAATAACGGCGCGAGGGTTTGTGCTGCAAAACCACGCCCTTGGCTTGCCCCGAAATAATAAACTCACTGCCACACGGACCTAAAGGATTACGCAGTGCGGATTGTCCTTCAATGAACATGATGTCGGGTTTGGCTTCCTCAAAGCATCGCACCAGCACACTTTCGATTTCCCCAGTGATAAAGTCGTTGATTGTGGCATCAAAAATAAAGCCATACTTACTGCCTTGCATCCAGCCCGTTTGACCAGTGTAGATCATCTCGGCGCGCAAGCCTTGCGCACAGGCAGCTTGTGTCAGAAACCGGCAAGTGGTGCGTTTGCCCAAAGCACAATCTGTTCCTAAAACCGCAACACGCGGCGTAGTAACTTTGTGAATGCGTCCCGACCAATACGATAGCTCTGATTTGGGCTTGGGTTTGCGCACATCAATGAGTTGCACGCCATGCTGCGCAGCAAGGGCTTGAAAGTCGGGCATCTCCGAGAGAAAATCATGCAAGCCATTGACAATTGAAAGTCCTGCGCGAATGGCGTCCTTAAGCGTAGCTTGAAAGTCATCGGGCAGCTTACCGCCTGCAGTAGCAATGCCCACGATGCAGAAATCAACCTTCTGCTCAATCTTTGCAAGTGCCTCAGCAAGCGAAGCAAAGACGGGAATCTGACGTGCCTTGCCATCTAAGACAACGCCGGCATCTTTGCCAGCACTGACCTGATCGAGAATGCCCAGAATCTTGAAACGCTCTGTGCCACGAATGAGTCCATGCGCAGTTTTTGCATGTGGTGTGTGGAGTAGCCCATTAGTAAGAACGAGTGCAGTACCGTCCATGGAGTTTGATGATAGTGTCTGGTATTTTTTTGTCTTGTAGCAAGATGAATGTAACTATACAAAGATACGTTAGTGCAAGTTATTGCATGCCATAGAGACGCTTGAACGCGGGCTCATATTTGTCGCCATTCTGCCAGCGAGGTCGCTCACGTCTATCAGCAATGCGTCGTGCCGCATGAATGTAGGCTTGACAGAAGCGGTGCAGGTACGCAAAATTAAAATGCTCATCAGGTTGGTCAGCAACTTGGTGATAGTATTTGCCAATTTCTGCATCAAAACTTCTGAAGCCTTCGCTGAAAGTGGGTGCAGGAATGCCTCTCATAGCGAAATTGACGTTATCGGAGCGATCGAAAAGATTTTGGTCAGGTGCAGAGTCTGAGATGACGCCTAAGCCAAAAGCCTTTGCGCCCTCTGCAATATCTTGCATCGCTGTGGTGCGTTCCCAACCAATGACAGTAACGATAGTAGTGTCGTTGTAGCCCGCGCCATCGACGTTCAAATTAAAGACAACTTGATGCAAGGGCACAAGCGGATTTTCAACATAGTATTGGCTACCTAACAAGCCAACTTCTTCTGCAGTCAAAGCAAGGCAAAGGATGGAGCGTTTAGGGGGTTTTTGGGCAAAGGCTTTGGCGGCAGCAAGCAAAGCGGTTGTGCCCATGCCGTTATCGCGTGCGCCGTTGAAAATCGTATCGGTTTGATTCGGTCGCTGTCCTGTGCCAATATGGTCGTAATGAGCGCTAAGCAAGACATATTCGTTTTTGAGTTTTGGGTCGCTGCCCTCAATGAAGCCGATGACGTTTTGCGATGAGATTGGCTCACGCACAAATCCGCTGGTTGAAAGTGAGCCTGTAAGCACAGGTTGCTTTTCGAGTTGTGCGGCGAATTTACCACTACCATCGTTGAGCCAGATGTAGGGCATATCGGATGCTGCGGTTTTACGCAGCGCAATAGTTTCACGGTTAGCAAATTGCACAATGAATGTCCACGCAATAGAAGCATGGTAGAGTTCAACTACTGCAAGGGCACCGCGTGAGGTTGCAGCTTGTTGTTTGGCTGTACGCCAGCCAAGTGCTTCGCGCAGGTCGGCACTGTCTGAAGCACCAAATTTGACGATAACAATTTTACCTTTGACATCTAATCCTGCGTAATCATCACGACCGGTTTCCTCATCGACAATACCATATCCAGCAAAGACCACGGGGGCTTGCACGTTCAAGGCACCGCCGTTTAGCACAAGCATGTCTTTGCCGTGCTGCATGGTATCGCTTCCCAAAATGAGTGTGGCGTGTTTGGGCGGTTTGATTTTGAGCAGTGGTACAGTTTGCAAGTAATCAGGTGCACCTGAGAGCGGTTTTAGCCCATAGAGACGAAATTGTTCGGCGATGTATCGAGCGGCAACATTGTTACCCATTTCGCCAGTCATGCGCCCGAGAAGTTCATTGGCGGCAAGGAATCGGATATGCGCTGCAACTTCGGCTTGCGAGAGCGAAAATTCAGGCAAAACAGCCTTGGGCGCACTGCGCTTTTGAGCAAACACTAACTGTGCAAAGGTAAAAACTATTGCCATGCAAAAAAGAAAAATCGTGCGAGACATAAGTATAGATGATGAATTGTTTCAGAAAATTGCTTTTGAAAAGCTCTGGTTTTGCCAGCGCAAAGCGTGCGGCATAGCAGAGCATCTGACAGATTATTGTGCATCCTCTGCAGAGAGGTCAAAGCCACGCATCATGATTGAACCAAAGAAAAGGCTATTAAGAAAAAGTTTGTTTGTGCCATACCAGAAAGCTCGAAAATTTGGGTTATCAGCAAAGAGAATGGCGCATCCGCTGCCTACGCGGCTAACAATAGCAGCAGCAGTACCGCGCAGCAGGTCTTCATTTTGCTTGGAGATATACCCTGAAAGCAGCGGTTTTGCCGTGTATTGAATAGGTGTTGCATAGTGATTGCGAGAAAGCTCGAGGAAAAGCGTGTGGTCACGAAAGAGTGCAACCTTATCGCTAGTGTAGCCGAAGCAAAGCGGGTGTGAGCGATCGAGTGTCGCTTCGAAGATAGCGCCGGTGATGTTTTGCGCGCGTGTGTTTTTTTCAATGTGCTCGTAGGGCAAGCGAATTTTAGCAGTATCCTCTTTCGGCTTTTTGATTTTCTCTGACACGATACCGCGCTGAATAAGCCACTCTGATGCGCCTTTCATGGCGACAAGTGTGCCGCCTTGTAAGACATAGCGTCGAAGGTTGGCAACACTAGCAGAATCGAGTGTAGTGTAACTGCCGCCGGGCATAACAATTGCAGTGTATTTGGAGAGATTCATTCGACCAAGCTGCGAAAGTTCGAGAATAGACAAATCCGTATCAAAGCGTTGATCGAGCAAATGCCAGACTTCACCTGCTTCTAACGGTGAGACCCCTACCCCTGCCAGCATGGCAACACGCGGCGCTGTAACCGTTACGAAATTTGAACTGCCTAAGCCGACAGTCGAAAGTCCCGTATTTACGGCAAAAATATCCAAGCCATTTTGCTTAGCAATTTGTTGCATCAGCGCAAAGAGTGAATCTGAAGAAAAGCGCTGCTGACTGAGTGCCACCATCACAGTGCCATAATCAAATTGATGCTTGCCTTGCGCAGTTTGTATCTCGAAGGGTTGCAAGGTGACTTTGGTGCGCAGTCCAGCTTTCTGCAGTTGGTAAAGTGCGCGTGGGGCATAGTAGGCATTCCACTCGAAAAGGTAAGCGTAAGTTGCCTTGCCGCCGATAACGGAGCCACTTGGAAAGACAAGTGAGTCTACACGCTTGCCTTCAAGGCGCGTATTAAGTTCAGCATAAGGTAAGCCAAATGCCAATGGCATGGTCCAAGCCGAGATGTCGTAGAAGAGGCTATCTTGAAAAGTTGTGCGCCGCTCGAAGATGGCAGTAATCAGTCGGTATTGAGCTTGATTGGTTGGTACTGCAAAGGCTTTACCTGCTTTGAACTTCACGCCGCTGACGGTGATATCTTTGGTAAGCTCATAGAGTTCGATTTGATGGCGACGCAGGATTTGAGCAAAGTGGAAAGTTTTTGCAGCATCTGTAGGTGAGCCAAAAAGATAGGTTTTCACAGTAGATTTTTCAGCCTCGGCAAGTGCGGAGGCAAAAAAATCGCGTTGATGTGCCAGCAGTTCTTTACGCAAAGCTAATGCGGCACGCAGCGTGGAAAATGAGGTTACCACCTGATTGCGAATGGTGAAGGGAAAAGTCAGAAGCCCATTAGCACTTTCTTGAAGATGTCCGCGAGAACTGGCTTGCTCAAAGAGAATCCCGATGCAGCCTTGCAAGTCAGGGTAAGTAGAGCCCTTGCCGAAGTAGAAATCATCGTAATTTTCTTTGGTGAAATACAGCGAGCCCAGCTCGTCGAAGGCTTTGGCGTGGAAATTGCCAATGGCTTCAGTAAGTTCAATGGTGCGTTTGGGGGTCAGTGGATGGTTGCGTGATGGCACACCGGGTTGGAAGAAAAATGTGGCGTTTGTGCCTTGTTCATGATGATCGGTGAGAATGTTGGGTAGCCATTCATGAAATTTGGCAAGCCGTGCTTTGCTCTCCACGTGTTGAAGCGGCAGCCAATCGCGATTAAGATCAAACCAGTAGTGATTAAATCTGCCCGAGGGAAAAAGTTGGTTATGCTCACGATGTTGATTATCGGCAATGAGATGTTTGCCTTTGTGCATGTTTGCCCACTGTGCAAAGCGTGCAATGCCGTCAGGGTTGATGTGTGGATCGATAAGAATCACCATATTGCGTAGCCAGCTTTCGACTTCATCGTTTTGTGCAGCAGCAAGGTAGTATGCCACAAGCGGAACGGCATTGACAGCACTGGGTTCATCGCCGTGAACGCTATAGCCCATCCAGACAACGACGGGCATAGATTCAATCGGCAAATTCTTAGACTTTTGCGGGTTTGCAAGGTCCTTATGCTGCTGTTTGATAAACGCAAGGTTACGGCGATTCTCTGGTGAAGTAATCGTCAGCAGCAATAGCGGTCGAGCTTCATAAGTTTTGCCAATGGTCTCAATGCTGATGCGGTCGCTGGTTGCAGCAAGGGCATAGAGGTAAGCATCAATTTGGTCGGGGCGCAAATGCCAGTCCCCCACTTGAAAGCCGAAGAAGGCTTCAGGCGTGGGCACTTGCGGGTTGTAATCGCCTTTAGGCAAGTAGTAATCAAGTTTGACTTGTGCCGGGAGAAGGGTGGTGATGAAGAGGAGTAGAGAAAGAAGAAAAAAATATGGTGCCATTGCTTCGGTAGTTTATTGGTTATGAGATGCCCATAAGAGTTTTTTTTGAGTTAGGTTACACGGTGCAATCTAAGTTTTTTCAGACTTTTTGCAGGTAGCGCACTTCGAAGACAAAATCAGGAAAAATCAGGGGCTAACTTTTTTTGTAACAGGCGGTTTTGATGTGCAAAGTTAATCGATTAAATTCAAAATGCAAGCAAGCTCAAGGTAAGAGCAATTGACTTTTATATGACAATGACGGCACAAACCTTTTCTTTCTACAGACGCTTCGGCTTCGTGGTGGTATGTAGCCTAAGTCTGTGCTTCCTCTGTGTGGGCACTGCCTTTTCGACATGGGCTACTGGTTCAGTACTAGGTACGACAGGTAAAATTGTCGGGACGGTCATTGATGCAAACACCAAAGAGCCGCTAATCGGGGCGCGGGTGGTTGTAGAAGGTACAACGCTCGGTGCAAATACAGACATCAATGGTAACTATGTGATTCTCAATGTGCCGCCCGGAGTCTATAAGGTGCGTGCCAGCTATGTCGGCTATCAAACTAAAGTTGTTACCAATGTGCGCATTAAAGCCGATTACACAGAGCGCGTCGACTTTGCCTTAGTGCTTGAAGGTGTAGGTGTAGAGGAAATTGTCGTCAGAGCTGAACGCGCGTTGGTCATCAAAGATCAGACTTACTCTGCAGCTGTGGTGGGCGCTGAAGAAATTCAAGCCTTGCCGGTCGAGGATATCAACCAAGTAATCGGCATTCAAGCAGGCGTGGTTGGAGGCAGTTTTCGTGGCGGTCGACGCAACGAAGTAGCGTATCTGGTCGATGGCATTTCGGTAACAGATGTCTTCGACGGCAATTTCAGTCGCACATTTGCGGCAGGCGCATCGAACTTCATCGATCCGCAAACCATTCAGGAAGTGCAAGTCATCTCAGGGGCTTTCAATGCGGAATATGGACAAGCAATGTCTGGCATTGTCAATATCATCACCAAAGATGGAGGTGAGCGGTATGCTGGACAAGTCATGATATACGGCGGGAATTACCTCACGCTGCGTACCGATCTTTACCGTGGTCTCTCCATCAATCCGCTAAACATCCCCAACTTGCAAGCCAATGTCAGCGGACCTGTACCGATGACCGATAACAAGCTGACGTTCTATGCTGCAGGGCGCTTTTTTGCCAATGAAGGATTTCTGTATGGGATTCGTCAATATCAGCCTGACGATATTATTTCGCTGCTTGATGTCGCAAATAATCCGTACAGCCAATTGCAGACACCTTTTCCGGCGATTCGTGGTCGGTTTGCAGTAGGCGACCGCGGTTTTGGGAGCGTAACTTTTCCGGGCAACCCACCTTCGCCACCGCTGGCGTTGGATGAACACGGACGCGTTATCGTCGACCGTGAAAACGGAACCATTGTCGCAGTGCCTTACAACCCTACACCAGCAAATTTGTTTCTCTTTAACAACTACCGTAACTTGGGCACAGGTGACAATCGTCCCGTGCCGCTCAATCCTTATGCGCGTGGTTCGTTTCAGACCAAACTCACCTACAAGCCCTTAGATGTCTTCAAAATTTCGTACAGTCTCAACTATGAAAATGAGCGCTTTCGTTCTTACGACCATGTCTGGTCGCGCAATCCCGATGGCGATCACACCTTTTTCCGCAACACGCTCAATCACATTTTGAAAGCAACTTACACAATCAGTGGTACGGCGTTTTTGGATGCAACCTATTCGAATTTCAACACGCGCTCACAAAATTATGTCTTTGAAGATGCCTTAGATTCGCGCTATCAATTTCCGGGCTTGCCACTGAGTGTCGGGCAAGGTGATTTCTTCTTTGCAGGTGGTACAAAAAACGAGCGGCTCGATCGACGCACTGTAACGAATCATTTTCGCGCTGATTTGACAAACCAACTAAGTGAAGTGCATTTGATTAAGACTGGCATTGATCTCAAAGTGCATCAGCTCGAGTACAGCGATTTGCGTGTGCGCGATCGTTTTGAGAACGGTGTGCCGAACCTTACCGATGGCTTCCAGCCTGAGCTTGCAGACCCTATCAGCGAATTGGAGGGCGGCGAGCTATACACGCGCAGCCCGATAGAGTTTGCGGCGTATCTTCAAGATAAAATTGAATTTGGCAATTTTGTGATCAATATCGGAGTACGCTTTGACTACTTTGATGCGCGTGCCCAAGTGCCACGTGACCCCAGCGACCCGAGCGAGTTTATTAAACTGCTGCCCGATAGCATTTTTGCAGAGCGCAATGGCACAACGGAACGCCTCAAGCCAGCGACACCTAAGTTTGCATTCAGTCCACGGCTCGGGGTCTCATTTCCTGTCACAGAGCGCGGGTTGGTCTATTTCTCATTTGGACAATTCTTCCAGATGCCGCCGCTTTCACTGCTCTTTGAAAATTCACGCTACAAGTATGGCGAACAAGCCGGCGCAGGAGGCTTTATCGGACCATTTAGTAACCCCGACATTCGACCGCAACGCACCACCAGTGGCGAACTGGGCTTACAACTGCAAATTGGTGAAACCATCGGCGCAACCCTGACAGCATACTTTCGCGACATTCGCGACCTAGCAAGTTCCGCCTTCATTCGCGATCTTGTCAATGGCGCGCAGTATTTTATCTTTGATAATTTCGACTACGGCTTTGTGCGTGGCATCACGCTCTCCATCACGCAGCAGGTCTCCAACAGTCTCAACTTCGGTCTTGATTATACCCTGCAACTGGCGCAAGGCAATGCCTCCGATGCCCGCGCCGCAGCCTTCCAACGCCGAAGCGGTGCTGAAATAGAAACTCAACTTTTGCCACTGGCGTGGGACCAGCGACACACGCTAAATGCCACCATGAATTATGCCTCTGACGATTGGACCGTGGGCGTCATTGCACGCTATGGCTCCGGCTTTCCTTACACACCGGAACTGATTCCTGCGCCAACAGGCGGCGTAGCGCGCCTCATCAATAACGCCGGCACAACACCGCTAACTTTTACTGTCGATGTGCGTGCAACAAAGAACTTCAAAATCAATGACCTATCGGTTGGCATTTTTGCGCAAGTCTTTAATCTCTTTGATGCGGCAAACGAAATTGCGGTCTTTGAACGCACAGGACGCGCAATCGGCAATATCTTTTTGCCAGTTCAAAACAATCAGTTCAACACGCTAAACACGGTCGAAGAATTTTTCGTGCAGCCGTTTCGCTTCTCTGAACCGCGTCGCATCTCACTGGGAATGACCGTTAATTTTTAATGCAACTTAACTCGTGCTTGAGCATGGTTCGTGCAGCACTTTTGGTCTGTTTGTTCATCTTGCCAGCGCTATCAGTTTGGGCACAAGGCATCACCGTACCACTCGATCAGCCCTACGGATTGCAGTTTCAACGCACGAATGTGCATAACGGCAACCGTGTCAAAACCGCCTTTTTCAATCACGGGCGCATCACAGGTGGGGAAGGAGTCTTCCCAAACGGAGCATGGCCAGTGGAAAACAACACCTACATCGGTGACATCAATGTGGTCATCGGTATCGAGCGCGTCTTTCAAGACACGATTGTATTTGTAGAGACCGATCCGACACGGCGCACAGGACGGCGTCTGCGTGATGGACGCATTGTCAGCATTCCCCAAAATGCAATTGTCGACACCATCACAGTTGGCGCGCAGCGTGGCGTGTTTATCTCCGATACATCATGGTTTGTGACTGCAAACCCCAGTGTGCGATTCCGACGCACAGAAAAAAACCCGGGCGGTCTGTTCTACGGACTCACGCCGTTTGCAGGATTTTTCAATCCGCGCCAAGACCGCATCGCTATGAGTCACTTGCCTGAAACATGGCCCGACCGCTGGCCCGATCAGCCCACTTGGGTTGACCCGCAAACTGGACGCGCACCATGGAACGGCTACTTTGGGCGTGGTATCACAAACGCAGACCAAGAAAGTTACTTTGTGGCAACAGATGCAACCGACCGACAATGGTTCGATGCCTATGGCTTTTTACCATATCCGGGTGATACACGGCGATATGGCGCTGGACTGGTGGTCTCCGTGCGAGGCTTACAGTTCTCAAACTTCCTTGCTCAAGACAACATCTTTTGGATTTACGACATCAAAAACGATTCGCGCTTCGACTACGACAAAGTCTTCTTTGGCTCTGTGGTCGGTACGAACATTGGTGGCACACCTGCGGCAGGTGGCATCTCGTTCTTCGACCAGAGTCGCTCCATTACCTATAGCCGAGCAACCTCACCGCGCAATGTAGCAGGCAATTGGGATTTACGGTTTCCGGTCGGATTGTTGGGGCTAGCGTTCTTGGAAAGTCCGGGCAATCCTTACGATGGAATTGACAACGATGGCGATTGGCGCAACACAGGACGAAATGCAACACGCACGCCCCCACAGTTTAATCTCAATGGCGGAACAGGACCGTATGACTTCGACCTTACCACGCGCACAACTGACCCTGAATCAGGGCGTGAAGTGTTTTTCTTTCGAAGAGTCTTGCGTGCAGGCGACCCAATCATTCTCATTGAGCGACAGCGCCGACGCATTGCAAAGTATGACAACGAGATTACCGTCTATGTGCGTCGCGCCCTTACAGTGCCAGAGCGCGATACCGTCGTGGTTTCACTGGGCAAACGCTTTACAATCGGACCAAATCGCGTGCTGACCGAGATACCCAACAACACACTGGACGACAATCTCAACGGCATCATTGATGAAAATTACCTTTTGCATGTCGATAGGCGCGTTACAGAGTTTGATCTTGTTACGCAGCAATCGCGCGCGCGCAGTTTGCCGCCCTTGCACTACATCGACTACATTGCACTAGCACAAGAATTTCCGACAGGCTTACCTGAAGGCTCTGGCATTTTAGACCCAATTGTCATCAATCAAAGCCTTTATCCGATGATTGACGAACGGCGTGATGATGGCTTTGACAACAACGGCAATGAAGATGGCAGCGAACTGTTCTTAGATGCACGCGATGTCAATGAAGCAGACCAAATTGGACTGACCAGTTTTGCGTTTGGCACAAACAACGATTTTGATTTAGGCAACATTGCTGAAATGGTACGCTCAACTCGACCGGGGCGCTTCGATTTCATTCCAGCAGATGTAATTGATGGCGATTACATGTATGGCTCAGGCTATTTCCCACTGGGCGCAGGACAGACTGAACGATTCTCGATTGCACAAGTCTATGGCACGGATGAGCTGAACATTCTAAGTAACCGTGATATTGTGCAAGCCATTTATGACGCCAACTACAATTTTGCACGCCCACCACAGCCGGTGCCACGCCTGCGCGCCTACACCGATAAAGACCGAGTGACGCTCTATTGGGATAGCGAATGCGAAAACTACCGTGATGAATTTATCCGCCGCCGCTTGGGTCTGCCGCAGGGCACGAACGATCCACGTGTCAAAAACTTCGAAGGCTACAAAATCTACAAAGCCACCGACCCTAATTTCTCGGATGCCTTGGTCATTACAGATTCGCGTGGACAGCCGGCGCAGCAACTGCGACCAATTGCACAGTTCGATTTGGACAACGACGTCAGCGGCAATTTTCCTCTGACTTCTCGCGCACTCTTAGAACAATCGCGTGGCATCGCCTACTTCCTTGGAAGCAACACAGGGCTAGCACGCACCTTCACCGATTCGAATGTGGTGAACGGCAAAACATACTTCTATGCCGTCGTAGCCTACAACCGTGGTGATACCGCGTTAGGACTCTACCCTTCTGAAAATCCCGTAAGTGCGCGTCCCGATGGGCGAGGCAATTTTCTTTTAGGACCAAATGTCGTGGTGGTCACGCCCGGCGCAAAAGTCGCAGGCTTTGAAAACCCGATGGGCTTCACAGGTGAGCTTGAGCCTGTTCGACGCAACAACCGACCGCCAGTTGGCGATGGCAAAGTGCGCTATACCACGCTCAATCCGAAGGAAATCGAGGACCGTGAGTACATCGTGCAGTTTCAAGATACCTCGGATGATGGCATAGACAACGATGGCGATGGACGCAAAGAGGCAGAAGATGCAAAAGAGCTGGCGAAAATTACAGCGTCGTTTCGTGTGATTGATGTAACCAACCCTGCGCGTCCGGATACAATTATTCGTCAGAGCACACTTCCACTCTCTGACCGACGCTCGTATCGACGCAACACCACGCTCTATGTCGCTGACGACCAAATTTTCAAGGGTATATTGCTGACGATTGAAAACGATATTGATGTGCGTTTCGATGCATTGCGCTCGGGCTGGCAACGCACAGGCACCGATGCCGCACCGAATACCTACAATGTAAGTGTAACGCCAGTTGGACCAGAAACCTTTGAGACCGCTGCCGCAGTCTTTCAGCATGTCGCACAAGCCAATGATTTTGAAATTGAAATTGTAGAAAACAATACCAGTAGTGCAATCAACTTCCGTCGCGGCGAAGTAATTCGCTCAATTCCAGCACAGCCATGTAATTTCGTGGTGCGCAACCTTACCACAGGGGAGCCTGTGCGCTTTTTCTTCCCAGTTAATTCATTCAATACACGCTTAGATACAAACCTAGTGCAAATTGCTATTGCCTTTTCAGCGTCATCGCTGCCTGATGGCACCGATTCACTATTTAGCTGGGTAATTAGCTTTGTGCCAACTCGCCTTCAACCTGCAAGACGCCCGCGCATTGGAGATAAGTACATTGTACGCTTTGTAAAGCCCTTTGCCAGTGGCGATCAATTTCGCTTGCAAGCGCGTGCCGTGCGTGTCAATGAAGCCACAGCCAAAGACGCCTTAGAGCGCGTGAAGGTGGTTCCTAACCCGTATTTAGCGCGCAGTCTCTACGAAGGGGCGCTACCGCCGGGCGTACAGACAGGACGCGGCGAGCGTGTTATCACCTTTACAAATGTGCCACAGAATGCCACGATTCGTATCTACACGGCGCGCGGCGATTTTGTGCGTGAGCTGCGTCAAGACAGCAGTGTGGAGGGCACTGTGCGCTGGGATTTGCGTACGCGAGATGGCTTGGATGCCGCCTATGGACTGTATTTCTACCACCTTGATGCGCCGGGCATTGGCACAAAAACAGGAAAATTTGCGCTCATCAAATAGCACACCACTATGACGAAACTTCTCATGAGCGTCTTTATACTAAGCTTACCTCTGAGCCTTGCAGCACAATCGCGTGTGGCAACCACAGCTGCACAATTTCTGGGCATCGGAATTGGCGCGCGAGCCATTGCCATGGGCAGCGCACACATTGCAGTGTCTCCAGATGTGACTTCGCTGTACTGGAATCCAGCAGGTATTGCTCGCAACACAGGCGTGCAGCTGGGCGCCGTGCACTCACGCTGGCTTGTGGGCACGACAATAAACTGGGCAGGACTGACATACAACCTGCCAAACATCGGCACATTTGGCGCCGCAGCCACATGGCTAGCATCCGGCGATATCGAGCGCACCACCGAACTGCAGCCCGATGGCACCGGAGATTTTTTCTCGGTCAATGACGTGGCTATTCAACTCAGCTATGCAACCTCACTGACTGAAAGATTCTCGGTCGGCGGCAGTGCAAAATTTATCAGCCAGTCAATCTGGACCGCATCGGCAACAGGTCTGGCATTAGATTTAGGCATTCTCTTCGATATAACGGACTTTCTACGACTTGCTGCGACAATGTATAACTTCGGCACGCAGATGAACATGACTGGCAATGCGCTACTGGTAACAGCTTCAACAGGTACAGGAGCCGCAGGCGAAAATAACGGCATTCCAGCACGACTGGCAACCGACAACTGGAACCTGCCGCTCGTCTTCAAAATCGGGCTTGCCTTGCAAGCCTACAAAGACAAAGATCATCTCGTGGTACTGGCGCTGGATGGCGTGGCGCCTAACGACAACTACTCCTATCTCAATATCGGAGCAGAGTATGTATGGCGCAACCTGATTTTTTTGCGTGCTGGCTACAATACACTGTTGCTCTCCGACTCCGAAATGGGGCTTGCCTTTGGTGTCGGGCTCAAATATGGCTTTGCAGGGTTCAATTTCGCTTTTGATTACACTTTTCAAACCTTCGGCAAACTGAACCCGCCGCAGTGGTTTTCGCTCGCATTGCAATTTTGAGCGCAAGCCAATGACGACAAAAAAGAAAATTCTTACGGAACTCAAGTAATGACAATGACTAACACACTCGGTTATGGCATCACCTAATGTTCAACGTTCATCAGTGGTAAGCGCCGCTGAAACACGCCCTAACTACACCCCAGCCTTTGCGGTTGTAACCATGCTCTTTTTTATGTGGGGATTTCTGACCTGCCTCAACGATATTCTCATTCCACATCTTAAAGCCATCTTTGAGCTAAGCTATGCGCAAGCAGCACTAATTCAGTTTACTTTTTTCTCGGCGTATTTTATTATGTCGCTACCATCAGGGAAAGTGATTGCAAAGGTCGGCTACAAGCGCGGCATTGTGATTGGGCTCAGCACAGCCGGCATCGGCGCGTTATTGTTCTATCCCTCTGCCGCATTCTTTTCCTATCCACTTTTTCTGACCGCTCTCTTTGTGTTGGCGTCTGGCATCACGCTCTTGCAAGTGGCAGCAAACCCTTATGTAGCCGTGCTCGGCAGACCCGAAACTGCATCAAGCCGCTTGAACTTAGCACAAGCCTTTAATTCACTGGGCACAACGATTGCCCCTGCATTTGGCGGCTTATTGATTTTGAGCGGCTCACTGAAAACTGCAGAAGAACTGCGTACCATGACACCCGAAGCCGTGCAACTCTACAAACTCACTGAAGCCGCATCCGTGCAAGGTCCGTACCTCGGTCTTGCATTAGCACTCTTTGCACTGGCAGGCATCATTGCACTCTTCAATTTGCCCGTCATTCCAACAGTTGAAGGCGATGAAGAAAAAGAAAGTGCCTTTGGTGAAGCCCTAAAACAAAAACAACTCGCTTTCGGCGCGCTCGGCATTTTTCTCTACGTCGGTGCAGAAGTCTCTATCGGCAGCTTTCTGGTAAACTTTCTCGGACTGCCAAGTATTCAAGGCTTAAAAGAATCTGACGCAGCAAATTTTGTCTCCTATTACTGGGGCGGCGCAATGGTAGGACGCTTCATCGGATCTGCCTTGCTGGTGCGCATTAAGCCGGGTACGCTGCTGGGCATTTTCGCAATCGTGGCAGCCACACTTATCGTGCTAGCACTGCTCTTCTCCGGGGCAGTCTCCATGTGGCTGATTTTGTCGGTTGGACTCTTCAACTCGATTATGTTCCCCACCATTTTCACACTCGGCATTGATGGCTTGGGCAAACTTACAAACGCAGGCTCGAGCTTGCTCATTATGGCAATTGTGGGTGGTGCACTGTTGCCTGTTGCCATGGGTGCATTAGCCGATGCGGTAGGATTGCAAGCCGCATTTCTTTTGCCGGCACTCTGCTATGCTTACATCGCCTACTACGGCTTTCTGGGCTCAAAACATAAATAGACGATTCGCATGATAAAAAAACTCTTCCCGCTGCTGCTGACAACTGTCCTTGCTCAAGCCCTTTATGCGCAAGTGCCGACTACAGGCTTGAGACTCTGGCTAAAAGCCGAGGACTTGCGTCTTGCAAATGGTGAATCGGTCTCACTCTGGCAAGATGCATCCGGCAATGCACACCATGCGACCAGCTCGGGCACAGCACGACCCATGTTTTTGCAAAATCAACTGAATGGACGCCCTGTGGTGCGCTTTTCAGGTACAACAGGCTTTAACAATACGGGCACAGCAATGACCATTGCGCTACAAACAGGCAGTGCTGTAACTGCAATCGTAGTAGCTGCTAATCGTCGTGCACTGCTTGTGCGTGAAGCCGTCGATGTCTTGCTAGCCTCGAAGACCAGCGGCGACCCCAATCAATTTACAGGCTTTGGACTTTCAACTTACAATGGTTTTGTTAGCACAAGCGCGCAAGAAATAACCGCAGAAGCGCCGGGGCAAGGTGCAACTGTGCGACTGCGAAAAAACGGTCGCAATGCCCCACTGACGCTGGGTCAAAATGAGTTTGCAGTCGTAACCTACATCGGGGCAGGCATTGCAAATCGTGGAACCGTCAATGGACAAGAGGCAGGAAGCCGCCTGCGACTGGGCAGTTTCGTCGGTGAAACGCAAGGCTTATATGGCACGAACGATATTGCAGAAATTTTGCTCTACGACCGCGCACTTTCACAAAGTGAAGTCATTGACATCGAGAACTATCTTGGGCAGAAGTATAACATCGCAACAGGCTCGGAACCGTTTGCACCAGTTGGCATAAGCGGCAAACCTTGGCGCGGTGCAGAGTATCGTACCAAAGAGACTTTCACCTACGGTCGCTTTGAAGTGCGAATGCGCTCGGTTGCAGGCAGTGGCGTGCTGAGTTCCTTTTTCACTTATCATCCTTTTACAGGAGGGCGTGAGCAATGGAATGAAATCGATATTGAAATTCTCGGTCGCTATAGCAACGAAGTACAGTTTAATGTCATCACCGCAAATGAAGTCAGTCATGCCTATCGGCAGGTGGTCAATTTCAATCCGCATCAAGCCTTTCACGATTATGCATTTGAGTGGACACCCTCGTATGTTGCATGGTTTATTGACGGGCGCGAAGTCTACAGGCAAACTGGACCGCATATTCAGACGCTCACGCGCCCACAAAAAATTATGATGAACATCTGGCAGCCGATTTACACAGATTGGGTAGGACCATTCGACCCGCGCATTTTGCCGCTCTATCCGCAATACGACAATGTGCGCTATTATGACTTTACACCAAGACGTGGCAGCGCTGGCACAGACAATAACTTCACCTTACGCTGGGTCGAAAACTTTGACGAGTTCAACCCCGACCGCTGGGAACGCGCAACACACACATGGGACGCAAACAATGCTCTCTTTGTGCCTGAAAACGTCTTCTTTCGCAACGGGGTGATGTTTCTCGGACTGACACTGCCTGAACAAGCAGGACGCTTGCTAAGCGTGTCGCGCACCGATGCGCCTGTGCCCACTGGCTTTTCGCTGTCGCAGAATTACCCAAACCCATTCAATCCTACGACAACGATTACATATCAATTGCCTAAAACCAGTCGCGTGAGCCTCAAAGTCTATGACTCGCTTGGGCGCGAAATTGCGACGCTCGTGCAAGCGCGTCAACAAGCAGGTGAATATCGTGTGCAATTTTCAGCAGGGGCGCTGGCGCTACCAAGTGGCGTCTATCTCTACCGCTTGCAAACCGAAGAATTTAGTGAGACCAAGAAAATGATTCTGCTCAAATAAGTGCAACAAGAAATCATCGTTGCCATGCTGCAAAATCTGATGATGACATCATGATATCGTTATGCCCTCTCGTCGTGAGTTCTTGAAAGCCGCATCACTGGCTTTGGCAGGTTGGTCTGCAGGTTCAGGCTTTGCGGCATTATCGGCACCAAATATCGACAGTCAGACAACATTCAAAAGCTGTCGCCCTGAACCTGCGAAGCGCACATTCCGCAGCGAGGCTATTGAGGCGAAAATCGAAGAGATGAAAAAGTTCATAGCTGACAAAGAACTGGCATGGCTATTTGAAAATTGCTTTCCCAACACGCTCGACACTACCGTACAGCATCACGGCATGCTCGAGGGCAAATTAGACACCTTCATCATCACAGGCGACATTGCCGCAATGTGGCTACGTGATTCGACCGCACAGGTTACGCCCTACATTCCACTCTGCAAAGCTGAAAAGAAACTGGCTAATCTTATCAAAGGTGTAATCAATCGCCAAACCCGCTGCGTGCTGATCGACCCGTATGCCAATGCATTCAACTATGATAATCGTGAGCCTTCGCGCTGGCATCAAGATAAGACCGCAATGCGCAATGAACTGCATGAGCGCAAGTGGGAAATCGATTCGCTCTGCTATGTAATTCGCTTAGCTTCCCTCTATTGGAAAGCAACAGGTGATGCTTCATTTATGGATAAAAGTTGGCAAACTGCTATGAAGACCATCTATGAAGTTTTCCGAGAGCAGCAACGCCTTCAAAACGATGGGTCATATCGATTTAGGCGAGAGTTTGCAGCGTGGTATGGCGACTGCGTTGCCAACGATGGACTTGGCTTGCCAACACGAAAAATAGGGCTAATTCACTCAACATTTCGCCCCTCAGATGATGCGTGTCTTTTCCCGTTTCTGATTGCATCAAACTTCTTTGCTATGGTGTCGCTGCGGCAACTTGCTGAGATGGCAGAAGCTGAATTAAATAACCCTGCCTTTGCAAGAAACTGTCGCACCTTTGCCGATGAACTTGAGCATGCTTTGGAGCAATACGCAAAGCGAGAGCATTTGCACTATGGACCCTGCTATGCATTTGAAATCGATGGTTATGGCAATTATTACTTTATGGACGATGGCAATTTACCTTCATTAATTTCGCTGCCGTATTTAGGATGTCTCAAAGCCAATGAGCCAACTTATCTGAACACGCGCCGATTTATTCTTTCAGAGGATAACATGTATTACTTCAAGGGCAAAGCAGGCGAAGGTTATGGCGGACCGCATGCAGGATGGGAAATGATTTGGCATTTGGGCATCATTGCGGTAGCGCTTACTGCAACGAGCGATGATGAAATCATAAAGCAACTCCGGCTATTAAAAACAACGCATGCCGGCACAGGCTTTATGCATGAGGCATTTCATAAAGATGATGCGAAAAGATTTACGCGCGCATGGTTTGCGTGGGCAAATTCACTTTTCGGCGAGCTAATCTTGAAACTCCACACTGAACGCGCCTATCTACTGAGAAGAGAACTTTATTAAGACTTGCAGATGAACTTTTTTCAGGTGAACGGTCGTTTTTGCAAGGCGAGCGGCGCACAGATGTGGAAGAAAGGGACTTAGTAAAGATATTTTTTTGAAAAGTGCCGATGAAGTCTTGAAGTTGAAATATAATACAAAATAAAAAGCGAAAGAAATATGATTATAAAGCAAAAAATAACTACGAATATCAAAGCGCCTAACAAAGATTGGGAAGCACTAAAAAAACATTTTCCGCATTGTTTTGATAAAGACGGAAAATTTGATGTTGTAAAATTTCAGCAACAGCTCCAAACCCAAAATATAGAACTTACTACCGAAAAAGAAAGTTACGGCTTAGATTGGCTGGGCAAAAGTTATGCACGCCTTTTAGCCACCGACCCCGCTACCACGCTTTTACGCCCCGATGAAACGCACAACAGCAAACCTGAAAACTCTAATTCTGAAAACTTGCTCATAAAAGGCGATAGCGGAGAAATTTACAAAGTTGAAAAAGCTTGGTTTGACCAATTTACAAATGCTTCAGGAAAAAAGAGATTTAATGAGCTTTTTGAAACTCGTAAAGGAATTTTCAGCAATCCAAAGCCAGTTGAACTGATAAAACATCTAATAAATCTAATTAAAGTAAATGAAGGTAAAAGCGTAATTATCCTCGACTTTTTCGCAGGCAGCGCCACTACGAGCGATGCCATGATGCAACTCAATGCCGAAGATGGCGGCAATTGCAGGTTTATTTTAGTGCAAATTGATGAACCCATAAAAGAATACAAGACTACTTACAAGTTTTGTAAAGAGAACAACTTACCCCCATTTGTTTCCAGCATAACCATAGAACGTCTGAAAAGAGCAGGCGAAAAAATCAAAAAAGAAATAAAAGATAGCCATCATTATTACATCACCAATAGCGATAAAAACGACAAAACCTATGAAGTTCTCAAAAACCTTATAGGTTTGGAGGAAAGACATTATGAGAGACAAGTGTGTAACGTTTGATTTGTTGAAAGCTTTTATTGCGCTCTATTTGATTTTGTTTTCTGAAGTTTGCTTCTCACAGACAACAGATTCAACATTGAATGGAGAAAAGACTTATCACAGAGCGTATTCACTTCTCTACGCAATAAAATATGATGTTTTGAATAGCACAGAGAATATCAGAACAGGGCTTAAGATGTATAGTGATGTTTATCACAAGTTATTAGAACCACATATAAAGAATGAGATAGTTAGAAACATTACAAGTTTCACGTGGATTTTTTTGGGGAAGTGGTTTTCTCTACTCTGGCCCCATGAGTTCGGTCATGTGTTAAGAACAAATCAGGTTGGTGGCACATTTTCTTTTGTGAGGATGCAATTTCCCGGAATAATAAGCAATCTTGAACTGCCTAATAATGCTACTTTTGAAGATAAAATTCTAGCAGTAAATGGCGGATTTGAAGCAAACTTCGTGATTTCTCGCGACATTCAATCTGATTTTTTTAGATATAATGGCTTGTGGAACGACGAATATGGGATAGCATTTGGGAATAGAATTACATACAGCCTTTACACTTATTTATTTGCTTTTCAAAACCCAAAGGACCGAAGAACTTGGGAGTTAGAAGAAGGTGACCCAGTAAATTTCACGAAACTTGTTTGGGAAAAAGGTGGAAGAGAGGTTTTCAACTCTGATGGTACTGTCAACGAAGACCTTGTTAACTTTTACAATTATGCGGGAGTGCTTTCAGTTCTCTGGAATTTGGTAGATATTAATTTTTACAAACAAGTTGTGGCGTTTTTTGGCAATCAACTTGAAGGACAGAACCCATTTTGGTTGGGAAGTGAAACTTTCGCTTGGTCGTATGGAACTCTGTTTAATGCATCTGTATTAGGTGCCGAACTCTACTTTTATAACTATCTGAAAACGGGAAAACATATATTTAATGTATATCTTAAATATGGATTTCCTTTTAGAAATTATGGGCTTGGTATAACTGCTCCTGATATCCATATATTTGAGAAATTCGTTCTTACTCCTCAGATTGATTTATGGTCTCAAGATTATTATGGAAATGGGCTTGCATTAACTTCTAACTTTGGATTTAACATTTTTGACAGGTTGGACGTGATAGGACAAATAGGATTTAAGACAAAAGGATATCTTGCTGGAAAAATAATTGGAGAGGGAATTTTTGGTTATCTGGGATTGAAATATAATTTGTATTCAGAAAGATAGGTAATCATGAATTTCTTGCGACTTAGATGAAAGTAATTAAACTTTTGTGTAGGTTGACAGCGAAGCGACTCGGAATCCGCCAACTGCGACAAGCGGCAAACCATGATGGTTGAAACTCCACACTGAACGCGCCTACTGAGAAGAGAACTTTATTAAGACTTGCAGATGAACTTTTTTCAGGTGAACGGTCGTTTTTGCAAGGCGAGCGGCGCACAGATGTGGAAGAAAGGGACTTAGTAAAGATATTTTTTTGAAAAGTGCCGATGAAGTCTTGAAGTTGAAATATAATAAAAAATAAAAAGCGAAAGAAATATGATTATAAAGCAAAAAATAACTACGAATATCAAAGCGCCTAACAAAGATTGGGAAGCACTAAAAAAACATTTTCCGCATTGTTTTGATAAAGATGGAAAATTTGATGTTGTAAAATTTCAGCAACAGCTCCAAACCCAAAATATAGAACTTACTACCGAAAAAGAAAGTTACGGCTTAGATTGGCTGGGCAAAAGTTATGCACGCCTTTTAGCCACCGACCCCGCTACCACGCTTTTACGCCCCGATGAAACGCACAACAGCAAACCCGAAAATGCTCACGCTGAAAACTTACTCATAAAAGGCGATAATTTAGAAGTACTAAAACACCTTGCCAACGCCTACTATGAAAAAGTAAAAATGATTTACATAGACCCACCCTACAACACCGGTAGCGATGGCTTTGTGTATAATGATGACCGCAAATACACTGTAAAAGAACTGCAAAACTTGATTGGTATTGACGAAGAGCGTGCCAAACGCATCTTAGATTTTACCAACAGCAAAAGCAACAGCCACAGTGCTTGGCTTACTTTTATGTATCCACGCCTATACATAGCCAAACAACTCCTGCGAGATGATGGCGTTATCTTTGTTTCTATTGACGACAACGAAGTAGCCCAACTGCGTTTGCTAATGGACGAAATTTTTGGGGAGGAGAATTTTAGAAATAGCATTGTTATCAAAAGAGGTACCAAAAGTGTTCAAGCTCAATTTGAAAATATTGATAAATTAGGTAATGCATTCGAATATATTTTGATGTATACAAAAAATTCAAATTATAAACTCCCTCATTTTTATTTTAGTTTAGATGAGACTAGAGAAGGTACATGGAATAATCATTGGCGTGGTACAGATAGACCTACTATGAGATATGAACTTTTTGGAATTACTCCTAAAACAGGACAATGGAGATGGTCTAAAGAAAGAAGTTTAAAGGCTATAGAAAATTATAATAAAATGATTTCTGAAATAGGTGATAATCCATCACAAAAACAAATTGACAATTGGTATTTAAACCAAAAAGAAAACATAGATTTATTAAGACTTTCAAATAATGGAACACCTGAACATTATGTTTCACCAACTTCAAAAAAATATGGGAATAATTTATGGACGGATTTATATACAAACGGTACATTTGATTTAGAAAAATTAGAACTTTTATTTTTTGAAAATCCAAAAAATACAGAAATTATAAAAAGAATTATTTATTGGCTACAAAACACTGATGACCTCATCCTCGACTTTTTCGCAGGCAGTGGCACTACGGGCGATGCCGTAATGCAACTCAATGCCGAAGATGGCGGCAACCGAAAATTTATACTCGTCCAACTGCCCGAACCCATTGATGAAAAGAAAAACAAAACCGCTTATGATTTTGTAAAAAATGAATTCCAAGCCGAACCTACCATTTTTGAAATTACCAAAGAGCGTTTATTGCGTGCCGCCAAAAAAATCAATGAAGGTTTAGACGAAAAAATAAACAAGTTAAAAGGCGAAATACCTACCGAAGAAACCCAAGCCGAAATAGAAAAATTAGAACGCTTGAAAAAGCAAAATACCTTCAAAATTTTTGAAACCACCCCAATTCCCGAAGACTTCTATTTTGAAGCCGAAGAATTTGATAATTCGCAAACCCTTTTTGATGAAGGAAAACTTACTGAAGACGACCTCAAAGCCCTGCTCACCACTTGGAAAACCTACGACAGCATTGCTTTAACGCAAGAGTTAGAAAGTGTTGATTTAGGCGGTTACACCGCTTATTATGGCAGTGGCTAATTGTTTCTGATGCACAAGGGCTTTACTACCGAACATCTAAAATCACTGTTAGAAAAAATAGATAACGACAAACACTTTGAGCCTAAAACCATCATTGCCTTTGGCTATCTTTTTGAAAGTGCCCGCTTACGTGAACTTGCCGAAAACGTAAAACACTACAACAACAAGAAAAAAAGCGATATTGACTTTATCATAAGGTATTAAAATGGATTCAGCCAACAACTTACTTATCTATCAAACTGAAAATGGTGCCATTGAGGTAAAGCCAGATGCCACTTACGACACCATTTGGGCTAATTTAGAACAAATATCGCGTCTTTTTGGGCGTGATAAATCTGTAATTTCCCGACACATTAAAAATATCTTCGCAGAGGGAGAATTAAACAGGGAAGTGGTTGTTGCATTTTTTGCAACAACCCATAAACACGGTGCTATTGAAGGAAAACAACAGGTTAAAAATGTAGCCTATTACAATTTAGATTTAATACTTTCCGTTGGTTATCGCGTCAATTCAAAAGTGGCTACTAAATTTCGTCAATGGGCTACGCAAGTCTTAAAACAGCATATTCTTCAAGGTTATACCATCAATGCAAAAGTACTTGAACAAAACAAGACACACTTTCTTCAAACTTTAGAAGACCTCAAACTACTAACTCAAAACAACGCACAAATAGAAGCCAAAGATGTAATAGCACTCATTCAAAATTTCTCTCACACTTTTTTCTCATTAGATAGTTACGATAAAAACGCATTTCCCGTTCAAGGCACGCTAAAAGAGATAAAAACCTCTGCCCAAGAATTATACAAAGACATACAGCAACTCAAAGCCGAACTCATCAAAAAAGGCGAAGCCACCGAACTTTTTGCACAAGAAAAAAATAAAGGAGCATTAGAAGGTATTTTTGGTAATGTTTTCCAATCGGTATTTGGCGAAGATGCCTATCCAACCCTTGAAGATAAAGCCGCACATTTGCTTTATTTCATTGTAAAAAATCATCCGTTTAACGATGGCAACAAACGCTGTGGGGCATTTAGTTTTGTGTGGTTGTTGCACAAAGCAGGATATGATTTTAAAGATAAAGTGAGCCCCCAAGCTTTGACGACGCTCACCTTATTGGTAGCCGAATCAAACCCCACTGATAAAGAAAAAATGATTGGCATTGTAAAATTGCTTTTAAACTCAAAAGAAGATGAAAGGTTTTAATTTTGAAAAAGACCTGCCGCATCAAAAACAGGCAGTAGAAAGCACTGTGGCGGTGTTTGAAAATATCAACCTTATTCAGCCAACAGGTGTAGATAAAAATTATATCAACCCTGAATTTTCTTGGGAACGTGATATTCAGTACAAGAAAAACAGTGAGCGAATTCAATACGATAATGCGATTCAAGAGTCGTTCAAAAAAAACAACATCATTGACATTATGATGGAAACAGGTACAGGTAAAACCTACACTTATACCAAAACTATTTTTGAACTCAATAAACGCTATGGTATTTTCAAATTCATCGTTGTTGTTCCTACTTTATCTATCAAAGCTGGAACCATTAACTTTTTGAAATCCGATAGTTGTCGTGAGCATTTCAAAGAACAATATGGCAAAATACTTCATTTGCACATAGTAGAAAGCCTAAAAAGCAATAAAAATAAAAAATCTTACTTACCCCCGGCGGTGAGCAGTTTTGTCAATGCAGGAAATTTTGAGAAAGATAGCATTCAGGTAATGATTATCAATGCTGGTATGATTAATTCTGAAACCATGCAAAAGAGCTTTGACAAAAGTTTGTTTGACAAATACACCGTTCCTTTTGATGCCATTGTTGCCGTTAAACCTTTTATGATTATTGATGAACCGCACAAATTCGGGCAGGATAAAAAGACTTGGGAGAACATTCAAAAAATGAAGCCGCAGTTTATATTGCGTTATGGAGCTACTTTTCCCGATAAAGAAATAAAACAAAAAGACCCACTGACCAATAAACAAATAACTACTTATGTAAAAGATTATCATAATTTAATCTACCAACTTACTGCCGTTGATGCATTCAATAGGAATTTAGTAAAAGGTGTTATCGGACACATTACAGAATTTGAAAGTAAAAAAAATGCCATTGTAAAGTTCATTGACTCTAACGGAAACGAAGCTACTTTTGAATTGATAGAAAATGAAAAACGAAAAACAATAACCGTAGCCAAAAAAGAAAGCCTTGCAAAAGTTCACCCTGAAATGACCGACTTAACGATTGAAAATCTCAATAAAAGCACGGTTGTTTTATCTAACGGTTTAGAAATGAAAAAGGGCGATAAAATCAACCCGTATTCTTATGCCCAAAAGTTGCAGGAAATCATGATTCAAAAAGCAATTAAAAACCATTTTGAAATAGAAAAACAACTATTGACAAGGGAAGTAAAGATAAAACCCCTTACGCTTTTCTTCATTGATAATATTGAAGAATATCGAAACAAAGAAGGATACATTCGCAAAACACTTGAGCAATACATTAAAGCAGAAATTGAAGAATTACTAAAAACAGAAACCGATGCTTTTTACAAAGCCTATCTTGAAAAAACATGGATTGACCTTTCAGCCACACACGGTGGTTATTTTTCAAAAGACAACAGCGAAAAAGACGAACTAATTGAAAAGGAAATCAACGAAATTCTGCACGACAAACAAGCCTTGCTAGATTTGGATAATCCAAGACGCTTTATTTTTTCAAAATGGACCTTGCGTGAAGGTTGGGACAATCCAAACGTATTTCAAATTTGCAAACTGCGAAGTAGTGGCAGTGAAATTTCAAAGTTGCAAGAAGTGGGGCGTGGTTTGCGTTTACCCGTCAATGAATATGGCAATCGTGTAAAAGACGAGACCTTTTATTTGAACTACTTTGTAGATTTTACCGAAAGCGACTTTGTAGATAAACTGGTAAATGAAATCAATGAAAAATCGGGAGCAATATCTATTGAACAAGTGCCGGAGAAACTCTCTGAACAAATGATTAAGAAAATATGCGAAGTATATCAAATCAATGAAGATGATTTGATAGATAAACTTGTAGATGAAAAAGTAATTAAAGCATCGCATAAATTTTTAGATGGAGGTTTTGATTACATCAAACGAAACTATCCCAAAATTTTTGAAGGCGTTAATTCTAACAAGGTTCGTAAAGCAACCGACGAGAAAAGGAAAGTTGTTGTTAGAACGGATAAATATCAAGAGTTAAAAGACCTTTGGGAAAAACTGAATGAAAAAGTAATTCTTGAGTATGGGTTTGAAAATGAAGCCAATTTCAAAACTTTGTTTACAGAGTTTTTGAAAGCATGTAAAGACAGTTTAACATCAGAAACAATTAACGAGAGAATTTCAAAAGTTGAAATAGAGGATAACAAAGCCGTTGTCAAGGAATCTGAATCTGCCAATAACCGAAAGATGGCAACTATTTCTACTATGAAATACAGCGACTTTTTGAAAGAACTTTCAAAAATGCTGAACATAAACCTCAAAACAATTCATCAATCCATCATTGATGCACAAATAGACATCAATAAATATCTTAATCCAGCAACTTTGAGAATAATTAAACAAGATTTTGACTTTTTTCTGATGAAAAATGCCTTTGACAAGTATTCCATTGAATATAAAAAAGTTTCTAACTGCATTCACCCAACTAAGCTCACCGATGAAAACGGAAATGTGCTGAAAGAAATCTCTGCTACAGATGTTGGTGTTTTGTTTTCAGACGAAAAAGTTGCAGATTCTTATCTGTTTGATAAATTGTATTATGATTCTGATTTGGAGAAATCAAATATCCAAACAAACATTGAAGAAGTGATAGTATTTACAAAAATTCCGAAAAACTCTATTAAAATTCCCGTTGCAGGGGGTAAGTCCTATTCACCTGACTTTGCTTATGTAGTTAAAAAATTAACAGGTGAGCAAACATTGCATTTTGTTGTAGAATGTAAAAATTACCCCAACGAAACTGGTTTAAATGAGGAAGAAAAATTAAAAATTAAACACGCTGAAAAATTCTTTGACGGAAAGGTGAAGATTCATTTCAGAACACAATTTAGCAATGACAAAATAGTTAACTTAATAAAAGAACTTTCAGTGGTTGAATAAATAAACAGGTATAAGCACATGTAAAAAATCACAATGCGAAAGACAAATGTCAGGAAACAAAACAGCGGCAATCGTCAATAGGAATAGTGAAGGTATTTCAGCCTCCAACAGCGTTGGCGTAATGGCGGGTGTAGTGCTTCGTATAACAGTTTCACAGTTGCAAAACGTTAATTGCAATAAGTTATGATAATTTGTTCTTTAAATGAAAACAAACATAATATGGAAACTTTAAGTCTCGACAGCAAACTTTTAAAAGTCGGTGTCTTCTATGATGGCGGTTATTTCGCCAAAGTTAGTCATTATTACAGATACTATGATGAAAGACGTGCAAGAATTAGCTTTAAAGGACTACACGAATTCATACGCGAAAAAGTCAAGGAGTTCGAAAAGGTACCTGATAGGAATTTTGTTCAGATAGTTGATGCACATTATTTTCGTGGAAGATTTAGCGCACATGATGCTGCAACGAGAGGAGAAGAGCAGCTTTTCAATGACCGCCTTTTTGATGATGCACTGATGTATGCCAATATCGTAACACACTATTTGCCAATCGTCAAAAGTAGGTATACGACATTCGAGAAAGGTATAGATGTTTGGCTTGCACTTGAAGCGTTTGAGCTGGCTCTATTAAAAAAGTTGAGTGTGGTTGTACTAATCACAGGTGACGGTGATTACCTCCCGTTAATCAGAAAACTAAATACAATCGGTACGCGAGTTTTATTGTTGTGGTGGGACATTGATTTTCCAGTATCAAGCAATGAAAAGCCAATAAGAACGAATGCGAGCATCATAAATGAAGCAACTTATGAGTTAAATATGTTTGAAGCGTGCAAGCTGACAAAAGAAAGACGATCGCCGTTAATTGATAACATATTCATTGAACCAATAGAGGACGATAAGGAAGGCGGATCTATCAAAACACACTCTGGCGATGAGACTGCTATTGTAGTTTCTGAAATGCCTAGATATGGAGTAATTCCTACACCTGAAACGACTAAATTTACAACAAATAAGTTGAGAGGAAAAGTAATGTTCATAGACAAAGAGAGAGGGATTGGCAACCTTATTGGGATTGATAATCCAGAACACGAAATGATAGTATTTTTTAGAGATCGCATTATACCAACTGACTTTGATGAAATTGAGAAGTATGACATAGTAGAGTACGAAGTTGGACAGAATGCAAAGGGTATATTAGCGAGAAAAGTAAGACGCATTGACTAGAGCATTGGTAAAGTAACTTGAAAACAAAACGAGATGAAGAAATTGTCGGTTCAGTGTCTAAATGAAGTTTGTGCTTCTCTTCAAGTGCAGTGCTGGTTGACAGCTTAGTGCTCCGAAATCCCCCACTGCACCAAGCTGCAAACTGTGGTGCGTCCAGTCTCAAAGACTGCTAATCTGTCCACAGCACAGAAGGTATTGGCGAGGTACAGAGCCCGAAGGTTTTGAGAAGTTGCTCGCTGCTACGAGAGCATTTGGATTTTTCTACTTTCTTTCTGTATCTTAATTGAAACGATTAAATTGTCATGCAAAAGTGCATAAATCAAGCGCAGGTGTGAAGGCAGCACCTAGAAAACAAGCGCATCGAGGAACTCACATTACAACCGTTCTATGTTTTGCTAAACAATTATCCTACAGTGACAATGAGAACAATGAGAAAAAGAACTCTACTCTTGCTGCTCTACATATTGATGTCAGGCGCTGCAGCATGGGCACAGACTACTGTGCCAACCAGTGGGCTACGGTTCTGGCTACGCGCAAGTGATATTACTGGCGTCAGCGACGGTCAGCCTGTTGGGACTTGGCCCGACAACTCTGGCAATAGTCGTCCTGCCACATCAACAGGCATATTTCGTCCGCAGTTTCGCGCAAATGCTATCAATGGGTTGCCAGCGGTGCGCTTTACAGGTAATGGCGGTCTGACCAAGGATCAGCCATTGATGGTGGTCAATGATTCGACGGGGGCAACGGTGACAGCGTTTGTGGTGTTGGCGCATCAACGTGAGCCGCTGCTGGCATCAGGTGATGCTGTCGATATGGTGATGGCAACCAAGAACGATTTTCCTGCCAGAGGATTTGGCTTTTCGAGTTACAACACATTTGCAAATCGAAACAATCGTGAAATACGCCGTGAAGGCGGCAGCGGGGCTGGCGCTGACGGAGGATTTGCAATTCGCCGCAATGGATTTGCTGTAGCGCCGATACTCAACTTAGGTGAGTTTACAATTATTACCTACGAGGGATTTGATTTGCAGAATACAGGCGGTAGCGGATTCCCATTTGTAATTGGAGCGAACCGCGATTCCACGCGAGCGGGACGCAACGACATTGCTGAAATTCTGGTCTACAACCGACGACTCAGCAATGAGGAACGCGCTCAAGTTGAGAACTACCTTAGCACGCGCTACAATATTCCGCTTATTCCTCTCTTCAATGCTGGACCGATTACACAGATTCCAGCTGCAGGGGTACAGTTGTGGCTACGTGCCGATGAACTTTCTAACTCGGGCTTCAACCGTGGAGATGCTGTAAGTTTCTGGCTTGATGCGTCAGGCAATCGCCGAAACGCAGTCTCGAGCGGCGGCGCGCGCCCAACCTTAGTGACCAGTGCAATCAACAATTATGCAGCATTGCGCTTTGATGGTACCGATGATACGATGGGCGTGGCACTGCCAACCAGCGGCGCAATTACAGCCTTTGCGGTCTTTGCTAACCAGCGTGCGACAATTGGTGCGGCAAGCCGTGAAGCCGTAATTGCGGCAACGGCGGATACAGCAGCAAGTGCGACAGGCTTTGCCTTACTTGCCGCTTCTGGGGGAAATCGAACACTTGCAGCAGCACCAACAGGCGCTGCGCCTGCAACGCTGCGTCGCAACGGCAGCACTACTCTGGCGCTCACACAAGGGCAATTTGCGATTGCAACCTACTCTGGCACGGTAACCAACGCCGGCGGCAGTGGCACACGACTGCGGCTTGGAACAGTGCTCAACGGCACAGGAGCAGGTCAGAACGATATTGCTGAAGTTATTCTCTACAACCGCGCGCTCTCGGCAGCAGAAATTGACCAAGTGGAGCGCTACCTAAGTCTAAAATTCGGTATTGCTGTACCCAGCAATGTAGCACGTGCAAATCTGCTAGTTGATGATTTTACCGTAACCGATACGGCGCGCAACGGTTGGGCTGTAGGCTTTCCCGTCGGAGGCGTAACCACGCGCGACCGCTATACTTTGAGTTGGGTAACCGATCAAGGACAGTCCGCACTGCGCGTTGGAGTCTCGGGCAACATTGGTGTCAATGGCTTACCACAAGGCTTACGTCCCTTGCCCGGCGGTGCACGTGATACACTCGGCGGCGGTGGCGATGTGTTCTGGAAGACTTTCAAATCCTCAGCGACCGATACCACACCTATCAACCTAAGCCGCGCCAAAGTGCTACATGTCTTTGCGCGCACAACAACCGAGAACCTCAACGCCTTCAACCGCGATATTGCTCCAACGCTGCAAATTCAACTGCGTGATGCCTCTCTGCCACCATACATCATTGGCAACGATACGCTGCGTCAGCGCCGCGCAACAAATGGCGGACGACGCTTCAGCAATGAAATCATGCGTCAAGCAACGCTCATTGCAGATGGCAAGTATCACGAATATATCTTTGATTTCACCAATGAATTTCGTGGTCTGGACTATGGAAGTGTCTTTGGCTTTGGCGCCAATGCTGCCTATACGGTCGATAGCACACGCATTGACCAGATGATTATCACGGTCAATCCCGGACTGATTTATGGCATGACATTCCGTCATGCACTCGATGATCCTGACCGCACGGTGCGCGTGGTCGGAAACCGTGGTCCAGACTTTCAAGGTGGCGACTTTGTGCCAGTCTATACGACAAGTGCACCAAGGTTTAGAGGCGAAATTTTTATTCGCCGTATTGTGGCTGATGAAAGTCCTTTCCCGCTGATTGCAAAAGCATTCAGTGCTAATCCTACTGTGGCAGCACGTGAGGCAGGCGAAGGCTACTATGTGCTGGGCAACACAGGGGCATTCATTGAAGTTGTGCGTAATGACTCGACAGCAGGGAGTCTGACCGCATCACGCGGTACAATTGCAACCGTCGATACCATTCGGTTGGGCACTGGCGTGATTGACACCGTAGGCTACAACAATGCCTACCGCATCAACGATGGTGACCCAGCACCACATGTCGTGATTCCCGGCAGAATTTGGACGATTACGCAAACAGGACTGGGACCACGCGCACGCTTTGATATTAGCCTCGATGTTGCTGGCTTAACCAACATCCTGCGCCCACAAAACCTCTATATTGCGCGCCGTGCCAATGCCACTTCACCGTGGATTGCGCTGAGCACCTACCGCAGTGGCAATTTCCTGAAAGCCTTTAATCTCTCGCGCGATGAGCTCGGGCAATTCGGTATCGGCACAAAACTCGACCGTAACCCTGTTGCAGGTTTGCTCAACACACCCGTCAACTTGGGCGGCAGACCAACCGAGTTCAAGCTGGCACAGAACTATCCCAATCCATTTAACCCGACAACTAATATCAGCTACACACTGCCCTCTGCACAGACGGTAACACTGAAGGTCTATGACTTGCTGGGCAGAGAAGTCGCTACGCTGGTCAATGAACGACAGAATGCCGGCAACTATATTGTGCAGTTCAATGCGACAAACCTTGCCTCAGGCGTGTATTTCTATCGCTTACAAGCCGGCACATTTGTCGAGACAAGAAAAATGATGCTCTTGAAGTAAGTTCTTTTGCTCCATTATTGTACGCTCCGCTTGACGAGTTGAGCTCGAGCGGAGCGTTTTTTATTGCTTAGTATGCTCGGCTGAGAGTATACGCTACTCCAACTGCAACAGATGAAATGTTAGGTCGCTATGCTGTACTGTACCTTGCACTGATGATGCAGGGACAACCACTCTGGTCACAACCACTCACGCACTATGTCAATCCCATGATTGGCACAGGCGGACATGGACACACCTTTCCCGGGGCAGCGTCCCCATTTGGCATGATACAACTTAGCCCCGATCAGTTCAACGCTGGTTGGGACTGGTGCTCAGGCTATCACTATTCGGACTCTCTCATCATCGGGTTCAGTCATCTCCATCTCTCTGGGACAGGCATCGGCGAGCTTGGCGATATTCTGCTCATGCCAACGGTTGGTGCACTTAAACTCACACCTGCAACGCGCCAGACTTGGCAACAAGGCTATGGCTCATACTTCTCTCATCATGATGAGCATGCCTCGCCGGGCTACTACCGCGTCTATCTGCACACTTACGAGGTTGACGCTGAACTAACAGCTACGACACACGCAGGCATGCATCGCTACACGTTTCCAAAGACAGACAGTGCGCACATCATCCTAAACCTTCATCATGGCATTGGCTGGGATGAGTGCACCGATGCACAACTTGCTTTTCGCAGCGACACGCTCCTCACTGGCTACCGACGTTCCTCTGGCTGGGCGGCAGATCAGCTGGTCTATTTTGCTATGGCAATCTCTAAGCAGCCAGAATCTATAGGTGTCGCAACCGATTCAAGCCTGTTTCCAAATCAACGCACATTGCGCAGTCCGAAAGCCAGAGCGTGGCTCTCGTTCAAAACTGAGCACAGCGAAAAAATTCTCGTCAAGGTAGCTCTCTCCTTTGTAAGTGAAGAAGGTGCCTTGGAAAATTTGCGTCAAGAAATTCAGCACTGGGAGTTTGAGCGCATCAGACGCGCAACTGAACAAGTGTGGGAAGAGCAACTGCGTCGCATTGTCATCACAGATGCATCAGAAGAAGAGAAAACCGTCTTCTACACCGCACTCTATCACACCATGCTCTCCCCAATGCACTATCAAGATTTAGATGGTCGTTACCGTGGCTCAGAGCCAAAAGACAAGCGCATTCACAGCGCAACAGGCTTCACAAACTACACGGTCTTTTCACTGTGGGATACATTTCGCGCATGGCATACACTGGCTACACTCGTCTTCCCTGAACGCGTACGCGATTTTCTTTACTCCTTTCTTGCACAATACAAAGAATTTGGAGAGCTACCAGTGTGGTCCCTTGTCTCTAACGAAACTTACACAATGATTGGCTATCACGCTGTTGTTGTCATTGCTGAAGCTATTGCCAAAGGCTTTTTGAGCAAAAAGGAAGTCGCAGTGTTTTTTGAAGCCATGAAGTCAAGCGCGATGAAAGATGCGCGTGGCTTAGAGCCTTACAGAACCTACGGCTACATTCCATTTGAACTCGAGCCCGAGTCTGTCTCCAAAACACTCGAGTATGCTTACGACGATTGGTGTCTTGCGCAAGTGGCAAACGTCTTAGGACGAAAAGGCGATGAAGCGCAGTTTTTGCGCCGTGCAACCTTCTACCAGAACCTGTTCGATCGCAGTACGAACTTTATGCGCCCCAAAGATGCGAAAGGAGAGTGGAAGCAGCCATTTAACCCGCGCAATGTAGAGCATCGCAAGGACGACTTCACTGAAGGCAATTCATGGCAATACACGTGGTTTGTGCCACACGATATTGCTGGACTCATAAGGCAAGTTGGAGGAAAAAAGCCGTTCATTGAGAAATTAGACTCGCTGTTTGAAGAGCCTGCAGAATTGGGCGCTGCTGCCCCACCAGATGTCTCAGGTTTAATTGGGCAATACGCACACGGCAATGAGCCCAGCCAACACATTGCCTATCTCTACGCTTACGCTGGTGCGCCAGAGAAAACCGCTGAACGTGTGAGGCAAGTTCTTACAGAACTCTACAATTCTACTAGCGAAGGCTTATGCGGCAACGATGACTGCGGTCAGTTGTCTGCGTGGTATGTGCTCAGTGCGTTAGGCTTTTATCCCGTCAATCCTGCTGAAGCCATTTATGTTTTTGGCTCGCCACTCTTCCCGAAAGCGACACTCAAACTGGGCAAGGGCAAAACACTTTCAATTGAAGCGAAAAACGTCTCAAAGCAAAACCGCTACATTCAGTCCATTACGTTCAATGGCAAACCAATTGAGACCGTGTGGATTCGTCATCAGGACATAGTTCAGGGCGGTAAGTTAGTGTTTGAGATGGGCGCAACACCTCATCCAACTTGGGGTAAATCACCACAGGCAGCACCACCTTCAATGAGCCAAAATAACTTAGACCGTTAGACAAATGAGGTATAGCAAAACATATTGGCACACTGATAGCGGGTGGATCGTGTGCTTTGTCATGTCATGCATCAGTCTAAGCGCAGTTGCACAGGCTCAAACGGTCAAAACCGCAGCTGACTATGTCAATCCGCTGATTGGCACAGCAGCAGGCGGCAACACACATCCGGGGGCGACAACGCCTTGGGGACTCATTGCACTCGCGCCACACACCGATGAGCGAGGGTGGAGCAACATGGGCTACCGCTTTGAGAATCGCTATATCATTGGCTTCGTGCATAACCAAGTCAGCGGCATCGGTAGTGGTGAATACGGTAATTTTCTCGTTATGCCTGCACGTAATACGGTGGACTTATCCGAGTTTGGCTACAAGTCTGAACGCACAGAAGAGTATGCCTATGCAGGCTACTACACCACAAGGCTCACCGTACCACAAGTGAAAGTAGAACTCACAGCACGAGCCCGTACAGCACACCACCGCTACACCTTTGCCGCTGGTAAAAAAGGTGATACGCTGCGGCTAATTTTCAATGCAGCCCATGCTTCATACCCACAGCACGCACTCGAGAGCAAAGCAAGCATAGAGGCAAATGGACAAGTAGTGCATCTCTCTGGGCGATTTGTGGGCGGCTTTGGCTCAAATCCACCTGACTTTATCGCTTACTTCACTGCAAAGACCAGCGAACCACCACTGTCCTACACAATCTGGAAAAATGGTCAACCCATAGCCCATGCAGAGAGCACAACAGCAGGCGAAAATGAGGCGTGCGGTGTGGTGCTGAACTTTCTCTCAGAGGGTCATGAAAAAACGGTGGAACTTGTCGCTGCGCTCTCTTATCGCAGTGCGCAAAATGCTGATGCATATCTGGCAGAGTTTGAGCACTTGCACCAATCCTTCGATGAGGTGCGAACACAAACGCGAGAGGAGTGGAACCGCCTGCTCTCGCGCATTGAGATTGAAGGAGCAAACGATGAAGAGAAAATCATCTTCTACACCGCACTCTATCATGCGCTGTTGATGCCAACCGATATTAGTGGTGAAACGCCTGAAGGGTTAAGTGCTAATGCCAAAGCCTTCACTAATTACTTTGCCATTTGGGATAGCTATCGCACACTTCATCCGCTCTTGACACTACTTTTCCCAACCGTGCAGCAAGAGATGTTGCAGGCGCTCTTAGACCTTGCCGACTATTACGGCTGGCTCCCAGATGGCTTCACAGGCAATGCATTCACAGTGATGCAAGGCGGCACAAATGCTGATGTACTCTTTGCAGATGCAGCAGCAAAACGCTTGCCCGGTGTCGATCTTGCTCGTGCCTATCGGTATCTACTCAAAAATGCAACCCTAGCAGGTGATGCGCCAGCGCCCTCTGGTCTAACCGCCCATAAAGGGCGCTACCCAGAGTATCTGCAAAAGGGCTGGCTGTCGTGCGACAAGCAGTGGCTCTCGGTGAGCAAATCGTTAGAATACGCTTACAATGATTATTGTGTCTGGGTAGTAGCAGATAACTTGAAGCGTGGGAACGAAGCAAAAATCTTCAAAGCTCGCTCGCAGCGCATCTTCGAGCTCTTTGATGTGCAAACAGGATTTTTCCGACCTAAAAAATCCAATGGTGAGTGGAATGAGCCCTTCGAGCCTGAAAGAGTGTTTCCGCCCGCAACAGCATGGAGTGCAGAGGTGCACTACTATGAAGGCTCTGCATGGCAATACTTAGGCAATGTCCCACACGACTTCTACAGGCTTATCAAGCGACTGGGGGGAGAAAAGGCATTTCTGGCAAAGTGGGATACGCTCTTTGCACATCGTGATATGGACTTTACCAAAGGCTACTTCTCGCTCTCAAATGAACCCTGTATGCTTGCGCCTTTTCAATACCTCTATGCAGGTCGGGGCGACCGCACGCAATTTTGGACACGCCAACTCATTGCAGAAAACTTCAAAGCCACACCTGATGGCTTGCCGGGCAATGATGACAGCGGCACACTCTCTGCATGGCTTGTGTGGGCAGCAATCGGCATATTCCCAAACGCTGGACAAGACTGGTATTTCGTAGCAAGTCCATGTTTCAAAAAAGTAACAGTGCATTTAGAAAACGGTCAGCGCCTCATCATCAATGCGCCTAAGACATCGGATAAAAATCGATTCATCAAATCACTCAAGCTCAATGGTAAGCATTTGAATCGACTCTGGCTACGACACAGCGAACTGATACGAGGCGCACAACTTGACTTTGAAATGACCAATCAACCTTCGCACTTTGGCGCCAAGAATTTACCACCATCACCTTTTGGAAAACCCTAACATACGACTCTGGCGTATGAAAAACCTTCTTCTAACCGCACTCTGCATGTTTTATGCCACAGCTGCTCAAGCCCAGCTGGCAGAACAAGCGCTCGAGCGCCGAATTGATTCGCTGCTGGCGCAAATGACCCTTGAAGAAAAACTCGGACAACTCAATCAGTTAGCAGGAGACCTTTCGAACTTCAAACGTGTCGCAGGTATTTTACCGCATCAATATGAACTCATTCGTCAGGGTAAAGTCGGCTCAATGCTTATGGTCTATGGTGCAGAGCTTACGCGTAAGGCGCAGGAGACGGCACTGCAATCGCGTCTGAAAATTCCCTTGCTCTTCGGCTTTGATGTGATTCATGGCTTTCGCACCACGTTCCCTATTCCACTGGCAGAGTCCTGTTCATGGGACTTAACTTTGATAGAGCGCTCCGCACGCATTGCTGCCACAGAAGCTGCTGCAGCAGGCATTCACTGGACCTTTGCACCGATGGTCGACATCGCACGCGATGCGCGCTGGGGCAGAATCATTGAAGGAGCAGGTGAAGATCCTTACTTGGCATCGCTGATTGCAGCAGCACGCGTGCGTGGTTTTCAGGGTGAGAGCCTAAGCGCACCTAATACGATTCTTGCCTGCGCAAAACACTTTGCAGCTTACGGTGCCGCCGAAGGCGGGCGCGACTACAACACCGCAGACATCTCGGAGCGCACCTTACGCGAAATTTACTTGCCACCATTCAAAGCCGCCGTTGAGGCAGGCGTGGAAACCATTATGGCAAGTTTCAACGAGATTGCAGGCATCCCCTCGAGCATCAATCCAATGCTGATGACAGATATCTTGCGCCGTGAGTGGAATTTCAAGGGCTTTGTCGTGAGCGACTGGGAATCAATCAATGAAGTGCATGTGCATGGCGCAGCGAAAACCACTGAAGAAGCCGCAGTGCTGGCACTCCACGCTGGTGTCGATATGGATATGGAAGGTGAACTTTATGTCAATTTAGCAAACGCTGTGCGCGCAGGCAAAGTCTCAGAACAAACGCTCGATGCCGCTGTGCGTCGTGTCTTGCGAGCTAAATTCAAACTGGGTCTTTTCGATGATCCCTTTCGCTACTGCAATGCAGAGCGAGAAAAAGCCATGCTGCTCAATCCTACTCACCGTGAAGCTGCTCGAGAGATGGCGCGTAAATCAATTGTTTTGCTCAAAAACGATAGAAATCTTTTGCCGCTGCGCAAAGACCTTAAAACGATTGCAGTGGTAGGCGACTTGGCTGCGGCTGCACGCGATATGCTGGGCGAGTGGGAAATGGTAGGCAGAGCTGAAGATGTCATAACGCCGCTTGATGGGGTAAAAAAGAAAGTCAGTAACACAACACGCGTGCTTTCTGCAAAAGGTTGTAAGGTCGGTCGTGGAAGTGAAGCTATGTCGAAGGCAGGTTTTGCAGAAGCCGTTCGCATCGCTAAACAAGCTGATGTGGTGATTGCAGTCGTCGGTGAATCTGCTGATATGACAGGTGAAGCACATAGCCGCGCTTCAATTGATTTGCCCGGCGTGCAAGAAGACTTGCTCAAGGAATTGTACAAAACAGGCAAACCATTGGTCGTGGTCGTTACAAGTGGTCGACCGCTCGCACTGGTTTGGGCAGCAGAAAACGCAACGGCAATCGTGCAGGCTTGGCACTTGGGGGTAGAAGCCGGGAACGCTATTGCTGATGTGCTCTTCGGTGATGAAAATCCAAGCGCGAAACTTACCGTAAGTGTGCCTCGTAGCGCAGGACAAATCCCAATCTACTACAACCACAAAAACACGGGACGACCAATCAATCCACAGAATCCTGATGACCGCTATAAATCGCGCTACATTGACATAGAAAATTCGCCGCTGTATCCCTTTGGCTATGGGCTATCGTATTCCAAATTTGATTATCAAAACCTACGCGTAAGCCAAAAGGAATTTCGTGCAACAGATACCGTGCGTATTAGCGTTGAGGTCGTCAATACCAGCACGCGTGATGGTGCAGAGGTCGTGCAACTCTATGTGCGCGATGACTATGCGTCGATAACTCGACCGGTAAAAGAACTCAAAGGATTTCAGAAAGTCCACATCAAAGCCGGCGAACGCAAGACCGTAGAGTTTGAATTATCGGCAAAAGACCTGATGTTTTTAGGGCGAGATTTTAAGCCTGTGCTGGAAGCAGGGAGTTTCACCGTGTTTGTGGGCGGCAATTCTCACGACACTCTGCAAGAGAAAATAGAACTCTTACCTTAACTTGAGCGACCTATCAATTAGGCTATGAAATCGAGTCGTAAAAGCCAAAAAAATGGTACGGCGACGCTGAAAGATGTGGCAAAATTGGCGGGGCTGACGCCGGCGGCGGTATCCATGATTCTCAACGGACGTGGCAAGTTCAAAGAAAGCACTGTAGCAAAGGTGCGTCGTATCGCCGAGCAGGTAAATTATGTGCCAAACGCCAGTGCCTATCGCTTGGTCAAGCAGCGCACAAACTTAATCGGGTTGCTCGTACCAAGTATGGTCGAGCCTTTCACAATTGAAATTTTGCGCGGTGTCGAAGAAGCCCTCAAAGGCACACCTTACAATCTGGTCATTTACAGCACCGCTGGCAATGATGAACAAGCTGAAGAGACCATTTATCGCAACATCGCCCGCGGCAAACAGGTCGATGGGCTCGTGGTTCAACTTTTCGATCATACCGAACGGCGCACCAAGGTCTATGCGTCGTACCAATTGCCCTGCGCAGTGATTGAAGCTGACTTAAAATCTCTGGATTCTGTGTCGGTTGATAATGTGAAAGGCGCATGTGAAGCAACCGATTACCTAATTCGGCAGGGGCGACAGCGCATTGTCTTCCCCTATGCCTCTGCCAGCACTGTGATGAGTGAGCGACTCGAGGGGCATTTGACCGCACTGCGTCAGCATGGACTGCCGATTCAAGATGAACTGCTTATCAAAGTGCTCTATGAAACAGAGGAGAAATTTAATTTCAACGAGGGCGTCAAACTCATAGAAAGGCTATTACAGAAAGTCAGGCAAGGCGAAATGAAAATGTTTGATGCGGTTTTTTGCGCAAATGGCGACGAGGTAGCCGCCGGTGTGGTGCGCACCTTGATTCAGCATCACATTAAAGTGCCGCATGATGTAGCCGTAATTGGCTTCGACGACCAGCCAATTGCTCGCATTGTTACACCAGCACTGACAACTGTGCGCCAGCCTGTTCGACAAATGGGACGCACAGCCGTAGAATTTCTCTTGCGCCGATTAGAAAATCCTAAACAATCGCCGCAGTCCATGCGCATTGTGCCCGAGCTCATCATCAGAGAAACAGCCTAACTTTGCGTACACACTGCCTAAAACCAAGATCTTGTGCTACCTTACGCAGAAAGTAGTCAATGCAAAGAATTCTGGCTAAAACCTAAACGAAGTTGTACATGCTCGATACAAGCGCATACCTTTCCAAGATTACACTATCGCTGCCGAAGACGATAAAGATGAGCGATGAAGATTTCTATGCGTTTGCCAAAGAAAATCCGACGCTCAAAATCGAGCGCGACCGCCATCACCACATCATCCTAATGGCACTCACAGGTGGCAACACAGGCAGACGCAATTCTGAAATCATCGCAGAGCTGACACTTTGGAACCGCATTCAAAAACTTGGTATTGTCTTTGACTCTTCGACGGGGTTTCGTTTGCCGAACGGTGCGATTCGCTCACCTGATGCAGCGTTTGTGCGCAGCGAGCGCTGGCAGGCTTTGAGCGAAAAAGAGCGTGAGACCTTTCCGCCGCTGGCACCTGACTTTGTCGTGGAATTGATGTCAAATTCTGACGACCTTGCAGAAATGGATGAAAAGATGAAAGAATATCTGGAGATGGGCACGGCGCTGGGCTGGCTAATTTTCCCGCAAGCTGAAGAAGTGCGCATCTACAAGCCAAATGCAGCAGTACAACTGCTCACAGGCTTTGACCAAACCATCAGCGCACATCCACTGCTGCCAAACTTCTCGCTGGAACTCAGCCGCTTGAAATGAAAAGACAATACACAAGTGTATAAGCAAAGAGAAACAGACTTAGCCATGATTGACACCAGCGCATACCTTTCCAAGATTACACTATCGCTGCCGAAGACGATAAAGATGAGCGATGAAGATTTCTATGCGTTTGCCAAAGAAAATCCGACGCTCAAAATCGAGCGCGACCGCCATCACCACATCATCCTAATGGCACTCACAGGTGGCAACACAGGCAGACGCAATTCTGAAATCATCGCAGAGCTGACACTTTGGAACCGCATTCAAAAACTTGGTATTGTCTTTGACTCTTCGACGGGGTTTCGTTTGCCGAACGGTGCGATTCGCTCACCTGATGCAGCGTTTGTGCGCAGCGAGCGCTGGCAGGCTTTGAGCGAAAAAGAGCGTGAGACCTTTCCGCCGCTGGCGCCTGACTTTGTCGTGGAATTGATGTCAAATTCTGACGACCTTGCAGAAATGGATGAAAAGATGAAAGAATATCTGGAGACGGGCACGGCGCTGGGCTGGCTAATTTTCCCGCAAGCTGAAGAAGTGCGCATCTACAAGCCAAATGCAGCAGTGCAACTGCTCACAGGCTTTGACCAAACCATCAGCGCACATCCACTGCTGCCAAACTTCTCGCTGGAACTCGCAATTTTGAAGTAAGTCTTGCGCCTTGCAAAGTGAGTTGCGTAGAAGTAAAATTGTGCTGAGCGATAGATTGTAAGAGTGTGTTGAATCGGTTATCTTTAATGTGCATTCGACTTTAATCAAGAGAGAACTCAAAAATGTTAAATTTACTGCCAGTTTTGTTCATATTCCTCTTTGCGCCGCCGAGCGGTAACCCGAATGAGACGCCAAACCCGCTGATTCAAATTGTGCCGCTGATTTTGGTGGTCGCCGTGTTTTACTTTTTTATGATTCGTCCGCAGCAAAAGAAGGAAAAAGAGCGGCAAAAGGCACTCGATGCACTGAAAAAGGGCGACAAAGTGGTAACGATTGGTGGATTGCATGGCACGATTGTGGAGATTAATCAAGAGAAAAAAACGGTGGTTATTCAAGCTGCTGACAATATCCGACTCAAATTCGATCGCTCAGCGATTGCTACGGTTGAAAAAACAGAAACAGCTGACAAACTCGAAACAGCAAAATAGACCTCCAATCGTACTCAAACCTGACGCCTAACGCACGAATGAAACCGGCAAAACTTGTCTTAGAAAGCGGAGATGTCTTCGAAGGAATATCCTTTGGCTATGACAAGGATGCTGGAGGTGAGGTTGTCTTCAACACCGCCTACACAGGCTACCAAGAAATTTTGACGGACCCGTCGTATGCGGGGCAAATTGTGGTGATGGCGTATCCACTTATTGGCAACTACGGCACAAATCTCGAGGATATGGAATCGCAAAAGGTGTGGGCGGCAGGCTTTGTGGTCAAGGAGCACTCTGAGATTGCAAGCAACTTCACTGCAAGGCAAAGCCTCGATGAATTTCTCAAGATACACAAAGTGCCGGGCATTTCAAGCATTGACACACGGCGGTTGGTGCGGCTCTTGCGCGAAAAAGGCGCGCAGCGTGGTATCATCACAACGGCTGAGCAAAGCAAGGAACATTTGGTTGCACGCGCACGCAGTTTGCCTGACATGGTTGGCTTGGATTTAGCCAGCAGCGTTTCTACAAAGCAGAGCTATGAACAAGCGCCGCCTGAAAACGCACAGTATCGTGTGGTAGCGTTTGACTATGGTATCAAGCGCAACATTCTCAATTTGCTCAACTGCGCAGGTTGCAAAGTAACCGTAGTGCCAGCAAGTACGCCCGCCGAAGATGTGCTCGCTATGCGCCCCGACGGTATCTTTCTCTCAAATGGACCCGGAGACCCAGAGCCGCTGGGCTACGCTATCGAGACAATTCAAAAACTTGCTAATCCGAAATTTGCAAAGCGAGAAATCCCGATATTTGGAATTTGCTTAGGGCATCAGCTCTTGGCACTGGCTTTTGGCGCAGAAACTTACAAGTTGAAGTTTGGTCATCACGGCAGCAACCATCCCGTAAAAAATCTCATCACTGGACAGATTGAAATCACAGCGCAGAATCATGGTTTTGCGGTGAGACTTAAATCCATGCCTAAGCACTTGGAACTTACGCATCTGAACCTGTACGACCAAACCGTCGAAGGCTTTCGGCACAAGAAGTTACCCATCTTCAGTGTGCAGTATCACCCAGAAGCCTCGCCGGGTCCGCACGACTCACATTACCTCTTTGCACAATTTACCGCCTTGATGGAAAATTACCGCGATTAGCTGCTGCCTTGCGATGTTGCTTTGGAAAAATCGTATCGTCGACCTTTCCACTCTGCACCTTTGCCTGACCATATCAGTCGCATGGAATTAAACGCAATACCAATGAACAGTAGAATCGAGATAAGGTGAAGCCACACGCTTATTATGGGCAAGTGAAAGCGCTGGGCAACGATAAGTCGCATCAAAAAAGCAAGCAGAATTTGCATGAGCGGCAAGCCAAACCACTCGAGTGAAAATGGGGCAATAAAGAACGAAACAACGAAGAAAAAATACGGTGCAACGAAGCAGGCGAACATCATCAGTGCAATGCCAGTCATGCCAGCGTAGCTATAATTCACACCGGCAAAAAGATTTTTTGAAAAGCCTTTCCAGACATCGCTAAACGAGTTATACATTCTGCAACGGATGCTATCGATGCCATTGAAGACCATCGCTTTACCGCCTGCGCGTTTTGTAGCTTTCACTAGCCAGACATCTTCTACAAGGGCAGTTCGAACAGCGGCGTGTCCGCCAATTTTTTGGTAGAACTCGCGCCGAAAGAGAATAAACTGTCCGCATGCAAAAGCAAAGGCAGTGTTGCGGCTTTGCCATACCTGCGACATAGGCAGAAAGCACATGATGAGAAAATGCACCAATGGCACCCCCATTTTTTCCCAAAAGGAATGCATGATTTGATACGGCACAGCGGTCAGCATATCGGACTTTGTGGTAAGCAGTGTCGCAACAGCACGGCGTGCTGCATCGGGGTTATGCACCGTGTCGGCATCGGTAAAGAGCAAGAGCTCGCCACTTGCTGCCTCGGCAAGTTGCTGGCATGCCCACGCTTTGCCAAGCCAACCTTCAGGTAAAGCCTTTCCATCTAAGACCTTCAGGCGAGAACTGCGCTGCTGCAATCGAGCAAGAATTTCGCCGGTGCGGTCGCTGCTGTGGTCGTTGAGAACAATCACTTCAAAGTGCGGATAGTCTTGCGCAAGAAGTGATGAAACACATCGTTCAATGTTTCGCTCTTCGTTGCGTGCAGGCACAAGAATCGAGACGAAAGGCTGCGCTATGGTGGCATCAGAGAGAAAGCGCAAGTCAAAGAGGTTTTTTATCAGGATACCGAAAAAGACAAGCAGACAAGCCAGAATGAAGAGTTGATAGTAAAGAAGGATGGAGGTGCCGGTCATAGTCTATCTTTCAAAATCAGCAGATGTGCGTGCTAAGTAACTGAGGCTAAGAGCATGCCTGCACGGACAAAAAATAGCGGTAGCCGTTGAGGTGTTGCATTAACTCAGGCAGATGCCAACAGTTATAAGGTTGAAGACTGGCGCCCGAGCAGTGAGCACGACAAAGAAAAAGTGGTAGCTTTTTCATCGTCGTCTCACTGCTTTAGAGCGCAGCACAATAGGTTAGCTGACTGCAAGTTTTTCTTCGGGCTTGAAATCCACGCAGAGCCATTGTCCTTCGAAGTAAGCTTCGTCGGATTTCATGCCTGCAAGGAAGATTGGCAATGTAACGGTCTTTTGATTATCGCCGATGCGGATAACAAGGTCATCGCCATGCTGCTGTAAGGCAATCGACATATTCACGTCTGAGAGGAAAGGCAGTTTCATGCGCATCTGGAAGTAACCTTCTGGCACTTTCTTAATTTCAATTGGGTTTTCTCGGAAGAAGACTGAAAGCGGGTCGAGGTCGCCATAGACTTCTTTTGCCATGAGGCGCAGCATATCGAGACCAACAACTTCGTGCGAGAAGTATGGCACTTTGGAAATTGGAATCGGTGAAAATGCTGCGTGAATTTCATCAATGTATTTGTGTTGAATGGCTTTCCATTCGTTGAGGTAGCCAGAATCCTTTTCGGTTGGCAGAATGCGGTTAATGATGACGCGATCGACCGTAATACCATAGAGATTGAGGTAGGTCAGTGCGCGCATAGATTCTTTGATGACCATCTTTTCAGGGTTCATCACCAGCCGCACTGTGGATTTGGAGTTATCGCCGAGCAAATCAATGATACCTTCGGTGGAGGTGAAGAGGTTATCAATTGCAGAAAAGACTTCAGGCGGTGCAACCGTCTTTTCTATTTTAGTGGACATCTTCGAGAGCGGGCGAATAATCGGCTTTACAGCGTATTTCTCCACATTGCGCAGCAATTTCATAACCCAGCCAAAAGTTTCAGGCAAAGAAAGCAAGCGTAGAGTTTCGCCTGTCGGAGCACAGTCAACGACAAGCAAGTCATACTTGCCCGATTCATTGTATTGCTTGATGTAAGAGAGCGAGAAGAGTTCTTCCATGCCGGGCAAGATGCCAATTTCTTCGGCGTAGACGCCTTCGACGCCTTTATTGCGCATCAATTCTGCAAAGTGTGCGCGCACCACTTCCCAGTTGTTATTAAGGTCACTAAACACGCTAACTTCCTGCGCGTGCAAATTTTTGACGACCTCCATAGGTTCAGCAGAAAGTTCTGTATCGAGCGAATCGCCCAAGCTGTGCGCAGGATCGGTGGACATAATCAGAGTGCGGTAGCCCATTTCGGCGGCGCGCAACGCCGTGCAAGCGGCAACAGAGGTTTTGCCAACACCACCCTTGCCTGTAAAGACAATGATTCTCATATCAACAAGAGTTTTCGAACTTCAAGAAAAAAACAGAAGAGAGTAAAAACTCGTTTTCCCGCGCTTGCCCAAAAGTATTGCGCCTACACTACTTTGACGATTTTGCTTTGGAGCCAGAATGTGCGCTACCTTTCTGCGTATGCAATATGCTGCTGTGCGACGCGGTGCCATGCTTCCGAGCAGGACGCTGTTGGCGAACTGTCTTAATGCAATGCGGAATGGCAGGCAGCACAGATTCTATCGCCATTCGAGCATTTTCGGGATTGCCCGGCAAGTTAATAATCACAGATTGATTACGAATGCCACTAACACCACGTGAAAGAATAAGGTTCGGATTCTTATCACGATTGGCAAGGCGAATGACTTCAGAGAAGCCAACGACCTCACGATGAATGACCGATGCCGTTGCATCAGGTGTAACATCTCGGGCGGAACAGCCAGCGCCACCTGTCGTTACAACAACATCCGCATGCTCATGATCGACACAATTGACGATTTCATTTGCAATCGCTTTCACTTCATCGGGAACAACTTTCGTGATGATGACTTCATACAAATCCTTTGGAAAAGCAGCGGCGACTTTAGGTCCAGATTCATCTTTGTAGATGCCCTGAAAAGCGCGATCGCTCACCGTAATCACCGCCACGCGAATAGGCCGCTCTTCAACAGCGGCACGGGTATGTTTCACTTGCTCTGCCACGATTATCAAACAGTTTATATCGTTGTGACTTAGGATATCGACTTCGTTCTTGCAAGAAATTTTTGATTCGGCGAGACCTCGTTCATTTTTCGGAAATATAGAAACTTTTGCAATAAACATCGCAGTGTTTTTAGAGCAAAAGCCTTGCAAGAACCGCAAGAGAAAATTAGTGTCTAACATGCTGCAAGTCAAACCGCATAACTCTGGAGCCTTGCAGGCACCGACTCAGTAAATCAACTTGTTGATTTCATACTCGAAAATACCTTCTGCGCCCGAGCGTTTAAGTTCAGGAATAAGCTGACGAACTTGTCTTTCTTCCACAATGATCTCGACAGCAACCCACTCCTCTGATGAGAGCGGCGAAATGGTGGGGTTGCGCAGAGCCGGTAATTTGGACACAAGGCTCTTTAAATCCTCACGGCGAATGTTGAACTTCAAGCCTACTTTGCCCATAGCGTTAATAGCGCCATGCAATAGCATCGCTATATTTTCAATTTTCTCACGCTTCCACTTGTCGTTCCATGCCTGTTCATTAGCAATAAACTTTGTATTGGATTCTAAAATTGTCTCTACAATTCGAAGTTTATTAGCTCGTAGCGAGGTACCGGTTTCCGTAACTTCTACAATCGCATCAGCAAGATCGGGTGGCTTGACTTCTGTTGCGCCCCAACTATATTCCACATCCGCTGACACACCATGCTTTGCCAAATACGCTTTGGTGATATTGACCACTTCGGTGGCAATGCGCTTGCCCTCTAAATCTTTTACAGATTGAATGGGCGAACTTTCGGGCACAGCCAGCACCCAACGCACAGGACGCATGGAGGCTTTGGAATAGACAAGGTCAGCGACTTCAATGACCTTTGCACCGGTTTCAATAATCCAGTCTTTGCCAGTGAGCCCACAGTCAAAGGCGCCTTGCTCGACATAACGCGCCATTTCTTGTGCTCGGATAAGAATGGCAGAAAGTTCCTCATCATCAATTGAGGGAAAGTAAGAGCGCTCACGGACAATGAAGTGAAAGCCAGCTTTGGCAAAGAGCTCAAGCGTAGCATCTTGCAAAGAACCTTTGGGCAAACCCAATTTGAGGACATTTGGCATATCTGTGTTACAAGTGTTGTTTGATTGGTAGATGAATGGCGCGCAAGTTACAAGATTAAACAAATTGATAAGAAGCCGAGACTTAGAGGTATTCGGTTAGTGCAGCAGCGTGCTGTGATTCTGAATAGAGTGTCTCGCGTGTCTTGGCTTTGACGAGCTTCATTTCCATGCCATCGAAGACCGCATAAGTTGGCATGCCGCCAATCCATGTGCCACAATTGACATAGTAACTTTTCTGATTGCGCAAAGGCAGTAACTTAACAATGTGTCGATGCCCACAGACGAAATAATCAAATGATGAGCGAGCCAGCTCTTCATTAGCAAAGACGATGAGCCGTTCTTTCTCACCGTAGTCTTTTTCCATGTATGTATGCTTGCGCGAGAGCTTAGAGAGATAATCCATCAAGCCGACACCTAAATCGGGATGTAGCCAGCGATACCATGCCAGATTGAAAGAGTTGCGCACAAGGGCGCGGAAAATCTTGTAGCCAATGTCGCCTTTGCCAACGCCATCGCCGTGCACGATGTAGAATATCTTGCCATCAATTTCGTGCAAGAGCGCACCGTAGTGTGTTTGCACGCCGAGCTCTTCCTCAAAGTATTTGCCTAAATAAAAATCATGATTGCCAGCAAGGTAGTGCACTTCGACACCACGGCGCACAAGATCGTAGAGTGCAGCAAAAAAGCGGAACGGTCCTTTGGGTATAACATGGCGATATTCCATCCAATAGTCTAAAATGTCGCCAACCATGTAGAGCCGTTTACCTTCTCTACTGATTTCATCAAGCAAAGAAAGCATTAAATCTGTTTTGGCTTCTTCTACATGCCGCTCTTGCAAGCCAAAATGCACATCGCTAAAAAAGTAGGTTTTCTTCATCTCGTACAAAAGAGTTAATCTACGCTAAAGGTGTCGTGGCAAGCCTGACAGTGCATCACTGAATGTAAAAGACATGCTCTGCTCACGGTTGGCTTGCGCAGCAACAGATGTCTGTCGTGAATTAGTATGTTATACGCCTTCAGCAAGTTTTCTTTGCAAGATACAACACAAAGTTGAACACGGACTCTTGCAGCACCTAACAGAATCAGTTATCCTGCTTGCGAGCCTGTGCTACAAAAATTGCTGAGTCATGTAGCATGTGATGATGATGGAACGCCGCTCTTGCGAGCCCTATACTGTTGAAAACTATTTACGCAATTCGTGCTTCAGTGTAAACTTGCAAGAAGCGTAATTTCATTTCAAACAGGTTCTGCGATTTACTAACAAGCGGCAGGTGCGCAAATCAAACTGCAAAGAAACCAAGCTAACATGCTCTACTTGAGGCGTATCACTTCACGGCTTTCATAATGCCTTGCAGCCCCTGCCAGAGCGATTGCCAGAGAAAATCAAAGAACGGCTGTTTCGGCTTTCGTTTTAAGGAAATTTTGCCTGTGCGAGCAGGTTCATCTTTCCGATTGATGTTGTCGCGATAAATCACGAAGGTATTGGCAATAAAACTTAAGACGCCTTCCATAAAGCCAGCTTTCTCACGGCGGTTTTGTGGCAAAATGTTGAGAGCAAGATTGCGGTAAAGTGCGTGCACAGTGCCAGACGCGTAATCATTCTTAACACTAAGATTAAACCAAACTTTTTCGACAATCCCGCTTGAAAACGAGACGCGAGCTTCCGATGCAGTAAAGGCATTGAGTGCGGTTACATCGAACTTGCCCAAATGACCACGCAAACGCATGTCGAAAGTCTCAGACAAGAGTGGCATTTCAAGATGAGCATAAATGGCTCCAGTGCCTAAAAGCCATGCGCTGGCATCAAGCAGGGCGGGCGTGCGCGGTGTCATTTTAAGAGAATCATTAGTGAGGTTTGTGGCTGTTGCCGCAATGCGCTCGAAGGACAAGGCGCAAGGCTTATCTGCAGGATGTTGCACACGATAGCTGATGCGCCCATTCCGTACGGTAAGCGTGTCAATGCCAATTCGAATAGGCAGGCTGCGAAAGGCGTCATTAGGCATTTTCGGAGTAGAAGTTTGTTTGGGCAAAGGGTAGCGCTTATCCGTTAAGACATCAAGAGAGAGTCCTTCGATATGCAGATGACGTGCCAGTGCACCTGTACCAAAAATCAAACTGCGATAGTCAATACCATGACAGGCTAAGTGTGGCAAAAAGAGCTTAAAGCGGTCGGTGCGTGTTTTGGAGCGTTTGAAAAATTCTGCGTCAGAGACACGTGGTGCAAGCCAAAGCGAATCAATCAAAAGGCTAGAATCTCGTGTGGAAAGGCGCATTTGCGCAAAGCGCACATCATAGAGTGAGTGAGGAATGGGATTGCGGTATGGCGTGATAAGGAGCCGAAGGTCTTCAAGGCTAAACGCTTCAGCGAACGATGGCGCTTTGAGGTTCAGCCGAATCGTGTCGGCTTGCAGCGAGAGCGTGAGCGTATTTTGCTCTTCAAGGGCAACGCCCTCATAGCCAATTTCTGCATCACTGATTTCGATACGGTCAATTTGAAAACGTGGTAAGAATGCATCAATTGCCTTATCGAGTAGCGTCGGTTCTGGCAAATCTTGAGCAAGAACAGCAGTGATGCTATCGCGTTGCTCACGACTTTCGTAGCTACGATAGACAAAGTATGGTGCTGTGATGACAATCTGCTCAATTCTGAACAATCGCTGCGTGAGAATTTCGCGCCAGTGTGGACGAAGAATTGTAATGGACTCGACATAGATGTCGTGATATGCTACGTTCGGATGTTTTTCACTGCGAATCGGCACGAGAGAGACATCTTGCGCTTGGATGGTATCCCCATCTATATCGAAGGTAAAACGGCTGGCTTGAAGTGTGTAGAGGCTATCACTGGCGGCAATCACAGTACGGGTCAGGCGGTCAGCAATAAACTCTTTGAGATAGAATCTGGAATAGAGCGTAACAGCAAGTGCAAGCAGCAGGAGCAAGCAAAGCGGTAGCACAAACACGATAAATGCGACACTTCGCCAGAGGCGTCGTGTGCTCTGTTGTGCGTGCACCGTTGGCATCTCTTATCACTTGAGTTGAAGAGCAATATAGCGCCGCATGCAGCTCAAGAAAAATGTGAGGCTGTCAGGAGGTGCCAAAGCAGATACCTCTCGTAAGCCAAGCACTATATTCCAAATTGCCTAAAAAATATGTAGCTTGCGTAGATTTCGCTGCAAAAAAGCACAAACCATCTATCACACAACAAAACAACCTGGACAGGAGTGAAAGATGACAATCTTCAAACGAAGGGTCATGCAACTGCTGTGCGTGACTTGCATTGTTCTTTGCACTACACCCTATCTCTTTGCACAAGAGACAGGTGAAATTCGCGGCATTGTGACCGATGCCTCGGATAGTTCGCCCATCATTGGTGCCAGTGTGCTTCTCCCTGATTTGAAGTTAGGCGCTACGACAAACCTTAACGGCGAATTTATCATTCGCAAGGTACCAGTAGGCACTTACAACATTACGGCGCGCTATGTGGGCTATAAGCCTCAAACCAAACAGGTCACGGTGGCAGCAGGCGCAACGGTAAGTGTAGAGTTTAGCCTTGTGCAAAGCAGTGTGCAAGCTGATGAACTGATTGTAACGGGACAAGGTACGGTTACGTCCAAACGGCAGTTACCCACCGATATAGCGACCATTTCTACAAAGGACATTGAGCGGACGGCGGCACAATCGCTTGATCAACTCTTGCAAGGACAAGTGCCGGGCTTGTCATCGTTCAATGCGCAAGGATTGCCGGGTACAGGTGCTCGCATTCAAACGCGCGGTATAAAGAGTGCGCTTTCAAACACAACGCCGGTGATTTATGTCGATGGTATTCGCGTCGATAATGGCGACAATTTCCGTCTTGCTGATGGCACGGGCGGCGCAGTCTCTTCAGCCTTGGCGGATTTGGTCATCGGAGATATTGAGCGTGTGGAAGTCATCAAAGGCGGTGCGGCATCCACACTCTATGGTTCTGAAGCAGCCAACGGTGTGATTCAAATTTTTACTAAGAAGGGCAGACCGGGCGAGGCGCGCTTTCGATTCACAACCATCAACGGCGTCGATGTACCTGAGACTCGTTTCACTTTCGAGGAAGGAACACGCACCACGCTTTACCGTCCGGCATTTTTTAACCGTCAGGTCATCAATGTTACGGGCGGCAGCGAAGCTTTGACCTACAATGCCTCAGGCAGTGTACAGAATACACCGGGCATTTTCAAAGGCGATGAGCTCTTCAACACGCTCTACAATTTCACAGGGGGCTTTCGTGCAATTCTCTCGCCAAAAAGTGAGCTCGAATTTACAGCAGCTTACACGCGAAACCAGTTCGGTCGAGCGCTACTGAACAACTCGTATGATGCCTCACCACTTTCTGCGATGGAAGCTGGGTCGTTCTTTGCGCCGGGCAATTATGTGGCTGGTCCCGGCTTCACACAAAACCGTGATAGCATTTTGCAATTCCTGCTGCTCCCGAATCTACGCGAGACGGTCAATCGCTTCACGAGCGGTGTAGCCTTTAGTATTGCGCCGGTAAAGGAGTGGACAAATACTTTCCGTTTTGGCGTAGATTATCGCAAAAATGAACAGCGCAATCTCTACCCTGTCGCCGCAATTGCCTCTGGACTGATTTCACCACCAAGTTCACTTTCACGCTCAGAGCGCGACTACCTGACACTCACGATAGAATATGCAGGCTCATACAAATTGCCAGATATCGGTATCGTCTCGCAAACGCTCTCGTTTGGCGCTCGTGGTTTCAGAGTCGAAGATCGAGAGTTTGATGCAGACGGACAAAATCTTGCGGCAGGCACGGAAGACTTTGATAACTCGGCTATCATTAACTCACGTGAGAGCAACCAAGCGCTCTTCAATGGCGGGATTTATCTACAAGACCAAATTGGCATTTCAGACAATCTTTTTATCAACCTTGCCGCACGTGTTGATGTCAATACCGCTTTCGGTGCGGAAGTTGGCACACAGATTTATCCTACAGCGGGCATTGCCTACAACATTGGCGATGAAGCCTTTTTCCCAGCAGGCATCAAAGATGTGCTCTCGAGTCTGAAACTGCGTGCAGCTTACGGCAGAACAGGCTTCTTCCCCACGCCTTTTGCACGCGACCGTACATTTATCGTGGCACGCAATACTGCAACCACCGCAGGTATTAACTTTGGTAATCCGGGTAACCGCGCACTCGGTCCAGAAATCACGACCAGTTTCGACTTGGGCTTCGATGCAGGGCTACTGAACGACCGTGTAGCTGTAGAGTTTAGCTACTACACGCAAACAACTGATGCTGCTCTGTTTGACTTTCCACAAGATCCGGCAGGGGGACGCATCACACAGTTGCGGAATGTTGGGCAGATTCGCAACCGTGGCATTGAACTCTCTGTACGGGCTTTCGTCTATCAATCGCCTACACTGGATGTGGCGCTGCGTGGTGCCGTCTCAACGGTCGATAACTTACTTGTCAGTCTCGGCGGTTCTGCACCATTCACAATCGGCGGTTTTGCATTTTTGCCGATGCGTGCTGAAGAAGGTCGACCGCTGGGGGCTTACCAAGTTACCGTGCCTAAGCCAGATGAAGATGGACAATTCACGGGTGATTTTACGACCGAACTCTATGGCTCACCGACGCCCACCGTCATTGGCTCATTTGGTCTCGACCTTACACTGTTCAAAGACTTCACCTTCTCTGTGTTTGGTGAGTTTGCAGCAGGACACTACACACTCAATCAAGCCTTAGACACACGCTTCTATCAAGGCTATAACGACCTGATTGGCGAACCGATTCCAGACAACGCCACACCACAGCAGCAAGCTGAGATTTCACGACGCAATTATGAAAATGGCAAATTGCCGAATGATAACTATGTTACAGACAACGCCAGCATTTTGCTTGTGCAGCCAGCAGATTGGATTAAAATTCGTGAGATTTCCGCGCGCTATCGTGTACCGCAAACGATCTTGAACAACATTGTGAGCAGCGTGGTGCTAAGTTTCAACGTGCGCAATCCATTTGTGTTTGGCACGCGCACGGTGGGTGCAGACCCTGAACTTGGAACCGTGCGCTCGGGGCGTCAGGTCGATCTAGGCGGCGTGGCAAACCTAGCAGTCTCTCCGCCGATTCAGTATCGCTTCGGCATTGAAATCACACCGTAAAGTCTGAGGCAAAATTAACTCTAACCTAAAGTTTGAGGATTAAAAATGAAAAAACGCTCTCGTTCAAAGTTCTTAGCACCGCTGCTGATGCTGAGCGTAGCCATCAGCAGTTGCTACTTAGACCCAACAGGCGTAGAGAATCCGTCTGTTACGGAAGAATCACTCCTATCAAATCCGAAAGGTGCAACAACGACACTCATCAACGGTCTGCGCCGTCAGTTTGCGTTTGCTCTAGGGGCAACAATTATCACAACGGACATCGTCTCGGATAACATTGACCATGTATTCGTGACGCTCTCGCCGCTTATTGATGATCCACGTGCCATTACGCCACTGGATTTAACAATTAACACAACTGGCTCGACAGGCTGCTATTTCAATTTGCAGCGGCTCAAGGCGCTGGCGGATTTCGGCTTAACACAACTTGTGCCCAACGACCCTGATGCCACACCGGGACAAATTGCTGAGATTCGCACTTACAAAGGTATAGCGCTGTTGATGCTTGCCGAAAATTTCACACGTTTTCCGCTAACCGAGTTAGGGCAGCCCGTGCCCGCAGCGGTCGCTTTGGATTCTGCAATCGCAGAGTTTAATGCTGTACGCGCACTCGAGCCGGCACGAGAGCAGCAAATGCGCATCGCACTGGCGCGAGCCTTTCGTCTGAAAGGCGATAAAGCCCAAGCGCGTGCCAATGCACAAGCCGTAGACTTGACCACAGCCAGCAGTTCAATTCTCTCGGTCTCCTTCACAGAAGGAATCTTGGATAATGATGTACAGATCTACGCTTTTCTGCGTACTTCCGAAGATTTGCAGCCTTTGCCTCGTCTGGATTTTCTTGATCCGAAGTATCCCTACCGCGATACTCCGCTGCAAGCCTTAAAGCCCGAAGAAGCTCCGCTAATCTTGGCAGAAATTGCGATTTCAGACAATAACCTTGCCGAAGCACGGGCGCAGATGCGTGCTGCAATTGCGCTTGCGCTGAGTCGCCCACCTATACGCAACCGTGTAACAGGCGATACCCTTATCAACGATCCTGACCGCCGACGCCGTGGACGACCAAACAACTCTGCATTTCGTGTGCGGGCAACGGATAATCCTGCACGTGGCGACACGACAGCCCGCGCAGGGCTCATTTTGCGCCGCAGCGGTAGCCCTGTCCCAATTTACAATATCTCACGCACCAGCATTCGCAATTCAGATATTGATGCGTTGCCACCAACAGATGTACGCGCACACCTGCGTATGCTGTATTTGCTGCGTCAAGAAATTTTCTTCTTGGAAGGGCGTCGTATGAGCGATTTAGGCATTCGCTTGCCCGTGATGCAGCGACAAATTGAAGGCAATCCCAATATGCCGCCCGATAGTCCGGGCACGAAAGTCGTTGTGCCAGATTACATTCCGCCGGGCACAGAACTGGACGCTTTCACGATTAACGCTGCGGCAAATCTTGTAACCGTGCGGCATGATATGAATTTCATTTTGGCTGACAATAAAGTCTCGCCCTTTCCAATTCCATAAACGGCTCGTAGAACAGAGCGGTGCAGTCCCGCTTCGCGGCGGGACTTTTTCTTTCGAGCGACTTTTTGATGAGACAGGCAGATACGGTATTTTTGGCGCTTCAAGCAAGCATGAAAGCATTAAACTGTTAAGCAATATGCCGCAATTAGGGCACTGCGTCGTGTTGGGCGGCGGAGGATTTATTGGCTCTCATGTAACCACGGCACTTGTCAGGCGCGGTTACAAAGTAAGCGTCTTTGGAAAACGCAATTCCAGACGAACCAATCTTTTGCATCTGCTCGAGCACATCAGCTTAGTAGAAGGTGATTTTCACAACGAAATGGATCTGGAGCAAGCGCTCAATGGTGCAGAGTACGTCTTTCATCTCATCAGTGCTACCCTCCCAGCAACTTCAAACGACAACCCAATTTATGATGTAGAAACGAACTTGATTAGTACGCTACGTTTGCTCAAACTTTGTGTAGCGCGAAAAGTAAAGAAAATCGTGTTTGTCTCTTCAGGCGGAACTGTGTATGGTTCACCGCAATACACGCCTATAGACGAGCAGCACCCGACTCGACCTATATGTTCGTATGGCATCACTAAGAAAGCAGTTGAAGACTATCTTTTTATGTATCACACACTCTATGGATTAGACTACACGGTGCTGCGTCTTGCTAATCCATACGGTGAGCGGCAAAACACACAGTACATTCAAGGTGCAATTGCTGTATTTTTAAGAAAAGCGTTGAATGATGAGCCCATTGAAATCTGGGGTGATGGAAACATAGTACGCGATTATGTCTATGTCGGCGATGTTGCAGATGCGTTTGTACGCGCACTTGAAACTTCCACGGAAAAGAAAGTCTTTAACATTGGCTCAGGAAAAGGGCATTCACTGAACGACTTGCTTCAACTTATCTCGACAATTCACGGTCGAACGCTAAAAGTCAAGTATCTGCCGCCACGCAAAGTCGATGTGCCTATCAATGTCTTGGACATTTCACGAGCACGCACACATCTTGGCTGGCAACCTGAAACACCGCTGCATGTGGGTATCAAAAAATTTTACGATTACCTCAACGCCCAACGCTACGCCGAGAATGTCGGATAACTCACAGATTACGCTCTCTGTTTTTTTTCCCGCTTACTACGACGAAGATAACATTGGTAAGGTGGTCGATAAAGCCGTGTCCGTTCTGGAGTCTTTAAGGCTCAAAGATTATGAAGTAATTATCATTGAAGATGGTAGCCCTGACCGCACAGGCGAAGTGGCAGATGAATTGGCGCGTAAATACCCACGCGTGAGAGTGATTCATCACGAGAAAAATATGGGCTATGGTGCAACACTGCGAGATGGATTCTATGCAGCAAAGTTTGACTACGTCTTCTACTCCGATGGCGACAACCAGTTTGACTTGGAAGAGCTGCGTAAGTTCGTGGCACTTATTCCTTACAGCGATATTATTATCGGGTATCGCATCAGCAAACAGTATTCACAATGGCGGCGCTTTACATCGTTTGTCTATAACTACATTCTACGACGCTTGTTTGACGTAGACTATATGGATGTAGATTGTGCATTCAAACTCTTCAAAACAGAGCTTTTTAAGAAGATTGAAATCGAGTCTAAAGACGCATTTATTGATGCTGAAATTATGCTTAAAGCTAGACTCTTAGGCTACACGGTAACCGAAGTTGGCGTCAAGCACTTGCCGCGTCTTGCAGGTGTCTCTACCGGTGCGAAACCTAGCGTGATTTTCCGCACAATTCGTGAGATTTACAGATTTTATAGAAAGTACGGCAAGCAAATTGCCGCCTCAAAACATAAAGAAAGATGAAAAGCGGAATTGAAGAAAAAATAGACTTCGACGCCTTCGCCAAAGATTATGATAAGCTCATGGCAAATCAACTGAAAGGCTTTGGTGAAGAAAGTGCTTACTTTGCAGAATACAAAGTGCGTCTTGTCAAAGAGCGACTTCAAAAAACCGCATCGCCTTTGCCAAAGCGTATTCTTGAATTCGGTTGTGGCACTGGCAGAAATTTAACCTTTCTTCAAGCCTACTTCCCTGATGCAATCATTGAAGGCTGTGATATCTCGTCAGAGAGTTTGAAAATTGCTGCAGAACGTGCGCCTGATGTTGAGCTTTACCTGTTGCAGAAAGAGAAGCCAAAGAAGCACTACGACCTTGTGTTTGTCGCCTGCGTCTTTCACCACATTGCGCCTGCAGAGCGCGCAGGTGCGTTTGAGCAAATCTGCATGATGATGAAACCGGGCAGCGAGCTTTTTATCTTTGAGCATAATCCCTACAACCCTGTCACACGCCACATGGTCAATACCTGTCCGTTTGACAAAGATGCCATTTTGCTGACACCAGCGGAGCTAGTAGAACGCACAAAAGACGCAGGACTGAATTTGCTTGAGACCCGATATACACTGTTTTATCCTGCATTTCTGAAAGCCTTGCGACCAACTGAAGCCTACCTTGGTTGGTTACCATTGGGCGGTCAATACTACGTTCGTGCGGTGAAATGACTGAGCTTGCCGTTGACTCTCTCGATACATTTTTCCCTCGCCTTATGCCAGTACGTCAATGGGATTTACAAGCTGCAAAATATGCGCAAAATGCTCTGCCATCTGCACCGCCCCTAGTGGGAGCGCAGCCAACCGACTCAGGTATATCGTATCGTGCCTTAGGTGCAACTGATGATGCAGGATTACCTTACCTTCTACCAAAGCTTGCCAATCTTTTGCACCTTTCGCTTGGTGAAGCATGGACACTGTGGTTCTTCAGCATTCTCATCGTGTCGTGCGCACTTGGCATTTACGCAATGATGCGACTGCTGACTTCATCACTGGTCAAGGCGTTTTACCTGATTCATCTGTTTGTTGTTACTGTGCTGACAGTTATGATAGGAGATGTCTATGCATTGCCCGCATGTCTGGCAATTGCTGCTGTGCCTTTTGCACTACGGTTTTTCACTAACACGATGGATGACCGTCGCTTCCGCACAAGTCTTGCCATACTGTTTGGTACAGGCATTCTGTTCGGCTGGGCACACGTGATTCGCTCGCATGCTGCTACCGGACTGATAGTGTTTATGGTAGCGCTGCTACTGTTTGCCATGCAAGTGTCTTGGCTAAAGCGCATGGTACTTCTGGCATCGCTGTTGTTCGGGTTTCTTGTGCCACAGTCCTACATGAAAACTCTCTTTGATGCACGCGATGCCTTTCTCGAGGCACAGATAGGTTACGGCTCCGCATTGCGGCAACACCCTTTTTGGCATTCCATCTACATTGGTCTTGGCTTCTTGAGCAACGATTATGGACTGGCTTACAAAGATGAAGTTGCAGAGAAGAAGGTGCGTCAAGTAGCGCCTCATGCAGAGTATTGTTCGCCGGAGTATGAAGCTGTGTTGAAGTCAGCTGTCATTGACCTGATAAAGAAAGACCCTGTATTTGTAACACTGACACTGCTGGCTAAGTCGGGTTTCGTTCTCATCTACTTTTGCTTGTTTGCAAATGTAGGGCTATTTGCAGCGATTCGCTATCCCAAACCATGGCGAATTGAATTGGCGTTTGTGTTAGCCTTGGGGTTTAATGCGCTTTTTGGTCTCTTGGTGATACCGCGCTTGTCTTACCTGTTGGGCTTCATTGCATTTGCAGTGCTTTATGGCGCAGTGAGTCTTGATGATGCACTGCGTCAAAGAGCAGAGAAAGCTGCAGTTCAATAACTATATCTTACCACGTGCTCGCTCGAAATACTCAAGTCCTACAATCCATGAAAGTGCAGCAATTGCGCAACTGACAATAATGATGATGGATATCAGGCGAGATGATTCAGCGGCACGTGCGGCCTGTTCAGCGGTTCGGGAAGCACTGCGTAGGGCAAAATTGACGAGTGTATCGAAGCGTGCCGTAAGCGTGTCATCAAGCGGTAAGAGGCGAGTGCGGAAAATGTGGTAGGCTTCTTCTTTGCGAGCCAGACGTGACTTCTGAATCATCTCTCGGCTAATAGAGAGATAGCGTTCGTGAATGGCTTTGGCTTGCTCAAACAAAATCCGCTCTTGGTCGGAGAGCATTAAGTTCAAGTAGGCACGTTCGTGTGCCGCATAGCTTTCTTCCTCTGCTGTGAGAAAGGCTTCTTGACGTGCCATATCGGCAGAGTCGCTGACAAGCAAATGCCGCAATTCATGAATCTGGTAGTCAGAGACATCCGTGCTCATACTTGAGACATGATACACGCTGGGCAACATCACTTGCACAATTTCAATGGCTTCAAGACCGACCTTGCTTTCATAATTCAGGGTATAGAAATTCGAAAAGAGCAGTAAGGCAAACACAAAAAGTGTAAGTGCATGCTTCTTGACGACAGACCACATTTGCGCAGTAAGATTGACGAAGGGTTACTGGTTGTGTTTAGGAAGCCAATGCAGCACCACGCGTCCGACATTGGAGAAATAACGCTTAGCGACGCGCTGCACATCCTCGAGCGTGATGCCTGTAGCGCGTTCAAGCTCACGGTTGATTTCAGCGGCGCTGCCAAAAAAAGTGTGAAAGTAAGCAAGGTTATCGGCAAGGCTTCGCACCATGGAAAAACTCTTTAACAAACCCATTTCGTAGCCATTCTTGGCTTTCTGCAATTCCTCTTCTGAAAGGTCGCCATTGACAAGGCGTTGAAGTTCAGCATCAATTTCGCGCTCCAACTCTGAAAGCGAAGCGCCTTGTGCCGCAATCGCATTGATGAAAAAGAGTCCGGGATGCTCTGCTGGTGCGGCAAGAGCACTCACAGATTGTGCAAGTTGTTTGGTGTGAACCAAGTTGCGATAAAGCCGTGAGCTGCGCCCATCGGAAAGCATACGACTAATGACGCCAAGCACATCAGCATCAGGATGTTTGACATCGCAGATGCGATAGGCAATGAAAAGACCCGCAAGTTGTACATTGTCGTAAATCGTATCACGCACTTCTTGCGTCAAGGGTAAGTCAAAATCGGATGGACGGACAATATCTTTGCCGCGTGGAATATCGCCAAAGTAGCGTGTAACCAGCGCCTCAGCCTCCTCTGCAGTAACATCACCTGCTAAAACAAGCGTCGCATTGTTAGGCACATAATACGTGTTGAAAAACTCTTGTGCTTCCTCGAGAGTGGCAGCATCCAAGTGTGCCATAGAGCCAATGGTCGTCCAGCGATAAGGATGCTGAAAGTATGCGCGTTCATGCAGGCGTTCATAGACCGTGCCATAGGGCGCGTTGTCGTAGCGCATACGGCGTTCTTCTTTGACCACTTGTCGCTGGTTTTCGAAATTCTCGGCACTCAGGTCAAGGCTCATCATTCTGTCAGATTCTAACCACAGCGCAAGCTCGAGTTGATTAGCAGGCAAGGTTTCAAAGAAGTTGGTGCGGTCTTCGTTGGTGGTGCCGTTGAGTGTACCGCCTGCGCGTTGAATGTAAGCAAAATGCTCAGTCTTGCCAACGTGGCGTGAGCCTTGAAACATCAAATGCTCGAAAAGATGTGCAAAACCGGTGCGGTCCGGTCGCTCATTTTTTGAGCCAACATGATACCACAAATCAACGGCGACGATAGGCGTGGTATGATTTTCATGCACAATACAGTGCAAGCCATTTGGCAAAGTAAATTCCGAAAACTCAATTGGGCGCATCGTACAGTGAATTTTGGTGTTATTTCCCGACGCTTCTCAATCTCTTGCTCACACATTGCGATTGCTTACACAGGCTCAGAAAGTCCGTTAAGCAAAGCTTTCAGGCGAATCGAGAGCGCCGTGAAGACAAGCAGCGCGTTGGCATTGCGAGCAAGCTGATAGAGAGCATCCTCAACCGCTGCTGCCGCAGCGTCAAAATTGGCGTTTGGAAACGCCCGCGAAAACTTTGCAATTGTCTCTGCAATGTCGCAGTTAATAAGCTCTGCTTGTGCACCAACCATGCGGTAGCGTTGTGCATCTTGGAAAATTAAAAGCAAATCTGAAAGCACTTGGACTTGTTCATCTCTTGATGCATCTTTCTTGGCTAAAGCCTCAATTTGTCGAATCATATCAAGTTCCCTACCCGAGCCAAGTATCGCACGCAACCAGTCAAGCGCTGTATTACGCAATTGCTGTTCGGTAGGTTCTGCTAGCAAATTCTGGGCTTTGTAGAAATTTCCACGCGCAAAACTTGATGCAAAAGCCAGTTGTTCAGGGGATGCACCAGATGAACGCAGTCGCTCTGTTATTTCGGCTGCAGAAAGTGCAGTAAAACGCACAGGCTGACAGCGTGAGACGATGGTCGGCAAAAGTTGCTCAAAGCGCGACGTGGTGAGAATAAAAAGCACAAAAGGCGGAGGCTCTTCTAAAAGTTTAAGTAGCTTGTTTGCTGCTGTCGTGTTCATGCGTTCGGCTTGCGAGATCAGATAGACACGCATTTTGTCGTTGCGTGGCTTGTAGTGCGATTTACGAATCAACTCTTCAATTTGCTCAGCTAAGATGCCCATAGATTTTTCCATCTGCATCTTGAAGTAAGGATTGCGGCTTTTCTCCACGAAGAGCTGTTTGTACGCGGCTATGGCACTTTCTTGTTTCTCGCGCTCTTTGCTGGTTTCGGAAATATCTTTGATGAGCACACCTTCTATTGGGAAAACATACTCGAGATTCGGATGCGTAAGGTCAGCAAATTGCTGGCAACTTTCGCATTGGTCGCAGGCTTCGGCGCGTTGGAGTGCCTCAGAATCAAGACAGTTGAGCGTTTTTGCAAACTCTAATGCAACCGCATCTTTGCCGACACCATCCTGACCAATAAAGAGATACGCATTAGGCAAACGACCCGTCTGCAATGCATGACGCAGCATGGCAATTTGCTGCTTTTGCCCAATAATGTTTGCCCAACTCATCAGAAGGTAGGATTTGATTTAGCGTGAAGTTACACTAAAATGCTCTGAAGCATCGAGTAGCTTACAGAGTATAGCATTGCTGAGGAGCTAAAGAATTCTGCGACTTGCTTTGCCTGACAACATGAATCAATCTCCAACAACAATGCGTTGCATGGCACGCGCAGGACGCTCGGCGTATTGCAGTTCATAGAGTTTGTAATAGAGCCCACGCTTTTGCAGCAATTCCTGATGTGTGCCCATTTCACGAATGACACCTTTGTGCAGCACAATGATTTTATCGGCTTTCTGCACAGTCGAGAGTCGATGCGCAATGATGATTGAGGTTCTACCCTGCATCAATCTTTCCAGAGCGACTTCAATGAGCTGTTCTGTCTCAGTATCAACAGAACTTGTGGCTTCATCGAGCACCAAGATTTTAGGATTATAGACCATGGCGCGCACAAATGAGATGAGTTGTCGCTGACCTGTGGAGAGTGCACTGCCACGCTCTTGTACGGCATAGTCATAGCCATTTGGCAATTTTTCAATGAACGAAGCAGCACCTACAAGCGATGCGGCGCGTGCAATCTCGGCGTCTGTAATCTTCGGATTGCCCAGCGTGATGTTGTCACGTACAGTGCCAGAAAAAAGAAAGACATCTTGCAGCACCACACCAATGTGCTGACGCAAAGCCCGCTCGGGAATCTGACGAATGTCAATGCCGTCAATTAGAATTCTGCCTTTTTGCGGTTCATAAAACTTGGAGAGCAAGTTAACAATCGTCGATTTGCCGCTGCCCGTTGCGCCTACCAGTGCAATTTTTTCACCTGCTTTGGCTTCAAACGAAATGTCGTGCAAGACATAGTTGTCCTCAACATATGCAAAAGAGACATGCTCGAAGCGAATTTCGCCACGAAGGTCTTTGGGGAGGATGGGCTGCTCAGGTTCTTTGATGATAACATTCTGGTCGAGCAATTTGAAAATGCGCTCTGCGCTGGTAACCGCTGTCTGCATGATGTTGAACTTATCGGAAAGGTCTTGCAGCGGACGGAAAAAAAGCGCAATGTATTGCACAAAAGAAATCACCACACCAAGTGTAAGCGAATGCTCCAGAATACGATAGCTGGCGTGCCAAAGAATTAAGCCTAAGGCAATAGCGGAAAGCAATTCAATGGTAGGGTAAAAGATAGAGTAATACCACACAGAGCGAATGTTGGCATCGCGGTGTGCGGCATTGATATCGGCGTGTTTTTCGAATTCTTTCTGTTCGCGCCCAAAGAGTTGGACGGTTGCCATGCCGGTGATGTGCTCTTGCAAAAATGCGTTGAGTCGTGCCACTTCGGTGCGTACATCTTGATAGGCTAAGCGCACATATTTTTTGAAGACCATAGTTGCCCAGAACATCAGCGGCAAGACGCTAAATGAGACGAGCGTAAGTTGCCAATCCAAAATGAACATCATTGCGATGATAAAGGTCAGTTGAAACACATCGCCAAGCAAGGAGACAAGTCCGCTGGAGAGCATTTCGTTAAGTGTTTCAACATCGTTGGTGGCGCGTGTCATCAAGCGACCAATCGGGTTGCGGTCGAAAAACGAGAGTGAAAGTTTTTGAAGATGCGAGAAAATATCGAGGCGCAACTGCAGCACGGCTTTTTGTCCCAAGAGCTGTGTCAGATATGTACTGCCAAACTGTGCCAGTGCTTCTGCAGCAAGCACACCCAAGAACATCAAGCTAACAGCAAAAAGTCCTGCATAATCCCCAACAGCAATATGTGCATCAACGGCAAGTTTGGTCAGGTAAGGGCGCAGTGGCGAAAGCATCGCAGCACCTATCGTGAGTGCTGTGGCACTGACCAGCAGCAGGGGATAGGGCTTGACATAGCGATAGAGCCGACGCAGTAAAAGCGTGTCAAGAATGTTGCCAGAAGGAGCATCGGAATCAATCTGCAGTCCTTTCTTGGTTTTGTCTTGGCTACTCATTCGGGCGGGTCAGTCAATTTAGAGTCGGATTTGATTATTCCACTTCAACATGGTTTGAATGCAAAGCTAAGAAGAGAAACGGTGCAAGTAGGAAAAAAATTTCTTATTGCGTGTTGCGTCAGCTTAGGCTATGGTGCGCGTTTGATATTGCAGCCTCGTGCTGTGGTAACGGGTTTCGGCACAGGTACGCCGGCAAGATAAGCGGCAATCGCTTCCTCCAAGTCCTTTTGCACGACTTTTTCTTCGCGCTGATTGTCATCGAGGCGTCCGCGATAAATCACCTTGAAGTTTGCATCGAGCAAGAATACCTCAGGCGTTACCTTTGCACCAAAAATATCACTGACGCGACTCTCGTCATCTTTGAGCACAGGAAAGTTAAATTCTCTTTCGCGGGCATGTGTGCGAACCTCATCAAAGGGTTCAGTGGCATTAGGATTGATGGCGACAAACTCCATCAGGCTCTGCCGAGCAAGTTCAGCCAGTTTGATAAAGCGCGCGTTGTAAGCGTTTGACACTGGGCATTGTGTTGATATAAAAACGATGATAAATCCTTTTTTGCCTTTTTGTGCGTAAAGCGAATAACTCTCTCCTGAAATACTGGTCAAACGAAAGTCAGGTGCGATGTTGCCGGGCTGCAAGCCTGTGGGCTGAGCAAACAGGAGATTTGTCCAGCATACCAAAGCAAATGCGCACGTGCGCAAGGTCAATGGTAGAGATGAAAACTGACGCTGCATATTGAATGCGTTAAGTTAGTGCAGTAGTTCCTCGTTACGGCTACGAAATTTGAGTAGTAAGTTATACGAGCTTAGGAGCCGCTCTAACGTCAGCGCAAATGGCAGATACGATATTCCCAGTTCATGGCAAGATTTTGTATTGTCATAGAAAAGCGTGCGCTCTGAAAGCCTAATGCTATCGAGTGTGATAGGACTGCGAAGCCCAGCGAGGCTGGAAAAAAATTCTGCGCCCAATGCAATAAGTCGTCCAAGTCCGCGGCTAAGTGCAACAGCGCTGCGGCTGCGTCCGCCATATCCTGCTAAAATTTCAAAGAGTGCTTGATAGCGCAAATTTTGTGAGACCACAATATAGCGTTCACCACATTTACCTTTTTGCCATGCTAAAATGTGCGCTGTAGCAACATCTTCTATATCAACGAAACTAGCCCCACCAATCGGATAGAACGGCACTTTTCCAGCAAAGACATCGCGCAGAAGTTGCGATGCAGAGTTCTCTATACCGTGCGACCTGCCGACAACAATGCCCGGATTAACCATCACGGCGTCCAGACCTTCAGCAACACCACGCATGACTTCAAGTTCGGCTAAATACTTCGAAGCCATGTAGCCAATGCGCATCTGCCAACTTTGAAAAACGCTGTCTTCGTTGCTCAGCGTGCCATCACCAATTGCCCCAATGGCAGCTGTAGAACTGGTATGAATCAATCGTTTGACCCCATTTTTTAAGCAAGCATCGACCACATTGCGTGTACCGACAACATTTGTCTCATAGAGACGGCGATACTGGCGCTGCTCAAACGAGACTAAGCCTGCAGTGTGAAACACTACATCTATCTCTTTCGTGGCTTCCCAAAGCGATGGAGCATGTGTAACATCACCTTGCACAAAGTGCACTGGCAAGGAAGCTAGCCGTGCGATTGGTGAAGTCTTACGTGTAAGTGCATAGATTGAGCAGTCACGCAGAGAAAGGCGACACAGGGCGTGAAGAAGGGCAACACCAATGTAGCCGGTAGCGCCAGTAACTAGAATGTTCATAATCGGTTGACGGAGTCGGTGCGAAAGGAAACATCAAAGGCAGCAGTGCTTGTATGGTCAGCCGTGTGGTTCATAGTGTCGGGTGAAGTTCGTTTTGAATTGTGGTGAGAAGTGAGCGCAAATAATTCTTTTTTAGCATCAGTTTGCGGATTTCAGTCAAAGCTGCACGTTTGGCTTCTGGTGATGAAGCGCTATCAAACTCTTGCGCAAGTGCATCAATGCGTTGGTCGAGTGCTTGCTGTTCGGCTTGCAGTGTGGCGCATTCTGCCTCAAGCTGGGCTTTGAGCGTGTCACTCGGTTGATGCTTAAACGCCTCGAGTTGCTCACGAATGTCCATCAAGCGCATTAAAAGTTCAGGGGGAGTTTGCTTTTTTTCTGCCTCGCTCATTTCACCTAAGTACTTCGTCAGGACATAATTCAGGCGCTTTTCACGATCTTTGAGTGTCAAAAACGCTTGATTGAGTTTTGATGACACCTCAAGACTAAGCGATTTCTGCGCGTCAAGTGCCGTTTGGTGAAAATCGGGATGAACCGCGCGTGAGAGTGCATAAAATTTTTTTTGCAAATCTTGCGTGTCAAGATTGAGCTTTTCAGGCAGACCGAAAAGCTCAAAATAATTGTCTTGCATCGTAAAAAGGTGTGTCGAAGAGTTGATTTAGAAAGTTAAAAGTTCTATGTAAGCGTAGTCTCGCATAAATTCTTTGTGCGCCATCTCGGTTTGCTATATTCGCTGACCAGTGTAAGCAAGTCTGTTCATTTCAACCAGCTGAGTTCAAATTTACAACACTATGCACAAAGCTAAACTCTCATCGACATCTGCTATCAAGTCGCTTGCGTCATCCGTGGAGAAAACCACCTTGCCAAATGGGCTGACAGTGGTTACAGAAACAGTGCAGACCGTGCGTAGCGTCTCGATTGGGCTATGGACAGAGACGGGCTCGCGCGATGAATCGCCCAGCATAAATGGTATCTCACATTTCATTGAACATCTTGTCTTCAAAGGCACGAAAAAACGTGACTACATTGAAATTTCAAAGAGTCTCGAGCGCGTCGGTGGCTATCTCAATGCCTTTACAACCAAAGAGCAGACATGCTTTTATGCGCGCTGCTTAGATGAACATATTGGCGTGGCTATCGATGTGCTCACTGATTTAGTCTTCAACCCCACTTTCCCAGAGCCAGAAGTAGAAAAAGAAAAAGAGGTCGTAATTGAAGAAATCAAAAGTGTGGAAGATACACCTGACGAACTGATTCTTGACGAGTTCGATGAACTCTTTTATCGCCATCATGCTTTAGGCTTACCGATTGCCGGCACAGAAAAAAGCGTGCGTGCACTCACGCACGAAAGTATTGAGGCGTACTTACGACAAACTTATACGACAGACAAAATGCTGCTGGTTGCCGCTGGCAATGTACGGCATGACGAAGTGGTGCGGCTTGCAGAAAAATATGTGCCAAAGCGTCGCACTGCTAAAATAAAAGCCCCACGCGTACCTTTCGACCAGCGTACCTATACGCCATTTACGATAGAAAAAGCTAAACCTATCTCTCAAGCGCATGTGGTCATGGGATTTCCATTTGTGCGTAACGATGAGACCTTCTATACTACGCTGCTGCTCAATTCGATTTTAGGCGTCGGCATGAGCTCACGCCTCAATTTGGAACTGCGTGAAAAGTATGGGCTTGTCTACACCATCTACTCCGCTTTTACGTACTACGACGAGACAAACATGTTGTCGATTTATCTGGGCACGGACAAAGAAAAAGTGCCGCAGGCACTGCGTCTGGTGAAAGAGCAAATGAGGAGATTAGCCGAGAAGCCTGTACCTGAAAAAGAATTAGCACTGGCAAAAGCTCAAGCCAAAGGGGCAATTATCATGTCGCAAGAGAGCATGTCGTCACGAGCATCGCATCTGGCGCGAGACCTTTACTACTTTGGGCGAGACATGCGCACCGACGAAATCATTGAACGCATCGACACGGTTCGTGCAAAGGACATTCAATCACTTGCTGAAACGCTTTTTGATGAAGCGCAATACTCCACGCTGATTTACATGCCCAAGAAAAAGCGCACATAGTCAAGGTATGCCGACCAGCAATAACTTGTGAAAGTAGCGCACAGCAGCAAGGTTGCGTTAAAACTTTTAAGGGCGCTGGTGCTTTTTGAGAACAAAGTTTTATTAACCTAACTTTCTTTTCAGTTATGATGACCAAACGCGCCAACGCACTTGCTCGTGAGAAAAGCCCCTATCTCTTGCAACATCAATACAATCCTGTAGATTGGTATGCATGGGGCGAGGAAGCCTTCGAAAAAGCCAAACGTGAAAATAAACCAATCTTTCTCTCGATAGGTTACTCGACTTGCCATTGGTGCCATGTGATGGAGCGTGAATCGTTTGAGAGCGAGGAAATTGCTGAAATCTTGAATAAGTATTTCGTCTCTATCAAGGTCGACCGTGAAGAGCGTCCGGACTTAGACCATGTGTATATGACTTATGTGCAAGCCACAACGGGCAGCGGCGGCTGGCCTATGTCGGTTTGGCTTACACCAGATTTGAAACCGTTCTTAGGCGGGACATATTTTCCCCCAACTGACCGCTGGGGACGACCGGGCTTCAAGACACTGCTGCTAAGAATCGCAGAAAGTTGGGCACAAGATCGCGAAAACATTATTGCGGTCTCCGAGCGCGCAACAAATCAACTGGCAAACTTTGCAAATCAAATCGCGGCAACTGAAAAAGTTGAGCTGACAGAAGAGGTGTTTCGACGCGCAGCGGCAAGTTTTGCTAACAGCTTTGACGAAGAATGGGGCGGCTTTGGCGGCGCACCGAAGTTTCCACGACCTGTGTGTCTGAATTTTTTACTCAACCATTATTACCACACGGGCGATAAGTATGCGCTTGAAATGTCGCTCTTGACACTGTGCAAAATGGCAGAAGGCGGCATGCACGACCATATCAGTGTGCCGAGCAAAGGAGGCGGGGGATTTGCACGCTACTCCACCGACAAATACTGGCATATCCCACACTTTGAAAAAATGCTCTACGACAATGCCCAACTTGCTAGCGTCTACCTTGACGCCTACCTTCTTACTTACGACCGTTTCTACGCCGACATCGCACGCGATATCTTCAACTACATACAGTGCGATATGACCGATGCACAGGGTGGATTCTACTCCGCTGAAGATGCCGACAGCTTGCCTACACCTGATAGCGACCACAAAGCTGAAGGCGCATTTTATGTCTGGGAAGAGGCAGAAATTAGAGCCGTTCTCGGTGAAGAAGACGGCGAGATATTCTCATATCTCTACGGGGTGAAACCCGGCGGCAATGCCCAGAACGACCCGCACAATGAATTCATCAATAAAAACATTCTCATTCAACGCTTTTCTTTGCAAGAAGTCGCAAAGCGCTTTAATAAAAGCACAGAAGAAATTTCAGAGCTTGTGGCACGCGCCAAAGCCAAACTGTTTGAAGTGCGCGCAAAGCGTCCGCGCCCACACTTGGATGACAAAGTGCTGACTTCTTGGAACGGCTTGATGATTTCAGCCTTCGCTAAAGGCTATACCACATTGGGCGATGAATCCTATCTGCGCTCGGCACAACGCGCAGCAGATTTTATTCTAAATACGCTTTACAATCCGACGCATCACACATTGCTGCGCCGCTATCGTGATGGCGAAGCCGGTATTGAAGGCAAACTCGATGATTATGCCTTCTTTGTGCAAGGCTTGCTCGATCTCTACGAAGCCTCATTTGAACCAAAGTATTTTACCGCAGCCGTTGCACTCACGCAAACCATGATGTCACTCTTTGAAGACAAAGACCACGGCGCTTTTTTTAGTGCAAGTGAGAGTGATAAAAGCGTCATTATCCGAATGAAAGAAGACCATGATGGTGCCGAACCCTCGCCGAACTCTATTGCGGCTTTGAACTTGCTTCGATTGGCACAAATGACCGACCGCAGTGACTTCCGCCAATCTGCAGAGCGCACACTCCAATTTTTTAGCCAATTGCTCGATAAAGCGCCAAGTTATATGCCGCAGATGCTCGTTGCGCTCAGTTTCTCTTTACGCAAGCCCAAACAAATCATTCTTGCAGGCAATCTCTATGCACCAGAGATGATGGCACTACGCCGCGTGATTAATGAGCAATACTTGCCAAATAAAGTGCTAATTCACGCCAACGATGAACTCGCAAAAGACATGCCGTTTCTAAAAAACATCATACAACGCTCAACAGAGCAGCCTACGGCATTCGTCTGCATTGATTATGCCTGCCAATTGCCTACGAGCGACCCAAAGGTTTTAGAGAACTTACTTCTAAATGAGCGTGCGCGTCTGTAACGGGCAGGATGTCTTAGAGTGTAGCCAAAGCAAATGTGCGATGAATTAGCCAAAGAGTTCTTGATAGAAAATTGAGAGCGCTTGTGGTGCAAGCAGCATCGTGAGTAAGACCCCAGCAAGTGCGCCCCAAAAGTGCGCTTCATGATTGATGTTGCCTAAGTCTTTCTTAGCAGCATAGTAACTGAAGCCTAAATACAATAGGGCAAAAAGCACTGCAGGAATGCCAATCGGGATGAGAAAAATGTAAATCTTGCTTAGCGGTGCAAAAAGAATGTATCCAAACAGAATACCCGAAATTGCACCGCTAGCACCAATGCTCTTGTAGTTTGCGTTATCCTTTTCTTTTATCACTGTGGGAAAGCTTGAGATAACAAGACTCCCGAAATAGATGATGAGAAAATCAAGGTCGCCTACGAGCATAGCGAAAGGAAAACCAAAGAAGTAGAAAGTTAGCATGTTGAACGCCAAATGTCCGAAGTCAGCGTGAATGAAGCCACTGGTGAACAGCGTATAGTAACGATTTTCTCGCACGAGGCTATATGGATGTAGCCACAAACGTTCATAGATCGGCTTGCCACCAGAAAATGCAATCATGCTCAGGATAATGTTTGCTAAAAAAATAGCTGTGGCTGCAGGTGCAGCTTGAAAAACCTCCATTTGACTGTGGATTTAACTTTATTGATTGAACGGATTGAACTACGCTGCACGATAAACTTGTCTTATTTACTGTTTATACCTGCAGCATAACTTGCGCAGACAACACTTGCAATATCGTTAAACTTTATGGCATTTACGCCCGAAGAACTGGCACTCATTGCCGAGCGTACGCCCTTTGAGTTAAAACTTTCTGCAACTGAGAAACTCAAAACGCTCATGGAGCGTATTCGCGAGACTTATCTCTTGCAAATTGAGCCGCACAATACACTCTGTCCTGAACAAACCGATTTCTTGCGCGGTCAAATTGCAAAAGGCGAAAACTACGAAGGCTACCCTTATGTGATGCTCGATTTTCCAAAGTTCTACGGCAAAGGCGAGATTTTTACATACCGCACAATGTTTTGGTACGGGCATTACTTTATCTTCTCACTGATACTTGCCGGCACGTATTTAGACACCTACCGAGCGCGATTGCGCGCAAATATGGCGCACTTTGCAGAAAAAGGATTTCTTGTCGCCAAAAGTGAGTTGTGGGATTGGCGACAGGAGGCATTCTTGCCATTAGATGCCGCACGCACCACTGAAACGCTGGCAATGCTCAATAATCTTCCCTTTCTCAAACTGGTCAAATTGCTGGAGCCTAGTATACTTGCCAATGAAGAGCGCTTGCTCGAGGAAGCCAAAAATTTTTACTGCGCAACGGCTCGGCTAACGATGAAAGAAGTCGAAACAAAGAGCGGGAAATAAAAAGCAAGAAATAATGATGACGACGCGTGGCAGGGAATTGTGGTGCAAGAGAGGAGGTTAGAAGGTTGTGTCTAAGTCTTGAAGCAATTTTCCTTTTTGGTCTTTTTCGGAAAGGCGAAATGGAACATCAAGTGTGGGCCAATTGATGCCAACTTGGGGGTCATCGTAGCGCAGTGTGCGCTCGTGTTCAGGTGAGTAAAAGTTCGTGACTTTATAGTTGAACTCTGCGGTGTCAGAAAGAACCAAAAAACCATGTGCAAAGCCGGGTGGTATCCAGACCATTTTTTTGTTTTGCTCAGAGAGTGTGATGCCAAACCATTTACCAAATGTGGGTGAGGCGCGCCGAATATCGACGGCAACATCAAAGACTTCACCAAGTGAGACGCGCACCAATTTGCCTTGTGCCATAGGCGCAAGTTGATAGTGCAAACCACGTAGCACTCCTTTGCACGAGCGACTGACATTATCCTGCACAAATCTGGCAGTGATACCAAGTTGAACAAACACCTTTTCGTTATAGCTCTCAAAGAAAAACCCGCGACTGTCTTCGAAGACTTTAGGTTCGAGTACGTAAAGCTCTGAGAGGGGGGTATGGAGCAGATTCATAGCTCAGAGTGCTTGCTTTTTTAAGTAGAGTTTGACGGCTGTATCAACGCTGCGTAAAAGCCGCTCAAAATCAACTGGCTTAGTGAAAAATTGATAGATTAGACGTTCACGAAGCAAGGGTTCTACACGCTCAAAATCCACGTAGCCCGACATCAAGATAACTAGCATATTTGGGTCAACCTCTTTGAGTTCTCGTGCAAGCACGTCGCCGCTCATTTCAGGCATGACATAGTCGACGACACTGACTTCTATGAGACCACGATTTGTCATCGCAAATGCTAGGCTATCTTCAGGATTGGTGAAGGTCTTGACGGGGTAATAGGCAGAGAGAAACTCAGACAGCGAGGTAAGTAGCTCTGTATTATCATCCACAAGTAAAATCATTGGCTTTTTTAGTTTGCGTTAGAAATAAACTGTGCGTTACGATGATATTTCACGCTTTCACTTTTTACGAAGTCGATGAGCGTTCGTACGTGCGTAGGGTCAATATCGGGCAAAATGCCATGACCAAGGTTGAACACATGTCCAGAGCTATCGCTATGCTCACCGAAGCGCTGCAAAATTTTTGCTGCTTCTTTGCGAATGACCTCATGTGGAGCATAAAGAATCGTAGGATCTAAATTTCCTTGCAGAGCCACGCGGTCACAGAGTTGCCAGCGTGCTTTGCCAATGTCAATCGTCCAATCCAGACCAATCGCATCGCAGCCTGTTTGTGCAAGCTCTGAGAGCAAGGTATTTGCCCCTTTTGCAAAAATGATAATAGGCACATTTGCATATTTAGCTTTAAGGGCTTGCACCGTTTCTTGCAGGTAGGTCAGCGAAAACTCTTTGAAAGCCTCTTCGCTTAAGAGAGACGCCCAAGTATCAAAAATTTGTACGGCATCAGCACCAGCTTCTATCTGTAAAAGTAAGTAATCTGTTAAGACGCGATTGAGTTTCTGCAGCAGAGCGTGGGCATCATCTGGGTGAGAGTATATGATTTCTTTTGCGGCTTTGAAAGTTTTGCTGCCGTGACCTTCGACGGCGTAAGCAAAGAGTGTCCAAGCAGCGCCCGAAAATCCAATAATTGGTGCGCGTCCATGAAGTTCGCGTTTGGTGAGGCGAATGGCATCTTCAACGTATCGCAGCGCACGTGAGACATCGGGGATAGCAAGACGCTCAATATCACTGCGCGAGCGAATCGGCTCTAAAAATCTTGGTCCTTGCGAGTCTAACATTTCCAAGCGCATGCCCATTGCTTCTGGCACAACGAGAATGTCTGAAAAAATAATTGCAGCATCGACATCCATAATCTCTACGGGCTGCACGGTTACTTCGGCAGCAAGTTCAGGAGTTTTGCAGAGCGTGAGGAAGTCTGTCTTTTTGCGCACTTCACGATATTCCGGTAAATATCGTCCTGCTTGCCGCATAATCCAAATGGGTGTGCGATGCACGGGCTTGCGTTGCAAGGCGCGAATAAGCAAATCGTTCTTTAGCATCAGGTATGAACTACTTGATTTCAATCAGTTATCAATTGGTATTAAGCTGAAAAGATACTCTTTGCGTTGTTCAAACGCTATATGGTGGAAGGGCGAGCGAGTTGTTAGTTTAGGCTGCTTTGTTTGAGGTGCACACGCAGTTTTTCGAGTTGGTGCTTGATGCTGTAGTCAATAACTGTGTCACCAATGCGCACCGTGATACCGCCAATCAAATCGGGTTGAACTTGGGTTTGAAGACGAATTTTCTTGTTTGCAAGCCGCTCTAAGCGCGCTTGAAGTTGTGCTTTTTGTGCATCATCTAATTCCACAGCACTGCACGTTTGCGCATTCACGATTCCATTTTGTTTATCAAGCAACGCTTGAAATTCTTCAATCGTTGCAGGAATTAACTCGCTGCGTCCCTTTCGTACCAGAAGTTCGAGCGCCTCTAAAGTTTTAATTGAGATTCTTCCAATGAAAACTTGCTTCAAAACCGCAATTTTATCATTGCTTTTCACGATGGGGCTTTTAAGCAAGTTACGCAGTTCACGCGAGGATTCAATTGTGTTTTTGACCAAAGCAAGGTCTTGAGCGACGGTATCCAATTCCGAACCAGCGCCTTGTAAAATAGCGGTTGCGTAGCGCAATCCAACTCGTGATCTCATCGTTGAGCCTGCAGTTTATTTTCCAGCAAATTCAGTGGCTTGTGCGGGCATCTCGTTCAGTGCACTGGCAATAATTTCCTTGTGCCGTTCCGCATCAAGGCTGTGGCGAAGAATCAATTCTGCAGCCTTGATAGCCATTTCAGCAACTTCATCGCGCAAGGCGGAAAGTGCATGTTGCTTTTCGAGTGCAATCGTAGCTTTGGTTTCTTCCAGCATTTTGCGCGACTCTGCATTAGCTTTCTCAATGATTTCGCTGCGCACTTTTTCTGCAGCTTGTCGACTTTCTTGAATGATACGGTCGGCTTCCAGCTGTGCCTTAGCCAGCATGGCTTTGTTTTCAGCGAGAATTTTTTCAGCCTCACTGCGTGCTTGCTCAGCACGGTCAAGTGCCGCTTGAATGCTACGCTCACGCTCGTCTAAGGCGCTCACAATCGGCTTCCAAACTGTTGCACGCAAGAACACGAGCAAAAAGGCAAATGTGACGAAAGTCCAGAAAATCAACCCAGGGTTAGGACTGAGTAAACTCCCCTCCAAAATGAGCCAGCCGAATAGAGACATATAAAAAGTGTGTCCAAAATTATGTGGTGCAAAACTAAATAAGAATTGGGCATTGAACGTTTTTGCGCTCGATGCCCAATTTGAAGACGATTTCATTTTAATGCAAGCACTAAACAGACGACTAGTGCGATGATGGCAGTACCTTCAACGAGACCCGCAGCGATAAGTGTCAAGCCACGAATCTCACCAGAGGCTTGCGGTTGACGCGCAATGGCTTCAGTAGCTGAGCCAACTGCGTTGCCAATACCGATGCCGGCGCCAATTGCTGCAATACCAGCACCGATACCTGCGCCTATAAATGCAAATGCTTCGTTACCCATTTTTGATGTTTTCCTCCAAGAGATGTGTTGAAAAAAATTAGTGCGCCTGTTCGCTATGACCATGTTCCATCGCAAGTCCAATGAAAACACTTGAAAGCATCGTGAAAATGTAGGCTTGCATGAACGCAACAAAAATCTCCAAACAGTAAATCGCCAGTGTGAAGGCGATGGAAACAGGTGCAATGATGAAACTCTTAAAGATAAAAATTAAGCTAATTAGAACGATGATAACCACATGTCCAGCGGTCATGTTCGCAAAAAGACGCATGGTCAGTGCAAACGGCTTGACAAACAAGCTGACGATTTCGACAGGAATCATGATGGGCCAGAGCAAAGGCGGTGCACCGCCTGTTAAGTGTGCTAGCCAGCCCCCCACGCCATTTTCACGAATGCCCGCATACTGCGTCAGAACGAATGTGAAGGACGCTAAGGTCAGTGTTACAGCGATATTGCCTGTTGCCGTGGCAGCAAATGGAACTAAGCCCAACAAGTTGCAAAAAAGAATAAAGAAAAACACAGTCAGCAAGTAGGGCAAGAAACGCTCGTAGTGATGACCAATGTTAGGACGCGCAATATCATCACGGATAAATTGTACGACTGCTTCAACCACATTAGCGAACCCTTTTGGGGCTCTTGGTGTCTTCATAGCCTTATATTGCTTGCTTACACTCACCATCAGAATGACAAGCAAGAGACTGGCAACCCACATCATGACAACATGACGAGTCGGTGAGAGGTCTATTGTGAAGTCTCCAATCTGAATTGGTGTCCAGCGTGGCAGATGAATTTCTCCGAAAGGCTCAAAATCTAAAGTGTGTGCATCAAGAATATGATGCATGACATCGAGTTCCTCGTCGTGACCGCTAGGTTTTTCGTCTGACGCAAGAAGTGCCGTTGCAGAGCAGATAAGAAAACAGAGCGTAAAGAGCGTATGTCGTAAGATGTACCGCATGGGATGTAACAACCGGTTCAGAGCTGAAGAAGTTTTTCCAATTTTTTCTCAAATCTCATTTTGTTAAAACAAGCTAAGACTTCTATCGGCAAGTAGCAGACATAGAAACCGATAACAAAGCCAGCAAATTCCATTGTCTCCACGGAGTGCGTGAGCATCAAAGATGCAATCAGAACAACTGCAATAAGAAGCCTTACTGCTTGTCCGAGAAGAGCCGTACGAAAAAACGTCTCACGCTTCAAAGTGTACGCATATTCAAACAGGACATAACCAATGACCGTGTTCAGCGTAACGATAGCCCAAGCGTAGAAAACAGAACTTGATATCAAGCCGAAGTAATCAAGAATAAGCCACACAAGGAGTGTAAAAATAACTATCGTGATAAGAAAATCAAAGAGCGGTTTAGCAACAATAAAGCGATTCATGATGTGCTATGGTCTATTTTTTTCTGGCTTTGAGTGCGAGATGAGTTGCTAGTTGCTAAGCGCCAGAGCACTGTAAAGAGTGCAATCAGTGCAAAGAGGGCGCCAATCAGTAAGAAAAGCGGAGTTGTGCCAAGTGCGTCATCAAGTTTATAGCCACCGAATACGAAAAGCACAAAGGCTGCGGCAAGTTGAATGCCGACGGTCATATACGCTGCTGACTTGCGTTGTGCGACACCAGCTTCGCGTATGGATTTACGAACATCGTCAAGGCTCATTGTGCATATTCCTTTTTGCTTGCAGCAACAGAACTTAGATTTTCTGGGCTTGAATTTCCAGTCATGGTAACCGTTCCGTTGACAATAGCGCCTTCATCAATAGAAAGCAATTTTGATTTGATTTCACCGACGATAACAGCAGAAGCATCTAAGATAAGGCGATTGCTCGCATCTAGGTTGCCCTGCACTTTACCAGAGATTTTAATCATTGCTGCGACGATATTGCCTTCTACAATGCCGCCTTTTCCGATAGCCACATTTGCGGTTGAGACAATATTACCAATAATTTTTCCATCGACGCGCAAATTGCCTGAGGTCTCAATATCGCCGCGGCAGACTGTGCCCTCTGCTATAATGCTAAGTTTGGCTTCACCATTGCTGCCTGAAGTAGAAGCAGTAAATGTACTCGCAGTATCGTCTTTTTTGCCAAATATCGCTGCAAGCATAAGGCTAATGGTTTTGTTAATTAGAGAGATAAATTTCTGGACTTTGCGGAATGCCGCTTTTCCAGACCTCAAGATGCAAATGTGGCGCAGAACTCTCACGACCCGTGTTGCCTGTTAGAGCGATAATTTGACCTTTCAAGACCGGCTCGCCATCGCGCACGAGCAAGCGGTTACAATGCTTGTAAAAACTGAGATACCTGCCGTGAGAAAGAATGACCGTATAGCCGTAGTCAGTAGTCCAGTCTGCAAAGACGACCGTGCCATCAGCAAGAGCACCGATTGGCTCATTTGAGGCAGTTGCCACATCCAATCCATAGTGACTGCGTTCTGGTCGGAAGGGCTGCGAAGGTGTGCCCCGCACGACGAAATCAAGAAAGAGAAGCGGCTCTGACGAAGCGCCAGTCTCATAGAAGTCATTAGGCAGAAGGGAACGCAAGCCATCTTTTTGGGGCGAGCGCGTCTGTGTCTTTGCCTGAGCTTGCGAGGCGGAATCCGAAAGGCTGCCAAGCACCGCACGAAGTTTACGGCTATAGGCATCAAACTGTATCAAACGCCGGCTGATGCTATCTAACTGCATTTGATTTTCAAGCAAGAGTTTTTGGTATCGGTCCGCATCGCCATAGCCCGGAAGAAGTGTGCGCACAGGCGTGAGCGCAATAATCAATGTGGAAAGTAGCGCTACACCGACACAAAGTGCAATGACTGCAAAAAGGACCTTTCCAAGTGTAATTTGACTGTATGTTCGGGCAGCAGAACCATCACTGGGAATGATGGCAATCTCGTAAGTAACAACTCGTTTCTTTGATGATTTTGGTTCCCACATAGTGCTGCCGTTGCGTGAAAGGCATAAGATACACTTCTTGCTTGGGGTCGACAAATTCAAAGCGGCAATACTTTTTGGTGTAGCGGTGTGCTGCACACACGCGGCTTGCTCACAATTGCTTGTAGAGATTTGCCATCTCAATGGCTGCTGCTGCAGCTTCCCAGCCTTTGTTGCCAGCTTTTGTGCCGGCGCGCTCTATAGCTTGTTCAATCGTATCGGTCGTAAGTACCCCAAAAGCCACAGGCACGCCCGACTCCATTGAGGCTTGCGCGATACCTTTCGTGGCTTCTGCTGCAATTAGGTCAAAGTGAGGTGTGGCGCCACGAATTAAGACCCCAATAGCGATAACTGCATCAAACTGTTTTGAGAGCGCCACTTTTTTGATGACCATCGGCAACTCAAATGAACCGGGACAGCGGTAAAGTGTAATCGCCTCGGAGTTGCCACCATGGCGCACGATGCAATCCACAGCGCCTTCGACAAGACGTGCGCCGATGAAATCATTCCAACGAGAAGCGACAATTGCAAAGTTTAGCCCTTGTGCAGAGAGATGCCCTTCAACAACTTTCATTTACTGATTTGTACCGGTATAGCCGAAATTTTCTTCGACGAGTTGAATGATGATGTGTGCAATAGCAATGTGGCTTTCCTGAATTCTATCAGCAGCGCCTGTGTGCGGCACAATAATTTCCACATCCGCCATGCCTTTCATTTTACCACCTGAATTACCGAGAAGCGCCAGTGTCTTCAAGCCGTTTTCCTTAGCGTAGCGCATAGCACGAATTACACTCTCAGAGTTACCGCTTGTAGAAATACCTAAGAGCACATCGCCACGCTTGCCCCATGCCTCAACAAGACGCATGAAAACATTGTCGTAGCCAAGATCATTTGCGCCACCTGTGAGTGCAGAGCTATCGGTCGTGAGCGCAATAGCAGGCATAGCAGGACGATTAACGGAGCTGCGGTAGCGGATTGTAAATTCTGTCGCAATATGCTGAGCATCGGCAGCGCTGCCACCATTGCCGCAGATAAGAAGTTTATTGCCCACACGAAACGCTTCCGTAATCAGCTCAGCCATGTGAAAGATGTCTTCGGCATTCTCACGCGCCAGTTGCTTTTTGAGTTCAGCGCTGTATTCAAGCGTCTCACGGATGTAGGCAAGATGCAAGGTCTTTCGGTCTAAGACAGTGTCCAACATAACGCAATGAATTTAGAGGTTAGCAAGTGTTTAAGTTGTGCAATTGTCAGAGTCGAGACAAGGCTTGTTCAAAATCGGCAATCAGATCGCTGCATGCTTCAATGCCAACGGAAAAGCGCACTAGCCCTGCGCTGATGCCGGCTGCTTCACGCTGCTCAGCGGTGTATTGTGCATGCCACATGCTGGCAGGATGAACAATAAGCGACTCGACGCCACCTAAGCTCACTGCATTGACTGCAAGTGTCATTGAACGAATGAGCGTTTGTGCCTTCTGATACTGCTCCTCGGGTGTTGCGCCTTTTACTTCAAAACTCATCATTGCCGTAAAGCCATGCATTTGCTCACGCGCCAGCTGATGCTGCGGATGCGATGGCAATGATGGATGATAGACACGCGCAATTTTGGGATGCGCTTCTAAATACGCTGCCAGTTGCGCCGCATTCGCACTGGCTTTTTGCACACGTAAAGATAACGTGCGCAATCCACGCAATAAAAGCCATGAATCAAAAGATGACAGAGCACAACCGAGTAGGACAGTCGTTTTCCAGATGCGCTCGATAAGATGGGCATTGCCGCACGCCGCCCCAGCAGTAAGGTCAGAATGTCCGCCAAGATATTTTGTAGCGCTATGCAGTGAAAGATCAATACCGTGCTCCAAAGGTCGCTGCGCAAGTGGTGTTGCAAATGTGTTATCGCAAAATGTCGTGATGCCATGCGCTTTAGCAAGTTTTGCAACTGCTTTTAAGTCAGTGAGGGTCATCAACGGATTCGAGGGTGTTTCGACATAAATCAGCTGGGTATTCGGACGAATTGCTGCTTCAAACGCTTCAAGTCGGGTTTGGTCAACGAAGGTGGTTTCAATGCCCAATCTTGGGAGCAGGTCGTGCAGCAAGGCGAATGTGCCTGCATAAAGTGAGGTTTGCGCAATGATGTGTCCGCCAGCACTAACGACACTCAAGATTGCTGCAGAAATGGCGCCCATGCCTGATGCCGTTAAGACTGCTGCTTGTGCACCTTCGAGCTTTGCAAGAATCTCCTGCACTTGTGCATTCGTCGGATTGCCGTAGCGCGAGTAAAAGTCCTTCGGATTGATTGCACTGGCAAGTGCGGCAAAGTCTTCTGCAGACTCTGGGGCTTTGTATGTCGAGCTTTGCCAGATAGGCGGGACGACAGCGCGCGTGGTATTATGTTGCGCGCCAGCGTGAATAAGTTCAGTTTCCACGCTGCGTGTGCTGTGCAAGCGATGCGTGGTGTGTTGTGATGTGCTCATGTAGGTTAATTGTTTCAAGAGTCGCGCTGCAAGGTCGCTAAAGCGTGCTTCACGCTTAGAGTTTGCCAAAAATCTGTCGAAATTTCAACGCCCAGACCATGTAAATGGCTTCATAGATAATTTTGCGCGACATCTTGGATTTGCCAACCGTGCGGTCGGTGAAAACAATAGGAATTTCTTTCAAGCGAAAGCCCTTTGCCCACGACTTAAAATTCATCTCAATCTGAAAGGAATATCCGCCAGAGCGAATTTCATCGAGGTTGAGCGACTCTAAGACTTGCCGGCGAAAGCATTTGAAGCCGCTGGTGGGGTCTTGCACAGGCATGCCCGTAATAAGCCGCGTGTAAAAGCTTGCACCTTTGGAGAGTATAAGGCGCGAAAGGGGCCAATTGACCACATTAGCCACATCGCCTAAGTAGCGCGAGCCAATCACCAAATCAGCATCTTTGATGGCAACAAGAAAGTGCGGAATCATAAACGGGTCGTGTGAAAGGTCGGCATCCATTTCCATCACAAAATCATAGCCATGTTCAATGGCAAATTTGAAGCCACGCACATAAGCTGTGCCAAGCCCTAACTTGCCTTCACGCTTGATAAGGTGCAGTCGACGCTTGAAGGTCTTTTGCAAGGCTTCGACAGCAGCCGCAGTGCCATCAGGTGAATTGTCATCGACGATAAGCATCTCTAAGTCAGGCACTTCTAAGCCCATCACGCGCTTGATGAGAAGGGGAATGTTCTCAGATTCGTTATAGGTCGGCACGATAACCAAAGTGCGCCCGACAGCAAGATCTTGAACTGGCGGCAGAGATAAGGGCAATCCTATTGCTTGCTCACTGACAGCTGTTACTCTTAATGTTGCCATAGATGTTAAGCACAAGTTTTGCTTTGTTCGGTAGAAAATTGGTAGAAAATTGGTAGAAAATACATGTCACGAAGCAATATCCCTACGCAGAGATGCCACTGCAAAAACGAAGGGTAGGGTGCGCGCAACTGTACGAAAAGCACGAAGCGTTTGAGTTAGCTCACACTTTGCCCTCATGCATTGGTCTTGCAGGTCAATGCACGCAGAGCTTGAGTGTGCTACACGCTGACAGGCTCTTCCATAAAGGCACGCATCACAGCCGAGACTCCGCTGCCGACTTCAAACGGATAGTTGATTTTCTTGAGTGTCATTTCCAGCGCACCAATAACTGTAAGCATATCGAGCTCATCGTAGAAGCCAAGATGTGAGATGCGGAAAATTTTGCCAGCGTATTGATCTTGTCCAGCTGCGACAGTGATACCATGTTCGAATTTCAAAATTTTGTTGAAGTTCTTCCACTCCACGCCTTCAGGTAGCCAGACTGGTGTGACGGCATACGAGGGTGAATTTGAAAAGAGCCGCATGCCCAAGGCTTCACAGCCTGTACGGCACGCTGCCGAAAGGCGTTGATGACGACGCCAGATATTCTCGAGACCTTCTTGCTTGATGAGTTGGAGCGATTCATCAAGACCGATGATGAGTGAGACTGCGGGCGTAAAAGGCGTATCGTTGTCTTTGTAAGATTTCAAAGCTTTTTTAAGCGAGAGGTAATAACTGGGCAGTTTTGCAGTCTCAATGGCTTTGATAGCGCGTTCAGAGAGTGCGACGAGGGCAAGCCCGGGTGGCATCATCAAGCCTTTCTGTGAGCCGGTAACACAAGCATCAATGCCCCACTCGTCGAAGCGCAATTCATGTGCGCCAACCGCCGTAATACCATCAACACAAATCAAGGCGTCAGAATGTTCACGAATGGCTTGAGCCATCGCTTTGACATCGGTAGCAGTGCCTGTTGAAGTTTCGCTGTGTGTAAAATAGACGCCTTTGGTATCAGGATGTGCTTTGAGGGCTTTGATAATCTCTTCCGGCTGAATGCTTGTGCCCCATTGCACTTTGAGCTCGACGCAATTGCCGGTGTATTTGCGCGCCATATCTGCCCATCGCTCACCGAACTTGCCACCGTTGACAGCGATAATCTTATCGCCCGGAGAAAACATAGAGACCATAGTGGCTTCTACACCACCTGTGCCTGAACAGGTCAGCACTAAAACAGGCTGCTTGGTTTGAAAAAGATACTGCAGGTCTTGGTGCACGCGCGTCAGAATTTCCATGAACTCTGGGTTGCGGTGATGAATCATGGGTGCAGCCATGCGTAGCATCACACGCTCAGGAACGGGCGTTGGACCCGGCGTGAAAAGGCGTTTTTTCATAGCAAAATGAACTGGGTTGAAAAAAATTGCAAGGCGAAGTTACAAACTTGCGCACGATTTTTCGTTAGTGTAGAATGCACTGCAGCCGTAAAAAACCTTCGCGCATTGCAGCACGCGTTGTATATTCGCCGCCACAATTACGGATTCACATGTCGCGTCTGCTGCTTTGGCTACTTAATCTCATCATCTTTTTTATCCTTATCGGCTATGTGCTCAATCCGCTGCTGGAGACGGCGCACAGCGGATTTCTTGATGCTGAGCGACAATTTACTTTGGCTAACTACGCTACCATACTTTTGCGTACTGACAAGCTCAAGGCATTTGCAAATACGCTCTTGCTCTCGCTGCTGACGGTGGTCGGTGCGGGCATTTTTGGTGTAGGACTGGCGTACATTTTCTGGCGATTTGACTTTGCGGCAAAGTCTGTGCTGTCGCGTCTGGCGCTGTTGCCACTGGGGTTACCGCCGCTGGTAGGGGTGTTTTCCTTTCAATTTTTATATGGTGAATCAGGTGTAGTGGCGCGCATGTTACAAGCGCTGTTGGGTCTCAAATCACCGCCGTTTGCATTTGAAGGATTGTGGGCAGTATGGCTTGTGCATGTGTATTCATTTTATGTGCAGTTTTTTTTGTTTGCTTCAGCTGCACTAACACGCGTCGATTATGCGGTCTTAGAAGCAGCAGAAAACTTAGGAGCAAGTGTGTGGTCTCGGTTCTGGAAAGTGTTGGTGCCTCTACTGCGACCGTCGCTGTTCTCAGCAAGCTTAATTGTGTTTGTGCTCAGCGTGGCGTCTTTTACTGCACCGCTACTGTTTGGAGGACGCACGAATTTTCTGACCGTCGAGATTTTCAATCAAAAAGTTGCTGGTGAGTTTAATCTTGCCAGTGCGATGACAATAGGGTTAGTAGCAGTTTCAGCAGCAGTGGTGTTTGTGTTCGAGTCCTATCAATCCAAAATGCGTATGAATCTCAAAGGACGCGGTGCGCCACGTGATGTACCGCCAGAGCGGCTTTCACTTCCATGGATGCTCTTGCTAATAGTGCAGATGCTCTTTATCATTCTACCGATTGCAGCCCTGCTGTTGATGTCGTTTGCCGAAAAGCCGCTAACGATGCGTGGTATCTTGCCCGATGCCTATAGCTTCGAGCATTATCGACGTCTGTTGTCCGATGCGCAGTTCTATCAACCATTTCTCAATAGCTTCTCAATGGCGATGCTGGCAAGTGTGCCGAATCTTCTGTTTGGATTAGCGGTGGGAATTTTAGCAGCGCAGCAGCGCTTACTGTTGCGCAATTTTGCAATGCCGCTTTTGCTTCTGCCGCTCGCTGTACCCGGCACTGCACTAGGCATCAGCATGATTGCGGCATTTAGCAAGCCCTCAATCTTTGTGTTTGGGCAGGCTTTGGTGGGTTCATCAGCCTTGCTTCCGGTAGCATATTTCATTCGGCATTTGCCCTACATTGCACGCAGTGTCTCTGTAGCGCTGGAGACCTTAGACTACCAATTGGTTGAGGCAGCTATGACACTTGGCGCATCGTGGCTGCGTATCGTCGGGCGCGTGATATTGCCGCTTATCTTAGCTTCGATTGCATCAGGATTTTTGTTTACTTTTATCGGTGCGCTGGGAGAATTTCCGTGCTCGATTTTGCTCTACACACCAAGCAATGTGCCTGTCGCTGTCGACATTTTTTCGCAGTTGCGAATGGGAAATTTCGGTAGTGCAGCAGCGGCAGGCGTTTTGCTAATGGTGCTGGTGTTTGCACTGACATGGCTCTCTGAGGTGATTTTCCGAATACGAGCTAATGAGACACCAACACCACTCTAAACCATAGTGTGCGCAACATGACTTTGCGATACTGAAGCCGACATTAAAGGTATGAAAAAACTCATAGAGGCGCTACTACTTGATTTCCGAGAGTATTTGCTCTTGGTCTTCTTTTGCTTAATCTCGCTGGCGTTGTTTGTCAATCAAGACACATCAGCGCTGCGCATGATGCGTGCCTCAGGACTTGAATTCTTTGCAACAATTGAGCGCGGCATTGGACTTGTCACGCGCTACTTTGGTCTAGCAAGTGAAAATGATGAACTGCATCGACGCAATACGGAATTGCTGGCTGAACTTTCGCTGCTAAGAACTGCACAGGCGGAAAACCAAGAGTTGAAAACACTCTTAGGCTATAAGCAGCGTGCCCCATATCCCTTGAAACTTGCACAAATTGTCGACCGCACGTTCTCCTCTGAACGAAATCTTTTCACGATTAACTTGGGCTCTAATGATAGCGTCGAGGTCAACATGCCAGTGATGACCGATGACGGCTTGGTCGGAAGAGTGGTGCTGGTTTCAGCAAACTATGCAATTGTGCAACCGATCATCAATCGCGATTTCAAAGTCGGGGTGGTCTCAGAAAAGACACGCAGTGTGGGGCTTTTGACTTGGCTACCGCAAGAGCACTTGGCTTCTATGGAACATGTCTTGCTTAGCAACTCGATTGAAGTCGGTGAGCGCGTGCTAACAGCACAGTTTAGTTCCTTTGCAGCGCCAAATATCGAAGTCGGTAAAGTGGTCTCTGTCGATAAGACGGAAGCCCAACTGTTTTACAAAATTCGCATTCAGCCCTCGGTGGATTTTGGCAAGTTAGAGCAGGTGTTTGTGATGATGCGTCCAAACGACAAAGAGTTTGAGGCGGTGCAGCGGCGGTATAGAGAATTGCAGTAACGCTTTTGAAGCTATCACTTGTTGCAGCGCATTGTTTTTTATGCTGGCGTAGCGTTCCTTTTGGGACTTGCGCAAAAATTTTTTTTAGATCGGCTCTTGCTGTATGGAGCGGCACCTGATGCACTTGTCATTTGGGCTGTCTTTATTGCGCGCCGAGAAGGACAGAGCGTTGGAACAACAGCAGGTTTCTTAATTGGTTTGATGATGGATCTGTTGCATGGCACGCTCGGCAGCGATGCACTCTCCAAGACGGTTTCAGGCTTCAGCGCAGGCTTCTTTCGTGAAAGCGATAAGCCAAGCGCACAAAGCGAATTTCTTCTGGCAACGGCGATTGCAAGTCTCTCAGGCAGCGTGGCGTTCAACTTGGTTAGCCATGGCTTTACACTGGCGTGGTGGCAATATCCGCTCGCTGCAGCAAGTAGTATAGGCTTTAACTTGGCGCTGGGCTATATGGCTTATACACTGGTACTAAGAAAGCTCGAACAGGACAGAAACTGAGTCGCCTTGTGCATAGAATGTGTTGCACTCGGTTCCGTTTCAACACAAACAGGTTCATGAGATGTTCATGAAGTTAATTTGCAAGTGAAAATTCGCAATTGCAATTGAGAGATGAGAGAAAAGCGGATTTCGCCGCTGGTCTATGGCGCATTAGCATTACTTTTCGGTGCCTTGCTAGCAAGGCTATTTTATCTGCAAGTTATCTCCGCGCAGGAATTCGGGCAGATTTCGTCTCAAAATAGTGTGCGCAAAATTCCTGTAGATGCGTCGCGTGGCACAATTTATGACCGCAATGGCGTGCCGATTGTGGAAAATCAGCCGCAATACTCTGTGCAAGTTATTCCGTCAGAATTTGATAAATCCAAAATTCCAGAAATCGCAGCGCTTTTGGGCGTAAGCCAACAACTTTTACGCGATAAACTCAAAGAAGCTGAAAACTACAGTCGCTATGCTCCAACGCGCATTTTACGCGACATTGGATTTGAAGCCTTCTTGCGTCTTCAGGAGCATCTCTGGCGTCTGCCGGGTATCGATGTTGTGATTGAAAACAAACGCAGGTATCCATGCAAAGACTTCAATGCTCCGCATGTTTTGGGCTATACCAAATTTATCTCGAAGCAGATGCTTGAAAAATTGCCGAAAGATGTTTATGCACGCGATGATATTATCGGCTACGCAGGACTGGAGAAAACTTATGAAGAGCTGTTGCGTGGTCAGCGTGGCTACAAGCTGATGATTGTCAACTCGCTGGGCAAGCAAGTAGCAGAGTATGAAGGTGGCGCGCGGCATATTCCAGCGCAGCGCGGCAGTGATTTATGGCTCACGCTGGATGCTTCACTTCAAGCTGTAGCTGAAAGTTTGCTGACAGCATTGGGCAAATCGGGCGCCATCGTAGCGCTCGATCCCAAAAATGGAGAAGTCTTAGCAATTGCCAGCAAACCTGACTACAACCCTGCCTTGCTGGAAGGCTCAACGGATGCAGCAACTTGGAACACACTGGTCAAAGATCCAAAGAATCCGCTCTTCAACCGCGTAACACAAACACGCTATCCGCCGGGCTCCACCTACAAAATGATTTCAGCAATTGCTGCGCTAGAAGAAAAAATTATTACGCCATCGACCGTATTTGGATGCTCTGGACATTTCAAGTTTGGCAACAAAGATTTTCTCTGTCATGGTGGCAAAGGACACGGCGCATTGGATGTCACACGCGCCATTCAATACTCATGCAACAGTTTTTTCTATCAACTTGTGCTGCGCATCGGTCTGGACCGCTGGGCAAAATACAGTGCAATGTTTGGTTTTGGTGAAAAGACAGGTCTGGATATTGCCGATGAACTTACACCGCCCTTGCCGACACGCGAGTATTTCAACAAACGCTACGGTCCCTACAAAGTCGGCTGGCACGATGGCTTTCTTGTAAATTTGGGCATTGGTCAAGGCGATATTGGTGCCACACCAATTCAGATGGCGCGCTATGTGGCAGCCCTTGCAAACGCAGGCACACTGGTTCAACCGCACTTGCTCAAAGCCTACCGCGACAAACGAACTGGTGAGATGAAAACGCTTGAGTTTGAAAAAAAATCACTGCCTATTTCAGCCTCGACATTCGAGATTGTGCGCAATGGCATGCGTCTGTGCGTCGCTGATGGCACTGGCAAAGCCGCACAAATCGACGGTATTGAAGTGGCAGGTAAAACCGGCACCGCACAAAATCCACACGGCGATGATCATGCATGGTTCATTGGCTTTGCACCCTATCAAAATCCAACAATTGCAGTATGCGTGCTGGTTGAAAATGCTGGCTTTGGCGGACAAGTTGCCGCGCCAATCGCAGGCAAAGTCATGGCGCATTACCTCAAACATTGTCAAGCACCGTCAAACCATATAGCTGAGATGGCACACTAAATGCGTCTGCTGCGCTAGCTGCTAAGAACTTTCCCACGCGCTGTGATGTTCTTACAAAAGCACCGTGTAACCATGAGCAAAATTCTAAGATGAAAGTAAGTACCATTCCAGACCATATTCTTGACTTGCCTATCAGCGGCGTAAATCTCAGAGCCCACACCTTGCGCGAAGAACTTGGCAACGATCCAACGCTGCTTGTGTTTGTGCGCCACTTCGGTTGCATCTTTTGCCGTGAAATGATTGCCGATATTGCGCATGCCTCAGAGAAAATCCCAAATTATCCCAGTACGCTCTTTTTCTATCAAGGGACAGTGGAAGATGGACACGATTTTTTCCCGCGTCTGTGGCGTAGGGCGCGTGCAATTGCAGATTTGCCTAAAACCTTCTACAATGCCTTTGGCTTAGAGCGTGGCTCACTTTCGCAGATGTTTGGAGCAGAAGTATGGGCGTGTGGCTTGCGCGCAGCAGCAAAAGGACACTTCATTGGATTGCCCGTAGGCGATCCTTGGACCATGCCCGGACTCTTCTACGTACAGGCAAACCAAATTCTTTGGCAACACAATTTCAAACATGCTGGTGATCATCCCGACTTTGAGCACCTTCCAGCGCAACTTGCAACCGTGCAGCGCACCATGTCGGCAACGCTTGTATCTTGAGAAGAGACTACTGTAAATTTTGAGCACGGCTTAGTTCGCAAATGCACAGAAAGAGGCGCGTAAGGTTCGTCAGTATCGCTTGAAATGGCAGGACTTTACATCCACATTCCGTTCTGTCGCCGCAGGTGTAATTACTGCGATTTTTATTTCATCACTAATACGGCGCTGCTAGACAATTTTCTGGCGGCACTCTCAAAAGAACTGGTGGCGCGCGCCAATCTGCTCGGCGATGAGCCCATCGAGACCATTTATTTTGGCGGCGGTACCCCATCGCTGCTTGCGCCAACACAACTGGAGACCCTACTGAATCTGATAGCAAAAACCTATCCTATTACTTCAACGCTTGAACTGACGCTGGAAGTCAATCCCGAAGATGTAACAGAGATTTATCTAACCGATCTTACGCGTCTGGGCGTCAATCGGCTCAGCCTTGGTGTGCAGTCGTTTCGTGATTCAAAATTGCACTGGCTTTCGAGAGAACATACTGCCGCGCAAAGTTGCCGTGCCCTCGAGCTGGCGCAGGCACATGTGGAGAATGTCAGCATAGACTTGATATTTGGCATTGAGCATGAAACGCTTGCAGAGTGGGAAGAAGAGTTGAAGATTGCCATCTCGCTGCAGCCAAAGCACCTTTCGACCTATTCGCTCACGGTGGAGCCGAGAACATTGCTTGAAAAGCTCATCAAGCGCGGCTTGCGTCAGCCGCCGCTCGATGCTGTGCAAGTTCAGATGTTTCTGCTTACCATGCAGATGCTACGTGAGCAGGGCTACGAACATTATGAGGTCTCAAATTTTGCCAAACCCGGATTTCATTCGCGCCACAATTGTGCGTATTGGAATCGTGTGCCATATTTAGGAGTTGGACCGTCCGCACATTCATTTGTCATCACATCGCACAGCCAAGAACGCTTTGCCAATCAGCCAAGCCTGAAGGCGTATTTGGAGGCGCCAGAGCATAGCCTGTCATTTCGTGAGATTCTTTCGCCAAAAGACATCTTCAACGAAATGGTGCTCTTGGGGTTGCGACAAGGGGGCGGGATAAATCTATCGGAATTAGAGGAAAAGTTTCGTAACTTCGCCCCTTATTTTTTAACACACTTAAAACAGCGCGCTGCAAGGTTAGAGGCGCTTAAAACAGAAGGCTTGATTGCGATTGAAACACAAAACGCACAGCAAATCATTAAACTAACAGACAAAGGATTTACACTTGCCGATGCCATTGCCGAATCACTCTTCCTCTGAAACTATTCAAACTCAGTTGATGCTCACTCATAAGAAACTCAATGCCTACATTGCCCTTGGGGTCTATGCAATTGCCCAAGTGGTCTATCTACTGACCGTAGCGCCTACTTTTTCGTTTTGGGACTGCGGCGAATTCATTGCCGTTGCCAATACGCTGGGCGTACCGCACCCACCGGGCACACCAATTTTCACGATGATGGGCAGAGTGTTCATCATTCTCTTCGCCCCATTCATTGAAGATGTAGGTCTGCGCGTCAATCTCATCAGCACGATTACTGCATCACTTGCTGTGATGCTAACCTACCTCATTACCATTCGCCTGATTCGCATCTATCGTGGCACCGATCCAGACAGTTGGAGCCTGTCTGAGAAAATCTCGGCTTATGGGGCGGGTGTCGTAGCAGGCTTGACGCTGGCATTCTCCGACAGCTTTTGGTTCAATGCCGTCGAAGCGGAAGTCTATGCCTCATCAATGTTCTTCAACACGGTGGTCGTCTGGCTCATGCTACGCTGGTATGAATATGCAGACACAGAAACGGGCGATAAGTGGCTTTTGCTCATTGCTTATGCTTTCGGCGTAACTTTGGGTGTTCACCTGCAAGCGCTCTTAGCATTCTTTGCCCTTGCGCTGATTTACTACTTCCGCCGTTACGAATTTTCTGTGCGCGGCTTTGCAATTTTGATTGTGGTCTCATCGCTCATGTTCCTTGTCATTTATCCGGGCATAGTGCAGAAATTGCCGCAATTGATGCGCGATACATCGCCAATGATTGGTGTACTGATTGTGGCGATGTTGATTTATGCAGTCTATTATACTCATCAAAACAAGATGCGCTTGGCAAACCTGATATGGACAGCAATGCTGTTAATCATCGTCGGATACAGTTCTATGACCATGGTGATTCTGCGCTCACAAGCCAAACCCCCGATTAACGAAAATGCGCCAGCTACATTTGAAAAACTCTTTTCGTATCTCAACCGTGAACAATACGGCGACTATCCGCTCTTCAAACGCCGTTGGTCAAATGACCCCGACCATCAGCGCAATTATCAGAAGTACAGCAGCGATTTTGATTTCTTTATCAAGTATCAAGTGGCGCACCTGTATCTGCGCTATTTTGGCTGGCAGTTTATTGGTCGCGCAGGCGATGAACAAGACGATGGTGTGGATTGGTCAAAGCTCTGGGGTATACCATTTGCAGTCGGTATTTTCGGTGCAATCTATCACTTCCGGCGAAATTGGCAAATGGCGCTGATGGTAACCGCTCTGCTCCTTCTGACCGGAGTCTTCATCAACATCTACACCAACCCGCCTGAACCGCAGCCACGCGAGCGCGATTATGTCTATGTCGGCAGTTTCTTTGCCTTTGCAATTTGGGTAGGCATTGGTATTGAAGCCCTCTTTGAGACCATCCGTGAGAGCGTCGAGGAAGAATCAAAATTGACAGTAGGGGCAATTGCAGCATGTGCCTTCGGCTTGATTTTCATCAACGCCAATATGCTGCGTGTCAATTATCATTCGCACGACCGCTCTGGCAACTATGTGCCATACGACTATGCCTATAATCTCTTGATGAGTTGCGAAAAAGATGCTGTGCTTTTCACGAATGGCGATAACGATACCTTCCCGCTCTGGTGCTTGCAGGAAGCCTATGGTATTCGCCAAGATGTGCGCGTCTGCAACCTAAGTCTGGCAAACACCGATTGGCATGTGTGGCAACTCAAAAATGAAGAACCGCGAGGTGCAAAGAAAGTCAAAATGAACATCTCTGACCGTGAGCTAAACTCAAAGGAGTTTGGCTATGAACCTTGGCGAGCAAAAGAAATCATCTTGCCTGTGCCTGAATCGGTCAAGCAAGGTGAGTATAAGGCGTATTACGAAGAACGTGCAAACGCGCGCAAGCTCTCAAGCCTAAGTGGCAATTACACGCTGGTCGACACCATCCGCTGGACGATGCAGCCTGTGTTGCAAGGACCAAGCAATCAAGGCTACATTCGAGCACAAGACCGTGTGGTCTATGAAGTCATTACTAACAACCTCTGGGAAAGACCAATTTACTTTGCAATGACCGTCAGTGAATCGAACCGCATCGGTATTGATGACTACCTACGCATGGATGGCTTTGCCTATCGGGTCGTGCCAATTAAATCTGATGGCTATGGCGTGATTGATAAAGAAATCATGTACGATAAACTCATGAATGTCTTTCGCTACACAAACCTGAATAATCCTAGCGTATATTTTGACGAAAACACACGTCGCTTAGTGAGCAATTACAGGAATGTCTTTTTGCGTCTGGCATCAGAATTTGCTAGCGATCCGAATGGCACAAGCCGCGTGCGCGAAAAAGATGGAACTATAAGAGAAGTCTCAAATAGAGACTTAGCGATTGCCGTCTTAGATAAATCCCAGTCAGATTTGCTAGACCCTCAAAAGGAACCAGATTTTCGTCTCACGCAAGCTGCGCTGCGTATGTATGCGACGGTAGGTGCAAAAGATAAAGCGCTTCAACTGTTGCCCCAGATGGAAAAAGAAGCGCAGAACTTAATGCTGAGAAATCCACAAGATCCGCTGCCGAATTTCTACTTGGCGCAAGCCTATCGCTCGCTGGGCGAATACCAGAAAGCCTTGCCAATTTTCCAGCAACTGGCAAGCCTCTATCCGAACGACCCGCAACTCAAGCAAGAAGTGGAAGAATTGAAGCGATTAGTGAGTACGGCACAACCGCAGGATAGTTCGATTTTGCCGAAAGAAAAATTAAATTGACGACCAAACTTATCTTTTGACGGTTATGTCGACTCTGGTAGAAGTAACACACCTTATTCAGCCGAAGTGGTTTGAGCCAAAAGTGGTAAGCGAGTTACAGCAGCGCTATCGCTCGGGCAAGCCCTATCCACATGTAGCCATTGATGGCTTTCTTGATGAAAAAGCTGCTGACACGCTCTACGAGAACTTCCCGAAGTTGGACGCGATGAAGACACATTACGATGGTATCAATGAACGCAAAGCGGAGGATAGCCAGTTTGAGAACTATCATCCAATGTTCAGAGCGTTGCGCGATGAACTCTACAGCCGACCTTTTCTGCAGTTCTTGGAGCAAATCACAGGCATTGAGAACCTGACAACATGCGACGGTCCACTTGGCTCAGGGACGCATCAGGGCGGTAACGGCAGTTACCTTGACATTCACATTGATTTCAACATTCATCCAACAGAGCCGCTGCATCGGCGCATCAATGTGCTGATTTTCCTCAACAAATTCTGGAAAGAAGAATATGGCGGCAAACTCGAGATGTGGGACGCCAACATGGCTTACTGCGGTGCTGCACATCTTCCTATTCTTAATCGCTGTGTGATTTTTGAGACAAATGACATTTCTTATCACGGCTATTCCAAAATCAGTGTGCCCGAAGGCGAGTCACGCAAATCCTTCTATGCCTATTACTACACGCCAGCACCAAAAGAGATAAAGTATCATGACACGACCTTCCGCACTCGCCCAGACGAACCGATGACCAAGAAAGCAAAAACGCTGGTCAAAGAAACAGCAAAAAACTTTATCAAACGCCAGCTCAAGACATTTGGGCTAATTGATTTTTACAACAAAACTTTCTTTGCGCTCAAAACACGAAACAAAGAAAATGCGCAATGAGTGTTGCTGAGGTAGAGATTCACCCGACGGCGATTGTAGGTGCAGGTGTGAAGTTAGGCAGTGGGGTCAAAATTGGCGCATACTGCGTCATTGAGGATGATGTCGAAATCGGCGATGGTACAGAAATTGCACACCATGTTGTCATTTACAGCGGTGCACGCATTGGCAAGCATTGCCGAATTTTTCCGAATGCTGTCATTGCAGCTATTCCGCAAGACCTCAAATTTTTTGGTGAGAAAACAACGCTTGTTATCGGTGATCATACCACGATTCGTGAATGTGTAACGCTCAACCGCGGCACGATTGCCTTAGGTAAGACAGTAATTGGCTCCAACTGCTTGCTGATGGCGTATGTGCATGTCGCACACGACTGCATCATTGGCGATCATGTCATTGTAGCAAATGCGGTGCAATTTGGCGGGCATGTTGAAATCGGAGACTATGCTTTTATTGGCGGGGCATCGGTGGCGCATCAATTTACACGCATTGGCAAACACGCTATGATTGGTGGCGCTGCAAAGGTAGTGCAAGATGTGCCGCCGTTTGTAACCGCCGATCGCGCTCCGGCACGCTACGAAGGCATCAACCTCACAGGCTTAAAGCGACGCAATTTTTCCTCTGAGCAAATCAACACCATTCGCGATTGCTACCGCATTATTTTTCAATCAGGATTGCTCATCAAAAATGCCCTTGAAAAAGTAAAAGCAGAAATCCCAGATTCACCAGAGCGGCGCGAAATTCTGGCATTCTTTGAATCGCATAGCAAACGCAAATTTATTCGTCCGTACTTTACGCCACCTCACGGTGAGTCGTCGGCATTTAATTGAGACTTAAAAGCCTGTTGCAACATATTGGACACAATGCGCACACACACTTGCTTGCATCTTAATTTGCCTTTGCACTACGCTACTCCAGAACACTGGGCAGAGCGCGTGCTACAATCGCCTCTGGAACTGCTGTACGACCATGCTTACTTGGAGCGCAAAGCCGCAAACAATGCCCTAGAACTGTTGAACCGCTGTACAGACTTAAGCGCTCTACCTCAATGGGCAGTAACGCTTGCACACCTTGCTCAAGATGAAACATCGCATCTCTATCTCGTCTTGCAACTCATTGCACGACGCAAGGGGGTACTGCCACGCACGCACCGCAATCCCTATGCCAGTGAGCTCCGACGCACGGTGCGCATAGGACAAGGCAAGTATGAACTGCTCGATAGACTGCTTATCTGCGCACTGATTGAAGCACGCTCTTGTGAGCGCTTCTGGCTCTTAAGCGAATCTGCTACTGACAAAGACCTGCAGCGACTCTACCGCAGTCTATTTGCATCTGAAGCAGGGCATTACAAAACCTTTCTCAACCTTGCTGAAACGCTGCTTGAGCAAGATGTTGTTACAGCACGCTGGTCTGAACTGCTCACAGTAGAAGCAGAGATTATCCAAACACAGCCACCGCAGCCTACACTGCACAGCGGTGCGTGAAGCTCAAATAAACTGCTATGCAACTTTTGCCAAAACCGTTATGGTTATGACTTGCATATGCTTGGAGTCAGAGTGTACGACACAAGAATGCATGGCAAAAAACATGCACTGCCTATGCACAACGATTTCAGTTAGAGCAAATCTCGCCTTAATTTTGTGCTAAATTTGTTCAACGAATCCTTTTTGCACTCACCTGCTTGATGTCTTCTCATTCTGCCATCGGTAAGACCGATTTGGAGCTCTGCCTCGAAGCCTATCGGCAACGCATTAACCGTGAGCTGGCAAAACTCTTTCAACATGAGCCAAGCTCACTCTATGAACCAGCGCGCTACATTTTGCAGGGTAAAGGCAAACGTATTCGTCCAATTCTTGCACTCATGGGCGCTGAAGCCATTTCAGGAGAAGCAGAACCTGCATTGCCAATTGCACTTGCCGTGGAAGTGCTACACAATTTTACCTTGATTCATGACGATATTATGGACAAAGCCGAACTGCGTCACGGTAGGCTCACCGTTCACAAAAAGTGGGATGTCGATACCGCAATTCTCACCGGCGATGTGATGCACGCAATTTCCTACTCTCTACTTCTGCGTACCAAAAGCAACCGTCTGAGAGAAATCTTCGCTATTTTCACCGACGCCGTCGCCGTAATTTGTGAAGGACAGTCCTACGACAAGGAATTTGAACACCGACACGATGTGACAATTGATGAATATCTGATGATGATTTCCAAAAAGACCGGTCGCCTGATTTCCGTCTCGCTCGAGCTGGGCGGTTTGGCTGCTAATGCTACACCAGCACAAGCAAAAGCACTGCGCAATTTTGGCACGCTAATCGGACAAGCCTTTCAAGTCCAAGATGATTTGCTGGACATCATGGCAGGCGATAAGTCAGGTAAGGTCGAAGGCGGCGATGTCATCGAAGGCAAAAAGACCTTCCTTCTGCTCAAGGCGCTCGAGCGTGCTAAAGGCAAAGACAAGGCGCTATTGCAGCACATCATTAAACACAAAGGCATTGAGAAAGAGCGCGTGCCTGAAGTCAAAGCCATCTATGAACGATGCGGAGTAATTGAAGAAGCACGCAAACTTATCGAGACCGATTTCAAGCAAGCGCTGAAATACGCTAAGAAATTACCGCATCTTGCAGGACGAGACAAACTCATGGAATTTGCCGCCTATGTCATGAATCGTGAATTTTAGAATAGAGACGCATCAAGACTTAAGACAAAATGTAGAGTTTTCGACTCAAAACCAAACAATCTTTGCTATGGCTGTCTCCTTGCGCTCGTCTGTTGGTCTGCGCATCATTATCATTGCTATTCTGACGCTCATCTTACTGATTCCAACTGCCATGATTGAAGGGCTTATCACCGAGCGAGAAAGTCGGCGCAATACTGCTGTGCAGGAAGTCAGCTCAAAGTGGGGGAGCGAACAAATCTTAGCGGGCGCCATCCTTATCATTCCCTACAAGCTCATCCAGTTGGAGCAGCAAACTGACGACAAAGGAAAAACGATAACACGGAAAGTCGGTGAAAGCCTGCAATACATTCATCTGTTGCCACAAAGCCTGAACATCACAGTGGAGCTCTTGCCCGAAATCCGCCATCGTGGCATTTACGCGATTGCGCTCTATAATGCCAAAATAAAACTTGCTGGTGTATTCTCGCTTGCAGAGCTAAGCAATCTCTCAATTGAGCAGCCCGAAAATATCCAGTGGCACGAGGCTACACTAGCGATAGGAATCACCGACCTCAAAGGCATTCGTGATGCGATTCCTATTGAGTGGAATGGCAAAACCATGTTTGCTAATCCCGGCTTGCCAACGCGCGAAGTGATTGGCAACCTTCCTTTCAATCCTTACAAGGCGCAAAGACAGCCTGTTGCAAACTATGAGTTTGAGCCAACGCAACAATCCACTTCTGGCAGCGGCGTCAGTGTCAAACTCAACGATCCTTCGCTGAAAGATTCCTCAAATGCACTTTATGCTTTTTCAACTATGCTGAACCTCAATGGCAGCGAAGAGTTTATGGTCGTGCCCGTTGGCAAAGAAACAACCGTAAGCATCTCGTCAAGTTGGAGCAGCCCCAGTGCAATTGGCGCATACTTACCTGAACAGCCCCTCAATGCCACAAGCGATGGCTTCCAAGGCACATGGAAAGTCTTGCATCTTAACCGCGAGTATCCACAAGCATGGATTGGCAACGCCTATCGTATCTACAACTCTGTGTTCGGCGTCAGACTCCTCTTGCCAGTTGACGAATATCAGAAGAACACACGCACCGTTAAGTATGCCGTGATGTTCATCGGGCTGACGTTTCTTACCTTCCTGATGACTGAACTGCTCAACCGCATTGCAATTCACCCGATTCAGTATTTGCTCATCGGTCTGGCGCTGGTCATCTTCTATGTGCTGCTGCTCTCACTCTCAGAGCAAATAGGCTTCAACTGGGCATATATCCTCTCGAGCCTCGCCGTGATTGGATTGATTACAGGCTATGCCAAAAGTGTGTTGAAAAGTACACTGGCAGCAGTGTTAATTACAGGAATCTTAGTGATTCTCTACGGATTTCTCTTTACGATTTTGCAGTTGCAGGATTATGCCTTGCTCTTAGGCAGTTTGCTGCTCTTCGTAACGCTAGCACTCGTGATGTATCTTACACGCAAAATTGATTGGTTCAATGCAGGTAAGGCATTGGACGAGAGTGCAAAAGAAAGCCCTATGTCGCAAACATAAGGTAAAAAGAACGCTGCATGGCAAGGCTCTGCACTTGAAAGAACGCCGCAATTTCGGTGTATGTACGGCGGTGTATGTGGCGTTTGTGACTTAGGTGCAGCGCAAGAAGTTATGGGGGAATGCGCTTTGAGACTTAAGCTGCAGTAGATGCAGGTGCACTGCTTTTTTCTGCGCCACTCTTTTCACTGCTCTGGCTTTTGCCGTTAGCCGCAGATTTTCCGTTGTTTTTGTAGTCAGTGTTGTAGAAGCCTGTGCCTTTGAGCACAAATCCGCCAGCGGCACTAATGACACGCTGGAAAGTCTCCTGTCCACAATTCGGACAAACTGTTAAAGCGGGCTCTGTAATGCGCTGTTGGATTTCAGTTTCATAGCCGCACGAAAGGCAGCGATAGTCGTAAATTGGCATGATGTGATTCCCTCCTCCTTTTTTTCTTCGGGCAAAGCAAACCACAGAGCTCGCTGAAAAAGTTCCCGGCGTAAAATTACTTTACGCCGCCCATAAGGTTGCGAATCGGCTTAATCAGCAAAAAGAGCACCAGCGATGCCGCACCTGCAGTTGCAAACACAGAAAGGAAAAGCAAGGGCAAGGGAAAAGTCTCAAAGAGACTTGCAATTTGTCCGCCAGCAAAGTTGCCTACTGAGGCGCCTAAGAACCACACACCCATCATCTGTCCGACCACGCGCTCAGGCGCAAGTTTTGTTACTGTGGAAAGTCCAACAGGACTCAGACACAGTTCTGCGATGGTATGAATCAGATAGACCATGACAAGCCACATAGGGCTAACGCGAAAGCCTTCAGGCGCGCCGGCAAGTGTGAGCGCAGGCGGCACAAGAATCACAAAGCCTAAGCCTACGCCTAGCAATCCAATGGCAAACTTGACAGGACTTGAAGGTTCTAAATTGCGCTTTGCAAGCCACACCCATAGCCAAGCAAAGACAGGCGCAAGCGTAATAACAAAAAGCGAGTTCAGCGATTGGAAATACGACGACGGGAACGCCACACCAAAGAGCGAATTACGGGTAAATCTGTCGGCAAAAAGGTTCAAGCTCGAGCCTGCTTGTTCAAACGCAGACCAAAAAACCGCAGCGCAAACGAAGAGCACAACAACAACAATTAAGCGGTTGCGTTCCAAAGGCGTCCACTCTTGTGCAAAGAGTGCGGCAAAGTATCCAAGCGTTACAATGACGTATGCAATGCCAATGATGAAACTGATGTTATCGGCATTGATGCGAACGGCATCGGTTACATGCAACAGTGCAAAGACCGCAATAAGACCGACAACAAGGCTAATTCCGAGAATCAATTGCCGCTTGGTTTTTTGAGCAGCTTCGGCATCAGGGTTCGGGGCAGGCGGTGCGCCAGCATTACCTAAAAAATTTCCGGTCAGCATGAACTGCACCAGTCCAAGAAACATGCCCACTGCAGCCGCACCAAAGCCCCAGTGCCAACTTCCTGTTGGGTCAACACCCATACTGGTTAAGACATCTTTGAACCACTCGGCTTGCGCAAGTGTGCCACAGACGAGCGGCGCAATGAAAGCGCCCAAGTTGATGCCCATGTAGTAAATTGAAAAACCTGCATCGCGACGCGCATCATCTGGTGAGTAGAGCTGCCCAACCAGCGCGCTGATGTTGGGCTTGAGCAACCCCGTGCCAAGCACCACGAGGACTAATCCGAGATAAAAGGTAGTGATGCCGGGCAGCGCCAGCGAAATATGACCAAGCATGATTATGACGCCCCCGATGAAGACAGAGCGACGCAGACCCAAGAACTTATCAGCAATCCATCCGCCGGGCAGAGAAAGTAAGTAGACGAAAGCCGTATAGGTAGCGTAGATGACGCCAGCATCGCGTGCTTCAAAGCCAAGTCCACCAGCCGTAACAGGCGCAGTCATAAAGAGAATAAGCAAAGCGCGCATGCCGTAGTAACTGAAGCGCTCCCACATTTCAGTAAAGAATAAGGTCGAAAGTCCGCGCGGATGTCCGAAAAACGCCGTATCGTTGCTGGCAGAAACCGTCGTAGTTTGAAGCGATGCAGTGTCAGGTGATGGCATTGCAAAAGCGCTGTTTTGTTGCACAGAAGTTTTGTTGAATGAATTAGTATAAAGTAAAGCAATTTTTGTGCCCTTCAAAAAGTGATATGTAGCGTTCACGCTTCAGCGTATGCCTTACAGATGCGACAAATAAAGGCGTTGGAGAGCATTTGCGTTGGATTTTTGCGTTTGAATTTTTTACAACTTTCATAACTTCAAGCTGAGCAATACAACAATGACTGAGAGCAAAGCTGATGCAGCATACTGCAAAGTAATGACAAGCGCAGCGATAACTAAGTGTGCGGTTACGCAATGTTCAGACTGATTGAAACACTACGCCCTAAGTCATTTTAGTATGGCTCTCTGCACATGTACATGATGCGAAACGAGGATGCACAGAGCAATTTGTCTAACTACTAAACCTATCAAAGCTATGCCAAAAGAGAAAGCTACCGATAAAACCGATAAAGCTGCAGAAAAAGCGTTTGACAAAATTAGCGCAGAGAAGCGTAGGCAACTTGACCTTGCTGTAGAGGCGCTCGAGAAGCAATTCGGCAAAGGTACAATTATGACACTGGGCGATGACGCCAACATGCAAATTCCTGCAATTTCCACAGGCTCTATTGCACTTGATTTTGCACTTGGTGTCGGAGGCTTGCCCAAAGGCAGAATCATTGAAATTTTTGGTCCTGAATCGTCGGGTAAAACCACAATTGCCTTGCATGCCATTGCTGAGTGTCAGAAAGAAGGGGGTATTGCCGCCTTTGTCGATGCAGAGCATGCCTTTGACCCGGGCTACGCAAAGCGCATCGGGGTCGATGTCAAAGCGCTACTCTTTAGCCAACCAGAATCTGGTGAGCAAGCCTTAACCATTGTGGAGACATTGGTACGTAGCGGTGCGGTTGATATTGTTGTCGTAGACTCGGTTGCAGCACTGGTGCCACAAGCTGAACTTGAAGGTGAAATGGGCGATGCACAAGTGGGCTTGCAAGCGCGCTTGATGTCGCAAGCCTTGCGCAAACTTACCGGCGCAATCTCACGCTCAAGTTGCATCACGATCTTCATTAACCAGCTGCGCGAAAAAATCGGCACAATGAGCTACGGCGACCCGACAACCACAACTGGTGGACGCGCCCTGAAATTCTATGCTTCCGTGCGCCTTGATGTCCGACGCATTGGCGCTATTAAAGAAGGGACAGATATCATTGGCAACCGCACCAAAGTCAAGGTAGCAAAAAACAAAGTTGCGCCTCCCTTCAAAGAAGTTGAGTTTGATATCATCTACGGTGAAGGTATCTCTAAGACGGGCGAACTGATTGACCTAGCGGTAGAAATGGGTATCATTAAAAAGTCAGGTGCATGGTTTAGTTACGAAGGCGAAAAAATTGGTCAAGGCAGAGAAGCCGTGCGAGATACACTCAAAACGAACAAGGCGCTGTATGAAAAAATCTTCGCTCAAGTGCGCGAAGGTCTGCAAAGCGACCGGCTCGATTTTAGCGTGCCACCAACAGCCAAAGAAGAAGCTGATAACAAACTCACCGAAGCAGAAGTTGCAGAATAGAGCAGGCGCGGTTTATAGTGGTATTGGCGTGGTATCGCTGCGCCCAAAAAGGTAGTCGGCAGAATACCTTTGCTGTTTTACAACCTCATGCGGCAATATGAATAAAGTAGCGATTGTAATCCGCAAAGAATATCTTGAGCGCGTCAAAAGTATAGGCTTCATTCTCTCTACCGTGCTTGTTCCAATTTTGATGTCGAGCTTCATCATCGTGCCGCTGCTCCTTCAACTGCTGACAAACAAATCTGACTTGCGCATAGCCATCATTGATAAAACACAAAAACTCAAGGCGAATTTGCAGTCCGCTTTTGAAAAGCGAAAATCGTTGCAAATCGTCTTTGCAGATTTTGCAGATGAAAATGAGCGCGAAATTTTCATCAAAGAAACAGACTTGGGCAAACTCAATGGATATTTGGTGGTACGCTACGATTCAGCAGGACAACTTCTTGCAACCTACACGAGCAAAAACACGACGGACTTTGAGCTGCTGCGTAGTTTGGAGAATGGTGTGCGCACTGCCGCACGGCACCAACTGCTCGCTGAACGCGGTTTCAGTGAAGCGGAAATTCAAGCCTTTGAAAAACCTATCTCATTTCAAACTCAAAAATTGAGCGGTGGAAAAACATCGGACGACTCAGGCATAGGCAGTTTTATTATTAGCTATGTCATGGCACTGTTAATTTACGCCACACTGATAGGCTACGGTAACAGTGTATCTGCTGCAGTCATTGAGGAAAAATCCAGCAAGGTGATGGAGGTGCTGATTTCATCGGTAAAACCAGTTGAATTGATGATGGGTAAAATTATCGGTGTCGGGCTAGTGGCGCTGACGCAATATGCGATTTGGGTAGTTGCCGCACTTGTGCTCTCTGGACTGTCGTTGCAAAGCCTCAGTGGCAGTCTGTTACCAAAGATAGGTTTTGAACTGCCAACATCTCTGTTATTTTACTTTGTGCTGTATTTCCTCTTGGGCTACTTGATTTACGCAACACTCTATGCTGCCACAGGGTCAGGATTTGAGACTGCACAAGACGCACAGTCGCTGCAATTCCCCATCACTGCGCTGGTGGTTGTTGCAATTTTATTTGTTCAAATTGCAATCTCAAAGCCAGAGTCGCCGCTGGCTGTGGGGCTTTCACTTGTGCCATTTTTTGCCCCAGTTTTAATGATTGCACGCATGAGTGTAACCGATGTCCCATTCTGGCAAATTTCGCTTAGCCTCGCACTTATGGTAATTACATTTTATGCTGTGCTCTGGGCATCAGCGAAAATCTACCGCATGGGGGTTTTGATGTATGGCAAAAAACCCTCGCTGGGTGAGCTGTTCAAATGGCTACGCTACTCATAGCCCGAGCGCGCCTTAGTGGCAAGCTTTATTGTACTTGCGTAGCTTGAAGTAATTGTAAGGCAACGGCACAAGAAATCCAGCCAGCAAAGAGACCAAAAGTGCAAACCAGAAAAATGGTTCGTGAGGCATAACCGTACCGCCTGTGAGCAAGTAGTCAGTAACATTCTCTGCAAGCTCCATTGCCAGCATTGAGAGGAAACTCATTGAGAGCGCAGTGTGCAGTGCAGCGCGCCAACTAAATTTTTCTCGCCATTTCAGCAAAAGTGTCTCCATCATCACTGACGTGCTAAGTCCACAGAGCATCGCTACACCCATAATTAGCCACATTGACCAGACAAGTCCTGTAGCTTGTGCGTAGATAATAAATCCAAAATCACCAATGGAGCAGCCGATAAGACAGTTCAGTGTGTTGAGCGAGGCGCGCTTCCAAGTTGTGTTATCCCGCCAAAATTCAGGGGCACTTGCACGAGGCACTGCTGGCGTATTCAGCGTGGGTAGCGCAAAGTGAAAGGTAGGAACCGCAAGGTCATCAGCAGTTTGCTCAGAGGCGTGGTAACTGCCAACCTTCGCCAGCGCTTGATTGATTTCTGTGAGCGGCAGAGGACGCTGTGTTTTCACCACAGCAACTGGTGGCGAGAGCGAGACGCGGGCATCTACAACGCCATCCAAACCGCTTAGCGCAAGTCGAACATGCTCCACACAACTCTCACAGCGCATGCCAGAAATGCTCAAACGCAACTCTTGCTGCGCAGTTGAGTGAGAGGCAAGCGTATTAACAATTGAGTGTGACATCAGTCGTATTATGGCTAAACACTTCAAGAAAGTTACGAAAAACTTCTTATGTATGTTTACACTCTTGCCGACAAGCCGACAACATAGCCGTACATTTAGCATGCAGCCAGACATGAAACTGATGCTTCTTTCAGAAGCCATAAGCGGTGCGATTCACGAACTCAATCAGCCGCTAACCATGATGAATTTCGTGGCTGAAGCATTGCACCTGCTGGCTGAAAAGAAACCTGACTCTCTTTTCAACGACCTCACGCAGATTGCAGAGCAGGTTCGAAATGGCGCAAGACGACACCATGAAATTTTAGAGTACCTGCGCAACCTTATACAAGACAACATAGCGCCGCAAACCGTCAACCTCAATGAAGCAATCAAACAGGCTCTGCAACTGCTACGCTCAAGACTGAGTGCGAGACAGTGCATCGTGAAAACCACGCTGAACGCTCCGAATCCCATTTTGCAGGTGAAAGTCTCGCAACTCAATCTTCTGATTTTTACAATGATTTTCAAGGCACTCAATGGTGTGGAAAAAAATGGTAACGCTGATGATGCATACAAAGTGCAACCCGAAATTCTCTTCAAAACACTGCAGCGCAAAAAGACAATTGAGCTGCGCTGTGAGTATAAGATAAGTCGCAGTCGCCCTGTGGAATCACGCACTGCAATAGACAAAACCTATGCAGAGCTAATGCGTTCACTTGCTCAGCACTTAGGAGCAGCAATTTCTTTTTCGGTGAATACTTCCCGTTTTCGTGCCACAATCTCTATCAAGTTTCCATATTTTTCAGGATAAGTCAATGTGCAAATGGCTGCAAGATGAGGATGAAACCAACAATTTTACTTGTTGACGACAGCGACTTTGTGCGCGAGGCAGCAGCAACGAGTTTATCCCTTATGGGATACCGCATGTATCTCGCCCAGTGCGGTGCAGAAGCGATTTCTCTTTTCAAGCGTGTGCAGCCCGACATCACCTTGCTTGATATTCACTTGCCCGACCTGAGCGGTTTTTCCGTGCTAAAAGCGCTGCGCCACACTCGCCCTGATGCAGAGGTAATTTTTATCACAGGTGAAGGTGATATGGCGCTCGTCATTGAAGCCTTGCGTAGCGGCATCTCCGACTTTGTGCCTAAACCACTCTCGCTTGAGACCCTTTTGCCTGTTCTGGAAAATGCAGAGCGAAGACTTGAACAGAAAAAAGCCGCACAAGCAACATCAGCGCCGAACTCTGCACCTGCCGAACCTGCTGCTGACCGCATCAAGATAAAGGTGCAAGCATTTGGAAGTTTGGTCGTAACCGTAGGACAGAGCGTAGTAACTGAAAATGATTGGCACAACTTCAAGACCGCTGCCGTATTCAAGTTGCTGCTCATTCATCACAAGCGAATTGTGGCACTGGATAGCTTGATTGAGCATGTGTGCGAAGGAAGCTCAACGCGCAGTGCTGAGGTGATGATTTTCAGCGCAGTGTCTACAATTCGCCGTATGCTGGAGCCAAATTTGAAAAGCGGGCGCGATTCCAAATATGTGCACACACACAAATCGGGCTATGAACTAAACTTAGGCGAACTCAATGTGGATTACTACTACGACGTAGAAGCCTTTGAGGCGCTGATTCGGGAAGCACAACGCACACGCTCGGCACAGAAGTATCTTGCCGCCACAGAACTCTACCGTGATGAATTTCTCAAAAACGATATGGCGCATAACTGGTCGAGCTACAAGCGACAGATGCTCAAAGACTTTTATCTGAGCGCCTTGCAATTTTTAGTCGACCAAGCCCAAGCTGAAGCGCGACTGCATGATGTGATTGAACTGGCGCAGAAAATGCTGCAAGCCGATGAACTCTATGAACCTGCCTACACGATTTTAATCAAAACCTATCTTGACTTGCGTCGCCCTGCAGCAGCAAAAAAAATCTTGGAACTCTGTGAGCATAATTTTCGGCGGCACCTGAATGCTCCTGTGCCGGCATACATTGCCGATCTTGTGCCCTAAGCTCACTCAGCAAATTTGATATCGCCGTAGGTAATCAAGTTACCGAAAGGATCGAGCAGGCGAAGGCGAAAGAGCCGACCGCGCAAGTCGCTAAGATTCCCACTTGCAGCAATCGGTGCAAGATTGAGCCGATAGAACTCTGTGCCAAAAGAGGAATTAACACTCCAACGCGCAATAAAGACAGGATTGCCAGCCGTGTTAGTTGAAAGCACATCTACACGACCCAGTGGCACGGTTGTGTTGTATTCCACGATGAGCGAAACAATGCCGTTAGGCGTTGGGTTTGGAAAAGCAGGTCTGACGCGCACTTCGTTTCGGAACCGTTCTTGAATGCGCCAGTCGTCAGGGTCAATGCGCAGAATGTTTCCTACAGCATCGGTCTCGGTGAAATTCTCCACTTCGGGCGAGACACTCTCTGTGAGCGGCGCAACACAACCACAAGTGAGCAACGCCACGCATAGTAGCACTCGCAAGCGCCTAGTCCACATTGACTTTTTCTTTGATAAGATAGGGTTCAGCCTGCAGGTAGGTTTTGGTGATCATCTCTCCAAGTAGACCGATGCCGAAGAGTTGGACGCCTAAAATGATAAGCATCACGCCTAAGAGCAGCAGTGGACGATTGCTTATAGAGGCATCAAACATGACTTTCTCGAAGGCAAGGTAGAAGCTAATTGCAAAGCCGACGAAGAACGCTACAATACCCAGCATGCCGAAAAAGTGCATCGGGCGTTTCATATACTTGGTGATAAAGAGCACTGTCAGCAAATCTAAAAAGCCGTTAAGGAAGCGGCTAATACCGAATTTTGAATGACCATACTTGCGTGCGCGATGTTGCACCACAAGTTCGCCTACGCGAAACCCATTCCACTTAGCAAGCACAGGAATATAGCGATGCATTTCCCCGTAGATTTGCAAGGACTTAACCACTTCATGACGATAGGCTTTCAAACCGCAGTTGAAGTCATGCAAAGGCACGCCAGAGAGTATGCGTGTAACAGCATTGAAGAGTTTTGAAGGCACGGTCTTTGTAATTGGATCATAGCGTTTTTTCTTCCAGCCGCTGACAAGGTCGTAGCCTTCTTCGAGTTTGCGAATTAGGGGCTCAATTTCATAAGGGTTGTCTTGCAAGTCAGCATCCATTGTGATGACGTACTTGCCTTGTGCTGCTTTGAAGCCCGCATCTAATCCTGCTGATTTGCCGTAATTGCGCCGAAACGAAATAAGTTTGATTTCAGGATGCCCTGCGATAAGACGCTTGATGACTTTGTCTGAGCCATCATTTGAACCATCGTTGATGAAGAGAATTTCAAATGACGGACAATGCCCAAAGAGTTCACTAAGGTCGCTTTTGGAAATGGCGTCTGTAATTTGCGCAACAAGTTCAGGCAGCGACTCTGCTTCATTGAAGAGTGGAATGACGACGGAAATATCGTAGCGGTATGTCACGTCAGTATCGACCGGGCGATGCGCTTCAACCTGTGATTGGATGTTAAGCATTTGAAAACAGAAGAAAGTTTTACAGAACTTAATCTAACACTTTTTAGAAAGTTCTTGTGCGCCTACATAAATCTATGAAATTCACCAGCGCTTAGGGCGTAAAGTCGATAACGGAAAGTGATTGTTGCAAAAGCGCGAATTTTTTGCTACACTTGCGCCGCCTTTTTTCTACGCGCCGTTTAGAACAAAGGCAACACACAGCGCATGCATTCAAAAAACGCTATGACGAATTTGCAATTTCGTTCTTACAACACTGCTCTTTTCAAGTCTCTGATCTTCGGTGTGCTGCTGTGTCTTGCAGCATGCAGCGTAAGCAATACGGCAAATCGTAGCAACATAGACCGCGAGGCGGCCGTAGCGCGCATTGAGCAAGGTGATTGGCAAAGCCTTATCACACTTGCTGAATTTGAAGAACGCTACCTTGAGACGCGTCGCTCAGAAGAAGAAGCTCGCCAAGATTCCCTTTCAGCTTACCGTGAGTTTCTGGATCGTTACATTGACTTCAAGCTCAAGGTTAAAGATGCCATAGATAAAGGTTTTGAGAACGACCCTGAAGTGCTCAGCGAACTGCGTCAGTATCGCAATCAACTTGCGCAGCCGTACCTTCTTGAAAAAGAACTTTACGAAAATGCCATTAAAGACCTCTACGAGAAGCGTCAGTACGAAATTGATGCCTCGCACATTTTAGTTTTCGTCGCACAAGATGCCGCCCCAGCCGATACAGAAAGAGCCTACAAGAAAATTCAAGAAGCACTTTCAGCGTTGCAGCGTGGTGCACCCTTCGATAGCATTGCACGTCAATACTCTGAAGACCCCAGTGTGGCACAAAACGGTGGACGCCTTGGCTATTTCACAGGCGGCATAATGGTGCATCAATTTGAAGACGCAGTTTATGCAATGCCGGTCGGTAGCCTCAATGGTCCCTTTCGCACGCGCTTTGGCTACCATATTGTCAAAGTGTGGGATAAGCGCCCACGTACGCCGGACATTCGAGCTGCGCACATTCTTGTGCAGTTAAATTCTAACTCGCCAGAAGATACACTCAAAGCATACGAGAAAATTCAAGCCATTTACGACTCACTCAAGCAGGGGCGAGATTTCGCTGAACTGGCACGTCTGTATTCCGATGACCCCGGCTCGGCAGAGCGCGGCGGTGATTTGGGGTTCTTTTCACTGGGCAGAGCGGTCAAGCCATTCGAAGAAGCAGCGTTTGCACTCAAAAACATAGGCGATCTTTCGCCCATCGTGCGTACATCTTTCGGCTACCACATCATTAAATTGCTTGACCGCAAAAAAGCAGCCACACTCGACGAAGAGCGTGAGGAATTGAAAGCAATGCTGCGGCGCAATCCAGAGAAAATCAATGCAGAGACAAGCAAACTTGCAGAGCGGCTGAAAAAACTCTACAACTACCAAGAGAACCCCACTGCAATTGCTTTGCTCTACGCCAAAATCGATACAACAGCCGAAGGCTATGCTAAGTTTGAGACCACATCGCTTGGAGAGGTCAAAGACTCGCTCTGCTTTACTTTTGCGCAGAAGCGCTACACACTGGATAGTCTGCTTAGTTATTTGCGAAACTTCGCAAGCGGTCGCAAACTGACAGAGAAAGATCTTATCGCTTACCGCGACAGTTACGCTCAACGTGAATTGATTGACTACGAAACTATGCAGTTAGAGACGCGCTACCCTGAATTTGCCAAGATTATGCGCAACTACAAGGATGGCATTTTGCTCTTCACAGTCTCTGAACGCACAGTGTGGAGCAAATCTACTGTAACAGATGCTATGGCGCGTGCGTATTTTGAAGCCCATAAAGATGAATTCAAGTTCAGTGAGCGCGTTGGAATTTCGCAGATTGTCGTCTCCGATAAAGCGCTGATTGATAACTTGCGTGAAGAGCTTGTCGAACAGCGCCGTACCCTTGATGTGGTTTCTGCTGACAGCGTCAGGCGCGCAAAACTTGCTCTGCGTAAGCAACTTACGGCACTCAAACGCAACGCAAAAGACTACGCAAGCAAGAAAGACTCTCTGCTCAAGCAACTGGCAGCACTCAAGGTCGATACAAAACCACGAACATTTGATGAATTAGCAAAGCGCTATAGCGAAAGATATGACCCAGAGACAGGCGCATTTGTGGGGCTGTTTCAACGCGGAGAGAGTTTGCTTGCTGACATCGTCTTCGAAAATGAAATTGGCAGCATCAGCGCGCCAATTACCTATGAAGATCGTCATTATCTAATTCGCCTTGACAAGCGAGAGCCAGCACGCAACAAAACCTTTGAAGAAGCGCTAACGGAAATTTATTCGCGCTATCAGGATGAAAAAAACCGCCAACTCGAGGAAGAGTGGGTAAAAGGGCTACGTGCAAAAAGCAAGATTCAAATTTTTGAAGAAGTACTTAAATCTGCTTTTCAATCAAGCCGCACAGCCCAGACAGCAATGACCAAATAATTTTTTCATGCGACTTTGGGAACACTTTCAGGTCTTACGCCTCTTGGCTTCACAGTAGCGATGATTATCGCTGCAGCACTTCTAAGTGGCTGCTCTAACGCGCCAAATGAGCCGCCTGTAGCCAGACTCGGCAAAAGTGTGCTAACACGAGAGGAACTTCGACTATCGCTTTCTTATCAGACCCCCGAAGACAGTGCCACACAAGCCATGATGTATCTTGAAGATTGGCTAGCGACCACTGCGCTCTACGAAAAAGCTCTGCAGGAAGGCATGGACAAGGACACGCTCACACAACTGCTCATTGATAAATCGCGCCGCAAAATTATAGCGACTCGGTACTTTGAGCGCAAACTCCAAGAAGAAATTCAGGCAGGTAAATTGCGTGTAGATTCATCGGAAGCGCAAGCGTTTTACACTGTCAACGCTGGGCTGTTTGAGTTTCGCGAACCACACTATCGATTGCTGCGTCTTTATGCCTCATCGCAAGAGGCAATTCTTACAGTGCGTCAAAAACTGGTAGCAGGTGCATCGGACGACGAGCTCTTGTCGCTTGCTCAATCGCTTTCGCCAGCACTGGCTCAAACCAATAGCATGGCGTTTCAACTCTCAAAAGAAGCGCGTCCGCTGCGCGCCTTGCAGTTAGAATCTTACACGCTATCTCAATTCTTAGAGCGAATGCGCCCGAAAGATATAACACCCATCATCAAAGTCGGCGATTCACTTTTCGTGGTGATGCGCTTGGACGAAAAACTCGATAAAGGAGCAACCATGACCTTTGAGCAAGCCTATGCTGACATTGAAGAGATTTTGCGGCATCAAAAGCAAAAAGCATTTTTTCGTTATCTTGTTAGTTCATCGAAAAAAGCGCTTGAGTCAGCAAAATAACCACGTGATGGCAATATGTGGAACTTCTCGAAATCTCGGCATGGACGGTGCCTGACCCGTTGGCTATCGCTCTTGAGCAGTGGGCTCTTGCTTACGCTCCTGCTGCATAGCAGCGTGAAGGCACAACTGCTCGATGGCGTTGTAGCAGTTGTCGGCGATGAAGTAATCTTAAAATCAGATATTGATTCACAAGTTGCGCTGTATGCCTATCAAAATCAGATAGACCCGCGCACACCCGGTCTGTGGACAAAAATACTGCAATTGACGATTGACCAAAAAATTTTGGTTACCAAAGCGAAACTCGATAGCATTCAAGTCAATACAAGCCAACTTGATGCGCTGGTTACGGAGCGTATGTCCTTCATTCGCCAGCGGCTAGGTTCAGAAGAAGAAGTCGTGAAGTATTTCGGCAAGTCAATTTCACAATTGCGCGCCGATTTGCGTGAAGAATTGAAGGCGCAGCAGATGGTGGCTGAATTGCAGCGCAAAAAATTCGCAAATGTAACAATCTCAAATGAGGATGTGCTCAAATTCTACGAAACTTACAAAGATTCTTTGCCGAATGTCCCTGCAGAAGTAGAACTTGCGCACATTCTCATTCGCCCAAAAGCAGATAGCCTAGCGCGTCTGTCGGCACTTGAAAAAATGAAGCAAATTGAAGCCGAGCTACGCGCAGGCGCAGACTTCGCTGAACTTGCAAAGAAATACTCTGAAGACCCCGGCTCTGCAAGAAGTGGTGGCGATTTAGGATATGTCAAACGTGGCGAATTTGTCAAACGCTTTGAGGAAGCAGCATTTGCACTGCGTGAAGGGCAAATCTCGAGAATTGTAGAAACCGAATTTGGCTTTCACCTCATTCAGCTGCTGGACCGACGCGGCGAATCGATTCACACACGGCATATTCTGCTACGCTTCGACCAATCCAAGCGCAATGATAAAGCCGCTATCGAGCGCTTGAATGAGATCCGCTCACAAATTCTCTCTGGTGAGATAAGTTTTGGTTTAGCGGCACGACTATATTCTGAAGACGAACGCACCGCATCACAAGGTGGTGATATCATTTCACCGCAAACTGGTAGCAATCGCATTCCACTGGAAGCCATCGATGCCTCATTTAGAGAAGTTGTCGAGACACTTAAACCCGGCGAAATCTCCGAGCCACGACGCATCAACATTGTTGGAACTGACGACTATGCCTATCACATCGTGCTGCTGAAGTTCAAGTCGGAGCCACACAAGATGAATCTTGCAAGCGATTATACTCGCATCAAAAACTTCGCACTGCAAAAGCGTCAAGCTGAACTTTACGAAGAATGGCTAAATCAACTTCGCAAAGAAGTCTATTGGAAAATCAAACTCTAAGAGCAACTGCGCACTTGCTTGGCACAATAGCTCGACGTCTGGCTGCTGTTCTTGTGCTTGCCTTTCTCCCGCTGGCTGTACTTTCTGCACAAACTGCTACGCCGTCCTTACCCGATAGCCTTGATTTCAAAATTGGGCAAATGCTGCTGGTGGGCTTTCGTGGTCTAAATCTGTCCGATACCAGCGCAATTGCGCGCGATATCAAGGAGCGCTATCTCGGCGCCGTAATTTTGTTTGATTACGACGTGCCCTCTAAATCTTTCGGGCGAAATATAGAGTCGCCCAAGCAAGTGCGCGCACTCTGCCGCGCTCTGCAAAATTGGTCATACAAGCATACAGCGTTGCCACTTCTGATTGCTATTGATCAAGAAGGCGGAAAAGTCGCACGACTCAAAGAAAAGTATGGTTTCAAACCGACAGTCTCACAAGCGTATCTTGGCGCGCTCAATCGACTGGATTCCACACGCAAGTATGCGCGCGAGACTGCTATGCAACTGGCTGCGCTGGGCATCAATCTTAACTTCGCACCGTGCGTAGATGTCAATCTCAATCCTCAAAATCCAATTATTGGCGGCAAAGAGCGCAGTTTTTCAAGCGACCCGACGCTTGTAACAGCGCATGCTCGTGCTGTCCTAGCAGAGCATCGTAAGGCAAAAATCCTGACCGCAATTAAGCATTTCCCCGGACATGGCAGCAGCGCTGCAGATTCGCATTTGGGACTTGTAGATGTTACAAAGCACTGGCAAAGTGTCGAACTGCTTCCCTTTCAGACCTTAATTGCTGAGCAGGCAACTGATATGGTGATGACTGCACACATCTACAACGCAGAGTGGGACACCTTGCCAGCCACACTCTCTAAGCGCGTCCTGACATCACTCTTGCGCGATAGCTTGAAGTTTCAAGGCGTGATTGTCTCCGACGACATGCAGATGAAAGCCATTGCAGACCATTACGGACTTGAAGAAGCCATCAAACTTGCCTTGCAAGCAGGTGTCGATATGCTCACATTCGGCAACAATCTGGACTACGATGAGCATATCGCAGAAAAAGCTGTGGCGATTATCAAAAACCTTGTTGCTGCAGGTGAAATTTCCCCTGAGCGCATTGACGCATCGTATCAGCGTATTCTTGCACTCAAGAGACAAGTAAGCCGTAGAACAAAAAAATAAGATGGCGCCGGCGTCAGACTAATCCAAAAATTTACTTTGTGTGCAGTCATGATTAGTTGATTATTCAGCATTGCCGCAAACAGTGTTCGGCGAGGTGTTGGCTTTGAGTGTCAGAAGCAGAAAGGCGGAATAAAGAGCGCCTGCCAACGAGGCGACTTGAATGGCATTAAGCCCAAGATATGTTTCGGGACGTGGCTTAAGGAATTCAATAATGAAGCGAAAGGAAAAATAACTGCACATCAAGACACGAAAGCGCCAGCCATTGGGGTAAGGCGCCTGAATGCGCCAGAGAAAAAATGCACCAAGGGCGAGTGCAAAGGCAATTTCGTAGAGTTGTGTCGGGTGTCTGGTGATACCATCGCCAAAGTCTATACCAAAGGGTAAGGTGGTTTCAAGACCGCATGTGCCATCTTCAAGTCCCGTCAGAAAGCAGCCGATGCGACCGATAACGATACCAATCAAGATGGGAAAGACGTAAAGGTCGCCGGTTGCAATAGAAATCCCCAGCGATTTTTTGACAAGTTCTACGCCTGCCCAGCCTCCTAAGAGCCCGCCGACGATGCTTTTACCTGAAAGCAGCAGAACAACATTCTCGCGATGTGTCCAATAAAACTGTGGTGCGTTGAAGAGTTCAAGCAGTTTTGAGCCAGTCCATGCGCCAAAGAGACAGCCAGCGAGAAGTTGCAAATTTTGCTCAAGCGTGATGTTAAGAGGCAAGGACCAGCGTTTGCGCAGTTGCAAATAAGTTTGAAAGCCAAGCGAATACGCCAGCACTTCAAAGACAAGATGTGGATGAAGTTTGAGCCCAAAAATTTCTATCCAAACAGGGAAAGACATTGACCAATCATTTTGTGTTATGCATCTCAATCATTTAGAACGGTGCATCGTCAGGGTTGAGTGTCTCTGGCGGTTTAGGTGGCAGAGCATCGCGCTCGAGTCGTTCAGCCGCTTGCTGAGAGCGCTGTTCATCATGAACGGAAAAATCTGCTGCGGTATAGACACTGGAGAGTGATTCAAACTTGCCAAACTGTTTGAGAAATTTCAGACGCACTTCACCAATCGGACCGTTGCGCTGCTTGCCAATATCGACAACAATAATGTCTTTGGTAGAAAGTCCGTCTGGAAAATTTTGCACCCCGTAGAGTTCGGGACGAGAAAGGAAAATGACGACATCGGCATCTTGCTCAATTGAGCCTGATTCGCGCAGGTCAGAAAGTTGAGGCTTGCGGTCAGCTCCGCGCTGTTCAATTGAGCGGTTAAGCTGCGCAAGAGACACAACGGGAATGTTAAGTTCTTTCGCCAAACTTTTAAGTGAGCGCGAGATTTGTGCGATTTCTTGCTCACGATTCGACTTGCCATCTTTGACAGGCGTAATAAGCTGCAAGTAGTCAATAATCACCATGCCGATATTATGCTCTTGCTTCATGCGCCGAGCTTTGGCACTAAGTTCAATGATGGAGATGCCGGGCGTATCGTCAATAAAAATTGGAGCTTGAGCAAGTTTATCCATTCTCGCCATGATATTGACCATATCTTGCGAAGAGATACGTCCCGTTCTAACAAGGTTAGAGTCCACCATAGCTTCGGCACAGAGCATACGCTGCGCCAGTTGCAATTCTGCCATTTCAAGACTGAAAAAGAGCACGGGTACTCGAGCTTCAACAGCCGCATGACGAGCAAAAGAAAGAGCAAGGGCAGTTTTCCCAGTCGAAGGGCGCGCTGCAATGATAATCATGTCCGACTTTTGAAATCCCGCAGTGAGCCTATCCAAATCCGCAAAGCCAGAAGGCACGCCAGTAACTGCACTCTTGCGTGCTTGCAATTCTTCAATGACTTTGGTGGCTTGCTTCAAGAGATCTTTAATGAGCAGCGCATCTTTCTTGATACCGGTCTGTGAAATTCTGAAAATTTCTTGTGCCGCCTGTTCGATGAGGTCAAAGACTTCAAGCGATTGATCATAAGCAGCCGAAATAATGTTCGTAGAAAGCGCAATCAAGCGCCGATAAAGATATTTTTCTTTAACCAGTTTGGCGTAGTAGCTAACATTAGCGGCTGTTGCAACTTTGTTTGAGAGCTCCGCAATAGCGTAGTATCCACCAACCTTATCAAGCTCTTCGTGGCGTTTGAGTTCATCAGAGACCGAGACGATATCGATTGGGTCTCGCCGATTATAGAGCCGGCACATGGCTTTGAAGATGATGCTGTGCTTCGGCTCATAGAAGACTTTTTCAGCATCGGAGCCAAAAATCTTAATGACTTCCTCAATGGCATGTCCATCGAGCAAAATGCACCCCAAGACTTCTTGCTCGACATCAACTGCGCTCGGTGGCATGCGCCCTTCTTTGGCAAAGTCAATGCCTTCTTTAAGCGACCTACGTGATTTGAGCAGTTTTTCCAGCGGATAGGTGCCGCTGGTTTCTTGGCTTCGGTCAATGAATCCGCCTCCTGACATTTCTTTCCACTGATTTAAGAATTTTACAAATCGTGTGGTTTGATGCCTTACCGTGTTGGTTCAGCATACTTTTCATCGTAAAGGCGTCGCAGCAGTTGAACATCTTCCCAACACAGTCGTTTCCAGTTTGGGTTGCGCAACAGTGCTGCAGGATGATAGGTTACAATCACATCAATGTTGCGCCAAGTGTGCACCTTGCCACGCATAGCGTTCATGGCTTGCGAATTGCCCAGCAACGTATTGGCAGCCACCTTGCCTAATGCCAAAATGATCTTTGGGCGAATCAGCTCGATTTGCCGAATGAGATAGGGCAAACAGGCTTGAATTTCATCCGGCTCAGGACTGCGATTGTTGGGCGGGCGCGACTTAATAATGTTAGCAATATAGACTTCTTCTCTTGTAAACTTGATAGCCGCAAGAATCTTGTTAAGTAACTCGCCTGAACGACCAACGAAGGGACGACCAGTTTCATCTTCATCGGCGCCGGGGGCTTCACCAATGAGCATCACTTTGGCGTGTTCATTGCCTTCCCCGAAGACATAATTCTTTCGTGTGGCACCAAGTCGGCATTTCTGACAATCTTTTGTGGCAGTATAAAGTTCTGTAAGCGTCTTGTATCGCTGCAATTCATCAGCAGGTTGCGCTGTGCTCGTGGTAATAAGGTTACCAAACAAATCTTCTTGACTCATAGATGATACTCTGAAGGGTAGATGTTGAACCTCCTTTTCAATGATATGTAATGTTGTGAAACTACCTCAGCGGCGGGTCGCACGCAGTTGCACGCAAGGTTGCATGCGTAGCGAAAGACTGTATGATGTTAAGGAATCTTACGCGAAGAAAAAACTTGATTTTTTAATTTTTTTTACTTCGAAAATCAAAACAAGAGAGCGTCAGTTTGAGTATAGCTCTTGCCGCATCACGCTTGGACATTAGCGGCAGCGCATGCACTTCACCTGTGCGAGAAAAAAGCGTGAGGCGATTAGTCTCCACTTCAAAGCCTGAACCGGGTTCATTGGCACAGTTCAGCGCAATCCAATCCAAATTTTTTCGCACAAGTTTTTCCTGCGCATGCTCAATTGCATGGTCGGTCTCTAAGGCAAAGCCAATGGCAACTTGATGTGGGCGCTTTTGTTTTCCAAATTCCAAAAGGATATCGGGATTTTTAACCAGCTTGAGTGTAAAACTGTCGCTCTCCTTCTTCAACTTTTGCACTGCAGCATACTCAGGGCGATAGTCAGCAACTGCCGCTGCCGCAATGAAGACATCGCATTGCTCAAAATACGCTTTGCAAGCCCGAAACATCTCTTCAGCACTTTCTACATCAAAGCGTTTGACAGCAGGTGGCGTAGGAAGGTGCGTTTGACCTGTAATCAAAATTGTCTCTGCACCCCAAGCAGCCGCAGCCTCTGCCAACGCAAAACCCATCTTACCCGTTGAGAAATTGGAAATAAATCGCACAGGGTCAATACGCTCGCGTGTAGCGCCAGCCGTGATGACCACGCACTTGCCTTTAAGCCAAAGTGGCTCCGCCAAAGCTTGACTGATGTGCGTGAAAATTGTCTCAGGTTCTGGCAAGCGCCCTTTGCCAACCCATCCCGATGCAAGTTCCCCATATTCAGGCTCGATGACAATGCAGCCATCCATGCGCAACCGCTCAAGATTGCGTTGCACGGCTGGAGCATCAAACATCTCGCCATCCATTGAAGGAAAAATCAGACGCAGCTTATCGGGACGAAGCGCAAGAAAAAGAACGCTAAGCATATCATCACTGAACCCATTAGCAAGTTTGGCTAGCGTGTTTGCCGTGGCAGGCGCCACTACCAATGCATCTGCCCACTCGCCTAAGTGAATATGCGCAGTCCAATCGCCCTTCGTGTCGCTTTTCGGAAAAATTTCACAAAGCACTTTTCGGTGTGAAAGCACTTCAAGCACCGTCGGTGTGACAAACTCTTTTGCACTTGGCGTGAGCACAACTTGCACATCCGCACCCGACTTTTTGAGCAAACGCACCAGCAACGGTATCTTGTAAGCAGCAATGCCACCTGAGATACCCAGCAAAATACGCTTGCCGTTCAACGAAACTGAAACTGCCTTATCGCTCACTGCAGTTCAACCGGGAAAGAGATTCTACACATTGAAGCGGAAAAACATAATGTCGCCATCTTGAACAATGTAATCCTTGCCTTCAATGGCAAGTTTGCCTGCTTCTCTGACCTTCTGTTCAGAGCCGAGACGGACAAGATCGTCATACTTCATGACTTCAGCGCGGATAAAACCTTTCTCAAAATCGGAGTGAATAACACCTGCAGCTTCAGGTGCCTTAGCCCCTTTGCGAATAGTCCACGCATGCACTTCTTTCTCACCCGCTGTGAAATAAGTCTGTAAGCCCAAAAGGTCGTATGTGGCTCGAATAATTTTGTCTAAGCCCGACATCTCAAGACCCAGCGATGCTAAAAACTCTGGCTTTTCTTCGTCAGAGAGCAAGGCAATTTCTGACTCGAGTTTCGCACAAACAACAATCACCTTAGCATCTTCTTTAGCTGCAATATCCTCGACTTGCTTTGTATAAGCATTACCTGTAAGCACATCGTTTTCACTCACATTAGCAACATAAAGCACAGGCTTAGAAGTCAGCAAGAAAAAGGACTTGAGCAGCGATTTTTCCTCCGTGCTCTCTGCAGCAAGTCGCGCAGGTTTGCCATCGTTCAAAACCGCTGCCACCTTTTTCATCAAGTTCAGTTGCGCTTCAAGTTTAGCATCTTTCTTTGCTTCCTTTTCAAGTTTGGGCAAGCGTTTTTCCAGCGATTCCAAATCGGCAAGAATCAGTTCAGTTTCAATGGTTTCAATATCGCGCGCGGGATTGACAGAGCCATCGACATGAACGATGTTCGGATCATCAAAGCAGCGAACCACATGAATAAGCGCATCCACTTCACGAATATGCGAGAGAAACTTATTGCCCAAACCCTCACCTTTTGAAGCCCCACGCACAAGTCCTGCAATATCTACAATTTCCAGCGTAGCAGAGACAATCTTGCTTGTCCGCACAATTTTAGCAAGGTCTTGCAATCGCTTGTCCGGCACAGCAACGGTGCCGACATTCGGCTCAATTGTGCAAAATGGATAATTCTGCGCGTCGACTTGCTGCGCTGTAATTGCGTTAAACAGCGTGGACTTGCCAACATTTGGAAGCCCCAAAATTCCTGCTCGAAGCGACATTTTCTGCTTTTTGGAACTAAGTTACTTGATAAAAAGGCACGCAAGTTACAAAATCTTGCGCATGCATGCGAGTATTTTGCCCAAAGAGGCTCGAGATGACCTGCAGCTCGGCAAGAAAAAAACTTTTTTTGACGGTCGGATTCATGTATCTTTAAATGCAAATGATTTGCAAAAAGGAAAGGAGAAATCTATGGACAGCAAGGTAGCTGTGCTAAGTGCGCTGAAACCTAGTAAAACCTTGCGTCAGCGGTTCCGATTGCAACTGGCAACGGTTATCGTGCATATTTTCATCATCAAGTTTACCGTTCCGAACATCTGGTGGGCATTGTTTGGCTTAGCGTTTTGGACAGCGGTCATTCTTTGGGCGGCACGAAGTGGGCGCTGGGTATGCGCGAATTTCTGTTGGCTCGGTGGCGTGCAAGATTGGCTCGAGCCGATTGCCAAAAAGCGTGTCTCGTTTAACCCCAAAATTTCTCAATATCTCGTGCTCTTCGTGCTCGTCATTTGGACGCCGCTCGTGTGGCTCTTTACAGACACCATGTTCAGCGAAGGCGAACTGCCAATTCACTTGCCCCTGCAAGGCGATGATAATCTCTTCGTTCAGGCAGGACACTTCATCATTCTGACGCTGATTGGGTTTTCAGTGATGCTGTTCGGCAAACGTGGTGCGTGTCATTACCTCTGTCCCTTCGGCATTGCCGTCGGAGCAGCAAAGAAGTACTGCTTAAAGCAAAAGCCACAGCAAGATGGCAAAGACTAAACAAATTTGGCTTTTGGCATGCCTATCGCTGCTGCTGTCAGCATGTGTGAGAGAAGGCGAAAATCGATTGGTGTACCTAAACGGACAGCCGAAAGCCGTCTTTACAGCAAAGCGATTGGAGGATGGACGATTGGTCAAGGTTGGCATCTGTTCGACATGGTTTGCCAATGGACAACTGCAAAGCATTGAGCACTACGACGAACGCGGCTTGCCTACAGGCAAATGGACATACTGGGACATGAGTGGCAAAAAGCTCTGCGAAGGTGAGTTCCGACAAGAGCACAATGCGTTGCACTCTGTTTGGACATTTTTCCATGAAAACGGCTCGCTATGCCGCTCCGAGACATACATCAACGGCAAAAAGCACGGCAAATGGCTCTACTGGCACGAAGATTCTGTGCTCTGTCAAGAAGCGCACTATCAAAACGACACTGCAATCGGGAACTGGACATTTTGGGATAAGCGTGGCAGAGTCCTGAAAGTCGAAGAGTATGAAAACGGTATTAAGCGAAACGAAATCATCTATAAAACATCAAGCGAGGAGAAATGATACTGCCAAATTCTTACCAAGAATGGAAACGCTGCATCACAGTAGACTGTGGTATCAAACTGACGCGAGAGTATGTAGAGCAGCGTTTGCGAGCGTTGCGCGATGAACGTGATGAGCACACGATACAATTCATGCGACTCTATGGCAAGGCACACCTGAACAATGTCATCAACTGGTTTGAGCGCGCACTGGATGAAGTGTAATGCTAACTTCTTCAAACAATGAATAAACTCACCTTTGGGGTCTTATTGCTTTTGGGCATTGGGGTATTCCTCTTTGTCTTCAACTACGCACGCGAGCAAGCGCCCAGTGAACCAGTGCCCCGAGCAACAATCCCACTACGCAAGGTGGTGCCACCTGCTGAGAAAACCTCGAGCTTAATGACGCACTCAATTTTGGCAACGCTCTGGATGCAACACTCCGGCGAAGCCATGGCACTGTGTTATCAAGCCTATGCACTAGCAAAACTGCGCTTGGATGAAGTGCTCAAGGCAAAAGCTGCACCAAAATCTAAGCCCAAGGCTATTGTCGTTGATGTGGATGAAACCGTGCTGGATAACTCGCTGCATCAAGGCAAGCTCATCAAGAACGATACCACACACCCAGCATATTGGGATGAATGGTGCTCCTTAGCGCTGGCAAAGCCCGTGCCCGGTGCAGCAGAGTTCTTGAATTACGCAAAGTCGAAAAATGTGGAGGTCTTCTACATCACTAATCGTGGTGAAAATCTACGCGAAGCGACTTTGCGCAACTTCAAATCAGCAGGCTTCCCGTATGCAGATAGTGCACATCTCTTAATGCGACAAGATGTGCCAAGTAAAGAAGCCCGTCGGCAACTTATCGCTCAAAAGTTTGACATTGTGCTGCTCTGTGGTGATAACCTCAACGACTTCTCTGAAGTCTTCGAGCGTAAGTCCGAATCTGAACGAAACGATGAAGTCGAGCGCCTCAAATCAGAGTTCGGCAAGCGTTTCATCGTGTTGCCAAACCCAATGTATGGCGACTGGGAAAATGCAATCGTAGGCTACGAAAAACTACCTGACTCTGTGCACATAAAAAGGCGACAAGATGCAGTGTTATCGTATTAGCCTTTGCGGTGCTATCAGCGCATGGTGAGCAGCACTCATACTGCCATAGAACTAAGTGTATCAACTAAGTGTATCAATTTAACCCAAAATGCTGAGCGATGATGATAAGCGAGAATCAATTATTACCACATTATCCTAACACGCTCCCGGCACATGTGCTTCAAGCCAATACATTTGCAGAGCTCTACGGTATTCATGAATCGCACATTAACCTTGGTCTTTTGCATCGCCCTGTCGATGCTGATATCTATCGTTTTTTAGAAAAATGGGTCGAGACAGGATTCCAGCAACTTGAGGGCACACTCTCTGCCGAAAAGTGCAAAGCTTTCCTGACAGCTCGGCTTGCAGATTATCGTGCCTTGGATGAAGTCGGCTGGCAAAAATTTATTGAAGAGCTCGATACCACTACACAAGATTATGCGGCAGTGGTAGGCATCGATGAGGTCAAATTTCTTTTAGCTATCGTACGAGACAATAGCTGCGAAAAATTCCATCGTGACTTTTATCACCTGCGATTGCTGTGCACCTACTACGGCGAAGGCACAGAATGGACACCTGATGAAAATGTCAATCGCAATAAACTGGTCAAAGGGACAAATGCCGAGATTATCAAAGATGCCTCATGCGTCTATCGCCTTCAACCATTTGATATTGCGATTCTCAAAGGCGAATATCTTCCAGAAAATAAAGGCAAGGGCATTATTCACCGCTCACCATCGATTTTAGCGCACAAGGGCAAGCGTGTGCTCTTGCGATTGGATATGTGTTATGATTAGAATACTGACGCCTCAAGTACAATTAAACAAAACGATTTTGAAACACTAAACATAACTCCGACCGTGAAAAAGCAACTTCTGTTTTTAGTATGCGCCTTGGTTTTCTTCATAGGATGCGCAGCTTCTGAAAAGAAAGAAGATAAACCGATGCAAAGTACCCTGATGATTAATCTCATCAGTGACGCTACAATAAATCCTCACAGCTCATTGATGGGCATACGCTTAGCGGAAAAAGCACATGACAACGGAATCAAAGCTACAATTTTCCTCAATGTCAGTGGCGTTAAACTGCTGCAACCCGGTGCGGATACAATAGTTTTCAACAATCAAAGCATTATTCAAGCGCTCAACAAAGTAGCAGAAAAAGGTGTAGAGGTAATAGCATGCCCGCATTGCATGGAGGCACTGGGTATAAAGAAAGAAAATTTGCCAGCAAATGTGAAAATCGGGGAGGAAAAAGTCATGATGGAAAAAATCCGAAACCAGCCTACAGTCTTTACCTACTGAACAAACACTTTGTATTGAATCATTTGAGCACAATGCTTTTGGAACTATCCAGCAACGAGACTTGACCAGTTTCAATATCGTAATACGCGCCGACGATGCGAAGTTCCTTGCGCTCCACTCTCGGCTTCAAGACCGGCTCAGAAGATTGAAGCAAGTGCACGGCGTGGTAGATGTTTGCTCGAACCGCCGCATCTAAGTTGTGCTTTAAACTGTCAGGCAGGCTTTTTTCTTCGGCTTCACTGGCAATGTAATCCAGAATGGTTTGAATGTGGTCGTGATGGCGTCCGCCTTCTTCGTGCAGGAAGGCTTCAACCGCACCGCAGTTTTTATGCCCGAGCACAACGACCAAGTTGCAGCCTAAATGCTCAACCGCATATTCAATGCTGCCAAGTTCGTAATCGCCCACAACATTGCCTGCAGTTCGAATCGAGAAGATGTCGCCCAGACCTTGATCGAAGATGAGCTCCGGCGGCACACGCGAATCCGAACAACTCACCACAACTGCAAACGGATGCTGACCTTTTTTAAGTTGGCGAATGCGTTCCAAAGTTTGGTCGGGGTGAATCGGATGTACTTCGTTAAT
>JBKBSK010000031.1:0-502 GCA_046291735.1 Candidatus Thermochlorobacter sp. | reverse complement strand
ATCACCCGAAAAGTTCATCGGAGAGATTACGGAGTGTTTTGTAGAGTTACCTTACAATCTGATAGATTATTTGTGGTAAGTCAGGGTATTGAGTATTGAGTGTATTTTATCAAATACAGAGAGTTTGTGTTTAGTACTAATACCAATTACTAACTACTAATTACTAATTACTAACTACCACAGATACAAAAAGCCTTTAGGGTGGTTATAGCTTGGGTGTTCACCTCTTCCCATTCCGAACAGAGAAGTTAAGCCCCAAAGCGTCGATGGTACTGGAGTAACGTCTGGGAGAGTAGATTGCCGCCCAATTAGTATTTAAAACGCCTTTATTGCAAAAGCAGTAAAGACGTTTTTTTTTACATATCAACTATTTTAACGTGAGTTACAATAGCTTTCTTGGAATAATTAAATTTTCGTTTTACCTATACTCGGCTCTCTCCTTTGCGTTTCGGCTTCGCTTGGTTGGTGAGCGTAGCCGAACTACGCTCAATGACCGAAACAA
>JBKBSK010000030.1:0-510 GCA_046291735.1 Candidatus Thermochlorobacter sp. | reverse complement strand
ATTAAAATCAATGAAAGCTCAAATGAAGGATGCGCTAAGTGTTCATGTTTCTCGAGAAAATAATCAAATTGAATTTTATCCAACAGTTAATGGTGGAACTGCCGGAAATGATAAAGGATTTCATTTTTCTGATGATAAACTCACAATTGAAGACTCCGAAAATTTTGAATTGATTGGGGAAACTTTGAATTTAGCTCTAGAGAAATGTAAATAATCAAACTGGGCATAACAGCTGTTTCGCGCTATTGCTAGTCTTTCTTGAATTGAACTTCTTTCTTCACGAAAATATTTTATCTTAGCAGAAAGTACGCAGCTCGCTGGCATCGCAACAGTCGCGAAGCCGCGGAACGTTAGCACCAATATTACCAACCATCATGAAAAGACACGCATTCTTAATATTAGCCTTATTTCTTTTTGAGTTTTCATTTTCTCAAGATGAACTCAATGTAAACTTTGCAGAAATAAAATCTAAAGTAGAAAATATCAATTCAGAAAACTATTATCCAAAGC
>JBKBSK010000029.1:0-562 GCA_046291735.1 Candidatus Thermochlorobacter sp. | reverse complement strand
AATTTATAGCCAGCACGCAAAAGAAGTTGTTGCAACGCAAGATTTAGAGCAAACGGCAAAAGTGGTCATGCAAGTGATTGAAAAAATCAAATCATCTCGCAAATGAATGTGATTTTATCGCACGTTGCTCGTCACCATGCTTATCAAACCGCCTTAGCGTTGCAAGAAGCAGGTTGGCTGAAACGATTTTATACTTCATTTTACGATGAAAAAAATCCACCGCTCAAACATCGCTTTCTGCGTGCCTTAATTCCAAAATCGCTTAGCCGAAAAATGAACAACCGTTTTCAGGAAGGTCTCGATGAATCTAAAATCACGTCTTACTACTTTCCTGAACTTTTAGAGCGAACACCTCTGCGCGAACTCATCGGGCGATATAACATGATGAACCTGAAAGGCGAACTTTTTGATAGACGGGTTGCGATGCAAAGTTTGGAGTGTGATATTTTTCACGGCTTTGAAGGTGCTGTTTTGCACTCAATGAGAAAAGCTAAACAGCAAGGGGCAGTCACTATTTTAGACCAGCCCATTTTTCACTATTTAGCAATTCGCGAAGTTCTCG
>JBKBSK010000002.1:0-499334 GCA_046291735.1 Candidatus Thermochlorobacter sp. | reverse complement strand
GCAGTGTTGGGTAGCGGTTTTGGACGGTTTGCTAAAACAGGGTAATGAAAAGGGGCTAAGGTGATGAGAGAGTAATGTGCGAAGGTTAGTTTTTGGGATGTTGAGCAAGAAAAGAACGAGTGCTGGAGCCTAATGGTGAAGCCCCTTGCTGGCGGTAGGCATCCATGACGGCACGATACGATTCAATCATGTTGAGAAAGTCGTTACAGATTTTGTCAAACTCGTCGAGCATTTTGCGCAGTTCATCTTTTTGCTCCATTTCAGCAATGGCTTTGATTTGTCCGGCAAGGCTATGAAGGAAAGCATGCATTTGCTTGAACTCTTGATAGACAGGTTCTTTGCTGTAGAGCGCATCGCCGACATTTTTAATCCATTGTCCAATCATGCTTTTTTCAGGTTCATCGGGATAGACTTCGTCCCAACTACTCAGTCCGTTTGCAGCGGAGCGAACTTTCATTTTCCAAGTGAGAAAATTAGTTCGCACAATTGCCATGTCTATAGGTGCCGTGCGAAGAATTTTGGATTTGTCTTCCATATTAGTCCTTCGGATAGGTTTATGAAAAAGCTGGCGAATGTAACAAAAAGAAATGAGATTAAGAAATCTTTGCAGGAATTTTTTTTGCAGTTGTATCAAAAAGGTATATTTGCTTCATAACTAAATAGTTAAAAATATGTCTGCAAAGGTATCGAAGTTTGCCAGACATGCGGCTGAGATGAGCGATGAGAAAATTGCTCATGTGGCAGCGCGGTTAAAGATTTTAGGCGAGCCAATGCGCCTTAAGATCTTGAGAGCAATCTGTGAAAAAGAAAAAAGTGTTCAGGAGATAGTGCAAGAGGTAGGAGCAAGTCAAGCCAATGTCTCCAAACATCTCTCGTTAATGCTTGAGAATGGCATTGTGGAACGACGCAAAGAAGGGCTAAACTGCTACTACAAGTTGGATGATGAGAGTGTCTTTGAGATTTGTCAGATTGCCTTGAGAGGTGTTGAGAAAACTCTGACCGAGAAACTTCAGCAGATTCAGTTGAAGGCGTAAGAGAGGTGTAATATGGAGGCAGCGCAGGAGTTAAGCTATTGGAATGCTTCGGCAATAGCAGAAGCGAAACTTTCGCTGGTAGACTGAGGTGGCACAATATCCACACGCCCGTAGAGGGCGCGTACAGCCTGCGCGGTTGTATTGCCAATAGCTGCCAACTTGATGGTTTCAGGTAGCGGACAGCCGTCAAGCAGCGTGAAAAAGTTTTTTGCAGTGGAAGGGCTTGTAAAAGCAATCACATCTATTTTCCCCTTTTCCAAAAGCGTTTTGAGTTGTTCAATTTCGGTGTTTTCAGGCAGGCGAGTGTCGTAGACCTGATACTCATCACAGGACCCGCCAAGCGCGCAAATGTGCTCTGGTAGAAGACGCTGTGAGAGTTTGCCACAGACGAAGAGAAATTTTCGTTGAGCAATTTCTTGCTTGGGCAGAAGTGCAGCAAGCTCAGCGGCGCTGAATGTATCGGGCATAGCGGCAACGGCAAATCCAGCTTGCAAGAGCCGTGCTCTGGTTTTTTCACCGACAGCATAGATAGGCAAGCGGCGAATGTGCGCTAAAAAATCGGGTGCGACTCTGCGAAGTGGTTCGACAAAATGTTCAACGCCATTTGCACTGGTAAAGAAAACTGCGCTGTAATCAGGTAAAGCGGGTAAGGCAGAAAGCCAATCTGTGAGGGGCACAATTTCAATGGTTGGAAAAATGATGCACTGAAAGCCAAATGCCTCGAGTGCGATGGCAAGGTCTTGGGCTTGGGCTTTGGGGCGCGTAATTAAAACGGTTTTCCGCATCATGGTAAGTATGAGCTTTATGCAAGTTTGTTTGAGGGATTAAGACGCACGCAGACTTGAAAGAATTTCTTGACCACCTTGTTCAAGTAAAACTTCGGCAAGTTGAATTCCAAGGGCTTCGGCATGTTCGAAAGAAGTAGGCAAATCTAGTGAAGTGAGCAATGTAGAGAGGCTATGGCGTGCGTAGCGTGTGCCATCGAGCGTGCCAATGAAAGCCGTAAGTGAAAGCTGCGAGCCTGAGAGTGAAGCATGGGCACCGATTGGAATCTGACAACCGCCCTCTAAGCGTCGCAGCAAACTGCGTTCAGCTCGTGTGCAAAGTTCGGTGGCTGGGTCATTGAGTGAGCGTGCAAGTGAAAGGATGGCTTTATCATCAGCGCGGGTTTCAAGGGCTAAGGCGCCTTGTCCAACCGCTGGCAAAATCTCCTCATGAGAGAGCAGCTGTGAGATTCGTGCATCTAGTCCAAGGCGATGGACACCTGCAAAAGCAAGGATCATGGCGTCTAAGTGCTCGGGATGTTCGCGTGGCAGCATGTGTCGCTCATCAAATTTTTTGAAGCGTGTGTTGAGATTACCACGCATGTCAAGAATTTCTAAGTCGGGGCGCAGGGCGAGAAGTTGAGCGCGTCGGCGCAAACTGCCTGTAGCCACATGTGCGCCAAGTGGAAGTGAGCTTATTGAGTATCCGGTGTGAGAAATTAGAACATCGCGTGTGTCTTCACGTGCTGTAACAGCCGCAATTGTAAGACCATCGGGAAGAGAGGTCGGTAAATCTTTCAAGCTGTGCACTGCCAAATCGATTTTACCGCTAAGCAAAGCCTGTTCAATTTCGCGTGTGAAAAGACCTTTGTCGCCAATTTTGGAAAGCGGTGAGTCGAGAATTTTGTCGCCAGTGGTTTTAATCGTGCAAATTTCAATATGCAGGTGTGGGTAGAGTGAGAGCAGAGAGGATTTGACGAACTCTGTTTGCCAAAGTGCAAGTGCGCTTGAGCGTGTACCGATGACAATAGACGACTTCACGGAAAGGTTAGCTTCGAGCTTGGTGGCGAGTTGAGCACGATTCACAATAGCCGCGAAAGATGACTTGATGCTCAATGTGGGTAAAGCCCGTAGAGCGAGAAATGTCGTTAGCAATCAAGTCTAAATTGCATAAGTCAATTTCTTTGATTTTGCCACAATCGATACAGATGATGTGATGATGATGTGCGAAGGGACGGGCAAATTCAAAACGCATGAATTCATCGCCAAACTGAACGCGAGAGACAATGCCAGCATCAGCAAGTTTATTGAGGGAGCGATAAACCGTTGCAAGATCAACGCCATAGCGAGAAAGTTGTGTATGCACTTCAGCGGCAGTGAGGGGTTTTTTGTTGCGGTCAAGAATTTCCAAAATGCGTATGCGCTGGTGTGTTACCTTGAAATCGTTTTGGCGCAGGAGCGTGGCGTATTTTGCTGATGCAGTTGCAGTCATAGGTAATCTTCATCAAAGCACTAAAGCATTGGTTGAGGCAAAATTACTTTGCCTCTATGAATAATTCCAACTGATTTGCCACGCAGTGTGTAGTTGTCAAAAGGTGAATTGCGCGACTTTGAGACAAGGCACGAGGTGTCGACAGTCCATTCAAGGTCTGGAGCAATCAGGGTAGCGTTAAGCGGTTTGCCAATTTCAAAACGAATGGGTGGAAGGTTCATCACGCGACGCGGGTTTGTAGACAGCATCTCGATAGCGCGATATGCAGAGATACGGTTTGTGTGAACGAGCGTCGTAAAAGTCAGACCAACTGAAGTTTCAAGTCCGACAATGCCGAATGCTGCTTGTGAAATTCCACAGTCTTTTTCGTGGCAGGCGTGTGGGGCGTGGTCGGTGGCAATCACGTCGATTGTGCCATCGGCAATCGCTGTGAGGATGGCTTCACGATCGCGCTCACTGCGCAATGGTGGATTCATGCGCAAATTGCCATCGTAGCCCGACTCAAAGACATCCTTATCGGTCAGCGTGAAGTGATGCGGTGTCACTTCAGCGGTTACAGGTAAACCTTCTTGTTTTGCGGCGCGAACCAAATCAACGGCTTCTTTGACACTAATGTGTGCCACATGATAACGCGGCAAGTGAGGCATGGCGCCTTGCTTATTTTCTAGAAGATAGCGCAGAAGGCTTAGGTCGCGTGAGAGCACGATGGATTCTGAAATTGAGGGAATGCCGCGCAGTCCTAGTAACGAGGCATAGAGGCTTTCGTTCATTACCCCGCCATAGGAAAGCGCAGTATCTTCACAGTGCTGAATCAGCAGCAAGTTGAATTGAGACGCATATTCAAAAGCAAGGCGCATCACACGAGAATTCATAACAGGGGCACCATCATCAGAGAGTGCTTTCACGCCAGCTGCAGCAAGTTCACCATATGGGGCAATGCGCTCACCTTTGCGTCCAACTGTAATTGCACCAATGACTTCAATGTCAATCGGTAATGATGCAGCACGCTCGCGTATGAAAGCCACTACAGCAGCATTGTCAATCGGTGGCTCAGTGTTCGGCATGACAGCAACACCGGTAAAGCCGCCGGCAAGAGCTGAGCGTGTGCCTGTTTCAATCGTTTCTTTATACTCAAAACCGGGCTCACGAAAATGACAGTGCATATCGAACAACCCAGAGGCAACAATGCCATCTGAAAAATCTATCACTTCATGATGTGAATGCATCACGTCGGATGGTAAATCAACACTGTCAGCAAACCAAAGGTTTTCGAGAATGCCATCGTCGGAAATCTGAAGCGAGCCCTTTTTATCGAGACCTTCGGCAGGGTTGATAATGCGCGCATTGCAAATGATGATGCTCATAGCCTAATTTTTGCGAATATACGCAACTGCAAGCAGCGCGCATCAACCCAATAATCGATAACAACCGCAGAGCTTTGAGCAAAAGAAAATTATGCTGAAGGTTGACTCGAACGCAAAATTTTCGAACGCAAAATTTCTGCTTTCTGGCGCTGGAGTGAAAGTAAAAGTCGGTGTAGATAATCTTCATCAAAATGATGCTCCACAAGAAAGAGCATTTGATGCTTTTGCAGCCAAAATGCATCGTTAGCATCGTAGCCTTTGAGGGACCAAATTTCTTGGATGAGAGAAGCGACTTCAGAGTGGAGAGCGTCTGGGTTCATACTACACCTCTTGCAAGAAAGAGTTGAGAAAAACAGGCGTGTAAAGGTAAGGCATTCTAGAGAAAAATAAAATTAGGTAAATGCTGAAGATAAATGCTTGTGAGTGAGAACATTAGTTGAGAAATGCATCAAGGGCGGCGTGGAGTGTAGCGCAGGGGCGGATGTCGAGCTCAAAGTTTTTCGCAAGTGATTTGCCATTTTCGTGAGAAAGTTTTGGCACAACAGCGCGTTCAAAGCCGAGTTTTTTGGATTCCATCAGACGACGCTCTAAGTGTGGCACGGGACGCAATTCACCAGAGAGACCAATTTCACCGATAGCGACTGTTGAAGAGTCGGCTGGGATATCGCGTAGACTGGAGACAATTGAGACGGCAACAGCAAGATCGACAGCAGGCTCTGTGAGGCGTAAGCCGCCAGCGACATTAAGAAAGACATCATGAGACCACATTGGTAAGCCCAATCGTTTTTCTAGGACCGCAAGCAGCAGCGAGAGCCGCCGAATATCAAAGCCACTCGAGACACGCTGCGGTGCGGCATAGTTTGTCTTAGAGACAAGTGCCTGCACTTCCACCAAAATCGGGCGTGTGCCTTCAATCGAGGCAGTAACACAAGAGCCAGAGACACCGAAGCTACGCTCTCGCAAAAAAAGCTCAGAGGGATTCTGAACTTCTTGTAACCCTTCTTCGGTCATTTCAAACACAGCAATTTCGTTTGTAGAGCCAAATCGATTTTTGAGGGCGCGCAAAATGCGGTAGCGGTAATTGCTATCGCCTTCAAATTGAAGAACAGTGTCGACAATGTGCTCTAAGACTTTCGGACCGGCGATGACCCCTTCTTTTGTGATATGTCCGATGACAAATGCGGTGATGCCGAGGCGTTTGCAGGTTTGCATAATGCGTGAGGTGCACTCGCGCACTTGGCTAACAGTGCCGGGCGAACTTTCAAACAAGGTTGAGAAAATCGTTTGAATGGAATCAATGATAACAATGTCCGGCTTCATTGTAGAGAGCGTGTCGAGAATCGTCTCCAATTGTGTTTCAGAGAGCAGGAAAAGGGTATCGGTAGTGATACCCATGCGTTCGGCGCGGCTCTTGATTTGGTGTGCGGATTCTTCGGCAGAGACATAAAGAATTTGGCGCTCGGGCAGATGCGGTGCAAGTTGCAGCATCAAGGTAGATTTGCCTATGCCCGGCTCACCCCCAATGAGTACGATTGAGGCAGGCATCAAGCCGCCGCCTAAGACACGATTAAATTCTTCAATGCCAGTCGAAAGACGCGCTTCAGGCAAGGCTTCAAGTTCGCTCAGGCGCTTTGGGGATGACAGCGGTGAGAGTGTGTTTGAAAGTGTTCGCGCTCGTGAAGCAGATTTTTCAGGTTCAGCGAGAATTTCTTCTACCATCGTGCCCCAACTGCCGCACTCAAAGCACCTGCCTTGATAGCGTAGTGAAATGGCACCACAGCTCGAGCAGCGATAGCGCGTTTTGACTTTTGACATTTTTTTGAGAAAAACATCTTACAGACGAAATTTCTATAGTCAACGATGAGCACTTCTAGCAAACATACGCCAAAGCGCGCCATCGTGCCAAAGTGTCACGCAAAAAGAAAATTACTTTGCATCTTCAATTGAGAGCACGGCAAAGACATCGCCTTTCATCTCACCTTTGACCTTGACCTTCAAGTTATTTTCTCGCTTTGTAGCTTGCAGGTAGGCTTTGGCTTTTTCACAGCCAGCTGCATCAAATTTGATGAGTTTCTTCTTTGTGTAAAGTCCGAATCCAGAAGCAGCACAAGCCGGCATCAGGCAGCAATCTTTGGTGTGGATGGCAGCAATTTTATCACTGTCAAAACTTTCGCCGCATTGCAGGTCGGTCAGAATGCCAACGAGCGTTTGCAGCTTCGCCTGCTTTGCAGTTTTAGCCGGCTCTTGCGCGCTTGCAATAGTGTTTGAACAGAAAAGCAAAACCAGAAAAAGCAAGAGAGATTTCATCATCGAAGTAAAGTTATCATTAGAGTGAAGTTGCAATAAATTTGAAGTTGTTATAGCAAACACAGAGAGAAAAGTCTTCGTTTCTTGCGCAAAGCGCAATGCGATGTATTTTTAAGACTTGATACTCGAAAAATGTATCAAAAAGGACAACTAATTGAAGCGACCATTTCAGACTGTGCAGAAGACGACCGCTGTTTTGCGCGCTTAGAGGACGGTATTGGGGTCTTTGTGCGAGGGTATTTGGCGATTGGCGATAGGGTCGAAGCGGAGATTTTCAAGGTCAAGAAAAACTATCTGGAAGCCAAGGCAAAGCGGTTACTTGCGCCGTCGCCACAGCGCGTAGAGGCACGCTGTATGCATTTTGGCGTATGCGGTGGATGCAAATGGCAACACTTAGACTATGCGGCGCAACTTGAACAAAAAGCAAAACAAGTGCGCGATGCACTCACACACATTGGCTTGTTTTCAGCAGTGCACGTGCTCCCGACTATTGGTGCAGAAGAGATTTTTCACTACCGCAATAAAATTGAGTTTTCATTTTCAGACCAACGCTTTTTGCTTGAGCACGAACGGGAGTCACCAGAAAAACCAATAGACTTTGCGTTGGGCTTTCATGCACCGAAGCGCTTTGATAAAGTCGTCGATATTGACCTTTGCCACATTGCACCGCTTGAAATGAATGTTGCATTGAATGTGGTCAAAGCCTTTGCGCAGCGGTCGGGGTTAGAGCCGTACTCTGCGCATACAAATCAAGGCTTTTGGCGGCATCTGTGTGTGCGCAAAGCCTTTCGTACCAATCAAGTGATGATAAATCTTGTAACGTCTTGGCATGAAGCAGGACTGATGCAAGACTTGCTGGCGGAATTGCAACGCGCCTTGCCGGAATCGCTCACCACGCTGGTCAATAATATCACGACAAGCAAAAGTGCAACAGCAGTAGGCGAAGAAGAAAAAGTCATTTTTGGCAAGGGATTTATTACCGAAAAATTAAGAGACTTGAGTTTTAAGATTTCAGCAAATTCTTTTTTTCAGACCAATACAGCACAAGCGGAGAAACTTTACGAAGCGGTGCTGAAGATGGCAGAACTTACGCCTAACAATGTAGTTTATGATCTCTACTGCGGTACAGGCTCGATTGCGATATTTATCGCTCGCCAATGCAAGAAAGTGTTAGGCATAGAGCTTGTAGCCAGTGCGATTCAAGATGCCCAAGATAACGCAGTGCTAAATGGTGTAGGGAATTGCGCGTTTTGCCAACTCGATCTGAAAGAGTTTCGCAAACTTGCGCCTGAACTTAGCGCCTTTGGATTGCCCGATGTGGTGATTACCGACCCACCGCGTGCAGGAATGCATCCTGATGCTGTGAGTTTCTTGCTCGAACTCTCCCCAAAGCGTATCGTTTATGTAAGCTGCAATCCAGCAAGTTTGGCACGCGATGCAAAACTGCTCTGTGCGCATGGTAACTATAGCTTGCATCTTGTACAACCGATAGATATGTTTCCACATACAAATCACATTGAGAGTATTGCCGTACTAGAAAAAACATCTTTGTAACCTTAGCAACTTCAACTATGAGAGGTTTTATTGGATTTTTATTTCTCGTCTTTGTCGGGCTGTTCGTCTACTTTGCTTTCATTAAAAAAGACGAACCGATGTCAACAGAGCAGCTTAAAGAAAAAGCCACAGAAGTAAAGCGCAAAGCTGAAGAAGTGGCAAAAAGTGTTGGAAAGCTCGAAGAAGAAAAAGAACAATTGCTGAAAAAAGCCACAGATGAACTCTCAAATGCGACGCGCGATTTGGATTCGCTCAAGCGGGCGTTGGAGAAGGTAACAAACGAAAAGAAAGAAGCAATCGCAAAACAAGTTGAGGAACTTGAAGAGACAAAGAAAAACTTAGAAAAAAACATAGAGGCGCTAAAGGGCGCAGGTGAAGAAGCCTGGCAAGGGATGCGCCAAGGCCTCGAGACGGCGCTTGAGGCACTGAAACGAGCAAAAGAAAAAGCAGAAAGAAAAACGCAGGAATAAAGCCCCGCTACTTCTTAAGCAGCATTTTCTTTGTCTCCATAAACTTGCCTGCGGTCAGGCGGTAGAAGTAAAGACCGCTCGCTAAGCCATACTTTGCAGCGTTGAATTTGATGGTGTATCGCCCGGCTTCCTGCTTGCCTTCAGCCAAGGTGGCGACTTTTCGACCCAGCACATCATAGACCTCGAGCTTGACATCGCCACTTTCAGCCAAAGCATAGCGCACTGTGGTTTCGGGGTTGAAAGGATTGGGATAGTTTTGCATCAGGGCGTAAGTCTCAGGCACATCAAGCGTAACTTCGATACTGAAAGCATAGTCATGAATGGAGCCATCGTGGTCTACACTGCGAAGTTGGTAACGATGCGTTTGGTTAGGTGCAACACTCTCATCGATGAATTTGTACTCTTTGCCGACAGGCGATGTGCCTAAACCACGCAAGGCGGCATGTTCTCGATAGTCGGCAATAGGCTCGCCATTACGCAAGATGATAAAGCCAGCGTTGTGCAATTCACTTTCTGTGCGCCAGTTGAGTTCAACGCGTCGTCCAAGCGGTTTGGCTACAAACTGCGAAAGTGCAACCGGCAGTGGATTATCGAGCGAGTTTTCTGTGCCCAAAGACACAAAGAAATTTTCGCTCGAGGCGAGCGAGGTGCTAAACGTGTTTGAGTTAAAGCCAGTCAGTACCGGCAAAGGGTCGGTATCTACGGAAGCAGGACCTTGCGCTTGCCAGTTGCCTGAAGTGCGCGTGGCAATTTTGAGTGTCGTGTTGTTATTGCTTGCAAGAACCGCATCATCGGAATTGATAGCCATATTGACAACTTGTGAGAGCGTAAGAGCGTTGCTGCCAGTGTTTTGAAACTCGTAGTAACGCAAGTCTGAGACTTTCACGAGTGGAAAGTCTGAAAGCGCAAGGCTATTTGCTGAGCCTGTGATGAGGGTGCCGAGCAAGGTGGTGCCGCCTGCAGATTGTCCAATCAGGGAGAGCGGACGATACACGCTGGCATCACCTAAGGGATAGAGGCGTGAGACCAGACTAGTATTATCAAAGGCGCGTGCAAGACGATTGTTGATGTGTCCAGCGGTGCGTTGCACGGCAGAAGGTGCAGGGTTCGTAACTGATGCAAGGAAAACGCCGGTATTGAGGACCCCGCTATTGAGCTCTAAGGTGTTCAGAACTGTAGGGCTACCCGTGAGCGAGGCGCCATCGGCGTCGTCAAGGTCAAAGTTGGTGAATGTTGCGCCGCTCACTTGCACCGCAGCAGGTGCATTTTGCACAAGAATTTTGCCTGTTGAAGCTAAGGCTGAGCCTGTGCCTGTGATATTGCCACGAACTTCAACATTGAGCGCGCCAATATCGAGGGTTGTGCCTGAGCCAAGCGAGAGCGCAGGCTGAGAGACACTTGCTGTAAGGGTCATTGCTGTCGCGTCCAGTGTCTTCGTGCCTGAGCCAGCAGTCGCAAGACGATTGGCGGTTGTGATGGCAGGTAAGCTGCCTTGGGCAGGAAAGCCTGTTATCTGGGCGCCGATGCGATTGAAGACATAGCTTGCGGCATTGTTGTAAGTTACCGTACCGTTTGCGCGTATCGAGCCATTGAACGAACTGGGATTGTCGCCATTGACCCCTTTTTCATTGGCTGTGATGAGTGTAGCGCCTGAATTGAGCGAAAAGTTTGCGGTACCTGCATAATTAGTAAGGAAGCGCGTCTCACCAAATTCAATAGTACCGTTCACGGTAACTGTGCCGGTATTACCAGTACGCAAATTGGCGTTGATGACGCGCAGCGTTCCGCCTGAACTCACCGTAAGGTTCCACACATCAACATGACCAGTTGACCCAGAGAGTGTGGTTGTGCCATCGATGACAAAGTTCATGGTGTTGCCGAAACTGGGGTTCGCATTCATGAAGCCATTGTTGACAATTGAGCCATCGCTGCCTGTCATCGTAATGGTTCTATCGCCTGATACAGTCAGTTGACAACTGCCTTCGGTGCGCAAACTGTGTTGAATGGTGAGGTTGTTAGTAACAGTGGTGGTTTGATTGTCAGCCGTTGTGGCATCAAAAAAAGTTGTGCCGTAGTCAGCGATATTGTCGCTTGCACGCTGATTGATATAGCAGAAGCGCGAGAAAGCGGGGGTACTGCTGCCATCATCGGTATTCTCGATATCAAAATACAATCGTGCCGTCAGATCGAGTTTGTCGGAAAAATCGTTATCCAGTGTAAAGCGCGAAAGTCCGCCGTAAGGCTCAGTGCCATTGAGGTAGAAAAAGACACGAAACGACTGCGGTCTGCCACCCATAAGTGACCATGCGATAGCAATTTCCTGAACATTGCCCGATGTGGTTTTTTGGATGCTGGAACTGTTGTCGACATTTGCATTCCATCCGCCAGCGCTATTGTGTGTGCGATGTTGATGGTAGTCATTGCGAATGAAGGCGGCGAAATTAGCTCGGAAAGGAAGCCTGCCATAATTGTTGCCATCGAAGTTGCCGATGCCACCGAGTGCACCATTGGCATTGCTGCCGCCATTAGCAGGCGTTTGTGGGTCAGTGTCAATGTAAATAGCTAATTCATCCGTATTTGCATTGCCGTTCGCATCAACTGCGATATAGAGGTTGTTGTCATCCCATGCCATATACCAGTCGCGAGCGCCATCGTTGTAACGGTTTGCGCCATTGGTGTGGTCGCCGTATTCACCGGGAGCAATTGTGCCGTTGAGATTGGGGGGCGTAGAGAGAAACGAGAAGGTTGAAAAATCGCCGCCGATAGCAAATTCCGAAAAAGAAGTTAGTCCGGAGACACGCAGGATATTGTTGCGTGGATAGGAAATTGTAATGCTGGTGCCGTTTGCAGCGCTGGTCCAAGGCTCAGAACTGTTGTTGCGTTTGAGCACAACAAGTCGGCGTGGGTCAGAAATGCCAGTAAGTCCGCTGATATCCAGCTCAATATCGTATTGATAGCCATTGAGACCGGATGGGGTAATTTGCCAGTATCGCGGAGCAATGTTGGTTACGGTAACAGTGCCTTTGGGAGAGAAGCCGGTTAAAGGCAAGCCGTTGGTTGGATTGAGCGGCAAGCCATTTTGCATATTGAAAAGCAGGCTACCAGCGTCGTTGGAGGGTTGCGTAAAAATCACGCTAGCTTGTCGGTCGTTAGAAGCTGCTGCAATGAACTTGCCTGTTGTATTAGCGGGAATAGGCACAGTTGCGCTGCCTGCAGCAGGTACAAGCTGAATGGCAACTGTAGCGCTATCGAGCGAAAATTGACTTGTGCTTTTCCCCCAAGCTGAAATGTAGTTCAATGAAAGCGGTGCGACATTTGCGGTATTGGGCAAGTTGGGTGAAAGGTTGTCAAAAATTGTGCCATCGGTTGGTGAAGCAGGGGCAGAATTTTGCTTGACAACGGCACGATTGAGCGTAGAAGCGCCTTCCACGATGAACTCAAACTGGCTATCGCTGAGACGTTTTACAGCGACATTGCCCGGCGAATAAGGCATCGGGTGATTGAGCGTATTGACAACTTGCGGTGCGCGATAGGTAGCACGCACATAGACTCGCTGACCAATGGCGCTGACGGATGTATTGCGAATGCGAATCGTATGCCAGTCTGTTGTGCTTGGTGTATAGTTGACGTCGAGATTGCTTGCGCCATGTGCACTGAAGACAAGCGTTTGATTTTGGAAAATAGCAATGGTAACATCTTGCAGGGTCGAGCTGGTTTGGAAGACACGCAAATTGATGGGCTGACCTGCTTCGGGATAGATGTTGCCGACTGTGCGCCAAGCTGTGGAGTTTGTAGGCAAGCTGCCGCCTTGTAGCAACGAACGCGGGTGACTATCGCCAAGGTCATCAGCCATTTCCCACTCTTGCGTGATGGTTTTTGGCGCAGGTGAGAAAGGTGCATCGAAATTCGCTTGTTCAGAGGTTGGTGCCCAGACGGCGTACCCACGCCGACGTGTCGGTCCAGCGGGCGTCGTGATAGAGGCGCTCAAATCGCAAGGTGGAATATGAATCAGCACGCGGTTGCCAGAGGGACCACTGGGAGGTTGAACGGTTACGGTAAAACCATAAGTGCCGCCGTAGTCTTTAAGCACAGTACCAACAGGAAAGGTAGTCGTAACCCAAACTTGCTGCTCAGTGTTCCAACTGTCCGTAACGCCAATCAAAGCCCGATCGCCGCGCTCAAAGACGAGCCCATCTTGCAGGTTGCCTTGCAAAAAGGAAGGCGCATTAGGACCTGTTTCAGCCGTGCGCACGTAGTAAGCGCCACTTTTGAATTGCAATTTCTGGTGGCAACGAATAAGGTTGGCAATATCGCTGCGCACGGGTAGTGAAGAAGGATTATCAGGAAAATGCGTGTAGCGAATGCCGCCCGAGCCAATATCGAAGAGGTCTTCAAAAAACACTTGTGGCGAGCCATCGACAGAAAAGATAATGGCGTATGCTGGTGCAAGACGCGGCTCACGTGGGTCGATGTTGCGACCAAGTTCACTGCCGCTCGTCCATGTTGAGCTCGGATAATCACCGTTGGACTGCAAGGGTGGGCGGAATGTATCGTGATTGTTGACAAATGGCACCGTGCGCCCGCGGTTGTCTTGCTGCAAGCTCGGAATGGTGCTCATGTCAAAGGCGCCTAGACCATAGACCATCGCAACTAGCCCATCCGTGCTAAAGCCACGCAGACCAAAGTCAAAGGTGCCCGCGCGATTATCAACACCACCTAAGTTGCGGCTCGTGCCGGAAAGTCCACCTTCTAGCACGCTTTCAGGTGCAGGTGGTGCGCCTGCCCATTCATCGAGTTCAGTTTTACCGCCGACCCACTCACCAATCGAGAGAATATCCCAGCCTAACGCAGAACTTCCGTTTACGCCTTGGGTGATGTCGCCTGTGGAACTTGCAACATGCCAGACAAAATCATGCACAATGTGCGGCTCGAAGTGCTTGACCGCATCGAAACGATAGCCATCAATGCCGATTTGTTTAGTGTGCCAGATGAACCAGCGGCGGAGTTCATTGCGCATGTAGTTGTTGGACTGCGGCGGATTGAACACAAGAGGATTGCCTGTGGGGAGCGACGATTGCCCGTAGGCACGCGGGTCGTAGCAGATATCAGGACCAAAGAAAGCAGAGGTAACATCGTTGAGCGAGCTGCCGGGATTGCCACCAAAACCGCGCCACGTGTTCGGGTGAAAATTTACCCAGTTTTTGGGAAAACGACCACGGCGACCAATGTAGTCGACCGAATCACCAACAAACTGTGGTGTAAGAAACGAAGTGTAGCGGAAAATTTTGTACTGATCGTCTTGTGCTTGTGGATCGCGTACCTGTGAGCCGATGATGTGGTTAAAGACAATATCTTGCACGACTTCTATACCGTTGGCATGCAGAACGGCAGCCATACGCAGCAGTTCATCTTTCGTGCCCATGCGCGTGCGCACATTACCCTTCTGAAATTTGTCGCCAAGGTCGTAGTGGTCAAAAGGTGCGTAGCCAACAGCAGTCGGACCGCCTTCATTTTTGATGGTGGGAGGAATCCACACTGCATCAATGCCAAGTTCGCGCAAGCGTGGGGCAAGATCAGCAAGATAGTTCGACCACGCAAACGGATAATTATTGTTCCAATAATCCCACCAGAAGCCTTGCAGAACAACGCGTTTAGTCGTCTGCGACCAGAGCGAAAGCGGAAAGACAAAAAAGACGACAAAGAGCAGAGCAAAGAACGTACTAATGCTGTGTTGCCTTGTTGTAGACTTCACTGTCATAGAGCAGTTGTGTTGCGTGTATGTGTTATTAAAAGTTTTTTGCTTGCAGCAGTGAAAAGTTCGCAGAAATGTGAAGTAGATGACAAAGGCTATACGAGTCTAACATTTTCTGTTAAAAAATGCAAGATGTCGTGTTGGGAGCTGTGCGATATGAAGATGCCTTTGCTATGTGCAATCAGTTGAGGTGGATACAGCCGTTCTCTGCACAAGTTCAACTAGCACGCCGTGCAAGCCTTTCGGGTGCAAAAAACTTACAAGCGAGTGCTCGGCGCCGCAAGTTGGCATAGAAAGCGGTTGGAAGTTTTTCTGCGCTGCCGCATTAAGATCACTATGAATATCGCTGCTCTCAAAAGCAAGATGATGTACACCCTCGCCGTACTTGTCCAAAAATTTTGCAACGGGACTTTCAGCAGAAAGGGGCTCCAAAAATTCAATGCGCGTTTCACCCAGAGTAAGAAATGCAATGCGCACATGATGCGCAGGCAATTGCTCAATCGTAATGTGTGTCGTGCTACCAGAGAGCAACTGCGAAAATGTCTCGAGTGCGGCATCGAGGCTACGAACCGCAATGGCGATATGATCAATTTTGATGAGCATAGAGCTGAGTAATTGTAGCTTGGTTATATGAGCCTAATGTCTTGAAGCGTGTCTTACTTGAGCTTGTCGGCTTGTTGAAGTGCCCAACGGTAGCCAAGCTCAAACATAAAAATCGTCCATAGAAGAAACACAATAGTGCCAATAATCCACTTTACTGCGGCTTGCAAGTCAAAAAAGAGAGGGGCAAGGCGAAACCCAAACAGATATCCCCAAACTGCGCCAAAAGGGTAACAAAAACTAAGCACAATTGCGATAAATAAGCCCCCAAGTTCAAGTGAAGTAGGAAAGCGTTGCTGAAACAAATGCTCATAGAATTCAGTTAGCAAAGTGCCGGGATAGCCTGCAGTAATAATTTGACCAAAAGCTACAACAGCACTAATCACGAAAACAGTCAGCAGTTCTTTAAGAAAGTCGCCCATCTTGATAGGTATTTAGAGGTTCCAAAAGATGTGCAAAAAAGCCAAGGTTATAGTTTTCCTCTTGCTTTGCTGTAACTTTTTGCACACGTTACAGTCGATATAGTCGTAAAAAACGACAATCGTAATGATTGCCGTCACTAAAGTTTTGTCAGAGGAACTTACAAGACATGAACACACTTTCACTTGTTTTCAGAAATATCGCGCAGCGTGCGCTATCCGTTACACTTACAGGGATTTCAATTGCGCTCGGTGTTGCCTTGATTAGTGCTACAGTTGAAATCAGGAGGCAAGTCGAGGAAAACTTTAGCCAAGCGAGCGTGGGCTACGAAATGATTTTGGGCGCAAAAGGCAGCGCGCTGCAACTGGTGCTCAACACGGTCTATCAGCTTGGCGACCCCGTCGGAAATATCCCCTACGCCGTCTATCAAAAATACCGCAATCACCCGATGGTCAGCTACGCTATTCCCTACGGGTTAGGCGATAACTACAAAGGCTTTCGCATCATTGGCACTACAGAAGAGATTTTTACGAAGTTTAACTACAAACCCAACCAGACCTTTGAACTAGCCGAAGGTAGAGCTTTCAAAGATGATGAACTTTATGCTGCGGTTTTAGGCAGCGATGTAGCAAGGCAACTGGGATTGAAAATCGGGGATACCTTCATTGCGACACACGGCTTGCAAGAGGTTGCGGCAGAGATGGCTATCGAGCACGAACACGACCCGATGAAGGTGGTGGGCATCTTAAAGCCAACTTACACGACCTCTGACAAGGCGATTTACATTTCACTGCCGACCGTTTGGGCGATTCATGAAGAGCAAAAGGAAGAAGAGCTGGAAGTCAGAAATGACGAACTAGCTCGAATGCGAAAAGATGCGCAAACCGAATCGGCACTTGCAGCCTTAAACAGAAGTGCAAGCGAGAAGCATAAGGGCGAAGGCAAAGACCATAATCACGAGGCATCTGCACGCCAGAACGATGAAGCGGCGATGATGAAACATGATGAACACGTGCATAAAGAGAATGCGCATGAACACAAAACGCAAGCCAAAACGGAGAGCGTAACGGCTCAAGCCAAACATTCTGATGGTTCACCGCATACGGATGGCGACGACCACCCCGATCATCATCACGAGCATCAGGTGCCAAAAGAAGGCGATGTAACGGCAGTGATTCTTAAGACCAAAGCGCCGATTTTTGCACTGCAGCTCTACAAAATCATCAACAGCGAGCCGCTGGCACAAGCGGCAATTCCGACACGAGAAATCAAAAACTTGTTTGACATTGTCGGCAATATCAATTGGGCGTTTCTCTTCATTACGCTGCTGGTGATTGTGGTGGCACTTATCGGGGTGATGGTTGCCATTTACAATTCGCTCAATGAACGGCGGCGCGATATTGCCATTATGCGTGCTCTCGGCGCGCATCGCTCACGCATTTTCAGCATGATTACACTGGAAGCCGCACTGATTGCACTCTTTGGCGCTGCATTTGGCATTGTGCTTAGCAAAATTTTGCTGCTCTCGCTGAGAGGGATAGTGCTCGAACGCACAGGCGTAGAACTTTCTGCACCAATTTTTAATTCGGGAGAAATAGCTCTAATTTTGATAGTTGCAGCAGTTGGAGCACTGGTCGGTGTGATACCAGCCATCAATGCTTATCGTACCAATGTTGCAAAGAACTTGAACCCAATCAGTTAAACGGTATCTGTAACATTGATGAAAAAGATGAAGAAACTTCTGCCAAGTCTTGCCGTGATTATTGGCATTGTGCTTAGCAATGTCATCATTAGCCTCAACACGCAGAAAAAGGTGGTATTTCAAGAAGCACTCTATAAATTGCGCCAAGAACATCGCTTGAAAGTAGAGACGGTCAGTTATGTACTTGCCGATGCAACCCGTATGCAGCCAGCAGGTACGCGCCTGACTTTCAACGATTTGCGAGAGTATCGTTATAGCAAGCGCGATCGCTACCCGCTGCCTGAAAAACTTAAAGCGCTCAAAGGTCAAGAAGTCAACATTGCTGGCTACATGATTCCAATGAGCGAAGCACTCGATGTTACCGAATTTATGCTCGTGCAAATTCCGTTTTTTGGCTGCTGTTACTCCGTGCCGCCTGAACCGAATGAAACCGTCATGGTCAAAATGGCAAAAGGAAAAAAGACAGAATATGTCTATACCCCGATTCGCGTAACTGGTAAGTTTGATATTCAAGAAACCAAGATAGATGGATTTGTCGTTAGCTTGTATCAAATTGAAGCCAGTGCAGTAACGCCTGCACCAAACGACAAAGATGTATTGCAGCATCAAAGCGGTACGCCATTGCCGGGACAAAACTAAGCCAACTGATACGCAAATGCTCATGCGTAGAGTTCTATTTATGCTGATGTGCTTTGCAAGTGCAAGTCTAGCTGAAGCACAAACTGTGCCTGTCATACAAGTTCCCGTCGATAGTGGCACAGGTACATCGGTGCAGACTTTCATGTTTTGTTCTTGCGCAAGGCATAGCGGCAATGCAATAGTAACAGATCCCATGCAGCAACTTCAAAATGGTCGAAGACTTGGTGTAGCGGGCGTTAAAGTACTTGATGAAATGCCTAAAGGAGGTGTGATTATCTCAGAGCTCACGCTGGAAAGCCCAGCGTCTGCTGATAGTTCGGAAAATTACGGCTACAAACGATTTTATGCGCTCTTGCAGCTTAAAGCGCAAGCGGCGCAGCACGGTGCAAATGCCATCGTAGACTTCAAGCAAGCACTTAGCAGTGAAGGTAGCAGAATCATTTTTTCAGCTAAAGCTGCAAAAGTAGAGCCATAGCACAAAATTTTTTACAGGGAAAAAATACTATGCCACGTGGAAATAGAACATCGAACGGCAACAACGATGATTTAACCGTGTACTGCTCATTTTGTGGCAGGTCAAGCGATGAAGTAAATAGTTTGGTTGCTGGGCAAGAAGCATACATTTGCGATCGTTGCATTCAAAGCTCTATGGAAATTATTCGCAATGATATGGCGTCAATTCAAGCGCGCCGCCGTGCATCACGCAAATCCAAACTGCTTACGCCAGCCTCCATTAAGCAAGAACTCGATAGCTTCGTTGTCGGGCAGCAGCATGCAAAGAAAGTGCTGGCTGTCTCCGTCTACAACCACTACAAGCGCATTGAGACCGAAGACTGGCTTTTCAACGAAAGCGATATTGTGCTTGAAAAAAGTAATATCTTGCTGATTGGACCCACAGGCACGGGTAAAACCCTGCTGGCACAGACACTGGCCAAAATCATTGATGTGCCGTTCACGATAGCCGATGCGACCACGCTAACCGAAGCAGGTTATGTCGGTGATGATGTCGAGAGCATTCTTGCGCATCTTTTGCAGGCAGCAGATTTTAACTTGGAACGCGCAGAGCGTGGCATTGTCTATATCGACGAAATTGACAAAATCGCGCGCAAGAGCGCAAATGTCTCTATCACGCGCGATGTCTCTGGCGAAGGCGTGCAACAGGCTTTGCTAAAAATTCTAGAAGGCTCAATTGCAGGTGTGCCACCAAAAGGCGGACGCAAGCATCCAGAGCAACACTTGGTGAATGTCAATACAAAAAACATTCTCTTTATCTGCGGCGGAGCATTCGAAGGATTGGATAGAATCATTGCACGACGACTCTCAAAGTCAGCGATGGGCTTCAACGCAATGCCCGTAACGAAGTCCGAACGTGAAAGTCCCGAACTGCTCAGCAAAGTCATTCCCGAAGATCTCTTGGAGTTTGGCTTAATTCCCGAATTTATTGGACGCTTGCCGGTCATCACGACTTTAGAGCCACTTGATCGAGCGGCACTAAAAAGCATTTTGGTGGAGCCAAAGAACGCTATCACAAAGCAGTATCGCAAACTCTTCGAAATGGAAAATGTCGAGCTAATTTTCGAACCCGAAGCGCTTGATGCGATTGTAGATGAAGCCATAAAGCGTGGCACAGGGGCACGAGCCTTGCGCGCGATTCTAGAAAACGTGATGCTGGATATTATGTTTGATTTACCCTCAATGCGTGGGCTAAAAACCTGCATCATTACGCGTGAATGCATTACGGACAAAGCCCCGCCGACCTATCTCTACGACGAAGGACGTGAGGGTGGAAGGAAAAAAATCCCTGCCTAATTGCTCCATACTCAATGGCTAACAAGACTGGGCAAGCGATAAAGAAGACAAGCGCAGCAAGCAAGCAGAGTGTGTTCTACCACTTAGCTATCGCCGTGCATATTGCAATTCGTAGTACTTCTGATAGTCGCCCGACAAAATGCGTTCCCACCATGGACGGTTATTGAGATACCACTGAATCGTTTTGGGCAAAGCCGAGTCAAAGCTCTCAGCAGGTTTCCAGCCGAGTTCTCGCTGAATTTTAGAAGAATCAATTGCGTAGCGGCGGTCGTGTCCCGGACGATCTGTAACAAAAGTAATCAGGCTCTCAGGCTTTTGCAGATAGGCTAAAATGCGCTTGACAATCTCAAGATTCGGCATTTCGTTGTTGCCGCCGATGTTATAGACCTCTCCTACTTTTCCTTTGTGAAGCACAGTGTCAATAGCGCTGCAATGATCTTCAACATAGAGCCAATCGCGCACATTCATGCCATCGCCATAGACGGGAATCGGCTTATCGGTGAGCGCATTGGCAATAACAAGTGGAATCAATTTTTCAGGAAATTGATACGGTCCGTAGTTATTCGAGCAGCGCGTGATAATACAAGGCAGTTTGAAAGTTTCCACATAAGCACGAACCATAAGGTCGGCGCCGGCTTTGCTAGCAGAGTAGGGCGAATTCGGTTGAAGCGGTGTGTCTTCGGTAAAGTAGCCTGTCTCGCCGAGTGTGCCATAGACTTCGTCCGTAGAAATTTGAATAAATCGCTTGACAGAAAATTCCTTTGAGACTTCCAAAAGAATTTGAGTGCCTAACACATTAGTTTCGACAAATACTCGGGCGCCAAGAATGCTCCTATCAACATGTGATTCAGCCGCAAAGTTAATAACAACGTTAATCTCATGAGCTTGAAAAGTCGCACGAAGTGTGTCAACATCGCAGATATCACCTTTGACAAATGTGTATCGTGGGTTACGCTCGACCGATTTGAGATTTTCTAAATTCCCTGCATAAGTGAGTTTGTCATAGTTGATAATTTTGTAAGTGGGGCGCTTGGCAAGCATAAATCGGACAAAATTCGAGCCGATAAAGCCAGCACCGCCAGTAACCAGAATGTTAAGGGTTGGCGTGGGCATAGCGTTGAGATGTTTTTATGGTTTTCTGATTGCAAAACTGTGTTTTTGGTGCGTATGGATGAGCTAAAATGCAAAACTAGAGCGATACTCTCAAAAAAAGCATCATGTGCTTAAATGCGCAACGCTTGCCAAAGAGAAAAGTGCCCCAGCAGAGATTAGCGTGCAACGAAAGGTGCGGTGCAGAAAAACTCATCAGGTGTGTAGAGCACTTGCCAGCCAGAGACAAGAGAGGCGAGCGTTAGCCATATCGTCAGCGGCACAAGTAGGAGCGCATAATACTTGTTGCTGGCTTGAAATCCGAAATAGAGGTTGATTGCATTGGCGATAAACATGCCGAGCGTGGTCAAAAAACCCAAAATTGGGCTATGCAACCCGAAGTAGAACCAGCTGAACATTGAAAAGAATGCCCACAGTGAGGTGTAACTCCAAAAGAGTTGCGAATGCTGAGGCTCACGCTGCATGTTTTTGAGCAGTCGAAAGCCAGCGATAACCATCAAAATTTGTAGCGCTGTCCAAATAGGCGCAAACGCCCAATCAGGCGGCATAAAGGGCGGTCGACCAACCTCATCGAGATACATGCGTGTCGCAAGCCAGCCACCAGAAATAAAATTCATGGCTATGTAGAACAAAACGCCGTGGTACCAGCGCAAGCGCGACCAAAACTTGGCTTTAACAAGACCGTGTAACATTATGAACGCAGTAGATGAGGATTGGCATCAATAAAACTTTTCCAACTGCTGTAGCGGCGCTTTTGGGTCTGCAAACGCACATCGCGCAGTGCATGAGTTTCACTCTCAAGTAGAGCGTGATGTTTGAAGGCATCGCAAAGTGCAAGCCCAAGGGCATCGCTGGCATCAAGGAACGCTCCTGTAGTAGAAAGATTAAGCAATTTTCTGACCATAAAGGCAACTTGCTCCTTTGAAGCATTGCCGGCACCTGTGAGTGATTTTTTGACCTCGCGCGGCGAGTATTCAAGCACTTCAAGCCCATAGTTCATGGCTAAGACTTGAATTGCCCCGCGTACTTGCCCTAACTTGAGCGCCGATTGCGCATTCTTGCCGTAAAATGCGGTTTCAAGCGCAAGGCGCGTGGGACGATACTGCTCAATAAACACAGCAAGTTCATCGTAGAGCTTTTTTAGGCGATGCGGAAATGACGCTTTGGCATTTAGGCGCACCACACCAAACGCAAGGGCAACGAATGCATTATTTTGCTGCTCAATCATGCCGTAGCCTGTCGTAATAGAGCCCGGATCAATACCCAGCGTGCGCATAGCAGACAAAAAAATTTTGTTAGACGAAAATATGCATTTGCTCTGAATGTGCGGTGCACCTACCGCGGTCGCTCAAAGATAAAGAACATTGGACGCTTATCTCTAGCCGTGCGGTTGCGCGTCTCGCCATTGGTATCATAGACAATGTAAATCGATGTGCTATCCATAGTGAGCCCTTCGGCTAAACCAAAGCGCATGGAGCCGTACTGCAAACTGTCGTGAGAGACCGCTTGCTGAAATGACCAGCAGGTTTTTTCAAAAACGCTGTCGCGCTCAATCGAGAGTTCAACAACAGCTTCAGCATTGCGTGCAAGGGCAAAGAGTCGAGTGTTTTCGTAGTAGAGGTCAGCAAAATCAGGCACACGCTTTTCGCGCAGCGGAATTGCTGTGTAATCGCACACATAAAACTTTGTCTGAGATGGCTCGAGCTGAAGCTCAATCAACCCGCGTGGGGAGTGCTCGGCAGCAACATAGAAATGTGTCGGTGTGCGCAAGGCAAGCCCTTCAGGATAAGCATTGAACTTTTGAAGCAAGCCAGCTGCTTTGGCTTGATCTTCAAAACTTGGAGTGAGCCACTTTGTGATTGTGCCATCATGACTGACAAAGAAAATGCGGCACTCGGATTCACTAATAATGTAGAAATTGCCAGCGCTATCGCACACAATACCTTCAAAATCAGGGCGCAGCGAGGGCTTCTCAAAACGCAAGAACGGTTCAGCGATGACCTTGTCGGGCTCAATCGTGAGCTTAAAAATCATATCGCCATGGTCATCGCTGACACTATAAAGTGTATTTTGGTATAGCGCCAGACCAGAGAGCTCTAAGTCATCGATAGGCGATTCAACCGGTAAAGCGGCTTTGAGTTTAAGTGGTATTTGCTCGACACGGTGTGGCAGATATTGAACAGGTTTTGAGGGAGAACAGCCAAAAAGAGCCATGGCTAAGAAAGAAATAACAGAAAGAAAAGTCAGTTTCACGTTGCAAGGTTTGATGGTTGAAGTTGAAGACTAAAGATATAAGTTACAAATTTCAGATGGTGTTGTTCTTGAACGCTCAGCAAGTTGTATTTGACGGTTGTGTCTGACGTGTAGCATGTAATTTCAAAATTACGATATTTTCTATTTTGCTAGAGCGCAAGAGGGCAGTATTTTGGCGCGCATCAAGAAACCGTTTGTTTCAAAAATGACAATTGAGACGCAATTTACTTTAGAGCATCCCCCCGAATTTTATGTGCGCGAAGACCTTTTCAAAACCAAGTGGCAGCGCATCACGGCAATTGCGGATAAAATCAAGCTGGGCGGCGGCAAAGCGGCGATAGAAAAGCACCATGCCAAAGGCAAGCTCACGGCGCGAGAGCGTATCCAGAGACTGCTCGATAAAGGCTCGCCATGTTTAGAAATCGGACTGTTTGCAGCTTATGAAATGTATCAAGCTGAAGGCGGCTGTCCAGCGGCAGGTGTTGTCGTCGGCATTGGCAAAGTACATGGGCGCAATTGCATGATTGTAGCAAACGATGCGACGGTCAAAGCCGGAGCTTGGTTTCCCATGACCGCAAAGAAAAACATCAGAGCACAAGAGATTGCAATGGAAAATCGCTTGCCGGTGATTTACCTTGTCGACTCTGCCGGCGTGTATTTGCCGATGCAAGATGAAGTCTTCCCCGATAAAGAACATTTTGGCAGGCAGTTCAGAAACAATGCGGTGATGAGTTCGATGGGCATCCCACAGATTGCTGCCGTGATGGGACCGTGTGTTGCAGGCGGCGCATACTTACCGCTGATGTGTGATGAATCACTGATTGTTGAAGGCACAGGTAGCGTATTTCTTGCTGGGTCACATCTTGTGAAAGCTGCAATTGGTGAAGTCATTGACAACGAAACCTTAGGCGGCGCAACCACACAGACGTTCATTTCGGGCAATATCGACCACAAGATGCCAAACGATGAAGCCTGTTTGCAGCGTGTGCGTGAGCTGGTGTCGCAATTTGCAGACAAGCCGAAAGCAGGATTCAGTCGTATTGAGCCAAAACCGACGAAGTATCCAACATCGGAAATTTTAGGCTTTATCCCAGAAGACCGCACAAAGCCCTACGATGTGATGCCTATCATTGAGCGAATTGTAGATGCGGATTCTTTCATACCGTACAAGGAAAACTATGGCAAGACTATACTTTGCGGGTATGCCCGCTTGGATGGCTGGGCGGTAGGGATTGTGGCAAATCAGCGCTTGATGGTAAAGAACGCAAAAGGTGAAATTCAAGTCGGTGGTGTGATTTATTCGGACAGTGCTGACAAAGCCGCGCGCTTCATTATGAATTGCAATCAACGCAAAATTCCGCTCATCTTTTTGCAAGATGTAACGGGCTTTATGGTCGGTAGCCGTGCCGAGCATGGCGGCATTATCAAAGATGGAGCAAAGATGGTGAATGCGGTCTCAAACTCTGTCGTCCCAAAAATCACGGTGATTATGGGCAATAGTTTTGGTGCAGGCAACTACGCAATGTGCGGTAAGGCATACGACCCACGCTTTATCTTTGCTTGGCATACGGCGCAAATTGCGGTTATGGGCGGCAAACAAGCCTCAGAGACTCTGCTCTCTATCAAGCTCGGTCAGCTCGAAAAAGAAGGGCGCACCATCAGCGATGAAGAGAAAGCTAAGTTTCTGCGGGAAATTTCGGAGCGATACGAGGCGCAAATGAACCCGCTTTATGCGGCAGCACGCTTATGGGTAGATGATGTTATCGATCCAAGAGAGACACGAAACATTTTGGCGTATTGCCTCGAGCTGGTCAATGAAAACCCAAACCTACCGGTTTTTAATCCGGGTGTAATTCAGACCTAAGCGCATGAGAAGAAGTGTAAAAGGGCAGGGAAAGTGGTACACCGGAGAGGACTCGAACCTCCAACCGCCAGAGTCGAAATCTGGTGCTCTATCCAATTGAGCTACCGGTGCATGAGTGAGGCAAACTTACAACAAATTCTTGAGGCGCCCTAAACTCGTGCCAGTGTAGTCTCTACGCAGAGTTTGTGCAGCAAGTTATCCAAAAACTTTGCCGTCTTAATCACCGAACTCCATCAAGTAGCGCTCGATAAAATCGTCAATATCGCCATCCATGACATTTTCGACATCGAAGCGTTCATAATTGGTGCGGTGATCTTTGACGCGTCGGTCATCGAAGACATAGCTTCGGATTTGCGAGCCCCATTCAATTTTCTTTTTCTTGCCTTCCAGTTCGCGTCTTTTGGCTTCTTCTTCTTCGCGCTTGATTTGATAGAGGCGTGATTTAAGCATCTTCATAGCGCGCTCACGATTCTGCAACTGCGAGCGCTCTTGCTGACAAGCAACCACAATGCCTGTAGGCAGATGTGTAATGCGCACAGCTGTTTCAACTTTATTGACGTTCTGACCGCCTTTGCCGCCACTGCGAAACGTATCAATTTGCAAGTCTTCACGACGAATTTCAATGGGCGCATCTTCGGGAGCTTCAGGATAAGCAAACACACTGGCAAAAGAAGTATGTCGGCGCGCATTGGCATCGAACGGAGAGACACGCACAAGGCGATGAACGCCGTTCTCCGCTTTAAGATAGCCGTAAGCATAATCGCCGATGATTTCTAGCGTGGCGGTTTTAATGCCAGCGCCTTCGCCTTCTTGATAGTCGTCGGTATAGACTTTGAACCCGCGTCGTTCTGCCCAGCGCATGTACATGCGGTAGAGCATCTCTGCCCAGTCTTGCGCTTCTGTGCCGCCAGCGCCAGCATGAATGGTCAAAATCGCATTGCGTTTGTCATCAGGTCCAGAGAGCATGTTTTGAAATTCCAGCGCGCGCACCTCTGACTCTAACTTTGCAAGATGCTTTTCGGCTTCGGGAAGGTAACTGGCTTCTTCGAGTTCCGCGGCGACTTCAAGTGATTCAGCTTCAGCTTTCACTGCAGCATCAAGGCGAGCAAAAGCTTCCGTCCAAGATTTGTGTTCAGAGATTTCTTTCAGAATTTTCTGTGCAGCAGCAGGGTCATTCCAGAACGTATCAGAGGCAGTTTGTGCTTCCAGTGCCTTGATTTTTTCAAGGCGAGTGTCAATCTCAAAGAAACCTCCGGAGCGACTGGAGGCGCTCGTTGAGCGCGCGCACGCGCTCGAGTTCCGCTTCAAACATAGCGTGGATAGAGTTATCTGGTTAATTTTCAGGCGGCAAATGTAGCAAACTTTGAGCCGATATGAAAACATCGTGGCACGGCGTATCTATTGACAACCAACAAAAAGTGGTTTTGGTTTCTGAAGTTTGCACCTTTAACTTTGCGCCAAATTTTAACGACACAACATCAAAGAAAAACTGCATAGCATAGGCTCGGCTGCAGTGCTTGAATAGTTGTGACAAATTTTCTCTGATGAAGTCATCTCTAATGAATCCAACGCTTGAAAAAACTTTCTTTGCGCTTCGCTCACCGTTTGCCCTGAAACTCTACATTTTGATTGCTGCGCTGATTGCGTTGTTTTTCCTCTTTGACAGAGCGCTGATGCCATTGTATGTGAAAGGTGGAGAGATTGTAGCTGTGCCCGATGTTACGGGCAAAGCTTTCGAGGAAGCCGAGCAGCAACTGAAAAAATTGGGACTGGTTGCAAAGCGTGGCTATGAAGTCTATGACCCAAAGAAAAAACTGGGCACGGTGCTATCGCAAAATCCCTTGCCGCAGTCCAAAGTCAAAGCAGGACGAAGCATCTATCTGTCTGTCAACACTGCACGACGTGAGAATACCCCACTGCCCGACTTCAAAGGGCGGACTCTGACAGACGCAAAGCTGACGTTGGAACGTCTGAGCCTGCGCTTGGGCAAAATCGAAGAAGTGCCTGTAACAAAAAAAGAAGACGATGGCATTATTCTCTCGCAAAGCATTGCACCGGGCACAACTGTCAGCGTGGAGACTGTGATTGGCTTTAAGGTTGGACGGTTGCCTGCAGAAGGTGGCGTGCAGCAAGGTGTGGTGCCGGATGTCTTGCAGCGGACGCTCAGCGAAGCCGAAGCCCTAATTGTAACTGCAGGCTTTACGATTGGAGAGGTGCGCTATCGCTATTCCACATCGCTTGTGCCAAATACCGTCATTGCGCAATCACCAAAACAAGGTGAGCTTGCCCCATTAGGCAAGCCTGTTGGACTGGAGGTCTCGACCAATGACAAACAGAAGGAAAAAGAAACGCCGCTGATGGAGCGTGAAGAAGACACCACGAGCACGCCCTGATAGCTTACACATCATTTTCTTCGAAATCGTCGGAAGAGAAAGGCGAATGCGGTGGAAGGAGCGGCTCACCGCGAAAATCCAAAATCAGATTCAGGTAGCGCTCAATAAGCGCTGTCTTTTGGTAGTGACCGAACTCACGGTAACTGTTGCGCAAGTTGTTAAGTGTACGCTCCAAGATGTCTAAAGCTGACGCCTTTGCAAAATACTGGTCGACAGTGCCATAGCCCTGATTTTGCAAAAACCGAATGCAATCCTGTTTGTCTAAAATTCGCCCTTGATTGAAAGGGTCAATAAAGCGTTCTTCACCACCCGGCGTTTCGTATTTGAGCAGGAAGTGCCCCGGCATATTGACGCCGTAGATGGGAAGATGGAAGCGTTCAGCTAAAATCAAATAAATGGTACCAAGCGAGATAGGAATACCAAGTTTGCGATCAATTACGCGGTTGAGATAACTGTTGTCGGGCTCATAATATGCCGCAGAGTTGCCACGATAGCCTTGCTTTTCAAAGAGAATGACGCTCATCATGAAAATTTTATCAATCTCACTCATGCTCGTGGTAAAGTACTCGAGTCGCAGAAGCGATTCAAGCTGCTGAAATTCTTTGCGGTATTTATCCAGATTGACATCAGGATAGCCAATTTGCATAACAAGAAACGCGTAGGTTTCGAGCGTGGCATTGTCCATAAAGCCACGTAGAAATTGCGGTGAGAGTTTCTGAAATTGGATCTCATCGATAAGGTCCTCAATGCGGCTGGAGATACGACCGGGCGCAGCGTTTTTCTTTTCAACCATCACGCGCATAATTTGCGAGGCTTCAGGATGGTCGGATTGCAAAGCGCTAAGCAGTTCAGTACGAACACTCTTGAAGACCGTCTCATCTTCATCATCAAGAAGCGAGAGCACAGCATTAAGTTTGGAATCGGAAATCTGGTTACTCATTAGTGCAAAGCGTTTAGCAATAGTGAATGCAAGCAAATTTAGAGCCTGCAAGCCAATACGTCAAGACTGCTTAGTGAGGCGCACTCACCTGTTGTGAAATCGATAGAGACGCATATAAGGCTTGTTTGCAAAATTCAAAATACCCAACTTGAATTAACTCTAAATCACGCTATGAAAGTTTCTTTGCTGTTTGTGCCACTGTGGCTTGGGCTTATGATAGCTGAAAGCTGGGCACAGATTGGCGGTGCTGCTGCGCCTTTTGCTCGGATGGGGTTTTCAGCACGTGGCGTTGCGCTCGGTAATGCTGGCGGCGCAGTCATCAGCGCAGGCGAACTGCAGCCGTATTACAATCCCGCACTGACCAGTTTCGCAGAGTATTATGACGCCACGCTCACCTATACTTTTCTCACGCTCGACCGGAGTTTGAACTTTGCTTCGTTCTTAGGCAAAGTTGGACCGACAGCAGGGCTTAGTGTTGCATGGATTAATGCCGGCGTCAGCAACATCGACGCACGCAACCGCGATGGCGAACCTCTGGGCACGCTAAGTACATCAGAAAATCTTTTTATGCTCTCTTTTGCGAATCGATTCACAGACGATTTTTCAGTGGGCTTGACGCTGCGCGGATACCTTGCTTCACTGGCTAGAGACCTACGAAATTCTTTCACTGTAGGCTTCGATGTCGGCGCACTCTACCGCCTCACGCTCGATTCACTCTCTATGCTCACACTGGCACTGAGCGCCGCAGATATTTTATCGCAATACCGTTGGGATACCACACCAATTTACGACCTACAAGGCACAACCACAATCGACCCAATGCCGCTTGCCTTGCGCGCAAGCCTTGCTTGGCAACGCAAAGGACTCTTAGGGTGGCAAACCGTAGTGCTTGCCGCTGAAGTGCAAGTCTTGACCGTTGCCTTGGAAGGACGCCGCACTGTGTTCGTTACAGAAGGCAGTGCAGTGCGTCAAACACTCGAAAGTCAAACCCTGCGCCGCTCCGAAGTGCATCTACGGCTAGGGGCAATGCTGCAACCGGTACGCGCCCTGAAATTTCGCATCGGTCTTGACCGCATCGGATTGCAAGGCGTCGCTCTGCTTGAAATTGCTACACCAAGCGTGGGATTTTCAGTAGAATATCCGATTGAGCATGTCTTGGCAGCACTCGATTATGCCTTTGTCTTAGAACCAAACGCTCCCATTGGCATGAACCTGATTTCTCTGGGCGTGAAATTTTAAGACCAAAGCACAGCGTTTATATCCAAGTCAAACATTGCTCCAATCAAACACTACGCAAAAAGTACAAACCATGGCGCAACGCACAGCAATTTTGCTGCATGGCATCTTTGATACAGGCAAAGTCTTTTCGGACTTATCGGCACAGTTGCGCAAACATGGCTTTCGCACGCTGGCGCCAGACCTTGTGCCAAATGATGGAAGTGTCTCGATTGCGACACTGGCAGCGCAAGTAAAAGAAATTATCGAGCACGAAGTTGAAGCCTCAGCATGGCTGGCTCTCATTGGCTTCAGCATGGGCGGCATTGTAGCGCGTTACTACTTGCAAGAACTTGGGGGCTATCAGCGCGTGCAGCGCCTCATCACTATCTCCAGTCCACACCATGGCTCATGGCTAGCTTATGCCGCTGAAGGTGAAGGTATAAAAGACTTGCGACCAGATAGTCACTTGCTGCAAAGACTTAACACTCATGCTGATAGGCTCTTGCCGCTCAAGCCACTTTCGCTTTGGACTCCGCTGGATTTGATGATTGTGCCCGCACATAGCGCCGTGTGGCAACTTGCAACAAACCTAGCGTTCAATGTCATTGCTCATCCTTTGATGCTGCGTTCAGAAGCCGTGCACCGCACCGTTGTAGAGGCACTTTTGGAATCAAAACCTGAAAAGCCGAGCTATGAGGAAATCTCAACGCAAAATTAGGACCGCGCTGTGGGCACTTCTGCTGGCAAGCTCGAGCGTAGCATGCAGCGATAGCCACACTATGACCGATGTGCAAGAAGAACCGCCTACGGTATCTTTTCTTGCCGTAACACCCACACAAGTCGATTTAGATACGGTGCGCTTCGAAGCCAACAATCAAGCCCGTGTACGCTTCAGAGTAGATGTAACGATTCAGTTCAGAAATACTGCAATTCGTGAAGTGCGCGCCGCATTTGTAGCGCAGACCGACACAGCACCGCTGGCAACCGCTGAACTTTTCCCTCGTGTGGGCAACGCAACAAGTGTGCAATATGCTGGCGAGTTGACGGTTCGCCTCACGCGCACCACCGTTGGCTCCTTTACAGTGGTCGTAACGCCCTTTGATGTCTTTGGACAAAGCGGCGGCAATGCGCGTCAGACAGTCCGTATCGTGGACTCACGCGCAAGCGCGCCAACGTTGCTCAGCGTCGAATCGCCCGACACCGTGCGCATCCCTGAAAGCGGCACTCGCCTCATTCATATCACCGCACGCGCCACACACCCAAATGGCGTAAGCTTTATCCGAGAAGTCCGAGCTACACGCACCGATAACCGCGCCATTACCTTTCAATTGCTCGATGATGGCGAGCGTAATGGACTCAGCGGCGACCAAACCGCAGGCGATGGCATCTTTACCGCAACACTGCAAGTGCCCTCAACCAATACACCCGCCACGCGCACCTTTGACTATCAAGCTATAGACCGCGCAGAACGGCTGAGTAATATTATCTCAAAAAGTATTATATTCATACAATAATCCCTTTTTCACGCTCGTATTATTTGGTAAATGCAAACATTTTGCCAGAGCGCATAAGACTGGTGTGAGTGCTTTTTACAAAACTTAAAATGACAAACGATAAACTCAAATCAGAAGCACTATGATGAAACTTAGTCTATCCAAACTCTTCATTCTTCTACTGCTGCCATTGGGTTTGCTCAGTTGTGAATCTGTCCAGCAAATTTATCTCATCGTCAATGAAGTAGGCTCAACACAGAGAATGCTCTACAAAGATGTACAAACAAATGTCGGTGTGGCCATCAGTGGCTCCTACCGCTTGATTGGACCGAGTTTGCGTAACGACCGCGTCCGCCTCGAAGCCGTACAATCTCTCATACAAATTGAAATTGAAAATAAAGGCACAAAACCAATTGAATTTGACCCACGCAAACTCCAATTTATCTCCAGTAACTTTCTCTACACCGAACTCAGTGAATTCCTCGAAAAAAACAAAATCAATGCAAAGGTTAAACAAAGCCGCTGCGAAATTCAGCCCGGACAAGGTGAAAAATGCTTTGCCGCCTTTATCGCCGATTTCGGAGATTCCTCTGCCGTCGTTCCATCAGATTACGTCACGCAAGCGCGATTGCCAAAGACCGAACAAGTGGTACTCGTCTGGAACGATGCCGTAAAGTATGGCGGGGAAAAACTCAATCTCCCTGTTGTGCGCTTTAAGCCACAAGAATAAACAGAGAAAAACTATAGACTTGTAAAAAAACAAGCCAATCCCCAAACAAAGGCACTGCGCATGGTGTGATAGATATCACACCGTGATACGCTAAACTTTCTTACTTTGAAAGAAAACATTGCTTCCCCTGCAACTGCTGTGCAGGCACGAGGAGCCAAAAAAATCAATAATCAATGCAGAGAGTTGACTTAATGTTGTAAAGGAAAGACGCACCAAACCCTGATTCACCCTATGCCCAAAACACTTCACTGTTGAGAACACAAGTGAAGCCAAGAGAAGAACGTATCATCAGTCTTGTCTCAAAAGAACGTAAAGCTATGCATGGAGGGTAAATGAAAAAGAACTTCAGTCTCAAATTCTGCTTGACACTGCTCATCACATTGAGCCTATATGTGCCACTCGTTGCACAAACAACCTATACCAGTGAAGGAAGTGGGAATTGGAGTAATCCATCAACTTGGAGCCCAGAAGGTGTGCCCGGCAGTGTTGAAGGCGATCAAGCGATAATTAACGCGGAGGATACAGTAGTCTTAGACATCTCGCCACCGCAGACACTTGCCAAAGTTACTGTCGAAAGTGATGGCATACTGCTGTTTAGTCCAACTAGCGGTGCAAAAACGCTCAAAACGCGAGATGTGGAGGTGAAAACAGGCGGCACCATAGACCTGATTATACCCACATTTTTCGTAGGTCATGATTTGCAGATCACTCCGCTCTCGAGTGATCCACCAAATCAACTGACAACATTCCAAAATAATGGAAGTGTTGACTTCAATTATGCGCTGACGAACTGCGTCCTGAGGTTCACGCGTAATACGAAGGGACCTCAGAGACTCATAGGGACCGGAGCGACCCTTTACGATTTGGGACCCGTGGTGATGGAAAACCTTAGCACGGTTTCACCGACAACTGATTTCGCGCCGTTTGCAGAACTTGACGCTACACAAGTTATCGGTGAAGCGGGTGGCAGCCCAATCTCAATGCAGGCACTTTTGATTGACAACAGAGTAGGGCAAGTGAGAGGAACACGACTCCCCTATACGGTTACTCCTACTCCTCCAGCACCTTTTTTCCCGGTTTCATATCGATATCGTGAAGATAATCCTACGGTGGTCTTGGTCAATTTGAATATACAGCAGAATCTGTTTGTTCAACAGGGAGTTATGATTCTCAACGGCAACAATGGTGCCACGCTAAGCCATACGATAGGCAACATCAATATCGGGAGCACAAATAGCATCGCACGCGAGTACTTCGATAGCAACTCTGAGCAAGGGGCGCGCCACAATACAGGTATTGCGCTGGTCAGTGCCGCTAATGCTTTTACAAACCTCACTGTAACTGGAAATGTTACAGCGCCAACGCTCACCCATACTGATGAAGGCGTGGTGCTGGCGCTCGTGTCCCCAGCGTCAGGCAATGGCGCAGATGATGCAAGTTCATCAGGCGCAATCATGACTGTAAATGGGAATTTTAATCTCTCAGGGGCGCGCTTGGGGTTAATAGGTAATGGTACGAACATTTCTTTGATTTCGGCAGACGTAAGACAATCGGCTCTGCCATACCGAGGAGGCTTTGCCAATGGAACCATGCGTCTTGAGGTCAAAGGAAATTTCCTTCTCAAAAACACAAGTCGCTACAATGGTAGACGCGGCGGTGGCGGTAGCGTCCCCCAAATCCGATTCTCCGGCACGAGCACACAAACATTTGACGCCGCGCCGGAGGTATGGCTGGGAACTTCTGGGGAAACCAATGCTATTACGAACTGGGAAATTGCCTCTGGGGCAACAGTACAAATGACCAGCACCTCGGGTATCGCCATTCACAATCAGTTTGGGCTCACCGTCGATGGTACGCTGGTGTGTCAAGATGGCGCAGAACTGATTGCAACCCTCACGGGCGGTGGCTCTGGTCAGACACAACTTAATATGGGTCCAAACGGCATTATCCGTGTCGCCGACGTGCAGGGCTTAGGCGATGGAACGCTGCTTGACCCTGCAAGCGCTGCTACACTCTTTATCCGACGCACATCGCCAAGTTCATCGACACCAAATGAATGGAATCTGACCAGTATTAACACAAATGGTACAATAGACTACAACGGCAGCGCACTGCAAGTCATTACGCCCCGCAACCAACAAGCTGCGTATTTGCCTAACACGCAGTATCACAATCTGATTATCTCAGGAGGAGCTAAGACGCTTGGCGCAACGGCGGTGGTAAATAACCAACTGACGCTCAATGGCGGTGCCGTGAGTGGTACGACAAATGACTCCGTGCGCGTCTTGAACAGTGCCACACCAGCCATTTCACGCACATCTGGGTGGATTGATGCCCCACTTGAACGCGCAGTTACAGGTGTAGGTCAACAATACTTTTTCCCATTAGGTGATGCGGCAGTCTATCGTCCAATTACGCTGCAACTTACGACTTCAGGCACAAGGGTGCTAGCAAAACTCATCAGTGGCGATGCAAATGCCTTGGCAGCTGTTACGGCTCCTCTATTAAAGGTATCAGGTTTACGCTACTATGAATTCAATAACTTAGGTTCCAACGCTGCAACGATGGAACAAGTGCTCAATATGGCAATCAATTCTGATGATGCAGTTAATCCAGCCAATCCAAACCTTACACTTAAAATTGCGACACGCACTTCAGGCAACTGGCTAAGCCAAGGTCCAAGTGCTGTTAATACCAGCGCACTCCCGACAACCTTTAACTCGTCCTCGTTCACCGGGCTGGTCGGCGCGAGTACAGACTTTTTTGTCTCGCTTGCCACTCTAAATCCAGTGGATGATCCGCTGCCGGTGGAGCTTGTGGAGTTTGTTGGACAGGCGACGGGTTTAGGCGTGGAGTTACGCTGGAAGACGGCATCGGAGCGAGACAATGCGGGATTTGTGCTGCTGCGCAACGGGCAGGAAATCGCACACTACCGTGATGTGGAGGCGCTGCGTGGCGCAGGCACACTGCCGGTCGGGCGTCAGTATCAGTTTCGAGATGTGGCTGTGCGAGAAGGCGAGCGGTATGTCTATCGCTTGCGCTCAGTAGATTTTGATGGCACCACGCACGACTACGAACAAACCGTCGAAGTTGAAGCCACACGCATGATTCGAGACTATGAACTGATGCAAAACTATCCCAATCCCTTCAACCCAAGTACAACCATCCGCTATGCGCTTCCCGTAGCAAGCGAAGTGAGCTTGCGCGTCTATGATATGCTCGGACGCATGGTCAGTGAAGTGCTGGGCTCTGTAAAGCAGGAAGCCGGCGTCTATGAAGTGCGTTTTGAGGCGCGTGGGCTATCGAGCGGCGTCTATTTCTACCGACTGGAAGCGACATCAGCACAAAGACGCTTTGTAGAGACAAAGAAAATGCTGCTGATGAAGTAGCTGCCAGATTGCACTCTGCCTCTGCTATGCGGCTTAGAAAAGCAAATGGTAGAGGCAGAGCGCCCCAAAGCGCGCACGAGCTTGCAGCAGCTTTACAAAACAACAGCCTTGCAGTGCTAAACGAGTAAAGCAAAATCGAATTTAGCACGATCCAATGCAGATACAACGCACAAGGCAGGGAAATGCAAGGACAAAGACGAAATGAAATTTTCAATGACAACTCAGCCTCTCATCACTTCTACTTTATTCTCACCAGCGGTTTTAGGAAGAGTAAATCGTAAATCAACATCTGTGAAAATATCAAAAATGGCAAAATGATGATGAGAGTGATTACGATAACAACAAAAATACTACACCAAGTGCGCTGGGGACTTAGCGTCGTGCTGCTTTGGTGGCTTGTGCCAACAGTACTGTTTGCTCAGACCTACACTTGGACAGGCAGTGGCGATGGAACAAGTTGGAATGTCGCAACTAACTGGAGTCCTAATGGCGTGCCAAATGGCACCGCTGTTGATGTCGTGTTTCCGAGTGTGAGTCCAACGCTGACGAACATTCCTGTGAACACACAAGTGCGCGATTTTACGCTGAGCGGCACGAGCAGTGTCACGCTAAACGGTGACTTGAACATTGGCAGAAACCTTAGTGTCCCAAGTGGCTGTGCTTTTACTGCGGCATTGGGCACCACTGTAACACTAAATGGAGATGGCGTGACACAAGATATCGGAGGGGCTGGCACCACACAGTTCCATAACTTGACAATCGAGAAACTAAATAGCAATGTTCAGACGACAATTGCTTTTAGTGCTGTGACAGGCTACACGCTCAATAGCCCAGTACGGTTTGTGGGAAATATCACAACGACGGGGGAACTCTATGTGCGGCGGGGCGTGCTCAACTGTGCGCCTACTGCAAGTGCGACCTTTAACCACCAAATCCAAAGCATGCGGGTAGGCGGGCCTAACAGCACGCAGACAGTGAGCGGCTTCTTCTTCATCACTGTTACAGTTAATACCGGCTTTGCGGTTACAGCAAATGCAATAAATGTGAATGCCACACTAACTGTATTAGGAGATGTGGTTGCAAATCAGGTTGCAGCAACGAGTGGCGGCGTTGCAATTTCAATGACTTCTCCTTTTTCAGGGGGAAGTACGGTAACCTTTAATGTGCGTGGCAACTTGCTATTGACCGTACCAACAGGCTTAGGATTCAATCTATACTTCAACTCAATCGGTGGAGCATCAATTCCATCAGCGATTACAATGAATCTGGGGCAGACAGGTGTCGGTAATACAGGCGGCTTTACCATGACAAGTGGTGGGACAATTCAAGCCAATCCAAGCGGAACCACTGTACCCACTATAAACTTTTTGGGCGGGACACTTGCAAATCCAGCGGTGCATAATGTAGTCTTTGGTGTGCAGTCTGGCGGTAGTCCCTCTGCAAATGCAAATATCACTTACAATGTCAATGGTGTCGTAAATGTGGTTACAGGGTCAAGCTTTGGAATTTCACGAAATCAAACGCTCACCATCAATGGTATACTAATTGTAGATAATGGCGCTGAAATTACGGGCGTCAACATCGGTACTGCTTCAGGTAACCCAACACTGGCGTTTGGAACAAACGGGCGTCTGGTGGTGCGTAACCTCACAGGGTTAGGTGATGGCACATCAACCACTTCCTTCGCGTTTTGTATTACAAGGCGTGGTAGTCCTGTGGCTTGGAATCTCAGTAACATTAACACGCAAGGCACGATTGAATATGCCGCAAATTTAGCAGGGGCACAGACTGTAACAGCGCGTACCTATAACAATCTGGTCATTAACCGCACCAGTCCTCTAAGCACCTTTACGCTGCCTGCAACATTGGCAAATCCGTGTATAGCAGATGGAAATATCACGGTCAATACTTCTCTGGTGATTCAACAAGGGGTGTTTGTTTTAACGAATGCGGCAAGTGTAACGCGCACACACACCGTCAACGGAAATGTTACGATTGGCTCTGGGGCAAGTTCAGCTACAACGAGCTCTGCGAACACTGCCTTGCTGCTCAATACACAGAACGGCGCGACCGCCTCACTCACGATTGGGGGCAATCTAACCGTAGATGCTGCGGCGACAAACGGGGTCATGATAGCACTATCAGCGATTAGCACAAGCACAAGCAGCAGCACGCTGACCATCAATGGCGCATTTGCGACGGCAGGCTCAAGTTTTGTGCGGCTTTTTGGCAATGCGCAAACCTCAGGCAATCCGAGCCTTACGCTCAATTTAAGAGGCAATGTAACACTGGGCACAAGCAGCCGATTTGTAGCAACACGCAATCCGACTGCAACAACGGTGCCGACGGTCAGTCTGGGCGGTCCGACCCCGAACACGGTCAATGTGCCTGTAGACGTGTGGTGGGGCAGCGTAGGCGATGAAGGTAATGTGCGTTGCAATTGGTCAGTGCCAACGGGTGCAGATGTTACACTCAGTGCAGGTTCAGCGATTGCGTGCATGAACACCTACGCCTTGACCTTGAACGGGACATTGCGTTGCCAAGATAACTCGGCGCTGATTGCAACGCTGACCGGGAGTGCCACAGGACTGTCCAACTTTGTGATGGGTGCAGCTGGGTATCTGACTTGCGCCGACCCGCAGGGTTTAGGTGACGGAACATTTCTGGCGCCAGCCCCGAATCAACCGCTGTTTGTGCGTCAGCAAGCACCAAGTAATCCAGTGCCACTAGGCTGGGCGCTTACGAGCATTGCCTCAAATGGCACGGTGGAGTTTAATGGCATTAGCACACAGAATGTGGATGCGGGGACTTACTACAATCTGGTCATTAACAATACAGCAGGAAATATGGTGATTAATTTTCCTGAAACGAATCCAAGTCCGCCTCCATCGAGTTTGGGAGCACCAGATATCGTAACAGGGAACTTGACGGTGACGAATTTGCTGGATGTGCAGCGTGGGATATTGGTGCTGACGCCAACGACGGGAAGTGCACCGCTGACGCACACATTCAATGCGGTAACGATAGGTAGTGCGACCAGTACTGCAAACATTGTAGGTGTGCCAGCCGACCCGCCGCCGCTGCCACAGTACTACAGTTTTACGACCAACACAGGAATTGTGGTCAACAACCGTGCAAACACGAGCGTGACGGTTACAGTAGCCAATGACATCAGTTCTACCACGCCCGCACACGCTGGGGTGGGCTTTGTGATTGGTGGAATTGATGCAAACTCCAGTTGCGCAACAACCATCACGGTTGGAGGCAATTTCAACTTTACCCAAGAACTCTTTCTAATTGGTAGTGCGCGAGGTGGCGGCGGAACCGGACCCCTTGCAAACAAAGTGCTGCAAGTGGCAGGTAACTTCACGATAAGCAACACCGCAAGTCGCTTTATTGGCGACTGGTTTGGATTTGTAAGCGACCCAAGAATTCGTCTTGTGGGAACAAATGCAACGCTAACGATACCGTCTGTGGTGTGGTTGGGCACAAAAGGAGAGACCAATGCGCTGTGCCAATGGGAAATTCCTTTTGGCGCGCAGGTAACAATTCCTAGCGGGTCAGCACTGGTGTGTATGAACAATCGGTCGGTACAGCTGGACGGCACACTCATCTGCGAAGATGGCTCAGAGATGATTTCGACACGCACGGGCGGTTCAAGCAGCCCAGCGGTGTTTCAAATGCAGCCTACTGGGGTGTTGCGCATTCGTGATGTACATGGCTTAGGCACAGGCACACTGCTTGACCCACCAGCAGCAACTGCCCCTGTTTTTATTCGCCGTACAGCCCCATTTTCAGAAGAACCGCCACCAATTTTTAACTGGAATTTGACGAGCCTCAATAACAATGGTCAGGTGATTTATGACAACAACAGTGCGACACAAGCAATTACGCCCCGCAACGCTACAAGCACCTTTGCCCCGAATGTGCGTTATCATCAGTTGGTAGTGAAAGGCAATGACAAGATCATTTCAGGGGGCAGCGTAGTGGTGAATAGTCTGTTGGATATAGATGCTGTGATTAACATTCCAAGTGTCAATGATACCTTGCGCTTGCTCAATACGGCGCCAGCATCGCTGAACTTTGCAGGCGGACATGTCAATGGCTATCTGGAGCGGGCAATGTTAGGGACAAACACTTACCTTTTCCCGCTGGGCGATGGGAGTCTGGAACGACAAATTGAACTTGTAGTCAATGCGACGAGTGCGACTGCAATGCGCGGACGCTTGGTAACAGGCGATGCTAATGTTGAGGTGACAAGTAGTGTGGTATCACCGCTGGTAGCGGCATCGTTCTTACGCTATTATGCGTTTCAGAACACAGGTAGCAATTCAGTGGATGTGACGCAAATAACGAACATGCGTGTGCGTGTAGATGATGAGGTGCAGAACAGTGCGACGAACACGACCTTGAAGGTAGCGACAGCGACGCCAAGTCCATGGACGGGGCGCGGACCTGCGAGCGTCAATACGAGTGTATTGCCAACAGTGATTACATCGGATGTGATTAGTCCGACGCTGACGATAGGGAGCAATCAAGCGTGGTATGCGGCGTTGGGCACAGAGAATTTGGTGGATAACCCCTTGCCGGTAGAGCTTGTGGAGTTTGTTGGACAGGCGACGGGTTTAGGCGTGGAGTTACGCTGGAAGACGGCATCGGAGCGAGACAATGCGGGATTTGTGCTGCTGCGCAACGGGCAGGAAATCGCACACTACCGTGATGTGGAGGCGCTGCGTGGCGCAGGCACACTGCCGGTCGGGCGTCAGTATCAGTTTCGAGATGTGGCTGTGCGAGAAGGCGAGCGGTATGTCTATCGCTTGCGCTCAGTAGATTTTGACGGCACCACGCACGACTATGCGTTGCAGGTAGAAGTAATTGGACCACGCGTGAGTCGGGAGTTTCGTTTGGAGCAGAATTATCCGAATCCGTTCAATCCGAGCACAGTGATTGCCTATGAAGTGACTGAGCCAAGCGAGATAAAGTTGTCGGTGTATGATGTGTTGGGTCGTAAGGTTGCGGATTTAGCTGAAGGGCGTAGAGAAGTTGGGCGATACGAAGTGCGTTTTGATGCACGTGGCTTAAGTGGTGGACTCTACATTTATCGTCTAGAAGCTAGTTCAGCGCGTGGGCGCTTTGTAGAGACAAAGAAAATGCTGCTGATAAAGTGAGGGCTAGAGAAAAGCTCTTTTTGTGCGCAAATTGAAATTCTCAGTAGCCTGTTTGTGTTAGAGGCGAAAGCAGTAAAAAACAGAGCAGTGCAAACAAACTTTGCTTGCAACACATAAACTTTTGGAGGAAAAAAATGGACGAAGTCCGTGGAGGTGTTATCACGCAGGTATTAGTCAGCATTGGCAGAGCGGCGGATATGGGCGCCAGCAACGCATGGAAAGTCGTTGAAGGCACCTTTGAAGCTGGCAACAAGACTGCAACCACGCTGGCTGAATCGTTCAGTAAAGCCATCAACCGCACAGTGGATTCACTGACGGGAGGCAATAAGAAGTAACATGCAAAATAAGCCCTCGCTGACATAGCGAGGGCAACTTTTTTAAGAATTTTGGAAAATTCCCCTTTGTTTATTAAAGCTCACCCAATATATTTGCAACTTTCAATAACCGCGCAATCGCGCGTGCAGAGAGCCACAAAGCACCAAGTAAGTTTAGAGCAAGAATTACGGTGATGCGTAAATTCAAAGAACTGCCCTCCGACATTTCATACAGCGCACTCGAGAGCGATATTCTCGGCTTCTGGAAAGAACATCGCATTTTTGAGAAAAGTATCTCCACGCGAGCGCACGCACCGAAATTTACATTCTATGAAGGACCGCCGACGGTCAATGGCAAACCGGGGGTACATCATGTGCTAAGCCGTACAACGAAAGACCTGATTTGTCGCTACAAAACGCTCAAAGGCTACTGTGTGCCACGCAAAGCAGGTTGGGATACGCACGGCTTGCCTGTGGAAATTGCCGTTGAAAAAAAATTAGGTCTGAAAAGTAAAGCCGCAGTGGAGTCGTATGGTATTGCAGAGTTTAACCAAGAAGCGCGGCGCTTGGTCTATTTTCACATTCAAGATAATAAGGAAGGTTGGGGCAAGCTCACCGACCAAATGGCGTATTGGTGCGATCTCGAAAACGCCTACATCACGTGCGACAACAACTACATCGAATCAGTCTGGTGGGGCTTAAAGCAAATCTTTGATAAAGGGCTAATCTATAAAGACTACAAAATTGTCCCGCAAGATCCAAAATCAGAAACCGTGCTCAGTTCGCACGAATTGGCACTGGGTTATAGAGAAGTCAAAGATCCAAGTGTCTATGTGAAGTTCAAACGCAAAGGGACAGAGAATGAGTATTTATTAGCTTGGACAACAACGCCATGGACGCTGATTTCAAACATCAGTCTTGCAGTGCATCCAGAAGTTGATTATGTGCGTGCAAGAGTTAAAGATGAGATTTATGTGCTTGCCAAAGCTCGGCTCAGTGTGTTGCAGGAATCATCGGACGGTGCACCAATTGAAATTCTTGAAGAGTTCAAAGGTAAAGCACTGGAGTTTACAGAGTATGAGCAACTTTTGCCGCATTTGAAAGTCAAAGAAAAAGCGTTTTTCATTACGCTCGGCGAGTTTGTCTCTACAGAGGATGGTACTGGCATTGTGCATTGTGCGCCAGCGTTTGGTGCAGATGACTATGAAATTTCTAAGAAGTATGGCTTGCCGATGTATCAGCCTATTGCGCGCAATGGAGTCTTCACCGATGAAGTGCCGCGCTACAGCGGAAAGTTTTTCAAAGATGCTGATGCTGAAATCATTGCAGAACTAAAGCAAAGCGGCAAACTGCTGCGCAAGGAAACGATTACACACAGCTATCCTTTTTCGTGGCGCTACGATGTGCCCGTGATGTACTATGCGCGCGAGTCGTGGTATATCCGCACAACAGCGGTCGCAAAACGCATGGTCGAACTTAACAAGACCATCAATTGGCAACCTCCCGAAATTGGCACAGGACGCTTCGGCAATTGGCTTGAAGAAAACAAAGACTGGGCGCTCTCACGCGAACGCTTCTGGGGCACACCCCTGCCAATTTGGGTATCCGAAGACTTCAAAATCGGTGATGACCATACCTCCGGCAATCTCTTCTGCATCGGCTCCATTGCCGAGTTGCGTGAAGGATGGATTGATATTGACGGCAAAACCTACAAACTTGGTGACGCCTTAGACCAAGGTTTAGTCGAACTCGACCTGCACAAGCCATTTGTCGACAGAATTTACTTTATCAAAAATGGTAAGCGATTTACACGTACCCCTGAACTCATTGATGTGTGGTTCGACTCCGGCGCAATGCCCTTTGCACAGTATCATTATCCGTTTGAGAACCGCGAACTCTTTGAACAAAGCTTTCCTGCCGATTACATCTGCGAAGCAGTCGACCAAACGCGTGGTTGGTTCTATACCTTGCATGCCATCGCCACATTGATTTTTGACCAACCTGCCTTTAAGAACCTAATTGTCAATGGGCATATTTTGGATAAGCACAAGCAAAAAATGTCCAAGTCCAAAGGCAATGTGGTCGATCCTTTCGTCGTGATGAATAAATACGGCGCAGATTCGTTGCGTTGGTATCTGACAAATTCAAGTCCTGTATGGCTACCCAAAGCCTTTGACGAGGATGAGATTGTAGAAGAGCAGCGCAAGTTTTTCCGCAGTTTTATTGAGAGCTACAAGTTTTTTGCGCTCTATGCAAATGTCGATGGCTTTGAGTACAAAGAAGAACGCTTGCCAGTAGCAGAACGCACCGAGCTGGATAGGTGGATTTTATCGGCACTCAATACGCTCATCAAAGGTGTCGATGAAGCCTTAGCAAATTACGACCCTACCAGTGCCACGCGGCTTATTGAGGAATTTGCGGTAGATAATCTCTCAAATTGGTATATTCGCCGCTCGCGCCGTCGCTTCTGGAAAGGTGAGATGGGCTTAGATAAACTTGCCGCCTATCAAACCCTCTATGAATGTCTTGTGACATTAGCAAAACTTGTTTCGCCCTTCTGTCCCTTCATTGCCGAAGAGATGTATCGCAATTTGAATACTGTAACGCAAAAAGAGCCTTATGAATCGGTGCATCTGGCTTACTTCCCTGAAGTTGAAGAAGCCGCTATCGACAAAGCATTAGAGAAGCGGATGAAAAAAGCACAAACCATTTGCTCACTGGCACTCTCGCTGCGCAAAAAAGCCGAAATCAAGGTGCGCCAGCCGCTGCGACGGATGCTCTTGCCCGTGCTTGAAAGTGAAACAAGACGCGAACTGGAGAAAGTAAAAGATATCATTTGCGATGAAGTCAATGTCAAGACAATTGAGTTTGTCGATGATGAGTCGGGTATTGTGAGTAAAAAAGCAAAGCCGAATTTCAAGACACTAGGCAAAAAGTTTGGTAAAGATGTCAATGCAGTAGCAAATCGTGTGCGTGCAATGTCGGCGCAGGAAATTTCAAGGTTGGAAAAATCTGGTGCATGTGAACTCGAAGTAGCTGGAGAGCATGTAAAGGTAGAAAAAGAAGATGTAGAAATTTTATCGGAAGATTTGGAAGGCTGGCTCGTAGCATCCGATGAATCGCAGAAGCTTACGGTAGCTTTGGATACTGAACTGACAGAGGAACTTATTCATGAAGGCGCCGCGCGTGAATTTGTCAGCCGAGTTCAAGCACGCCGAAAAGAAAGTGGCTTGGAGATTACCGATAGAATCATTTTACGCGTTGAAGCCTCTGCCGCATTGCACAAAGCCATTGAGCGTAACAAAGCCTATATTCAAAATGAGACATTGGCAGTAGAAATTGATTTTACGCTCAATGGCGGCAGGCGTTTCGAAGAAGAAATCAACGGTGAGCGATGTACGATTGAACTTGAAAAAAAATAGCGTCTTAATTTCATTAACCTCAATTCGTAGTAGAGCAATGGCAGCAAAGGATAAAAAAGGCGCAAAGACAAAGAAAGTTGCGGTAAAGTCGCCTAAAATCAGATCCGCAGCAAAGTCCACCAAACTGGCGGGTGCAAAATCGGTGCTAAAAAACAACGCTGTCGAAGTTGCACCTACGAAAACCGTAGAGCCAAAAGAGCTTAAAACGCCAAGTCAAACTGTTCCCAGCTCTAATGAAGACATGCAAGAGCAACGCTTGACGAAAACATATCTGACCCCAGAAGAGCTCAAGCACTTCGAAGAGATTTTGCTCCAAAAACGTGCAGAGGTCTTGCGTGATCTGGAAATCATGCGCAATGCTTACAGCGAAGACAATAATCACGAAGAAAGTAATTCAAGCTACTCTATGCACATGGCCGATCACGGCACGGAGACCATGGATAAAGAGCAGCACTTTATGTTTATCGCCCGTGATGAACGCTATCTGAGTTATATCGATAAAGCCTTAGAGCGCATAAAAAATGGTACCTACGGCATCTGTGCAGTCTCTGGCTTACCGATTCCGAAAGAACGCTTGGAAGCCGTACCACATACAGCTGTGCGCATTGAGTATAAAAATCGCAGCAAATGAAAACTTAAAAAAAGATTGGAAAACTGACGAATTTGTATAAATTAAAGGGTTTCTTTCAACTTAGCTGAAAACTTAGAGGAACACCATGTTTGGACTTGGCGGACAAGAGTTGCTTCTTATTTTGCTCATCATCCTCATTTTCTTCGGTGCAAAGAAATTGCCCGAACTGGCACGGGGACTGGGCAAAGGAATCAATGAGTTTAAGCGTGCGCAAGCTGGCATAGAAGAAGAAATCAACAAAGTAGCAGAGACACCAAAAAGCGCGGACAAAGAGTTAGCAGACAAAATCAGCCAGATGAACGACGAAGAAAAAGCAAAACTGGCTGAACTGCTCAATAAACTGAAGTAGGCACGATAAGAGACCGTAGAGCATACGGAAGATGTGAGTGGCATACAAGTGTGATTCAAGGCAAGTTAAAAGCACAAGGGTTATCCTTGTGCTTTTTTGTTTGGGTAGTGCGTAAGTGCCGCTAAATTTTGCCTTCGGGCAACACCATGATTCCCTAACAAGCGAACGCTTGCAGTGTGAGCAAAGTTATCGGGCATAGGCTATGGCACGCATCTCACGTACGACCGTAACTTTAATCTGACCGGGGTACTGCACGGAGGTCATAATTTTGTTAGCGATGTCGTGCGCCAAAGCATGGGCATGCTGATCGTCAACGCGTTCGCCCTCGACAATGACTCGAATTTCTCGTCCAGCTTGAAGTGCATAACTGCGCACCACACCTTGGAAACTGCGCGCAATTTCTTCCAGACTTTCAAGACGTTTGATATAGCCATCAGGCGTAATCGCGCCACGTGAGCCGGGGCGTGAGCCGGACATCACATTAGCCACATCAACGAGTTCAGCAATAGGATGCTCTTTAGGAACATCGCTGTGATGTGCCGCAATGGCATTGAGCACAATGGGCAATTCTTTGTACTTTTTCAAAAACTCTGCGGCGGCAGGCCCGTGTGGCTCTTCTTGTGAATCAAGCACTTTGCCAAGGTCGTGCAAAATTCCTGCACGTTTGGCAAGTTTGACATCGAGTTTAAGTTCTGCTGCCATATACCCAGCAAGCATGGCAACTTCGAGCGAATGTTTGAGCAAGTTTTGCCCGTAGTTAGTGTGGAACTTCATCTTGCCAATGAGCCGAACAATATCGGGGTGGAAGTTTGGAATCCCAAGTTGAACAATCGCGTCTTCGCCTGTGCTTATAATGAGCTCATCGAGTTCCTTTTGAGCCGCTTGATATGCCTTTTCAATTGTGCCGGGGTGAATGATGCCATCGACAAGAAGTTTTTGCAGAGTAATTTTAGCAAGCTCACGCCGAATCGGGTCAAAGCAGGAAATGATGACGACTTCAGGAGTATCATCGACAATAATTTCTGCGCCGGTCACATTTTCAAAGGCTTTGATGTTGCGTCCTTCACGTCCGATGATACGACCTTTAAGCTCATCACTTTGGAGATGAACAGCAGAGATAGTATTCTCAATAGCCAGTGTGGGAGCAGTGCGCTCAATAGCAGAGAGAACAACATTTTCAGCGATTTTCTCAGCATTGGCTAAAGTTTCCTCATGAATTGCTTTCAGGGTTGCCGCTGCATCTTCTCTTGCTTTCGCAATAAGATTATCCATGAGCATGGCTTTGGCATCTTCGGCATTTAAGCCGCTAAGGTTTTCGAGTCGCAAGTTTTGCTCAGTGATAAGGTGTTGAAGTTCAGCGCTGCGCTGCTCGACAAACTGCATTTTTTGTTGAAGTTCTTTCTGCTGCTCCTCGAGCGCTTTCTCCCGCTTTTGAAGTTGTTCAGCACGGCGGTTCAAAGCGTCTTCTTTAGCTTTCGCTTGCTTTTGGGCTTGCGCAAACTTGTTGTTTTTGATATTCACTTCTTGCTCAAACTCGCGCTTCTTGCGTCTCCACTCTTCATTGACTTCTTCCATTTTGGCATCTTTTTGCGCTTGAGCTTCACGCTGGGCTTCTTGAATGATTTGCGCCGCGCGTTCTTCCGCTTCAAGAATGCGTGTGGTCCCAACACGGTCTAAAAAGTAGCGACTGACAAAAAATCCAATAACAAAAAAGAGTATGGCAGTCAAGGCGAGGAGAATAAAATTGATGGAGATATTAATTACGTTTTCCATGTGGCAAAGTGTTGAGTTGCATTAGCAAAAGTCAGAATTATCGAAATAAAAAATCCGCACGAATCTTCGGGCTGTGTTCGGTCCAAAGAATCCAGACCGGCATAGTGGGTGCGTCCTCCACGTCTCGTGCTTCCACTGCGCTGGTTAAAACCGAAGGTCGGTTCCCAGCATCCTATCGCAAGGATAGGTGAGGCCTGCATTCAACGTCGAGAGATGGGCTCCCTAATCGTTTAATCAACGATTCTTTGTTTCAAAGACACAACCCCAAGCGTTGGTGCGGATGAAAGTAATAAAACCCTGTAAGCGTGACGCCTGAGTTGGAACGATGATAAAAAAGAACAATGAGTAATTTTACCAGCTAAATGTCTTAATGTTTAGATATATCAGAATGTTGAGTTAGGATGTCGTGTGTAAGCGTTGTGATTTTACTGGTAAGTTGCTCTAAGCGTTGCTCTAACTCAATGACTTTTTCTGCAAAGGATATTGCTGTCAAAATTGCAATTTTTGAAGTGCTAAGATCTATCCCTTTGCGACGGTATTCATATATTTGTAGATCTACCTGCCGAGCAGCTGCCTCAGTAAGCTCACGGTTTTCAACCAAAAGAGGATAGTCCTCACCAAACACACGCACCTTGATTGGTTCCATAGCAGAAAAGTAAAGTGATAAAATTACTCACAGGTCTAGGCTTTACTATCCATCGAGGCGAAGTAGTTCAAGATCGACCAGTTCCAAAAGGCGCTGCAGACGTTCCTTGAAATACAATCGCTCCATGGCTGAAAGGATCAATGCACCAGAATCCGCCGAAGGTGCCTGAGAGGTCTCGGGAAGAGAAGCTAAAGAGGCAAGGGCGGTTGCTGCTTGCAACGCACGCTGTTGTTCATTGAGTTGCCGCTTGAGCGCTTCTTTCTCGAGCCGCAGGGCTAAGTTTTCTGATGCTAAGTGGCGCACAACTTGCTCTAACTCTGCGAGTGCAGCCTCTGGGCTTTGAACCATCTCTTTAGACTTGTTCATCTTTAGACAAACGAACCACTTTCACATCAGAAAATCACCTCAGCGATTAAGACGCACCACAACCCTCATCCTACTTTGCGACTTGCCACTTGACTTAGGACTGGCGAAGTTCCGCACCATATTTGGATTCGAGTTGCCTAACGACTTTTGCCAGCAGCGCGCTAATCTCCTCTTCCGTTAGAGTTCGCTCGCGGCTGACAAGTTTTAGCGAGAATGCAAGACTGCGTCGGCTTTCCGCATCAGTACGGCTGGCTTGCGATGTAGAATCGTAGACATCAAAAAGTTCTACCTGTTCAATTAACGGATGCGCCTTTGCGAGGTCTTGCATAATATCACATGATGCAAGATACTTGGGCACATAAAACGCAAGGTCGCGCATAACTGCTGGGAACTTCGCAGGAGCACGATACTCTGCCTCAAATTCCGCCAAGTTGCGTAAAATGCCCATGTCTAACTCAGCCAAAAAAACCTCTCTTTCAATGCCATGCCTTGTTAGCCATTCTTTTGGCGCAATTTGCAGAACTCCTGCAAAGACACTGCCGGACGGCGTATTGCAATTTGCATCTATTTCTAGACGCAAACTGCCGTGAGTATAAAGAATAAATTTTGATTTTTCAAGTAGATGTAAGCACTCAAGTAACTCCTCGACTGCGCCTTTAAGATCAAAGAAGTCTGACATATCAGTCGGATTCGCCCAGCTGCGGGGCCAGCGTCTGCCAGTGATGGCAATCCCCAGCATTTCACGCTCACTGTAGCCAGAAACCAGCGTCGGTTCATCCGGTGAAGCAAGTTCAAAAGTATGTCCAATCTCAAAAATGCGCATATCGACATTGCTGAGATTTTGATTATGCGCCACACATCTCAGAAGTGACGGAATCAGACTTGGACGCATTGCCGCCATATCTTCTGAAATCGGATTCAACGTGCGAACCACACGCTCTGAAAAAACTTGCGCTTCAGGCAGGCTTAGAAGCGGATTGGTCAGGATTTCCTTAAACCCCATGCCAATCATGAACTTACGCACACGGTCATTAAAGTGCTCTTTTTCAAGGCGCTGTGAAGGATACGACGCGGTGAGTTTTTCTGCCGGCATAAGGTTGTCGTAGCCATAGACACGCGCAATTTCCTCGATAAGATCAACTTCAGCCGAAACATCAACCCGCCAACTTGGCACGCGAAAACAAATGTGCTCAGGCGTTTGTTCAACCTTTTCAAAGCCTAAGCCCACGAGAATCGAAACCATCTGAGCATGCTCAATCGATGCGCCTAAAAACGCATTGACACGATGCGGTCGAAGCGTAACTTGAAGTCGCTCGCGCTCCTGAGCCAGCACTTCTGTGCTTTCAACAACATGCCCGCCTGCAAGTTCCACAATAAGTGCCGTAGCCATAGCCGCTGCGCCACGAATGTTCCCCCAATCGACACCACGCTCAAAACGATATGAGGCATCAGTCGAAAGCCCTAATTTTTTTGCCGCACGTCGAATCTGACTGGGATTAAAATAGGCTGATTCTAAGAGCACATTCGTTGTGCTATCAGAAATCTCAGAGTGCAAGCCGCCCATAATCCCACCAATTGCAACAGGCTTTTCAGCATCGCAAATCATAATCATGCCGGGCTCAATCCGACGAGTCTTGCTGTCGAGCGTAAGAAAATCGCCGGCAACATCAGTCCGCACACGAATGCGGCGTTCGCTGAGTTTGTCCAAATCAAATGCATGCAGCGGTTGCCCTACAGTGTGCAGTACATAGTTTGTAATGTCGACGACATTGTTGATAGGACGCAAGCCAATAGCTTTGAGACGATTCTGCAACCATGCTGGTGATGGCGCAATTTTGACGCCTTCAATGATAACAGCAGCGTAGTGTGGACACGCTGCAAGGTCTTCAACGACAACGCGAGAAGTGGAACGCACGAACGGCAAAGCGCGATAACTGGGCAACTGCACGCCTGTAATGCCAACAAGCTCACGCGCAACACCCAGATGCGAGAGCATGTCAGGACGGTTCGGCGTAATTGAAAGGTCAAAGATGACATCGCGCTCAACATACTTCTCAAAGGGTTCGCCGACACGAAACTCACCATCGGCTTGGCTCAACACCATAATACCATCGTGATTGTCAGAAAGCCCAAGCTCATCTTCAGCGCAAATCATGCCTACGGATTCAACACCACGAATTTTAGATTTTTTAATCGTCAGTGTCTGGCCACTATAAAAACGCAAGGTTGCCCCAACCTGTGCGACAGGCACATATTGACCGACAGCGACATTCGGCGCCCCACAGACAATTTGCAAGGCATCAGCTGCCCCAACATCGACTGTGCAGACCGACAACTTATCTGCGTTAGGATGTTTAGTGCATGTAAGAACTTTACCGACAACTACGCCGCTAAAGCCTACATCAAGACGCTCGAGATTTTCAACCTCGAAGCCAAGCGAGGTAAGGCGTTGTGCTATCTCAAGCTCGCTTAGAGTCAGCGATGGGGCAAATGTTTTAAGCCAGTTGAGTGAAATTTTCATAACCAGAGAGACTTTTGAAATCACAAATGGCAAAGATACGTAACTTTAGGCAGTAGTGTAAAAGATGGACTGATATCGTCAAACCATGCAGCACCTCTGCGTAAAGTGAGAGCAAGCAAGGGTAAAGTCAATGCAAGGCGCAAGCAGCAGCGGCATGAAAGCCTCTCTAGGCTTGGCAGAGCCATCAAGAAGCCGAAACTTTAAGTATCTTCCCAACTGAAAATTTTAGAACTGCGAGTGTTTAGAACTGTGAGTATTCTACGACAAGAGTCACAAAGAAAGTTTTTTTGCAACGTGGCATGCTGCGTGTGGATAGCGCTGTCGTTGATAATTACAGCTCACGAAGCAGCAGCGCTGGACCCCAAGAAAAAAATCACGCAGTATAATTATGAAAGGTGGGAGAAGAAAGACGGATTGCCACATCAATCGGTCTTAGCCATTTTGCAGACGCATCAGAATGAGAATCAAGGCTATATCTGGTTAGGTTCATATGATGGATTGATTCGTTTTGATGGTGCAAAGTTTATTGTCTTTAATCAGCGCAATACGCCAGAATTTCGCAACAGCACGGTGCTAGCACTGCGCGAGACACTTGATGGCACAATTTGGATAGGCACAAATGGCGGTGGATTGCTGGCACTGAAAGCAGGAAAATTTCGTACCTATCAAGCCCCAGAGCACTTACCCAGTGATATCATCACAAGTCTAGCTTATGATTCACACTCCAATCGACTCTGGATTGGCACGCGCAAAGGACTCTGCAAGTTAGATTTGAATACCCAAACCTTCACAACCTACACAGTAAGCAATGGCTTACCTAGCAACAGCATCAATACGGTGATGGTCGATTCGAAAGGAGATGTGTGGGCGGGCACAGACTTAGGCTTATGGCATTTGCAGAACGGGATAGTCAGCACATACCGAAGTCAAACGAGTGTCGCAGCGCTTCCTGATAACTATGTGCGAGCAATTTACGAGGATAAGAATGGCAACATTTGGATTGGCACAAATGTAGGCATTTCTCGCTTCGAGCAGACACACTGGCAAACCTACACACCAAAAGATGGTCTGGTCAATGAAGCAGTCTATTCTATTTTTCAAGACTCGGGTGGGGCGCTCTGGATTGGCACTATTCGCGGGCTCTCGCGCTTCTATGATGGCAGGTTCGAGAACTTCACCGAGAAAGACGGATTTGAAGGTGTGCGGATTTATGCATTCATGGAAGATCGTGAGGGAAGTCTGTGGTTTGGAACATCGCGCGCAGGCTTGAATCGATTTCGTGATGGCACGTTTCTCACGTTTGCAAAGTCCGAAGGCTTGGTCGATGACGTGATTTACTCGATTTATCAAGATTCAGATGGCTCGCTGTGGTTTGGCTCTTTCAACGGGATGACGCACTGGAAAGATGGAGAGATATGCAATTACACCACGAAGAATGGATTACCTGTAGACATCATTCGTACGTTTCTACGGGCACGTGATGGTAAATTCTGGATTGCAAGCTTCGGCAGCGGTATACTCAATTACGATGGAAAAAAATTCAAAGCCTTCACTGAAAGAGATGGCTTACCGAGCAATGGCACACGCACAATGTGTGAGGACAAAGACGGTGCACTATGGATTGGCACTAATGTGCATGGTCTTTCGCGCTACAAAGATGGCAAATTCACAAACTTCAATGTCTCAAGCGGTCTGACAAGCAACGCTATCCTAGCGCTCTTTTGCGACAGTGACAATACCATCTGGATTGCAACTGACGGTGGCGGGCTCAACGCCTACAAAAACGGCAACTTCTTTGCCTATACCTCAAGAGACGGCTTATCGGGTGATGTCGTGTTTTGTATGTATGAAGACCAAGAAAAGACGCTTTGGGTAGGCACATCTGGTGGACTTTCACGACTCAAAGATGGAAAGATTACAGCTTACAGCTCGCGCAACGGTCTCCATGGCAATGATGTCTTTCAAATTTTAGAAGATGATGATGGCTATTTGTGGATGAACTGCAACACAGGCATTTTTCGTGTGAGCAAAATTGAACTCAATGAGTTTGCGGAAGGCAAGCGAGCGCAAATCAACTCGCGTGCCTTTGGTGTAGAAGATGGCATGAAGACCAATGAAGGCATTACGCCAGCTACAGCATGCAAGACCAGAGATGGCATGCTATGGTTTCCGACAGCAAAAGGGGCGGTGCGAATAGATCCGAGAAAATTGCCAAAGAACCTCATTCCACCGCCTGTGCACATCGAGGAAATCTATGTTGATGGCGAACGCCGAGAAAAGTCAGAGCAACTTGTTTTGGAAGCAGGCTCAAACAAACTGGAATTTCACTACGCTGGACTTTCGCTCCTTGCGCCGAGAAAAGTCAAGTTTCAATACCAACTTGAAGGGTTTGACAAAACTTGGAATGAGGCAGAGACGCGCCGCACAGCTTACTACACTAACTTGCCGCCCAATACTTACACATTTCGCGTGATTGCTTGCAACAACGATGGTGTCTGGAATGAACAAGGCGATGCAATCACATTGACTATAAAGCCATTTTTTTACCAGACGGTGTGGTTTGCAGGACTGGTAGCGATGACAGTGCTCCTAACTGGTGTAGGCATTTTACGCTGGCGCATCGCCAGTGTGATTCAGAGAGAAAAAGACTTGGCTGTGCTGGTAGAAAAACGCACGCGCGATTTAGCGACGGCAAAGCAGCGTCTGGAGATTGCGCTACAAGAAGCGCAGTTAGCACGCGAAGAAATGGAAATCAAGCGATATGAAGCTGAAGTCTTGCGCCAAAAAGCTGAAGAAGCAAGTCGGATGAAAACCGAGCTACTGGGCATTGTCGCACACGACCTCAAAAATCCCTTGCAATCCGTGCTAGGCTTTGCGCTGCTGATTCGTGAAAAGATAGAGCCTAATTCTGACATTTACCTGATGGTGCAGACCATTCTTAGCGCTGCTGAACGCATCCTGCGCAACATTGATGGACTGCTGAAGACAGCGGCACTCGAGGAAGGTAAAATTGAATTGCATAAAACACGATGCGATCTGTCGCGTCTGGTTGAAGAGGTGGTCGCATACAACCAAACTCAAGCTCAAAATAAACGCCAAGTGCTCTCATTTCAAGGTGAGCAGGGCTGTTTCGTGTTTGTAGACCCAGACCGAATGAGAGAAGTCATCGATAACTTAATTTCTAACGCAATTAAATACAGTCCTGAAGGTAAAAGCATCAGCGTCAGGGTGCAGTGTATCACAAACAGCAATGGCAAAAAAGATGAGCAAAGTGTGCTGGTCAGTGTGCGCGATGAAGGTCAAGGGCTAACGAAAGAGGACATGCAAAAGCTTTTTGGCAAATTTCAGCGTCTCTCAGCACGACCGACAGCTGGGGAAAGTTCAACGGGATTGGGGCTGGCGATTGTCAAACAACTTGTTGAATTGCACGGTGGCACCGTGTGGGCAGAATCGGAAGGGAAAGATAAAGGCAGTATATTCCGCGTAAAACTTCCTGTGGCAGGAGAGCAGTATGAGTAAAAAGATGAATGAGGCAGACATGTGTCTGCAAAAAGCACAAGACGGATTTGCAAAAATAGACGCACTCAATGCAGCAGTGCTGGAACTGTGGGCGCATGATGCGCTCCGCGCACTGTCAGCAGCTGAAGAAGCGTGTGAACTTGCTAAAGTAGAAAATTATCTCTCAGGGCAAGCCTACAGCCTTCGAAACATGGGTATTTGCCACTGGCGTTTGGCAAATTATGACAAAGCCCTCGAAGCCCTCAAAGAAGCCTTAGCGATATTCAAAGAGCTCGAAGACTATGAAGGCAGCATTACAGTGCTGCACAACTTAAGCATCGTGCATCGCCAACTGGGCGATTACCCGCAAGCGCTCGAGCATGCGTTCAGTAGTCTAAAGTATAGTCAAGAAATTCACAGTCTTGCAAGTGAAGCAACTGCGCTGGCGACAATTGGCGCAGTGTATTTTCTCTTGCAAGATTTCCCAAATGCCTTGCGATACTATCAAGAGAGTCTTGAACTCTACCAGCGCCTTCAGGACGGTATGAGTGAAGGACAGGTCTTCAGCAACATTGGATGTATCTATGGAAAAATAGGGGAGAACAAAAAAGCGCTCGAGTGCTTTGCAAAAAGTCTGGACATTGCCCGCCATTTGAACGACCGAATCGGTGAAGCCATTGCTTTGCAAAATACAGGTGAAGTCTATGGTCAAATGGGGGACTATAAGCGCGCTTTAGAAATGCTCTCTCAAAGTCTTGCCATCAAAGAAAACTTGCACGACAAGGCCAGTATTGCAGAGACACTCATCATCATAGGCAAACTTTATGCCGCACAGCAACAGCACGAGCAAGCTACTACATCACTTTACCGCGCACTGAAACTTGCAGAGAACGCAAATTGCAGAACTCAGCTCTTTGCAGCGCATCAAGCGCTCGCTTTGGTGCATAAATACAAAGGCGATTTTAAGATTGCGCTCGAGCATTACGAAAACTTTCATGTGATTGAGCGTGCGCTGCTCAACGAAGAAAATCATCGCCGCCTAAGAAGCTTGCAAGTGCAGTATGAGTTAGAAAAAAAACAGCGTGAAGCTGAAGAATATCGACGCAAAACGCTCGAGCTGACTGAAATTAACGCCATGCTGCGCAAGCAAACCGAACAACTCTTGCTGCAAGCAATCACTGATGGACTTACAGGTGTCTACAATCGCCGCTATTTTGATGAGAGTTTGCAGCGTGAATTTGAGCGCACGCGTCGCTATGGCTGCATAATGACACTTGCAATTGCCGACGTGGATTTCTTCAAACAAATCAATGATGCGTATTCACATCAAGTTGGTGATGAAGTCCTGAAAATCATCGCACATATTCTTCGCCAGAACTCCCGTAGTGCAGATATGGTGGCGCGCTACGGTGGCGAAGAATTTGCTTTAATTTTCCCCGAAACCTCGCTTCAAAACGCTGTGATTGCTTGTGAAAAAATTCGTGCCAGCGTGGAGTCGTACTACTGGGAAGGTATTTCTGAACGGTTGCAGGTGACGATGAGTTTCGGGCTTGCCGATAGCGTAGCTAAAAAAACAGTGCAGCACCTGCTGAGCGTAGCCGATACAAAACTCTACGAAGCTAAAACAGCGGGACGTAACCGTATCGCCTACTAAACTAACACGTGCTAGTCGAAATGTCTGAGCACATTTATGCTTTAGCCTTTGGAGCACATCCCGATGATATTGAGATTGCTTGCTCGGCAACAATGCTTAAACTTCGCCGAGAAGGTAAGGCAGTTGTGGTGTGTGATTTGACAGAAGGCGAAATGGGCTCGCGTGGCACGCGTGCACTTCGAAGAAAAGAAGCTGCACAGGCAGCACAGCATTTGGGCTACATAGAGCGCATCAATCTGAACTTGGGCGACACGCGATTCGAAAACTCTCGCGAAAATCTGCTCAAAGTCATTCGTGTCCTTCGTCGCTACCAACCAACAGTGGTCTTTGCGCCTCAGCCTATCGAGCGCCATCCCGATCATGAACGCGCCGCTAAACTTATCACCGATGCCTGCTTCTACTCGGGTCTCATCAAAATCAAAACTAAGGACAACGGCAAAATCCAAGAGCGGCATCGACCAAAATATCTGCTCTACTATCTGCAAGATCGATTTATGTCGCCGAGTTTTATTGTCGACGTCTCCGAGACATTTGAAGCCTCGCGCAAAGCTGTGATAGCATTTAAATCACAGTTTTATGACCCAAACTCCAAAGAGCCCGAGACACATATTTCACGCAAAGAATTTTTAGAAGCCCTAGACGCTCGCGCCAAATACTTCGGTGAACTTATCGGTGCACGCTATGGCGAAGGATTTGTGTATGCCAGCATTCTGCCCGTAAAGAACTTCTCGAGTGTTTTTTGCTAAGGTAAGCGCAGTCCCCCAGAAATTCGTATCTTTGTGTTTTACACATAAAAACACCATGTATGAAAACGCTCATTTTAGACAACATTGAAAAAAAATGTGGAGAAATTTTGCGTCAAGAAGGCTTTGAGGTCATTGAAAAGCAAAAGCTCTCCAAAGACGAACTTAAATCAGAAATTAGAGACTATGAGGTCGTGCTGGTCAGAAGCGCAACTAAACTGACAGGCGATATTTTAGAGTGCGCAAATAAACTCAAGCTTATTGGCAGAGCAGGCGCGGGCGTCGATAACATCGACCTTGATGCTGCAACGCGCAAGGGAGTTATCGTGATGAACACGCCCGGCGGTAACACGATTTCAGCGGCGGAGCACACCTGCGCAATGATTTTAGCGGTAGCTCGCTTGTTGCCACAAGCACACGCCGAACTCAAGCAAGGCATTTGGGATAAAAAGAAATGGCTCGGGCGCGAACTGGAAGGCAAGACACTCGCTGTAGTTGGGCTAGGTAAAATCGGACGTGAAGTCGCTTTGCGCATGCAGGCTTTCGGTATGCACATCATTGCATTTGACCCGATGGTCTCGCAGGAGATGGCAAGCAAACTCGATATTCAACTTCTCTCGCTCGAAGAACTTTGGCGCAGAGCAGATTTTATCACAATCCACACACCGTATAGTGAAGCAACGCGAAACTTGATTCGTGCAGAGACGCTTGCACTAATGAAGCCGGGGGTGCGCATTGTCAATTGCGCGCGCGGTGGCATTATCAATGAGCACGATTTGGCAGAAGCTGTGGCATCGGGCAAAGTTGCTGCCGCAGCACTCGATGTCTTTGAAGTAGAGCCACTCTTGCCCGATAATCCCTTGCTCAAACTTGAAAACGTGATTGTCACGCCGCACATTGCTGCCTCAACCGTTGAAGCACAGGAAAAAGTAGCGATTCAAATCGCCCAGCAAATTGTAGAATGGAAAAAGACAGGCGCACTGGTTGGTGCAATAAACGCTACAACAGTTGAACTGGCACAAAAGACCGAAGTAAAAGTGCATCTAGCACTTGCAGAAAAATTAGGGTCAATGTGCGCACAACTCTTAGATGGCACACCGAAATCCGTAACGATTACAAGCTATGGCGACTTCCTGCGCAAGTTCTCTGAAGCTATTTCAGCTGCAGCGCTCAAAGGCTTGCTCGATGAAATTCAACACCGAGAAATCAACTACATCAATGTCTTTGCAATGGCAAGCGACTTAGGGCTTGCCGTTCAGCATCAACACGAAAAAGAACATCCCGATTATCAAAACTTGATTGTAGTCGAGTATGAAACCAGCGAAGCGAAAAAGCGGCTTGGGGGTATTGTCTTAGGTGCAAAAGATATGCGCGTCGTAATCTACGACCATTTCATCTGCGAGTTCAAACCTGAGGGATACATTTTGATTTACACCAACGACGACAAACCGGGCGTGATGGCACGCGTAGGGGCGCGGCTACTGCGCGCAAGCATTAACATTGCAAATATCTCACTCTCGCGTAACGAAGAAAAAACGACAGCGCTGACCGCTATCTGCCTCGATGAAGCTATCTCACCGGTAACACTCAAACGCATTAGCGAAGTCGAAGGCGTCTATTCCCCACGGCTGATTAAGGTGTGAGGCATTGACGCACTTTTGAGGGTAAAGCTAGCCATGTTATTTTCAAAGTCTGAAATTTTGTATCAACTAAAACGGGCAAATCAGGGCTGAACTATGGCATGGTATAAACGAGCAAAACCAGCGATTCTCACAAACCAAAAGCGCGACACACCTGAAGGCTTATGGACAAAGTGTGACAACTGTGGCGCAATGATTCATCGCAAACAGCTTGAAGATAACATCTACACTTGCCCAGAATGTGGTTATCATTTCCGAATTTCGCCGCAAAAGTATTTTGAAATTCTCTTCGATAGAGAAAAGTTTGAAGAACTTGATGCAAATCTCAAATCTGCTGACCCGCTCAACTTCGTCGACACCAAGCGCTACATTGACCGTATTGAAACCACCATCAAAAAGACCAAGATGATGGATGCGTGCCGTACAGCAATTGGCACGATTGGTAGCCGTGAGTGTATTGTCTCGGCAATGGACTTTGGCTTTATTGGCGGTTCAATGGGGTCGGTTGTAGGAGAAAAAATTGCGCGTGCAATTGACAGAAGTTATGAGCGTCATGCGCCGCTAATCATAATTTCACAGTCGGGTGGCGCACGAATGATGGAAGCTGCACTTTCGCTGATGCAGATGGCAAAGACAGCCGCCAAACTCACGCGCTTGCACGAAAAAGGTATTCCTTACATCTCGCTAATGACCGACCCAACCACGGGTGGAGTAACCGCCTCATTTGCAATGCTGGGCGATTTCAACCTCGCTGAACCGGGGGCGCTCATCGGCTTTGCCGGTCCAAGAGTAATTAAGGAAACCATCAAGCGCGACCTGCCCGAAGGCTTCCAAACCGCAGAGTTTATTCAAGAACACGGCTTTATTGATTTCATTGTGCCACGCAAAGAATTGAAACACAAAATTGAGCAGTTGCTGAGTCTTATCTGCGATTAACGCAAAGAAAACCTAAAAAAAGAGAGCCGTTCAGAGTTTCAAAACTGCATTTTTACGCGTAAATTTTCACTGTAGAAGGAGAATCTTACCCTGCCTGTTTTACAACTCAACCAAGGAGTATCCTTATGGCCTTCGATATTGACATCATCCGCGAAAGATACCGCGAAATTCCAGAGCGCATTGCAGCGGCGCGCAGCGTCCTGAGACGACCTATGACGCTGATTGAAAAAATCCTTTACAGTCACCTTGCACAAGGCAATGCGACTGTAGAGTATGAGCGAGGAAAGTCCTATGTCGAGTTTATGCCTGATCGAGTCGCAATGCAAGATGCTACTGCACAGATGGCACTCTTGCAATTTGCTCAGGCAGGTATTCCAAAAGTTGCAGTGCCAACAACCGTGCACTGCGACCACCTAATTGTGGCGCAGTCTGGTTCAGAGCCCGATTTGCAAGCGGCTTTACAAGCCAACAAAGAAGTCTATGACTTTTTAGCCTCTGCCTCAAGCAAGTACGGCATTGGGTTTTGGAAACCGGGCGCAGGCATCATCCACCAAGTCATTTTGGAGAACTATGCCTTCCCGGGCGGCATGATGATTGGGGCAGATTCGCATACGGTGAATGCCGGCGGCTTAGGAATGATTGCTATTGGCGTGGGCGGCGCCGATTGCGTCGACGTGATGGCAGGCATGCCATGGGAATTGCGCTTTCCGAAATTTATTGGTGTGAAACTCACAGGTAAGCTGAGCGGCTGGGCGTCAGCTAAAGACGTGATTTTGAAAGTCGCCGGTATCTTGACCGTCAAAGGCGGAACAGGATACATTCTCGAGTATTTCGGCGAGGGCGCCACATCAATCTCCTGCACGGGCAAAGGCACCATTGCCAACATGGGCGCAGAAATTGGGGCAACTACATCGGTCTTCGGCTATGATGAAGCCATGCGGCGCTACCTTGTGGCGACAGGACGCGCCGATGTTGCTGAAGCTGCCGATAAAATTGCCGAACATCTCACAGGCGATGCCGAAGTGTATGCTCATCCTGAAAAGTTCTTTGACCAAGTCATTGAAATCAATCTCTCCGAATTGGACCCGCACATTAACGGACCCTTCACGCCCGACCGCGCTACGCCGCTGTCGAAATTCGCTGAAGAAGTCCGAAAAAATGGCTGGCCCGAAAAGTTAGAGGTGGGATTGATTGGCTCTTGCACAAACTCTTCGTACGAAGATATCACACGAGCAGCCTCACTGGCGCGTCAAGCCGTCGAGAAAAAACTCAAAGTAAAATCGGAATTTACCATCACGCCCGGCTCAGAGCAAATTCGTTACACTATTGAGCGCGATGGCTTGTTAGGCGATTTTGAGAAAATTGGTGGTGTCGTGCTAGCTAATGCATGCGGACCCTGCATTGGGCAGTGGACTCGTCATGGCGCTGAAAAGCAAGAGAAAAACTCTATCATCACTTCGTTTAACCGTAACTTCTCCGCACGCAACGATGGCAATCCGAATACGCATGCCTTTGTTGCCTCGCCTGAAATCGTAACCGCACTAGCGATTGCAGGACGATTAACTTTCAATCCTCTCACAGATACACTAATCAATGAAGAAGGCAAAGAAGTCAAACTCGATGAGCCAAAAGGGTTGGAATTGCCGCCACAGGGTTTTGCTGTCAAAGATGCTGGCTATGTGCCGCCTGCAGCAGATGGCTCAGACATCAAAGTGGTAGTCGATCCAAAATCAGAGCGCTTACAACTCTTGGAGCCATTTCCCGCATGGGAAGGCATAGACCTCAAAGGTTTGAAACTGCTCATCAAAGTTAAGGGCAAGTGCACTACCGACCACATCTCTATGGCAGGACCGTGGCTCAAATATCGCGGGCATCTCGATAACATTTCCAACAACTTGCTCATTGGTGCCACGAACTTCTTCAACGACAAAACAGACTGCGTGAAAAATCAATTGACAGGGCAGTATGAGTCCGTGCCAAAAGTGCAGCGTCAATACAAAGCCAAAGGTATTGGCTCAATTATTGTCGGTGATGAAAATTACGGTGAAGGCTCTTCGCGTGAGCACGCTGCAATGGAGCCGCGCTACTTAGGCGTACGCGCTGTGCTGGTGAAATCTTTTGCACGCATTCACGAAACAAATCTCAAAAAGCAAGGCATGCTGGCGCTGACGTTCGCCAACAAAGATGACTACAACAAAATCCAAGAAGATGATACAATTGACATTCTTGGACTTGTAAGCTTTGCGCCAAACAAACCCCTCACAATTGTGCTGCATCATAAAGACGGCACAAGCGAGGAAATCCTTGCAAATCATAGTTACAACGAGATACAAATCGAGTGGTTTAAGGCAGGCTCCGCACTGAACTTGATGAAACAGCGTTTGCAACAGCAGCAAGAAGCCTAAAGTGTGATAACAAAGCAAAGAGAGTCGCAGCGATGCGGCTCTCAAACTTTAAAGCCCATGCTTCCCCTCAACTCGAAGTTTAGCCCTCGCTGCTATCCGCTTTCCCTATCCTGAACAGCAAGTATCTGGCACATTTTTTAGAGCGTGTGAAACTTTTGGGCGGACTTCACCGTTTTTGATGACCGCAAGTCAGTTTATAACTCAAAGTCATTTGCAGTCTTAAGGATGATAATAAGTTGCAGCGCATTGCCAGAGGCGGCGTGCGCATGGTGCAGTCTCAAGAATCACTACTCAAGAACCACTATAAAAACACTCAAAAATATAATGTTTGGCATACGCATTCATCAGGTATCAATCAGGTTATTTCTAACCGTCTGCACGCTGTTACTTGCACTTGTCAGTGCTGCAGAAGCGCAAGTGCGCCGTCTTTCTTTGAATGATGCGCTCTCACTTGCCTTGGAATTCAACCGTGAGTTAAAGGTGGCAAAATTGGAGCGTGAAAAGTCAGGGCAATCGGTGCGTGAAGCATGGGGCAATGTCTATCCTGCACTTAATCTTACTGGACAATTTGCACACAGTTTTCGCAATACCAACTTCTTTATCTTTCCAGCAGGATTTGGCGGACCGCCGGGCGCAGGGGGCGGCGGCTCAACTGCACCAACGCAAATCGTCGCTACAGGTATCAACAGCATCAATGCGACGCTACAATTCACGCAGCCGATTTATCGTGGTGCTATCTGGGCAGGCATTCGTGCTTCATCGGTCGTAAGTGAAATCAGCGAAGAAGCCTATATCAATGAACGAGCGAAAACAATTACCGAAGTCAAAAAAGCCTATTACGATGTGCTCATCGCTCAAGAATCGGCAAAGCTGATTGAGCAAAGTATTGCGCGAAATGAACTTGCTCTGCAAGATGTACGCCAGCTCTACAAACAAGGATTGGCAGCAGACATCGACACGCTGCGTGCCTTTGTTGCGGTTGAAAACTTGCGTCCGCAGCTTATCAAAGCGCTTAACGGTGTGGAGACCGCAAAAATTGCACTGAAAGTCAAAATAGGACTACCTGCAAATGAAACGCTGGAACTGACTGATTCACTGACACTCAATAATGCCATAGCTGATATAGATTTTTCAACTGCTTACCAAGAAGCCTTAGCAAAACGTCCAGAAGTGAGACAGTTGCAGTTGCAGGTGCGTGCCAGCGAAGAGCAAGTTGCCGCAGAGTTCTCCAATTTTTTGCCTACGCTTGATGCCTTCGTTCAGGCGCAAGTGCTGACGCTGCAGACAAACTTCAACATTGGCTCATATCAATGGGGAACAAACCTTGCTGCAGGCTTGCAACTTTCTGTGCCGATTTTCTCAGGCTTTCGTAATGATGCACGACTTGCGCGCGCAGAATTAGAGCGGCAACAGACCCAAACAAATCTTGAAAACTTGCAAGAACTCATTCGGTCTGAAATTTCAATTTCACTTTCAAATGTGTTGGAAGCAAAAAAGAGAATTGCCGTGCAGGCGACAACGGTACAGTCTGCAGAACGAAGCTATGCCATCACACGCAGTCGCAGGCAGCAGGGCATTGGCTCGCAGTTAGAACTTACCGATGCTGAACTCTCACTTAATCAAGCAAAGGTCAACTACTTACAAGCCGTCTATGACTACTTGGTTGCAACAGCAAATTTAGAAAAAGCATTGGGCAGAGCCGGGCGCATTGCAGAAGAACGCTAAATGCGCCTTTGCCATCCAAAATTGCAAATGAGCCTATCGTATGCAAAAATGCAATGGTCTTAACTCAAAGCTTCGCACACCAATGTAGCTTGTTCTTGCTCATGCTTTTTGATATAGCCTGTGGCAGGGCTTGCTGAGGCAGGGCGACCGACATAGCGCAAGGTCTGTCCGGGCAAAAGTTGTTCAGAAAGCAACGGCATAATGAAGGACCATGCGCCCATGTTCTTAGGCTCTTCTTGTGCCCAGACGATATCTTTGGCGGAGCGGTATTTCTCAAGTAAGTGCGAAATGCGTTTTTCAGGGTAAGGGTAAAGTTGCTCTACGCGCAGAATCGCAATATCGTTGCGTCCCATTTTTCGGCGCTCTTGCAAAAGTTCGTAATAGACTTTACCTGAGCAGAAAATCACGCGACTTGGCGAGACAATCTCATCAATGTCATCGAGCACGTTTCTAAATTTTCCCTCGAGCAATTCCCTCACTTTCGACATTGCAAGCGGGTGGCGCAACAGACTTTTCGGTGTCATCACTACAAGCGGCTTGATGTTGCCTGCAAAAACTTGACGGCGCAGCAAATGAAAATACTGTGCAGGTGTCGTGCAGTTGACCACTTGCATATTAACTTCTGCGCAGAGCTGCAGGAATCGCTCTAAGCGCGCTGAGGAATGCTCTGGACCTTGACCTTCATAACCGTGAGGCAAAAGTAACACGAGGCCTGATGGCTGTCCCCACTTTGATTCGGTGCTAGAAATAAATTGGTCAATGATGATTTGTGCGCCATTTGCAAAATCGCCGAACTGTGCTTCCCAAATCGTAAGGGTCAGCGGATCGGCAACACTGTAGCCAAACTCAAAGCCCATGGCTGCAAATTCGGAGAGCAGACTGTCATTGACATAGAAGGGAGCTTGATGCGGTGAAATGTGTTTAAGCGGTGTGTATTCTTGACCTGTCTCCGTGTCAAAGAAAGAAAGATGGCGCTGGCTGAAGGTGCCGCGTGTGCTATCTTGTCCGCTAAGGCGTACGGGATAGCCTTCAAGCAAGAGCGTGCCAAAAGCGAGCGATTCAGCAAATGCCCAATCAATGAGCATTTCAGGTGCATCTTCACCCAAAAGTTGAGCGCGCTTGGAAAACTGTTGCTCTAGCTTCTTGTTTAAGTGAAAGCCTGCCGGTAGGTTCAGCATAGCACGTACAACCGTTTGCAGTTGTGCAAGTGTCGAATGCGTTGATGGAGATTTGCCACGATAGCGTGCTACAATTTCTCTTGGATCGACAGCAAGCGGTAAATCGGCTTTCGCTTCAAGGGTTTTCTCACCTTCTTGTGCAAGAGCTTTCGCTTTTTCTGAAGCAGCATCAAGTTCACGGCGAAATTCTTCCATCATAGCTTTTGCTTCTGCAGCGCTGAGCACACCCTCACGAATAAGTTGGGCTTCATAGAGTTCTCGCACAGATTTATGCTCACGAATACGCCGATACATCACAGGTTGAGTATAGCCCGGGTCATCGCCTTCATTGTGTCCGTGCCGACGGTAACAAAGCATATCAATGACCACATCACTGTTGAACGTCATGCGGTAGTCAAGAGCAAGTTTAGCGACAATGAGGCAGGCTTCAGGGTCATCGCCATTGACATGGAAAATTGGTGCTTGAACCATCTTGGCAACGTCAGTTGCATAAAGCGTAGAGCGTGCATCATTTGGTGTCGTCGTAAAACCAATTTGATTGTTGATAATCAGATGAATGGTGCCACCAGTGGTGTAGCCTTCAAGTTGCGAGAGATTAAGCGTTTCTGTAACAACACCTTGACCAGCAAATGCAGCATCGCCATGAATGAGAAAGGCAATGACGGCGTTACGCTTCTCATCCTTCATGCGATCTTGCTTAGCGCGCACAATACCTTGCACGACAGGATTGACAGCTTCAAGATGACTTGGGTTAGAAGCTACAGAGACTTTGATTTCTTTGCCATCTTTGCTAACGCGAGTGCCTGTGGCACCTAAGTGATATTTCACATCGCCTGAGCCTTGCGTCAGATAATCAGCCGTCATAGGCAAGGGCTTGCCCTCAAATTCTGCAAAAAGTGTCTCATAAGGCTTGCCGACAACATTGGTGAGAACATTCAGACGACCGCGATGTGCCATGCCAATCACAATTTCCTTGACATGATTGCGTGCGGCTTCCTCAATGATAAAATCTGTAATTGCAATGGCAGATTCACCTCCCTCAATTGAGAAACGCTTGTGTCCGAGATACTTGGTATGCAAATATCGCTCAAAGCCTTCAGCGCGAATCAAGTTCTTGTATATGGCAATTTTATCTTCCTTTGAAAATTGCAGTTGTTCAGAGCGGTTCTCGATATGGTGTTGAATCCATCGCTTCTGGTCAAGCGACTGAATGTTCATATACTCTACGCCAATCTTTTCGCAGTACGCTTTGCGGACTTTTTCCAAAATCTCGCGCAGCGTCATGGAGGGCTTATCGCCAAAGTTGGTCGTGATAAAAATGCGGTCTAAATCCCAAATCGAGAGTTCATAGAAGTCTGGTTCAAGTTCAGGGTGATAGTGCGGCTTATATTCGAGCGGGTTGATGTTTGCAATAAGATGACCACGCACGCGGTAGGAATTGATAAGCTGCATCACGCGAGCTTGCTTGCGTATAGCATCTTCCGTGCTCAGTCCGCCCATCAAACCTAGGTGCGATTTATCAACCGTGTGTCTGAATGGACGATGCGGCACATTCATCGCCGCAAAAATCTCATCATAAAAATTCTCTTCGCCTAAGAGCAAGTGGTAAATGTAAGCCAGAAGTTCGCCTGACTCTGCACCTTGAATAATGCGGTGGTCGTATGTGCTACTGAGCGTCATGACTTTGCTAATGCCCAGTTGCGAAAGTGTGTGTGGAGACATGCCTTGATATTCGGCAGCATAGTCAATTGCGCCAGCAGCGATAATCAAACTCTGACCTTGCATCAAACGCGGCACACTCATTGCCGTGCCAATCGTGCCCGGATTTGTCAATGAGACGGTCGTGCCTTGAAAATCGGCAGGCTCGAGTTGGTTCTTACGCGCCTTCTCAATGAGCCGATTGTAGGCTTCGAAGAATTGCGCAAAGTCCATTGACTCTGCACGCTTGATGTTAGGCACCACAAGCGAACGCGAGCCATCTTTTTTGACAAGGTCAACGGCTAAGCCAAAGTTGATATGCGCACGCTCAATGCGCTGCGGTTTGCCTGCAACAACCGCATAGGTCGCATTCAGAGAGGGATACTTTTTTATGGCTTTGATAATTGCCCATGCAATCAGATGTGTGAAAGCCGCTTTACCTTGACCAATCAGTTGCAAGTGTTGATTCAAAATCAATCGATTTTCTTCGAGGGCCTTGACGGGCACGGTGCGAAACGACGTTGCGGTCGGTACCCCAAGCGAAAGCTCCATGTTGTGCGCAATCAGGGCAGAGGCGCCAGAGAGTGGCTTAGCTCGGTCGTCAAGATCTAAATTCAATTCAGCAATCGACGCATAGCTTGGTGAAATAGGTTTGGAAAACGTAGGAGAGCTCGAAACACTATGCGGCGCACTCGATGTGGTCTCGTGGTGGCTCCCGTTTGCCTCAGGGCGAGACCCATTGGTCAGGGTGTGAGTTTCTAAGCGGCTTAGGTCGAGCGTGCCAGATTCAAATGCCTGAAAAAACGCTCGCCAATCTTCACGAACAAGGGAAGAATTCTCAAGGTATTGAGCGTAAAGTTCTTGCACAAACGTTGTGTTTGCCCCAAAAATCTCAACGAGTTTTTCTTTCAGTGAGTCCGATAAGTCAGCAGTTGCCATAGTTAAAGTTATAGTTTTGGTAAAGTGCAAATGCACAAAATCTACATAAACTACAGTTCATTTCAACGGCTTTAAGGGAAGAGAAGTTCTTTGACGCAGATACTGAAAGCAAGCAGAAAAGTAAAGGCACGGGGAGAGTGCAAGGAAAGCAGAAAAAAGGATGTTGTGCCGAAGGCGAGAGTCGAACTCGCACGAAGTTTGAAGCTTCGCCAGATTTTGAGTCTGGTGCGTCTGCCAATTCCGCCACTTCGGCATAGCTACAGCACAGTGCGAGAGGAGGGACTTGAACCCACACGCCTTATGGGCACTGGCTTCTAAGACCAGCGCGTCTGCCAGTTCCGCCACTCTCGCTTGCATTGATGCCATAGAGCAGAGGGCTATAAAAATACGTAAATCTGCGTTATTTTGCAAGTCGTGTGTTCTAAAGTAACGAATCATCAAAACGGAAGATGAACTTTGCAATTAACGCACGACCGCAAGATATAGGCTTGCATCAAAAAACTATGAAAATCATGCTAATGCAAAGCGTGGTTTTGTGAAAAGTGAAAAGTATATTAAGCAGCACAACAGAGAAGAACGGTAAAGAAAACAACAACAGTATCATGATACAGGTTGAGAATTTGACTAAAGTATTTGGAAAGGGCACACTCAACGAAGTCTATGCACTCGATAGAGTAAATCTGACCATCAATGAAGGTGATTTTGCTGTTGTCATCGGCGTAAATGGCAGCGGGAAATCCACTTTGCTCAACGCTATTGCTGGCAGTTTTATCTGCGATTCAGGCCGAATTATGATTGACAACACTGATGTAACCAAAGATCCGGACTACAAGCGCGCAAAATACATTGGCAGAGTATTTCAAAATCCTTACATGGGCACAGCGCCAAACATGACCATTGCTGAAAATATGCAAATGGCATCACTGCGTGGCGAGCGTAAGGGGCTAAACATCGGGCTTTCAAAACAGAGGCGAGAATTTCTGCGCGAGAAATTGGCGGAACTGCAAATGGGACTGGAAAATCGCATGGATACGCCTATTGGACTCTTATCTGGCGGACAGCGCCAAGCGGTGACACTCTTGATGGCTGCAATGCGCCGACCAAAAATTTTACTACTCGATGAACATACCGCAGCACTCGATCCAATTTCTGGCGAACAAGTGCTCTTTATTACCCAGCAACTTATTGAGCGCTATAAACTTACAGCACTAATGGTAACGCACTCCATGAACCATGCGGTGCGCTTTGGCAACCGTGTGATTATGATGAACCTTGGTGATGTAGCCTACGACATTCGCGGAGAAGAAAAAGCCTCACTTACAGAGGAGACTTTGCTCAAATGCTTTAATGAACGCCACATTCACTATATTTACTAAATAAGAATTTAGCCGTGTGAATCGAATTATCGTATGGCATCGGCGCGATTTAAGAATTTTTGACAATACCGCGCTGAATGCTGCACTCAAATCTACCCGAGAAATTCTCCCCCTCTTTATTCTTGCCGACGATATTCTTAAAGAGCGAGATGATTTTTCACCCGCCTGTGTCAAATTTATGCTGGAATCGCTTGCTGATCTTGACAATTCATATCAAAAACTTGGTGGAAAACTCATTTTAAGAAAAGGTAAATTCATTGAAGTGCTGCGTCAAGTCGTAAAAGAGTCAGAGGCACGCGCAATTTATTTTAATGAAGACTATGAGCCAGCAGCAAAAGAACGTGATAGAAAAGTCATTGAAGAATTTTCAAAAATGGGTTTGGAAGTCAAAGCATTTAAAGATCAAGTTTGTTTTTCCTCAAAAGAAATTCTGACACAGCAAGGTAAGCCTTACACGGTTTTTACACCCTACAAGAAAACTTGGCTTTCACAAATAGAAAAAGTAGCAAGACCAGAAAGAGTTAAAAAGCGAGTGATAACACCAGTTATTGAGACAATTGCAGTGCCAACATTATCCGAGCTTGGTTTTTCATTTGAAGGAAATTTGCTCGTCAGCGGCGGAGAAAAAAGTGGGCGAACACAATTAGAACATTTTATTGAGAAGAAAATAAAATGCTATAAAGAAAAACGTGATTATCCGAGTGAAGATGGCACAAGTTTGCTTTCAGCACATTTGCGTTTTGGCACAGTGTCAGTAAGAGAAATTCTTGAACAAGCAAGAGCAGTGCTTGCAAGTGCAAAGGAAGAAGAAAAACTTAGCATTGAGACCTTTATTTCTGAACTTATCTGGCGGGATTTTTACTTTCAAATTCTTGATCATTTTCCATTTGTTGAAAAAGAAAGTTTTAGGCCAGAGATGCGGAATATAAAGTGGGAAAATAGAGAAGATTACTTTGAGGCATGGAAAAATGCTAGAACAGGTTTCCCTATTATTGATGCAGCGATGCGGCAACTGAATCAAACGGGCTGGATGCATAATCGTCTAAGAATGATTGTTGCGAGTTTCTTGACAAAAGATTTGCTGATTGATTGGCGCTGGGGAGAAAGATATTTTATGCAAAAACTGGTTGATGGTGATATGGCGGCAAACAACGGTGGCTGGCAGTGGTCTGCCTCAACAGGAACGGATTCACAACCATATTTCCGAATTTTTAACCCAATTTCTCAATCTGAAAAATTCGACCCAAAAGGTCACTTTATTAAAAAATTTTTACCAGAACTCTCAAAAGTCCCCGAAAAATACATTCATAATCCTGCTGAACTCTTGCAATCATCACCGCTACTGCAATCTGAATTAGGTATTAGGCTTGGCGTAGATTATCCATTCCCAATTGTGGATCATGCAAAGCAGCGTGAAAAAGCATTGAAATTGTTTAAGCCTGAAAAAGCTTCATTTGTTGAGTGAGTCAGATATTTTTCTTAAAACCATACCAGAGTAAGCCTGAAGTGAAATCTGCAATTTGGAAGCAGAAGCAGGATTAGAATATAGTATTTTTCCCGAAAGCTCATCTCTCCATGTCCACGAAAGTTCATCAAGGGCGAGACTAATTTTACTATCTGAAGGATTGAGAACCACAACAACTGTGTCATCTTCAAATTTGCGCTCGTAGCAGACTGCAATGTTTGAGAGATAGAGCGGCTTAAAAGATCCAAATTTTATAGCTTTACTCTGCTTGCGAAGAGAAATGAGTTTTTTATGATAATTGAATAGTGAGCTATCAAACTCAACTTTGTAGAAAACGGCTTTATTATGAGGGTGTGTTTCGTTGTCATATTTTAGATCTGCCCAGAGCATAGGTTTACGGTTGTCAGGGTCATCAGCGCCCCACATTCCTGCTTCTGCACCATAGTAAATCATAGGTGAGCCGATGTAAGTCATCTGAAAAAGTGTAATGAGCTTTTGCAAGTCGCGCTCTTTTGCGTTGGGCTTTCGTGTGTTGTACTGAGGATTATAGCGAAAAGAAGACTGACGGTCATAATCACGATTGGGATTAATAATCATGGATGGAAGGCGATCAGTATCGTGGCTTTCAAGCAAATTTAATAATCCATAGTTTGCATCTTCGGGATAAGCATGCAGAAGTGCATCAAGTTTAGCGAGGAACTCTTTGCTATTGCGAATACTTTTTTTGATAAAGAATTGAAAAGTTAAAATAGCAAATTGATAGTTTGTAACAGCATCGAATTCATCACCGTGTAGCCAATCTTTAGCATTTTTCCAAATTTCACCAACAAGATAAGCATCTGGATTAAGAGATTTTACATATTGGCGCCAGCGTTTCCAAAAAAGGTGCGGCACTTCATCGGCAGCATCAAGGCGCCAGCCATCAATGCCATCTTGTGTGCGACCGTTGGGCTGCATCCAGCGTTTGGTAATTGCAAAAATATGCTCACTGACTTTCGGATGTAAGCCGAAAAGAGAATCATGTGCAAAAGCAGGAAGCGATTTGGAACCAAACCAACCACGATAGTCAAACTTCGTGCCCCGAGCAGAGTCATCCCAACTTACAATTTGATACCAATCCTTATAGCGTGATTTTTCTTGATGCTTCAAAATATCACGAAATGCCCAAAAGTTTCGCCCCGTGTGATTGAACACACCATCAATAATGACGCGGATATTTCGGCGATGCGCTTCTGAAATAAGTTTTAAGAAAAGTTTGTCTGCACTTGTCCATTGCCATGTATCAGGATCTTCTGGATTTTCTTTAGCAATAATTTCAAGATCACCAGCAGGATCAGGTCCAAAATTCACATCAATATGGTAAAGAAGAGAAGCATCATATTTATGAAGAGATTGAGCCTCAAAGAGAGGATTAAAGTAAATTGCCTCAATACCTAAATCTTGCAAATAATCTAGCTTATCTATCACACCTTGAAGATCGCCACCGTAACGACGCCGAAAAATATTGTCATAAAAATTTGGAGAATACGCTTTTTCTTCTGCAGAAAGTTCATACCAATCACTGGTCCAGCGGTGTGCTTTGGCAGTTGGAGAAGATTTGTCGTGTGCAGGATCATTGTTTGGATCACCATTGCGAAATCGCTCAGGGAAAATTTGATAAAACACAGCACCACGCGCCCACTGCGGAGAAAACAGAATGGAATTGCGCTCATGCATCTGGCTAAATAAATTCTGAGTTAGAAAAAGCATTTGGAGGAAAACAAGTGAAAGAAAAGTTAATCTCATTTTAAGAAAAGATAAAGAAGTAGAAAAGAGTAAATAGAAATATCTAAAAACAAAATTAGCTTGATGCACTTTCATAGCGACTTAAAGCAAAATAAAAAAACTGTCTGGTTGCAAAAAGTGCGATGACACTAATTGCAATACAAGTGAGGAAAGTTTGTGCATCAAATCCACGAAGAATCATTGTAGCTGGCACAGAGGAAATGACAATCATGGGCAAGAGATAGAGCAAAAAGAATCGCATGATACCTTTGTAAATCGCTTCAGGACGCATAGCAAGTTGATATAGATGATGAAATCCCCACTGCAAGCCTGTCGATGCATTGACGAAAATAAATCCTAACGCAGCAAAAAAGACTTGGATAGAATACATCACAATTAAGCCTGAAATAGCTAAAACAGTGTAAGCCAGAACATCAAGTGCAGTTGGAGATACATCAAGATTGAAAAAGGCGATAGTAAGCAAGCCAAGTGCAAAAATAAGGTCTAATAGCGAGCCAAACGACACATAACGCATTGTGGAATAAACCAGCGGCGAAACAGGCTTAGAAAGAATTAAATCAAACTCACCTTTGCGAATAAAATCGCTGATTTGCCAGATTCCAGAGGCAAAAAAAGTCATATCAATTGCATCAATCACAAAAGTAGTAGCCATAAAGAAAAATACATCGTTTCGAGTGTATCCAGCAATCGTAGCAGTATTGAGATAAATCACTTCAAAAAAGCCTAAATTCACAGCATACCAAATAATATCCATGAGAAACACCAAAAAGAAATTTCCACGATATTGAATATCACGAGTTAGACAATTTTTGAAAAATGCCCACTCGAGACGCAAAAATCGACTTGTAGCACGAAATCCCTTAGAAATGAAGTTTGACATTGATAAAAATTGATAAAAAAACTTTTGGAAAGATGATGCTGCAAATTTTGGATTGATGTTGCTATCAAGCAAAGCAAAAATACCATGAGAGAGTGTAGATTACAAAATATCAACTGTAATATGAACTAAGCGCTCTCACTGTGCTTTACTGCATTGTTTTTGACTGGAATCAAGACCGAAAAAAAGTATTGCTAAAATGGCGAAAGGATTGTTATATTAGCAAGTCTCAGATAAATCTCGTAATACCAATCAAAAGAATGAGAAGGCTAGCAATGCGCATAGTCGCTGACATGCAGGTAAAGTTTCCATTAATTCTTAGCCTATGCTTAGCAGTTCTGCTGTTTGGTTGCTCCAACAAAGAAATGGAAGAGAAAATCCAACAGCTTGAAAGGGAGAAAGTACAAGTACAGGCTGAAAGCGAAGAAAAACAGCGTCAAATTGACGAAATTTTGGCAGCGATGAGCGAAATACAAGAAAGCCTAAACAGCGTGCGAGAAAAACAGGCTGTGGTAACCAAGACTGCAAGCGATGTAGAGACAAGGCAGAGAGAGAATAGCCAAGCCGTCAAGGCTCAAATCATAAGTGGGATTCAGGACCTCGAAGTAGCAATGGTGGAGAACCGCAAGAAACTGCAAGAACTCCAAGCGAAGGTAAAAGGATACCAAGGTAAGATAAAGAATTTGGAGCGAATGGTGCAGGTACTCCAAGAGACGGTGGTGCAGAAAGACAAGGAAATTTCAATGCTGAAAGAAGAAGTGGCGCGGCTGAATATCCAAGTCGCCACGCTCACAAGCTCTATGCAAGAGAAAGAAGGTATCATCCAAGAACAAGAAAAAAGCTTGCGCTCAGCTTACTATATCGTAGATACGGAAAATAATCTCAGAGAAAAGGGTATTCTGGAATACAAAGGGGGTATCATCGGCATTGGAAGTACAATCACAACCACGCAGGATTTTGATGCTTCAAAGTTCAAGAAAATTGATATCAACGAGGCAAAAGAAATCTCAATTCCACGAAATGTCTATCAAATCAAGATTTTGACCACACATAGCTCCAACTCATACGAACTGGCGTCCGTTACCGAAAAGGAAAGTGTGCTAAAAATCAAAGACCCGCAGGCCTTCTGGCAAAAGTCAAAGTTCCTTGTCGTGATGATGTGGAATTGAGCGCCCAAACATGAGTAAGTGTAGAGCAGTTGCTGTGAGAGCAGCACCGCTGTCCAGACTGGATGCCAAAAAGCCCAAAGCACATAGTCAAGAAAGGGAAGTCAAAAACACTTACCCATGAAAAACAGGCAGACGTTCAATGACTTCTTCAGTGAAGCGGTCGCGTGCTTCAGAGAGTTTCCAACAGCGTACGCGCACATCGCCTGAGCCTGTGAGGCTTACAATCGGATACCACCAGTTTGTGAAAGGAAAGTGCTGGCGGTCGAATTCAGAAGGTATGGCGGCGGCGTTAGGATGAGAGTGATAAAAGCCCCACACCCCAAGATGTTTTTTCATTGCGTAGCGCTCGGCTTTAGCATAATCAAGAGGGTTGATTTCAATGCGGTTGTGTCGTGACTCTAAACGCACATTCTCAAGCCGAAGGGCTTCAATGACGGTCAGAACCTGCTCGCCAGAGTGCTCTGACAGCGTGCCAAGCAAAAGTCCGCCGCACTCTTCAGGAAAAGTGCTTTGAGCATGAGCGATCATCATTGAGAGAGTAGAATCAGAAATGCGCATCATGAATCAACAATCGAAGAAAGTGGAACAACCATTGCGCGTCCGATGAAAACAAGATTGATATCCTCGTAAATACCTTGACGTGTCGGTACAAACGCGTGTGGAATGAGATAGACATGTGCCCAGTTCGATTTGCCTTGAAGCAAGCGTATCGTTGCATGTTCTGAATCACATTGAAGCAAAAGAGATGAACCGAACGTGCCTGAAATCCAAACCTCCGTATCAAGTTGAAGCACAATTGCTTTCTCCAAATACCCCGGCAGTTTTTTCTCGAGTTCCACAACAATGGAAAGTGTGCCGTTAATTTCTGACGAAGCGAGATTATCGAAATAGAAATCGGTTGGGGAAGTGATTTTTACATTGACACGCATACCGGACTTGTGACTGATGAGCGTATTGAGCATGTACATAGTTGTGATAAGTTTAATGATTTCAGACAACTTGGACAATGAAGGGCTGCAATACATCAAATGTTCAAATGCCGAAAGTTAGATGTGTTACGCCGTTACCCTATCGAAACTGCACGGATAAAAATTAGTTTCAGAAAATATGCACTTGTTGTGCGTTAGCACACAGCACTGGAACACAATCACATAAATCACAAACACAGCATACCATGCAGCGATGCGATTCAAATTAGAAATTGAGTATGAAGGCACACGCTACAGCGGTTGGCAAGTGCAAAAACATGCGCGTACTGTGCAAGGTGAACTCCTTGAAGCGCTAAAGCGCATTTTGCCAGAGCGTGAAATTGACCTGCAAGGCGCTGGACGCACTGACGCTGGCGTACATGCTCTATGCCAAATTGCGCATCTTGAGTGCGAAACTCGCATCCCGCCAGACATCTTGCAACTCAAAATCAATGATGAGTTGCCGCCCGATATTCATGTCTTGCATCTTGAAAAAGCACCAAATGCTTTCCATGCGCGCCATAGCGCAGTGGCACGCAGCTACATCTATCAAATCTCACGGCGACGCACTGCCTTCGGCAAACGCTTCGTGTGGTGGGTCAAAGATAGCCTCAATATCGATGCAATGCGCCAAGCCAGCGTGCTCTTTGCGGGAATGCAAAACTTTGAATCCTTCACCGCTGACGACAGCAAAGAAAAATCAACCAAGGTCTTGCTTGCTCCAATTGAACTCAAAGAGTGTGGCGAACTCATCTTACTGCGTTTTTGGGGCTCGCATTTTCTCTGGAAAATGGTGCGCCAGATTGTGGGTGTGATAGTAGAAGTTGGACGTGGAAAATTGTCACTGGCAGAAGTGCAGAGTTTTTTTGAGACTAAGTCGCAGCGCCCAGCACAACTGACCGCGCCACCGTCAGGCCTGTTCTTCGAGCGCGCCTATTATCACACCACGGAAACGCCGGGGGAACTTAAACCTGCACTGATACTTGCCTTTGAGACCTTGCACTCCAGCAAAACGCAAGGGACGAAAAGCAAAAATCAAAGCGTCTGAGCAGAGTTCTACCTCACAACAAAAGAAAAAGGCATCTTTACGATGTGGTAAGATGCCTTGTCTTTCAAAGTTGTATCGAAGAACGCTAAGATTTTACGACACTGGCACTTTCGCCTGAAAGACGCGCCAGTTCCTTCATCTTCTTATACTCCGTGATGTTGGTAACTGCGGTAACTTTGCAACGCGTACCATCCTTACGAATCATCAATGATGGCACAACATAAACATCGAGCAGCGTGCCATCACGGCGCATCACCTTCCACTCGTCAGCCATTTCAGGCGCGCCGGCAATAAAAGCATCATGAATCTGCTGACCTTTTTCTCGCATCGATTCAGGCAAGACTATCGTGAAAGATTTGCCGATGAGTTCTTCTCGCGTGTAGCCATAGAGTTCGCAATACGCTTTGTTGACTTCCACATAATAGCCATGCTCATCCGTGACACAAATGGCTGTGCCGACGGCATCATAAATCTCCATCAAGAATTCGCTATCTGTAATGCTCGGTGAGAATTGAAATTTGTCTTTTGCCATTGTTTTGACCTCCTAGAGTTGCCTTGCAGCATTTTGTTTAAGAGTTGTAGAAAAACATACAAAGAAATGTATAAAAACTAAACTAACTTAGTCAGAGATGTTCAAAAAGCATGTACCAAAAAAGCATAAAAAGATGCGCAGGAACAAATCTATAAGCGCACCAACGCATGATAGTCTCACAGAAGATATCATAAAGCAAACATCGTGCCAAGAGCGAAAGCAAGCAGTAAATGAATCTCGTTTTGGAGAAAATCTCAAATCCCAGTAGGCGATGGTGGCATGTGGCAGCATAACGAAAGACTGATGCAACAAAAAATTTTTTGTGCTCACTTGCGCAAAGTGTTAAAAAATAGTTAAATTTCACTTTACAATTATACTAGTACATTATCTATCATCGAGTCTATCATTTCAAGCAACTTACAACATAGGAAACAAAAATATGAAAAAGAAAGCGCTGTTTTGCGCCGTTGCAATATACCTTACAGTGAGCAGTGTCGCTTTAGCGCAAGGTCGAGTTATTGGACGAGTGGTAGATGAGCGTGGCGAACCTGTCAGCGGGGCAACTGTCTCCCTGATTGGAAAAAATGTACCGGGCGCACAAGCTGCAATTTCAAACGGTCAAGGCTACTATGTGTTCTTGGGAGTGCAAGAGGGCGGCTATGAGATGCGTGTCAAGCGGCGCGGTTTCCCGGAATGGAAATCTGAAATCGCAGTAGCTTCGGCTGTAACAAAACGAATGGACATCAAGCTCGGTGAAGCACCGGAACTTGTTGTGAAAGCTAATCCAACCAGCGATAAGAGCAAGCCGCAGGAAAGTGAAGCGCCGCAGTATAATGTCGCACGCGATATTGAAGTGAGCGCAATTTCAAACGATGCTGGCCTTCTAGAAGCCTTGAGAAGCGCAGAAGAAATTGCGAAAGTCGAATCTAATATTGAAGTGCCTGATAAAGAAATTGAAATCGTAGGTGGCATTGAAAGCCTCTACAAAAAGGTGATCTATCCATTTACTGCTGAGCGAGCACGAATTGAAGGACAGGTGGTAGCAAAAGTCTATGTCGATGAATCGGGATACGTCATGCAAATTAGTTTGCTCAAGAGTGCGCATCCCTTGCTCAATGCCGAAGTTGTGCGTGTGATCACCGAAGAAGCACGGTTTGTGCCGGCAAGCATCAAAGGCAAGCCGGTCAAAAGTGCCATGGTGATTCCAATCCGCTTTACTCTCAAGTAAGAGTGGTAGGTCTTGACCGTAAAGAAATTGCACTTTAGCGTAGAAAGGAAAAGCACTGTGAGCAGCAGGCACGAAAGGTAAGCCCACAGTGCTTAAATGTACAGCAAAGTTTCAAGAGCCCGCAAAAGCGCTGCCCGCAAAAACACTCACCGATTTATGAGCGACTTGCGCGCAAATCACGCAAGCGCAGTTGCACAGTAGTGTTTCCATTGTAAGTATTTTCCTCAATCGAGTAGACAATATCTAATGTGCAACTACGGTCTTTCACAAGGTCGTGATAGCGATGCAAATTGAAACCGATAGCGTCATAAACTTGACTTTGCGATGTAGCAAGGTTAAGTTTAAGGTGCTTTTCTTTGAGCAATCGTGCTTGACAGGTCTGTTTGAGCCCTCGCGTTAAGAAAACCGGGTGAAGGTTTCCCGGACCGCATGGCTCAAAGCGTTTAAGCACCTTCAAAAAGTTTGGCGTAATTTGCTCTAGCTTAAGTTCTGCGTCAATTCGAATTTCAGGTATGCGTTGCTCGAAAGTAAGCCGCTCTGCACAAACTTGCTCGAAAGCTGCACGAAAATTTTCTAGCGATGTAATCGAAAGCGAAAGACCGGCTGCTGCGGCATGCCCGCCAAACTGAATGAGATGTGCTTTGCAGGCAGCAATTGCATCGTACAGATTAAACCCCGGCACGCTGCGCGCCGACCCTTTCAGCACGCCATTAGACTCCGTCAGAATGATGGTGGGGACATAGAAGTGCTCTACCACGCGCGAGGCAACAATGCCGACAACCCCCAAGTGCCAATCAGGCTTGTAAAGCACAATTGAAGAAGGATAAGTCAGAAGCAAGCGAGAGGCTTCTTCAATGGCTTCTTCTGTGATAAGCTGATCGAGACTGCGGCGTTGTGTGTTGAGTTCGTCAAGTGAGAGTGCAAGATGTTCTATCTGTTCTTCATTCGGTGTGGTGAGCAGTTCAATGACTTGCCGAGCATGATCGAGCCGACCAGCTGCATTAATGCGTGGCGCAATCGTAAAGACTGCAGAAGAAGCTGTAAAGCTCGAAAGCGATAAGCCTGCACATTTAGCCAGCGCACGCAGTGCAGGGCGTGGATTGATCTGTGTGCGCTCAATCCCTGCCGCAAGTAACACCCGATTTTCACCAACGGCGTCGACAATATCGGCAGCAATCGCTAGTGCAACCAAATCTAGATAGTTCCGTGCTAAATTCAGGTCCAAGCCACGCACATAGCAGAGCGCTTCAGCAAGTTTGAAAGCAACTCCGCAGCCGGATAACTCCTTGAAAAGGTAGTTACAGCCGGGTTGCTTGGGGTCGAGAACCGCAAATGCATTGGGGAGTTCATCGCTCGATTCATGATGGTCGCAAATAATAAAGTCAATGCCAAGAGATTTGCAGTACTCTGCGGGCTCAAAGGCGGTGATACCGCAATCGACAGAAATGATGAGCGAAACACCCTGCTGATGTGCATACTCAATACCTGAGCGCGATACACCATAGCCTTCCTTAAAGCGGTCGTTGACATAGAACATCACATCGGCGCCAAGCTCACGTAGAAACAGCACTAGCAGTGATGTTCCTGTGGTGCCATCCACGTCGTAGTCGCCATAAATCATAATTTTTTCACCACAGTCAAGAGCGTCGGAGAGCCGTCGTGCAGCTTTTGCCATGTCTGCCATTTCAAAGGGCGAGTGAAGGTGCTCGAGCGAAGGACAAAAAAACTGCTTGGCATCTTCGTAAGTAAAAATACCACGATGATACAAGGCTCTTGCAATTGGCTCGCTCACATTAATAGCACGCATAAGTGCCGAAACTTTTTCTTGATCGGCTTCAAGGAGTGTCCAACGAAAGTGTTTCATGTGTGACATGTGTAGATTAGCGCTTGAGATTAGCGGTTGATGTTAAAGCGTTAAAGAAATCAATACGCATTTACAGCAACATACGAGCAAGCGCGTCAGAAAATGCGCTATGGTGCATGGATGCAAAGCAAAATGTAAAGCCTGAAAATTGAAACAGATTTCGTTATATTGAAAGTTATTTGGAAGCCAGACAATTTTCACAGCCTTGCAAAGACATGAGCGCAGTTCAATCGCTTGCACATCTTGCGAAAACAACGCTATCGCAGGATAAAATTCGCAACTTCTGCATCATCGCCCATATTGATCACGGTAAATCTACGCTGGCGGATAGATTGCTTGAGGTAACGGGCACGATCTCAAAACGCGAGATGATGGACCAAGTGCTCGATGATATGGATTTGGAACGAGAGCGTGGGATTACGATTAAAAGCCATGCGATTCAAATGCACTACAAAGCCAAAAATGGCGAGACCTATACACTAAACCTCATTGATACGCCCGGGCACGTGGACTTTACCTACGAGGTTTCACGCTCACTTGCGGCGTGCGAGGGTGCCTTGCTGGTGGTCGATGCGGCGCAGGGCGTCGAAGCGCAAACAATTGCTAACCTTTATCTGGCAATTGACGCTGGACTTGAAATTATCCCTGTCATCAACAAAATTGATTTGCCTTCTGCGGATTTGCCCAAAGTTAAAGCACAAATTCATGATTTGATTGGGGCAAAAGATGAAGAAATCATTTTAGCATCAGCAAAAGAAGGCATTGGAATTGAGGATATTTTGGAAGCGGTAGTGGCACGAATTCCAGCGCCAAAAGCCAATATCGATAAGCCATTACGAGCATTGATTTTTGACTCGGTCTTTGATGCCTATCGTGGCGCGATTGCTTACATCCGCATCGTCGATGGCGTCTTGCGCAAAGGCGATAAGGTGCGCTTCTTTGCAAGTGGCAAAACTTACACGGCGGAAGAAATTGGCGTCTTAGGCTTGAAGAAACAGCCGACTGACATACTTGAGACTGGCAACGTGGGCTACTTGATTTGCTCCATTAAAGATGTTAAGGATACCAAAGTCGGGGATACGGTAACGACTGTCGACAATCCTGCGTCAGAACCGCTGGCTGGATACAAGGAAGTCAAACCGATGGTCTTCAGTGGAATTTATCCAGTCAGCACCGAAGATTTTGAAGAGTTGCGTGAATCACTTGATAAACTCTCACTCAACGATTCCTCGCTGGTGTATGTGCCAGAGAGTTCTGTGGCGTTAGGGTTTGGATTTCGCTGCGGATTCTTAGGATTGCTGCACATGGAAATTGTGCAAGAGCGCTTGGAACGCGAGTACGGGATGAACATTATCACGACTGTACCAAATGTAGAGTATATCGTCTATACTACGAGCGGTGAAAAAATTTTGGTGGATAATCCTGCCAAGATGCCCGATGCAGGTAAAATTGAGCATATTGAAGAGCCGTATATTCGCGCGCAGATTATCACGGCAACGGAGTATATTGGCAACATCATGAAACTTGCAATGGAGCGACGCGGTGAATACAAAGACACGCAGTATCTGGATTCAACGCGCGCGGATCTGAAATTCGAATTTCCGCTCTCTGAAATCATCTTTGACTTCTACGATAAGCTAAAATCGATCTCCAAAGGCTACGCTTCAATGGATTATGAGCCGATTGGCTATCGCGAGTCGGACCTTGTCAAACTTGACATTCTACTCAATGGTGAGACTGTCGATGCGCTTTCAATGATTGTGCATCGTAGCAAGAGTTATGAGTGGGGCAAAAAACTTTGCGCCAAACTCAAAGAGCTGATTCCGCGCCAGATGTTTGAAGTGGCAATTCAAGCGGCAATCGGTAGCCGTGTTATTGCACGCGAGACCATTGGCGCTATGCGCAAGAATGTGCTGGCAAAGTGCTATGGCGGTGATATCTCACGCAAGCGCAAGCTCTTAGAAAAACAAAAGGAAGGTAAAAAACGAATGAAACAGGTTGGCAGAGTAGAAGTTCCGCAAGAAGCCTTCCTTGCAGTTTTGAGTGTCAATGACGACTAAGACCGTTTTGAAAAATTTAATCTTACGCAACGTGTCGACGGCAAAAGCAAAAACAAAAAAGCCCGACGCTCAGCGGCAGCGCTCGGCAAGTAAAGCAGGCGAAATTCTCAATGGGCAAAAAGCCACGAGCCAACCTGTAAAGAAAAGCAAGTCGCGTGAATGGCTCGAAGCGCTCATCTTTGCAGGTATTGCAGCCTTTATCTTGCGCTCATTTGTCATTGAGGCTTATCGCATCCCAACTGGCTCAATGGAAGATACCTTGCTGGCTGGGGATTTTCTTTTGGTCAATAAATTCATTTACGGTGCAGTTGTGCCGTTTACAGACTACCGCCTGCCCGGCTTCAAAGAAGTCGAGCAAGGTGATATTGTCGTCTTTAAGTATCCGCGTGATAAAGACGTCAATTACATCAAGCGCTGCGTGGCAACGGCAGGCAAAACGATTGAAATCAAAAACCGCAAAGTCTTCGTAGATGGTGCAGAGTTTGCTTTGCCGCCCGAAGGAAAGTTTCTCTCCACACAACCTATGCCAGCGGGACAAGCCGAAATGAACATCTTTCCGCTGTATTCGTCTTTTAATAAGGATAACTTTGGACCGCTGTACATTCCTAAAAAAGGCGAAAAGATTACACTCACACCAGAGAACTTCCAGACATACAAGTTCGTCTTGGAGTATGAAGGACACACCGCCTCAATCATGGGCAGACAAGTCTATGTAGATGGCAAGCCCACAAATGAATACGAGATTAGACAAGATTACTACTTTATGATGGGCGACAATCGAGACAACAGTTTAGACAGCCGATACTGGGGTTTTGTGCCACACTCACATATCGTGGGCTCTGCACTGATCATATATTGGTCTTGGGATCCAGATATGAGTTTCTTCCGAGTGTGGGATAAACTGGCTTCAATTCGCTGGACACGCATCGGGAGGCTGGTTCACTAAAACTGGAAAGTAATCGGGGTCGTGAAAAACAAGCTCTTTTTCATCGCACTGATGTTCTGCGCGTCAAGCACAGTGTTTGCGCAGGGCGGGTCGCTTTACTCACGGTTTGGTATCGGTGAATTAAGAACACCGATGACGGCACAAATGGCAGGGATGGGCTTTGCAGGCAGCGCCCTTCCGGACCCGCTCTACATCAATCGTGCAAATCCCGCCATGCTGACGGCAATTGACCAAGCGCGTATCTCGGGCGATTTTACCTACATCGGATATCTTGCAGGCACAACTCAAACCTCGGGCTACCAAGTGGTCGCCGGCTTTGAAGGAGCAAGTTTAGCCATCCCAATCTGGAATGCAAGAGTAGCGATTTCTACAGGTATTCTGCCTTACTCACGCATCAACTATAAGCAAACGCAGCGCGACTTCACTGTGGCTCCAACTACAGGCGACACGGTAAATTACAGCTTTTCATACTTTGGATTAGGTGGATTAAATCGTGTCCCGGTGGCTATCGGTGTGATTCCATTCAAAGATGAAAACTGGGGTACAATGCGACTGGGCGGTGCAATCAATTTCATCTTTGGCGCCAGTACGCAAGGCTCAGAGCAGATCTTTGACACATTCGAGTTTGTTGACTCTGCAATTAATTTTGAAGATAGACTAGCAGGCACAACCTTCACGCTGGGTGCAGCCTATAGCTCTAAGCAAGGCATTTTTACATCATCAGATCAAGTCATGCTGGGTGCTGCACTAACCACAGCAACAACGCTGCGTGGCACACGCCAAACCATACTCACCAAAAACTTAGGCAATGCACAATTTCAAGCGCGCGATACCCTGACCGTAGTAGATGGAGAAGCGAAATTACCAAGTTCGCTTGTGATGGCTGTCGCCTACAAGGGCAATGCAAACTACACCATAGCCGCTGACGTTTTGATGCAAGATTGGTCAAGCGTGAGTTACTTTGGTCGCCAAAACGAACTGCAACGCAATGCGATGCGTATTGCACTGGGCGTAGAAATTATTCCCAGCACAGAAACGCGCAGCAATATCTTCTCTCGCATAGCCTATCGTGTGGGCAGCTATTATCACCAGACAAATTTACAAGTGGATGGCATTGGCATCAATGAGTGGGGTATCACGTTTGGAATGGGCATTCCATTGAGCGCAGAATCTTCTTGCCTCGATATCTACTTACACTATGCACTGCGCGGTACAAAAGAAAATAATCTCATTCAAGAAAACATCTTCCGAATTGGCGCGGCGCTCAACATCGGCGAAAGATGGTTTTTGCAGCGTAAAATCGAGTAGTGTGATGTACAACTTGTAAGGCTGAAAAATGGCTTGCAGCAAAACGCCATGAATGTCTCATACATTCTCAAAGAAAGTTTTTCTGGGTTTCAGAGGGCAAAACTCTCCACAGTGGTTTCAATTCTGACGATTGCTGTAGCGCTGGTGCTCGCAGGTGTATTTTTAATTTTAGCACAGAGTGCCACACGTGTGCTCGAAGAAATTCGCAGCCGTGTAGAAGTCGAGTTTTTCCTCAGTGAATCGGTCTCAATGGCTGACGCAAAAGCTATCGCTGATGAGATGAGCAAAAGTGCAGCTGTCGCCAAAGTCAGCTACATTTCCAAAGAAGATGCAGCAAAGATCTTTGAGCAGGAGTTTGGCGAGAAAATTGAACAGATTTTGGGCATGAATCCGCTCCCACAGTCTATCAAAGTCAATCTCAAACCGGGATATGCGACGCTCGATAGTCTGGAGAGATTTGCGCATGCAGCATCGCAATATCAAGGTATATTAGAAGCGCGATACAATAGAGAATTACTCACAAGCGTTGATAGTAATGCACGCATGTTGTTTCTCATAACAGCAGGATTAGGGGTGTTGATTTCGCTGGCTTCTATGGCGCTTGTCTCCAACACGATACGCTTAGCCATATACAGCAAGCGCGAAATGATTCGTACAATGAAACTTGTCGGTGCAACTTTCAATTTCATCAGAATGCCATTTCTCTTGGAAGGTATTTTTCAAGGTGCCGTAGGCGGAGCACTCTCAACCGCGCTGCTAGCGCTCCTGATGCTGCTGCTCTCAAGGATTTCTCCAGAAATTTACTCAACACTTAAACCTGCATCGCTGCCGCTTTATGTAACCTTAATCATGGCTGGGGCAACATTAGGCTTCTTAGGAAGTTTCTTTGCGGTGCGCAAGTTTATCGACGAATGAATAAATGAAAATACAGTTGGCTACGCCACTAAATCAGTGTAGATTTGAAATTGAGCAAAAGAGAAGGGCAGGACAGCGGATTCAATTAGCAAAACAAACCAAGTGATGCCAAAAGGCGTGCGTGATACTTATCACAGAAAGAAAAAGAAAAAAGAAGTATACTCGCATGGTAAAAAAAATCCTGTCATCGCTCTGTAGCTGTTTTATTAAACTTCAAAATTTGAGTGAAAATGATGCGATACGCAAAATTTCTTTTGTTGGCATTGATACTCTGTGTCGCAGGGACGGCGATGGCGCAGTTCCCTGCGGGCGTGAGTGTGAGCGGAGCTAGGATTGGCAATCCGCAAATTGTCCGTACGGGCGATATTCTTGCACTGAACCCAGAGACAGGCGCCTCGCCTACTGGTATTGACCTTTTCTTCATTAGCCTTAATAACAACTCAGGGCGCGATATTGTCGGACTACAGCTGCGTTTTGTGTTCCGCAAAAATGGTGTAGAAATTGCACGCGGCTTATCAAGCAATGTCCCTCCGCGCACGCTTCCACAAGGATCGCTGCGCCTGACAAGCAACCAAATCCCCTCAAGTCTCTGGGCACCACGAGGATTCAACATAGATGAGAGTGCGATAAGGACACTTGCAGGAGTAAATACGACAGTAGGAGGAGTGACAAATGTACCGTCACAACTGCCAGCAGGCGTCTACTCACTGGAATGGACACTGGTAGACCAAAATGGCAATGAAAGCAACACCGTCGCAATTGTCTTCACACTGACAAATCCAACAGGTTTTGTACAACTTATTAGTCCCGGTACGCAAGTTAGCAGCGATGCCCCGCAAGAAGAAGTCAGTTCGGTATTGCCATTTTTCCTCTGGCAAGGTGATGCGCCGGAATATGAAATCACTGTGTGGACTGATGATACTGAAGAAGGTAGTGGCAAGCGCTTCAATGAAGAAAATAGCCCGCATCCGAACCCTAATGTCAAAGAACGTGTGCGCGTGCCCAGCTATCAATTTCCCAGCGGCGGTTCAACATCACTCGGACGCGTCGTGCGCCCACTGACACCCGGAAAAACAGTCTACTGGCAAGTTAAGTCTTTTGCAGAAGTTGCATTTGCAGGTACATCACCACTTGCAGTCTCACCCGTATATTCTTTCAAAATTAGCGGTGTGGATAGCCAACTGCTCTCAGAACTCATTCAGTTGCTTAAAGACAAATATGGCGTTCAAGGACTTGATGGCTCAACTTTTGTAAGTTGGACAGGCGTGTCTAATGGAACGCTCTACCAGAATAGCCTTGACGCAAGAACATTACTCAACGAATTGCGTCGCAGAACCCCAAGATAACCAAAGGAGGATTTACAAATGAGAAAGAGAACGCTAAAGACAATAATTTTAGGACTTATTGCCTTCTGTGTTGCAGGTGCAAGCACAGCAAGTGAAAAGCCCAAAGCTGAAGGAGAGGGTGTCGCACTGGTCATCAAAGCTGTCAAAATTGTCGAAGCGCGTGAAAAGCAAGAAGCATGGAGAGGCGTGCAACGCGGGCAGCAACTCAACTCTGGCACACAAGTGCGCACGGGCGAACAGTCCTTCTCAATTTTGAAATTTGCTGACAACTCTGTGGTGCGCGTCGCAGAAAGTTCTCAAATCGTTGTGCGCGGCGATAAAGACAAAACCAATGCGATGAATAAAACCATTGAGTTGAACCTCGGAAAAGTTGGCTTCAATATCAAGAAGCAAGGTGCTAACGAGCAGTTTCGCTTCGTCTCACCAACTTCCGTCGCGTCTATCAAAGGCACGTCGGGATACTTTAGCCCAAACAGTTTACTGATTTTGGAAGGCTCAGCGTCGTTTGGATTACTAGATGGAACTGTGATGCAAGATGTGGGTGCCGGGCAAATCGGTGAAGTGGTCAATGGTCAAGTGCAAGTGCGTCAAGCCACGCCTGAAGAACTTGATGAAGCACGCCGAGTGTTAGCGGAACTGAATGATCGCATTATCATCAAACTCAGAGATGCGAACGGTAATATCCGTGAGATTGAGATTAGATAGCCATAGCATTACATAAAATTTTATGGAAAGCGTCTGCGTTTGTTACAAACCCAGACGCTTTTTTTATTTTGCTAAATGACACTTGCAGAAAAAATTAAACAGCGTGCGCGTGCCTTAGGCTTTTCAGCGGTTGGCATCAGTGAAGCAAAGGAACTTGTCGAAGAGGCGAGACGATTGGAAGCTTGGCTCAAGGCGGGCATGCACGGCGAAATGCATTACATGGAAGAAAACTTTGACAAGCGCATTAACCCGAAAAAATTAATGCCGGAGTGTCGAAGTATTGTTTCTGTTATTGCAAATTACTATACACTTACAAAAAATGAAAACCCCAAGCATCGCCAAGAACATAACGGAGCAGTCCCCGAAAACGAGGCACACAAAGAAGAGAAGACGCAGAGAGATAAACCTGAATTCGTGCGTGGACGCCTATCAATTTATGCAACACGCACTGATTATCATGTTATCCTCAAACAAAAACTGCTTGAGCTCTTTGACTACATCACTGAACTGGTGGGTGAAGTCAATGGGCGGGCGTTTGTAGATTCAGCACCGATGCTCGACAAAGCATGGGCAGCACGCGCAGGCTTAGGCTGGATAGGCAAACATACTAATCTGATTAACCGTGAAATTGGGTCATACTTTTTCATCGGAAGTTTGCTACTCGATTGTAGGCTTGATGTAGATGCTCCGTTATCAAAAAATTACTGCGGCACCTGCACTGCATGTATTGACCTTTGTCCCACAAAAGCAATTGTTGCGCCTTATCAAGTCGATGCAAGAAAATGTATTTCCTACCTTACAATTGAATTGAAGCGAAATTTTACAGAAGAAGAAAAAGCAATGTTAGGCGAGTGGTTGTTCGGGTGCGACATTTGCCAAGAGGTTTGTCCATGGACACGATTTTCAAAGCCAACACAACTCTTGGAATTTGCACCAAAGCCAGAACTTGAAGCGCTGTCTGAACGAGACATTTTAGAGATGACGAAATCAAGTTTCAGACGCATCTTCGGCGAAACACCTGTATTCCGAACGGGGCTACGTCGACTAAAACGCAATGCTGCAGCAGTCCAAGAAAATCTCAGCGGCGTGAAAATCTCAGAAAACACGGCAACCCAACCATAAGCTATGCCAGAACTTATTGAGCGCGCAAATACAGAGATTTTCTTTTTCATCAACAATGCGATGAAACATCCTATCAACGACCTGTGGTTAGGCTACACAACACAGTTAGGAAATGGCTATGTGCTGCTTCCGATGGCTATGATTGTGCTTTTTTTCTACGACCGTAAATTTTTCTGGAAGAATTTTGGCTATTTGTTTGCAGCAGGCGTGGTCGGCGGTATTGTTGTCACACAGGCGAAACTGCTCTTTGATGCACCACGACCGCTGTCGTTTTATCAACGCGAGTTAGAAGCTGGGCTTGTAAGCATCAATGTAATGTTTGAGCCATTGTATGCACACTCGTTTCCATCGGGGCATTCGCAAACCGCCTTTACGGTAGCGCATAGTTTGGCTTTGTTATGTACGCGCTTTGCTTGGGGAGTACGAGCCAGTTTCTACGGTGTGGCTGTCATCATTGCACTTTCACGAGTGTATGTAGGCGCACACTTTCCAATTGACATCTTAGCAGGCGCGCTGGTCGGTGTGCTAACCGCACATCTGACAGTGTGGGGACTTCGCAAAGTTGAGGCAAAATGGACGGCACGAAATGACAGTCTGCCAAACATCAGTTCAAACACAAACTCATAGAAAACAATGCTAGCACGCATTCAAACGCTTTATCTTTTGCTTGCAGCGCTATGCGCTATGCTCAATATCGGCGCAGTTCCGTTCTGGAAATACGATTTCCCTAGTGAGGATACTGCACCAATGATGCTATACGGCTTTGGCAGTTTTGGCAAGAGCTTATCTATGGGCACATTGTTCTGGCTATTCAACGCAGGTGTGGTGGTGGCTGTGCTGCTGCCGCTGGTTACGATAGCGCTTTTTAACAAACGGCTCTTGCAAGCAAAACTAGCGCTGCTCTCGGCGGGAATAGAACTTGCAACCTTAATTTTCGGCGTGGGCGCTGCGCTGGCATTGCAGGCAAAACTAGGTTCAACAAGTGTAACACACGTGCCGCAACTGGGCGCAGTATTGCTGCTGATTTCCCCGATTTTTTCTTTTCTGGCAAGACGAAACATCTTGAAAGATGAAGAGATTGCAACTGCCTACAAGCGCCTGTAAAATCAAGGAGATTCAGGAATGCGCATACTTTGGACGCAAGGTGATACAAATGGTATTGGCTCTGAACTGATTCTCAAAGCCTTTGAGGCGCTACGTCAGAGCGAACATCAATTCATCGTGGTAGGCTCATACTGCATGATGAAGTACTACGCCAAGCATTTAGGCTACAATGTGCTAATGCAAGAAGTAGAAGCGCTGCAAGAGATTCCTCCGAAAAGACACGGTGAGCCGCTCTATGTCCTAAGTTTGTCTTGTCTTGTCAAAGCGCGACCCGGAGAAATTCAAGCCGATGCTGGGCGTGTCGCCATGCAAGCCGTTGAGACTGCTGCAAAACTTTGCCTTGCACAAAGCGCAGAGGCAATGGTAACTGCACCCATTCACAAGCAAGCTATTCAGCAAGCGGGCTATTCCTTTCAAGGGCATACGGATTTTCTTGAATATCTGTGCCGCAAAAAAGAGCCGCATGCTAAAGCGCAAATGATTTTGGTAGACCCTCAAAGCAACTTGCGTGTTGCATTAGCGACGGTGCACACGCCGCTCAAAGATGTGTCAGAGAAACTCCGCACATCAGGCGCGCTAAGTACATCGATTGAATCGCTTGCAAAGGCGTTGAAGCAAGACTTTGGTGTGGCTACTCCACGCATTGCGGTGTTAGGATTAAATCCACACGCCTCGGACGGTGGCGTTATCGGGCGTGAGGAAGTAGAGTGGATTCAGCCTGAAATAGAACGCTTGAAAGAGACCTTCAATGTGGAAGGTCCATTTGCAGCCGATGGTTTCTTCGGAGCAAGGCGCTACAAGGAATTTGATGCGGTGCTGGCGCTCTATCACGATCAAGGACTGATTCCATTCAAAATGCTTGCCTTTGAGACTGGCGTGAATGTTACAACCGGCTTGCCAATTGTGCGCACATCACCTGACCATGGCACAGCATTTGACATTGCAGGTAAGGGCATCGCTAATCCAAGGAGTTTTATTGAAGCAACGTTGTTAGCTTGTAGAATTGCAATGAAGCGCAAAAAGTTTGAACATGTTTCAAGTGTATGATTTCACTGCGGAATGTCTCATTGCGGTTTGGTGACAAACAAATTTTTGATAGGTTGTCGTTAGAAGTCGGGCGCGGAGAATTTCTCTATGTGCTCGGTGCAAGCGGGGCAGGTAAAAGTTCGCTGCTCAAGCTCATCTACATGGACATTCTTCCAGATAGCGGCGAAGTACAAGTCGGTGAGTTTAATTCAAGCACAATCCGAAAACGCCAGATTCCCTACCTGCGGCGCAATTTAGGCATTGTCTTTCAGGAATTTCGTTTGTTTGAAGACCGCAGTGTGTATGAAAACGTGGCATTTGTCTTGGAGGTAACAGGCGTGCGCCCAAAGGAGATTCCGAGAAAAGTCAGTGATGCACTCTCTGAAGTTGGGCTTGCACAAAAACGCAATGAGATGCCAAAGAATCTTTCAGGTGGTGAGCAGCAGCGTGTCGCAATTGCACGCGCCATTGTGCGCGAACCCTACATTTTGCTTGCTGATGAACCCACAGGCAACTTGGATCCGCAAGTCTCACTTGAAATTATGCAGCTCTTAAAGCGCATTAGTTTCAAAGGCATCACAACGATTGTGGTAACACATGACTACCATATCGCTGAAAAACTTCCCGCTAAGACTTTGCTGGTGAAAGAAGGAAAAGTAGAGGAAATTGCTTCGCTGCCGAAGTTGCTGTAGTGATATGTTATTGTCCGCGCCCGGCGAAGATGACATAAATCGTGGCAAGTAAAATTTTGAAGTCCATCGATAGGCTCATGTTCTCCACATAAAAAAGATCAAACTTCATGCGTTCGAGCATTTCATCAAGGTTTGAAGCGTAGCCGAATTTAACTTGTCCCCAACTTGTAATACCGGGACGAACGCGATGCAAGCGTGCATAGTGTGGGGCTATGGTTTTGAGTTGTTCCACGAAGTATGGACGCTCTGGACGAGGACCTACGATGGACATATCCCCGATGAGCACATTCCAAAACTGTGGCAGTTCGTCGAGTCGATACTTGCGTAGAAATCTACCAAAGGCTGTAATGCGGCTATCATTTTTCTGTGTGAGTTGCGGTACGCCGTTTTCAGCATCTTTGTGCATAGAGCGGAATTTGTAAATCGTGAAAGGTTTGCCATAGAGCCCGATGCGAGTTTGAGAGTAAATCGGAGAGGCTTTTGTATCGAGCCAGACAAGAAAGGCAATAAGCGCCATGACGGGAGAGAGAAAAATCAAAGCGGCAAGCGAGACCGAGATATCAAAAAGGCGTTTGACGTTTTCAGCAAAGGGAGTCAGCGGCGGTGAGGAAAGTTCAATCAGCGGTGTGCCATAAATCTGTGTCGTGCGTGCAGCTCCAGAGAGAATATCGTACATATCGGGAAGAATTTTTAAGCCGATGTTTTTGCCTTCACAGCGACCGATGATGCGCAGAAGTTCATCGTGCTGAACAGATTGTACGGCGATAATCACTTCAGAGATGTGATGTAACGCAAGTGTAGCGTCAAGGTCGTCTAAACTACCAAGTGTGCGGGCGGGCAGTGCTGTGGCATTGCGACACTCCTTGATAAAGCCGACGACATCTAAGCCAAGTGCAGGATGATGCGCAATATCAGCGGCAAGTGATAGAGCACGAGGTCCTGTGCCGATGATAACGGCGCGCCGCCTGCCAATGCCTTTCTCGACAAGTTGTCGCCGCTGGTAACTGCGCTGCACCAAGCGACCAATAGGCATCACGGAGCAAAGCACGAGCCAGTAGAGTGCTGCCCCAAAACGCGATGAATAGCTATGCGGCAAATCCGCCGCTTGAGCTTCAACGATATCGTCAGCAAAAATCAAAATGAAGAGCAGAAATGTGCCGAAGGTAATTGCTTTAAGTACGGTAACCGCTTCTTCGTAGCGCGAACTAAACCGCCAATCACGATAGAGACCAAAGAGCCAAAAAATGAGTATCCAACACACACTAAGCGTGAGCATGGGCAAAACCAGCATCGGGGCTTGCTCGGTGAAAGCCGCAAAAGGAACAGTGTTGCGAACCGTGTAGTAACAAAGAAATGCAAAGTTGAAGGCAAAAAAATCAATGACGAGCGTCAGCAGGCGTTGCTTAGTTTCGGGTTTGAGCATAAAGCGTGAATCAGAGCGACAGCACAAGTTGCTTAGGCATAAAGTCGCAGTGCGAAGTCGCACCTAGAACGACACGGCACAGTAGCCCGAGGTTTAATGCTCTTGGTGTCAGGCTATACTGCAGCATCGTTCAGTTTTTTTGAGTTGCAAAGATACATCAGAAACAAGGAACTTAATACTCCGCTGTAAAGCGCAAAAAGCCAAAACTGAACGGACGAGAGACGCCCAGCATAACATGTTGCTCAACTTGGTAACTGTAGCGCAATTCAAACACATAGTTTTTGAGCGGCTCATAGCGTAGCCATGCGGTAAAAATCAAGTCATTGAAGCGCACGCCATCGAGAAATGGAGCGGCGCGGCGTAAGGGAATGTCAGGACCGTGTGTCAGGTCAATATCGCCACCGACATTTTTTACAAGCCTACCTTGCTCATCGAAGATATTTTCCCCACGTCGGATTGAGCGAAACTCAAAATTGAGACGCAAATTTTCAAGCGCGTTGTAAGACAGGCGCAAGTAAAGTTCATCAGCATTCGGTCCAATCGGATGCCCAACAGCGAGCCCATTTGCCGTGAAAGCATTGCGCGGATTGATATGTGAGTAGAAGAACGGGCGAATGTAAGTGTATTCAACAACAAAAGACAAATTCTGAATCCAAAAGGCTTCATACCAATAGGCGCCGACTTGAAATGCATATTTATCGGTAACAAACTCATTGGGCGAAAAGAATTGAAACGACAGGGCTTCATCCATCATAAATGTGCCCTGAAGTTCGAAATTTTTGAAAAAGTGCGTTTGCGTATCAACGAAGATGAGAGAGTTGTCGCGGTCTTGCAGCACATCTTGCTCCAGAAACTTGTAGAAAATAATCGGGTTAAGGTAAGCGATTTCCAAGCCTCTGCCAGAGTAGACCATCACGTCGCCAAATGTGGCAGAAAACCAATTCGGCACGCTGACTTTAAGTTTGTGCATAGCAAAGAATTTCGTGAAGCGCTCATCACGGTTGAAACTGAAATTGCCAACGGTTGAGGCATGAACCATAGAGTAGTGAAAAATGCCGTAGTTCGCATTGATTTTGAGGAAATCCAGCACGGGACCATTGCCTGAGACAAGCAAGCGATTGCCATAGCCGAAGCCGTAGCGAATCGGCTCACGACCAATTTGAAAAGCAACATTAAGGTCTTGTGTCGGTTCGGTATAAAATCGCACATAGCCTTCGCTAAGAGTATAGTTTGGAAATTCTTCGGGCTGAATGTTGCCTTCGATGAGTTTGAAATTGGTGCGCAAATCAGGGCGGGAGGCAAGCACAAGATCGCGGCTACCGGGGTTCATGCCCTGCGTGAAAGAAAGCATTGTACCAAGCTGACCGAAGAGCGTAACGCGAAAGCGAAAGGCAGCATCATAGATGAATGCCGAAACATTTGGACGCGGCTCAAAGCGCAGCGCATTGTAGCCACCGAGCAAAAGCTCCGTGAAAACGCTGGTGCTATCGCGCTTGTAGTAAAAAAAATTTTTTTCTTTGTCTGAAAAAACTTCGGCAACACGCTCGCTAAATGGTCTATCGTATTGAATGAAGTTTGAGAATGTATCTTCGTTTTGGAACGATTCATCAAATGTAATTTGGAAACGACGCAGCAATCGACGCTCGACATCGCTAAGTTCATTTTCTTTAGCGGCAACTTCTTTTAAGAGCCGAATGACTTCCAAGCGTGAAAGAGGCAAATTGTCATCATGAAAGAACGAAGTAATTTTTTTGACGCGCATGTCTTTGAGGTATTCATAGACATCAATGGCGTGAAATGTGGCGTTGAGAGGGATGTTATCTTGCTGTGCATGCAAGAGCGGTGCGAAAAGAAGCAAATGTGAAGCAAGGCAAAGTGCAAGGTAGATACAGCGTGAACGATGAGACAAGCTAAAGAGTGTGTGGCGCAACAGGGCGAGCATGAAACAAGGCATGTCAAGCGAGTGCGTTACGGCGTATCCTTGTAGATTTGAACAACCGCTTGCCCTCGTTCATCGATATAAGCACGATACATTCCTTCGCTATTGAAGGGTAGAGCGATGTTTCCGTTTTTGTCGAGAATAATCATACCGCCATCACCGCCAAGTTTGCCTAATTTTTCAATGACAAGTTTGCCTGCTTCAGCGGCAGATAGTCCTTTGTATGCCATGAGTGCCGAGACATCGTAGGCTGCGACGGTGCGAATGAAGTATTCGCCCCAACCTGTGGCGGAGACAGCACATGTGGCGTTGTTGGCATAAGTGCCCGCGCCGATGATAGGAGAATCCCCGACACGACCGTAACGCTTGTTCATCATACCACCTGTCGAAGTGCCAGCGGCAAGATTGCCGAACCGATCGAGTGCGACGGCGCCAACCGTGCCTTTTTTGTCTGACTTTTGTTCTTGGGCAGATTTTTCACGCTCTTTTGCGCGCTCGAGGCCTTTCAACCGCTCAGGCGTGATAAAATAAGATTCTGGCACAAGTTCAAAACCCTGCGACTGTGCGAAAATCTCTGCCCCCTCACCAATAAGCAACACATGCGGTGATTTTTCCATGACGGCGCGTGCCAGCGAAATAGGGTTCTTGATGCGATGCACGGCAGCAACAGCGCCAGCTGCAAGTGTCTTACCATCCATCACAGCAGCGTCAAGTTCCGCTTTGCCGTCAGCATTAAGCACAGCACCTTTACCGGCGTTGAAAAGAGGTGAATCTTCCAAAATTTTGATAGCAGTCTCAACGGCATCTAACGCAGTACCGCCTGATTGAAGGATAGCATAGCCAGCAAGTAGGGCTTCGGTGAGTTTTTCACGATAGGCTTTTTCTTTTTCAGGTGGCATATCTTGTTTGCGTATGACCCCTGCGCCTCCGTGAATGGCAAATGCAATTTTGTTTGATGTCGGCTGCGCCTCAACGCTGGAGACTATCATAGCAAGAGCGAAAAGAAAAGAGAAAACACGAGAGAACATTTCAAAGTGTGTTTATCGGATGAAGTGAGACTTTTGGACTGCGCGAACTAAATCGCTGAACAAAGACTTATTGAACCACAAAAATAAAAATCCAACATAAAGTACAAAGAGCAAAACAATCACCACGACAATCAAGGCATTTTTGCGACCCATCATATTTGCACTGACATCAATAGATTTTTCTACAAGTGTGTTTGACCAGCGACTGAGAAACTCAAAGGCAGGGTAAAAAAGCACCACGACGATAATCATGCCAAGTGCCGTGAGTAAATAAGGATTGATGAATTTATCGAGGCTAGTAACGAGCGTATTAATTGATGTGGTAATTAAGTCGATGCAAAGCAAGGTGAGAATAATCATGATAGCGCGAAAACGTCGGCGTGTGCGCGCCGCTTTTTGTTGCGGTGTATCAAGGGTTGCTGGCATAATACAGAGACGCAATTTCAAAAGATTTGTGGGGGCGAATTTACAGTCTTTTGATGAAATTGCGTGTGCGCCAATGACGACAAGAGCACTTATACGCAGAAGTTGAGCTTACCATTTTTCAAAGGTAAGTTACACACTCTTGCATGCCATTGATGTGTCGAGCGATACGCAATGTGTGTACAGGCATTGAGCTCAGACAAGAGCAAGTCCAAAAGACCTGCAAGGCTTAAGATTTTGGCACAATAGGTGGCTTACCATTCCTATCAAGGTCAACGGCGCCACTGTTGAGTGCCATGAGTTGCTGTAGAGTGCGAGACATGCCCTCGACGGAACCATCAAGAAAAATCACATTGCCTTTGCCATTTTCAGCAAAATTCTTAACAGCTTCTGTCCACATTGAGAAGAGAATAAAAGAGGCATCGAGGTTTGCTGCTTCCATTTCTTTTGCGGCATTTCTCATACCACGTGCAACTTCTTCACGAAAGAGCGCAATACCTTGTCCGCGCAATTGTGCAGCTTGCCGCTCAGCTTCAGCCGCAATTTTAATCGCATTGCCATCGGCTTCGGCTTGCTTCGTTTTTGTAATAAGCAAGGCTTGACCTTCGTTCTCTGCGGCGGCTTTAAGATTCTTAGAAGCCACGACTTGCGACATAGAGCGCATAATGGCTTCGTCAAATGTGATGTCGTTGATTTGCAAATCAATCAAGTGATAGCCCCACGATTCCAGCGTCGGATCAATTTGCTCTTTGACATAGAGTACAATTTCCGAACGCAAACCCAGAATTTCAGCTTGACGCTTCTTTGCAACAAAACCGCGTACGGAACCTTCCACTGTTCGCACCAGTGCCTGCATAAAATTCTGCTCATTGACAAACTTGAAGGCAACATTTTTAATGGTTTCTTCTTGCTGGTCAAGCACAGAATAGACAAGCAACGATTTAAAATTCACGTTGGCTTGGTCTTCGGTAATCGCTTGAAATTCTAACTCTACCGAGCGGTTCTGAATCGAGATACGTCTTTCAATCTTTTCAAGCACAGGGAGTTTGAAATTTAGCCCCGGACGCATCACGCGCTTGTATTGCCCAAACTGTGTAACGACAGCAACCGTACCTTGCTTAACCGTTACAAAGCATGAAAAAACAATAAATGCGATGACAACGAGTACAATAATGAGCGTGAGATTCATAGTTATTACTCCTTTTTGATTTTACTACATTTTAGGACACAGGAATGTAAGAAAAAGTATAGCGGATGCAAACATGGCATGCGCGCCGATATCTATTCCTATTAAGCGTAGGATAGGTAGGTGTCTAAGCGCAGAAAAGAGCAGCAGCGCACGCCAGAGAAGTTCGAAAATGAAAAGAAAAAAGAAGGGCAAACTTAGCGCGTTGAGGCGCTTGGCTTGAACAAAGTCGCCGACTGTAAAGCGTCCGATATCGCGTGTTATGCCGCAGAATGGGCAGGGCGTGCCAGTTCGCGCGTGATACCAGCAGGTAGAAATCGCAGCAGGAAAAAACTTTGCAAGTTGCGGAGAAAGCAGTGGGAAGCAAAGCGCATAGAGGCTGAGCAAAAGCAAAACCCAATTTGCGATGCGATACGCTTCACGCATCGTGTGGGGCATTGAACGAGATGAATCCAAAGCGAGGCAGCTCATGGGCATACAACATCTTCTAAGTATGACTCACAAGTAAAAAAACGCACAGAGCAGTTTAGTGCCTGCACTAAGATGGTTGGAATAAAGTGCATGAAGTTGCTAATCCAAGCCTAACTGTTGTTTATCCGATACTTTGCCATTTACAAAGGCAATCGTGATGAGTTTGAAGCCATCAGCTTTCCACAGCAAGGTATAAGCAGGCATCGAGGATTCCATACCTTCCTTGACAAGTTCTTCCGACATTGAAGTTTTGCCTATAATTGCTTCCACTTCAGCGAGTGTCATACCAGTTTGAATGCGATCGAAATTTACTTTCGTGATTTTTTCGGGTTCGAGCGCCGTGCGCACCGTTTGCAACGTATCAATACCTTTCTGAATGTCTTTGAACATTTCACTGGCACTGCTGTAACCAGCTTCTTTTGCGGCTTGTTCAAGGCCCCTGCCAAGTAGGACAGTTATCAAAACAACCACAACAACAGAAAGGGCATTGAGACCAGTACCGACAAAACCCATGACAGGTGAAGCTGTGGCATCGCCGGTAGCTTTAGCATTATTTTTCTGAACGATTTCAACAACGCCTAAGATAAGACCAACAACTGCAGGCAGAAGCGCAAACCAACCTACGCAGGGAATCCATGCAATGAGAATGGCAATAATACCGAGGATGAGAGATGCAATACCCATAGAGCTCGCCTCCTTTTCTGGTTTTTTGATGTCGGAATATAAATTATTCGAGCGAAACTTCAGAAGCTAAATGTTAATTGCTTCACCATAAGCATCAGCTGCGGCTTCCTTGATAGCTTCAGAAAAAGTTGGGTGCGCATGAACCGTATGGTGAATCCAATCTGCAGTGGCTTCAAGTTTGCGTGCAATGCCAAGTGAGGCAATCATCTCCGTGGCTTCGTAGCCAATGATATGGGCGCCTAGAAGGTCGCCATATTTAGCATCAAAAATGAGTTTAACCATGCCCTCGGTATGCCCAGCGGCTGTGGCTTTGCCGGAGGCTTTGAAAGGAAAGCGTCCGATTTTGACCTCATAGCCACGTTCTTTGGCTTGCTTTTCTGTCAGACCAATGTGAGCCACAGAAGGTTGGCAGTAGGTGCAAGCAGGAATTTCCATTGGGTCGAGCGGTTGGACGTCAAGACCCGCAATTTTCTCAATACAGCGAATGCCTTCCGCAGAGGCTTTGTGTGCCAGCAACATACCGCCTGCTACATCGCCAATCGCATAAACCCCTTCTACATTAGTTCGACCAAATTCATCGACTTTAATAAAGCCACGCTCGGTTTTGACGCCAACTTCTTCCAAGCCGAGATTTTCGATATTGCCTGTCAGACCGATAGCGACAAGGCAGTAATCAGAAAGTAGTTCTTTTTGTTTGCCATTGCTATCCGTAACAATAGTTCTAACTTTTTCGCCTTCGACGCATGCCGATTCTACTTTTGCGTTGGTCATGATGGTGATGCCTTGCTTTTTGAACTCGCGTGTAAGGAGCGTGGCAATTTCTTCATCTTCGTTGGGCAAAATTTGCGGCAGGGCTTCAATGAGTGTAACCTGTGTGCCAACAGCATTGTAGAAATAAGCAAATTCTACACCGATTGCACCTGCGCCAATAATGGTAAGTGTCTCTGGCTTTTGTGTTAAAATCATGGCTTCATAGCTTGTAATGATGCGCTTGCGGTCGACAGGAACAGTAGGGATAGAGCGTGCTTTTGTGCCCGTAGCAAGAATCGTGTAAAGCGAACTAATTTTTTCGCTCGAGCCATCGTCAGCTTTGATTTCAATCTCATGCGCAGAAAGTAACTTCCCGAATCCTTTTTTAACCGTGATTTTATTTTTTTTCATAAGGTATTCCACGCCCTTTGCCATTTGCGCAGCAACATCACGACTGCGCTTAATGATTTGCGCAAAGTCAATAGACATATTCTCAAACTTAATACCGAAAGTCTCTGCATGTTTGAGCGTATTGAGAAGTTCTGCATTTTTGAGGAGTGATTTTGTCGGAATACAACCCCAATTGAGGCAAACACCGCCGAGCGTAGGCTCTTTTTCAATCACGCAGGTCTTGTAGCCAAGTTGCGAGGCACGAATAGCAGTTTCATATCCGCCGGGTCCTGACCCGATGATTGCAACATCAAAATCGTAATGGTGAGAGGGCTTGTTGATGGCTTGTTTAGACATAGATAATGCGTTAGTTTTATTCGCAAAAAAAAATTGAGTGCAGCGCAAGTACAAGCGAGCGTGTGATTAGGCTCAAAACGCGCTGACAAAACAGCAGCAAATATACGGCTTTTGAAAAAGAGTTTGGTTAAGCACTCCGAAGCGCTTTCAACATTTAGAGCAATGAGCCAACATCAAATCGGCAACATAATCCCCGAAATACGCATTGATGACTATATCTATGACCTGCCAGAAGAGCAAATTGCCACAGCGCCGCTGCCTGAACGAGACCAAAGTAAATTGTTGATGGTGCACGCAAAAACAGGTGAGATATCGCATCATCATTTTGCTGATTTGCCCGAACTGCTGCCTGCCGAAACATTACTTGTCTTCAACAATTCCAAAGTGATTGCGGCACGATTAGCGCTAAAAAAACAGAGCGGCGGTAAGGTCGATGTGCTATGTGTAGAGCCAAGTGAGCCAAATGCGGACATTGCTCTGGCACTGCTTGCAAAAGGAACGGTAAAGTGGAAATGCTTATTGCATGGCAGAAATCTCAAACCCTTGATGACGCTGAGCACAAGTGTGATGCATCAAGCAAAGCCACTTTTGCTCAAAGCCACGTTAGTCGAGAAGGGAATGGAATCTACGCTGTGCTTTGAATGGCAGCCAAAAGAGCTTTCCTTCTTGGAAGTCTTAGAAGCTGTTGGGAAAGCACCACTGCCGCCCTACCTGAAGCGTGAGCCTACGCGGAGCGACAAGTTTCGCTACCAGACAGTTTATGCGAAAAGTGAAGGATCAGTAGCGGCACCGACTGCAGGACTGCACTTTACGCCAGCGGTACTGGAGCGCTTGCGACAAAAAGGCGTGAGTGCAGCCGAGCTAACCCTACATGTTGGCATGGGTACATTTAAGCCAGTGCAGCAAAGCCATATGCAGCATCATGTAATGCACGCAGAGCAAATTAGCGTCCCAAAGCAAACCTTACTGACGCTGCATAATCATCTCGAGAAAGGAAAGCCCGTAGTCGCTGTGGGTACAACCTCAATGCGCGTTTTGGAATCACTTTACTGGTTTGGCATCAAGTTGCTCCTCAAAGACGATAAGGTGCTGCACAAAAACATAATGACTGTGGAACAGTGGGATGCTTATACTTTAGCGTCAGAGCAGGTCAAGTTGCCCGCCGCTGTCCAGAGTTTGGAAGCGGTATTGGACTGGCTAGAGAAACGCTCACTCAATGGACTCTGTGGCAAAACGCAATTGATAATCGTGCCAAGCTATCACTTTGCAATATGTGATGGCTTGATTACCAATTTTCATCAACCGCGCAGCACGCTAATTTTGTTAGTAGCAGCATTCTTAGGTGGAGAGCTCTGGAAAAAAGTCTACGACGAGGCTTTGCAAAACGGCTACCGTTTCCTAAGTTATGGAGACTCGTCACTGCTTTGGCGCTAGTGTTCAGCGCTATTCAGTTTGAGGATTTAACTAAACCCATAACTCCTAACAAATGGCACTATCCCATGCAAAAAGCGACTCTCATCTGAATTATCTGCTGAAGGCTACAAAACTCACACTATTAGGTGAACTGATGGGCAGCGTGCTGCATGAACTTAATCAGCCTCTGACTGCGATGAGCATTGATGCTGGCTACTTGAAAATGCTAGCAGAAAAGCCCAGCGAAGTAACTGCCGAGACACTGCACCAAATCGGTGATGATATTGAGAGCGATATTGCACGGTTTCAGAAAATCACTGAACATTTGCGCACTTTTGCTTACGAACGAGAAAAGACCTTGCAGACAAATTTCAAAAGTGCAGTGGAAAACGTGATGGGTCTGATTGGTGAGCAATTTCGTGCGCGTGCAATTCGTTGGACATACAACCAAGAAGAGAATTTGCCGCCAGTCACAATTGATATAATTGAGCTAGAATATATTCTGCTCAATCTCTTTCTCAATGCACGCAAAGCTATTGAAGTGCGAGAAAGACTTTTCCCAGAAAAACCTTTTCAAAAATATCTGTGCCTAAAAGCATGGCGTAGCTCAGAGGGGGTATCGATACTGCTCAAAGATACAGGACTGAGTCTTGCGCAGATAAATTTTGATAAACTTGGTCAGCCTTTTGCAACTGCGCAAGTCGAAGACGAGACGGTCTATTACAATCTGTTCCTTGTTGCGGAAATTCTCGAAAAAATTGGGGGCAAGTGGCAAGTGCATCAGAGTTTCAATGATGAAGGTATGGGAAATGCCATAGAATTGCTCCTGCCTGCAAGCACATCAACATGAGAAAAGTGTGTAAGTGTAAAGTGTATGTGAACGAAAAATTTATGCGGCTAAGAACATCTCTATGAAACGCGGACAATTGCAAGTGGCGCGAAAACAAAATGCTGCTTCAAATCAGAGCAAACGGGCTGAAAAACCATCTGAAAAAAGCATGGTGAAAATTTTGCTGGTCGATGATGATCGGCGCATACGCGAGAGTTTTTCACGCGCACTGACCTTGGCAAATTATCAAGTCTTTACCGCAAAATGTGGCGCAGATGCTATCGCACTCTTCGAAAAAGAACGTCCTGAGATTGTCTTGCTCGATATTCGACTGCCAGATATCGATGGCTTTGATGTGCTAAAAGAAATTCGTGCAAGAGATGAACTGGCAGAAACACTCTTCATCACCGGACACGGTGATATGAACCTTGTAATCAGTGCGATGCGGGCTGGAGCGTCCGATTTTATTCCAAAGCCGCTGCAACTGGAACATGTGATTGAGCTGATTGGATTGGCGCAAAAGCGGTGCGAAAAGAAATTGAAAGCTGCAGCAGGACCATCTGTGCAAGTCGCGCAAGCAAAAAGAGTCGAAGTCAGAGCCTTTGGTAATCTGTGGATACGTCTTGGCGAGAAAGTTGTTATGCAGCGCGATTGGCTCTCACCAAAAACGCGCGATGTCTTTAAGATACTCCTACTTAATCACCGCAAAATTTCAAGAACGGAAGAATTCTACGAAATTCTCTGGCCAGAAACGCGGCGAGAAAGTGCAGAGATTGGACTCTACACAGCCATTTCTGCAATTCGGCGAATGTTTGAGCCTGAACTGGCGTCAGCAAAAGACTCACAATATGTGCTCAATCATAGTGGCGGGTATGAATTACGTTTAGGCACCAGTGAAAGTGATTACGACTATGATGTCGAGCATTTCCTCAAACTGTGCGCGCAGAGTCGAAATACAAATAGCTTGGAGCCACTGCGTGTAGCAGTTGAACTCTATACCGATGATTTTCTCAAAGATGATGTCACACTCACGCCTATCGTAGAAGAGCGTGAGCGACTGCAGGAGGTGTATTTCAAAGCGCTCATCACACTAGCTCGCTACGATCTTGCGGCAAACCGCTTAGACGAAGCCCTGTACTACGGTCAGAAAATCACCAAAGCAGATCCACTCTACGAAGCTGGCTACGAGATACAGATTGATGCCTACCTCAGACAAGGCTATGCAGCGAAAGCAAAACGCATTTTGGAGGCATGCCGCACCATATACTTGGAAGAACTTGGCGTGCCCGAGCCACAGCGTTTGTCGCTGCTGTTACAAAGGGGCGGGAGGGTATAAAAAATAAAAAATGAAGTTGCGCCCGTAAGCCGAATTCTGTTTCCTTGAATACTCAAGGAGGCAGCCATTTCTCTATGCGACTTACCCGGAGACTCCCGCAAAAGCGGATTGAGCTGGCTACTCTCTTTTCAGCGTATGCTGAAAAAGCCTCTCTACTTAGTCTTGCATCGGAGAGGTTTGCATAGCTTACCCCATTACTGGAGTAACTGGTGGTCTCTTACACCGCCTTTTCACCCTTACCGCAGATGTACTGCGGCGGTATGCTTTCTGTTGCACTCTCTGTCGAGACGCGATTGCTCGCGCTCGCCCGAACTTGTGCCCTCACAAAGAGAGCCTTGTTCGGCATCCTGCCATGTGATGTTCGGACTTTCCTCAGCAGTAGTATAAACACTGCCGCGGCTGCCACAGCGCAACTTCACGCAAAATTTACGAAAGCACAAAAAAGAGTTTCACGAAGAAATTAAATTAACAAAAACGGACATCTTGCACGCCCCGATGTGGCGCGAGTACTTAAGCAAACGAATAATTGTATGCTAACACAAGCATCTAAACAACAAATAACTCGTACTGCTCAAGAAGCAGATAGCTCCGTTCAACTCAAGCAGCATTCAGGAACAGCGACACGCTTGATGTCACTCGATGTCTTTCGTGGGCTCACCATGGTGCTCATGACCATTGTAAATAATCCGGGCAGTTGGACTTATGTCTATCCACCCCTGCGGCATGCCGAATGGAATGGCTGGACAATTACCGATCTTGTTTTTCCCTTCTTCATCTTTATTGTCGGAGTAGCGATTCCGTACGCACTATCAAAGTACCGTGAGTCTGAATCACGTCAAGCTATTTACCTCAAAATTTTTCGACGTGCAGCCACACTGTTTCTCCTCGGCTTGATTTTAGCAGGCTTCCCAAATTTTGACTTAACAACGATTCGCATCATGGGTGTTTTGCAACGTCTGGCACTCTGCTATCTCTTTGTGGCATTGCTGTTTCTGCATACGAATACAAGAACTCAGTTTGTCATAGCCGCGCTTTGCCTTGTTGTGTATGAACTCTTGATGCAAATCCCAGTGCCTGACCGAGAGACGCTCTTGCAAACAAAAGATGATAACTTTGGCGCATGGCTCGACCGCACTCTCTTTGGGACAGCGCATCTATGGAAAGCGGCGAAGACTTGGGACCCAGAAGGGTTGCTATCGACCATGCCTGCGCTAACAAATGCGATTGCAGGCATGATGACAGGTACATATCTGCGCTCGCAGTCTGAGCCAGTTGAGAAAGTAGCAGGAATCTTTTTTGTAGGTGCAATTTTGCTGGGCATTGGCGGCGCACTGGATTGGGTCATTCCCATTAACAAAAATGTGTGGTCGCCCTCGTATGCAGTATTTACGACAGGCTATGCGCTCGTGGTGCTGGGAATGTGTTACTACGCTATAGACATCAAAGGATGGAAAAAGTGGGCAGAGCCGCTTGTGGTTTTTGGTGTCAATGCGCTTTTACTCTTTTTCGGCTCAGGTATTTTAGCTCGTGTAGTGGGCGGTCTCATTCGTTTTACAGTAGATGGAGAACTGCTGTCGCTGCAGCAGTTCATCTACAAGTATCTGTTAGCATCATGGGCGGGGAATATGATAGGGGCGCTGCTGTATCCGCTACTGCTAATTGTGGTGTGGTACATGGTCTTGCGTGCATTGTACAAACGCAACTGGATTTGGAAAGTCTAAGTCTGCTTGGTGCTAAAATCGCCAGCGCACAAAGGCTTCAATGGCTTCATATTCGGCAAGACCGAGCTTATCATAAAGTTTAGCGGTGTGTCGGTTACGGTCTTCAGCGCGTTGCCAGAACTCACGGCTATCTGCCCCGGGAAAGCGGGCGCTATCTTTTTGCGATTGATGTTTGAAAATAGCGCGCCGTTTGCGCAAGAGTTCATCGGGACTGAGCGGCACTGCCATTTCAATTTCTGCTAAATCCCACTCTTGCCAAGCCCCACGATAAAGCCAGACATAACAATCCTTCATCCAATCGTGGTGCTTAATACGCTCAATGGCTTGAAAGAGTGCATCCAAGCACACACGATGCGTGCCATGTGGGTCAGACAGATCGCCAGCGGCGTAGATTTGATGTGGCTTGACACGCTCCAAGACATCGATCATAATTTTGATATCATCTTCAGAGAGGGGTTTTTTCTTGATGCGACCGGTTTTGTAGAAAGGCAAATCAAGAAAATAGACGCGCGATTCAGGCACGCCGCAGTAACGACAAGCCGCTTTAGCTTCACCGAGACGAATCAGGGTTTTAATTTTTTGAACAGCTTCGGAGTCAATGTCGGTTGGTGCTTTCTTGCGCAGTGAATCAGAGACTTCTTGATAGATTCTCTGAGCGGCTTGACTATCTTGCAGTCCGAAGGCGGCGTTGAAGTCGCGCACAAAGTCAGCAAAGCGCAGGGCATCTTCATCAAAAACGGCAATGCTGCCCGAGGTTTGATAGGCAACGTGCACTTCATGCCCTTGATCGACGAGGCGAATGAAGGTGCCGCCCATGGAAATGACATCATCGTCGGGATGTGGGCTAAAAATAAGCACACGCTTAGGGAAGGGTTTGGCGCGTTCGGGACGATTGCTGTCGTCGGCATGAGGCTTGCCGCCGGGCCAGCCTGTAATGGTACGCTGCATCTGATTGAAAACATCGATATTGACCGTGTAAGCACTGCCGCGCTCCGTGAGCAAATCGCCCATGCCATGCTCGCGATAATCTTCATCAGTAAGTTTCAAAATAGGCTTCCCTAATGTTTGCGAAAGCCAGACCACTGCAGCACGTGTGAGCTTTTCTGTCCATTTTACTTCGCCAAGCAGCCAAGGGGTTTTGACACGGGTAAGCTCTGCAGATGAAGCCGTATCGAGCACAATCGTAACATTAGGATGCTCTTGCAGGAAAGAAGCTGTAACACTTTCAGTTACAGGACCTTCAACAGCTTTGCGAACAATACTTGCCTTGCCTTCGCCCCACGCCATCAAGATAATGCGCCGCGCTTGCAGAATGGTGCCGACGCCCATGGTGATAGCTCTGCGTGGGACATTTTCTTCTCCAAAAAAGTCGCTTGCAGCATCCAGACGCGTGATGCGGTCGAGCGTAACAAGACGCGTGCGGGAGTCTTTCTTTGAGCCCGGCTCATTGAAGCCAATATGACCAGTGCGACCAATCCCAAGAATTTGCAAATCAATACCACCAGACGCTTGAATCTTGCCTTCATACATTGCGCAGTATTCAGCGACTTTCTCACGCGGTACTGTGCCGTCAGGAATGTGAATGTTCTCAGGCAAAATATCAACATAATCAAAAAGGTGCTCGTGCATGAACCTCACATAGCTTTGCAGGGAATCTGGCGACATCGGGTAATACTCATCGAGATTAAATGTAATGACATTCCTGAACGATAAGCCTTCTTCGCGATGCATGCGCACAAGTTCTTCATAGACGCTAGTCGGGGTAGAGCCTGTAGCCAAGCCAAGCACAGCAGGTTTACCCGTGCTCGCCTTCTGGCGAATCAGGTCTGCAATTTCCTGCGCAACAGCACGTGAAGCTGATTTTGAGTCGGGATAAATTACCGTAAAGATTTTCTCAAGGCGCCGAGCGTCTTTGCTGGCAAGTGTTGAGTGTTCTGAATCAAGCTTAGGTGAAAGATGTATCATGTTTCGAGAAGCAATTGAGACAAAATTTTCTACGTATTTTTTTATGCGAAGTTTCAAAGAATTATGATTTTTTCAAATAAGTGCTATTTTCGCGCAAAACTCAACACAACAAAATGAATAAAGCAAGGATTTACCTAAAGCTAATTTTCTACAAAAGCGCTAACAAGCACACTCAAACCAGCCAGACTACGCAAGAACCTCATCCGAGACAACAGCATCCGCAACGTGTAATGTGTAATGGATATTTGCTTAAGCACATTACGATTAAACTCCAAAATCAAACTACATAACTCATCAACAATTAAAGGAGATAGTACATGTATCAGGACAGTAGACGAGAAAGACGTCGAAGAGAAGGACGTCGAGTCATTATCCAACTCTGGAACAGATTACTCCCCAGTTTATGTCTTATTGCGCTGTTGCTTTACCCCATAGTGACGTCGGCGCAACAGTTGCGATACAGCATTAGTGGCAAGGTGCTCGAGAGTGCGACACGCCAACCGATTGCAGGGGCAACTGTGCGCATTGAGAACACAGTGCTGGGCGTGCCAACGGATCGTGACGGTAACTTCAGTTTGACGGCGAGCTTACAGCCGGGCAATTATGTTCTGAGTGTCAGCTACATTGGTTTTAAGCGCAAACAGGTTCGCTTTACACTGGGTGATAATAGTCAAGTCAAACTCGATGATATTTTGCTCGAAGAAGATGCAGCGCGTGCAGAAGAAGTGGTCGTAACAGGCACATCTGTGCTAACAAGCAAGAAAGAACTTGGCAATGCAATTTCCACAGTAACGGCTCGAGAAATTCAAAACGGTGCAGCGCAGCAAATTGATCAAGCCTTGCAGGGTAAGATTCCGGGGGCAATGATTAACCAAAATTCAGGAAACCCGGGCGGCAGTGTATCGATTCAGCTGCGTGGCGCAAATACCATCTTGGGAAATACTGAACCGCTCTATATTGTTGATGGGGTCATTGTCAACAACGACCGCAATGTGCTCTTAAACTTGGGCGGATACGCGCAGAACCGCTTGGTAGATTTGAATCCAAACGACATTGAGCGCATTGAGGTGGTTAAAGGCGCGGCAGCAGCGGCGATTTACGGCTCACGTGCTAACAATGGCGTCATTCAAATTTTTACGAAACGCGGCTCTGCAGGCGAACCCAAAATCGAATACAGCACTCGATTTAACTTTGATCAAGTGCGCAAACGCTTACCGATTAACGACTATCCCTTTCTTGACCCAGTAGGCACACCAAACCAGCGACCAACACAGCGCTTCGATTATCAAGACTTCTTCTTTCAAAATGCTTATGGTACGGAGCAATACCTCTCCGTGTCGGGTGGGACGGGCAACACGAACTACTTTATCTCAGGCTCGTACCTTGGTAATCAAGGCATTATCAAAGGTATGGCAATTCAACGCACCAGCGTGCGCGGCAACCTTGACCAAGTCCTCAACAGTTGGGCACGTGTCTCACTGAATCTCAACTACAACTATACTGAAACACAAGACAAAGCCAATAACGCCACATCAGCTAACGATGGTGTGCTCACTGGCTTTGTTTTTGGTAATACTGCAATTGACCCACGACCGAATGCCCTAGGTGAATATCCGAGTACACGCAGTGCAACAGGCATTGCACTTGCCAACCCGCTTGAAGTAATCGATCGCTTCCGCTACACACAAGCTACAAATCGGTTCGTGGGCAGTGCGCGGCTCGATATTGCCCCATTTGAAGGCTTCGGTGCTGACGCCACATTCGGCTATGACACCTACACACAAAATGGCACAATTTCTATTCCGCCCGGAAATACATCATTTGACTCTCGCAATGGCTTTCAGCGCTTTGCAACGCAAAGTGTCAGGCAGGTCAATATCGATATCAATGCGCGCTATTCACGCGACTTGACAGATGGGCTAAGATCCACGACGCTCATCGGTGGCACGATGCAATACGATGAGACCGATATTCTCGGCTCACAAACCATCAATACTACACCGAATGTAGAAATTGTCGGTGGAGGCGTAACGACTATAGCAGGTGAGACGCGCGACGTGGTGCGTACAATTTACGGCGCCTTTATTCAGCAGACCTTTGGGCTCTACGACCGCTTCTTTCTCTCAGGGGCTGTGCGCATGGATGCCTCATCGGTCTTTGGCAAAGATGAACGCTTCCAATTCTTCCCAAAAGTCAGTGCCTCATATGTGCTCTCTGAAGAATCATTCTGGAAAGAGTCGGAGCTTGCAAAGACCATTAACAACTTAAAATTGCGCGCGGCACTAGGCTTTTCTGGTGGACTGACTGTAATTGGTGCCTTTGATCGCTTCACAAACTATGCGGCAAGCACCTATGATGGCAAAGCCGCTATTCTGCCAAGCGCGTTGCTCGGATCGCCAACAATCCGACCTGAACGCCAGCGCGAAATCGAAGTCGGTGTCGATGCCACCTTTCTCAATGATCGCATCGGCATTGAAATCACGTACTACGACAAATTACTCACCGACTTGCTCATTCGGCGCAATATCGCTGCCTCAACAGGATTCAGTCAGCAACTCGACAATGTCGGTACGGTCTCTAATCGTGGCTTAGAAGTCTTGCTGCGTACAACACCAGTGCAAACCAATGACTTGCGTTGGGAAGCCACCGTGAATTTCTTTTTCAATCGCAATGAAGTGATCGATACCAAAGGTGGCATTATTGCGCTGGGTGTCTATGGCTTTGCTTCAGCTATCAACGGCTACCCACTTGGCGTCTTTTATGCCAGTGCCTATAAGCGCGATGAAAACGGCAACATTCAGTATAGCCCTGATGGCGTGCCGCTGCGGCAACTCAATCCAAATGGTTCGGTGCAAAACAAAGTCATCGGCGACCCTAATCCAGACTGGCAAGCCACAGTCATCAATGAAATTTCGTGGCGCGAATTTTCATTCCGCTTACAGCTCGATATTCTGCAAGGGCGACAGGTGCTGAACTTTACCACCCGCAATGGTGAGCAAAATCAAGTGCTTGCAGGTTACCGTGATGTCTTGGAGGGAAGAAAAGCACCGGGGTACTACACTAATCCACGCTTTGCCACAGAGCCAGAAAATCCCGGGGTCTTTCGCATCATTGAGCATTGGATAGAGGATGGCTCTTATGTCAAGGTGCGCGAAGCCTCACTGTTTTACAACTTCAGCAATTTCTTCGGCATCCGAAGTGGACAAATTGGCTTAATCGGGCGCAATCTCTTCTCATTTGACCGCTACAATGGCTACGACCCTGAACTGAACGCCTTTGCGCGTCAGGGTGTGCCAACTGGCGCAGACGATACCGAAACGCCAATTCCACGCAGCATCTCTGTTGCGCTTCGCATCAACTTCTAACAAGATGAACGGAGGAATTCAAAACATGACATACACCTATTCAAAGTCTAAAAAAACATCGGCGCTTCTAATTGCACTGCTTAGTGCGACACTATGTGCCGGCATGCTGACAAGCTGCACGCTCGATCCAGTTAATCCAAACGCTGTAACTGAAGACAAAGCCCTGACAACGCGTAATGGCATTTTCAACTTAACGGTAGGATTGCAACGCTTCTTTGCCGTTGATGTGATGTCTGCAATTATTCGTACGCCGGGCACAACTAGCCGTGAGCTGGCTGTTACGCGCACATTTATCAATCTGACCGACCTTGAAGCAGGCGGACAAGGCTTGCCAAATGAAAACACCGATATTTTGGTACTCTTTCAGAACCTATCGCGTGCACTTGAAATCAGCAATCAGCTTATTCAAGCTGCGCCCAGTGTAACAGCGATTCCTGACAGCACGCGCAATGGCATTTTAGCAATTGCGCATTTGCATAAAGCCATGGTGCTGAGTTACTTCATCCAGTATTTTGAGCAAGTGCCGATTGATACCGATCGGCGTGAGCGCGCGGTGTTTGCACCTCGTGCGCAGGTCTTGCAAGCAGCACTGCGCTCACTTGATGAAGCTGAACAACTCTTTGCGCGAGGCAATACTGCGCAACTGCGCGCCTCTGTACTAAGCTCTGGAATCAACATGATAAACACAATCCGAGCATTCAGGGCACGCTGCCACCTGATGGCGGGTAATTTTCAAGCTGCCATTGATGCTGCAAACAGCGTTGAGCTCTCGGTACCATCCAGATTTGTTTATGATGCCGTCAATCCGCAGAATATAATGTGGCTCAATATCTTAACGCTTGGTGCAGGCGCAAATACCGCCGCAACATCGTATGCTTGCCGAGATAGCCTTGGCTTGCCTGCACAGTTCTATGAAGTAGCTGATAGTACCCGGCGCAACTTCTTCTTAGGCGCAACGCTACGTGCTCCAGCCGTAGGAGCTGCCGTACCTCAATTTTTTCACCGCAATCACTTAGGCTTTGGCGCCGTCAATAATGCCGCCATACCGATTTATCGCCCGATTGAGATGATTCTCATTCGTGCTGAAGCCAACGTGCGGCTCGGAAGACTTGCTGATGCGGTCGCAGACATCAACCGCGTGCGTCAAAAGACAGGGCTTGGTAATATCGCATTCAACATTGGAGCCAATCCAACGCCCTACACTGGAGCGCAAACTGAGCGCGCACTGCTTGACGAAATCTACAAGCAGCGCTGCATTGAACTCTATCTCTCAGGGCTGCGCATGGAAGATGCACGTCGTTTGGGCATTGCTGGACCGCAACCCGGTCAGCCAATTTCTGGAACAACACGTACGCGCAACTATTATCCCTATCCACGGCGCGAGCGCGATAACAATCCCAATACACCCCCTGACCCAACGATTTGATAAAGCTCAAGCGTAATGTGCTTTCGAAGCCCGCAATATCGCGGGCTTTCGCAATATCGCGGGCTTTTGTATTTTAGGCACTTTAGCAACAAAAAAACTAAGGCGCACAAAAAGACAGCAAAAAACCCTGTGTCGAGAATTGCAATAGGAAACGGTTTGAGTAATTTTGTTTGTTGCTCCTGAAACTTTTAGCCAACTTTAAGTAGAATACATCTATGCACAGTTTTGAACGCTCTATCGAAATTGAAGCTCCAATTGAAAAAGTGTTTCATTTCCATGATGATCCTCAAAACTTGATTCGGATTACGCCGAAAGATGTCAAAGTAGAATTGCTAAAAGCCACGGCAGCGGGTAAAGGTCAGCAAGTGAGCATTTCAGTTACACAGTTTGGGTTTTTCAAAAGTCACTGGGATGTAGAAATCACTGAATATGAACCGCCGCACCGCATGGTTGATGTGGCAAAGCATAGCCCATTTCGTAAGTGGCGACAAGAACGACGCTTCGAGAAACTCGATGAGCAGCGCACACGAATGACGGATTACGTGGAATATGAGGTGCCTGTAGAATCCATTACCGATCTTTTTGCAAAACGCTTCATTGAAAAAGAAATAGAAAAGATGTTCAAGCATCGTCAAGAGATGACAAAAGCGCTGATTGAAGCGCAAGAGCGAGCCTCGGCACCCGCAACAATTTCTTAACATGAAAGAACTTGAACTCTCAACCCGACTCGAGTTAAATTTCTACAAAAACTTATTGCGTAAGAAATATGTCTGAATCGCAAGAAAGAGGCGGGCTAACCCCGCAAGAATGGAAAGATTTGCAGATGCAAATCGCAGAACTCTTCGACATTACCCTGCGCTATGCTGAAATTGTGGCTAAAGAAAGTGATAAAGTCTGGGATAGAGATCGACCGAAGTTTGTGAAATCAAAAGAAAACTCTGTCGACGAAGCGCTCGCTGAATATCAAAAACGCCTGCGTGAGTTCGAAGATGAACGACAGAAAGCCTACGAAAAAAATTATAGCCGCATCAAAGCCGATAGCTTCGACCGTGTCGTAAAAATCGAAAAGTATGTCGAGCGGCTTGCAGCAGCCGTTGGCGTCAGTTTCTCCGTTGGTCTCGACCGAAAAAAATAAACGCTTCAAAGCCTGAGCGCTGCAGAAAGGTGCATAGCTTTTACTTTGCTCCCCACTTGACGCAGACCATATTGCAACTGCAAAAGACAGCCGGGATTAGCTGTTGCAACAACCTCTGCGCCCGTTGCAGCAATAGCACGAATTTTTTTCTCCAACAATTGCTCCGAAAAGTTAGGCTGCAGAAGATTGTAAATCCCTGCACTGCCGCAACACTCCGGCGAATGAAGTTCAATCACCTGAGCAAACTTCCGCCGAAGCAGTTCGCGTGGCTCACGGCGAATTTTTTGACCATGTTCCAAGTGACAGGCATCTTGATATGTTACTTTCGCATCAATTTTCTGCGGCTGAAAGTTGCGCACCACTAAGACCTCGGACAAATCACGCACGCGCTGTGAAAGCGCAAGAGCCGAAGTATATTCGGGTTCATCAGGCGAAAAAAGGTCAGTGTAATGTTTCATCATCGCACCGCACCCTGCAGAATTAACCACAATCAGTTCCGTGCCAGCAAAAGCACGCAAGTTCTCACGAGCTAAGTCTTTGGCTTCTTTGAGAAAACCATTATGTGCATTTAGCGCGCCACAGCAGACCTGTGAGGTTGGCACAACAACATCCAGACCCACACTTTGCAAAAGCGCAACCGTCTCCCAGTGCACATCAGCAAAGGCTGTGTTCATAATGCAGCCCGAAAGAAAAAGCACACGCTCACGCGCCGAAGATGTAGGATTTTGATAAGCTTCGTCAAAAAACTTATGCGAAAAAGTTGGTGCAAGTTGGTAGAGCCGTCGCAATGACTTTGGCAAAAGCGGTGCTAAAGGTAAGCGTTGAGAGAGCGCAATCAAACGAGAGACGCGCTTGAAAAGTCGCGGATTGGTAAAAAGCCTTCTCATGGCAAGAGAAAGCAGTCGCATTGCAAGCGAGGGATGTTGAGCGTGTTGCTCAACCACCAGCGTTTTTGCAGACTCAAAAATTTTCTCATACTCTACGCCAGCAGGACACGCGGTCTGACAAGCAAGGCAGCCCAAGCAGGTGTTAATCGAATCGGAGATGTCGGGCAGCGCTTCTTCAGAAGAAAGTGTGCCTTCGAAGAGTGCTCGCGTAAGTTGAATTCGTCCGCGTGGTGAATAGCGCTCAAGTTCAGTGAGAGTGTAAGTAGGGCAGTGTGGCAAGCAAAACCCACACTGCATGCAGTTTAGCAGCATCTCATCCGTAACAAGCGGCAAAGGAACGGATAGAGGAGTTGAGGCTTGGGCATCGGCTTTTTCTGCGGGCATATCGGAACAAAAGTTTAGTAATACTCTGGAAAACTAAACTTACAACAAAAAAGTGAGGCTAAGCCGTTTTTAGGTGCTGCATTTGAGATAGTGCAAGACTGTAGTATGTTGATATGCGCTTACAACCTTGTTGCTGGTGCAAGCCCGCGCGCAATGCGTAACCTATTTTTCAGAGCTTTTCTAAAATGAACTGTGTCATCAATTGATGCAGGTGAAAGCGCGCTGGTCCGCGAATGCCATGATATTGCTCCGGATAGAACATCGCTTGGAAGGGCTTGCCGAGTTCTTGCAGTTTCTTTGCAAGAGCGGTAGAGTTCTGAAAATGCACATTGTCGTCCAGCGTGCCGTGAATTAGGAGAAAATTGCCTTTGAGCCGGTCGGCATACGTTAAGGGCGCGGAAATTTCGTAACCTTTCGGATTGCGCTGCGGGGTATCCATGTAACGCTCGGTGTAGATGGTATCATAGAATTTCCAGTGCGTAACAGGTGCGCCAGCAATGCCTGCCTTGAAGACTTGCTCTCCGAGCGAATTGCCATAGGTCATACACATCGCTGCCATATAACCGCCATAACTCCACCCATAGATGCCGATACGGCTTTTATCGACAAACGCAAGTGAAGCAAGAAACTTTGCGCCAGAGACTTGGTCTTCTGTTTCAGCAATGCCCAATTTTTTGTAAGTGAGTTTCTTAAAAGCAGCGCCACGAAAACCTGTACCGCGATTGTCGACACTAAAGACTAAGTAGCCTTGTTGCGTCAGGTAGTGATACCAAAGGTTAATGGCGCCCCATGCGTTGCGCACGGTTTGTGAGCCGGGACCGCCATAGACATGCATGAGCACGGGGTACTTTTTGGTCGAGTCAAAGTCTGCAGGCACAAGTAGCCAAGCATTGAGTTCGACACCACTGTCATTTTTGAATGTAAGAAACTGCGCTTTGCCCATGCGGTATTCAGAGAGCGTTTTTTCTAAGGCGGCATTGTTTTCCAATTCGCGCACAAGTGAGCCATCTTTTTTGCGTAGGTAAAACTTCGGTGGGGTACTGACGCTTGAATACGTGTGGTAGTAAAGCGTGCCGTCGGGAGAAAACTCGGCGCTATGCGTGCCGGGCTCTGAAGTGAGTTTCTGCATTGGTGAGCCATCGAACTTCACTGAATAAAGATGCCGCTCTAAGGGGCTTTCTTTTGCGGAAGTGAAGTACAGCGTTTGGTTGGGTTCATCAACATAAAGCAGTGCATCGTCATCGAAGTTGCCTTTGGTAAGCTGGGCTTTGAGCGCGCCATCATAGCCGTAAAGATAAAAGTGCTGATAGCCATCACGGTCGGAACTCCAAATGAACGCATCTGAATTTTTGAGAAAGTAGTAGCCATTGTTTTCCACTTCAACCCATGCATCACTGCGCTCGGTGAGTACCAGTCGTGAGCTTTTTTGCTCAAGGTCGTAGAAGAAAAGCTCAAGCACATTTTGCTGACGATTCAGACGCTGATAAGCAAGGCGCTTTGAGTCGGGCAGCCAATCTATGCGCGGAATGTAGATGTCGGTGTTTTCACCAAGGTCAATAAACACAGGTTGCGGTCGGCGACTGTCAATGCTCACAATACCGATTTTCACTATCGAATTTTTATCGCCTGCTTTGGGATAGCGGTATTCAAGAAACGATAGATAGAGTGAATCATACTGAGCAATTTTGAACTCGGGTACTTGACTTTGGTCAAGGCGCCAAAACGCAATATGCTTTGAGTCCGGCGACCACTGCCAGCCATCAATGATGGAAAATTCTTCTTCGTAGACCCAATCAAAGACACCGTTAAGGATATTAGCATTACCGTCACGTGTAAGTTGAGTTTCTCTGCCAGTAGCAATGTCGTAGACGAAAAGGTTTTTATCGCGCACATAGCCGACCTTTTTACCATCGGGTGAGAGCTTGACAATTTCATAGTTGCCTTTAATGCGTGAGAGTTTTGTAACGAGGTTAGTTTTACGGCTATAGAGATAGACCTCGCCGCCTGTTTTGAGTCGTCGTGCTGGGAGTGCGCCTGTCAGCAAAATGTGCTCTTTATCGCTGCTAATTTCAAAGTGCGCAAAGTCAATTGCTCGACCGAGAAATTTCAAGTCTTCGCTGCGAGCAAGCACTTCCTTTTCGCCCGTGAGTGCATTGACAAGAACAATGCTGATGGTCTTTGTAGCCTCATCAGCCTCGATTGCCGCATAGGTTGTGCCGCTAAACCAGTTGAAGCCTTGCACAAAGCGCGGCAAAAGTTTGCGCGATTTGAAGATCTCTTCAAGCGTGAAAGATTTCTCTTGTGCAAAGCTGTGAGTAGAAATCCAAAGTAAAAAGAGCGAGAAGACAAGGCGCATCATGGTTGTAATTGAGTTGATTGCTCAGATGTTTTTTTGAACAGTGTTTGAGAACAGTGTCTGCCATTCTTCATTGGAAAGATACGATTTTGGCTTCAGCGTAGCGGGCACTTTCTGTGTCAGTGCTGCACGTTCTGTGTGTGAAGGGTGAGTAGAAAGTACGGCAGGAATTTCAAAACTGCTGCTGCCGATGCGCTCAAGCAAGCGTGGCAGAGCGTGCGCATCGAGACCAGCCTTTTGCAGAATGTGCAGTGCAAATTCATCAGCTTCAAGTTCTTCGTGTCGGCTGTAGGAAAGATCAAGCAAATTAGAACTTTGGCTAAGCAAAATGCCAGACAGTCCTTGCATATCGCCAAATAGGAGCGAAAGTGTAGCAGCAAGGAGTGCGTTGCGGAGAAGTCTTTTAGAGCCGTGTTGCAGCGCCACATGTCCCGCTTCATGGGCAAGTAAGCCAAAGAACTCGCTTTCAGTTTGAATGGAGTCCATGATGCCACGGTAGAGCACAATGTAGCCACCGGGCAAGGCAAAGGCGTTTTTGACTGCTTTATTTTCTACAATCATAATGTTGAGATGCAGTGCGCTATCGCTATGCCATGTGCGTATGAGTTGGGCGCATTTTTGAAGTGTTGCCTTAGTGGCAGAGTCTGTCGCAAGGCGCTGTGTGCGCAGAAACTCGGCAAGAGCCGCTTCGCCCATGGCGCGTTCAAGTTCAGGCGGAACATGAGCTGCAGAGTACGAGACCAGTGCATGGAGTCCGACCGTGAAAAAAAGTATCCCCAAGATGGAAAGCGCGCCAAAGAAAATCAGGGCACGCAAATAAAACGGTGTCTTAAAGTTAGGGCTTGCCTTGAAGAACCCATGTTGCTCAAGCGCAGCAATCCCGGCGCGATTAGATAGCATGACAACGCCATCAGGAAGCAGTGCTGATGTAATTTTGACAAATGCCGTGTTAGGTTGCTCCGTTACTTGAAATGTGCCAGCTAGCAACTCTAGACTTGAAGTAGCGTCCTCAATGCGCAAGCCACGTGGCGCGATATGCAGCACAATATGCTCAGGCGTTGAAGCGTTTTTGCGAAAGAGTTGTGCTGCGCCCTGCCAAGTCAAAGAGGTTTCAGTTGTCATGTGCAAGTATCATCTTGACAAAAGTTAGCAAATTGATTTTGGATTTTATTTTTCGTATAAATTTCGAGCATGCTCTGCAGCAATCTTTAAATTGTGCGACAAAATGCGACGAAAGCTATGCAGCAGAAGAAGCCTAACTTAATTTTTCTTACGGGATTTAGCACCGCAGGAAAATCAACGATTGGTCCAATCCTTGCAAACTCTCTTGGCTTTGATTTTGTCGATATTGATAAAGCCATTACTGAAAAGGAGCAAAAGTCGGTGGTAGAAATTTTTAGTGAAAAAGGCGAAGCGTATTTCCGACAGTTGGAATATGAGTTGCTGCAAAAGTATGCGCTAGCAGAAAATCTCGTTGTAGCACTCGGCGGGGGAACCTTAGAAAACGACCGAAGTTTTGAAGTGGTCAAGGCATCGGGGACGCTCATTTATCTCAAATCTGATGTGGAGACCCTTGCTCGGCGGCTTTCAAACAAAGATGATCGACCGCTGATGAAATCGGAAAATGGCGAGCGACTCTCCGAAGAGGCGTTACGCCAGCGTATTGAACAAATGCTGGTGAACCGTGAAGAGCGCTATCAAAGCCACGCTCTGATTTGCATCTCGACCGATCAGAACCCGATTGGGAGAACAGTCGAGACCTTAACGCGCCAGATTGAGCGATATCTCAAAGCGCAATCGAGTCAAATAGACCAGATGGGCAGCGGTATTCCGTGCGCAAACCAATGAGCAAGGTCATTTTTACACACGCACTTTGCAGCGACCTAGCAGCGCACTTCGAAAAAAATGCTATTCCAAAAAAACTTGTGCTGTGTATAGATGAGACCGTTGACCGTTACTTTGGCACAGTGTTATGTCTGGAACTGCGAAAGGAGAGTTTTACGCTGCATAAAAGTCTCGTGCCTGCAAGTGAGCGCAGTAAGTCGCTTGCAGTGGCAAATAGACTCTACGGTGAATGGGCAAAGGCAGGTGTAGATAGAAGCTACACTGTCGTGGCAGTAGGTGGCGGTGTCGTTGGCGATTTGGCGGGATTTCTTGCAGCAAGTTATATGCGTGGCTTGCGTCTTGTGCATGTGCCAACCACGCTACTTGCCATGGTCGATTCTGCAATCGGAGGCAAAGTCGCGCTCAATCATCCAGCAGGGAAAAATTTGATTGGATTTTTCTATGAAGCCGAAGCAACACTTATTGAGATTGCATTTCTGCGCTCACTGCCAGAGCGCGATATGTATTCAGGCTTAGCTGAAGTGCTCAAGTATGCTCTCATTAGCGACGAGAAATTTTTGACCTTCTTTGAAAAAAAGTTTGAGGACATCATAGCGCAGCGCCCTGCCTTGCTTACGGCTATAAAAAAAAGTGTTGCCGCAAAGCAGCGCATCGTAAAAAAAGATTTCAAAGAAACAAGCGGCTTGCGAGCGGTGCTCAACTTTGGGCACACCTTTGCGCACGCTCTGGAAAAACTTGCACGCTATAAGCACTTACGTCATGGTGAAGCTGTGCTCTTCGGCATGCTTTGTGCATCGGCACTTTCGCATCGCATGGGAAAAATTTCGTCAGACGAATTGCAGCGTATTGTGCATGTCGTGTCGCGTTTCAAAATTAAAGAGAAAGTCGTGAAAGCTTACTTTCTTGGACAAAGCGAATATGCTATTCTAGAAGCGATGCAAGCCGATAAGAAAAAGCAGAACAACAGCCTGCGTTTCGTGTTACTGGAGAAAATTGGTAAAGCGTATCTATCAGATGAGCTGGTAGAGAAAGAGCAAGTGCGCAGCGCAATAAAAGACGCGAAAGCGATGTGGAGAAGTACCCATAAATCCTAGAGCCAGACTGCGGCATGTCGCGCTCGCAAAAAGATACACCGATAAAAATCATCGGGCGTTGGTTTTATCGCATTGTGCTAACGCTAATTATCGTGCAAATTTTGTTAGCCTTAGGTGCGTGGGCGAAAAGTTGTTTTTACTTCTGACAAGCTCTTCGCCCAGCGCACTGTGGATGCCCGACGAACTGTTAAGCGCGCAAAAGTGAGCGTGCGATAACAATGCGCTGCACTTCTGATGTGCCTTCGTAAATTTCGGTAATCTTGGAATCGCGCAAATAGCGTTCAACTTCATACTCTTGCACATAGCCGTATCCGCCATGAATTTGAACTGCTTCAAGTGCAGCTTTGACGGCGATTTTAGAAGCATAAAGTTTCGCCATTGCCGACTGTGCTGAATGCTGCTGATGTTGGTCTTTGCGCCAAGCCGCTTCGTAGGTAAGCATTCTTGCTGCTTCAAGTTCGGTAGCCATGTCTGCAAGTTTCATCTGAATGGCTTGATGGTCAATAATCAATTTGCCGAATGATTTGCGTTCTTTGGCGTATTTGAGTGAGCGCTCAAGCGAGGCGGCAGCAATGCCTAATGCTTGCGCAGCAATCCCGATGCGACCGCCATCCAGAGTTTTCATCGCAATCTTGAAGCCTTCCCCTTCCACACCGAGCATGTTCTCCAAGGGAATGCGACAATCCGTAAAGCCAAGTGAGCACGTATCAGAAGAGCGAATGCCAAGTTTCTTTTCCTTTTTGAGGATCTCAAAGCCGGGCGTATTGCGCTCAACTAAGAAAGCAGAAATGCCATGCGAACCTTTGGATTTATCGGTCATGGCAAAAACAAGATACAATTCAGATGTGGTGCCGTTGGTAATCCAGTTTTTCGTGCCGTTGAGTACCCAAGCATTGCCATCGCGTACTGCAGTAGTGGTCTGCGCAGTGGCGTCGGAGCCAGCGTTTGGTTCAGAAAGACAAAATGCACCAATGTAGAGTTTGCCATCTTTCTGACCTTTAGCAAGCGGACGCAAGTATTTTTCTTTCTGTTCAGGCGTGCCATATTCACTAAGCGCCCAGCATACGAGGGAGTTATTGACGGACATAATCACACCGACAGACGCATCAGCTTTGGAGATTTCTTCCATCGCAAGCACATAGCTAAGTGTATCCATGCCAGCGCCATCATATTCAGGTGGCGCAATCATGCCAAGAAAACCAAGTTCGCCAAGTTTCATGACGATGTCGTAAGGAAATTCTGAGGTTTCATCGCGCTCAATAGCGTCTGTGATTTCAGTGCGGGCAAAGTCGCGCGCCGTCTGCTGAATCATCAGTTGCTCTTCGGAAAAAGCAAATCGCATGGTCAGACTAAGTTAAGTTGGAAAAAACATGGTGAATTTAAATCTCTTTGCGACAAACGCAAGAGAGAAACAACAAAACACTCACTCAAGCGCACAGCGTGCATAAGGCGCAAGAAGCTCAGCAAAGGCATGATGTTTCTGCTAGCTGGAGTGTCTTTTTGAAAAAAATAGGAGAAGGAATCTATAGGACAAATTATTTTGAAGAAGTCACTATATTAAGTTTTGCGTAAAACAAGAAACAAACTCACAAATCCATAAAACGGGCGTAGAGTATGGAGTTTCCTCGGTGCGATTTGTATCCTGCTGAAGCAGGTTTTTACTGTCAGTGTGTAGGTTGTCCTGTGGTTTCAAATTTGCAACCCGGTTGTGTATTAACCGAAAAAGAAACAGGTGTTTATGAATTTGTTGGACCGACACCAAACGGCGGCGTCAGAGCAGTGCTGGTCTTCACCAACGATGAAGGTGAAGTTGTCCCGAAGCCTGATGCAAAACATGTGGAAATTCGAGAGTTAGACGAGAAGGGTGCAACTGTGCAAGTAACTTTTGGTGTCGCTGATCCACAAGGGTTCTATTTGGATAGATAACCGTTGCGTCGAGAAGTTTCATAAAAAGAAGGAGAACACACCAAATGAACAATGCCTCTGACGCAGCAGCACTGACTGACCTCAGCATTATCGGTGGCGGACCGACGGGGATTTTTGCAGCATTCCAATGCGGCATGAATGATATGACCTGCCGCATCATCGACAGCATGCCTGAACTTGGCGGACAGCTCACGGCGCTCTATCCTGAAAAGTATATCTATGATGTGGCAGGCTTCCCACAAATTATGGCAGGCGATTTAGTGGGGCAGCTCTGGGAACAAGCGTCGCAATTTTCTCCTGAAGTTGTGCTCGGTGAGCAAGTAATAGATGTCCGCAAGCGTCATGATGGCTCGTTTGAGTTAAGGACAAATGTCGGCGCGCAGTACTACAGTCGTGCCGTGCTCGTGGCGGCAGGCTTAGGCGCATTTTCCCCAAGAAAATTAGACCAACTCGGCGATGTCTCGCATCTGGAAGAAAAGTGCATTTTTTATGCTGTAAAGAAAGTTGAAGCATTCAAAGATAAGCACGTGGTTATTGTAGGCGGCGGCGATTCGGCATTGGACTGGACGGTCGGGCTAATAGACGTGGCAAAAAGTGTAACGCTGGTGCATCGCATGTCAACCTTTCAAGGGCATGGAAAGACGATTGCCGATGTAATGGAAGCCCAAGAAGCAGGTAAAGTGAAAGTCTACTTGCGCGCTGAAGTCAAAGCAATTGAGACACAGGGCGATATGCTCCGCCGTGTCATAGTCGAATCTAAGCCTGATACACTTTACTTGGAGGCAGATTGTCTGCTACCGTTGATTGGCTTTAAGTCCGATTTAGGTCCGATTAAAAACTGGGGCTTGAAGTTAGAAGGCAATGCTATTGCCGTAGAAAGCAGTACGATGCAAACATCTATGGAGGGTGTCTATGCGGCAGGAGACATTGCAAGTTATCCCGGAAAACTCAAGCTCATTCAAACAGGGCTAAGTGATGCCGCCATGGCGGTGCGTTACAGCCTGAATTATATTCGTCCGGGCGAAAAGGTCAAGCATCAATTTAGTTCTATCAAAATGGCAGCAAAAAAATGAGCCTGCTGCCAAAGCCTATCAAAAAGGTGCTCTCAACCAGAGTCTCTCAAACCATACTGATGATGAACAATGACTGCTGCAAGACGATGTCGATTATTGATGGTTATCGCCGTAATTGTGATGGGATGTAATCAAGCATGCCAAACATCAAAGGTTGCAAATTCTCAAACTCAAGCACAAGCAAGAAGTCTGAAAATGATGGAAGAGATGGACTATCAAGAAAGTGATCCAAAGCCGAGTCCTGAACTATCTCCTGAAGATGTGGTCAAAATTCAGCTCAGAGCATTGAAGTACAACGACGAGAAAAATCGCGGTATTGCAATCGTCTACCGATTTGCATCACCCGAAAATCGACTTTACACAGGACCGCTGGCGAATTTTACCAAAATGTTGCACAATCCACTCTACGCGCCGATGCTAAACTACGACACCGAAGAGCTTGGCGCAATGAAAAAAAATGGTAATCGAGCCGAGCAGAAAGTTGTGCTGATTGATAAACAAGGCAAAGCTCACACCTATCTTTTTTCACTCTCCAAGCAAGAAGATAGCGACTACAAAGGATGCTGGATGACCGATGGCGTTGTCAATCTGACTGCTGAGAGACAAAAAGAACAGCAGCGGCTCAAAATTACGTTGGAAGAGAAAAAAGCCATGTTAGATTCGCTCTTTGCGCAGTTGAAAACTGCAGAGAGTGAAGATGCAGCGGCTTTCATTGAGAACTTAATTTGGGAGCTATGGACAACCAGTGAGCGTGAGGACATCAATGTGCTCATGGCAAAAGGCATAGAGGAGATGAGCGAAAATAATTACACACGTGCCATTCAAGCCTTCAGTGCGATAACGGAACTGGACCCTGACTTTCCCGAAGGATGGAACAAGCGCGCGACGGCTTACTACCTCAAAGGTGATTTTGCCGCTTCTATGAAAGATATTGAACGCACACTTGCCTTAGAACCTCGGCATTTTGGAGCACTCTCTGGCTTAGGACTGATCTATATGGCAATCGGCAATGAACTGGCAGCACTCAAAGCCTATGAAGCAGTCTTGGAAATTCATCCGCAACAAAGAGACTTGCGAAGATATGTCGAAAACTTGCGACGCAAACTCGGCGCGCGAGGCTTGTAAAAAGCTCAACCCTAAACTCTCAAAGCGTGAAACAAATCGTCAAAGTCGGTTTGGTACAGCGTAAAGGACTGCCCAATCCTGAAGAAAATCTTGCCCGCACGATTGACGGTATCAGAGAAGCTGCCGCAAAAGGAGCAAAGATTATCTGCACGCAAGAGATGTTCACCACGCTTTACTTTTGCCAAACTGAAGACTATACGCCGTTCAAATTTGCTGAACCGATTCCGGGTAAAACAACTCAAACGCTCTCAGAGCTTGCAAAAGAACTCAATGTCGTCATCATAGCCGCTTTGTTCGAGGAGCGTGCACAAGGTATCTATCACAACACAGCTGCTGTCCTTGATGCCGATGGCACCTATCTTGGCAAATACCGCAAAATGCACATTCCTGACGACCCGGGGTTCTACGAAAAATTTTACTTTACGCCCGGCGACTTAGGCTTTAAGGTCTTCAAAACCAAATTTGCAACCATTGGCGTACTGATTTGCTGGGACCAGTGGTATCCTGAAGCAGCGCGTCTGACAGCAATGCAGGGCGCGCAAATTCTCTTCTATCCTACAGCCATTGGATGGGCAACATCAGAGAAAGACCCAGCAGTGCGTGCGGCGCAACATCAAGCGTGGGAAATAATTCAGCGTAGCCATGCTATTGCAAACGGAATTTATGTCGCTGTAGCTAATCGTGTTGGCACAGAGTATTCTCCTGAAAAGCCAAAAGAAGGGCTGGAGTTTTGGGGACAAAGTTTCGTGGCAAATCCCTTTGGTGTTCAGTTAGCAAAAGCCTCAAGCGATAAAGAAGAAATCATTGTGGCAGAGTGCGATTTGTCTCAAATTGACTTTTACCGTCAGCATTGGCCCTTTATGCGCGATCGACGCATTGATGCCTATGCGCCACTTACCAAACGCTTTCTTGATTTGGAAGTCTGAGCACAAAAGTGCATGCACGTTAGCCAAAGCGCATGCTAACTGTGAGTTTAGTATGAATCTTTATATTAGAGCCTATGGGGTAAATGTCGAATAAGTTGAAATCAAATGTGTATATTGCAACCTGAAAAGAATCATACTTGAAAGCATCAGTAAAGCAAAGCATCAGTAAAATAAAACCTCAATCCGCAAACAGCTCTAACCAAACTTCACCGCTATGAAAAAAATTGCCACACTATTTCTGCTGATGACTGCCGTTGCATTTTCAGCTAACGCACAAATTCCCGGTCTTCCGCAGCTATTGACGATTGAAGCCGGCATCGGAGGCGGATTTGCAAGCGGAGGGCAAAACTTGGCACTAGTGCAAAGGCAAGGAGGCTTAAATTTTAGCGATTTTGTCAAAGATGCCCCGCTCAGCGGTGCAAACGTTGCAGGCAAGCTCAAAATTATGCCGCCGCTCATTCCGCTGCGTATTGTAGGGTTTGTAAACTATAACCTACTTTCAACAAACACGAATACTTCAGAGAGCATTTCAATAGGTGGAACGACAATCCCGCTAAACATCAATCCATTTGCGCCCTCTGGCAGTAGAGTAAATGTGCTCAACGCAGGTGCAGGTCTGGAATTTTCACCATTGCCACTGCCGATTATTACGCCCTACATCGGTGTAGATTTTGGAATTTATAGTATCGCGCCTGAAGGTAAGTCCGCTTACACGCGCTACGGTTTGGGCGCAGGCATTGGAATTGAATTTTCACCACCGCTCATCCCAATTTCATTTGACATTGAAGCCAAGTATCGACTCGCAAATTTGACAGGAAAAGAGAATGTGACACTCACGAACGCAATTGCCCAAGAAAACTCGTTTAACTACTTGCAGGTCTCGGTGCTGCTAATGTTCAAGATACTCTAAGCACATTTAATTGAGATAGATTCAATCAATGCAAACCAAAGCCAATTTTATGAAAAAAGTTAGTCTGCTTTTTGTGTTATGCGGCTTGATGCGTGTGGTGTTAGCGCAAGCCCCCCAGTTCGAGGGTGTGATGACGATGCAAACGAGTACTACGAGCCCTGATAACCAAGTCGTGCTAAGTGCTACGATGCTAATGTATAGCAAAAATGGATCAATCTTGATAGAGACAAGTACGAATGTTGGAGGAATGCAGATGCAACAAGCAACACTTGCACGTGCAGGTGAGCCGAATAAGCTCTACACGATAGATAAAAAAAACAAAACATACGGGGTACTCGATGTAACAGGCATGCAAACGACACAAGATGAAGAAGAGTATGAGGTAAAGAAAATTGGCACGGAAAAAATTCGAGGAATAAATTGCGTGCATGTGCAAGTGAAAATGAAGAAAAGTAATGTCATGATGGACATGTGGACGACAAAAGAGATATGGGATTGGGAAATGTATGCAAGAATGCAGAAGAACAATCCAATGTTTCAAAGCAACAAACTGCTTGCTGCCCTGCGTAAAGAAAATGCCGATGGCATGCCATTAAAAACCGTAGTGACAGTTGAAGGAACAAGAAGTGTGACGGAAGTGACGAAAGTCGAAAAAAAGGCGTTACCAGCGTCGCTCTTTGAGATTCCAAGCGACTACAAAGAGTCCTCGGACATGTTTGGCATTCCGGGCTTAAGCAAAGAGAAGATGCAAGAGATGATGAAGCAGATGATGAAGCAAGATCAGAAATAAGGAAAGCAGTTCGAATCGGCAGGGGAAAATCCCCAAGCAACACCTTGCTGCAATTTACTTTTTGTCAAATCTGAAAACTGCAACATATCTGTGGCTGAAAAAATTACGCCTCGCAGTAAAGACTACTCCCAGTGGTATATCGACATTGTCCGTGAAGCAAAGCTTGCTGACTATAGCGACGTGCGTGGCTGCATGATTATCCGCCCGAACGGCTATGCCATCTGGGAAAAGATGCAAGCGGCGCTCGACAAAATGTTCAAAGACACAGGACATGTCAATGCCTACTTCCCGCTGTTTATTCCAGAAAGCTATATGAAAAAAGAAGCCGAGCATATTGAAGGCTTCGCACCGGAATGTGCCGTCGTAACGCACGGTGGCGGAGAAGAACTGCAAGAAAAACTCTACGTACGCCCAACTTCCGAAACGATTATCTGGTCGACCTACGCCAAGTGGATTCAATCTTATCGAGACCTGCCGATTCTCATCAATCAGTGGGCAAATGTTGTGCGTTGGGAATTGCGTACGCGGCTATTTTTGCGTACTGCAGAATTTCTTTGGCAAGAAGGACACACCGCACATGCTACTGAAGAAGAGGCAAAAGCTGAAGTCTTGCAGATGATTGAGGTCTATCGCCGTTTTGCGGAAGAGTATATGGCGCTGCCGGTCATTGTAGGCAAGAAGACAGAATCCGAAAAATTCGCTGGCGCAGTTGAAACCTATTGCATTGAGGCAATGATGCAAGATGGTAAAGCCTTGCAGTCTGGTACTTCACATCACTTAGGACAAAACTTTGCGAAAGCATTTGATTGTCGCTATCAAACCAGAGATGGAAGGCTAGAGTATGTCTGGGCAACAAGCTGGGGGGTATCGACACGGCTAATTGGCGCATTGATTATGGCGCATTCTGATGACAAAGGACTCGTGTTGCCACCGAAACTGGCTTCACGTCAGGTGGTTATTGTGCCAATCTTCAAAGGTGATAAATCTGCGGTAGTGCAAAAAGCCCACGAACTTGCTACAGTGCTGCAGGCGAGCGGCTTAAATGTTATCGTGGATGATAGCGAGCAAAACACACCGGGCTGGAAATTCGCAGAATACGAATTGCAAGGAATTCCCCTGCGCATAGAACTGGGTCCAAAAGACCTTGCAGCAAATCAGTGCGTTGTCGTGCGGCGCGATACAAGCCAAAAGCAAACATTGTCGCTTAGCGACCAAATCTATGCATGTATTCACGACATGCTTTCTGCGATGCAGCAGCAACTCTATGAGCGTGCTAAAGCGTTCCGTGATGCAAATATCAAAGAAGTCAAAGATTACGATGAATTCAAAGCGCAGGTAGAAAAAGGCTTTGCAATTGCGCATTGGGATGGCACACGCGAAACCGAAGCCAAAATCAAGGAAGAGACCAAGGCAACGATTCGCTGCATTCCAACGCAAGAAGAGTTTTTGAACAAGTATGATATGCACGCTGAAGGCAAATGTATTTACTCGGGCAAGCGCTCAAAACAAAAAGTGGTCTTCGCAAGGGCTTACTGAAAACAACAGAAAAGTCAGAGTGTAAGTGCAGTGTGTCAAGAAAAGCGGTGAATCAGAAGGTCTCGGATGTTTAAGAACGGGAGGAAAGGCTTGGATAAAACCACCGCTCGCTCAAGCGGTGCATTGCAAAAAGCAGCGCTAATCCTACAGCACTTCCCAAAGAAATTGCGCCCCAAATCTCGATGCGAAAGTTCTCAATCTCATAGAAGGTCTTGATAAGATTGAGCGGGAAGATATTCCACGAAGTATGCGCAAGAAATACATAGAGCAGAAGCACCAGCGCGCTAGACTGCACAAAGAGCGAAAGTTTCTCTGAATTTGCACGCATGGCAAGGTAAATGAAATTCCCCAGACACATCACAACCAAGGCTGAGGTCATCGCCATTTTCTCTTCAACAAGTGTGGGTGCAAAGAAAAGTTGGGTGAGATATTGTGAGAGGTAACTTGCTGAAGCAAACGCTACAAGAGAGATGGCGATAAAAGAAAATAGTTCGGTAAAAAATGCACGCGGTGCGGACGTTCGCGTGTTAAAAGCAGTGATGAAATAGACTGGCAAAGCAACACCGAGCAAACTTAGCAAACCTGAACGACGCGGCGTAAGCGGAAAGAGCGCACCAAACAGCACTGTTGAGATTTCCAAAAGCAGAACGATAAGATTTTTGGTAAGATAGAGTTTCGAAATAGAAAGCACCGTGTTCAAAATTAAGCGACCTTGCTCAAAGATTTTGGGCAAGAGCGAAAATTTATTTTTGAGCAAGACAATGTCAGCAATTTCCTTCGTGATGCTACTGCCTTCTTCCATCGCAATACCGAGCGTCGCTTCTTTAACTGCAGGTACATCATTGACGCCATCGCCAATCATGGCTGTTCGCCAATGCTTGTTCAAGGCGCGAATGATGCGCTGCTTATGCTCGGGTGAAAGACGGGCAAAGACGCTTTTTTCTTGAACACGCTCTACAAATTGATGCGCTGTAAGTGTATCGAGTTCTGCACCAGTAACCACATCGCTTTTAGTGGTTTTCCAACCGATATCATTCAAAGTTGCTTGTACGGAATCGGCAGAGTCGCCCGAGAGGATTTTGATATCAATGTGGTTTTTGCGGAAGAGTGCAAGCGCATCGTGGGCATCGCTGCGAACGGCGCCGCTCAGGCATATCAAAGCAAGCGGTTTGAGTTTGAGCGCCGTCTCGCCGTTGAGCGAAGAGAGCAAGTTTAGCGGCGCGCCATCGCTAAGACTTGCAAAAATCAAATTGCGATAGCCGCGCAAGCCATGTTCCTCAAGTGTGCGATTCAAAACACGCTGATTGGCTTCATCCAAAAACGGTAGGAGAACTTCATAGCCGCCAAGTGCCAGCGAAAACTCGCCTAACTCGGTTTTAAGTTGAAGGGCAGAAAACTTGCGCGCAGAGTTGAATGGCAGTTCAGCAATCACTTGGCTTGGTATTTTAGGCAAGTGCCGCAGGGCTTGAATGGTGGCGTTAGAATCCGATGAAGCGTGCGCAAACGCCCCCAAGAGTTGTTTAATACTGGATTCAGAGACGCCATTTTCAAACGCATGCAGAGCATGCAGCGAAAGATGACTTTCTGTTAGAGTGCCGGTTTTATCTAAGCAGACCACATTAACGGTGGAAAAAGACTCGATAGCGTTGAGTTTTTGTACGACAGCACCAAGTTTCATCACACGATAGACACCAGCAGCAAAGACAACTGTCGTAAAAAACACCAAGCCTTCAGGTAAAAGTGTAATGACAACCGTAGCAATGCGGCGGATAAAATCGAGGTCTGAAAGTCCGCCTGTTTGGGCGCGCATCAGAATTTCAAAGAACGCTAAGCCAAGGGCAATGACAAACGACCAGACGAAAATTTTATCAACCCGCTGTTGAAGCGGTGTGCTCACGAACTTATACTCGCGTGCAAGCGCAGTGATACGCGACGCATAAGAACTTTGTCCAACACGCTCGGCAACATAGTAACCTGTACCAGCTACACAGTAACTGCCTGAAAAAAGTGCAGACCCCACAGGCTTTTCAATCGTGAGCGATTCACCTGTCAGAAGCGATTCATCCATTTCTAATCCAAGTGAATGAACTACTGAGCCATCAACGACAGCATATTCACCCCGATGAATTTTCACAACATCGCCTTCGACAACTTCCGAAGGTTCAATGATGATTTCCTTGCCTGCGCGTACGACAGTAACTTCGCGTGAGAGCAGTAGGCGTGTGTTTTCCAAAATAGCGCGTGTGCGAAATTCTTGCACGATAGCAATCGCTGTGTTGGCAAACACTACCGTAATGATGCCGACGCTATCGAGCAACAGTCGAATGTCGTCTGACCAGACAAAGACGCCAAAAAGGAAAGCAATAATCGCAAAGTTGATGAGATTAAAAACCGTGAGGATATTTTCAAGAAAAATTTCGCGTGTGCTTTTGGCATGCGATGTGCGTGTAAAGTTGACACGTCCTTCACGCCGCCGCTCTTGAACTTCTGCTTCAGATAAGCCGCTGATGGGCAGTGGCATAATAAGTTAAAATTTCAGTCCGTAAAGTCCGTAAAGTTCGTAACACCCTCTAGGCAGTTTAATTCAAATGAAAGAATTGCTGCAAAGATTCCAAACCTGAACAATCATCAAGGGTACTATCAACAACCTTGAATGCCTGACTCAATGCGGCAAAGGCTTGCAAAAAGAATGTAAAAAGCATTTTTTAAACTCTTGTAAAGTTTGCTTGCAAAAAACTGCAGCCATGCAGCAAATTTTACAATTTGGAAACAGATTTTCTTGTATCTTTCTGCATGCAAACAAAAGCCATACAATGACATCGATTCTAATAGCACTGCTTTGGCTCCTTGCCTTCATCATCATCTACCGCTTTCTTCGCTTTATCACAACGCCGCTCTTTATGAAGTTAGGCATCTACACGTATCACTCGGAGATGCTTTTTACGGTCCCGATTTGGAAAAAAAAGCGCGAGATTCACTTAGGGACATCATATGATTTTTTCCGTACTGACATTGTTGGCTCACGCAGAATGCTGGCGTCGCTTTCGCAAGGACTGCTGAAACTGTGCGAAGACATCGAGCGCGGAAAGTACTCTAAAGATTTGCTGCTGCGCGGTACAACCTACTACTTCAGCGATGCCACACTGATAAAATTTGGGTTCCAGACGCGCCCGCTGCGCTTTATTGAAGCGGTGTTCTTTAGCCTCAATTATCTCGAGTTGTGTTTTCTGCATAGCCTCAGCAAGCGGCGCTTAACGCTGGTCAATACCGATTCGGTGCGCATCGCTTACTGCTCTGCTACAGACCTTTTGCGGCATAAGGAAATCTGTCGCAAATATGCCAACATGCTGCTCAAAGAAAATCACACGAAAGATGTCGAGCCTGAGAGAATCCCAGTGACGCTCGAGCGGGGCAAGACCGATTCACTTGCAGCATAAATTACTCTACGCTGAGCAATTCCACATCAAAAATCAAGGCACTATTCGGTGGAATTTCGCCTGCAGGTTCACTGCCGTAGCCTAAATGCGGTGGAATTTCAAGCCGACGCTTGCCGCCAACACGCATGCCTTTCAAGCCCTCATCCCATCCCGGGATAACCATCCCAGTGCCTAAGACAAATTCAAACGCCACTCTTCCCGGCAAGCGAGACGAATCAAATACCTTGCCATTCGGCAGCATCCCTGTGTAGTGCACCGTAAGTTTTTTGCCCGGCTCTGCTACAGCGCCTGTGCCGACGACTTCATCAATAATGTTGAGGGTTTCAATTTTCTTGCCACCGCAATTGAGTTGGCTAAAAGCAAAAAGCAAAAAAAGAGAAATAGTCAGGTAGTAGCGCATAGCGTGAAGTGATTTAAGATTTGCAAAGAACAGTGCCAAATAAGTCAAAGGCTTCAGCATCAGTGATTTCAACATGGTAAAACTCACCGACACGAAGTGCTTTTGTAGAAAAGTCAGGATGAGCAGAGCAAATGATGACTTCATTATCAACTTCGGGGGCATCGAATTCAGTGCGTCCAATGGCGACGCCGTGCTCAATGCGGTCAATTAGGACGCGCATGGTAGAGCCGATGAGCGATTCATTTTTCTCGAGTGCAATTTTCTCTTGCAGCGCCATGGCACGCTCTACACGACGCTTTTTCTCTCGAGCAGGAACATTATCGGGCAACGCAAATGCAGCCGTGTTTTCTTCATGCGAATAAGAAAAACAGCCTAAGCGGTCGAATTTCATCTCGGCAATAAACTCAAGGGCTTCTTCAAACATTGCCTCACTTTCGTTGGGATAGCCAAAGATAAAGGTAGTACGCAAGCGAATGTTGGGCACTTCGGCTCGAATCTCTTCAATGAGTTCAATAAGACGGCGCTTCGTGATGCCGCGTCGCATGGATTTCAACACGTCATCATTGGCATGCTGAATCGGTATATCGAGATACTTGCAGATGTTTTCGCGTTCGCGGATAACGGGCAAAATCTCTTTCGGAAACTTTGCAGGGTAAGCATATAGCAAGCGAATCCAACGAAATCCAAGGTCAGAGAGTCGTTTGAGCAGTTCATCTAATTTGCGCTCACCATAAAGGTCAAGACCATAGTAAGTAAGGTCTTGTGCAATGAGAATCAGTTCTTTGACGCCCTGTTGATGGAGCTTTGTGGCTTCGTGCAAAAGGTCTTCAATAGGCTTACTTTTATGTCCACCGCGCATCAGTGGAATGGCGCAGAAGGAGCAAGGATGATTGCACCCTTCTGAAATTTTTAGGTATGCAAAATGTGAGGGAGTCGAAAGTGTGCGTTCGCCCAAGAGTTCAGTTTTAAGATGCCCACCAAGGTCAGTGAGAATATCTGAAAGGGTTTTACCATCAAAATCTAAGACGCCAAAGTAGCGATCTACTTCAGGAATTTCACGCTCAAGCTCTGAACGATAGCGTTCCGAAAGGCACCCCATCACAAGCAGTTTTTTAAGTCGACCAGACTTTTTGAGCGCCACACCGGCTAAGATGTGGTCAATAGATTCTTGCTTTGCTGCTTCAATAAATCCGCAAGTGTTAATGATTAGCACATCGGCTTTTTGAGCCTCGGAGGTAAGCATAAAGTCATTAGCCTGCGCTTGTGCCAGCAGCATTTCGGAATCAACAGTGTTTTTAGAGCACCCTAAGGTAAGGACATGAAGTTTAGGCAATTTTGTTTTCATCTTTTGAGCAAACATGAACCTTGAGAAGGGGCGAAGATAGGAAAAGATAAGCGAAGAACCACGAGAGAGTGAAAGAAATGAAAAAGCGAGGCTTGAAGAAGAGAAGAAAATAAAACGCAATCAAAAAAAGCCCCCGTTACCGAAGTAACAGGGACCCTCAACCTTCAACCAACAAATGCACTATAAAAACACAAGAAAGAACAGGAAACATGCGGCAGGTTATGCTGCGGCTGTTGTATTGGGCGATGATGAGTGCGATGCCGATGTCTCAGTGCTGGTCGTGCTGGCAGTGGCTTGTATCGCTTTGCGACGCGCTTCTTCTTCAGCTTTACGCCGTGCAAGTTCAGCCTCTAACTTTTCACCAGTCATTGGAACAAATTTACCGTTGACAAACTCCATCGGGATTTTACGCAGAGCTTCATCTAATGCTTTGAGCTTTTCAGCCTCCTGCTTTTTGCGCACTTCAAGTTCTTCTTTAGAGAGCCCGACGACATTGTCGCTATACATTTCACTCAGTGGCTCGAGACGGATGTTGTCCTGCTGAAATTTGTAAGACGCAAATTTGTAGAAAATGAACACCAAGATGAAAAAGATGGGCAGAGCAAAGGCGTAGATGTAGAGCCATGACATGGATGTAGGCATAGCAGTTCTCCTTCTTTTGACTTCAAAAAAGTACTGAGCATATTGCTCAAAACGAATATCTGCTCTGCACGAGGAATTGACAAGCTCTTTGAGGCGTGAGTGTGCCTGTTCAAAAGACGATTTGGACGCTTTGAAAGACAAACAGTGCGGCACACCGTGCTTGTATGCAATTGATTAGATGAGGCAAGCGATAGAAGTGAGGCATCTAACTCTTGGTTAGATTTCAGGGCGTAAAAAAGCGCAGCTGTTAAGGCTGCGCATAACCTTTATGCGTGAGAAGAGACTTCGCAAAGCAACAGCACAGAGACTATTTCTTTGCTAATTCAGCTTCAATAGCTTTTGTTAAATCAGCGCTCATAGGATTGACACCGCTTTTGAAACGCCCGACAATTTTGCCATCGCGTGAGATAAGAAACTTCTCAAAATTCCAACCGATTTCACCAGAAGGGGTCGCTTGGCTAGTGAGATATGCATAAAGCGGGTGCTTCTTTTCGCCTTTGGTGGGAATTTTCTCAAAAAGCTCAAAAGTAACACCGTAGGTTGTAGTGCAAAACTTTTTAATCTCTGCATTGCTACCCGGCTCTTGTCCGCCATAATCGTTAGAAGGGAAAGCTAAAATCACAAATCCTTTATCGCGGTATTTCTGATAGAGTTTCTCGAGGTCAGCATACTGAGGTGTGTAGCCGCATTCGGAAGCGACATTGACAATTAGAAGGACTTTGCCTTGATAATCTGAAAGCGATTTTTCCTTGCCATCAATTGTTTTGACAGTAAAGTCATAAATCGATGAAGCGGGTGCGGCAAGAGTCCAGAGCATCACAAAGAGAGAGGTGCGAAGCATGGTTGAAAGAATTAAGCTGGTTAAGAGTTAAAAAGAGTGTTTATTAAAAATCAGTACAAACACGACAGCGGACGCAAAACAACGCTGCTTGAGCTTGGCGATGTGTTATTCTGCTTTGACAACTTGAGCTTTACGAATCGAGCCGTTATAGATAAGTCCGCGTCGGATTACCTTAAGAACGGTGCCGGGCTCATAATTCGTTTTTAGAATTGCACCAGCTTTTTCATGCTTTTCAACATCAAAAAGCGACTGCTTTTGCTTGACTTCAATTTCTTTGACGCCGAAGACATCCATCAGGGCTTTGAGGTAGGTTTGTACGCTCTCAGGCGTGTTGATTGGAGCATCGGGTTCGGCTTGGAAGAGGGCATCAATTTTATCGATGTGCGCAATAAGCGATTTTTGAATAAAGGATTTGACAGGTATATCGCTATCGAGCAGCGTAAGTTCTGCAAGAAATTCGTCGAGATAAAGAAGAAGTTTATGTGCGATCTCCGTTTGTGCAACAGGCTGCGTCTCTTGCCAGCGTGAGTGATAGGATGCAATGACCGCTTGTGCTTGTCGTGCAAGGTCATTTTGGAAAGTTGTCGTACGGCGCTCAATGCCAACTTGCTTTTCAAGGGTAGCCAGACGAGAGAGCAAACTGTCAAGCACTTTAGGGTCAAGGCTATGGCTTTCGGATTGTTGCAGGGCTTCTTGATAAAAGGGTTTGTTGAGTTTGGAATCCAGATGTTTGACTTTGGACTCGAGCTTAGAGACTTGTTCACGCTGCTTGCGCAGGTTAGCAAGAGAAATTGCGGCAAGATAAAGCGTCACAATTAGTGAAAAGAATGCCAAGAGAAAAGCCCAAGTTGCACGCTCTTCAGCTTTTTGAATTTGAGCAAGGTCTTCAGGCATAAGCTTAGCAGGCGTGGCTGCAACAGGCTCCTCAAAGAGTGATTCAAGCGTGGTGCGGCGTAGCAGGCGTGAGACTGTTGTGCTTTTAAGCAAGCGATCTTTATAGTCGAGTAGCGCCGTTTGTTCTCTCCATTCCCCAAGCGCTAAATTGTAGAGTGCCGTGGCTTCGGCGCTGTTAGCATCTTTAAGAAGTCTGGGATTAGAATCGGCAGCATCCGCATCGAAGGCAAGAACTCGGTCGGGAATGCCAAATGCGCTAAGATTGACTTGCCTCAATATGCGGTTGCCGTTTGTGATGGCTTCAAGCAGGTCTTTGTATTGTGCAGGTGTGGAGAGTTTGCGTCTATCAAATTCAGTGAAGAAAGAGCTAAGACGACTTTCAAGGACTTGGACAATTTCATTAGCGCTGGGTGTGGCACCTGCAATAAGCTTAGCGGTTTCAAGGTAGAAGAATTTCGTTTTAGGTTGAACCCGCAACTGAAGCTCAGGCGAAAGTTGGCGCGTGTTCAAAATGAAGAGCATCAGACCGTCATCAGCATTGAGTAAATTTTGTCGCTTGAAGTAAAAGCAGACAGTTTGAGGTTCAGGTTGTGCCCAAAGCGTAGGCGCAAAAGGCAAAAGCAGCATGCAAAACAGGAAAAGACGAACCAGCATGATCGTCAAAGAAAAAGATCGGTTTGAGAGTCGAGCAAAGCTCAAAAAACTTAGCTTGAAGGTTTAGGTTGAGAACCGTTGAACTGATAATTTCGACTGCAAATTTTCGACAAAAGACAAAATAACAAAAATCTAGTAAGTTCAGTAAGGGGAGTCTATGTCAAAGCAACACTTACGCATGCTGCTTTCGCGCGAAGAAGATGCAGTGCTCGATGCGCTGCATTTTGTGCTCTCATTTGAAGAATTACAAAAAGAGACGCGCCTAGAGAAGGCACAGTTGCAAGCCTGCCTTTGGAAGATGATTGAAAACGGAGATGTGCAAGCCTTAGCATGGTCGGAAGAAAAAAAAGAGTATTTGCCTATTGAGCAAATGCTAGCACCGCTGGAGAGCTATCACTTTCTGGCGACAAAAGAAGGACTGTTTCGTCATCACTCTGCGTAGAACATACAAACATGTCTGAAACTGACACCAGTATTCGTCTACGAGTGGCGGCATTAGCTGTGCAAGATGGAAAAGCGCTGCTTGTCAAGCATCGGCGTTTTTTGAGTGGAATAGATTTGCCAGATGAATCATGGATTTTGCCCGGTGGCGGTATCAAAGTGGGGGAGACTTTAGAAGAGGCAGTGCGCCGTGAAGTAAAAGAAGAAACCGGTTTAATCTGCGAAGTAGGTGATATGCTGTTTGTCAAAGAGTTGATTTATCCATACTGCGATGAAGCTGTGACGCACGAACGCCCCTTGCTGCATGTGCTCTCACTATGCTTTGCGGTTAAAATTACAGGGGGCACACTGCAAACAGGTAAAGATCCAGAGTTACCTGAAGACGACCAGCTTATTCTGGAAACAGCTTGGCTGCCAATTGATGCCCTGAAAGACTACCCAATTTATCCCTCTTCTTTGGCTGCGTTTATTCAAGAGTGCGCAGCGGAGGGCTTTAAGCCATGTCAAGCGCGATACTTTCGCAGCAAAGATTAAATTACAGAAGCTAGATAAAACGTGAGGATAACAAGTGAGCAATGCCAGAAACAAAAAAGTTAGCAAAAAGGAAACCAAATTTTCACAAATCAAAGTATGGATATTTGTGGTGAAAAATTATATTTAGCTCTGTAAAAAGCGGTTGTTCGGTCTTGGGCGGTCAAATAAGATTGAGCGTCTTCTTGACCCTTCTTAAGAAATACCATCAAGACATAGCAATAAATCAACAAAATTTCTCATTCCCGCAACATGCGAAAGATTGACCCGACGAATATCCCGATTTTTGAAGGCATCTCTCCAGAAGAAATGGAGCAAATTGTCAAGTATGCCTTCATCAAGAGTTTTGACCCTGGGTATGTGCTCTTTCGTGAGAATCTTATCGTCGGGCAGATTATGTATGTGATTCTCTCAGGTAAGGTAGATCTGGCAAAGAAAAACGCGGCAGGCGAAGATGTGGTATTTCTGACGCTTGGACCGGGAGCATTGCTTGGCGAGATGTCGCTCTTCGAGCAGCAAAAGCGTTCGGCGTCAGCTATCGTGCGTGAGTATTCGGAACTGTTGGTGATGCCAAAGTATAACTTCGACCGAATGCTCCAAAGTCGACCTAACGAAGCCATCAAAATTTTGCTCAATTTCATCAAAATTCTCTCGCAGCGCCTGCGTGACACTACTAACAAAATGATTCAAGCGCAGAGCGAAGCAGAAGAATCGCATAATCAATCTGCATCTGCAGCAACGTCTGCAACTGCACATGCGCCAATGCGTGCGCCCATGCCCGGTGCTAATGTGCCCCAACCAGCCGTCATGCCTGATAAACTGGCTATCAAAGCTAACGAAAAAAGCGGCAGCGAAATGTATGTCCTGACCGCAGAGGAAATTGCAAGTGGGAACCTTGTACAAATCATTGAAGAAAAACGCCGTCAAGGTTTGACAGCTGATAGTAACATACGCATGCTGATGATTCGCGACCTTGTCAACTACTATCTTCAACTGCCGCTGGAAGAACTGCAACTCAAAGTCAGAGAAATGGAACTGCGCTACCGCAGTCGTCCAAAGTAAAGCAAGTAAGCAGGCAAGCTTATCGCCATGGAATTGAATGGCAGTAAAACTCGTTTGCAAGGATGAAATCTTTGCAAATTTTTATCTCAAAAATAATGGTACAATCAACCTTACCCAAAAGTAAAGCTGAAGCGCAAAAGACTCCACGCTACAAAGTAACCTTGCATTTCTACAACAGTCCGGGCGAAGAACGTGTCATTGAAGTCGATGAGGGCACGACAATTCTTGAAGCCTGCATGGAAAACGCAATTCAATTACAACATAATTGTGGAGGCGTATGCGCTTGCTCGACTTGCCATGTCATTATTGAAAAAGGCATGGAACACTTGCCTGAGATGACAGATGAAGAAGAAGAACAACTTGATGAAGCTGTTGGACTGACACTGAAATCACGGCTGGGCTGTCAGTGCCGCATCTACGGCGACATCACAGTATTTATTCCAGACCAATCTATCTACTTAGGGCACTAAACAAAAAGGAGAACGCACTAATGGAGATGAAGTTGCACTAACGCAGGGTAGGTTAGCCAGTCACAGCATTGTACAACTGTATCTGAGAAAAATCTGCTTTGAGCTATTTTGTAGCAGATACTAACGCCAACTTTTAAGTTTTAAGTTTATGCCGTTTCAACTTGATTTGCGTCCTGAAGCCTTGCTCAAAAAAGCGGTGATGGCGTTCACTGTCCGTGAATCTGAAACATCTGATACCCCTGAATTTTCAGAACTCAAAACACGCCGATACCGTGCAACAATAAATGAAACTTACGATGCAGCGGTAACGGTCATCTCTCGCTGGTTTGGTTGGCAACTCAAGACGCGACAGAAGAACCTCGGCGGCATGGCACTGCTAAAATGCGAGATTACCTCGATTGCATTAGGCGGTAATACGCTTGAGCTTTCGGTATGGTTCATTCAGGAAAATCTACCGGATGGTACGCCGCAGACCGTCGTAAATTGCAAATGCATCTCCAATGCGCCGACCAAAGGCGACTTGGGAGAAACACGGCGCGCTATAGCATTCTTTCTCTCAGCACTCGATGACGAGGTCATTGAGCTCCCCTTGAGCGAAAGTACTGAAGCGCCAAAAAGTCAGAGCACGCCAGTGCCCATAACACTTGAGCCCGAAACGCCCAAAATTAGTATGCTGCCGCAGAGTCCGCCGCCAGTTGTGCCGACGCCAGAGCGCAAACCATTGGTGGTGCAGGGCAGCAAAGGCGGCAAAATTCAAATCAAGCAAATTCCAAAGAGCGATAAAACGACCAACACCGCTGAACAATGAAGTTAATTTTATTTGGAACGCCGGGCGTCGGAAAAGGTACTCAAGCTAAAATTCTCGCAGATAAATATCATGTGGTACATCTCTCAACAGGTGATATGCTGCGTGCAGCCATTGCGGCACAAACGCCACTGGGACTTCAAGCTAAAACCTTTATGGACAAAGGTGAGCTCGTGCCCGATGATGTCATTATCGCAATGATTGAAGAGACACTCAAATCACCTGAGTCAAAAAATGGATACTTGCTCGATGGCTTTCCGCGCACCGTGCCGCAAGCTGAAGCCCTCGACAAAATTTTGGAGCGCACTTCACAGAAGCTCGACCACGTCATTAACCTTAGCGTTGCCGAAAATGAGGTTGTGCGTCGCTTATCAGGTCGGATTACTTGCGCAAACTGCGGCGCAATTTACAACAAGTTCTATCAGCCACCGAAAGTAGAAGGAGTCTGCGATAAATGCGGCAGCACAGATTTGCGCCAGCGCAATGATGATAAAGAAGAGACAGTGCGCCGCCGACTCAAAGAGTATTATACTAAAACAGAACCTGTGCTATCCTACTATCGCGCAAAAAATCTTGTGGTTGATATCGATGCCAGTAAAAGCATTGAAGAAGTAACTCAAGCCATCGAAGCCATTGCACTTAGTGCCAGTTAGTGCGATTCAGTGACTGCTTCCACTAAGCCGAAAAGCCGATAGCAAATAACGAGGTGTCAATCATCGTTGAGATTGCCTCTGTCGCCCAGTGCTGCTCGTGCACACTTACTATGCTGCGCACGCTCAATGACACAAAGAACTGACAGTATGCGGCATTTTGTTTTGCATGTGACAAGTGAGTATGAAACTTGCTTTGCAAGATAAGTTGCTGTAAATTCCCAAAACTTTTCGAAATCGCATTTCAAGATGTTTTATCACCGGTTAGGACAGATTCCATCTAAGCGGCACATTCAATTTCGCAGACCTGACGGCGCCCTTTACGCCGAAGAACTCATCAGCACCAAAGGTTTTTCAGGGATTTATTCAAATGTCTATCATCTTGCGCCCCCAACAAAGGTGCATCAAATTGGAGAAGCAAAAGTCCATGCGCTCACAAAATGGGGCGAAAAGGAATTGCGCCATCATCATCTGCGCACAAAATCTGTTGAACCCTCAGGCGATGCGCTTACGGCACGCATACCCATTCTTTTCAACAGCGATGTAACGCTTTGGGTAGCTCGACCGAAAGAGGAAATGACATACTTTTACCGCAATGGTGCTGCAGATGAAGTCGTCTTTATTCACGAAGGTGAAGGCACGCTGGCAACGCAGCTGGGCAACATTCACTACAGGCAAGGTGATTACCTTGTTATTCCACGCGGCTTGACACATCAGTTTCGATTTTCAGTGCCGCAGCGCTGGTTAATCATTGAAGTCTATTCGCCGGTGCAAACCCCTAAGCGCTATCGCAATGAATTCGGGCAACTCTTAGAGCATTCGCCCTATTGCGAGCGCGACCTGCGTCCACCCACAGAACTTGAGACGCACGATGAAAAAGGCAGCTTTGAAATTCGCGTCAAGAAAGGTGAGGTCTATGCGCACTATTGTTACAACCAACATCCGTTTGATGTAGTTGGTTGGGATGGGTATTACTACCCGGTTGCTTTCAGCATCTACGACTTTGAGCCTATCACAGGACGCATTCATCAGCCGCCGCCCGTGCATCAAGTCTTTGAAGCAAATAATCTGGTGATATGCAACTTTGTACCACGGCTGTTTGACTATCATCCGCAAGCTATTCCAGCACCGTATAACCACAGCAACATTGATTCCGATGAAGTGCTGTATTATGTCGATGGCAATTTTATGAGCCGACGTGGAATTGATATTGCTTCACTCACGATTCATCCCGGTGGAATTCCGCACGGACCGCATCCGGGCACAGTCGAGAAAAGCATTGGGGCAAAAGAAACACACGAATACGCAGTAATGATCGATACTTTCAAGCCTCTGTATTTTACCGAGCAAGCAAAAGAGTTTGACGACCCAAACTATCCGATGAGTTGGAGTGCGTAAGCCTAAAGGCAGACAGGGCAGTGGAAACCAAAAGGCTAGCAAAGCAGGTTTGCAAAGTTTGAGAACATTTTGGGAATCTCTGATAATCAATATCTGCGGTATGAATCGACTCAATCAAAAAGTTCTGGTCTTGAATCAGAGTTATGAGCCGATGAGTGTTTGCGACGTCAAGAAAGCCATTATTCTCATCTTCGGTGGCAAAGCGGAATTAGTGGCAGCTTATCCCAATCAGTTTGTTCGCTCTGTCTCGCTGCACTTTCCCATGCCAAGCGTGGTGAGATTGATGGTCTTTATTGCCGTGCCATACAAGAAAATTATGCTCACTCGGCGCAATATCCTGCGGCGCGATGGCAATCGCTGCCAATACTGCGGACGCACGGATTTACCCTTGACGATAGACCACATCATTCCAAAGTCGCAAGGCGGAAGCGATACATGGGAAAACTTGACAACGGCATGCACCAAGTGCAATAACAAGAAAGCCAATCGCACCCCCGAGCAAGCGGGCATGCAACTTCTAAGGCGACCCATTCGCCCGAACCACATTATGTTCATGCAACGCTTTATGGGCACCATCTCCGACACTTGGAAGCCGTATCTGTTTATGACCTGAAAAGGCAACTGACTAAAACAGTTGCCTTTTTTGTTTCCCCACTCTGGGCATTCATTTCAAAAGTGAATGCAAGCCCGCGTGCCCTCACAATAACTGCAAAGTGCATGTCTGTCCTATATTGCAAAAAGCACACTTTGGAAGTTGCAAGGCGATATTATTTATTTTGAGATGTCAACGCAAACAGCGTAAACGCAGATAAGCAACATGACGGCATTGCAAACAGAAGTAGCCATTATTGGCGGTGGTATTATTGGACTAAGCACAGCATGGCAATTGGCGCGTGCAGGTGTAGAGGTGTGTGTCTTCGAGCGCAGCGAAGCTGGTAAGAGTGCCAGTTGGGCTGCCGCAGGAATGCTTGCGCCACAAGCTGAAGTAGGCTTTGAAGAAATAAACTTTTTGAGACTCGGTCAAGAAAGTCTCGCGCTGTATCCAAAGTTTCTTGAAGAGTTAAAAGAAGATGCTGGGCTGGATGTGCAACTTGACACGCGCGGTACGCTGATGATTGCACTCGATCGAGACGATAGAGAAGCTCTGCGGCGCGAATTTGAGTTTCGCAAAAGCATCGGATTGGCGGTGGAGTGGATAACGGCATCAGAAGCGCGCGAGCTTGAGCCGCTGCTTTCCCCAAAAGTAACTTCAGCAATCTGGTTGCCAAATGACTACCAGATTGATAATCAGGCGTTAATTCTTGCACTGCGCAGAGCACTTATAGCGCGTGGCAGTACGCTCTATGAACACACTGCGGTCGAGCGTGTGGAGACCTATCAGGGCAAAGTGGTAGGCTTGCTAACAAGTGCAGGGCAGGTCGAAGCCAAATATGTTGTTTTGGCAGCGGGCGCATGGTCAAATGAAATTGCCGGTTTGCCCGAAGAAGCACGCCCCACAGTGCGACCTGTGAAAGGACAAATCTTGACGCTGAAGATGACCAAACAGTTGAGGATGACAAAAGTTGTGCGTTCGCCGCGTGTCTATCTTGCGCCCAAACTCGATGGTCGACTCATCATTGGTGCAACAAGTGAAGAAAAAGGTTTTGACACAATACCTACCGCAGGTGGTATGCTCACACTGCTCGAAGAAGCCTTCGAAGCGGTTCCTGCAATTTATGAACTGGGCATTGAAGAAATGCGTGTTGGATTGCGCCCGGGTAGCCGAGACAATGAACCGTTGATTGGTGAAAGCTCGGTCAAAAATCTGTTGATTGCAACGGGGCACTATCGACATGGCATTTTGCTTGCACCAGTTACAGCAAAAGCAATTGCGGCACTCATCTTAGGGGAGCCAGTGTCTAAGACGCTGCTGCCGTTTAGTCCAAACCGATTTCTAACTTCAACAATGACAGCTTAATGCTTCAAACGCTATGACAAATCAAATTACACTCAATGGCAAAGTGCTTACGCTTGAGCGGGAGATGACCATTGTAGAATTGCTACGCCAACAAAACATTTCGCCTGATGAAAAAGGGATAGCGATTGCAATTAACGAAGCCGTTATCAACCGCCGTGCGTGGGAGCACGTACGCATCAAAGCCAATGATAAAGTTGAGATTGTGCGTGCTACGCAAGGTGGATAGATGTGTTACTCTAACACGAGAATTTTGCCGCGCAGGGGGGCTTCACCGACGACTTCAACACTGTAGAAATAAACGCCATTAGCGACGCGTGCGCCTGTATCGGTTCGTCCATTCCAGACATCTTCATCTTCGCCGGCGCGGCGCATTTCATTCTGAATAAGTGTTCTGACAGGATTCATAGCAAAATCAAAAATGCGAATGGTTACACTTGCAGGGCGTGGTAATTGATAGCGAATGCGGACATTGCCATCAATGCGCGGCGCAAAAGGATTAGGATAGGCGTAGGTTTTGGTTTTTTCATCTACTGCAATCTCGGCACGAAAAATTGTCCAGCGATTGCCGCCATCGGTGGAGACTGCTGTGCCATCTTCACTGCCGAGCCAGAGGCGACCTGCTGCAGCGAAAGGCTCATAGAGCAGAGCGTAAAACTCAGCTTGCGCTTGGATAAATTTGCGTGGGTTGTCTGCATCGCGTAAGCTGCGCCGATTGAGCCACGTGTTCCCACCGTCAGGCGAAATAAAAAGCCCGTTTGTGCCGACTGCAAAGACACTATCGCCACGAAAAGCAAAGTCATAGATGCGCTCCCCTAAGAGTGCAGTTTGCCAAGTCTCGCCATTGTCGCGTGTCCATGATACACCAAATGTTTCTTGATTTGATTCACCGCGCCACGATGCCGTCCAAATTGCACGTGCAAGTCTTGGCGTTGCGGCTTGCTCACGAATGGCAATAATCCAATTGCCAGATAAGCCACCAAAAGTGCGGTTGTATTTTACCCAAGAAGGATAGAGCGCGTCAGGATCATCGGTGCGGCAGACCCCATCGACGGTGCCGACCCAAACTGCACCATCGGAGGCTTGTAAGACCGAGAATCCTAGAAAGACAAGATCGCCTTGTGTGCCTCGGCGTGGCTCGAGACGGAAGGTAAGTGTATCTGTAGGTGCGATGCGCTGACGACCAGTGGGCGGGAGTACAATGCGTTGCCACGATTGACCGTTGTTACGCGTGCGGCGGATGCCACCTGACCATGTCGCAATCCACACAGTGCTATCACGCTGACCGATGGCAATATCATAGATAACATTTTGCTGCGGTACGGTAATTGGCAAAGCGCGCAGCGTGTTAATGCCGTATTGCTCGAGAGAATCAGTGGGGCTATCCAAAGGCTGTGGCAAATCGCGCCATGTTTGGCCGCCGTCGTTGGAAAACATGAGTCCATCGCCTGTGGGAAAACGCCGCCCGTCAGCTTCTGTAAGACGCGAAGTCGATGCCCAAATTTGTCTATCACGCACATCCAGACTTTGAATACCATTGTCATTAAAGCGCCGAATAGCCGTAATGGTGTGAAAAGTATTGCCACCGTTATCGGTATAGACCAAGCCATTGCGTCCAGCAAACCAAACGCGGCGCTCCGATTGACTATAGCGAATGCTATTGACGACATTAGTCCCGAGAGCTGACGCAGTACTCATGCGCAGCGGATATTTGGCAAAGCCATAGTCGAGTTTGGATTGTGCGGAAAGAGGCAGAGTCACAAGAAGTGCAAAAGCAAAGTAAAGAAAAGAAAGTGCCTGCATAACGTGAGTTTTGAAGGCTTTAATTACGCTTATACAAAGCGTTTTTGCAAGACCAGAATTGCACTGCTGCGTAAGAGTCAAGTAGATTGTTCAGAAAGTTGTGTCATCGTGTCAGGGGTCTGGCTGGTAGTGGGCATTGGTTTTTCGGAAGGTTCCATTGTTCTGGCGTCTTTTTGCTCGCGTGCTTGTTCGTAGGCATCAATGATTTCTCGCACCAATCGATGACGCACGACATCTGATTTATCGAGGAAGACAAAAGAAATGCCTTGAATATGGTTCAAGAGTCGAGGAGCTTCTACCAAGCCGGAATCGCGTTTGTTAGGCAAATCGATTTGCGAGATATCGCCAGTGATAATGGCTTTGGAGTTCGTACCAAGTCGGGTCAGGCACATTTTCATTTGCAAGCTCGTAGCGTTTTGGGCTTCGTCAAGAATGATGAAGGCGTTGTTGAGTGTGCGTCCGCGCATATAGGCGAGGGGGACGATTTCGATTACCTTTTTTTCTATATGCTCTTTGAGTTTTTCTGGAGTGAGCATATCACCTAACGCATCGTAGAGCGGGCGCAAGTAAGGGTCAATTTTTTGCTGCAGGTCTCCGGGCAAGAAGCCTAGACTTTCGCCGGCTTCGACGGCGGGGCGTGCCAGCACAATGCGTTGGACTTGTTTTGCTTTCAGGGCGGCGACAGCGATGGCAACCGCAGTGTAAGTTTTGCCTGTCCCTGCTGGACCGATAGCAAAAACAATATCGTTGCGTTTGGATTCGGCGACCATTTTGCGTTGTCCAGCTGTACGGGCGCGTACGGCGTCGGTGCGTGTTACGACAATCACATCATCAGCGCCTTCGACAACAGAGGGCGGCGTTTGCGCTTCACCAGCGATGATGAGTTTGATAACCGCATCGACATCGCGGGCGTAAAGCTCACCATTACGATTGACAAGGAAGAGCAGTTCAGCAAAAACTTTCTCAACAAGCTTGACCTCTGCGTCATTGCCACGCAGCGTAATGTCATTGCCGCGCGCGACGATAAAGACTTCTGGGAACTGCTCCTCAATGCGCTGCAAGTACATATTCTGCGCGCCAAGTACAAGCACAGGCTCAATGCCTTTGAGAGAAAATTTCTTCTCGATACGTCACGCTCCTTTGGGTTATGAGTTGTCAACAGAAATTTCAGTAGGTGCAGTTTGTTGATGTATCAAAATCTTTTCCATGCCGCTGATATCCGTTACGAATGCGCGCTTGGCTCCCGCGTGCAAACTTGCTTTGGCACACTGGCGCACGGGGGGCGCATCTTCGTCAGTCGACGCTGTATGGGCATCAAGAGCGTAGGCTGCCGCAGCCTTTGCATCCGTAAGAAAAATAAGCAAATCCGCTTGGATTGCCGCAGCAACTTTTGCTGCAATCCACTCGCTTGTGGTAATCAGGTCTTTGTCAAATCCGTCTTTAATAATCGGTGCAATGACAGGCAAGCCTCCGCGTGCGAGTATCATTGAGAGCGCATGAGGCTTGATAACAAGGCTTGCACCAATGTCTTGCGGCACACTAAGCCAATCAACAGTAGCTGTGCCTAAATGATGCGCAGCAAGTGAGACCGCAGGCAAGAGCTCTTCTGAGAGTTTTGCAGCAAAGGTTTTATTGAGTGTGAGAAGTGACTCAACACTTTGCGAGACTTGATCAACCTTTCCGATACTGCCATGCACAAGCACTAATCGATAACTCGAAAAAATTTTTTTGATATCACCTTTAAGCCGGTTGAAAGTAAGAACATCACTAAGTTCGGTAGCTCGGACATGAAGGACAAGGGTTGGGGCTGCCATATCGCACTTAGTCTATCGCTTGTAGATACGGAACACGGTTTGAAAGATGCTGCCGAACATAATCCGTTACACTTTCTTCGAGCGACTTAAAGCGCACAGGGCACCCAGCAGCAGCAAGTTTCTGCATGCGCGCTTCGGTAAAGTATTGATACTTGCCTTGTAACGATTCAGGCATCGGGATATACTCGATATTGACAGGGCGTTCCATCGCGTTGAATGTAGCAGTCACTAAATCTTTGAATGTGCGTGCTCGACCGGTGCCAAGGTTGAAAATACCGTTGACATGACCATGCTGCAAAAGCCAGAACATAACTTCTACACAATCTTTGATATAGACAAAGTCACGCATTTGCTCCCCATCAGCATATTTGGGGTGATGCGATTTGAAGAGTTTGACTGAACCAGTCTGCAAAATTTGATGATAGGCTTTGAAGACCACACTAGCCATATCGTCTTTGTGATATTCATTTGCGCCAAAGACGTTGAAGAACTTGAGCCCGACGATTTTGCTAAGTAAATTTTTGCGCTGTGCCCAAAGGTCAAACAGATGCTTAGAGTAACCATACGCGTTAAGCGGACGCAGCAAGCCTAATTTGCTTTCGTCGTCATCATAGCCTTGTGAGCCATCGCCGTAGGTAGCTGCACTCGAGGCATAGATGAAACGAATGGAGCGCTGCGCGGCAAATGTCGCAAGGTCTTTTGTGTATTCGTAATTGTTGCGCATCAGCGCATTAACGTCTCTTTCCGTTGTGCTGCTGATTGCGCCCATGTGGATGATGGCATCAAGGCGAGGGAATTTTTCAGCAAGAAGCTTTTGCAAACAGTCGTCCTTGTGCAGGTAATCAAGAAAGCGAAGTCCAACCAGATTTTTCCACTTCTCGCTTGTATCCAAGTCATCAGCGATGATGATATCTGTATAGCCAACTTGATTGAGTTTCCAGACCATGGCGCTGCCAATGAAGCCAGCACCGCCTGTTACAAGAATCATGAATTGCCGTAGGATGAAGTTTTGGTAAAACGCAACGCTTGTGCTACAAAATACTCGTCTTATGCGTGAGAACAAAACTTGCTCAGCATGAGAGATTAAGGCATTCTAGCCGTAAGCAGTTTAGTACGACTTGCCATGAATGAGCTGAAATTCAGGAATTTCAACTTCAAACGCTTCACCTTCAATGACAAAGACATTGTCAGGACGGTAGTAGCCGTCAGGTTCAGTCTCGTAAGTAAAAACTCCGTAGTATGAGCCGGTGGCACTGCCAAAGCGTGAGCGCATAACATGGTAGCTTTGGTAAGTGAATTTCTCACCGGGTCCAATAACCGGAAACTGACCGACAACGCCTTCACCTTGCACAATACGGTCTTTCATATCGCCATCACGCACAATCCACTTACGCGAAAGAATCTGCACTGTGTAGGGAGAGATATTGTGAATCGATATCGTGTAGGCAAAGCCATATTTGTAAGGCGGTTGAATGTACTGCGTATCGAGTTCTTGCAACTTATCGAGCGTTACTTTGCAGATTTCCCACGCCATATATTAATGTTGTGATGTTGTATTCTGCAATTGTAATTCAACGATTTCAAATATAGACGGATTGCAGATTTTTTTTGTAGCGCCAAGGCGTAACGGTTGAGCCTTTGTGTAATGGCTCAAACAGGTTTAGACGCCATCCAAATAAGCCTATACGCATTTGCGGTAAAATCGGTTTTTGCTATGTTGCGTCCGAACTTTTTAACCTCAAAATTTCTACATGCAAGAAGTTTTTATCGTTAGTGCTGTACGAACTCCCATAGCCAGTTTTCAGGGTGCGTTTTCTTCAAAGACTGCTACAGAGTTAGGTGCGGTGGTTGTGCGTGAAGCGGTGCAGCGTGCTGGTATTGCTCCTGACGATGTTCAAGAGTGTATTATGGGCAATGTGTTGCCGGCAGGAGTAGGTCAAGCTCCAGCACGTCAGGCAGCGATTTTTGGCGGCTTGCCCGTTACTGTTGAAGCCCTCACGATTAACAAAATGTGCGGCTCTGGACTGAAAGCTATCATGCTGGCTGCACAAGCCATTGCTGTAGGAGATACACACATTGCCGTAGCGGGTGGAATGGAATCCATGACCAATGCTCCATACATTCTGACAAAAGCACGAAGTGGCTATCGCTATGGTAATGCAGAACTCATTGATTCTATGCTGCACGACGGTCTCTTTGATGTCTATAACAAGTTCCTGATGGGCAATGCCGCAGAGCTATGCGCCAGAGAGTGCAACATTGCGCGTGAAGCTCAGGACGAATTTACCGTCCATAGCTACACGCGTGCACTTAAGGCACAAAAAGAAGGATGGTTCAAAGATGAAATTGTAGCCGTGGAATGGGAAGAAAAAGGCAAAAAAGTCGGCTTAAGCGAAGACGAAGAACCAAAAAATTTTCGACCAGAAAAAATCCCAGCCTTGAAGCCAGTCTTTGAGAAAGATGGCACAGTAACTGCAGCGAATGCTTCAAAAATTAATGATGGTGCGGCAGCGGTCGTCGTTGCCTCAGCAGAAGCCGTGAAGCAAAAAGGCTTGAAACCACTTGCCAAAATCATTTCCTACGCTACAGCTGCAAAAAAACCTGAATACTTTACAACCGCGCCAATCAATGCCATGCCAAAGGCACTTAGCAGAGCAGGGCTGACGATGAACGACATTGATCTCTTTGAAGTAAATGAAGCCTTTGCTGTAGTGGCACTGGCAGCAAAAAATGCACTAGGTATTCCCGATGAAAAGCTCAATGTCAATGGCGGAGCCGTAGCACTGGGACATCCAATTGGAGCAAGTGGCGCAAGAATTCTAACGACATTGATTTACGCCCTAAAACACCGTGGATTGAAACGCGGACTTGCAGCAATTTGTCTTGGCGGCGGCGAAGCCTGTGCAATGATTGTAGAACTTGTCTAAACAAGAATAGAAAGAAACTTTTGTAGAAGAAATTTTCTTGTTGCTGCAAAACCGAAAAAAACAGACGCAGAACCAAAATTTCGGGTTTAACATCAACGTTCTTTTTTCAATCTTTAACCAAACTTAGGAGGAACAAACAATGGCGTTAATGATCACCGAAGAGTGCATCAACTGCGGTGCTTGCGAGCCCGAATGTCCAAATACCGCTATCTACGAAGGTGGTAAGAACTGGACGCTGTTCGGCGAGACGTATGCTCCGCTGCATGATTCGCTCTACTACATCGTGCCCGACAAATGCACCGAATGCGTCGGCTTTCACGAAGAACCACAATGTGCAGCGGTCTGCCCTGTCGATTGCTGCGTTGCAGACCCGAACTTCCCAGAGACGCAGGAAGAACTTCTGGCGAAGAAGGAACATCTCGAGGCAGACAAGAAGAGATAAGTACACAGCTGTAACAGGCTGAGAAACTAAAGGCGATTCTCTGTGAATCGCCTTTTTCTTTTTGTGGCTTTTGAGACGCGCTGGCACGAGCACGCTGCGCGGAGCAATACCAGTAGGTTTTGTCCTCCACAGCTTTTATCGCTATCTTTAGAGGCTTCGTAGTAACTAAACTGCGTGGTAACTAAGCTGCTTTTAGTAACCGCAAAAAAACTCCATCGCTATGAAAATCACCGTGATTGGCGCCGGAAATGTCGGTGCAACCGCTGCGCAGCGTCTCATCGAAAAAGAGCTTGCACGCGAAGTCGTTCTTGTCGATGTCGTTGAAGGTATTCCACAAGGCAAGAGCTTAGATATGTACCAATCTGCACCAGTTGAACTCTTTGATACGAAAGTCATCGGGACAAACGGCTATGAAGAGACCGCAGGGTCGGATATTATTCTCATTACGGCAGGTATTGCGCGCAAACCGGGCATGAGCCGCGATGACCTTCAGGCGACAAATGCCAACATTGTCAAAGATGTAACAGAAAAATCTGTTGCAAAGTCGCCTAACGCAATCATCATCGTGGTCTCTAATCCATTGGACGTGATGACCTATGTCGCTTACATTCGCAGCGGCTTTCCAGCGCATCGTGTGATGGGAATGGCAGGGGTCTTGGATACGGCACGCTTTCGAGCCTTTATTGCAATGGAATGCAATGTCTCAGTGCAAGACATCAACGCGTTTGTGCTAGGCGGGCACGGTGATTCTATGGTGCCAATTATCAAATACACTACTGTTGCAGGAATTCCTATTCGCGAATATCTGACGATGCATTACAAAGATGCACAGAAAGCTGAAGAACGCCTTAAAGCGCTATCCGATAGGACGCGCAATGGCGGTGCGGAAATTGTCAATTTCCTCAAAACCGGGTCAGCCTATTATGCCCCTTCTGCTGCTGCTGTGGAAATGATTGAGGCGATTGTCAAAGATCGTAAGCGCATACTACCTTGTGCAGCATGGCTTACTGGTCAATATGGTTTGAAAGATGTCTATGTCGGTGTGCCAGTGAAGTTGGGAAAAAATGGTGTTGAGGAAATCATCGAAATCAATCTCGAGGAGAGCGATCGGCAAGCGCTACATAAATCAGCAGAAGAAGTCAAAGCAAATATCGCTAAATTGAAGTTCGATTGAACTATAAAAAAGCGAGAGTGTGGCAAGGATGCTCTCGCTGTTGTTAAACCTTTAACGAAATCGTGACCTATTTCATGATGAACAACCGCTCCAAGTTCTCACTGCTGCTGCTTGTTGTAATAGCAACACTGCTGAATTCCTGTGGACAAAGTTCTGGACCAAGCGAAGCTGAAGGGGGAGGGATATTCCCCACGCGCGCAGGTGTAACTTGGACATACAGCCTCTCTGTAGATACTGCAGGCAACAACGTCTTTCGTCCAGCAGGTACGAGCGAGCAGCGAGTCGTGGGCACACGCCAACTGGCAGGTAGAGAAGCAACTGTCGTGGTCTCCACTACAACACCACTAGTGGGTGCGTCAAGCGTGGATACAGCGTTCTATGCCTACGAAAATAACCGCAACGATCAACTCATCTATCTCTCAAGCATTCAAGACTTGATTGGGGAGATTAGCGGAATCCGTGATATCACCGGTTTTCAAGCAGGGTGGTATCCGTTTATTCGTACCTCTGGGGAAGTAAATAGCACATACACGATTTTGCAAAATGTGCAAGTCAATGCGACTGCAGAAGGGCTAGGCAACATCACGATTAGGGCACGTGCGGAGGGTAAAGTAGACGGAACGGAATCACTGACCATCAACAATCGCACCTATAACACAACGCGCGTGGTCATCAATAGTACAGTAGAACTGAGAGCGAATGTGGGTGGATTTCCAGTCGCAATACCCATCACTGTGCCGTTGCGAGTGTGGGTAGCGCAAAACGTAGGTATTGTGCGCCAAGAAAATAGTGCGGTAAGAATTGCAATTACAAACACGACACTGCCCGGCACACGACAAGAATTGCAAAGCATTACAGGAAACTAACTGGATCGGTGTGGCTTGGTTCAAAACAGCAGAGGTGATTGTACTGCTGCAGTGAGAGTCAATTTTGACAAGCAACATAGATGTGTTACATTTGCGTGTGATTTTGTTCATTGAGGTTCGGTGCCCCGAAAAAAATTCGGGGAGAATAGGGAATCCCGTGAAGTCACAAAGTCTCAACAGAGGCAGACTAAGAGCGACGTAATCGGGAACTGTACCCGCAACTGTAACTTGCTCAAAGAAAAAGTGCGTCACTGAAAGCGTCCCAAAGCGCTTTTGGGAAGACCGCTTTGCAAAAAGCGCAAGAAGTCAGGAGACCTGCCGAACCGAGCTTGCTGAAACAACGACGGGAATATCGTTGGGCAACGCGTCTTAATTAACCAAACATGTCCGCAGAGTCGCTTTTGTAAGCAAACGCAAGAGCAAAATCAAAATTGTGCTTACCTACAGCTTATGAAGTCAGGTGCATCTGATATGCACTCTAACGCATAGCGCTTGTGTCAGGAATTAGCTTCGAGAGAGGTGCGAAACTTACAAAGGTGCAGCGGAAGAGCCTGTAGACAAGATGAACGTTTTAACTAAAAAGTTGCCGAGAGCAGCTCTTGCGCTGATCTTGCTATCGCTTGCCATAGCAACTTGCCGCCCGTTGCCAACTGAGCCTGTGGCATCGCTACCTGCTACAACGCGCGGCATTTACGTGCTCAATGAAGGACTCTTTCAACGCAATAACTCCACACTCACATTCTATTCGCTGGATTCCAACAAAGCAATCACTGACTTTTTTGAATTGGTAAATCGCCGCACGCTGGGCGATACGGGTAACGACCTTTTAATGTTTGGCGATAAGCTCTATGTGCTCGTTAATGTCTCCAGTAAAATTGAAGTCCTTGACGCACGCAGCGGTCGGGCATTAGGCACGATTCCACTTTTCAATGGGTCAGTTGCGCGTCAGCCACGCCAGATGCTACTGGTAAGGGGAAGATTGTTCGTCACCTGCTTCGATGGCACAGTATGCGTCATTGATACCGCACGGCTTGCAGTTACCGATGTGATTCGTGTCGGTCGAAATCCCGAAGGCATTACCTTTCAAAACGGCAAAATTTATGTAGCTAACTCTGGCGGCTTAGACTTCCCAAACTATGATAGCACCATTTCTGTCATTGACCCTGTTTCACTGCGAGAGCTCAAACGAATTGCGCTGCGCATCAATCCAACGACTGTCGCTGCTGATAAAGACGGAGATGTGTATGTGATTTCGCGTGGCAATTACCAAGATGTGCCGCCGCGCCTGATGATTATCGATAGCCGCACCGACCAAGTAAAAGCAACCTTGCCCTTTGACATTGACCATCTTTGCCTCAAAGGCGATACGGCTTACATCTCTTGCCGCAATAGCATTTCACTTTTTGATACACGCTCAGAAGGCTTCATCAGAGAAAACTTTATTGAAGCAAGTCACTTCCGTTTGCTCTATGCAATTGAAGTCGACGAAAGCACCGGTGATATCTACTGCTGCGATGCTATCAACTATGTCGTGCGCGGCGATGTGATATGCTTCGACCGAAACGGGCAGCGCAAGTTTTCATTTCAAGCAGGCTTAAATCCATCAAGCATCGCGTTTTTGCGATAACTCATTAACACAACCAAAAGGAGAACAAAATGAAAAAACGACTAATACTTTCGCTTGTGCTACTGCTGACTTTAGCAAGCGAACTTTTTGCGCAAGTGCAACCGCAGCGATTACTCTTTGCCATTCGCGGGTTTGGCAGTTCCAGCAATCCACAGCCTACGCAAGCCCTCACCTTTGTCAATCTTACAACAGGCGTCGTGCGCGATAGTATTGCAGCAATTGGACCGATTGCAAATGTCATTCGCGTGCGTAACAATCGGCTTTACATCGTCAACTCAGGGGCAAACTTTAACGGCACAGCAAACTCAATTCAAATCATCAATATCGCAGACATCATCAACAATGTTACGCCTCTGCCAATTACAACCGTAACCATTCCAAACGGTCGCAATCCCTACGACCTTGTGTTTTTGAACGATAACAAAGCCTACATCACTAATTTTTTAGATAGCTCTATCACGATTTTCAATGCGGCAAACAACACGCTTGCAGGTTCAATTCGAATTGTGCCGGGGCAACAAAATGCGTTCATTGCAAACAATAAGCTCTATGTATCGCGCTCGGTCAATCAGCGCACCTTTGTGCCGGATAGCACCGTGTTTGTCATCAATACGGCAGCCGATACTGTGCTGCGACAAATTCGTGTGCGCCCCAATCCGCAAGGCATCACTCCAGATAGACAAGGACGATTGCATGTTGTATGCACAGGCTTTTTTGGAGCACGCAGTCCCGATAGCTTAGGGTTTGTAACAGTGATTAATCCTGCAAACGATCAAGTGGTTGGAAATCTGGCTGTAGGCGGCAATCCCAGCAGTGTGGTTATCAATTCTGAGAATGTTGGCATTTTGAGCAATGGCACACTTTACAATGCGTCACTTTTATCTACACTGAACCGAACCGCATTAGGTGGAACGCGTGGCTTTGGCGATACATTGTTTGTAGTCAGACCTACTGCGGGTGGAAACCGTCGGCTAGTGCTCTTTGATGCGCGCTCGTTAGATAGTCTGACGCAGTTTCAACTAGGTTCAACACAGCCGTATTTGTCGCTGACGCCTGTTACGCTGCGTGCCGATGGGGTTGCCTCAACGGAACGCTATGCGGCGCGCCCAACGAAGTTCGAGCTATTCCAAAATTATCCTAATCCGTTCAATCCCTCTACGGTAATTGGTTTTACGCTGCCTGTAGCAAGTGAGGTGAGTTTGAAAGTCTATGATATGCTGGGCAGAGAAGTAGCTACGCTGGTGGAGGGTCGGCAGGCAGCAGGGCAGTATCAAGTCCCTTTTACAGCGACGGGCTTGGCAAGTGGCGTGTATTTCTACCGTTTGCAAGCGGGCAGTTTTGTAGAAACAAAGAAGATGATGCTGGTAAAGTAACTCGGCGGTGGCAGAAGGTCTGCTTCTGCGCCACTATCTTATTAACTTTTATTCTGTTATTGCAATAATGAAACGGAAAATAAAAACAGCGCTGTACGCACTGTGTTTGATAGTGCTTGGATTGCACATTGAAGAGGCGGCAGGGCAGTTTGCTGATAGTGTTGTCTCTGTGCGGTTTGGACCGAACTTTAATGTTGGGTTTGGTCCAGACAATCCGCATTTTCCGCAGTGTGTGCTTGGCAGACCGGACTCAGCGGCGCGACCCTGTGCACCTACAGCAGACCCGCGCGAGTTGCTCTCGCTGGGCGATGGCGGTGAAATCACACTGTACTTTCGGCGAGCGATTGTGAATCGTGAGGGACCTGATTTCACAGTTTTTGAAAATTCGTTTTATGTGGCTTGTGACACAGACCGTGTTTTTGTAGAAACAGGCATTGTCAGTGTCAGTCGTGATGGTATAAATTTTGTAGAGTTTCCGTTTAGTGTCGTTGATACTTTGCCAATCAATTCGCCGCGTCGGTATCGTGGGTTAGCTGGAGTGACGCCGACAAACGGCACGGCGAATCCGCGGCGTCCGGGACCGCCCTTGATTGCAGGGCAGCTTTCGCTATTTAGTGGCGGCGATGCGTTTGATTTATCTGCTGTAGGGCTTGACTCTGTGCACTTTGTACGCATTACCGATGCAGGCAGTCGTGTAAATGATGGCGGTGCATTGGCGCAGTCGTTTGATGTGGATGCAGTGGTAGCGATTCATCAAGCGGGGGCGAGCGCTGTGGCAGAGCGCACCACACGAATTACGACATTTGAGCTTTTTCAGAACTATCCAAACCCCTTTAATCCAACTACTGTGATTGCTTATCAACTGCCTCAAACAAGTGAAGTAAAACTAAAAGTATTTAATGGACTTGGAAAAGAAATTGCTACGCTGGTGGAGGGTCGGCAGCCGGCTGGGCGCTATCATGTGCCTTTTACAGCGACAGGCTTAGCAAGCGGGGTCTATTTTTACCGTTTGCAAGCGGGCAGTTTTGTAGAGACAAAGAAAATGATGTTAATAAAATGAAATTTGATATAAGTTGAGACGCAGAGAGTGAGGTGCAAGTGCAGGTGAGAGACGGCACTTGCACGTTTTTACGCTTTGGTTTGAGGCGCTTTGTTTGATTATCATACGTCTTAAATAAAGACGCTATACCTAAAAAAATAAAGTAATTCTAAAAATAAATTTTAGAATCGACCATATTGTTCCAAGCAAAAAAAGTCCTGGAAGCATAATGACAAGGATTACAGAAAGAATATAAGGCAAAAGAAAAAGAAAAATAGCAAGAAGAGCAGCATATAAAATATATTTAAAAATTGTCATAAGCATAAGTTTAATAATTTTAACAAAGTTAAAATAAAAGTATAATTTGTTTGAAAATATGGTAATATGGTAATGTAGCTGCTGGGTAGCGAGGGATACGATAGAAAAGTGAAAAGGTTTCAAAAAAAATTTTTTATTGTTTAAAAATTGAATGTGCAAATGAAAAAGAAGAGAAGGAAAAGCCTTTTAAACTTGTTTAGGGCTTACAGAAAGAGGGATAGGAAAGGCGTTTTTATGAGGTAGGGTTATCCCATAGTCTTTTTGAAAAAAGTATCTTAAACAGTCTCTAAATTTGTTTTTAAGAGGAAAAAGATTTAATTTACTTAGATTATACTCGAGTGGTTCAGTACAGTGTCATGGGGCGCATCTTTATGAAATTGCATCAATTTGTTGTGCAAGAGCGAAGTCTTTTTCTGTCAGTCCGCCTGAATCGTGTGTAGTAAGTTGAACCGTAACAGCAGGGTATGTAAGGGTAATATCAGGATGATGGTTTGCAGCTTCTGCAAGTGCAGCAATGCGCTCCACCAGTAGCAAGCCTTTCATAAAGGGACTCATCTCACCTTTTTGATAAGCAAAAGAAAATTTCTTCTCAAGCACCTTACCATTTACGCTCCAGCCTTTGAGTGAAGCTAAACGCGCTTGAATATCTGCTTCGGATAAAAGTGGCGTCTTCATTGAAGTTCTTTTGTGGTAAAAGTTGTGGTAAAAGTTTCTTTGACGCTTAAAATACACATTTCGTGCTGAAAAAAAACATGCGGAGCGCATTGAGTCGGAGGCTATAATTCAAAACCTGTATTTTCCTATGTACCCGTCCAAGTTTCTCGTTGCATTCGTGCTTGCCTCTACCCTTGCGTCTAATTCCTTTGCGCAAGATGAACCTAAAGTCTCTGCTGAAGGCTGGCTAACGCTGAGCGGTGGTGCAAAAAATCAGATCAAAAAAATTCTCTTCACCCCTGACAGTCGTACCTTGATTGTAGCCAAAGGACTTGAAGTAGAACTATGGTCGAGCGAAAGGGGGGTATTGCAAACCGCGTTGGACGTCAAAGATATTGTGCGCGACATTGCGCTTAGTGCAGATGGGAAGACCCTTGCGATTGTGGCAAGTTCTACTGGATACAGCGAACCGAAGGTAGTGTTGTGGGATATGCAGCGACCACCAGTTGAGTTTGCACTCTCTGAGCCTGCCAATGCCATTGCGTTTTCGCCTGACAGCAGAATGCTGATTGTCGGCACGATGAGAGGCAATATCCAATTGTGCGACATGAGCGGTAATGTACGGCAGACGATTGAAGCGCATACAACTGAAATTACCACGCTCGCGTTCAGCGCCGATGGCAGTTTGCTTGCAAGCGCTGCCGAAAGAAAAAAAGACCAAGACCTAACGCTGAAACTGTGGAACACTTCAAACTTCAGCGAGCAAAAACTCTGGGGCAATATGCCCTACGGTGGTACAGTCAAAATCAGCAACGATGCAAAATATCTGGCAAATAGCGACGGTAGCCTAACACTGCGGCTCACCAAATCCGGGCATCAACTGCGCACATTTGCGGAGCGCGTTACAGGATTTGATTTCAGCCCCGATGGCACGTTGATTGCTGCTGGCGAATCACTCTCATCTCAAACAACGAAGGTTGTCTCAATTTATCACGTTGCTTCTGGGAAATTGCTCCGCCGCATGCCGATCAATACCTTTTTGATTAAATCCATCGTGTTCAGCCCTGATGGGAAGCTGCTGGCAGTAGGTTCAGAGACGACCGTGCAATTGTGGAAACTCAGCGGTGTAGCTGGGCGTATGCCACTCTTGCTGGCGCCGAAAATGCCGCCAAAACTTGCCGCAAGCGTTGAACTTCAAGAGCCATCTGGCAACCGCATCTTAGATGAAGGTGAAGAGGGTGCCATCGTGGTTACCGTCAAAAACACAGGACAAGGCGAGGCTCAAAGTGTGCATGCGCTTGCTACGTTAATCTCGGACAACGCCATGCTGTTCTTTCGCGTATCAAATGTGGTTGAGCGTCTATTGCCCGGTGCAAGCGAGAAAATTGTCATTTCCGTCTCACCTTCAGGTGTGAAATCAAAAGTGCAGGCAAAAGTAAAAATTGAACTCAAAGAGCGAAACGGTTTCGACCTTGAGTCGCCAGTGTTGCTTGCGTTTGATGTGGCGCCTGCGCCTAAACCTGTGATTGCGCTCGTTGAAGTACGTATCAATGATGCGTCTGGCAACGGACGCATTGAACCGCGTGAGAGTATTGAAATTACCGCACGATTGCAAAATCAAGTCGGTGAAATAAAACTTCCTATCGCAGAAATTCTGCTCGGTGAAGGCGTCTTTCTGACACCTGACTCCAAGCGTGAGATAGCACTCAATAGCTTTAAAACTGGTGAGACAAAAGACGTTGTATTTTCAGTTTTTACAAGCGCTGAAGTCAAAAATACTTTACCTATTTCCATTAGCGTAAAAGATGCAAGCGGGCGTCTGAGTACCATCGTGCCTTTGGGTTTGACACTAAATAAAACCTATGCAAAATCTCTCTCAAGTGTAGTTGTAACAGGCAGCGCAAAAGACACACAAGCACGCTCTGATGTCGATATCAATATCCCAAAGTCGAAACAAAATAACCCGGATGCCATTGCGATTATTTTGGGCATAGAAGCCTATCGCTCGATTGCAGGTGTCCCCTTTGCTCGACGTGATGCAGAAATCTTCAAAGAGTATGCCGTCAAAATCTTGGGGGTGCCCGACAGCAAGAACAGTATCTACCTACGCACAGATGAAGAGGTAACGCTCGGTGAATTAAAAAAACTCTTCGGTGAAGGAGGATGGCTTGCCAAGCGCGTGCGCGCAAACAGCGACGTGTATGTCTTTTATGCGGGACACGGCGCACCTGAACTCAAAGAAAAATCGCCTTTCCTCATTCCTTACGATGGTGATGCTAATTATGCCGCACAAACTGGGTTTAGCTTGAACCAACTCTATGAGCGACTTGGCGCATTGAATGCACGCTCTGTAACTGTCTTTCTCGATGCCTGCTTTAGCGGTGTTACACGAGATAACCAACCGATGCTTGAAGGTTCAAGACCGATATCGCTCAAAATCAACAATCCAATTTTGAAGTCGGAAAAATTGCTGGTCTTTGCGGCATCGAGCGGTGAGCAAATCTCAAGCGGCTATCCTGAAAAACAGCACGGACTTTTCACGTATTTTCTGCTTAAAGGCTTGCGAGGCGACGCCGATGCAAACCAAGATAAACAGCTGACGGCAGAGGAGTTGGAATTGTATTTGAAGCGTGAAGTGAGTCGAGCCGCTGCAAACTTAGACCGTGAACAAACCCCTGAAGCTACGGGCAGAGAAAAATTGCGCACGCTGATTACTTATTGAAAACATTTAGGACACAGCGGCGCGAGGACTTTTTGGAGACCGGTGCAATGCTACTTGTAAAAAATTCAGAGTAAAAAATTGAGGCAACAAGATGAATCACAATGCGAAACTTTTCCAAACGCTTGCTTTGGCAACGCTGCTCATTTGGTTGAGCGGCTGTGCAAGTTGTGAGCAAGTCGAAAAAAGAGGTGGCAGAGCCTCAGGAGATTTTGACGATGATAACGCTCGTCGAAGAGCTAGCAGTACAGCATCACGCAAAAACACGGCAGTTGCCAATAGTGATGATGAGCAGAGAAAAAAACTTGAGGGCGCGCTCGTCATTACGGACAATTCTGTTTTTGTAGATGTAAAAGATTTGCCCAAAACCCCGATTGCCCCATGGCTCACGCTTGAAGGCTATTCAAATGCTGTGTTCGCTGCATCATTTACTGCCGATGGAAAGTTCCTCATGACAGGTGGAGATGATGACAAAGGAACGAATAATTCGCTGAAAATCTGGTCGGCTGAAACAGGTGAAGAACTGCGCGCATGGAATGCAAACGGCAATAATTTTTCTTTCAATCGGGAGGGAAAACTTGCGGCAATCACCAACTCAAGTGATGGAACTGTCTCTGTGCGCATGCTTGAAACAGGTGAGGAACTCTATACTCTAAAGAGAGGAACTAGAAGATTCACTGTTAGCCCCGACGGTAAATATCTTGCAGGCATCATCACTTCGGGCGAAAATGCAGGACTGAACCTGTGGGCGGCGGAAACCGGTCAGTTGATTGGCAAGCTCGGGCGAGGCGGCAATTGCATCGCATTTAGCGCAGACTCAAAGAAGATTGCATATGACTCGGATTATAAAATCATAATTCTCTCAGCTGAAACGCAGCAAGCACAAACGCTCATTCCCACGCCTCGCACCACTGTTAATGTGATTAGATTCAGTGCCGATGGAAATCTGCTGGCGGCAGGGTTTAGCGATAACACGGTGCGTGTTTGGTCGCTCAAAGAACAAAAACTCCTGCGCACACTCATCGGACATCAAAGCAAGGTAACTGCACTTGCGCTGTCGCCAGATGGCACATTGCTGGTCAGCGGTGAGACATCCAGCCTATACGACAAAGAAAAAGATTTCTCGCTGCGTGTCTGGGTCTATTCCAAATGCTGAACTTGTCGCCACGCTTGTGGGGCATACCGACAACGTTTTAGACCTCGATTTTAGCCCCGATGGAAAAACTATCGCCAGCGTGAGCAGAGACAAAACCGTCAAACTCTGGAAACTTGGCTCGCCAATAGCGCCCGCGGTCATGCCACCAAAAGTGTCTCTCGCACCGAAGCAAACCTTAGAAGGGCACACGGACGATGTAGGAGCACTTGCCTTCAGTCCTGACAGCAAATTGCTGGCAAGTGTTTCCAAAGACAATACCATGCGCCTGTGGTCGTTAGCAACGGGCAAAGCCATCAAAATCGTCACAGAACAAAACATGGGGATTTACGGCTCAAATCCGCTCGCCTTCAGTCCCGACGGTAAGTATCTGGCAAGTTCCAACTACAATCGGGGGTACTGTGTCAAACTCTGGTCTGCTAAAACTGGCGCCTTCGTACGAGAGTTGCGCGAGTTAAGAGAAACCATTTGGTCAATCAGTTTCAGTCCCGATTCAAAACTGCTTGCTGCAATGTCGAACAGCGGAATGAAAATCTGGTCAGTTGAGACGGGAAAAGAAGCGTTGGAAATCAAACACACGCTCAATGGCGTCGGTGGTTGGTCGGCAGCTTTTGTGCCAACAGGCGAGCGCATTGTGACAAACAACTTTGAAAAAAACGGCAGCGTAAAAGTCTGGTCGGTGAAAACAGGGGCAGAATTGAAGACGATCAATTCTGCTGGAAAAGGTGCAATTTTTATCAGCCCTGACGGCAACACTGTGGCGATTGCCAAAACAATCTGCGATATGCAGTCGGGTCAGCTGCTGCGCAAAACCGAAGTAGACATCGTGGCGCAAAGCCCAAATGGCGAATTCTACATCGGACTGCGGAAGAAATACAACGACAAAGAGCGGCGATATGACCCCGTAGAAACCCTTGTAATGTCTGCGCGCACAGGACACGGTCTTGTAAGAATTGACGCGCATGGTGGCGGCGATGCCGCCGTAGCAATCAGTCCAGACGGCAAAACCCTTGCAACTGTTGACCGCGATGGTCTAAGCATTAAACTCTGGAAAGTGAGCGGACTTGACAATTAGAAAAAAATCCATCATGATGCTTGGTAAAAGTTCCCAACTGAACATGTGCAAAGGTGTGCTGCACTGTGTAGCCACAGTACTTCTGCTGCTGGCACGCTCGGCAAATCTGGACGCGCAAGAACCTATAAGAATCCTCTCGGGCTTCACAACAAGCATCAAAGGTATTGCATTCAGCCCCGATGGAAAGTGGCTTGCCGCCGTTGGCAGCGATGAAACCATGCGTGTCTGGTCGCTGACCTCAGGCAAAGAAGCATATCTCTTCAAAGCGGCAAGAGGAAAACAACAAACAGTGGCATTCAGCCCGGACTCTAAACTCATTGCGACCGGCACTGAGTTTGAAACCATTCTTTGGTCGATGGAGAGTGGAAAGCAAGTAAAAATTCTTTCGCGCCGAAAGTCGCCACAAGCGGCGACTGCTGTCGCATTCTCACCAGATGGTAAGATGCTCGCCACATCAGGCTACGACTACAAACCTGACCCTGCTACCGAACAGCGTGGCACAGCGTCTTACACTACAGGCTACACCCTGAAACTCTGGGACATTCAAAGCGGCGACGACGTTCAAACGTTGAAACTACTTTCACAACACGATGCTGTGGCGTTCAGCCCCGATGGCACTATGCTCTTCGATGAAGCAGGTAAAATTTGGTCAGCTGAAACAGGTCAAGAACTGATGCAAGTTAAACCATTTGAATATCGCACCGCGCTCTCGATGGCAGTCAGCCCGAATGGCGAACTCGTCGCTTACGGCGATAAAGGCAGCATTTGGGTGTGGTCAGTTGGTGAGCGCAAAGAAAAAGTGCGATTGCAAGCCAGTTCGGCAGCAGAGTTTATTGCGCTCGCGTTCAGCAGAGACGGAAAAACGCTGGCAAGCGGCGGCACAAATGATGAAAGGGTTCAGCTCTGGAACCTTGAGCAAGGCATTATCGAGAAACGATTGCTGACCAAAGCTGGACGCGCTACCACGCTGGCATTTTCACCCGACGGCACCGTGCTTGCAAGCGGACATGCTGACGGCAATATCAAACTCTGGAAATACGACAGCACTGCACCCGTGCAACAGCCAAGCATGGCAAGAGAAGACTTAACTGCACTTGTCCTCTCTGGCATCAGCATTCGCGACCAATCAGGCAACGGGCAAATTGAGCCCACTGAAAAAGTTGAAGTAACGCTGCAACTCGAAAACCGCAGTACCACGCGCCTACAAGCACTTACGGCAACTGTTCAACCCGACGAAAATGTCTTTCTTAGCCAAGGCTCGCGTGAAAAATTTGACTTGGGCGAGCTCAATGCTGGTGAAAAAAAATCACTCTCGTTTTCAATTTTTACCAATACACGCGCAACCAGCGCAGGCGTCATGCTGGTTCTGCGAACACGGTCGGCAGAGAAGCGCGAACCAATTGCGCTGGCATTCAATCAACCACAGCGAGCACTCGCCAGTGTCGTAGTGAAAGGTCAAGATGAACAGCCAATGACCTTCGGCATTGATGTCGATATCAACATTCCAAAAAGCAGACAGAGTAATCCTCACGCACTTGCCATAATTTTCGGAGTAGAGCAGTATCGTTCAGCGCCAAGTGCAGCCTTTGCAAAGCGCGATGCAGAAATCTTCAAAGAGTATGCCGTCAGAATCTTGGGGGTACCCGACAGCAAAAACAGTATCTACCTACGCACGGATGAAGAGGTAACACGCGCCGAGTTCGAAAAAGTCTTTTCCAAAGACGGCTGGATCGAAAAACGCACAAATGCTAATAGCGACCTCTACATTTTCTTCTCCGGTAACGGTGCACCTGACCTCAAAGATAAATCTGCCTATCTGATGCCTAACGATGCGGATGCAAACTACATCACGCAGACAGGTGTTGCACTGAACGCACTCTATGAACAACTGCTCAATTTTAAGGGCAAGTCTATCACAATTTTCATTGATGCAGCCTTTAGTGGCAGCGCACGCTTCAATGGCGGAAAAGAAATCTCGCTCTTTGCTGACGCGCGTCCTGTGCGGCTGAGGTTACAAAGTCCTGTGCTCGCATCCGAAAAAATCCTCGTCTTCAAAGCCACGAGCGAGTCGCAAATCGCAAATGCAGACAAAGACAGAGCGCATGGACTGTTTACCTACTACGTGCTCAAAGGTTTGCGTGGCGACGCCGACGCCAATGCCGACAAGAAAATCACGGGCGAGGAATTAGAAACTTACCTGCAAACGATGCTCAAAAAAGACGCAACCGAACAAAACCCCGAAGTCATTGGACGCAACAAAAGCCGAATTCTCACTTCATACTGAACAAGCTCGCTCAGCCTTAAACCAATTTCAAGAGAAGCGCGTCTAACCTGAAAATTTTTAATCAGCAAAAGACGCATGATGAAAAAATCATTTTACCTGCTTCGCTTAGGACTTATCACAACTGTGGCACTGCTGCTTGTCAATTGCACAAATACATCTCGGGTCATCCAACAGCCAACCTCCAAATTTACTTCTTCAAAACCCGCTCTCAAGCTGCCATATAAAGACGCTGGGCTCTCCGAACGACAAGCTGCTGCGCATCTTTTAGACCGACTTGCGTTTGGTGCACGCCCTGATGAAGTCGACAAAGTCGTCAAAATAGGCGTAGAGCGTTGGGTTGAAAGCCAACTGAGTCAGAGTGCTCAAAACTTGCGCCTCACTGAAAAACTTGCACCACTTAAAACGCTAACGATGAGCAGTGCAGAAATTGTGGCAACCTATCCCAATCCCGGCATTTTACTTGCTCAAGCCTACCGTGATGGCATTATTTCACGAGATGATACTCTCAAAGCCAACCGTGCTGAACTGCGCCGAAAAATTATGGACTACTACCGAAAAGAAGGCGTAAGAGCACAGCGCGAACTCATTAGCGAAATGCAAGCACAGAAAATCTTGCGTGCCGTCTATAGCGAAAACCAACTCGAAGAAGTCCTCACCGATTTCTGGTTCAATCACTTCAACGTCTCTATTACCAACAACAAAGCCAGAGTACATGTCTTCTCATTTGAGCGCGATGCTATTCGTCCGCATGTGCTCGGCAAGTTCCGCAACATGTTGGGCGCAACAGCAAAGCACCCTGCGATGCTGCTCTATCTTGACAATGCACAATCCTCTGCGCCTGAAGGTGCACCAACAACACTCTCTAAAAACTTAGAGCGTTACCGACAAAATCCATTTGCAGCAAAGCGTATGGATGCCGCAATGGCAAGGCAGAGAACCGAAATTGAGAAAATGAAAGATGAGCTACCTGATGTGATAAAACAGCAGCTCCCAAAGCGTGGCATCAACGAAAACTATGCGCGAGAGTTGATGGAGTTGCATACACTCGGTGTAGATGGAGGTTATACTCAAAAAGATGTGGTAGAAGTTGCGCGTGCGCTGACAGGTTGGACAGTCTTTCCTCAAGGCAAGCGCGCAGAGCGACTGCATGAGCTAATTGAACGTGGCAAATGGATAGGCGTAGTCCAAGAAGGGGATTTTCTTTTCCGACCTGATGCACACGATGCTGGTGAAAAGCATATTCTTGGCGTTACTTTTCCAGCAGGCGGCGGCAAAGAGGAAGGAGAAAAAGTACTCGATATGCTTGCTGCTCATCCTGCAACAGCGAGACTGATTGCAACAAAACTAGCTCGACGCTTTGTCTGCGATGAACCACCGACGTCGCTCATTGAAAAACTTACGCAAACTTTCATGCAAACTGGTGGCGACCTCAAAGCTGTAATGCGTACGCTTGTCGAGTCACCAGAGTTTTGGAGCAAAGAAGCAAGGCGTGCCAAAATTAAATCGCCGTTTGAGTACGTAGTGAGCGCCTTACGTGCCTTAGATGCAGACATCTCAAGCACGCGTGAGCTAGCGCGGTGGAGTGAAAAGCAAGGGCAGCCACTCTATGCGTATCAAGCGCCAACAGGCTATCCTGACCGTGCTGAATTCTGGGTAAATTCAGGTGCACTGCTCAACCGAATGAACTTCGGCTTGCGGCTTGCGCTTGGACGAATCAGAGGCGTCAAGTTCGACCTGCTTGCACTCAACCATAACCATGAACCAGAATCGCTTGAAGAGGCACTGAACATCTATGCCGTGCGCCTAATGCCTGAACGCGATCTGAGCGAGACTTTACGACGCCTCATGCCCCTTATCAAAAATCCTGACTTTGCCGAAAAAATCTCTCGAGCAGCGCCGCCATTGCTACCAAAGCAAGCCGAGCCGCAAGACACAAGTGAAGCGATGGCATTCAACTCAGCGCTGATTCAAGAATTTTTAAGCGATGACCCGGAAAGTGATAACAATGAGCAAGCAATAACAAGCAAACATGCAGCGCTGGCAAATGTTGTCGGCATCATTCTCGGCTCCCCTGAATTTCAGCGCAGGTAAATTTTAGTAACCTAAACCTCGACAAACTACGATGCTAACACGCAGAGCTTTTTTGAAATCATCTGGCTTCGCACTGCTTGCTGTCGGACTGGGTGGAACACCGCTGTTTTTGAGGCGAGCAGTAGCTGCAACCGCACAAAGCGGCAGGCGCAAAGTCTTGGTTACAATTTTTCAGCGTGGGGCAATGGATGGCATAATGGCGGTTTCACCCTTTTCAGATGCGCACTTGCAACGCTTACGTCCACGACTAGCGCTGCTAGCACCGGGTGCAAGTGCAGAGGCACTCTTGGACCTTGATGGGCGATTCGGCTTACATCCAGCATTTGAGCCTATCTTGCCGCTCTTCAAAGAAAAGACGCTAGCGATTGTACATGGCGTGGGCTCACCTGACCCAACACGCTCACACTTTGACCAGCAAGATTACATGGAGACCGGGACACCGGGAAGAAAGGGCACACCTGACGGATGGCTAAATCGGCTTGCAAAAGAGTTGGGCAATGAAGCATCGCCGTTTCGTGCTGTTGCTACAACAAAAGCCTTGCCACGCTCCCTCTATGGAAAAGTCCCAGCGTTAGCGATTGAAAATCTGGCAGACTTTGGGGTGAAAATGCCGGGCGCAAGTGAGATAGCGATGGCAGCCGGACAAGGGTTTGAGGCACTCTATGAGCAAACCTCGCAGCAACTTTTGCGTAGTGCTGGACAAGAAAGCTTCGAAGCCCTCAAAATTCTGCAAAAACTTGATGTGAAGAATTACCGCCCGCAGCAAGGTGCAGAGTATCCACGCTCGCCACTGGGACGCAGTCTCAAACAAATTGCGCAACTTATCAAAGCGGATGTGGGTGTGGAAATTGCATTTGCTGAGTCGGGGGGGTGGGATACGCATGCGCAGCAAGGCACTACGCGTGGCCGCTTTGCGCTGCAAGCTCACGACCTTGCGCAGTCTATCGCAGCATTCTGGAAAGACCTCGAGCGCGAACAAGATCGCATTGTACTGATGACCATGACCGAATTTGGACGAACGCTTGCCGAAAACGGCTCGGGGGGCACAGATCATGGACGCGCATCGTGTCTCTTCGTGCTAGGACACCCTGTCGATGGCGGTAAAGTGCACGGCACTGTGCCTGAACTAGCACAAGAGAATTTAGAAGATGGACGAGATTTGCCCGTTACGACGGACTTCCGAGCAGTGTTTTCAGAAGTTGCAGGCAAACATTTTGGGCTCAAAGATGCTACAAAACTTTTTCCGGGCTGGAATGGAACTCGACTTGCACTGCTTAAAGCCGAAAGGCACTGAAAGCGCAAAGATGCACTGCTGAAATGCTTTTGAGTCTATAAGTTCAATTAGAACCATGATGAAACAATGAAACACATTACCTCTTTTGCTTGGGCAATAATAATGGCTCTGGTTGCAATATGTGCAAACGCAGAAGCACAAGAGCGCATAGGCGCTGAAGATATCGTGGCGTCAATGAAACAACTTAGCGAGCGGTTGCAACTTTCGCCTGAACAAGAGCAAAAAATCAGCGTCATTTTAAGTGAGACAAAAGACGCACTAAAAAAAGATCGGGAAATGGCAGGTGGCGACCGATGGACATTGATGAGACAATGGCGCGAGCGCATGCAAACGATGGATGCAAAAATTGAAGATGAACTGTCTGATGCACAAAGAGTAATCTATGCAGAGATTAAGAGGGAGCGACGCGCAAAAATGATGCAGAAAATGAGAGAGTGGCGTAACCAATGAGATGTTTTAAGAAATCGTCAAATCTGCATGGATGAGCTAAAAAATTTGGCGAGAAGTTTTACGTTTAGCTCCAGAATTTCTCATTGTCATAGAGATTTGTTCTTTCTGCTACGGCGCCTCGAGGCTTGTTATGTCGGCTTTCAAGTCTTCGAGGCGTTTTTATTTCGTGCGCTGTCCAGAGTGTCGTCGCCACTATCTGCTACAAAATGCAGAGAAACAAAGAATTTCTGTATCTTCGCAGCTAAAGAAAATTTTCAACCACTAAAATTGGAGGAAACATGCTAACCATTCTGGAACGAGAGCAGATGATTCAAGCGATGCGCGAGGAACTTACCAGTGCAGGCGTAAAAGAACTGCGCACGGCTGAAGAGGTAGAAAAAGCACTCAAAGAAGTAAAGGGCATCTCGCTGATCTTCATAAACTCTGTCTGCGGTTGTGCTGCAGGCAAAGCGCGCCCGGGCTTTGTGATGTCGCTTGACAACGAAGTTGTGCCCGATCATCTTTTTACAGTGTTTGCAGGTCAGGATAAGGAAGCGACAGAAGCAGCGCGCAAATTCTTCACAAACCAACCGCCTTCTTCACCCTCAATTGCCTTTATGAAAGATGGCGAATTTATGGGCATGATTCACCGCCATCAAATTGAGGCGCGCTCAGCCGAGATGATTGCTGCCGAACTCAAAAATATCTATAATAAATACTGCTCAAAGAAAAACTTGGCGGTCTAATTTAACTGTGATACCCCAAGGGCAAAACGGTTACGCTGCGTGCGTAACCGTTTGCACGTATTGCAAGGAAAAGAGATTGTCAAGACAAGTAACCCTGCCAGAGTAGAATGTTCAGATACTATTTGATAAGTGTCGCTGGTACGCCAAGCGGGTAGAGTTTCTTGATTTCAGCTTGAATTTTCTCAATACGGTTTTCAGGATTAGGATGTGTGCTGAAAAATTCAGGTTGCCGTGCGCCACCGGAAACTTTTGCTAAAATTTTCATCACCTCTATCATAGCGCGCGGGTCGTAGCCAGCTTCCGATATAAAGCGCACTCCTAAGACATCAGCCTCCAGCTCATCATCACGACCGTAACTCATGTTTACAAGTTCGCCAATGACGGCAGCAAGTTGTGTGCTGGAAGCATCACCAGTTGCAACAGCGACGGCACCCGTCAAGCCTTGTGTGAGTTTGTTTTTTGCTAATCGCTGTGAGCTATGGCGCGCGATAACATGTCCGATTTCATGCCCCAGAACAGCAGCAAGTTGACCTTCGGTTTGCAAGAGATTGTAAAGCCCTGTAGAAATGAAAATTTGTCCACCGGGCAGTGCAAATGCGTTGACAGTCTTAGGATCGTTGAGTAAGTGAAACTCAAACTTCCAGCGTGTGGTGCCAGCGGAACTTTTTTGCAAAATGCGATGACCAACTCTATCAATGAGCTCCTGAATGCGTGCGTCAGGGTGCAAGCCACCATATTGACGAATCATTTGCGGTGTGGCTTTCAAGCCCAGTGCAATTTCTTGGTCCGGTGTCAGGTCAACGAACTGTGTTTTGCCAGTAATGGGGTTACGTTCGCACGAAGAAAAATAGGAAAGCACTGAAATTAGCGCGATAACAAGCGCCAGAATCAGACGCACAGAGATAAATGGATTGCCCTCGTAGCGATTGTATCCAAACATTTTTCAAAGACCGTTCGGCTTTAACAACGATTTTTTCGCTTGGAAGGTAACGAGAGACGAAGTCAAAAGTTTCGCATACAATTACTCAAAAGCCGAGCGCAGAAAAGCCGCCATCGACCGAAATACATTGACCAGTGATATAAGCTGAAGCCGGCATAGCAAGAAATGCTACAGCACGTGCCACATCTTCAGGATTTCCGATGCGACTAAGCGGTGTGCGTGAGAGCACGCGTTTTTTGTAATCTTCATCCTTTAAGACTTCATCAGCAAGCGGTGTATGAATATACCAAGGCGAGACGGCGTTGACGCGAATGCCATCGGCTGCCCACTCTACTGCTAAGTATCGTGTGAGCTGTTCAATAGCGGCTTTGGTCATAGCATAAACGGCTCCAGTTTGTACCACGCGTGAGCCAGCGACCGAACTGACATTGATAATTGCACTGCCTTCAGGAGAACGCAGCATGGGGTAGAGCAAGCGGCATAGCTCAAAGCACGAGCGCAAGTTAGTTTGGATTAAGAAGTCGACTTCTTCGTCTGTGTAGCTTGTCGTAGGTTTGCGGATGTTTGTGCCGACGTTATTGACCAAGATATCGAGCCGTCCCCAAAGCATTTTGAGTTCATTGAACAGTGTGTTGCGTGCCTCTTGTTTTTCGACGCTAAGAGCAAACCCGTGCACTTTCCACTTATAGCGTCGCCAAGCTTTAAGCCGATTTTGAACATCGCTTTCAGTGCGCGCAACGATACAGACTTCTGCACCAAGCATTAAAAACTCTTCAGCAATAGCAAGCCCGATACCTTTTGTACCACCAGTAACAAGGGTTTTTTTGCCAAGCAGCGACCAAGGTTTTTGCATAAGAGTGTAACAGTTGGAAGCGGATATGACTTATTGGAAATTGACTTTGTGAAAGTTATACTCAAACATCACATTTCAGGTTTATGTTTTTGTTACGCCACATTAAAACACTTCCAATTAACCTTGACCAACAATGAACGAAGCACTTCTTTTGCAACCGCAAAATCAAGGCGAGAAAATGCTAACGATTTTTCGCACAGTACGCAAACCAATGTTCGCTGGTAAGCTCTATCCAGAGCAGCCTGATGTGTTAGCGGACATGATTGATAGAGCATGTGTAGCAGCAAGCACAGAAAACTTAGGTGAAATCAAAGCCATGCTCTTGCCGTATGCGTCCTACGATGAAGTCTTGCCTGTGCTTGCAAAAGCTTACAAGCAAGTAGAGAACCTGTCGCCAGACTTGGTGGTGTTTATTGCGCCAGCGGTGGATACCTTTCATCGCATTGCAATGTCGGGCTTTGCAGCCTTTGAGACACCACTGGGCAAGGTAGAACTAAGTGATTATGTGCGCAATGAACTCTGCGATGAAGACGATGACTTCTTTATTTCCGAAGAAGGTTTGCCAAAAGGCTATTCGATTGAAACTCAACTGCCTATTTTGCAACGCACAATTGGTAAGCGTGCCCCATTCAAAATTCTGCCGATTCTGATGGGCGAGCAGAGTGTAGATTTGTGTGATGAAACTACCACTGCATTAAGCGAAGTCTTAATGAGCAAAAAAGTCTTGGTAATTGGGCACTGCAATTTTAATGCAGCGTATCAAGATGAGATGCTGCAAAACTACTTAAGTGCCTTAGAGGCGCTTAAGTATGACGAGTTGATGCGCTACAATGTGATGTATGGCAAGAAATTCGGAACAGGATTGGGTATTGCAGCAATTGTGGCACGCATTGCAAAAGAACTTTCGGCAAAGCACGTGAGCAAAATTGCAGAGGCACTAAGCTCAAACAAAGAAAACTTGTATCTTGCCATATCCTTTTCAAAGGCTCAAACGGATTGGGCAAGGCGAGTATGATGACGCATCATTCTTCTATTCAGCATAGTCACTTTCGCGTAACGCTGGTTGGCACAGGAGCACTGGGCACATCACTTGCAAGAGAGTTGGTGGCAAAGGGCTATAAGTTTCTTGCGCTCATCAATCGCACCTTATCCGATGCGGAAACACTTGCCAAGGAGTTAGATATTGCGATTGCATCAGACAATCTCGAGCACATTCCGCAGGAAACAAATCTGTTGCTACTGGCTATCAACGATGCTGCCATTACATCAGTAAGTGAGCGTATTGCCACGCTCAAACTTGGCTTCAAGAATTTAGCGGTTGTGCACTTTTCTGGTGCGCTAACCGATGAAGCGCTCAAGCCGCTGGCAGAAAAGCAAGCGATTACGATTGCCTTACATCCGTTTCAAACTTTTACGCGACACTCAAAGCAAAACCTCAGTGAGCGTTTCAAGTGTTATTTTGGCTTGCAAGCTACAGAACTTGAAGGTGTGGAAGTTGGAAAAAAAATTGCGCACGACTTGGGCGGCAAAGTGATGCTGATTCCAAAGGATGCAAAAACGCTTTACCACATTGCAGGCGTGATGGTGAGCAACTACCTTGTAACACTGACCAGCCTAGCCACAGAGGTTTTTGCAGGCTTAGGACTAAAACCAGATGAAGCCTTCAAAGTCTTCGAGCCGATTATGCACAGCACATTGCTCAACATGCGAGAGTCAAACGATGTGCGCGAGGCACTTTCAGGTCCAATTGAGCGCGGCGATGCTGCAACACTTCGACGGCACTTGCGCGAACTCTCTGAGCAACTGCCCCATATTGTGCCAGTCTATGTTGCCCTTGCCATAGAAACGGTGCGCGTAGCAATTCACAAAGGTTCAATTTCTCAAAGTGAAGCAGCTGAAATTTTAGATGCACTTGAAACCTTCGCAAAAAGAGAAGCCAGTGCGTAATGCCCCGATAAGTGCTCAATAAGTCTCCAGCCGTGTGATAAATATCACAACGATGTTTGCTGCCTCTGTACATATTAACAGCTATAACAACAAAAGCTTGCCTGTCAAGCGGCTGAATTTTTTGACCGGTTATGGCGCTAAAGTGTTACCAAGACGCTGCTGCTCATCACAAGCATACGTTGCGACACGATGCAGATGATATTCTTATCTGTGAAAGCATTGCAGAAGTGTGCCGCAAACAAGGTCTGAACTTGCAAGCCTTAGGATACCTCAAGCAAGCTGCGCAACTGTGCCTTGAAAACAGACAGATTGAGAAAGCAAGGCAGATTCTTAGCAAGATGCAAGCGATAGAAGGTGGCAAGTATCTGGTTGAAAGCCTCGAAGCAGAACTCAACTCAATAAGTGTCGAAGACCCACACTAGTTGAGCGCAACAGACGCCAGCACGCGTTGCTTTCGCCTAAAGTTCTCCGTAAATTCCTCACAGTCTCAAAGGAGAATAACGAGCTTCAAAAAATGAAGAAAGTACTTTTAGTCTTCGCGCGTGCAGCAAGCGGCGTTGATGGTCCAAGACCAGTTTTTGCACCAGCGCATGTCTCCCCACTACAACGCTTCAAAGAACAACTCTTGCAAAAGATTATACAGCGTGCACAGTTTGCGGTGCCGAATATGGCGCTGATGACGCTCAGTTCTATTGAAGTTGAGGGTGTGCAGCAACACATTTGCGATATGCGCTTTGATGACTTGCCCTTAGAGCAGCATTGGGATTTGGTCGGTATCACGGTGCACACGGGTGCAGCCAGAGCTGCGTTTGATGTAGCACGGCAGTTTCGAGCGCGCGGCATGAAAGTCGTTTTGGGTGGACCGCATGTAACGCTTTTCCCAGAGCAATGTGCAAAAGAAGCGGATGTGATTGTCATTGGCGAAGCTGATGACATTTGGCGCGAGGTGCTTGAAGACTTGAAGCACGAGCAACTCAAAGCGTGCTATCAAGCAACAGCCTTGCCGGATTTGAGCATTGCACGACCGGTCAAAAAAGATGCGCTGAACATCAAACGCTATTTTACAACCAATTTAATCCAAACGTCGCGTGGCTGTCCGTACCGCTGCGATTTTTGTAATGTCTATGTAATGAACGGCGGCACAATCAGACATCGAGCTGTAGAGCACGTTGTAGCTGAAGTAGAGCGATTTTTGAAGGATGATAAGCGTGTCTTCTTTTTTGTCGATGATACTATCAATTCTGATCCGAAATACGCTAAGGAACTGTTCTCACGGCTTATTCCTTACAAGATTCGCTGGGTAGGACAAGCCACCACGATGCTTGGGCAGCAAGATGAACTGCTGAAAATTTTTGCGCAGTCGGGATGTTCGGGGTTGCTCATTGGTATTGAAAGCGTGAGTGATGCAAGCAACCGTCAGCATCGCAAGAAGCAGAATAACGAACGCACACTGGCGCGCAATATCAAAGCAATTCGCTCCGCTGGCATTTGTGTCTATGGAAGTTTTATCTATGGACTTGACGGCGACACTAAAGAAACCGCCGATGCACTCTATGACTTCATTGAAGAGACGCAAATTGATGTGCCGGGCGTCAATCTCCTGCGCCCCATACCGGGCACAGTGCTCTTTGAGCGGCTTGCAAATGAAGGTCGGTTGCTCTTTCCAAAAGATGATGTTGAAGCCTTCCGATACAGTTGGGGTCAAGAGATGCAGTGTAAGCCAAAGCAAATGTCAATTGAAGAATTTATCGAAGCCTATAGCAGACTCACGCAAAGGCTCTACACTTTCCAAAATGCAATCAAGCGCACGCTGCGTGCACCATGCATCAAGACGGCAATTTTAATGTTTAATCTTTCCTATATCTATATGTATGGTCTGTCGCGCAAAGATCTTGCGGCACAGCTCGAGAAACTAAGGTTTGAGCACTTCTTTAGTGGGCAGTGCGAGGTGCAAGAAGACCTGCAAAGCACGAAAACGCAAGAAGCATGATAGCTCTAAGTGTGTTGAATTTTTAAGCAAAGACTATTAGCATTATATTGCTTTTGCAGCTTTGCGATGCATTGCACTAAACCAGCGTGTCGTATGTCACAGTTCTACCTTACACAGATAGCACAATCAGGTGAAGATTTGGCGACAAGTTACAGGATGTCTCTTAGCGTTCTGCCAAATGATGTGCAACTGGCACTTCGTGCCGTAGGAGAAGAACTTGACAAAAGCATTCGTCGGTTGAACCAACAGGCTCAAGCTGCAATCAATAGCGCAGAAGGCAATAGGGCGAGGGAAATTTACCAAGTGATGCAGACTGTAACGAGCTCCTTTCTGACGGGGCTCGGTATGTACGCGGCAACAGTAAGATATCTGCTTGAAAGTGAGCTTGATGAACTTGGTGAACTGAGCCCTGTCTTAGATTGGCGTCTCTCACTTCCTGTAGATCAATTGCGCATCAAAAAAATTCTGGCTGATGACTTGGGATTGCTTTTGCGTGCACCGCAGACAGAATCAGCTTGGATAAGACGATTAGAGCAAGGCTTAATGCTGTACAGCGAAGCCAAAACAGGCGACGATTTTCAGAAGGCGTTTGACCTACTGAACGAGCTGCTTGATTCAGCGCAAGTGCCCCATAGCGATTACTTGATGCTGCACCGTATCGGCTTGATGTATCTCTACGTGCCAATGTTGTTAGATTTAGCCAGAGCTGAAGCCTATCTTATCAAGGCGGCGGAGTGTATTATGGAGGAGAGCGACCCGCAAGCGAAGCGTTTGATGAGCGCACTTGCCGATATGGGCAGTCGTGGCATGACCGAAGAATTTTCATTGTTGATGAAAAGGGCAGCAGCAGAATCCTACTTCCAAGCGGGCATGGCATGTCTGTTGCAAAACGAACTCAATGATGCTGCAGAGCTTTTCTCCAAGAGTCGAGATCTTTACCTCTTGCCTGAGGCAGGTTACTTGCAAGCAAAGGCATTGATGCTCATGGGCAGACATGCTGAAGCTGCCGCTGTCTTACAGCAAGTTATTACTCAGCAACGCATCTACGCATTCAAGGCGGCAATTGATCTTGATATCTATAAAGATCCTACCACACTTGCAGTGCTCACGAAAGTGCGTGACGAAGCCTTCCGCAGAGTCATCATACATATTCAGAAATGCCGCACGGAAATGATCCCCAACAGTCAAGCCGCACCTGTGCTCAATGAAATTGAGCAGCGCATGAAGCAGCGTAACTACTATGCGATTCTAAGTGCCGAAGATGATTTGCAACGTGGGCGAAAGTGGAAAGTTATGCCCACAGTCTTTGAACTAAAGCGCATGATTGTCGGGCATACGCTGCGCGTAAATGCACTCGCTTTTAGTGCAGATAGCACACGGCTAGCATCCGCAAGTTGGAAAGTTATCATCTCCGATGCTCGCTCCGCAGAAGAATTGCAGAGCTTCTCAGGGCATTCTATGAAAGAGTTTGTCAATTGCGTTGCCTTTAGTCCTGATGGAAGTAAAGTAGCGACAGCCAGCAGCGATATGACATCGAAAATCTACGACTTACAGTCAGGCAAGGAACTTTACTCTTTGGAAGGACATAAACAAAGCGTCAATTGCGTTGCCTTTAGCCCTGATGGAAGCAAAGTGGCAACAGCCAGCGCTGATAGAACAATCAACATTTGGGATGTCAAAACAGGAGCCAAGCTCAAAACGCTCAAAGGCCATGATGAAAGTGTAACCTTTGTAAGGTTTAGTCCTGATGGGGAGTTCCTTGTTTCCACAGGGACCGACACAGCGATTAATTACTGGGAGACACAAAACTGGAAAAAGACTAAGACACTCAAGGCACACTCGCACAATGTAACTTGTGTGGCATTTTCTATGGATGGTAAACTGATGGCAACCACGAGCTGGGATAAGAGCATTAAGCTCTGGCAGTTCAAAGACGGCAAAGAAATTAAAACCATGAGAGGGCATACCAGCGGTGTCGATAGCGTGATGTTTGTCTTTGATGATAAAAACCTTGCAACCACGAGCTATAACCGCGTCAGCAAAATCTGTGAAATTAAACTCTGGGACGTACAAACTGGGCGAGACATACAATCTTTGGTAGGGCGCTTTTATGCGGTTGCGTTTAGTCCCGATAGCAGCACCATGGCTGTAGCTAGTGCAGATAAGACCGTCAAATTGCTAAGTGCCCCTGAATTGTCAGTCGACGAATTTATCGCACTCGAGCGCCAATCCTGTCAGGAAACCGAGGAGGGGCATGCAGAAGAGAAATCTGCAAATGGGCAGCACAGTACATACCCCGACGATCGGCGCCAGAAAGAGCGCAGAAAAACATCATTCTGGCTGGGCGAAGGCGACCGCCGCACTGGGCAAGATAGACGCGTCAATTCTTGACAGGCGTCAGTTGCGCAAAACTAAACTGTGTGTCCGAGAAATTTCCTACATTTGCTACGCCGTTACAACAATTGAAAAAGGAGTTACACATGAGTACTATCGTCGGCTCACCGGCTCAAACATCGAGCACAAACTTGACGCACGCCCATCATCACCCGCCGCACTTGGCACATCATTTCGCAGAACCGGAGCAGCAACTTGAAGCTGCAAAAATGGGCATGTGGATTTTCCTGCTCACAGAAATTCTGCTCTTTGGAGGCATCTTCTGTGCGTATGTAATCTATCGCGGTCTCAACGTGGAAATGTTCCACAGTGCGCATCAACTGCTCAGCGTCCCATTAGGCGCAACCAACACCTTCATTTTGATGGCAAGCACAATTGCCATGACCTTTGCAATTCGTGCTATGCAGCTCGGCAACCGTCAGCACACCCTGATGCTACTTGTCTTTACCTTGGTATGTGCGGCAGTCTTTCTCAGCATTAAGTATGTCGAATATGCACACAAGTTTCATCTCGGCTTGCTGCCCGGAGTGTATTACACCTATGACGGGTCGGAAGGTGCAATCGTTGGCAAAAATCCTCACATCTTCTTTGGGATTTATTTTGCCATGACAGGCATTCATGCTTTACACGTCATTGCTGGCATGGCAGTTATCGCTTGGATGCTGGTTCGCACGGCAAAGGGCGAGTTTTCAGCTGAGTACTATACGCCCCTTGAAATGAGCGGGCTTTACTGGCATCTGGTAGATATTATCTGGATCTTCGTCTTTACACTGCTTTATCTGGTGGGATAACTAGATGATTGAAGGGTAAAGTGGTTTTGAGAATTCAAAAAGTAAAAGGAGAATAAACATGAATGCTTCTTCGCATCAAGGTAAAGCGTCAGCCTCGCATATTGTGCCTGCAAGAGTTTATGCTACTGTCAGCGTGGTATTAGTCTTGCTCACCGTGATAAGTATCGTGGTCTCGCAACTCGATTGGGGCGGATTTGGTACAGCCATCGTGCTGTGTGCGGCAACCATTAACGCTGCACTCATTGCTGGGTTTTTTATGCATCTACGCTACGACAACAAGTTCTTCACAAACATCTTTCTTGTCTCCATCATCACGCTTGGCTTTTTGCTTGCCTTTGTGCTTATTGACACAAATAGCCGTCAAGGACTTTACGATAACACCATGCAAGAAATCAAGCAAGGAGCGAACCTCAAAGAAGTAAAACAGCGTAATGAAGCCCGAGACAAACCTGCACAACCTCAGAAACAGCAATAAGTCGCAGTTTGCACGCACTCTGTATCGTCTGTCGCTTTTAGCAACGATTGCCACCTACATTTTAATTTTTGCCGGCGGTTTGGTACGTGTCTCTGGCGCAGGAATGGGCTGCCCAGATTGGCCCAAGTGCTACGGCATGTGGATTCCACCAACCGATGTCAGCGAGCTTAAACCACAGTACGACCCAGCAGCCTTCAACGCGACGCTTACATGGATTGAATACATCAACCGCTTGATGGGCGTTCTGGTTGGGCTGATTATTTTTGCAACGCTGGTCTATGCAGCGGCACGATTTCTGCGCACACCGAAACTTTTTTTGCCGGCTTTAGCTGCAACACTTCTGGTAGCGTTTCAAGGCTGGTTAGGAAAAGTGGTCGTCAAGACAGACTTAAACCCATTCATTGTTACACTGCACTTATCGCTGGCGCTCATTATCGTCAGCATTCTAATCTACTTAACGCTTCAGGCATACAGTACAGAACGCCCACAAAACCATAGACAAACCCAGAGTAACTATGTTGAACAGGCTCAAAAGGCAGCGCAGAACATTGAGAAAGCTCAAGTGCTGCAAGTTGTAGGACTCTGGCTTTTTGCAATGATGCAACTCATGCTGGGCACGCAAGTGAGAGAAAAATTAGAATGGCTCTCGCGCAACTTCCCGCTTTTCACCGAAGCAGAATGGTTGGTGGAAGTTGGCTGGATCGGCAAGGTGCATGGTGCAACAGGCGTTTTGCTGGCTGTACTCACTTGGATAGTGGGCTACAAACTTTTGAGTGCAGAAAAGCAACTTTCAACACTTGCGCGCAATTGCATCTTAGCAATGATGGGGCTTGCGCTTGCAGAAGTGGTAGTTGGGTTTTCTCTCGTTTGGATTGGGATTCCTGCGCTGATGCAAGTGTTTCATCAATGGATTGCAAGTCTCTACATCGGATTGTCATTTGCCTTGACAGTATGGCTGAGTTTGACAGCATCGCAGGAGCCAGTTCAGGTAGGGGAGAGACAAGTGGCGACTGCGAACTGAACGGCAAGATTAACGAGCGGGGTTAAGGGTAAGGTAAAGTTAAAGTAACATCAACATCTTTGTTGAGGTTTTGCAGTCCAACGATGTAACACGGTTCATAGATAAAATTCTGTTATTGCAATAAAACAACTGTAGAAAGAAACAAGAAACTTTTGTGAAACTTTTTTGGACAAAAGGAAATTTTATGCATCAAGAGTGAGGTTTGCATTTGCATCTGAGTATTTTTTCAATAATTCAATAACCTTAAACTTGAAAGTCTGATGGACACACAACTCTCGGAGTTTGGCAAAGTCTTCCTCTTTCTACTGGTTGGCGTTGTGTTTGTCGTATTAGGATTCTTTACATCTCGTCTGATTCGTCCGCATCGACCCAACCCTGAGAAATTAACTTCTTACGAGTGTGGCGAAGAGCCTGTAGGTTCAGCTTGGGTACAATTCAACATACGCTTCTATGTTGTTGCGCTCATCTTCATCATTTTTGACGTAGAGCTTTTATTCTTGTTCCCTTGGGCAACGGTTTTTAAGGAGGTTGGACCCATTGCACTCATTGAAGCGATTGTTTTTATTGGCATTCTGGCAATTGGTCTGGTCTATGCTTGGGTAAAAGGTGACCTTGAATGGGTTGTTCCACAGGCGCATGTTCCTGAAATGCCGAAGAAGAAATTTGAAATGCCGCCAAAGAAGAAAGAGCCCAAGGCGGAAGCAGAAACAGTTTAATTTTTTAACACCTTTATTCCGAATCCGAAAGGAGCGTAAGAATGAGTCTCTTAGACACAAAGTTTGAAAAAGGCGGGGTCGTAATTAGCAAGGTCGAAGACTTGCTTAATTGGTCACGCTTGTCATCCATGTGGCCCATGTCATTTGGACTGGCGTGCTGTGCAATTGAGATGATGGCGACGAACGCATCAAACTATGATCTTGAGCGCTTCGGTATTTTCCCGCGCTCTTCGCCGCGCCAATCCGATGTGATGATTGTAGCGGGTACGGTTACATTTAAAATGGCAGAGCGCGTCAAGCGACTCTACGAGCAAATGACAGAGCCACGCTATGTGCTTTCTATGGGCAGCTGTGCTAACTGCGGTGGTCCATACTGGGAACATGGCTATCATGTGGTCAAAGGTGTCGATCGCGTGATTCCAGTTGATGTCTATGTGCCGGGCTGTCCACCCCGTCCTGAAGCCCTTATCGGTGGCTTGATGAAGATCCAAGAACTAATTCGTGAAGAAGAGTTTGGCGGCAAGCGTGAGGATGTCAAGAAGCGTCTTGCAGCTAAATCTGCGCCAGCTGAAGAAGTGATTATGGCAGAACATCCGAACCAAGCGGATAGACCAACAGGTCGAGACAAAAAAGAAGCTGAAGTAGAAGAAACTGCAGAGACTGCATAAGAAGTTACAACTTTAACTTTCTTAAAACCGCAATTGCCAATGCAGCCCAAACCTTTGACGATTGACGAAATCGCTGCGCTCGTACAAGAGAAATTCGGCGATGTGATCTCTGAACCGGTGAAAACACCAACCGCAGAGTTCTTTACCATCACCGACCTAGAGTACTTGCAGGCGGTGATGTATTTCTTGCGTGAAGATGAGCGCACAAAGTTCAACTATCTCTACTGCCTCTCGGGCGTGGATAATGGTGATGGATCGCTGAGCGTTGTCTATCACCTTGAATCGCTTGGCGTGCATGGACACAGGCTTGAAGTCAAAGCAAATTGCTCAGTGGAAAAGCCAGAAATTCCATCGGTGGCAGAAATTTGGCGCACTGCCGATTGGCATGAGCGTGAAGCCTACGATTTCTTCGGGATTAAGTTTATCGGTCACCCCGACTTGCGACGCATCCTTTGTCCAGAAGATTGGGAAGGACACCCACTGCGCAAGGATTACAAGGTAGCTGAATACTACCACGGTATTAAAGTGCCGTTCTAAGTGAGCACATTTGAGTACATACTCTCAATCATGAGCAACAGTAACATATAGCGACAGCGTGTTGCTCACCGAAATAACGTAGTCCCAGAATCTCAGAAGTTCCTGAAGTAACAGCGTAGTGTAGGAGCGCATGGCGCAGAAGCGCAGTGAAGAGCAGAGGTGTGCAATTGGGCTCCTTGTCTTTGTCTTTGAATTATCGGTGAAAGTTTGAGTGGAGTACAGACTAAAAAGGAAGAGACAAGCAGGTTAAGGAGAAATTAAATTTTTAATCAACTGAAACGACAACGGCTTATGGCAGAAGTTCTTGAACAAAAAAAGCATAGTTACGCCGAGGTGGGCGCAACACAGTATGTCTTAGAGCGTGGCTTAGAAACGGACGTGATGGTGCTCAACATGGGACCGCAACATCCAGCAACGCACGGTGTCTTACGTGTGGAATTGATCACGGACGGTGAGATTGTCGTTAAAGCCACACCCTACATTGGCTATCTGCACCGCTGCTTTGAAAAGCACGCCGAAGCGCTGGAATATCAAATGACCATCCCATACACAGACCGAATGGATTACCTTGCAGCAATGAACAATGAGTGGGTCTATTGTATGGCTGTGGAGAAGTTGCTCAAAATAGAAGTGCCGCGCCGTGTTGAATTCATGCGCGTCATCGTCGCTGAACTCAATCGCATTGCATCACATATCATTTCCATTGGAACTTACGGCTTAGATATTGGTGCCTTCACGCCGTTCTTGCATACCTTTCACGACCGAGAACATATCATGAATCTCTTGGAATGGCTCTGTGGCGCAAGAATGCTATACAACTATATCTGGGTCGGTGGAGTCTCACACGATTTTCCGCCAAAGTTCAAAGAGCGCGTCGCGGAGTTTCTCAAATACTATAAGCCACGCGTTGATGAAATGAATAACCTGCTGACACAAAATGAACTCTTTGTGCAGCGCACACGCGGCGTGGGCATACTGCCAGCTGAGGTTGCAATCAACTATGGCTGCTCTGGACCTATGCTCCGAGGCTCTGGCGTGAAATGGGATTTACGCCGTAATGTGCCTTACTCAATCTATCCCGAACTCGAATTTGATGTAGTGGTACCCAAAGGCGATTTGAGCATCATAGGGGACTGTCTGTCTCGACACTTGGTGCGTTGCTACGAAATCTATGAGAGCATCAAAATTATTCAGCAATGCTTGGATATGATGCCAGAAGAGCCGGGCTTCGATCCACATAAGGCTGTGCCAAAGCGTATTAAACCCCAAGCCGGCGAAGTAATTGCACGAGGTGAAAATCCACGCGGCGAGTTAGCCTACTACATTATCTCAGACGGCAAAGGCGTCAAGCCCTATCGCGTAAAGGCACGCGCGCCATCGTTCTGCAATCTGTCTGTGCTGCCTGAACTGGCAAAAGGAACACTGATCTCAGACCTCGTGTCTATTATTGGAAGTATTGATATTGTTTTAGGCGATGTAGATAGATAAGAGAAGTATCATAACAGATTGTAAAACAACTACTTCTACAATAAATGATAAACGCAATTTTAATCGCATCAAGTCCAGTTGCAGCAACCTCGGCTGCCGCATCGGTCGAACTCAATCAGTGGAGCAATTGGCTTGCTGACCTTGGTGTGCCGGGGCTGCTGCTGATTCCAGCGATTCCGCTGGTCTTTATTGCGGTTTATGCCCTTTACGCTGGAGTGTATGGGGAGCGCAAAATTTCAGCATTCATTCAAGACCGTATCGGACCGAATGAGACCGGCAAGTGGGGACTCCTGCAAACCATTGCCGATATTCTGAAACTGATTCAGAAAGAAGATGTCGTGCCAGCTGCGGCTGACAAAACACTCTATGTGCTGGGTCCGATTATCGTCTTCGTCGGTGCATTTGCAGCTTATGCAGTTCTGCCCTTTGGACCGGCTTTCATCGGAGCAGATTTGAATGTGGGCATCTTCTATGCGGTCTCAATCGTCTCAATTGAAGCGGTTGGGATTTTGATGTGCGGCTGGGGTTCAAACAACAAGTGGTCACTTTTCGGCGCCGTGCGCAGCGTTGCACAGATTGTCAGCTACGAAATTCCTGCGGGCTTGGCGATTCTGACAGGCGTGATGATGGCGGGCACGCTGTCTATGCACGGCATTACCTTGGCGCAAAGCGGACTGCAAGCCGACGGCACCAACAACGGCTTGGGCTTTCTCAATTTCTTTGTGTTCCAATCGCCTGTCGCATGGCTTGCTTTTCTTATCTACTTTATTGCCTCACTTGCAGAGTGTAACCGCGCGCCATTTGACATTCCTGAAGCCGAATCAGAGCTCGTCTCCGGCTACTTCACTGAATATGGCGGAATGAAATTTGCCATGATCTTCCTTGCTGAATATGCCAGCATGTTCATGGTAAGTGTGATTATCTCAACACTCTTCCTTGGCGGCTGGAACTCACCTTTGCCAAACATTGGACCAGTGTTGCTCAACGAATGGACTAACGGACCTATCTGGGGCGTGTTCTGGATTATGGTCAAAGGTCTGTTCTTCATCTTTGTCCAGATGTGGGTACGCTGGACCTTGCCGCGTTTCCGTGTAGACCAACTGATGTATCTGTGCTGGAAGGTGCTCACACCTTTTGCACTCGTAGCATTGATACTGACTGCATTCTGGGAAATGTATGTGCGCAACCCAATCAAGTTTTGATGCAGTGTATAAAGTCTGAGCCAAAGGGAACATGCAAAATAAATTCAGCGTACCTGAAGTGATGCTGGACAACTGCGATGACTGCGATGGAAAAAAGCAAGTCGTGCAAGCGCCGCAGAGAAAGAAAGTGTATCTTCTCTAATTTAACCTAAACTAAAAATGAGCAGTTACTTTGGAACGATAAAAAGGGGAGCGGAGACGGTTTTAGGAGGGCTTAAAATCACAATCGAGCACTTTGCTCGCGCAACACGACGCCGTGATCAGCTCTCGCCACAGGATGATGTCTACTTTAAGCAGCCGTTGGGATTGGTCACGATTCAATACCCCAGTGAAGCCATTCCAACGCCGCCGTTTTCACGCTATCGCTTGCATAATGATGCCGCAGATTGCATTGCGTGCGACCAATGTGCACGCGCTTGCCCGGTACAATGCATCACCATCAAATCGTTCAAAGCGACACCTGATGACATTGAAGAGCTCGGCACGACATCCGATGGCAGTAAAAAGAAACTCTGGCTCGAGCAGTTTGATATTGATATGGCAAAGTGCATGTACTGCGGCTATTGTACTTATCCCTGCCCAACCGAGTGCTTGACGATGACACCGGTGCATGACTTTTCAGAATTTGACCGCAGCAATTTCATCTACCACTTTGGTGCGATGACGAAAGCCAAAGCGGCTGAAAAGCGCGCCAAATTAGCAAAGTATGAAGAAGAAGAAAAGGCAAGAAAAGCCGCAGCACCTAAACCTGCAGCTGGAGCAGGTGCAGCTAGAACACCATTAGCGGCAAAAGTAGCAGCAGCAAAAGCTGAACCTGCTGCTACAACTCAATCCGCTGCGTCAGCCGACGCGCCAAAACCAGCACCAAAAATGTCGCCAATGATGGCAGCAAAACTCGCAGCAAAGAAAGCCGAGTCAGGTGAAACTGCCACACCAGAAGCTAAATCATCTGAAGCGGCTGCGCCAACCGATGCGCCAAAACCAGCACCAAAACTTTCTCCAATGATGCAAAAAAAGCTCGCTGAGGCAGAAGCAAAGCGCAAAGCTGAAGGCGGCGAGAACAATACTTAATCGTGTTGTGTTCGGCAGCGTTCCATGTAGACACTTGCCCTACTGGAACCTGCCGAGCTGTTGCAAAGACGAAAAGTGCTGTAATCGGAATCGAGATAACTTTAGCTAAACGCTTAAAATAACAAGACGATGCAAGACCTGAGCTATCAAGTAATTTTCTATCTGTTTGCGACGATTATTGTTGTATCGGGCGCGTTCGTGGTATTCTCAAAGAATATCATTTACTCTGCTTTCTCGCTGCTCTTTACGCTCTTTGGCGTGGCAGCAATGTATGTGTTTCTCAACGCGGATTTTATCGCTGTAACACAAGTTGTGGTCTATGTCGGTGGTATTTTGGTACTGCTGCTGTTCGGAGTAATGCTGACAAACAAAATCACGCAGGAAAAGCTGCGCACCGATGTGTTCAACTTTGCACCTGGGCTAATTGCCATGCTTGGCATTTTAGCAGCGATACTCTACGCATTTCTTTATCGCGCCAAATGGGTAGAAGCTGCGCCGCGCAGCGGGTCGGTCGTAGAGATAATTGGCTATGAGACCATGTCGAACTACATCTTACCATTCGAGATTGTCTCCATCTTGCTGCTTGTAGCGCTGATGGGTGCAGCCTACATCGCTCGCCCCGACCGCACAAAAATTACCGAAATGATTCGCCGTTTGGAAAACTAATCTCTTTAACTCAACTGAACTGAACGATGCCTGAAATCGGACTGAACCATTATCTCGTGCTCTCTGCGATTCTGTTTTCGCTGGGACTCTTTGGCGTGATGACACGCAAAAATGCCGTTGTAGCTCTAATGGGTGTCGAACTTATTCTTAACGCTGCAAACCTCAACTTGATTGCATTTTCTAAATACACAGGGACAATGAACGGAGTAATGTTCAGTGTCTTTGTGATTGTGCTAGCAGCAGCCGAAGCGGCAATTGCGCTCGCCATCGTGCTTAACATCTACTCAACCTTCCGCACGGTGGACTTAAGCGAAATTGATACAATGCGTGAATAAAAGCTGTATAAACTATAAGGAATGCAAAAGTTTAACTCGAACTCTAAACTTGAACAATAATGGATCCGCTGATTCAGCTTTGCATTTACATTCTTCTCTTACCGCTGCTGTCTTTTGCAGTGCAGATTTTCTTTTCGGGCAAGTTGCCACGCCAAGGTGATTTTTTAGCATCAGGTATCATAGGTGTTGCGCTTGCACTCTCACTCTATGTGGCTGTGCAAGTCATCGGACAGGGTAACCCAGACTACCGTCTCGAGTGGCATTTTACTTGGGTAGACTTTGGCAATGTGCCCGGCTGGGGTGAGCTGAAGTTTAAAATGGGCATCTTGCTCGATAATATCACCGCAATCATGCTGGTGGTCGTTACTGGGATTAGTTTCCTTGTGCATGTGTTCTCAACCGGCTATATGGAAGGTGAGCCACGCTACGGTCGCTACTTCGGCTACTTGGGCATCTTCACCTTCTCCATGCTCGGCATCGTCCTTGTCGATAACTTCTTTGCGATTTATTGCTTCTGGGAACTGGTCGGCTTATCATCCTTCCTGCTTATCGGCTTCTACTTTGAGAGAGACTCTGCAACGAATGCACAAAATAAAGCCTTTTTCCTCAACCGCGTAGGCGATATCGGCTTCTGGCTCGGCATTTTGATTCTCTATTCACAGTTCAAAACCTTTAACTACTCGGAAATTTACACTGCTATAGCTGCTGGACAGTGGACACTCTCCGAAGGATGGCTCACTGCGGCAGGTATCTTGCTCTTCATGGGATGCGTGGGTAAGTCTGCACAATTTCCGCTGCATACATGGTTGCCTGACGCTATGGAAGGTCCAACGCCGGTCTCAGCACTGATTCACGCTGCAACGATGGTAGCGGCAGGGGTGTATCTGCTCGCACGCGTCTTCGTCATTCTTACCGTCGACGCCTTACATGTTATTGCAATTATCGGTGCAGTAACCGCATTCTTTGCCGCTACAATTGCCATCACGCAGAACGATATCAAGCGCGTGCTGGCATACTCCACGCTCTCACAACTTGGGTACATGGTTATGGGCATGGGCGTTGGCGCATTTGCAGCAGCATTTTTCCATCTGGTTACACACGCCTTTTTCAAAGCCGGTCTTTTCCTTGGCTCAGGCTCTGTTATTCATGCAGCGCACCACGAACAAGATATGCGCTACATGGGAGGCTTGCGCCAGAAAATGCCCATCACATTTGCAACCTTCACAGTCTGTCTTTTCGCACTCTCAGGTCTACCGCTTTTTACAGGATTCCTAAGCAAAGATGCTATTCTTGCAGGGGCACTTGGGTTTTCAAGCGTTGAAGGTGGAGCGTGGTCAATTGTACCGATTCTGGGTTTTGGCGCAGCCCTGCTAACGCCATTCTACATGGGACGCCAGTGGTTTATGGTTTTCTTCGGTGAAAATCGCGCACACGAAAAACCAGCTTCTGCACACGACGACGATCACCATCACGGACACGATGGAGAGCATCACGGCGAGATTCATGAATCAGCATGGGTGATGACTGCACCACTGATTGTGCTGGCGATAATGTCATTTTGGTTTGTCTTCTCGCCCAATCCGTTCTCTGCTGAAAAAGGCTGGTTCTTGAGCCTCATCAAGACACCGGAGACACTCGTCAAATTCGACAAGGGAGCAGAACCACAAGCAGAAGTTACAAATACCGCAGTTGTGAAACCCGCTAGCATGGATGCGACAGCTGCACTGCAATCACACAGCGGACATGGCAATGAGGCACATTCCGATACACACGCACTAGCTCACGGCGAATCGCGTCAGGCGAAATTAGAACATGCTGCACACGAAGCACACGGCACCGCTGTGACACTTTCCATCGGCTTTGCAATTATTGGTCTACTGTTGGCGTTCCTTGTCTATCAGAAAGGAGTAGGAGCTCTTGGAATGCCATTTGAATTCTTGAGCAAAGCTATGACATGGTTCAATAACGCTATCCCAGAGGGATTGATTGTCAGTGGCGGCGCCAGTTTCGGCAAGTCGTTCTCTAATCTCAACGGCATCTTAGATAAGAACGTGGTCGATGGATTGGTCAATCTCTCTGGCATGTTGGTTCAACTTTTTGGGATTGTGCTGCGCAAAGTGCAGACGGGCAGAGTGCAAACCTATATCGCCATACTTCTGCTAGCCATGATCACATACTTTGTTTTTGCTTTCAGGTCTTGAAGTTTTGAAGATAGTGAGATAAAGTTTTCAGAAACGCTTAAAACGCTATTCAAACCACATGGAACTGACGCTGATTACATTTTTGCCTATGGTGGCGGCTGCAATCATTCTCTTTCTGCCTGCCACACAAAAGCAACTTATCCGGGGAATTTCTCTTGTTGCAGCATTAGGGCAAGTTGCGCTTAGCCTTTGGATCTGGAAAGGCTACAACTATTCGCTGGCTGGTATTAACGACCCAAAGTCGTTTCAGTTTGTCGAAAAGGTCAAGTGGATTGACTTACAATTTGGTGACTTTTCGTTCAATGTCGATTACTTCATGGGCGTAGACGGTCTCTCCATCACGATGGTGATTCTGACCGTTGTCGTCTCCGCAATCGGCGTGATTTCAAGCTGGACAATTGAGAAGTCTGTCAAAGGCTATTTCTTACTCTACAATGTGCTCTCGACAGCGATGGTCGGGTGCTTTGTTGCCTTAGATTTCTTCCTGTTCTACATCTTTTGGGAATTGATGCTTGTGCCCATGTATTTCCTCATTGGCATCTGGGGCGGTCCGAATCGTGAATACGCAGCCATGAAGTTTTTCCTCTACACGCTCTTCGGCTCCGTCTTTATGCTGCTGGTTACGATTGGACTTTACTTCAGCGTGGTGGATCCTGAAACAGGGAAGAATACCTTCAGCATTATCGCAATGTCTGACCAAAATAACTTTCTGCCGGAGAGTATTTTCGGCGGTAGCGGGACAGCAATGCGATATCTGGCATTCATTGGTTTGTTTCTTGCTTTTGCAATCAAAGTTCCTGTCTTCCCGTTCCATACATGGTTGCCTGATGCACACGTAGAAGCGCCAACGCCGATGTCGGTGATTCTGGGCGGCATCCTGCTTAAGCTAGGTGGATATGGATTCTTGCGCATCAACTTCCCAATTTTCCCTGAAGTATTTGGTGCGCTCGCTTATTCGCTAGCTGTGCTTGGCGCCATCAATATCATCTATGGTGCACTCTGCGCAATTGCACAAAAAGATTTGAAAAAAATGGTGGCGTATTCGTCAGTCTCCCACATGGGCTTTGTGCTGATTGGGATTGCCTCCGTTACAACTGAAGGAATGACTGGTGCAATGATGCAAATGTTCAGCCATGGCATTCTGACACCGATGCTCTTCATTTTAGTTGGTGTGATTTATGATCGCGCCCATACGCGCGAGATTGAGCGCTTTGGTGGATTGGCAAAGTATATGCCTGTCTACACGGGCTTCGTAATTGCAACATTTATGGCATCGCTGGGGATGCCCGGTCTCTCCGGATTTATTGCAGAGTCCTTTGTTTTCCTTGGTGCTTTCCGTTCAGAGCTCACGCGACCTGTCGCTGTAATTTCAACTCTCGGTATCTTGCTCAGCGCCGGATATTTACTCTGGGCACTGCAACGCGTCTATTTTGGCAAACGCAAAGAAAATGCCGCCTACGATGTGCAAGGCGATCACGGACATGAGCACGCCCATTTTCATGACTGGAACGGCAAAGTAGACCTTGATGCACGCGAGGTCATTATGCTTGCACCACAACTTGCCATCGTCGTATTGCTTGGTGTGTATCCCTCATTGCTCACAGACTTGATGATGCCAAGTATGAACAAAATCGTGGAAATCTTAGCGCCAACTGTACAAAATGTTGCAACCGCCTTTTTGAAGTGAAATGAATGAGATGAATTTGAAAGTCAAAGTGCCGCATAGAGAAAGCGTAAGCCGAACATGAGAGAAATGAAAGAAATGAGTGAAGTAAGTTTAATTTGGATTTCTAAACTAACTTTCAAACATCGCAACACGTATGCCAGTTGACATCAAGACGCTTGGGGAAGTTTTGCAAAATAGCATGTCTACCTTTGTCCCCGAGCTTAGTCTTTCGATTCTCTTTTTGGTGCTCATCTTTGTCGACATGCTGACAAAAGGGAATAGGCTCATCATACCTGCGCTGGCAATTGCAGGTATGGTCATAACAGGGTTCTTTGTCTATCAGCAGCATTCATTTCCAGCAGAGCAAAAGTTCTTTGGAATGATTGCTATCGATCCCTTCGCTATCTTCTTCAAGTATCTCTTTTTAGGCTCGGGTATTCTCGCGGTACTCATTTCGATGGATTCGGAAGAACTCAATGAGCCAAAATCGCGCAGCATGGGTGAGTACTACGCGATTCTGGTTGCAATGGTGCTCGGTATGTTCTTGATGGCTTCAGCAACCGATATGCTCATGATGTTCCTTTCGCTGGAACTGGTAAGCATTTCCTCTTACATTCTCACAGGCTATCTCAAAGGTCAAGTCCGTTCTTCAGAAGCGGCGTTGAAGTACATCATCTACGGTGCCGTCTCCTCTGGCTTGATGATTTACGGGATTTCTATTCTGTATGGCTTAACAGGACAGACGAACATCTTCAAAATCAATGAGTTTCTGATGAACCACCCGGTTGATGGCGTAACGCTGCTACTTGCCGCACTTTTGATTATGGGAGGATTTGGCTACAAAATTGGCGCCGTACCGTTCCACTTCTGGTCACCTGATGCTTATGAAGGCGCACCGACGCCTGTTACAGCGTTTCTTTCCGTAGGCTCAAAAGCAGCCGGATTTGCGATGCTGATGCGCTTCTTCCGCGTAACAATACCGACAGGAACAGGAGAAGGCATCATCGGCATCGACTGGGTAACCATGCTGTCTGTATTTGCACTTGCGTCTATGATTTTGGGGAATGTAGTCGCAATCTGGCAGAGCAGTGTTAAGCGACTGCTAGCATACTCATCGGTAGCGCATGCTGGCTATCTGCTGCTGGGCGTGCTTGTCGCTGATGACCTTGGCACACAAGCCGTGATGTTCTACCTTGCAGCCTATACAGTAATGAATATCGGTGCATTCTTTGTTACTGTTCTCATCGCTAACAAAATTGGCAGTGATGATGTCAATGATTACAAAGGACTTGGTAAGCGAATGCCGCTGGCAGCAGCTGCACTTACGATTTTCCTTGTCTCGCTGACGGGATTGCCACCGACCGTCGGTTTCATCGGCAAGTACATGATCTTTGCAGCACTCCTGCAGAAGGGAACGCTATACCTTGGTCTGGCACTTGTGGGTATCCTGACCAGTGTTGTTTCGCTTTACTACTATTTCAAGATTCCGCTCAACATGTATTTGCGTGAGCCAGAAAGTGGCAACACATCCGAGTTTAGTGTTGGGGTATGGTCTAATGCGATGGTTGCTTTACTTGCAGTTCTAACTGTGGTATTAGGTTTATTCTTCATGCCGCTAGCAAATTTGACAAAGAACTCTGTGGGTATTTTAGGTGCAATGCTCTTGCGCTAATACAGTGCTTAGAAGTAATTTTGAGGCAGCCGCGGTGCTGCCTTTTTTTGTAGAAAATATAAATATCTGTTATTGCAAAAAAATTTCCTAACTAAAATGAAAAGACAAACAATCGCGAAAGTAGCAGGGAAATATCTACTTTTGTGCATCTTAGCATCACTCTCTACCACACCTAGCGCAACCGCTCAAAGCGATAAAACTTCTGCTCCAGCTGCTACGCCGACGAAAACGAAAAAAAAGCCAAAGAAAAAGAGCTTGATTGATGCGCCTATTACCGCTACAACGCAAGACGGAAGGACTGTGATTTTACGACCTAATGGGCGGTGGGAATTTACAGCTAATCCTGTTGCTAAACGGGATTCCGTGCCAGCACCGCTTAAACGTCCACCTGAGAGCCTGACCTTTGCCATGAAGGAACTACACAAGATGCAAGCTGCTACCGAAGTTGGTATCACACTTCAAGAGTACAGCTCACGCCTTATCGATCTCAAAGCCAGTGTTGATGAGGCTCTGCGACAAGTATCTGACCCAGAGCTAAAAAGAGAACTACGCTTTGCAGTAGAGGCATATTCCGATGGGCTGGATTTGTGGAACAGGCAGCTTAACACGCGTTATCCGCTTAAACAATCAGGCGATATGCTGCGTGAAGAAGCTAAAGACATCTGCGAGAAATACGGTATCAAAGAATTTTCGACCTCCACAGGCGGCGCAGAAATCGTCAACGGCAAAAAAGCGCTGAACTTTATTTGGTTTTTTGCAAAAACCGCAATTGAAAAAGCGGATAAACTTGTGGCAAAGCAAACGAGCAACTGAACCTTGTGTGCAGAGTGCAGTAAAGTCGTGCAAAGAGGTAACTTGACCAATTAGGAAATTTATAGTCAAGCGCTATCTTTCTTTTGTAGCATATTCAATAGACTAAAAAGGAGGCAAAATGAAACATCGCATCGCACTCATCGCACTCATTGCACTCATTTGCTTTAGCAGCGCAAGCGCGCTTGCACAAGTGGCAGCAGAGAGCTGGTCACCAGAGTTACAAATGAAAGTCAAAGCAGTTGGGTCACCGAGCCTTTCGTCTGATGGCAAGCTGGTGGTCTACACAATCACAGACGCTGTGATGACAGCCGACAAAAGCGAGTTCGTTACGCAAATCTGGTTAGGCTCTGCTGATGGGAAAGAAAACCGGCAACTCACCTTCAACGAAAAGTCCTCCACCAACCCTAAATGGTCACCTGATGGAAAATTCATTGCTTTCCTTTCGCCACGAAAAGAGAATCGCAATAACCTTTATCTCTTACGTCTGAACGGCGGAGAAGCAGAGGCGCTCACAGAGTTCACTAGGAGCAGCATTTCAGATTTTGAGTGGTCACCAGATGGTAGGTTTATTGCATTTACGATGCAAGACCCGAAGACAGAAGAGGAAGAGAAAAATGAGAAAGGCAAAAATGATTACCGTTGGGTCAATGAAAATATCAAGATGTTTCACCTTTATCTTCTGCCTGTCCAAAAAGATGCAAGCGGCAAGCGTGAGGCACGCAAACTGACAGCTGGAAATTATTCTGTCAGCAATTTTGATTGGTCACCTGACGGCAAACGCATTGTGTTTGCGCACACCATATCACCCAGCCCTAACGATTGGATGACAGCAGACCTTTCAATTGTTGAAATTGAAACAGGTAAAGTTACTCCATTTGTCAATACTGCAGCAGCAGAAACCTCTCCCAAATTCTCACCAGACGGTCGTACTATTGCTTTTCTTGCTAGTGATATTCCGCCACGCTGGGCGCAAAGTCGGACCATCCAAATTGTGGCTTCAACTGGTGGACAGCCAAGAAGCTTACCTGCCTCAAATGATGGTCAGCCAGTCCTGATTGGTTGGTCAGCAGATAGCAAACGTATCTATTTTACGGAAGCAAAAGGGACTCTCTCACAGATTTACAGCGTTGATCTTAGCACAAACAAAATTGATGAATTACGACTTCCGCCAGCGGTTTATACTGCTCCTCGTCTGGGCGCATCAGGTAAAATGCTGACTTTTGTCAGACAAACTTTTGAGTCTCCACAGGAAGTTTTTGTCACATCACTAGCAACCCTTTCACCTGTGCAGCTCTCTCGTGCTAATGCTGATTTGAAACTGCCGCCAATGGGAAAAACGGAACTCATTCGCTGGAAAAGCACTGACGGTCGCGAAATTGAAGGACTGCTGACTTATCCTGTAGGCTACACACAAGGTAAAAAAGTTCCTCTCATTTTGAATATCCATGGTGGTCCTGCTGGTGTGTTTCAACAAACCTTTAACGGCGGTCGTGGTATTTACCCAATTGCGACATTTTCAGCAAAAGGATATGCTATTTTGCGTCCAAATCCACGCGGTTCGTCAGGGTATGGTGTAGAGTTTCGCCGCGCAAATTTCAAAGACTGGGGCGGAATGGACTACCAAGACCTCATGGCTGGTGTTGACAAAGTGATTGAGATGGGTGTTGCAGATCCTAATCGACTTGGAGTGATGGGCTGGAGTTATGGCGGGTTTATGACCTCGTGGATTGTTACACAGACAAACCGCTTCAAAGCTGCTTCCGCTGGCGCACCAGTTACAAATCTGACAAGTTTTACTACCACAGCAGATATCCCTGCATTTATTCCTGACTATTTCGGTGGTCAATTTTGGGATGCATCTGAAATCTATCAAAAACACTCACCGATTTCCTTTGTGAAGTCTGTTACGACACCTACGATGATTCAGCACGGTACGGCTGATGTACGCGTGCCTATCTCACAAGGCATGGAATTCTTTAATGCGCTCAAAGCTCGGGGAATACCAACGCGTATGTTGGAACTGCCACGTCAGCCGCATGGACCTAATGAACCCAAGATGATGCTGATAGTGATGCAATCTAACTTGGAGTGGTTTGAAAAATATCTCGGTGAGAAAGCTGCAACTGGAGCCACAGCACCATAGACCATAAAGAAAAAAAGTAGAGCAGTGCTTGCTTGAATACTTTACCTTACTGGGATAAAGCTGCGGCAGGGACTTGAAGAGAAAAGCCCGTGATTTCACGGGCTTGCTTTTTTTGTGGCGGGGATAGGACTTGAACCTATAACCTTCGGGTTATGAGCCCGACGAGCTACCAATTGCTCCACCCCGCGGTGTACTTTGCCGTGTGGACGGAACGCAAAGATAATACATTTGTTTCAAATATGCAACTGAAAAAGTTATGTTATCGATATGTTAGTTATTGAACAGCGTGCCAAAAATCAGGTTAATCGATATACCGTGAAATAAAGACACGCGTGAGTCGCGAAGCAATTCGACGCCAGACGGTAAGTAGTTGGCAATGTAGCGTACAGCAATACCTTGTAACATGAGAAAGTTTGCGCCAAAGTATGCCCCGGCACCCACATATCCATTGATACCAAATGTCACACTATACGGGCTGAAAATCGAACCTGAGAAGTCGTAGTTTATTGGTATGTCTGCTACGCCATTTGGTAAAGAGGCAATGCGGTGAATATAGCCAAGCGTTGGACCGGCGCCGACTTCTACAAATGGTCTGAATGAGCTGGTAATATCGCGCCGAAATAGCCTTTGTTGAAGTCCGAAACTTCCCGTTAGCATCACCAACCCGAAGCGTTTGGGAAAGCCATCTGGTCCAAAGACAATATTTTGTCCCGTCCATGGGTCAAATCGGTCAACTTCAGCGGGGTCTCTTCCAGTTGTCAAACCAATGCTAATCAAGCTAATCACGTCAGGTGAATGCTGATGGACAAAGTTAAAAGAGGCGACAAAACTGTTGGTCGTAAGTCCAATGACTCCAGCCAGTCCCGCTCGCGGTCGGAATGCACCGCCATAGAATGCCATTTCCTCGTCTTCAGTGTCATCATAGACTTTGAGTGTATCTGTGCTGGTAGGAGAGGCTAGAGCTACGGTTGACCAGCAGACGGTTAGGGAAAAGCAAAGTATCAGCCCTGAAAGAAGGCAACGGCAACGCAGCGGGTGTTTCTTGCTCAGCAGTGTTGCTTCAGGTATCGCAGTATCACCGACAGTGAAGTTTGTGAGTTGCATAACCAGTTCACGCTTTGAGTTATGGAATCAAGGTAAAGGATAAAATAAAAACAAATTTCAGTACATCTTCAACGTGTAAGTGATTGGATGTTTTGCGATTGCTATTTTTCGTCTATTTTTTGTACTTTTGGTTTTTATGTGTTTGTTACTATTTGTTGTATAATGAAAATTATGTAAAGTCAAGCCATACCGAACCGTCCTATCTACCATTCTCACGTAAGGATGAATCAAGTTTCGGGTGCCATGCTTTTCCGAACGATTCCTCATAACAAAACTGCGACACATCTTTACGCTGTTTGCTTGTCCAGTCGATTGTAGGACGTGGAGTTGTTTCATCAATATAGCCTAAACGAAACAGCGCAATGAGTTCATAATCCGGTGGCGGTGCAATTAAGTCAATACACTTTTGCCAATACTCACTGCCAGCTTCCATGGGTAAGGAAATAAATTGTACGCCGATATTCAGCGCTGTGGCGGTAAGCCAGATATTTTCAATAGCCATACCGAGTGCAAGCAAGCAATACATACCCGACTTTTCTTCAGGCTTATACTCATCTTTTGAGAGCAAAACTCCCAAAATCAGCGGTGAGCGTGCCACCAATTTTTTGGAATCAATCGCTAAAATCCATGGCACACGCAGTTTATTCATCATTTCGCCACCTTTCTCTGAAAAAAGGTAACGAATGAACGGTCTGAGCACTCCGGGCATATTGTCAATATAGATACCATCACCAGATTTTTCGACTTCCTCTTTATTAAAACGAAAATACTTTAGGTAACGCTTCCAAAAATCCCCCTTTTCCATCACCACACGCATGGACTGTCCAGCGATTTTACCCAGCTCCTTACGCTGCTTTTCATCGCGTATCAACACAAAACGCCAAGGTTGAGAGTTAAAATGACTTGGTGCGCAGCTTGCTGCTTCCATCAGCATTTTAATATGCTCTTCTGACAGCGGCTTGTCTAAAAAATATCCATTTGTCGTTCTTCTCTGCTTGATAACCTCAAAAATATCTTTTTGAATGTTTTGCATTTTTTTTTTCTTTAAGTTCTTGTTTCAAAAGTAGTAAACCAAAATAGCTGAATACGCCAGAAAGCAAAATAACGCGTATTGCCAGTGCCGTGCGGTTCTGCCACTAAATCGTGTCATACCAAAGAGTAAACCTGCCATTAAAATCAGTAACATCGGAAACTCCCCTGATAGAAACTCCACTACTATAGCGGCAATAATTGAAACCATAACGCAGAAGTAAAGCCCGTGATGCACTGCTTTGAATCGTATAGTGTTAATGATTTGCGATTTTGCTAGTATGCCATAGGTGAAGTTTACAACGAAAAAGCTATATGCAATTTTTATTAGCATGTTTTTTTTTGCAATAACAGCAATTTTAGACTTTAGGACATTACATTCAAAGCGTCTTCTTCTGTTTTAATTCTCACTTTCAGAATAATGTGGTTCAGCACTGAAAAGATAATTGCTGTTGCCAAAAGTCCAAAAATCATCGGTGCAACAAATATCTCTATCCTTACAATCCAATAATTTGGATGCTTGATGTAACGGTAAATTCCCCGCTCCACTTTTGGGGCGCTTGGTAAAACAAAAATTCTTGTATTCCAGAATTTCCCTAATGTCGCAATGACTGTATACCGCCCAACTTGAGCCAGTAGAAAAATTCCAAACCAGATATACCACCCTTCTGACACGTACGGCTTACGCATCGTATACTCTACTATCATTGACAAAAACCAACTCACATGCATCATTACCATCCACTTGTAATGCTCTACTCCTACCTCATATCCCCCTTGGGCTTGTATCCATACAGCATTGCGTTTTGCAATCCAAAGTTCACTGAGGCGTTGCAACGCTAACAGTGTAATGAAAATGGCAAAATACATTTGTCCTTTTTCCTAATGCCAACTTTCTAGTGCCAATGTAATAAAACCAGTTCAGCTGAAAACCCGGGTCCGAGCGCCGTCATTAAACCAAACGCATTATCTTCATCTGAATAAGTCTCCAAAAATCTCTTAAGAATAAAGAGGATAGTTGCTGCAGACATATTTCCACACTCACGCAATACTGCCCGCGCATGTTCTAATTGAGAGGGTAAAATGCCAATTTTTTCATACGCATCGAGCACTTTTTTCCCGCCCGGATGCGTGATAAAATGTTTAACATCTGAAAACTTTAAGTTCTTTTTTTGCAAGAACTTATCAATACAATTTTTCAAAAAAACTTGCACAATTTCAGGCACATCTCTTGAAAGCAAGACCTTAAAGCCGTATTCACCAAATTGCCAGCCCATGACGTCCAAAGAGTTGGGCAGCGTCTCTGTTGCAGAATCTACAAGACAGGGACGCGAGGCAGAGCTTGGCAGAGAGACTTTATCGCCAGTAACCACTACGGCAGCGGCACCATCGGCAAACAGTGCACTTGAGATCATGGCTGCTTTCGAGAGGTCATTGCGCACAAAAGTTAGTCCGCAGAGCTCCAGCACCACGATGAGAATTTTTTGTGTCGGTTGTGCCTGCGCAAGTTGCATTGCCCATGCCAGTGAAGCGGCTCCGCCTGCGCATCCAATGCCCCAAATCGGCAATCGTCGCACATCTTTACGAAAGGGCAAACGCTCAATAAGCCGCGCATCCATCGTTGGTGTAGAAAGTCCCGTTGTCGAGACGAAAATCAGGCAATCTACTTCATCATACCCGATGCCCGCACTTTGTAAGGCTTGCTCGATAGCCTGCTCTGAGAGTTTTAGCCCTTCTTCAATGTAGAGATTATTTTTCACCTCAAATGATTTGGACGAGGCAAACCATTCAGCGGGCACACAAAAGTAGCGAGAATCAATCGCAGTATGGTCGTAGATTGCAAGCAGTCGGTCAGGGTCTCCTTTATAGACTTCACCGTACAGGTTTAGCGCAAATGCTTTGCTTTCTTCTCGTGATATCTTGTAGCGGGGTAATGCTGTGCCAACAGCTTGAATTTTTGGCATAATGCTCCTGAAATTTCATTCAATGTTTAAGGGCTAGACGTCTTCCCTGCGCGCTTGTTGCAAGGCTTATCGCTATTGCTTTTGTCGCTTGCTGCTACTGACTATAAGTCAAAGTTGCAGTTAATGGTTTCATGACACGACACTTCTCTCCATTTTCACTTTCTTTTTCGGCGTGAAAGATTTTTTCTATATTTATTTTTGCAAAATAGCAGCATCCCCCTTAAACCAAACAATAAAGTTGCTTTGTCATGGCAAAAATTGATGTCGTAATGCCAAAAATGGGTGAGAGCCTGATGGAAGGCACCATCTTAGAATGGCTCAAAAAGGTTGGCGACCCTATACAGAAGGATGAAAATCTGCTAAGAATCGCAACAGATAAAGTTGATACGGATGTACCTGCACCTGAGAGCGGAATTGTCGCAGAGATTCTTTATCCTGAAAACACCACGGTTGCGGTAGGTGAGACTATCGCACGCATTGAGACCGAAGCCAGTGTTGCTGTTGCTCCAAGTGTATCAACACCCGCACCAGCGGTCAGTGCCCCTACCTCTGCAGTGCAATCGCCTACTGCATCTGCACCACCTGAGATTACTTCTGCGCCGAGTAATGGGCATCCAACTGTCGACACGCCAGCCCCGTCCAGCGGTCGATTCTACTCGCCTGTGGTGATGCAAATTGCACAGACCGAAGGAATTTCAATGAAAGAGCTAGAGCAAATTCCGGGCACAGGTATCGGTGGTCGAGTAACTAAAAGCGATGTGCTCAACTACTTGAAATCAGGCAGAGTTGTTGCACCGCCTGCAGCAATTTCGACACCTACACTTGAAGCACGCGTGCAGACTGCTGCACCTGCACCGTCCTCTCCAGCCCCAGCACCAAAACCGATCTCTCCTGTTCACGATACGCCACCAGCGCCGAAAGCGACACCTGTTGTCTATGATGCCAATCGATCTGAGATCATTCAGATGGATAACATGCGCCGACTCATTGCAGAACACATGGTGCGCTCAAAGCAGACTTCTGCGCATGTTACCTCTGTCTCTGAAGCTGATGTAACGGGACTGGTCAAACTTGTCAAGCTAAAAAAGAACGCCTTTGAAGCCGCCAACGGTGTTAAACTCACTTATACGCCGTTCTTTATTGACGCCGTTGTCAAAACGCTCAAGGAATTTCCTATGCTGAATGCATCGGTGGATGGCGATAAAATTATCCTCAAAAAGTATATCAACATTGGTATTGCTGTGGCGTTAGGTGAGCGCGGCTCTGGCGGTCTTATCGTCCCCGTTATCAAAGGGGCGGATGAAAAAAATCTCGTTGGTCTTGCACGCGCTTTGCAAGACCTTGCTACTCGTGCTCGAGCAAAGAAGCTTTTACCTGACGAAATTCAGGGTGGTACTTTTACCATCACGAACTATGGCACTTCTGGTAATCTTTTTGGCGCACCAATTATCAATCAGCCACAAGTTGCTATCTTAGGTACCGGTGCCATTGTCAAGCGTCCTGTCGTTAGAACGCTGGACGATGAGACTGATGCAATTGTGATTCGCTCTATGATGTATGTTTCGCTCTCGTATGACCACCGCATTATTGATGGTGCTCTGGCTGGATTTTTCTTGCAAACACTTGTATCGCATTTAGAATCATACAACGAACATACACCACTCTAAAAAAACATGGGTATCTGGGGTTCTGACATTTTTGATAATGACGCAGCTGCGGCTGCAAAAGCCATTTTCGAAGATGCCATTGCAGAGGGTCTGTCAGTTGCCGATGCAACCAATCGCGTCCTGACCGAACTGGGCGAAATTGCCAAAAACGAAGATGTGCTTGCCGTCATTCAACTTGCTCTAGCAGCGATGCAACTCGAGCACAAAGCGCTTGACCCTAAGCTGCGCGATGAGGTCCTGCAAATCATTCGCTCTGGCAAGAGCCTCGGACCTTGGGCAGACTTAGGTGAAACCAATCTTGCCCAACGCAAGCAAGCACTCAGTGTTCTCGGCGCTGCACTGGCAAGCTAATCTAGCTTTGATTACTAAACATTCGGGCACCTTCTGCCAGATGAGCGGAAAATTTAATGCATGTTGCGCAATCTGCTTGCAGCCATGAGCATAAAACTTTCTCTAAGTGAGCCTTTCTAACTTCTTTTACTTAAAATGATTACTACGCCTGACCTTAAAATTTTTGAGACCTCTTCCCCACCTCAGCCTACACCACGTCCTGATTGGCTACGCGTAAAACTTCCTGCTGGTGAAGGGTACGCACGTCTCAAATCTCTTGTAGATACCTACAAGCTCCATACAGTGTGCGAAGAAGCGCGCTGTCCAAACATCGGTGAATGTTGGGCATCAGGCACAGCTACAATTATGATTTTAGGCGACACCTGCACCCGTTCCTGTGGCTTTTGTGCTGTAAAAACCGGGCGTCCCACCGAACTCGATTTGGCTGAACCTAAGCGCGTCGGCGAGATGGTCAAAATCATGAACCTTCGCCATACGGTCATTACCAGCGTCAATCGCGATGAACTTCATGACGGCGGCGCAAGCATTTGGGCAGAAACGATTCGCGAAATTCGTAAGCAACACCCCACCACGAAAATCGAAGTCTTAATTCCCGATTTTCAAGGCGACACCGACGCAATGGATACCGTATTTCGTGAGCAGCCCGACATCTTGAATCATAATACGGAAACTGTGCCACGTCTCTATCGTATAGTTCGCCCGCAAGCAAAATATCAACGCACACTCGACCTGCTTCGACGCGCAAAAGAAAAGTTCAATCTCGTCACCAAGTCCGGCATCATGGTCGGCTTAGGTGAAACACCCGAAGAGGTCATCGAAGTGATGAAAGACCTGCGTGCAGTTCAATGCGACATCATGAGCATCGGACAATATCTGCAACCTACCAAAGCGCATTTACCTATTGCACGCTATGTACCTCTCGAAGAATTCGCAATGTACAAGCGTATAGGTTTAGAACTGGGATTCCGCCATGTAGAGTCTGGTCCTTTGGTGCGAAGTTCGTATCATGCTGAAGAGCAAGCTAAGTAGTACATTGGTAGGCGGATGATTCACATTTCGGCTCATCAGCCGCTATCGTATTTGTTTAACTTTAACGAAGTACTATGGGTTGGTCGTTTCGCATTGCAAAAGTTCGTGGCATTGATATCAAGATTCATGTTACGTTTTTTCTCATTCTTCTGCTTGGTGCACTGCAGTGGGCAAATAATGTTCCCGATAGCCCACTTGATGGTGCGCTCTTCGGTATCGTGCTCATCAGCCTGCTCTTTACTTGCGTCACCCTGCACGAGCTTGGGCATAGCCTAGCTGCACAATACTTTGGTATTCCCGTTCGAGAGATTGTGCTCACTCCGCTGGGCGGTATTGCAATGATTACAAGGTTGCCCGAAAAACCTTTGCATGAACTTATCATTGCGCTTGCCGGTCCTCTGGTAAATGTGCTGATTGCAATTCCACTTTTCCTCATGACAGGCGCAACTATGCACACTACAATCCTTGATGCACGTGGGTCACTTGGCGAGCTCTTCTCTCGTCCTTCTTTTGAAGTGCTGCTGATATGGCTTTTTGCGGCAAATATTTCCCTTGCAGTTTTCAACATGATTCCAGCCTTTCCTCTCGATGGTGGTCGCGTCTTGCGTGCGATACTTGCCATGTTCATGACTTTCTCAGCTGCCACAACAGTCGCTGCCACCATCGGGCAAATTGCAGCAGTCGGACTTGGCGTGCTTGGCTTTATCAATGGTAACTTTATTCTCATTTTGATTGCCGTGTTCGTTTTCTTTAGCGCAGGTCAGGAAAACGCACAAGCTACATCGAAAGCAGTCCTGCGCACACGACGTGTAGGAGATACTTACAATCGTTATGCGCTCAGTCTAAATATCGGTGACCGCGTCAGCCGCGTGGTCGACTACCTTTTCACCAGCTACCAGCCCGATTTTGCTGTGATGCAAGGCAACGAAATTATTGGCATTGTAACACGCCGTGATGTCTTCAATGCACTCTCGTCAGATTCGCGTGATATGTACGTTACTGAAATTATGCGCCGTAACTTCCTTACCGTGCAAGCCGACGCTTCACTCGACGAAGTCTATGCGTTGATGACCGAGCGCGGCGAACGCATTGTGGCTGTCTTCAATGGATCAGATTACCTTGGTCTTGTTAGCTTGGAAGACCTCAACGAAGCGTTTGCCGTGCTGGCGTTTCTCGATAAGCAGCAGCAGCTTAAAGCGCAGCAACCTGCCTAAAGCACGATACTTATCAAGTTTCTACTTCATACTTTTTAGCGAAACGTGTATTTTTGCGCAGCTTAATTCCATTGCTTTAACTCATTTTTTATTCCAAGCTTGCATTTATGCTCTTCAAGACAACCCAGTCACCGAAGTCATCTCCGAAGTTTTTTTTGGTGCTCTTGCTTCTCATTTTTACGACCTCTTTTCAGAGGACCTCACAGCCTAATGATTTCACTGCGTCCGAAACTGCTGATTTTGATTCGCTCACGTTGCTCTACAAAGGCGAAGAGAAATTCCTTGCAAATGTGCGTCAGCTTACTTTTGGTGGAGAAAATGCAGAAGCATATCTGTCGTTTGACGAAAAGCAACTCATCTTTCAATCACGCTCGGTCGGACAAGATTGCGACCAGATTTATATCATGAACCTCGATGGTTCAAACAAACGTCTTGTGAGCACTGGCAAAGGGCGCACTACCTGCTCATACTTTTTACCTGATGGTAAAACCATTCTCTATGCGTCTACTCACGCTGCCAGCCCTGACTGCCCACCACCACCAGATTTTTCAAAAGGCTATACTTGGGCACTCTACAAAGGCTATGACATTTTTTTTGCAGACACTAATGGGGCAAACTTACGCCAAATTACCACCACACCCGGCTACGATGCTGAAGCGACGGTCTCACCCGTAGGCGATAAAATTGTCTTTACTTCCGTTCGTGATGGCGATCTTGAACTCTACACAATGGACATTGACGGGAAAAATCAAAAGCGACTTACCAACCACATCGGCTATGATGGCGGCGCATTTTTTTCGTGGGATGGCAAGAAAATCGTCTTCCGCGCTTCTACACCTAAGGACAGTGCAGAAATTAAATCTTACTTTGAACTGCTTGAACAGGGTCTCATTCGTCCAAATAAGTTAGAGATCTTTGTCATTGACGCGGATGGAAAAAATCGTCGTCAAGTGACAAGTAACGGCAAAGCTAATTTTGCACCCTTCTTTCATCCAAATAATAAGCAAATTATTTTTTCATCTAACCTTGGTGATACAGTTCGTGGGCGCAATTTTGATTTATACCTTATTAATGAAGATGGTACAGGTCTTACACGCATTACACGCTGCCCGGACTTCGATGGCTTTCCAATTTTCACACGTGATGGCAAGAAAATTATTTTTGCATCTAACCGCAATGGCAAAATGCGCGGCGAAACTAATGTTTTCATCGCTGACTGGATTTACAGACATGCGCCGTAGCACAGTGAGCCATGCGAACATCGCTGTATTTTTTTACTTTCCACATTTCAGACTGCTGTACTGATTTTTTAAGTAAGCCTTAACTCTGATATATTGCCTATTTCTCCGAAAATATGCTAATTTAATAATACTTTTTCAACCTTAATCTGCTCTTCAACATGACACTCTTTGTTCTTGCTTATTGGGCTATCGGCATTATTTGTGCCATATTTTTTCTTAGCGAGGAACTTTTTCCTCAAAAACAAACACCGCCTGACCGCGATACCGCCACCAAACGAAACCTACTTTTTCTTACCTCATTTATCATTGTTCTAGCAAATATCTATGTTTATTACAACGCAACTAGCAATGGCAATCGCCCCTTTGATCCTGTTACATTTGTCATCTTTGCAATCTTAAACGGCTCTTGTGAAACTTTTGTCTTTCTTGCTGTCTTTAAGCTTGGTGAGCAAATGATGCGTAACTTCACGGATAAATCACCTTATCTCTTTCTTGGCGGTATTTTATTGTTCATGGTTTTCAGCGGATTTATTCATGGTGTCCTTTGGATTAATGCTTTGCCACCACACGTGATTCCTATCTCAGAGCTTCCGCCTGATAAAGTTATTTTTAAGCAGCTTTTTTTCCCATTCCAAGTCGCATTAGTCCTGTGCTGGTCAGCGCTGTATTTTTTCTTCAAGGATGTTTGGGGAATTGTTGCCCTACACATGATTGTTGACGCAGGTGTCGTCTATTCTATCCACTACTCGCTTTGGGAAAATACAACACTTGCATTTTTGAAATAACTCGAAGTAATTCTTTTACACAAATGAGTGCTCCAAAGTTTCAAGGTAAAGTCTTAGTCGCTGGTGCAACTGGTCGTACCGGTTTGTGGGTCGTCCGCCGACTCCTGCACTACGAGATTCCCACTCGTGCCTTTGCACGCAAGGCGGATAAACTTGCCGAATTTAATAATATCGAAGTGGAACTTGGTTATATTCAAAATGAAACAGCCGTGCAGCGATGCGTTAGGACATGCGATGCGGTTATTTGCGCACTTGGAGCCACCTCAATGCTCGGCGAAAGTTCCCCCGTCCAAGTCGATGGCGACGGCACCATCCGCCTGATTGACGCCGCTGCCAACGCTGGGGTTAAACACTTCATTCTCATTAGTTCTATTGCCGCAACGAAACCCTTTCACCCGCTCAATCTTTTCGGTGGTGTCCTGTCTCAAAAACGCCGCGCCGAACTGCACCTCGAAAAAGTTTTCTCTACAGCGGGACGCACTTTTACCATTATCCGACCGGGTGGCTTGAAAGATGGTGAGCCACTCAAACATAAACTGCAGCTGGATGTGGGCGATAGAATCTCTGGTCTTATCGATCGCAGCGACGTTGCTGAACTTGCGGTCCTCTCGCTCTGGCATCCAAAAGCAAAAAACAATACCTTTGAAGCCATTCGCCTCAATGAAGAACCTCAATCCTCGTTACTGCCATACCTCGATGCATTGCCTACACCAAGTGCTGTAGCGCAAGCAAGTCCAGCATAACGCTCAAACCCTCTAGCTATGCGTTTCAGTCCCAATGATATCAAAGCCATTATTTTTGACTTAGGGGGCACTCTGCTCCACCTAAGTTATCCTTTTTTCCGTGACGCTTTTCAGCAGCAGTTCAAAGTCGAACTCAGCGAAGATGATTTTTTCAAAGCCGTATCGACTGCCACTGACGCGCTTAGCCGTATCGTCGCCGAAAACAAAGCCACCACAGATGCCTCGCGCTTGCCGCTCTTTTTTGAGCATCTGCTTGCGGCACTCCCACTTCCAGAAAAAGCACTCCCTGACCGTGCGGTATACATCCATGACTTCATCCTACGCGAACACGCTCGCGATAACCTTTGGCGATACCTACTACCCAACACCATCGAGACCCTGCAAGCCTTGCAATCGTCTTACAGACTCGCCATGATTTCTAACTCCGATGGACGCGCTGAAGCTCTCACTATCCAGCATGGTCTGCGCGATTATCTGGAATTTGTGATTGATTCACACCACGTTGGTGTGGAGAAACCTGACCCCCGAATTTTTACACTCGCCCTCGAGCGCCTCGAACTTTCACCACAAGAGTGTATCTATGTCGGCGATGTGTACTCGATTGATGTCATTGGTGCAACTTCAGCAGGTCTGCACGCCGTTTTGCTCGATAGAACCCTGACTGCGCGCGACAATTGCAACGTGGTCGCTTCACTTACGCATTTATCTCAGATGTTTTTATCAACTGACTAAACTCTTTTTTTAGAACGTTCTATGAGCAAAGAGTTTTCAGAAGTCTTAATAGAATGGTTTTGCAAAAATAAGCGAGATCTACCATGGCGACACACACGTAACCCTTACCACATCTGGGTTTCAGAAGTGATGCTGCAGCAAACGCAAGTTGCCACTGTGATTCCATACTACCATCGATTCTTGGAAAAATTCCCCACAATCGAATCACTGGCAAATGCAGATTCTCATGACCTGATGAAAGCATGGGAAGGGCTTGGTTACTATGCACGAGCACGCAATTTACAGCATGCTGCGAAAACGATTATGCAGAAGTTTGATGGAATGCTACCACGCACTCGCGCCGACTTACGCATGCTCAAAGGCTTCGGCGATTACACCTCTGCCAGTGTTGCAAGCATAGCGTTCGGTGAGGATTGTGTGGCAATCGATGGAAATGTCCTGCGTGTCTTTGCGCGTTATTTCGGAATTGACAGCGACTTGCGCGAGCACTCAACAAAAGCTCAAATTGAAGCCATAGCAATGCGTTATCTCCCCAAAGGAAATGCCGGCACGTTCAACGAAGCTGTCATGGAACTTGGAGCAACAGTGTGCTTACCTAAGAAACCTGATTGCGCACGCTGCCCTCTCCAATCAGGCTGCTATGCGTTTGAGCATGATGCAGTCAGCAAACTGCCATTTAAGTCTCGCAAATCACCTGTGCCACATCACCATATCGCAATTGGCGTCGTGCATCGTGGTAACACCGTGCTAATTGCGCTGCGTAAAGCCGAAGGACTTTTGGGCAATTTGTGGGAATTTCCCGGCGGTAAATTGCGCGCTGGTGAATCGCTTGAAGCATGCTGCCAACGCGAAATCGCTGAAGAAACAGGCTTGAGTGTGTCAGTTGGCGAAAAGTTTGCAGAAGTAAAGCATGCTTACACGCATTTCAAAATCACCCTTCACGCCTTTCATTGCGCATACCTTTCAGGTGAAGCGCAAGCAAAATCAAGTCAAGAGGTGCGTTGGGTTCGAATTGATGAACTGCCACAGTATGCCTTCCCTAAAGCCAATAAAAGCGTCATTGAAGCCTTACGCAGTACATCACAACCTTCTCTCTTTAGTGCAACACCGTAAAAATTTTGTACTGGCAGTTACTTGGTTGCCGCCCACTTACGAATCTCTGCGCGGAACCACTCATCGGCTTCTGGCGTAAATTTGTAGTTTTCGCGCACATACTCCATTGTTGCTTTTTCAATATCTGTATAAACATTGCCATCTTTGATTGCCGCTAAGAGCTTTTGAGCATCGCTCAGCGAAATGCGTCCATCACCACGCCCCTTGACCGAGTCCTCTGCTAGTTCAATAAGTTTGCGATCATATTGTTTGCCATTGATCTCAATGTAATAGGATGCGTCCGCCATAATGCGCTTTCCTTTCTTTGTGTTTGGTTTGTCAAGATTATTGGAATATAGATGTTTGTCTTTTTTTTCTATTGCAATAACAGAATTTTTTTTTACCAACGAATTTTTTACCAACGAATCTTTACAAATGATTTGAAACTTTTTCAGCGCGTCGCTAACTTAAAAGGGTGGCTTATCTTCAAACAAAACTTGTTTTCAGTATGCGGTACATCTTTTTCTTTTCGCTGATGCTTTTGGCTACTTCTGTACATGCTCAATTTGGCACTCGCCTTTCTGCAGATAAGAATGCCACGAACCCAACAGGATTTCCAACAACTACAACAGTTCCATCTATCCTCTCTCGTGAAGATAAACCTTCACCCAGTGCCGGTTTTGAGTCCGTGAAACCTACGCCCTACCCCGGACTTGAAACATCGCAACCAATTCCAATGGTCAATGGCGCTCAGTCTCCTCGGTCAGGACAGCGCCTCGGCATCACAATGATGACAGGCGCAGGCTATGGTTTTGGCTTAGGCTACGGAATCGGTAGCGCATCGCGCGTAGGCTATAGCTTTCCTTTCGGGCTCTACTTAGGCATGACTGGATTACTCTCCATCGGCACAGATTTTACATCCGGCACTCCAATGGTAATGAGCAGTCCCGCATGGCTTAACAACAACTTGCTGGGCGCAGAACTTGGCTTTGAAATTCCCGTCAAAATTTTTGGCGGACAGTTTTTCAGCCGCCCTTATGCTGGTATAGGCTTGCTCTGGTCTAACCTGAACTTCTTTGGCTTCCCTCAGACCGGTTTCGGTAATACCATCTATTCGCCATCAGCAGGTGTTGCACTCAATAACTCGGCACCTTTCGGACTAAATGCCGTGTTTTACTCCGTCGGCAATGTCTTTTACTACCAAATTCCTCAATTCTTCATCTTGCGCAATTTGCTTGTCGGGGTCGACTTACGGCATGCATTTGTCACTGAACGCAATGGCTTTTTCGCCGTGCCAATGATTGGTATGTACTTCTAAGTTTTTTTTAGAATGCCAAAGGCGGACTTCAAAAATCCGCCTTTTTTAGTTTATCTCTTTTGTGCGTTCTTTACAGGTTCTGAATCATTTTTCAGCGAGATTTGAGCCCTCCATTTCCCATTCCCAAATCCGATCGAAAGTTCCCACAGGCGTAATGACGGCTTTCTTGATACGCTTGCTAACGCCCACCAACGGTGACGACCACGTTACAATCGTCTCAGGCTGCTCGTCGTAGATAATTTTTTGATATTCTTTCCAATACTTTGCAGTGTTCAGTATCTCAAGCTCATCTTTAGCAAGATTAATCAGCTCATCGACGCGCTTATTTTGAAAGCATGTGAAATTGTAAGGCGTTTTTTCAAGGTCGGAAAAGCGAATTTCAGATGGATCTACATCGGGCGGCGCAACCACAAACCCGCCAATAAAGGCATCCAGCTCACGGTTTCGCATCTTTTCGCTCATCACATTCGATTCAATCGTCTCGATTTGGCAATCAATACCCACTTCCTTGAGGTTCTTTTGCACTAAGACTGCAAGAAATTCCCGACCTTTATTGCCTTTGTTAATTGCCAGTTTGAAACTGAACTTTCGCCCATTTTTCTCCAAAATTCCATCACTGCCCTTCTTCCAACCTTCTTCTGCAAGCAAAGCTTTAGCTTTTTCAACATCGTAAGGGTACGGCTTAAGTTCAGAGTCAACTGCCCAGTGGCAGATTGGCACAACATCTGTAACCGCTAATTCGCCATATCCTCTTAAAAAACCATCAAGATACTCCTGCCGATTAATTGCGTACGTCAGGGCTTGACGCACTTTCTTTGAGCCAAAGAGCGGATGCGGCTGAATTTTCTTGGATTGATTGTAAAGGTTTTGGTCGATATTCATCCAGCCAATGTAAAGAAACACTACTTGACCGCGCGGCAAAATTTGCACATTTGGGTTTTCTTTTTTCATCTTTTCGGCTTCTTCAGGCGGTACTGCTTGCAGCACATCGGCTTCGCCTGTGCGCAGCATCGTCAAACGCGTCGTGTTTTCTTGAACCACACGATTTACAATGCGCTCAATCTTCGGCGGCGCTGGCAAATTGCACGACCTGTTTGCCACGAGCACACACTCTGAATTTGGTGTCCATTTCTCTACCTTGTAAGGACCGCAGCCAATGAGCTTTTCAGGATTGCGGTTAAAATCACTCTTACGGAAGTCTTCCCGCTTGACCTCTTTCCAAATGTGCTCGGCAATGAACGGTAAGTTCGTGTACTTGCACATCAAGTCGGTTGGCATCGGCTTACGAAAACGCACAATGAGTGTTGAATCATTTGGAATCTCAACGGCTTTTTTGAGGTCTACTTCACCATTTTTTTGTGCCAAAAAGTTTTCACTAATAAAATTCTGCCGAACAGATGCAATAATTGTATCAGCATAAAGTTCGTAACTAAATAGCCAATCACGCGCCGTCACCGGCTGCCCATCCGTCCATTTGACATCGCGCCGCAGCGTAAAGACAATTTCACGATTGCCATTGCGCACTTCCCAGCGTGTGGCAAAAAGTGGCTTATAGGTAATCAGACCAACAGCTGTATCAAATTCTTCTCGCATCAATCTCGGATAAATCATCTCACAAAATTCACGTGAGTTGCTCTCGTTCTGAATGATTGGGTTGAGCGTCAAGTCCGCAAGGTAGGTATGCACCAGCGTATTGGGCGGCGCTGCAAACTTCGTTGCCTCCGCGCTCTTGGCGCCAGCAGTTTGATTTTCTTTTTTGTTGCACGCCATTACGCTGAAAGCCACAAAAAGAAGTAAAATAGCGCTTCTCATGTTACTGATGTTTGAACTTGTTTGAGTGATTCAGATTTTCACCAGATTTTTCTGGTTACTGCAATTCTTTCTTGTAACTGTTGTAATTTATGTCTTTTTAAGCAAGTTTTTGAGCCAAAGTTTTTTAAAACTGCTTTGCTCGATAATACCGAGCCTCACCTTAGTCATGCTTTTCCTGAGCCTGTATGCTGCACTGGTCCTTCAAAGCGTTTAGCGACCTGACGCTATTTGAGCTTTATGAAATTCTCAAAGCAAGGCAAGCAGTGTTTATCGTAGAGCAGCGTTGTGCATATCTTGATGCAGATGATTACGACCAGATGTCGCACCATTTGGTTGGACGCAGTGATGCTGGAGAACTTTTAGCATATTGCCGCATTGTGCCGCCACACACAAAATACGATGAACCTTCAATTGGCAGAGTGATTACAACAGCAAAAGCTCGCAGAAGAGGATACGGCAAACTGCTTATGGCAGAAGCAATTTCACGATTGCACTCACTTTATCCAAACTCCCCCATCCGCATTGGAGCTCAACTTTACTTAGAGCGATTCTACAACGCTTTCGGTTTTGTGCGCTGCTCTGCGCCCTACGATGAAGATGGCATTGCACATATTGAGATGCTTCTTCACGCGTAAGACACTCCTTCAGGGAGTCAGCGCAAATTTTTCACAGTTATTGCCAAACCTTTATCTTCTTGAAAAATTTGGAGACCATGAGCAGCGAGAATGGACAAGACAAGACGAATCGCCTCCTCGAAGCCATCTTGCTTGAGCTGCAAGACCACGGCACTGCGATGCGCGAGATGCACACTGATGTATGCACTATTAAGGAAGACATCAGGACGCTCACGCGTCGAGTAGAAAATCTTGAAATCGTTGCCGTGGATATGAATCGCTGGCTTGAGAGTGTGGAGCGTTGGCTTGAAAATGTCGAACGTCAGCTTGAGAATGTCGAGCGGTCGCTGCTTGCTTTTACGGCTCTCTTCAAAGATGTACAGGAGCTGCGCGAGCGTATCATGCGGTTGGAATCAAAGGTTGGATAATTCTCTGGATAACTCCGCTAGATAATTCCGACTCAGCATTCTGCTCGCTTCCAGCCCCTTCTCCTCACATCATGCTCCGCAATTTTGGCAATGAACGCCTCACAAGGTTTGTTCTACAAGTTCAGCTTCACGCTCAACATCTTTCTTTGTCCCCTTCGAGGGCGCAATCGTAATGATGACAAACTTTGAAGTTGGTGTTTGACTTTTTTCTGCGATGCTATTTACAGGTACAAGCACATTAGCCTCTGGGAAGTATGTTGCAGTACAGCCGCGCGGAATGTTGAAAGGCACCGCTACAAAGTACTTAGCTACCCGCTGCTCCCCTTCAAAATGACTTGTCAAATCCACAACATCACCTTGCTTGATACCAGCCTCTTTCATGTCATCAGGATTCATCAAAATCACACGCCGACCGTTGTAAATGCCACGATAGCGGTCGTCGAGTCCATAAATCGTTGTGTTGTATTGATCGTGTGAGCGAATGGTCATCATAATGTATTGCCCTTTTTCAAGGCGATGCTCGGGGATAGCATGTCGGCTAAAATGAGCTTTTTTATCACTTGTGTTGAAAACGCCTTCGCGCGCGCCATTAGGCAGGTAAAATCCGCTTTTGCTGCGCACGCGTTCATTATAGCGCTCAAATCCGGGAATCGTTTTTTCGATGAGGTCTCGAATACGGTCGTAATCTTCAACAAGCCACATCCACGGTACGGTTGTTCTCTCTCCCAGTGTTGCAACAGCAAGGCGCGCTACAATAACCGGCTCGCTGAGCAAATGCTCCGAAGCCGGTGGCAGCGAACCACGCGACGAATGTACAATACCCATTGAGTTTTCTACACTGACAAACTGCGGCTTTCCACCCTGAATGTCTAGTTCAGTTCGCCCTAAACATGGTAAAATGAGCGCTTCCTCACCCGTGATGAGATGCGCACGGTTGAGTTTCGTGGAAACATGCACGGTGAGTTTCGTGCGTCGAAGTGCTTCCGCAGTGTAATTCGTGTCTGGTGTTGCAGAAAGAAAGTTACCACCCATTGCAAAAAAGACACGCACTTTGCCTTCATACATAGCTTTGATGGCATCCACAACATCATAGCCATGATGATACGGCGGCGTGAAATTGAAATTCTTGGCAAGCCTATCCAAAAAGGCAGGATCTGGTCTTTCATAAATACCCATGGTTCTATCGCCCTGCACATTGCTATGACCACGCACGGGACAGAGTCCTGTGCCCGGCTTACCAATCATTCCTCGCAAAAGATGCAAGTTGACAATTTCTTGGATGTTTGCTACAGCATTCTTGTGTTGTGTCAGTCCCATCGCCCAGCATGAAATCATACGCTTAGCTTGCATGATAAGCGTAGCGGCTGCTTTGATTTGCTCGCGTGAAATGCCGCTCTGCTCTACAATCTTCTCCCAACTTTCCGCACGCAGGCCGGCGATAAACTCTTCAAACCCTGTCGTTTGCTCTGCAATGAATTTTTTATCAAAGACTTCGCCTGCACGCTCTTCTTCAGCCAGCATTTCTTTCATAATCCCTTTCAGCAATGCCACATCGCCGTTGATGCGTATCTGCAAAAAGAGTGTCGCCAGCGTGGTGCCTTTGCCCAGCACGCCCGAGACTTCCTGCGGATGCTTGAAGCGCTGCAGCCCAGCTTCTGGCAGCGGATTGATATGAATGATTTTCGCCCCGTTGCGCACCGCAGATTGAAGTGCGCTAAGCATCCGTGGATGGTTTGTGCCCGGATTTTGCCCAATAACAAGAATCAAATCCGCTAAATCAAAGTCACTGAGCTTAACCGTGCCCTTGCCGATACCTATTGTTTCTTTGAGTGCAACACCACTGGATTCATGACACATGTTGGAACAATCCGGCAGGTTGTTTGTACCAAACTGGCGCGCAAACAGCTGGTAGAGAAAGGCGGCTTCGTTGCTGGTTCGCCCTGACGTATAAAACACGGCTTCATCGGGCGTGCGGCACGCGTTAAGATGTGCAGCAATCATCTTAAAAGCGTCGTCCCAAGAAATGGGCTCGTAGTGTGATTGTCCTTTGCGCAACACCATCGGGTGCGTAAGTCGTCCTTGCTTACCAAGCCAATAATCCGTTCGCCGTGAAAGTTCAGTCACACTGTGTCTGGCAAAAAATTCAGGTCCAACGCGCTTCGTGGTCGCTTCTTCTGCTACGGCTTTTGCACCATTTTCACAAAATTCAGCTACGGCACGATGCTCGTCTGGGTCGGGCCAAGCACAACCGGGGCAATCAAATCCCTCAACTTGATTGACTTGCAACAGCATTTTCATACCGCGCACCACGCCCATCTCCGTAGTTGCATGTTTTATTGCGTTTGCTACAGCCGGAATGCCGCCCGCCACAGCTTTCGCTTTTCCGATAGATAGCCGCTCATCGTCAGGCTGCTCTGGCGTGGTTGCCACAGGCTTCTCTTCTTTTCTCAAAGCCCCCGTCTTGATAGTGTCCTTGCCAGTTGCCGCTTCACCATTTGCCATTAGGCTTTCATGATGCCGCTCGTGATTCGCTTCGCCAATTAACGCACTCATTGTTTGTATTCCAAGTTTGAGTTACACAACTTCTTTAAATTTAATGTCTTCTCAATTTTAGCTTGCGCAGTTTGTCGCCTTATGCCCTACCGCAGCATCAGGGTGCGGATAATTATCCGATTCATCTTCATCTGTTCTTGCAGTTAAACACTGAAAGTCCTTTTCTATCAAGAGCTTAAGCGTTTTCCCTCCGCCGATAATTTGCTCTTTTTCAAGCCCGACTTGAGCGGAAGTTGCCCAATTTCTTACCATCTGTTCAGGAATAAAGACCGTTATGGCGCAATTTTCATATGTGGCAAAAATATCTGCTGCCTCTGCATCGCTTTGCATTGCGTAGCACAGCCTTTGATGAGGCAGCATACCGAACTCTACAACTTCTTCCACACGCCCTTCTTCCGCTATACGTCTGACTTCGCTCTGCGATAAGCGTAAGCGTATCGAATTACCTTTAATGCGTAGCTTCATAGGTTATTTTTTTATTGCAATAACAGAATATCTTGTTTATGAGTTTGGTATCGCAATGAAATACGCCATATCGTCGTGTGCTCCCTTTTCAATGTGGTCAAAGCGCATCCCAATTTTTTCTAACACCTTACGCGAGGCGACATTGCTCCAATCTGTTGTTGCCACCACACGCTGCACATGCAGTTTCTCCAGTGCGTAACGCAGCACCGCTTGACTGGCTTCAGTCGCATAACCATGTCCCCAGAAACCCGTCTCAATCCCATAGACCAGCTCTACCCCTGTTCGGTTTGGACTTAGCCGTAAAGCGCAAAACCCGATACGGCGCTCCTCATCTTTGCGCACCAGTGTCCAAATCCCAAAGTGCTGCTCACGGAAATTCTTTATGCTCTCTTCAATTTGTGCATGCACAAACTCCCGTGGCACAGGACGGTCATCAAAAAGATAACGGCGAAATGAACGCTCATTCCAAGTCTCAAAGAAATATGCTTCATCGTCTAGACTTACAGGACGCAGTTTTAGGTTTGCGGTCTCCAAATCAAACTGTCCGTTAAATTCTGGGACAATTGGTGCATAGACACTGTCGGAGCGCACGCGCCATGCACCGCTGTAGATATTGAAACGCTCGCCTCTCAGAAAGCCGATTAGCGTCATATCAAATTCATCAGCCAGCTCAACGGCCAGACTTGAGGGCGCACCGACCGCCGCCATAACTGGTATTCCTGCCATCAAGGCTTTTTGTACCAGTTCAAAGCTTGCGCGTCCGCTCACCAAAACAAGTTCATTATGCAAGGGCAAGCGTCGCTCCAAAAACGCTGCTCCAATGAGTTTATCCAGCGCATTGTGTCGCCCAACATCCTCACGCAGCATCAGTAAGTTGCCACGAATATCGAAGAGTGCTGCCGCATGCAATCCACCCGTTTGCTCAAAGACAGCCTGTGCTTTGCGCAAAGTCTCAGGCAAGCGACAGATAATGCTCTTTTCAAAAAATGGTCGATTCTTCGGAAATACAGTGCACACCGACGCCTGCACCGATTCAATTGAAACCTTGCCGCACACACCGCAACTCGATGCCGTATAGAAGTGCCGCTCAAGCCGCTTGAAGTCAATTTTGACCTCAGGCTTGACTTCCACACAAATCACATTGTGGTGTAAAACACCTTGAATAGGCTTATCGCTATATGAAATGCGGCTAATTTGACTGGGGTGTTTGAGAATGCCTTCAGTGAAGAGAAATCCAACCGCTAGCTCCGCATCATGATTGGGGGTGCGCATCGTTACAGCGATGCTTTTTACTTCCCGCTCGCCCTGCACAGCTAAACGAATTTCCAGCGGCTCCTCTACGGCAAGCGTATCTTCAGCTAGCACAATGCCAGCACTGTGCATTTTCTGCACCTGAACCTTTGCCGTTGCCTTTTGCGGTTCCACATCAACGTCCTTACTCATTGTCTTGCCTTGGATAGAACTAAACTAAACTTCTCAAAGTGCAAGGAAGCATAGAACGTTCCCTGTCTTACGTTGCACACACTGACATGGTGCAGCTCGTGCTGCTGTGCTCTGACCGCAAGCGCGCCCTCTTCAGTTTCGCCAAACCTGAAACCACCTATCCCGTATCTGGAGATGGCTTCGATTCCCGGGCAACCTCACTCACGCGACTTGCACATTAACTCTTTCAAGTCAGGTTTGCCTGCATCTACCCAAGCCGAATACCACACCGACGCCACACGCTCAATGGTTTGCTCAAACCGACGCTCAACCATATCACCCAACGCCTCTTTGAAACGCTCATAGTACAGCGGCGTATAGACTTCACGCTCTCGCCCATTTCTGTCTATAACTATCGTGTAGATCTCTTCAGGCTTCAAGCCCTCCTTAGCTTTCAGATCGCATTTGAGTACCGAATCAACCATCAGATAACTTTCCAACACCCACTTAAAACTCTCTTCAGTTTTATCAGCAATATACTTTGCACGGGGTACCGTTTCATTCTTCGTTTCATAGTGGCGCATGTACCGTTCCGGAATTTCCGATTCCCAGCGCGCATGCAAGCCCTTTTGCCCCGTCAGCTGTCCATCATAATTTTCAGTAGTATGCAGCGGCACATGTGCATCGGCAACATAATGCCCTACATTTACGGCAAAGTAAAGAATTCTATCCAGATTTTTAGCTTTGAAAGCATGCACGAGACTATCGCTAAACGCAGCAATTCGCCAAGGCAAAACGCCATTAGCACGCACTGTGTCAAGTGTATATTTCTTGACCGCTTCTTCAAAGCGTCGTGGCAATTCAGGGAACGGATAACTTCCGTAGCGATCAATATCGATAAAGTGTTGCTCGGCTTCCGTCGGATCAATTCGGCGACGATCATCAGCATCAATTGAGTGTTCAATGAGAAAGGTCGAGTATTCTCTGAAAAAAGCCGCAATAGGTTCAGGCATTGCTTGCACTGCTCGTCGGTGAATTTGCTTATGCGCCCAAAAGCCCCAACCAATTGATTCATTGGCTGGCACAAGCACCGAAATGGAAAGTGCCAAAGCCACAATCAGGCGCATCCAGAATACATGTCTCACGGTTAATTTGAGTTTAGTTGGCAAGCCTACATGCAAAGGTATGCAAATTTTCGTTGTTGCCGCCTTTTAGCGTTTGACTGTTGTAGAAGTGTTGGATGCGGCAGAGCCAGTGCAGCGCGCTTGCTTCAGCGGAAAGAACTTTTATGCACCTTGCGGCACAGCCAGTTTAATTTTCTTTCCTGTGTTCATGCTGGTTACAAGTTGCCCGCATGCAGCATCAATATCTCTGCCACGACTGCGTCGAAGTGTTACGGTTAGGTTCGCCTCAGACAACCTACGCATGAACATCGCCTTGCGCTCTTCTGTGCTGCGCTTATAGTCAATGTTGGCAATCGGATTGTAATCTATCAAATTGATTTTTGAGGGAAAACTGCGGGCAAACTTGATGAGTGCCGCCACATCTTCTTCACCATCATTGATGCCATTGAGTAAGAGATATTCAAGAAATACCGGCTTTTTTTTGACCTGTGCATAACGCTGCAAGGCTTGTCTGAGGTCTTTGAGCGGATAGACACCTGTAATCGGCATCAGCTCACGCCGTTTTTCCTCAATGGCAGAATGCAGCGAGAGTGCAAGCCGAAACTTTGCGGCGCTTTCTGTCAGACGATCTATGCCGGGCACAATCCCAACGGTCGAGACCGTAATGTGGCGTTCTCCAATTTTGAACTGATAACGATCATGGGCAAGAATTTCAATTGCTTCCATTACCCGTTCGAGGTTCAGCATTGGCTCGCCCATACCCATAAACACCACATTTGAAATGCGCTGACCGTAACGCGCTTTAGCAATCTGCATTGCGCCCAAGACTTGGTCTGTGATTTCCCCAATCGTGAGGTTGCGTGAAAAACCCATATAGCCTGTCGCGCAGAATTTACATGCCAGCGCACAACCTACTTGCGAGGACACACACACGGTCATTCGCTTGCGTCCTTGGCGCAAATCAGGGATGAGCACAGTCTCAATGCGCGCGCTATCAGAGAGTTCATACAGCAGCTTGATAGTCTGCGCATTTTCACGCTCTGCAGAACTCACATCCTGCGCAGGTTGCAAACGAGAGATAAAAAATTCATGAGCAAGTTTTTCCCGCAAGGCTTTGGGAAGCGTGGTCATCTGCGCAATATCCACTACATCCTGCGAATGCAAGGCATGTCGAATCTGTTCGGCTCGATACTCTGGCTCGCCTAGCGCCGTTAGCTTCAGTTTGAGTTCGCTCAGACTTAACGCCTTAAGGTCTTGCATCGCTTTTGTTCCCTCTGTATTGACTTCTACGCTCTTTTTACTTTATGCCCTCGCTTCGGCACGCCTGAAATGAAAAACGCCTGTCCGTTTTGGCAGGCGATATTGGAGTTGTTGGGGTACCAGGATTCGAACCTGGGAATGTCGGCTCCAAAGGCCGATGCCTTACCGCTTGGCGATACCCCAATACAAAGAGCGGGTGTGGTCTAAAAATACGCCTCGTCTCTAATTCAAGTCCTCCATCGGACTGTTGTGCAAGTAGAGAGTTAGGTTGGATTTTCGCTTCACCCTGCGAATGAGGTTGAGACGAGGCTATTCCCAAACCTACTTGCATAAAAATAACAAAACTTCTTGCTTTCTGCAAGATAAGTTACCTTTCTTTGCGCTGCAATTCCTGCAATTGTAGTTCTTTTGCAACTTATATTCACTCTTGGGGTTTTTCTGCAAAGATGATGACACGTGGCGAGACTTCAGGGTCAAACGGTGCGCCATCATAATCACCTAAGATACCCACAATGCGAAATCCCACCTCACTTACCAAAGCAGCAAGTTCTGTATGGCTGTAGAGCCTGACAGACTCCATAAAGCGTTTGAGCATACCATTTTCTGAGAGTGTAATGATTTTCTTTATAGAGTCTCCCACAATCTTTCGCTCTTCGCTAATGTAAATGCCGTCCACCACGCGCTTCGTAAGCGGCTTGTAATTTTTTCGCACATCGTTCGCATTGAAAAAATCTAACACATAGATTCCACCACCTTTTAGCGCACGGTACACGTTTTCAAGCACGCGCTTGTCCTCATCAGGCTCTTCAAAGTAGCCAAAACTTGTAAAGAGTTGAACCACCAAATCATACTCCTGATTAAAATCAATCTCTCGCATATCCTTCTGCGAGAACGTAAGATTGACTTGGTGCTGCTCAGCCAAGCGACGCGCTTCTTGTAAGAGCATCGGTGAAAGATCGTTTGCCGTTACGCTAAAACCCTTTTTAGCAAACGCTACAGCATGCCGACCGGCACCGCAAGCAATGTCAAGCACCTTCGGCGACACCCACCGCGCTTGAATGGCTAAGTAACGCAAAATTGTCTCTACCGTTTTCTCTGCTTCTTTGAAATTTCGGTGTTCGTAGAGCTTGAGGTAGATTGGACTGTTGAACCAGAGCGCAAACCACTCGCTGGTCTGAGCCGGCACTTGCTCTCGGGTCATGTTCTTTGCCGAAAGCAGGTCTTGTTGCGCTGGCAAAAGATGTGTATGTGATAAGGACCTATCAGGGAGTAGCGGTTGCTCTTTCAATGTTTTTATCGTTTGTTTGTTAAAAGTTCAGCCCATAAAACCTCGCACGCTCACATTGCGTTCCTTGCAGTTCATTTTCGAGCTAAAAAGCCTGCACGAGTATGCAGGCTTTTCATCAGGCTTTACACAGAGCACATTATACGATACTTACTGTGCGATGTCTACAGGGAAGGTGGCATCAATATCCGTTTCAGGTCCGGGCTGCAGAGCTGAGGTCTTTCGCACCGATGACGAAAAGTGAGAGAGTATGACACGCAATGTTCCACTTGTAGCTGCTCCGCTGCTCACTTGAGCACGAAAACGCAACCCAATTTCCAAACCATTTACATCGCGGTCAGTGCGTGTAATGGTTAGGCGCCCTTGTGCACCACCGCCGACTATGTAAGTAAAGAGATGTTCGTCACCTTCTCCCTCAATTTCTTCGGTTTTATCTTCCGTTGGCACCTTGCTCTCGTCCAAGACCTCTACTTCAGCGTCGTAGGTTACTCCAGCGCGCAGATTCAAGCGGTCAATCACAGGTGGATTGCCGCCCGGTCCATCTAAATCACACCATACCGCTTCTATGGTCGTCCCCTCTGCTGGCGTCAGTTTGAGTTTTAGCGTCGTAATCTTTTCCTGTTCATTTGTATCAACAGGGTTATCCTGACGACAACCTGCAGTTGTAGCCAGCATAATTGCTCCAAGAAAAAGACTTAGGATATTGCGAGCAGTGTCGAACTTCATTTTTGGCATACTTTAAAATAAGTTTGATTGTTAGAGAAAGTTAAAGTTCAAAGAACAAGTTACTTACCTGATACCGCTCCAAAGTTCATGCTTAGGCGCAAAATGATGTTTCGCCCTGCATCATCAGCAAAGAATCGGAATCGGCTTAGATAATCACGGTAGCGTTGGTCAAGTATATTTTGTGCAGTCAGCCTTATTGCGGTCTCTTGGTTAAAGATTTTTAATTCAGTACCGAGACTCAAGTTGAGCAATCCATATCCTGCTGGCGGGCGCGTCAGGTTTTCGACATAAAACCTGTAGGCTTCTTCATCAGAAACTGCTGGCGGCAAACTGTTCGGCACTTCAAGTCGTGGATATTGGTCTTGAATGCGGACTAGCGTGGTAGAAATTTCTAAGTAGGTTTTCTCTAAGCTCAAGATGCTAGGCAAATCTATGTGGCAGCCGATAATGGCTCTGTCGGATGGCATGTTAATCAGCGGCTCGCGCTGGGCTTCATTCCAAGCGCGCACTGCGGATATCGAGGCAAAAGCACGCACAATTTCCGACATCTCCCACTCAAAAAAGCCATCAATACCGTATAGCAGCACATTAGCCTGTCGATACTCAAATCCAGGAAAGGCACCGCGAATTGTGATGACCGGCTCAACCGTCGGGAAAAGATAAATGAAGTTTGAAATCACGTTACGATAGATAGAAAGTTCCAAACGTGTTCTTGCGCCTATGTGCCGCAGCGTTGCATCAAGGTTAAAACTGCGTTCTATTTGCAGATTCGGGTCGCCAGTTTCATACTGCGCTGTGCCGTGATGCACGCCATCGCTGTACAGTTCGTTGATGCTAGGCGCTCGCCACGCCGTTGCTACTTGCGCACCAAGTGACCACTCTGACGCAAATTGATAGATGATGCCAATTGCACCTGTAACAGTCTGAAAGTTCTGTTGATCTTGAATTGCCCCACTTGCTAACTGGCGCGCAATCCTTGAGCTACCATAAGGACTTGCACGCTGCCAGCGTAAGTCGTAGCGTACTCCAGCATGAACGGTCCAATCATCCTTTACCCATTCTTCTCGCCAAAATATGCCGCCCATTATAGCCGTAAAGTTTGGAATGAGTCCAGTAAGCCCGAAGTTTTTGTTAGACTGCACCAGTGCCGCTACACCCAGCGCCCCAATGAAGTTTGCAATCGGATAATGATTGAGTTTTGCTTCAGCAGTGTGCGTGTAGAGCGTCAGGTCAAAGGCAGGAATTTCGCGCCGACTTGGGTCTGTACCCAGTGGCACATGGGCATCAAACTCTTGTCTGATGTTTTGTTGATAGCCGTAATGGAGTTGAAGGTTGCCCAAGCTACCGAGTTCCAACTTTGCACGCAGCGAAAGCAAGTCATGTGTAATGCGTTGGCGCGGAAAGTCAATACGAAAAGAAAACGGCTCTGTGATAATCGGTTGCGCACGCTGCATGCTTCGCACCAGATCGGTGACATTGCCAATGTGCGCACTTTTAAGCACACCAAGTTCTGTCGCAAACCGACTGTAATACGCGGTAACTTCGCCCCAGTTGCCAGCCATACCTACCAGCGCAGACGCATTCAATTCTGTAAATCCTGTGTTGGTTAGAAAGTATTGCGGTGTAGCAGCATCACCAGCGCGGCGGTAACTTACTTGGGCACGCCACCCCACTGCTTCACCAATCGCACTTTCAAGCAACGCTGAGAGCGCCCCTTGAGCATTATTGCCAAAGGCATTGAGCGTAAGTTCTCCACTCAAGGCATGATTCTTTGGTAAAGGACGTGGCTCGACACGGATAACACCGCCAATCGCATCGGCACCATACTCGACGCTCGCTGCACCCTTTATGACTTCAATTTTCGCTGCGGCAAAGGGATCAATCTCTGGCGCATGCTCAGCGCCCCACTGCTGCCCTTCTTGACGGACACCCGCATTAAGTACTACCACACGCTGACTGTGCAACCCACGTACCACCGGCTTTGCAATCGAGGGTCCCGTCTGCAGCACAGTTACACCCGGCAATTCACGCAAGGTCTCTCCAAGCGTCTGCCCCCGATGCGCATCCAGTTCGGCTTTCTCCATGCGCGCAATCGACTGCGCCGCTTGGCGTAACACATCTTTCTCACGCTCTGATGTAACCGTAATTTCCTCTTTTTTGACATCAAGCAGGCTTAGTCTGAAATTGAGCTCCTGATTTTCTATCACACGCACGGCTACGGTTTGAGACTCATAGCTCACCGCACTGCACTGCACCTTATAGTCTCCAACCGGCAAGTTCTCAATGCGGTATTTCCCTTCAAGATTGCTTAGTGCGCCAAAGCGCGTGCCCAAAATTTTAATGGATGCGCCCACAATAGCTTCGCCAGTTTCTCTATCGCGCACCGAACCTGAAAGCGATACAGTCTGCGCATTTACCACTCCCGTCAAGACCGAGAAAAGCACTACACAACAGACAAGCCGCTGCACTACATCATTACGCTTGCAAATGGTTTGCATTTGAGCTTTTTCCAAAAAAAATCCGTTTTCAATGTTCACACGACTCGCTCTGGCATGCCCTTTTGCTTAGTCGCCAATTGGCAACATGCGCAAGCGCCACAACCGATGCACCAATCGGGGTCATCGCATCTTCAAAGGTTTCACTTACCCAGCCTGAATGAGCTAGAAAAATTATACCAAAACCTAACGCAAGCACAACTACCGCCGTCAAGTTATGATGATGTTGAAAACCATGCCACAGCGCCGAGACACCAACCACCAACCCCACCGCAATTATGCTCATCTCAACTATAGGATTTGCCAAAAACTCCAGTCCCACCAGTGGCAACAGCGTAAGTACAAATGGCAGTGCTGCACAATGCACTGCACACAGGATTGAGGTTGAGAAACCAACAGCATCAAGGTTAATAGACTCAAGTTTGATAATACGCTTCATGCTTCCTCTCCTTTTCAAATTTTAATGTTCATTCATCATTGTGAATAATTACGCACTTGTCATCGCATCTGCAAATGGGTCGTGTTTGCAAGCGAGTTGCATTTTCTGATTTCCTAAAAAAAATACTCTCCAAAAAGTTCTTAGCGTCTCTTCAGCATCAAAGCGCATTAGCCTTTCTTGATTTCCTGTTCCAGAAACTTTATATCATCCTGTCCATTTGGAATCTTGACAAGTTTTTCTGAAAAACGCCACTGTCCGGTTTTCGGCGACTTGGTTGAATAAACCAACTTAACGGCTTTGAAGCCAAGTTCCACTTTTTTCTTGCTTGCCGCTGTTTTTGCTTCTTTTTTCGCCATACTCTAGAGTTTAGCTTGTTTATAGGAAGGCTTGAAATTTACGCATTTTTTTGACTTTCACATAGTCTTTTGCGCAAATGTGTTTTCAGTTTTTTCATTTGCTCACAGATTTTTTTCTGATACTCCCGCACTTTCAAAGGTTGCCATTTCACAGAGCAATTTTGCGGCAGCATCGAGAATGTGCATTGCAAGTGCAGCACCGGTACCTTCACCCAGACGCATGTTCAGTGATAAAATCGGTTCTGCCTTCAGGTGCTGCAATACTTCTTGATGAGCGCCCTCTGCGGAAAGATGTCCAAAGAAACAGATGTGAGACACGTCCGGATTGGCTTTTACGGCTACGAGCGCGGCTGCTGTTGCAATAAAGCCATCAATCACCATCGGCAGACGGTATTGCGATGCTGCGAAAATCGCGCCTGTCATTGCTGCAATTTCGTATCCGCCAACCGCCGCTAACCACTCAAGCGCAGTTTTGCATGTTGCGCCATGTCGCTCTAACGCTGTGCACACGGCTGACACTTTGCGTCTTAAGCCTTCATCATCTACGCCTGTACCTCTGCCGCAGACTTTTTGAGGTGGCAACGCAAGCAATGCCGCACAAAGTGCCGCTGCCGATGTGGTATTGCCAATTCCCATTTCACCGATACCCAAGAGCTCGAAGCCTTCTTGCTTTGCGCGCTCTACTTCACTTTTGCCCAGTGCAAGCGCTGCGTCAAGTTCTTCTTTGGTCATGGCTGGCTCGGTCGTAAAGTCGCGCGTGCCTTTGCGCACAGGCTCATTACGAAAGTTCGATGCCTGCACATTTGATAAATCTCCATTTACTCCTGCGTTGATGATACGCAAATCAATTCCGCCGTGCCTTGCCAGTACATTGATTGCTGCGCCGCCTCGGAGAAAATTCAGCACCATCTGTGCCGTAACCTCTTCAGGATAAGCACTCACGCCGCGCTTTGCCACACCATGACTGCCTGCAAAGACCAAAATTCTTTTTCGGCTCACACTCGGTGAAAGCGTATTCTGAAGCACAGCCAGACGCACTGCAATTTTCTCTAAGTCGCCCAGTGAGCCTTGCGGCTTTGTCTTTCTATCAAATTTCTCTTGAGCTAACTCTGCTAAGGTTTTTTGTAACATGATTTTAAGTTTTACGATTTGAGCGTTTTTTTGAAAAAGTCCAGCGTCCTTTTCCAAGCATCCTCCGCATCGGCTTTGTTGTACCCTCTTGTGTTATTTGGGTTCATAAATGCATGTCCAGAGTTCGTGTAGATTTTCAGTTCCACACTCCGACCAAGTTCTTTGAGTGCAGCTTCGAAGGCTTTGACACTTTCAACAGGGATGCCTCTATCTTGCGCACCGAAAATGCCCAGCACACTAGCTTTGAGAGTGCGCAGCTCGTTTTTGTCGCCGCTTACACGTCCGTAGTTGATGACACAAGCTGTGAGTTTTTCGCCTAACTCCTTTGCTGCCAGCAGCGAATACGACCCGCCCATGCACCAGCCAATTGTTCCAACCTTGGCAATATCGACTTCAGGTAAAGTTTTTAAGTAGTCATAAGCACTTTTCAAATCCATTGTGGCACGGTCTTTCGGTAATCCATTCATCAATGCCCCAGCTTCATCCGGTTTTGAGGCAACTTTACCGCGGTAGAGATCTACAGCCAAGACCACATAGCCTTCACTAGCCAAAGCATTTGCCATCTGTTTTATCCAATCGTTCAAGCCCCACCACTCATGAATCATTATGACGGCAGGATACTTACCTTTCTCTTCAGGCATAGCTAAGTAGGCAGAAACCTCATCACTGCCCGACTTATAGGTAACAGTCTTCGATACCACTTTTGCTTGAAGTGGAATTGCTGCCATAAGCAGCACAAGCACGAGAACAAGGGCTTGTCTGTGCATGATGGATTTACGGTTTGGGTTTACTTTGCAAGTGTGTTTTGAGAAAGCGTCTCGTGCGTGCCCACGCGTCATCTGCACTTTCAGCATGATAGCTATCGGTTGTCGGACGTAGAAATCCAAAAGCCGCTTTGGGATAGACTTTTACATCTACGGTTTTGTTATGCGCTTGTAGCATCTGTGTAAATTGTAAAACCCTCGCTTGGTCTATACCCACGTCGTTTTCGCCAAAGTGTGCCATGATGGGACAAACAAGTTTTTTTATCTTTTCTATTTCAGTCGGCAACGCAGCATAATTTACAACTAAAGCGGCGATATCTCGCTCTGCCCTGTTTGCCACAAAATCTAAGGCTAATGCGCCGCCCATTGCTATGCCCACTATGCCTATGCGCTTGACTTTCAAATCTTCTTTGAGAAACTTCACCGCTGCCGCAATACCCTGCTGCGCTTCCGATTCAGGTAAAGCGCGCTCAAGTTCATGAGCTTCCATAAAATCTTGCGGCACTCTTGTGCGATACAAATCCACAGCCAACACAATGAAGCCTTCGCGTGCCAGCATATCGCATAGCGACTTTGTCCAAGAGTCTAAACCGTAATTGTCGTGCAAGAACACCACCGCTGCTGCCGAACGCACTTTTGGCACTGCAAGATAGCCCAATGTGCTGCTTTCCCTTTGTGCATAAACTTCCTGTGCAGAGACTACCTCACCCCCCAAGCCGATGCAAAGCCCCAAGAGAGACGTCAAGATTATCAGACTGCTCAAGTATTGCTGCACTGTTTTTGCTTCTATATTTTTTGCTTCTATATCTAACACTCTATCTCTAAAATTATGCTTACAGCTCAATTGCTCATTCAAGCACTTGGACTAAGCCCACATCCAGAGGGTGGATTTTTTCGTGAAGTCTATCGCTCCAGCGAAGTTATACCCCACCATGCGCTGCCAGAACGCTTCTCTGGGACTCGATGCTTTGCTACCTCAATTTATTTTCTTTTGCGCAGTTCAGACTTTTCTGCTTTCCACCGCATACGCTCCGATGAAATTTGGCACTTTTATGAAGGCTCACCGTTGCAGCTCTATGTGATTAGGCCAGATGGCGTGCTACAGAAATTTACACTTGGTCGTAACATTATGCAGGGCGAAGTGTTTCAGGCAGTTGTACCGGCAGGCTGCTGGTTTGGGGCAAAGGTTACTGCGCCAGATTCATTTGCACTGGTTGGCTGCAGTGTTGCCCCCGGTTTTGATTTTGCTGATTTTGAACTTGCCCAGCGTGAGATGCTTATGGCAAGCTATCCACAGCACCAGCGTATAATTGAAGAACTCACACGCTAAGTTTTGCACGTTGCCTTGCGTTGTATTACGTTTATCCTTAGTTTTACTTCGAGAAAGGAGAGACATTTGTTATGCCTCGCTATACACCAGAGCAATTACGCATCCGTAATGCTTCAATCTGGACCAAGGTCCAGTTCATTTTAGCTCCAATCCAATTCGTTGTCTTCATTGTCGGCTTTGTCATTACGCTGCTCTACTATCAGGGCATCATTCACGATTTTTCGCTTGTTACGATAGGCGTTCTGGTCAAAACACTTTTCTTAGTGCTGCTCTTTGTTACAGGCGCTATCTGGGAAAAAGAAGTTTTCGGTATCTGGGTCTATTCTCCAGAGTTTTTTTGGGAAGATGTCGGCAGCACGATTGCTATCATCGTCCATTTCTCATACTTTGTTTTAGCTTATTTCAATTATTCAACTGATGTTTTGGTTTGGTCAGCTTTCGCTGCATATTTGAGTTATGTCATCAATGCGCTGCAATATCTTCTGCGTGTCTGGCTAGAGAAACGCAATGAGCGGCGCTTAAAGGCGCAAGGTCTGGTTTAAGGTTAGAATGTCCTGCAGACTCGGCAGACCAAGTGCAAAGAAGTTTTTAGGAAGTAAAAGTAGTAAAGGAGAATGACTATGAAGTCAAAGGCAGTTGTCTTCACTGCGCCTGAGCATTTGGAGTTGCGTGAAGTTACGCTGCGCGACCTCGAGCCCAGCGACGTCTTAGTAGAGACTTTTTGGACCTCCATCAGCGCTGGCACCGAGAAAATGCTGTTTATGGGTCGCTTGCCTAAGATGCAGATGACCGAATACCCCGTCATCCCCGGCTATGAAACTGTCGGCAAAGTCATCAAAATTGGCAGTGCTGTTCCTGAAGAATACTTAGGCAAGTTTGTCTATGTGTCAGGGTCTTTTGGCTACACCGATGTCAATGCTGCGTTTGGTGGCGCCTCGCAGTATGTGGTCTCACCCTACCACAAAACCACACGCCTCGATATGCTCGAGGATGTTTCGCTAGGGCTTGCACTGCCGCTTGCAGCCACAGCTCTGCACATTGTTGATTTAGCCGCTGTAACCGATAAACGTATCCTCGTGCTTGGTGAAGGCGCCGTAGGACTGCTGGTGTGCGACTTTGCAAAACTCTTCAACGCAGACTTGGTTGCCGCCACAGACCTGAGCGATTTTCGGCTTTCCAAATCATCCGCACATTTGCGCATCAATGTCGCCCATACTTCGCTCGAAGAAGCCTTAGGCTCCATGCTCTTTGATGCCGTAATTGATTGCACTGGCTCAATGAAAGCAATTGAAGATAGCCTTCGGTTTCTCAAAATGAATGGGACACTCGTGCTTGGCGGCTACTATGAGCGCATTGATTTGGCATATCACTTCGCGTTTATGAAGGAAATCAAAATTTTAGCCGCTAAGCAATGGGCACTTGGTGACTTAGACCGTACGCTTGCCATCATGGCTAATAAGACGATTGATTTTAAGCGCATCTTTACGCACTACAGCTCTGCATGGAACGGTCTCGCAAAGGCATACGAAACGGCATTCTACGACAGCAATTGCCTTAAGCTCGCACTTTCTTGGAAGCCAGAATAACACTCTCTGTGAAGATGTTTGTTGTGCTTTACACATACTCGAAACCTCTTGAAGAGGTCGATAACTTTCGCAGTGCGCATCTGGCGTTTTTGGACAAGCAATATGCGGCAGGGCATTTTGTTGTCTCGGGTCGGCAAAACCCACCGACAGGCGGTGTCTTGATTTCACATCTTGCATCGCGTGAGCAGTTGGAAGATATTGTGCGTCAAGACCCATACATCCTCAACGGCGTGGCAACTTACCAAGTCATTGAGTTCTTGCCTGCCAAATATGCAGCAGGCTTTGAGGTATTCTTGAGGCAATAACCATTTTTAACTTTTTGAAAAAGGAGAACACTATGCCAGCGCGTAGTATTGCGATTTACGGTAAAGGCGGTATCGGCAAAAGCTTTATCACCACGAACCTGACGGCTATGTTTGCGCTGATGAACAAGCGCGTGTTGCAAATCGGATGCGACCCGAAGCACGACTCTACAACCTCACTTTTTGGCGGAATTTCTCTACCTACAGTTACGGAAGTCTTTGGTCACAAAACTCAAACGCATGAAAAAGTCCAACTCGAAGATATTGTCTTCAAACGGCAGTTAGATGGCTTTCCACAACCTGTTTTTGGTATTGAACTTGGCGGTCCAGAAGTTGGGCGCGGCTGCGGCGGACGCGGCATTATCTCTGGCTTTGATGTCTTGGAACGGCTTGGACTTTTTCAATGGGATTTGGATGTCATTCTAATGGATTTTCTTGGCGACGTGGTCTGCGGCGGTTTTGCTACACCACTTGCCCGCTCACTGTGCGAAGAAGTGATTTTGGTTGTCTCCAACGACCGTCAGTCCATTTTTGCAGCAAACAACATTTGCATGGCAAACAATTATTTCAAGACCGTTGGCGGCAGTTCACGCTTGCTTGGGCTAATTGTCAATCGTGATGATGGCAGCGGTATTGCAGAACGCTATGCTAAAGCAGCAGGCATCAACATTATTATGAACCTGCCTTACAGTTCAGCTGCGCGCGATCTTGCCGATTCGTTTGATGTGGCAATTCGCTTGCCAGAGATTCGAGAAAAGTTCGCTGACCTTTGCCAGCGCATCTGGAACCGCGAAATTCCATACTGTGAAGCACGCGGATTGAGTTACAATGAGTTTATGGCGCTCTTTGGAGATGTCGATACGCGCAAACCCGAACCTGCACACCTAAGCGATCTTAAACTTGCTAACAACCTCAACCTTGATGCCCATGCACTTGTCAATGCAGACGCAAATGCCACTTCTGCAATGAGCCACTCTCAGAAACCAATTCCGATTGATTTATCGAACTTACCGCCCGAGCACAATCAACTTGGCGATAAAGTCGCTATCGGCTCCAACGCCGATTCGCTGCCGCAAACTGACGAATTTATCGCCCCCGCTTCTCGTCCAGCAAAACTTCCACCTCTAGCAGCAAAACGCTATGGTGCAGCAAAACCTGTTCTATCTCAACCCCCTCAAACCGCACGAGCACCCAAAACAGACCATGAACGTCTGCTGGCTTGCATTGAAAAACTGCCACGCGTAGAGCGCGACCTTATCACACTCTATGAAATCAAGCGTAAAAGCATTGACGAGATTTCCATCGAGCAGCATCTTGATAGACAAGAAATTGAAGCGCATCTCAGCAACGCACGCCAACACTTGAAGGAACTTTTTTTCAGCGAAGACGTGCATTAAATTTGAGCTTAGCATACTTTTTGAAATCATTTGAAGTCAAACACTTTAAGCGCCAGCAATGCAGCAGTATGATGATACCCTAAAGCAACTTGTTAGCCAATCTCTTAAAGAATCGGAAGAACTTGCCGCGCTTGAACGCCAATGTGCCGAGCAACCTGAAGATATTCAAGTGCGTTATACACTTGCCGAAGCATTTGCTGCACGCAGTCGATTTGCTGAAGCCGCTTGTGCTTACCGTGCTATCCTTGAGCTTAAGCCTGATTTTGAACCGGCTCTCATCGGCTTAGGTATCGCTGAACTTCAACTTGGCAATTTCGAGCAAGCTATTGCTGCGCTCTCCAAAGCTGCAGCGCTTAATCCTCATTCTGCGGAAATTCAGTTCTACTTAGGCAACGCCTTCGATGATGCCGGCAAGAACGATGACGCCATGCGCGCCTTTCAAAATGCACTTGCACTTCAACCTAATTTCGAAGAAGCTCATCTTGCTTTGGGCTTTCTTTACTACCGCGTTGGGAATCGGCAAGGTGTGCGCGAGCAATACCACCGCCTTCAATCACTCAATAGCCCGCTGGCTGAACAACTTTCTCACCTTTTGTAATCGTGTTTCAGATGAAGTTACTGACGCTGTTTTTTATTGCGCTTCCTGCGCTCTTTGCACTCTCATGTAACGACCCCAAAGCCAAAGCGCGAGAGGATATTCAAAACCTGCAAGAGACGGTCAAATACACCCCGAACAATCCCAAACTCTTCACGCGCCTCGGAGCAGCATACGCTTCGCTCGGAGAGTATGAAAAAGCCATCGGCGCCTTTCAAAAAGCTATTGAACTCAATCCGACCGATACCTCCACATTGGCAACTCTCGGTGTGATGGCTTTTCAGCTCGAGCATTATGAAGATGCACTTTGGGCTTTTGAGAAACTTGCTGCGCTTACCCCGCAAAGTTTTGATGCTCACCGCAACATTGGCAATGTCTATGTCAAGATGAAAAAATTCCGCCAAGCTATTCCTCCCTACCAACGCGCACTTGCGCTCGATTCACTCAATGCCGAAGCGTATTTCAGTCTTGGTGTGTGCTACTATGAACTCGGTGAGCGTGATTCAGCCATGATGTGCTATGAGCGTATCAAAGATAAAAACGCTTATCTTGCCGGCGCCTTGCAGCGCAAACTTGCTCCGAAATAAACTTCACTGGTCGGGCTCTGCACGGGACACTTAAAGAAATCATCGATTAGCCCCTAAAAAAGCACACACTTTTTGTATCTTTGGCATTTCAAAAAAACTTAGACTCTACCGTACATGTTCAAAATTGCTGTCGTTGGCACGGGGTATGTTGGGCTTGTAGCGGGCACTTGCTTTGCCGAAACAGGAAATGAAGTTATCTGTGTCGACATCGATGAAGAAAAAGTCAAGCAACTTTCTGATGGTAAAATTACAATTTTTGAGCCCGGCTTAGAAGTGCTCTTCAAACGCAACCTGCGCGAAGGTCGCTTGCGTTTTACGACAAGCCTTGCTGATGCGGTCCAAGCCTCTGACCTTATTTTTCTTGCCCTGCCCACACCGCAAGGTGAAGATGGCTCTGCCGACTTAAAGTATGTGCTTGGTGTGGCTCACGAGCTTGGCAAGCTCATTCGGTCTTACAAAATCATCGTGGATAAATCCACTGTACCTGTTGGCACTGCAGAAAAGGTACGTGCTGCGATAGCTGAAAACGCCAAGTGTGAGTTTGATGTGGTCAGCAATCCTGAATTTTTGCGCGAAGGTGTTGCTGTTGATGACTTTCTTAAGCCAGAGCGCGTGGTTATTGGCAGTTCATCACCGCGTGCAATTGAGGTCATGAAGCAGCTCTATGAGCCTTTTGTCCGACAAGGCAACCCTATTCTCGTGATGGATGAACGCAGCGCAGAACTCACCAAATACGCAGCTAATGCCATGCTTGCGCTGAAAATTTCATTTATGAATGAAATTTCGAACCTCTGCGATAGAGTTGGCGCTAATGTTGATGCTGTGCGGCGTGGCATTGGCACCGATTCACGCATCGGCAAGCAATTTCTTTATGCCGGCGTAGGCTATGGAGGCAGTTGTTTTCCCAAAGATGTTAAAGCGCTTATCAAAACTGCAGAAGAATATGGCTATGACTTTCAGATTATGAAATCCGTTGAGCAGGTTAATGACCTGCAAAAACGCATCTTGATTGAAAAGATTGAAAAGCATTTTGGCGGTGCACAACACATCAAAGGCAAAAAGTTTGCGCTTTGGGGACTTTCCTTCAAGCCAAACACCGATGATATTCGCGAAGCGCCATCGCTTGTTATCATCGATGAGCTCTTGAAGCGTGGCGCCAGCATTGCTGCCTTTGACCCTGAAGCTATGGACAATGCACGCAGAATTTATGAAGGCAAAATTACTTTTGTCGCCAAAGACTATGACGCACTCGTAGATGCTGATGCACTGATTGTCGTTACCGAATGGAACGAATTTCGTAATCCTGACTTCCAAAAGATCAAGTCTTACCTGCGTGGTAAGGTCATTTTCGATGGACGCAATGTGTATGACCCGCACAAAATGAAACAGTTAGGCTTTGAGTATTACAGCATTGGTCGTCCTATTGTGGACTGAGCGTTGTGCTCTAGCTTATATTTTGCAGTATGCATGCATACCTTGCGCCATTTGCAACTTTTCATCATCTACGCACGCGTGATATGCTCTCGCAACTTTCATCGGCGGCGGCGCTGGGCGTTGATGCCATTAGAATTGACATTGAGACAAACATCGATAGCGGCTTGCCATCGTTCATCGTGGTTGGCTTGCCCGATAGCGCTATCAAAGAAAGTCGCGAGCGAGTGCTCACTGCGCTGAAAAATTCTGGGTTTAGTGTGCCGCCCAGAAAAATCACGGTCAATCTTGCACCTGCAGATGTACGCAAAGAAGGTACCGCATTTGACTTGCCTATTGCAATTGGCATTCTTGCTTGCATGGGGGTCGTTAGTTTAGAGGTGCTCAAGGGTGTGCTTTTGCTTGGTGAACTTGCGCTCGATGGCGCCTTGCGCCGCATCTCTGGCGCACTCCCTATTGCAGTGATGGCAGCACGCGACAATTTTTCACGCATGATTGTGCCAAAAGAAAACGCCAACGAAGCCGCTGTGGCTGCCGCTGCACTCTCCTCTGGCTTGCGCATCTATGGCGTCTCTTCGCTCAAAGAGACAATTGACCTACTCAATGAACCAGATAGCCTTGCACCAACTTCAATTCACCTTGAAGATTACCTTACCTCACGGGCAACATACAGCGTTGATTTTGCTGACATTAAAGGTCAACAAGACGCCAAACTTGCCATGGAAATTGCAGCAGCAGGCGGGCATAACATTATCATGATTGGTCCACCCGGTAGCGGGAAAACCATGCTTGCCAAAGCCCTACCCAGCATTCTGCCGCCTATGCTTTTTGAAGAAGCCTTAGAGACTACGAAAATCTATTCTGTCGCTGGACTTTTACCTCCCGGCGCTGCACTTCTCACACAGCGACCGTTTCGCAGTCCGCACCACACCAGCAGCAGTGTAGCTCTCATAGGCGGCGGCACGCAAGCCAAGCCCGGTGAAGTGAGCCTTGCGCATAATGGTGTGCTGTTTTTAGACGAACTGCCTGAATTTGCTCGCGCCACGCTGGAAGTGATGCGTCAACCGCTCGAAGACCGTGAAGTAACAGTCTCACGTGCCGCACTTTCTATCAAGTATCCAGCAAGTTTTATGCTCGTTGCCGCCATGAATCCCAGTCCTGCTGGTGCACTGCGCGATGAAAACGGTAACCTGACGGCAACGCCACAACAGATTCAGCGATATCTTTCTAGAATTTCAGGACCACTTCTGGATCGCATCGACATTCACATCGATGTGCCAAAAGTAGATCATCGTGCGCTGCTTTCAAAAGAGTCAGGAGAGCGTTCCGAAGTCATTCGTGAGCGTGTCATCAAAGCACGAGAAATTCAGCAGCGGCGATTCAAAGACTATCATGCACAATCCATATTTTGCAATGCGCAAATGAACACCAAGCTCATTAAAGAGTTTTGTGCACTCGATGCAAAAAGTGAACAGCGCCTGCTTGAAAGCATGAGACGCTTGAATCTTTCAGCGCGCGCGCATGACCGCATTCTAAAAGTTAGCCGCACGATTGCCGATCTTGACGGCTCGCAGCGTATAGAGATGAAACACCTCATTCAAGCCATTCAATATCGCAGCCTTGATAGAGAATTTTGGAATGTTTGATATGCAAGGATGAGACCGCCCCGTGAAGACTTTTTGACAGTAGCAAGAATTAAGGAAAAAATTCTGAATTCAAAACCAATCATTTTCTCGTGAAATCACTTTTTCTACTTCTCTTTACCGTTCTTTTTACGCCTCATCTTTCGGCGCAGACCTACACGTTCTTCGAGAACCGTGCGATTACGCCTGCCTCGATTCGCGCTTATCCACAAAGCCAGACGCGCCAAATACTCTCACTTGTCGGCAAGTGGAAAGTCAAACTGCCCAGCAGTCTTGAAAGTGAAATCAATGTACCTTGCGCCTTTAGTTTTTCAGGCAGAGTGATTTTTGAAAAAGTTATTACGCTGCCAAGGGCATTTGAGTCGCGTGTGCTCACGCTGGTCAGCGAGGGGATGGGCACGCGCTGCGAGATTTTTTTTAATGATCAATTTGTTGGGGCTCAGACCGTTGGCGGCGTGCCTTTCAAAATAGACATTCCCAGCGAAATGCTGCGATTCGGCGCCGAAAATACTCTCAAAATCATTTGCGACAGCCGCCTCAATGTGCCCAACGCTTTCCCACTTAGCCCACAAGCCTATGACAAGCAAAATTTCGCCGGGCTTTTCCGCAACCTCTATCTTGTTGTCACTTCACCGATTCGTTTTAATGATATCGATTTCCGCTATCAAGTCTTTGATACCTTGCTTGCCGCACCGCAAAGAACACCTGCCACGCTGCCTGATACACAAACGCTTGTTAAGCTCGATCTTACAGTGAGTGTCAAAGAGTTTGACCTACGTGGCTATAGCCTTGCCGTGGATTCGACGGGCAGAAAAAGTGTCGTGGCTTACGGTCAACTTTTTCTTGACACGCTGAAAGTTAGCGACAAAGTTACGCTTGCACAATTTGATGCCGAAAGCAACCAAGTGATTCGCACACAAACATCATTGCAACTGCTCAATGCGAAACTCTGGCATCCGACATCGCCTACACGCTACAGTTTGCGCCTTGAGCTTCTGAGCTCAACTGGCGATACACTCGACGACCTTACTTTCTCGCTTGGCTTCAGAACAGTTGGACTTGCTTCAGGTAACTTTCAACTCAACCGCAAGCCCTTTTTGCTCAAAGGACTGCATGTCTGCGAAGAAACAGAGCAAACAGCTAATATACTCTCGCCTGATGATATTCTGCGTGACCTGCTGCTCATTCGCAGTGCTGGGGTTAATGCTCTCTGCTTTACTGAACTGCCTAATCCGATTTGGCATCACTTCTGCGATAGCCTTGGTTTCTTGACGTTCATTCAACTGCCTGTACGCAACGCGCCATCACGCTTGCTTGTGCAACCCGGCTTTTTGCAGCAGTCTGAACTTGCTCTGCAAGAAAGCATTGCACTCTCAAAATTCCACCCCTCGGTGATTGGCTACGGTCTTGGGGAAGGCATAGATTTGGTTGATGCACCTGAAGCTTACTTGAAAGGACTTTCAAATCTTGTCAGAACAAACACACAAGGGCTTGTGTATTTTACCGCAAAATCCCTGCAACCGAGCCCTTATTGGCAATACTCCGATTTCATTGCCTTCTCTGACTTCAATGGCTCTTTTGACGCATTCAAGAATAAGTTTGATTTTGCTAAAACACTAGCAAATGCAGAAAAACCGATTTTAATAGCACACTATGGCACCCTTGCTGAAACAGATAATCACAATGGCTATAGCGACCCGCGTTCGCTTGAACATCAAGCTAAGTTTCTTTTAGACCGCTTTCGTCTGTTAGAAGAAGCCTATCAACAAGGTCAGCCCTTCTCAGGTGGGTTTGCCTATACATTCTGCGATTATCATCTTGCTATTGCCCCAATTTTTGGCAGCAATTCGCGTGATCCTTACCTAGCAACTTTTGGTCTTCTGACGCTCGGACGCGAAAAGAAAATCAGCTTTCAGATGCTCAAGTCGCTCTACCTTGGCGAGCGTGTCTATAACCCGCCGATTGGCAGCCCAAAGAATGACTTTTCACCTTCACTTATTCTTGCCAGTATCTTTCTGACAGCACTACTTGTCTATCTCATCAATGGCAATAAGCGCCTGCAAGAAAACTTGCAGCGAGCACTGGTGCGCCCCATAAACCTTTACATGGACATTCGTGACCAGCGACTTTACTCTGCTTTCGACCCCATCATTTTGCTTTTGCTGCTATCGCTGATCTGGGCGTCCATTCTTGCTGCCTTTCTATACAGCTTGCGCTCAAATGCGGATTTGGACTTTTGGCTTTCGCATTTTCTTCGTCTTGCACCCCTCAAAGAAAGCATAAACTATCTTGCCCTGCACCCGCATTTTGCTATTTTCATCTTCGCACTTGTCTTTCTGATTTTCTCTCTGCTCTTGCCACTGCTTAGCAAATTCCTCATCGGGCTTGTCAAACGCACAAGGGTAACTTACCTGCAATTGCTTCATGTTTGGACATGGGCATCAGCACCGTGGATTATGCTCGTCTTTGTTGCAGCGTTTATCGACCGGCTAGAAAACCATGCCTTTAATTTTGTCGTGCTCTTTCTTTGTATCCTTCTCTTCCTTATTGCGCTTAGCCGCTTCCTGCGCGGTATCGCCATCGTCGCAGAAGTCAATCGTGCTGTCGTCTGGCTTACTGGCTTTCTGCTGCTTGTGCTTAGTCTTGGAGTCTTGTTTTATCTTTCAGATACTCTTTATCACACATCTGCGTATTTGCAGTATCAATACCATGGGCTCAAAGAGGGACTCAAAATTATCTCTACACAACTCTAAACTATTTTATTACACACTATCAACCATCAAATTGTCGTCTCATTCTCAATGTATCTTTCGCGTTTAGAAGTTTTTGGCTTTAAGAGTTTTGCGCAGCGTGTCAATCTGAAATTCGATAGCGGTCTGACCGCCATCGTCGGTCCAAATGGCTGCGGCAAAACCAACATCGTCGATGCCATTCGCTGGGTACTTGGCGAGCAAAAAACCAGTGTCTTGCGCTCCGACAAAATGGAGAATGTGATTTTTAACGGCACCAAAACACGCAAGCCGCTGGGTATGTCGGAAGTTTCAATTACGATTGAAAACACACGCAACATTTTGCCCACCGAGTACAGCGAAGTAACCATCACGCGTCGGCTCTACCGCAATGGCGAAAGCGAATATCTGCTCAACAAAGTGCCTTGCCGCCTTAAAGATATCACAGACCTTTTTACCGACACCGGCATAGGCAGCGATGCTTACTCGGTCATTGAGCTAAAGATGATTGAGCAGATTCTTTCTGAGAATGCTGATGAACGGCGCAAACTCTTTGAAGAAGCAGCAGGGGTTAGCAAATACAAGCAGCGCCGCAAACAAACCTTCAAAAAGTTAGAGACAACATCGCAAGATTTGGCAAGGGTTCAAGACATTATTTTGGAAGTTGAAAAGAAAGTCGCTTCGCTTGAGCGCCAAGCTAAGAAAGCCGAACAGGCGCGTCAGACACGCGAGGAATTGCGCCAACTTGAAATCGCTATTGCCGAGCACGAACTTGCCGAGATTGCTCGACTGACGCAACCGCTTACTGAACGCCTTGCCAAAGAAGAGCAAGAAAAACTTGCCCTCACTACTCAAATCGATACCCTTGATGCCGATATTCAAACCAAATCGGCGGCTCTCATTGATCTTGAAAAAGCACTGAGTGCAGCACAGAAAGACGCCAATCAAAAAACTGAACTAATTACGGCTACCGAAAAACAGATTCTCTCCAACGAAGAGCGGCAAAAATTGCTCTTGCAGACGGTCTCTCGCACTGAAACTGAACTTGAGAGCATTCGCGCCAAGCTCGCAGAACTCGGCACGCGAAAACTATCGCTGCAAGAAGATTTGCGTCTCAAAGAGTTAGACTTGCGCAATCACCATGAAGCCTTTGAGCAATCGCGCGCTGCATTTGCTGCAGCCGAACAGGAATTGCGCGCACAGCGTCAGTTGCTTGAGCAAAAACGCACATCAATTGCTGAGCTATCCAAAAAAATTAGTGCCCTCACGCTTGAACGCCAGTCGCTGTACAATCGCCTTGAAAATCTCGACGCACAGCGCACTCAAAGCCATACGCGTCGGCGCGACTTGGAAGAAAAAATCGCAGAGCGATGCTCGCAAATAGAAACGCTCAAACTTGAACTTGAGCACGAACGCCAAGCACTAAGAGCACGTCAAACCGCGCTCGAAGACGCCAAAGCCCATCGCGCACATCTGCAAGCTGAACTCGAACACGAGAAAGAAAACTTGTTGCGCCTTCGCACCGAACGTGATGCCAAGCAAACTCGTCTGGCTTTTCTGCAATCGCTTTTGGAAAGTTATGAAGGCTTGCCCGAAGGCGTCAAGTTCTTAGACTTGGAACAAAACAAACGCTTTGGTCTGGGCAGTCTGGCTGACCTTGTCTCAACAGATGAGGAATATACACTTGCACTGGCTGCTGCCCTTGGCGATGCACAAAGTCTCTACATCTCACGCACCACTGACGATGCCTTGCAAGCTATTAGCGCGCTCAACGCTGCAGCTAAAGGCAAACTAACTTTTGCCGTGTTAGATAAACTTTCTTCTCCTCTGCTGCCAGATTTTCCCAGTGATGTTACACGCCTTATCGACGTGGTGCGTATTGCACCCGAACTTCGTCCTATTTTGCAACTTTTGATTGGACATGTAATTGTCGCTCCTGACTTAGAGCAAGCTATTCAACTTGGCAACACCTATCCGCATCTTGAAGTTGTTACACTCTCTGGTGAAAAATTCAGTGCCCGTGGGTTCATTTGCGGCGGCAGCATCAAAGCATCCGAAGGACTTCGCATCGGCAAACGCGAGGAAATGGAACGGCTGCTTTCAGACACCGAGGCGCTTCATGTGCAAATTTGCTCTAGCGAACAGCGCATCCACGACCTGCAACGCGCTATTTCTGACATCACACTCTCCGAGCTTGAGCAAGAAATTCGCCGCTCTGAACAGAGTCTGCTTGAACTCGAAAAACGACTGTCGCAAGCTGACTTTGAACGCTCTTCATTTGAGAAAGAAATTGTGGGACTGACTGAACGCGTAGCCTTGCTCGATAGCGAAAAAGAGCAACTCGAGCGCGCTTTAGCCCTACTGCAACCTGAACTTGATAAAACAGAATCCACGCTGCAATCGCTCAACCTTGAACTCAATGAGTATCTGCGCGTTATTGAACTCTCTGAACAACATCTGCAAACCCAAAATGCTGCACTGCAAGAAAAACACTTGCAACTCAAAGAGTTTGAATTTGCTGTCGAGAAACTGCGCGCTGCACTGCACAGCGTGGAAAATGAACAAAACGCCAGTCTGCGTCAGCAACAAAAATTGCTTACTGAAAATGAACAAAGTCAAGATGAAATCTTTCGGCTTCGCAGTGAACTTGACACCATGAACGACAATTTGCACCGACTCTATGCTGAGCGCGACGTGCTGCAGAACCGCTGCCACGCTCTCGAAGGCGAAGTTTCCACGCTTAAAGCTGAACTTGCTCAAAGTGAATCCAAGCTGCGCGACCTTTCACGCCAGCGTGAAGTGCTCTCACAACTGATTTTGGAATTTCAACAGCAACTTTCTCAACATTTGCTTCGCGCCGAACATATTCGCACAGTCATCAAAACCGAGTTCGGTGAAGAACTCACGCAAAAAGAGTTTGCTGAAACTGATGACTTTCAGATGCAAGCCGCACAAGAGCGCGCCACGCAGCTCAAACAAAAACTGCGCTCACTTGGACTTGTCAACGAACTTGCACTTCAAGAATACGAAGAAGAAAAAAAGCGTCTTGATTTTCTTGTCTCTCAGCGCGACGATTTGCTCAAAGCTGAAAAACAATTGCACGACACCATCGCTGAAATCAACAAAACTGCCGCTGAACTCTTCAACACGACTTTTCAAGCAATTCGTCAAAACTTCATCAACATTTTCCGCGAACTCTTCAGTGAAGGCGATGAAGCCGACCTTATCTTGGAAGATGCGCCCGACCCGCTGGAAGCCAATATCGAGATTATCGCTAAACCGAAAGGCAAGCGCCCACAAGCTATCACCTTACTTTCTGGCGGCGAAAAAACCCTGACAGCAACCGCACTGCTCTTTGCAATTTATCTTGTCAAGCCTAGTCCGTTCTGCATTCTCGATGAAGTCGATGCACCTCTCGACGACGCTAACGTCGATCGCTTTGTCAAACTGCTTCAAAAATTTGCAACGGATACACAGTTCATTATTGTTACACACAACAAACGCACAATGGAAGCTGCGCAAACGCTCTATGGTGTAACGATGGAAGAAGAAGGTGTCTCAAAACTTGTTGCCGTACGCTTCAATGATATGCCGACAACCTAACTTTGACTTACTGCCACATGCATAAACTTGTTTTGTTTGATATCGATGGCACCCTGCTCAAGGTAGAAGGCATCAGTCGTAATGCATTGATTGATTCACTCCGAAGTGTCTATGGTACTTGTGGCTCCGCACAGACACACGATTTTGCAGGCAAACTCGATAGCGTCATTATCTCTGAAGTCATGCGCGACGCTGGACTAAGCGATGAAGAAATCAAGCGTGGCTTTCAAGCCGTCAAACAAACTTACATCCGACTCTTTAAAGAACGCGTTACGCCTGCACATATTAAAATGATGGTCGGCATTGTTGAATTGCTCGAATGCCTGCATCGCCGTCAGGATGTTACGCTTGGCTTGCTGACTGGCAATTTTGAGGAATCGGGACGGCACAAAGTTGCCTTGCCAAATCTCAATCACTACTTCCCTTTCGGTGCATTTGCCGATGATGCCGAGACACGCAACGCACTGCCGCCTATTGCCGTCGAACGTGCATTTGCTTATACTGGCAAGCGCTTCAAAGGAAAAGAAGTGGTCATCATCGGCGATACCCCGCACGATATCAATTGTGCAAAAGTGCTCGACTCAAAAGCTATTGCTGTTGCCACTGGCTTCTACACCGAGTCGCAACTCCAAGCCTACTCACCCGATTATGTCTTTGCTAATTTTGCTGATACTCAAACCGTCTTAGACGCTATCCTTTCGTAATGACTTCCAAGCCAGTGTTTGCACACGGCACGATTGAGACACTGCCGCCGGACAAATCTATCTCGCACCGCGCTGCACTGATTGCGGCACTAGCAAAAGGCACATCGCGCCTTGAGAATTTCTCTGCTGGATTGGATAACCAAACCACACTTAACGCCCTGCGCGCACTTGGCATCGCATGTGAGCAAACGGTTCATTCAGACGGGCGATGCGAGGTTGTCATACACGCACAGGGACTACGGAGTTTTAAGCCCTCGCCCGCACCAATCGACTGCCATAACTCTGGCTCCACAATGCGCATGCTCTCTGGGATTCTTGCCGCACAGCCTTTTTCTACGACACTTATTGGCGATGCTTCACTGATGAAACGCCCGATGCGTCGCATTGCTGAGCCGCTCTCCCAAATGGGGGCAAAAATTGAGCTCTCACCTACGCACACCGCACCGATTCATATTCAAGGCTCAACCGCCCTGCGTCCAATTTCCTATAGCTCGCCAATTGCTTCTGCGCAGGTAAAATCTGCCATCATCTTTGCTGCACTGCACGTTGATGGCACAAGTGAAGTCATTGAACCTGCACGCTCCCGCAACCACACAGAATTGATGCTTGGCTTAGAGAGTGAAACGCTGAGCGATGGTCGCTACAAAGTCTATATTCGTGGCGCTCGAGAAATTGCACCGCAAGATTTTGTCATTCCTGCAGATCCTTCTGCGGCTTGTTTTATCACCGCCTTTGCGCTGCTTGCGCGCCACTCCAACCTTCTATTGAAAAACATTTGTCTGAATCCTACCCGCACAGCATACCTCGACCTGCTTCGTGCATCTGGTGCAGATTTGAGACTCGAAAACGTGCGCTACTTAGGCGGCGAACGCCTTGGCGATATTGTGATTTCAAACGCCAAACTTTCTTTGCCACTTACGCTTTCAGGACAGGCACTTATTGCTAATGTCATTGATGAAATTCCCATGCTTGCCGTGCTTTCAGCGCTGGCAACAGAGCAATTTGCGCTTTCCGACGCTGCCGAACTTCGCACGAAAGAATCAGACCGCATTGCTGCACTTGTGCTTAACTTGCGCGCACTTGGTTTTGCTTGTGAGGAATACCCCGATGGCTTCTGCGTACATCGCCGAGAGCGCATTCCCACACATCCTGTTCGCATCGAGACCTTTGGCGACCACCGCATCGCCATGAGTTTTCACATTGCATCTTATTTTGCTGGCACTCCACTTGAACTCTCTGAGCAGGCTTCTATTGCCGTCTCTTTCCCAAACTTCTTTGAAATTCTTGAGAGCGTGACACATGCATAAGACAACTGTTTTGTGCGAACACAGAAATGCTTTAGATTTCTACTGCTAAACTAAACCTGCATTAAAGTATGTTGTACAATCGTCTTATTCGCCTGATTGAAAATCACGCGGAATCCCTCACAAAATCTTGGATTCAAGAAGTCAAAACCAATGAAGCCACAAAAAGTTATCGCAACTTCTCGGATGCGTCGCTGCACGATTCCGTCTATAACATCTATAGCCGCTTAGGCTATTGGCTCAAAAAAGAGGAATCCACACTCGAAGACATTGCCGAGTATTTCGTCATGCTCGGTCGGGAGCGTGCTCAGCAAGGCTTCAAACTCAGTGAGGTGATTTATTCAATTATTCTTGCACGCGTTGAGCTTTGGAACTATGTGAGCAATCAAGGCGTGTTTGAGGACAGTCTGGAACTGCAGCGTGCTTTAGAATTTTCTCAACGCATCAATTACTTCTACGATAAAGCCATTTACTTTTCAACCGTCGGTTTTGAAAACGTCAGTGAGGATGCCACCTCAATGCAGCGAAAAGGCAATTTGTTTGAGGCTTTCTTTAGCGCCTTTCGAATTTCACCAACTGCCGGTGTAACACAGCAAAAAGCTTAGACGACCTCGAGTCGCCCTTGTCAATCTTGTTTTTCATGTCTTTGCGCAAAGCACGACTTTCTTGAACTATCAATGGAGAGCAGCGAAGTTAAGGTATCTGTTGCGCAGGAAGCCCTTGTCTCAGCGGTAGATGAGTTCTTGCAGCGCGATATCAGAGTGCTTGGCAATCTTCTCGGGCAAACACTTGTTGAGCAAGAAAGCGACTCGTTTTTAGAGCTAGAAGAAAAGGTGCGTTTGCTCTGCAAAGAGATTCGCCTTGAGAAGAAAGACAATCTGCGCACTGAGCTGATGCGCCTTTTAGAATCTCTCACGGTCGAAGAAGCAGGAAACTTGGTGCGTGCATTTGGTACATTCTTTCACCTTACCAATGTGGCTGACCAAGTGCACCAAGCTCGCCGTGATATCGAAACACTCCGTCAGCTTGCTGAAGCTGGTAAAGAACCTGTTCTTGAAGGCTCAATCTACGAGGTGATTGCCCGCTTCAAGCAAAGTGGCATCAGCGCCGATGAACTTCAAGCCCTGCTCTCCAAGCTCTCAATTGAACCCACGCTGACCGCACATCCTACTGAAGCCGTGCGCCAAAGCGTATTGCTCAAGCGCCGTAACATTGCTTCACTTTTGGAACGGCTCAATCAACCTAATCTGACACCCAATGAGCGCAATGACACAATTGATGAACTTGCTGCTATTATCACAGCACTGTGGCAAACTGACAATGTGCGCGAAGGTAGCCTGACCGTCTTTGAAGAAGTGCGTAACCAACTTTACTACTTAGAAAATATCTTTTGGGACACTTTACCTAAACTTTACGCCGACCTTGAAAAAGCACTATCCAAATTTTACCCCGGCTATACCTTTCACATTCCGCCCTTTTTGCGCATTCGCTCTTGGACAGGTGGCGACCGCGATGGACATCCATTTGTAACGCATGAGGTAACGCGTGACACGCTGCGCTTTCTTAAATCGGAAGTCCTAAAGAAATACATTGCCAGTATTGAAGCTGCCATAATTGAACTAAGCAGCTCACTCAACCGTGTTTCAGTCTCCGAAGAATTGAAGACTTCTCTTGCGCGCGATGAACAGGCGTATGGACGCAATGTCATTGAAGCTGGTTGGGCTGGTAGAAACTTCAATGAGCCCTACCGCATTAAACTGCGCTATGTCTCTTACAGGCTTTCTCAAACCCTTGCCTCTCTGGACGCTGAGCACATGCTGACAGGAGCGTATTGCAGCGAAGAAGAATTTTTAGACGATTTGCGCGTTGTGGAGCGTAGCCTCATTGCCAACAAAGGTCAGCGCATTGCTAACGCACAAGTGCGCAAACTCATTCGCCGCGCTGAAATTTTCGGCTTTTCTTTTTTCATCCTTGACATCCGTCAGCACAGCAGCAAGCACACTCAAGCGCTCGATGAGATTGTCTCCAGCTTGCGCCTTTTGCCAAAGCGATATTCAGAGATGAGTGAGATGGAAAAACGTGAGTGGCTCTCGCAGGAAATTCAAACGCGCCGTCCACTTGTGCCCTACAAACTCAGCTTCTCTGAAGAGACCAACGAAGTGATGCGCACGTTCCGTCAAATTCGCCGCTCGCTTGAATCTATTAGCCGACGCGCAATTGACACCTACATTATCAGCATGACCGCAGAAGTTAGCCATGTCCTAGAAGTGATGCTCTTTGCTAAAGAAGCTGCCTTAATTCGCCACACTGACAGCGATGACTTCCAAAGCGACCTGAATATCGTGCCACTCTTTGAGACGATTAGCGACCTGCAACACGCCGATGACTTCATGCGCCAACTCTTTGAAATGCCAGTCTACCAAAAACAACTGCGCGCACGCGGTATGCTACAAGAAATTATGATTGGCTATTCAGACTCGAGCAAAGATGGTGGCTTGCTGGCTTCGAACTGGGCACTCTACAACGCCCAACTTCGCCTTAAAGCCTGCGCAGAACGCTACGGAGTCAAACTCAAACTGTTCCATGGACGTGGCGGTACAGTCGGGCGTGGCGGCGGAGCACCTGTTCATCAAGCTATTCTGGCGCAACCTAAAGGCACCATCGATGGCAGAATTAAACTCACTGAGCAAGGCGAAATTATTTCCTCTAAATACGCTACGCCGCATATTGCAACGCGTAATTTGGAACTGACCACCACAGCGGTCATGATTGCCTCACTCGATGCCATGCATGAACCAGACCCCAAACCCGAGTGGCTGCATGTTATGTCAGAAATGTCTGCCGCTGCCTTCAAAGCCTACCGCGCCTTCGTCTATGACAATCCCCGCTTTGTTGAGTATTTCTATGAAGCCACACCAATTGAAATCATTAGCGAAATGAAAATTGGCTCTCGTCCCTCACGCAGACATGGCGCCAGACGCATCGAAGATCTTCGTGCCATTCCTTGGGTCTTTGCTTGGACACAAAGCCGCGCCACGCTGCCCAGTTGGCTCAGCGTCAGCGATGGCTTCGACGCCGTACTCGCTAACGGCACACCCATGACACTTCTTCAAGAAATGTATGAGGACTGGCGATTCTTCAGAACCTTGATTGATAGCATGCAAATGTCTCTTTCCAAATGCGATATCCGCGTGGCAGAAGAGTACTCCAAACTCGTCAGCGATGCCGCCTTAGGCAGGGAAATTTTTCACGCTATTGAAACGCGCTTCTACCATACCATCGATCTCATCTGCAAAATCACCTCTCAGCAAATGCTCTTAGAAAACAACCCCATCCTTCGTCGCTCACTGCGCGCACGCGAGCCCTACATTGACCCGCTGAGTTACATCCAAGTTATTGCCATGAAAAAATACCGCTCTTGCAATAATGAAGAGATGCGTAAGAAACTGCTTGCGGTTCTGCGCGATTCCGTTAATTCCGTTGCCGCAGGCATTCGCAATACAGGCTAATGGTTCCATACGACTTGCTCACCACGCTCTGTGGCGCCGCCTCATCGTATCGTATTGCTGTTTAAGCGAAACTTTTGCATGTTAAGTTTTGTAAGAAGTAGAAAGCCCTTGTGAACTTTTCCTTGGAGGTTGTATGATGCGTGTGCCTTTGCTCTTCGTTTCCCTGCTTTTGATGAGCAGTCTTACGGGCTGTTATACCAAGTTTTTTGCTGACGACGATCCGCTTCTTTCCCGCAACATGCGTGCTCCTGAAACCCAAATAGACACCATAGAAGACTCAAATGGCGAGCTAACCGTGATTATTCAAGAGTATTTTTCGCCACACATGCCTCTGCTTGCCTCACCTTTCTTAGGAACTTGGGGCTACACACCGTTCTGGTCCGATCCATGGTTTGACCGGTTCTTTCTGTCTCCTTGGTCCTTTGCTGGCTTTGGCTGGTCATCACCGTATTGGGCATGGTATGGCGGCTGGGGTGGGTATCCCTACTGGGCGTGGTATGGCGGCTGGGGTGGGTATCCACGTTGGACGTGGGCTTATCCTGTTAGACCTTGGGTTCAAGTTCCCATTGTTGTTGCGCCGGCTACGCCTGTTGCAGGCACGCCGCGTAACTTTGGTCGCATCCGTCACAGTTCAATTTTACCTAGTGCAGTTGCGCCTGCGGTCGTACCTGTTGCTTCTCCTCAAGGCAATGTATCACGCCCATCCTCTGAATCGGCATCAGATAAGCGCAATGCAGTCCGACGCACTGTAAGCCCGGGCTATTACACCTTGCCGTGGACAAATTCTGAAGGGACATCATCGACGCGACGTCAATCTTCTTCTTCAGGTTCGCGCTCAACGGTCTCGAGCAGTTCAAGCATTTCGGTAAGTCCACCGAGTTCTGGCAGTTCCTCGTCCTTGCGCCCGAGTTCATCAAGTTCAAGCTCATCGAGTTCAGGAATACGCAGATCTGGCAGAACTCGCTAAACCATGTTACGACGCTATGTGCCGAACCTTAGTAGCAACTCTGCTCATCGTAGTTGCTTTGCTTTCAGGCTGTGCTCCATATACGATGCTTTCCCATCCTGAGGTGGAAGTCTACGATGAACGCCTTGAGAAATATATCTTTGAAGAAGTTACCTTGGCTTCAAACTGCCGAAGTTGTCATGCTAATCAGCCCAGTAAGTTTGATGTGTATCGTCATCTTTCGCGCACATCGGGCAGCATCACCAGCATAGAGAGAATTGATTTACTTCAAGTCCGCGCCATCCCTGAACTGCGTGGATACGAAAATTATCTTCATTCTGACTTAGGTAGCTACTATTACGCTGCGTGGTGGTTCAATCCTGTGATTGTGGAGTCTGGCTTCTATGGCACAAGTACTTCACCTGCAGCTCAATCTACACCCGAGCGTATTCGTCAAAGTTATCGGCGTTCTTTCGGTCGTGCCATGCAAAGTTCAGCACCGCATTCTGGGGCACAACCCGCTGCATCTCCACCCTCTTCCCCTGCCTCTGCTGCAACTGCTGTCAGTGGTGCACAATCTTCTGCGCCTTCTTCATCTGGACCACACACACGCTCCTCTTCTGAGGCTGGCTCAACGAGCCAAGACAATCAAGGGTCTCGGCAAAACAGTGGCGAAGCAAAGTCAGAGTCTACACCACGCTCCTCTGGACGCATTCGTGAGTAATACACTGGTTCGTTATGCTTGTGGCATTAACAATGCTTTTCTCTCAACTAAACCCAAATGTTAGGCTATGATATCGCGCCTCATTTTGCTGCCATTTCTGTTACTTTTTTGTGCTTCAACGCTGCAGGCTCAAAATGAACTCGATGCCCTGCGCCAAGCGCAACACGGTCATGGCATTGGCGCACGCGCCATCGCTATTGGACCAGCATACAGCGCTATTTCCGACGACTACGCTGCCGTTTTCTTCAACCCCGCTGGACTTGGACAAATCAAGCGTTTTGAGGTAACACTCGGCTTCGACTTTTTCCAATACAGCGCCGATGCACTTTACCTTGATGTCAGCAACACTGCTACAAATTCAGGCAACGCGCTCAACAGCATCGGTCTTGTTGTGCCTTTTCCGACCTACCAAGGCAGTTTTGTCGTTGCTGCAGGCTACAATCGACTAAGAAACTTCCGTGCCGCACAAAATGCCACTGCCTTTAATCCCTCAGGCAGCATTAGCGATTGGTTTCTTTCTTTCACGCCCCGTTTCGATTCGCAACAACGCATTTTACTTGATGACGTGGGCGCCCTCGCATTTAATCATTTCCTTATCAACGACAGAAACGGACAGTATGTCGATCCTATTATCAATCGTGGTCAAGTTCTGCAGCGCTCTAACCTATTGGAAGATGGTGGTGCAAATGCATTTTCAATTTCTGCAGCAATCGAAGTTGCGCCCGCGCTCTTTGTTGGCGCTACACTCAATCTCATAAGCTCGCGTTACACTTTTAGCCGTAACTTCACCGAGAGCGACGAGAATAACATCTACCCCAATTTTCTTTCTCTGACACTTTCTGAAGAGTTCGAAACCGATGCCTCTGGCTGGAATATCAAAGCTGGACTGCTCTATCGCGCTGACAACAATTGGCGATTTGGTCTTACACTGGAAACACCATTGCTGCTTGAATTGAAAGATAGATTCAGTACAAGTTTGCAAACACGCTATGAACGCCCGCCCGATGGCGCAACTCGCGCAGTCTTTAATGACGCACTTCCCACAAGCAACATAGAATATCGCTTGCAAACACCTTGGGTCTTTGGAATTAGCCTCTCATTTGAAGAATCCTTTTTTACGCTAGGGACAGAATTTAACTACCGTGATTGGACACAACTCTCTTACAGCAGTGATGCTATCTCATTTGCTGATATCAACCGTGTTATTGCATCGGAATTACAAGGTGCGTTTGGAGCATCGATTGGACTTGAAGCTCGCCCCTTATCGCTGCCGCTGCGCTTGCGTGCTGGCTACACAATTCAACAGACACCGTTCCGCTACCGACTCTCTGACAATCCCAATGAGCGCCTCAGCACCTCACTTGCAGATGCACGACAAACTTTGAGTTTTGGTGCCGGCTTTCTTTTTCAGCAAACACTCTCAATTGATATCGCCTATCTTTTCTCCACGCAAAACATGCAAGGCAGATTGTATAGCGGCTCTCGCGTGGTGAATGAAACCGTTCGCAATAGCAATATCGTCTTTACCGCAAGTTTTAGATTTTGAAGAAGCCTTCAGGACCGCAGACCAGCATCACTCAAACAGCATAGGCAAACGCACAGTATGGTATGAACAGCAGGCGTGAGAGATTTTCTGTGCATCCGCTAGGACTCGAACCTAGGACCCGCTGATTAAGAGTCAGCTGCTCTACCAACTGAGCTACGGATGCAAGTCTCATGTGCTTACTTGCCAGAGTCGCTTGGCTGCGCAGCAGGCGCCTCGTCTTTCGGTAAAGATCCTGTCGATGGCAGCGAAGGCAAAGTTGGGGTGGTCTTTGGTGCACTCTTCTGAATGATACTCTCCTGTGGAGTCTCTTCTTTGCTTAAGCGTGTCGTAAATTCTGCTGCGACACAAAGCAACATAAAAGTAATGGCAAGGTAAGTTGTTGTACGACTTAGAATATCTGCTGTACGGCGCACCCCTAACACTTGTGTTGCCCCCATTCCAATACCAAAAGCACCAGCTAAGCCCGAACCCTTGCTGCTTTGCAGGAGTACGACCAAAATCAACAAGATTGAAACAATCATCGTGGCTACAACGACAATGATGTGCGCTATATGCATATCTTTGCCTCTTGACTTTGACTTTTTTGAATTGCTTAAATTTTTTGAGAAGTGCAATTTAATATACGAACTTAAATTTGTCAAAAAGTTTTGCAATGTCAGAACTCGGTAAATTGTTAATGGGACTTGGCGCTCTTCTGCTGCTTCTTGGTGCTGCATTTTACTTTGCGCCAAAAATTTCTGCATTCAACTGGCTGGGTCGCTTGCCGCTTGACTTCAAAATTGAGCGAGAAAATTTTAGCTTCTACTTTCCGCTCGGCACATCCATTTTGATTTCGCTTTTGCTTTCTGCTCTCCTTTATCTTTGGCGCAAGTTTTCAGAGTAAGCCAAGACGGCAGACTTTTGCGGTCTGCACTCGCTGCTCGTTGAGCCTAACTCCATGCACTCGAGCTTACTTTCCATGAAAAAAAGTCTTGCGCCTCATCATGGCAGAGCGTCAAGGTTTGTTATCTTTGCATCGATAGAATTGAGCTATGTAGCTTTAATTCAAGCGTCTAAGCGCTGTCTCGCCCTGTACATTTCAATTGGTTCATACAACCTCAAAAAACTTGCTTTGTATGTCGCACACCATCACACTCTTGCCCGGCGATGGCATCGGTCCTGAAATCACACATGCTGTCAAGCGCATCATTGCTGCGACGGGCGTTAAAATCGAATGGGAAGAATATCTTGCTGGCAAAGCCGCCGTCGAAAAATACGGCGACCCGCTGCCACAAGAAGTACTTGACTCGATTCTGCGTAATAAAGTTGCTCTGAAAGGTCCACTGACCACGGAAGTGGGAAAGGGCTTCAAGTCTGTCAATGTGCAACTGCGCAAAACACTGAATCTTTACGCTAACTTGCGTCCTGTCAAGACACTGCCCGGTGCTGGCGCAAAGTATGAAGGGGTTGATATTGTTGTTGTGCGCGAAAATACTGAAAGCCTTTATGCCGGCATTGAAAATGAAATTGCGCCGGGCGTCATTCAAGCCTCGAAGGTGATCACACGCGAAGCCTCAACACGCATTGCAAAGTTTGCTTTTGAATATGCCCGCACACATCATCGCAAAAAAGTCAGCGCTATCCACAAAGCCAACATTATGAAACTTGCCGATGGACTTTTTCTCAAATGCTGCCAAGAGGTTAGCAAAGATTACCCTGAGATTCAATACGACGAAGTCATCGTAGACAATTGCTGCATGCAACTTGTGCTCAATCCACAGCGTTTTGATGTGATGGTACTTGAAAATCTCTACGGCGATATTGTCTCGGATTTATGCGCTGGACTTGTAGGTGGATTGGGCGTCGTACCCGGCGCAAACATTGGCACCGAAGCTTGTGTCTTTGAGGCTGTGCATGGCTCTGCGCCCGACATTGCTGGCAAAGGTATTGCAAACCCAACAGCAATGCTGCTTTCAGCGGTCATGATGCTGCAGCACATTAACGAACACCATGCCGCAGAACGCATTACCAGTGCAATTTATCGTGTGATGGGCGAAGGCAAAGTGCTCACACCCGACCTCAAGGGACACGCAACCACAGAGCAATACGCCGATGAACTGATTAAGTACATCGTGTAGTTCTAGTAAGAAATCGTTTGATGTTTTTTCTGCACTAATTTTATCGGTATGTCCACAGTCCTTCTTGCCGAACATTTAACGAAAACCTACCGCAGTGGTGAAGGATTTCTTACCGTTCTAAATGATGTTTCATTCGCGCTCAATGAGGGTGATTCCTGCGCGATTGTAGGTCCTTCGGGCAGCGGCAAAACCACTCTGCTTGGCATTTGCGCTGGTCTTGACCGACAAACTTCTGGTTCAATTACGCTTTGTGGCACTGTGCTCGATATGCTCAGTGAAGATGAGCGCGCGCGCGTACGCAATCAATTTGTCGGGTTTATCTTCCAAAGTTTTCAACTCATTCCGACACTGACCGCATTGGAAAACGTCATGGTGCCAATGGAATTGCGTGGTGAAAAACAGGCGCGGCGTGATGCCATAGAACTCTTGGAGCGCGTTGGCTTAGGACATCGCCTTTCACACTACCCTGCGCAACTCTCTGGCGGTGAGCAACAGCGTGTTGCTATTGCGCGCTCATTTATCAACCGCCCCAAAATCCTTTTTGCAGATGAACCGACCGGCAACCTTGACGCAGAGACCAGCGAAAAAATTGAACAACTGCTCTTTGAACTCAACCGTGATAAAGGCACAACGCTTGTCGTGGTAACGCATAATCTCGAACTTGCCCAAAAAACACAGCGCATTCTTCGCTTGAAAGGTGGCTCAGTCATCAGCGATGAACGCCTTGTAGCTTCTGCAAGCTCGGCAAGTCTTGATGCCTCCTAAAACATTTAACGCTATAGCCACGATGCTCTTCGATGCCTTTGTTTGGAAAATGGCGTGGCGCGATAGCCGCACACACCGACGCAAGTTGCTGTTTTTTATGTCGTCCATTGTGCTGGGCACAGCCGCACTCGTTGCCATTACAGCACTTGGTGAAAACTTGCAACGCGCTGTTGCACAGCAAGCTAAATCGCTTTTAGGGGCAGACTTGCAATTTGAATCGCGCCAAAAATTCTCTCCTGCACTCAAGCAGCTTATCGATTCACTTGGTGAGCATTCACTTGAAGTGAGCTTTTCCTCTATGGCGTATTTCACCAAGAGCGGGAACACGCGCTTTTCTCAAGTGCGTGCACTGCAGGGCAGATTTCCTTACTATGGCGCACTCATCACAGACCCCGATAGTGCAGCAAGCTCTTTTCGCAAGGGCTTTCAAGCGTTAGTCGATGAAGCCTTGATGATTCAGTTTGGCGCTGAGGTCGGCGATACACTCAAACTTGGCGAGGCTTATTTTACAATCGCTGGTGCCCTAAAGGAAGTTGCAGGTGAAGCGGTCGTAACCGCACTAGTTGGTCCACGCATCTACATTCCGCTTGAGACTTTAGCAGATACCAAACTCATTCAATATGGCAGCAGAGCAACCTACAAAGCCTATTTCAAATTTCCGCCCGAAAAAGATCTCACAGCTCTGACGACTCTGCTTCGTCCACAACTTGAAAAAGAGCAGGTCTCGCTCATTACAGCTGAATCGCGTCAGGCTGCACTCGGTCGCTCGGTCGAAAATCTCTATCGGTTTCTAAATCTCGTGGGGTTCATTGCCCTTCTGCTTGGCGGCATTGGTGTAGCAAGCGCTGTGAATGTCTATGTTAAACAAAAACTTAGCACCATCGCTGTGATGCGCTGTCTGGGCGCAAGCACTGCACAAACCTTTTTCATTTACCTTATTCAAGCTGCCGTGATGGGACTGATTGGCTCCTCACTAGGCGCTTTTTTAGGGATTGGCGTGCAACTTCTGTTGCCCTCTATTCTAGGCGATTTTTTGCCGGTTAAAATCGAATTTGCCTTCTCACCTAAAGCCGTGCTGCAAGGCTTGGGCATTGGTCTTGGCATGTCGCTGGCATTTGCACTCCTACCTTTGCTCCGCATTCGCAAGATATCACCACTGTTGGTATTGCGCGCAGCATTTGAAGAGACGGCTGTGCCCAAAGATGCCCTACGTTGGCTTGTTTATCTTTTCATCGCAGGCTGCATTTTACTTTTTTCCATCTCGCAGACCGTTTCGCTACGCACCGGTTGGATAACAGGCGTCTTTTTTGCCTTATCTATCGGCGTATCATTTGGACTTCTTGCACTTGTCGCACACTTACTTATGCGCACTGCACGCGCGTTTTTTCCTTCTTCATGGAGTTATGTCTGGCGACAAGGCTTAGCTAACCTTTACCGACCTAACAATCAAACTTTAGTTCTTATTGTCTCACTTGGACTCGGCACATTTCTTATTTCCACCATTTACTTTTCACAAATTACTTTGTTAGGTGAAGTTTCACTCGTTGGCACTGGCAGGAAACAGCCTAACATGGTCATGTTTGATATTCAGCCAGATCAAAGAGAGGGCGTAGAAAAACTTGTTCAATCTTTTGAGATGCCCGTTCTGCAAACCATTCCCGTTGTTACAATGCGTCTTCATGCCCTTAACGGCAAGGAACTGCAACGTGATACCACGATTTCAGAAAACTCCTTTTTGCGTGCAGAATTTCGCGCTACCTACCGTGATTCACTGCTTGAGACAGAGCAGCTTATTGCTGGACGTTTCCTTGGCAAAGTGCATTCACCTGATGACTCTGTGCTGATTTCTGTGTCAGATTTCTTTGCTCAAAGTCAAGGGCTGAAATTGGGTGATGAACTGGTCTTTGATGTTCAAGGCGTGCTCATCAAAACTTATATCGGGAGCATTCGCCGCGTGGATTTTCGTCGTGTCCAGCCTGCTTTTACGCTGCTTTTTCCCGACGGCGTGCTCAATGACGCGCCACAGTTTTATGCACTTGTTACGCGCACACCTTCCACGGCAGTTTCCGCAAAAGTCCAGCAAGCTGTCGTGCAGTCTTTTGCTAATGTCTCAATCATTGACCTTGAGCTCATCATCAATACTCTCGACAAAATTTTAGACAAAATTTCTTTGGTGATTCGCTTTATGTCGCTCTTCAGTATTGTTACAGGCTTAACGGTGTTAGTTGGAGCAGTGCTTACAAGTCGCTACCAGCGTATGAAGGAAAGCGTTTTATTGCGCACGCTTGGCGCAAGCCAGAAACAGGTTACACAGATTATGGTAGTCGAGTATGTGTTTTTAGGCAGCTTTGCTGTGCTCTCCGGCTTCGGACTTGCGCTTCTTGGCAGTTGGGCACTGGCGTATTTCGTCTTTGAGACAGTGTTTTTGCCCTCAATCTTTCCTCTTGTTGTTGGCTATTTTGTCGTTGTTGGTCTTACTGTTCTGATTGGTGTTCTTATCAGTCGTGATGTGGTTACCAAGCCGCCGCTTGAAATTTTACGCCTTGAAGCGCAATAAGCAAATGAGTTCTCTCACTGCTTTTGCACTTCACTCTTGAGTTTCAAACGACACGGTCTAATTTGCGCTCTAGTTCATCAAACTTTGCGAGGAGTTTGTCTTTTTTTGGCACAAGATCTTCACGAGCATCAATATAGCGTGAGAAGGCTTCACGCATAGTGGAAGCACGTGCAATAGCTCGGCGGCGACTATCTTCCACACTTTCTTCTTGATGAACCTTGAATTGAATCGGCAAGAGATTGAAGCATGAGAGCAACTTTTTAATTTCTGCGAAGTCGACAAGGCGTTGCTGATTTTTCCTGCACTCGATATTGATACGCACAATCGCGTCTGTTGTATTGTAGCGATTTAGAGTCTTCTGAACTTCTTGCATCACTTCATTGTCAGCTTTTTCTCTGATGTCGATTTTGATGGTCTGCATTGGACGTGCAGGGGTTTGCACATGGCGATAAGTTGCACGCTTGTGCTCATCAAGCTCTACGATGACAAATCCTTTCGGGTCTTTTTCTTCAGAGAATGTGATACGCTCAATGCTCCCCGAATACACCACTGGCGGCTCGCCACGCTCCACCGCCCCTTCGTTCAAATCTTGGTGCTTGTGAATATGACCTAAAGCCACGTAACTAAACTCTCGCTTGGCTAAGACCGCAACATTGAACATCGGGTCTCTACTGCTGATTCGCTCTGAGCCTTCGGAAATGATTGCATCAGCCACATGTACATGCGCAGCAAGAATAGCAGGATAAGGTAAATTTTCATTTCGGATTTTTTCGGCTTCACTTTCAATAAAATCAGCGTAGATTTCGTGCATCAGTGCGTTTAATTCTTCTGATGTTTTGTCCAGATATTCTTTTTGCCCCGCAAGCATGTTTCGCATGGGCCAAGGTAATCCGATAATCCTGATTTTTCCAGATTTTGTCTCAAAATCATGATGACGCGGTTTTGAAAAAAGATAGACTTTATCGTGCAGGTCGGGGAAAATTTGTAAGGCATTCGCTTTTCCTGCTGCAACTGGATAGTCATGATTGCCTGCGATAAATACCGTTGGAATACCTTTATCGAGCAGCGGTCTCAAAGCGCGTGCGAAAATTCGCTGTTCAGTTGGTGTCGGCAGTGAGTCTTTGTAGGCATCGCCGCAAAAGAGAAAGAGATCAATATCTTCCTCAAGTGCCTTTTGCACCATAAATTCAAGGCATTTTTGCATATCTAGCCAGCGCGAATTGAGCCCCGACTTTGTGTCGTGCCGACCGTGTGTTTCATATCCGACATGAATATCTGCGGTGTGCAAAATTTTCATAATCTCTCATCATGGATTAGGGTTCGACAAAGTATCAGCAGTGTTACTTTTCTGCTCTCTATGCGCAGAGATATAACATGCTTCAGCGCAGCCAAAGAGTTTGTAACGATTTTCAGCTACAGTATCATAGAGCGCATCAGCAAATTCAACTTTCCAGATTGGGCTTGCAAATTTGAGCAGCGGAAATTTTTCAGAGAGTTTTTCTATTGCAGCCGAGCGCTGATAAACTCTGCCTTGCTCATCAATTACATGTAAGCTCGAGCGTAACGCTTCTTCTTTCAAGGCAAATTGCGCAATGAGCTCAGCAGCATGTTGAAATGGGACAAACTCCATTCGGTAGTGCTCCCCGTCTTGATTCATTGCTTCAAGCCAGCGCACAAGGCGAATACACAGGTTGCAATATCCATCGTAGAGCAAAATAGGTCGCGGTATCAGCATAAACTTTTCGTTTGGGTTTGCACTGCCACACTACGACTTTTCATTTTGAAAAGAGCCACACATCTTCAATGCGGCGCATCACAGCATAGCGCGGCATAGCGAAAGTTACCACAAAATTTGAATCATTAAGCATGCGTGATGTATAGGCAATTTTCACGCGCCGTGCAAGTGCTGCCTTAACGCTCTGATGCTCTTGTGGATACTCAAACGTTTCTACTACCGTTCGCTTCGGTAGCAGTACTGCTGTCTTACCGTTTTGAATCGGTTCTGGCTCTTCAAAGAAAGTTTGAAGTCGCACGCGTTTGGCGGTATCGAGTTGTGCAAGTGCGCGCACGCATGCGGTCGCTGAGTCGATTGCCACAACTCGAAAGCCTTCTTTGCCACGAAAGGTATAGATGAATGCATTGCTCTCTCTCGTTACACTCTCAAGTGAATCGAGTGGCATTGTCAGTTCAGGTGCGCCCAGAAACACATTAGCGGCATCTTTGAAAGTTGCATCAATGCCTGTTGTGCGTCGCAGGTTTTCGGGACTGTTTTGCCCAATTAGGAGTGTATTCTGGAGTGGAATATGCACAAAGACACTATCGGTGCGCAGCAGGGTCTGTGCTGCAACGATGCCGAAAAATGCGGTTAGCACAATCTGAATACTTTCGTTGCGTTTTGCTTTGATGAGGCATCCCAGCGACTGACGCAATTCTGGCGCATCAATTTCTACATTGCCATATCCCTCGAGTGTTTGTACCTCCTGAGCCATGCGTGCTGCCCGCTCGTAGAGCTGGATTAGCGCAGAATCTAATGTCAGTGTAGGCGTTTGATAGGTTGGAACAGATGTAGATTTTTCCGGGCGCTGTGTGGCACAATTCAAGGCAAAGCAACTCAGCGTCAGAAGCAGCGCAAGCAGAGCTAATTTCATCATGATTCATTTATCTAAGACGACACTCAAATCACTTTGTGGGGCAATTTGGCATGCTAAGCGTTCTTGTGGTTTTAACAATTTTTGCGCCAGAAACTCTTTTTCAGCGCGTGTCAAGGGCGGCAAGTGCTCTGCCCCGCTTGTAACCTGCACACGGCAGGTTGTGCAAAGTCCTATTCCCCCGCATGCGCCACCAATTTGCACACCTTCATCAAGCGCGAGGTCTTGCAGCGAACGCTGCGTGACATTCTCAGTTTCAATTGTAACATGCTTTTCTTTTCCATTGCCGTAGCGCACCGTAATCTCGATTCTTGACATCTTCACCTTGCTTTTCTTGACTATTCACCCCTTTTGATTTTCTCATAGAGTGCATTTACACTTTTTTGCACAAATGTGTCAGCAATTGCCTGCATTCGGTTTTTCATCTGACTGCACATAAAGGCTTGTCCCATAAACGCCCCTAACGGGTGAAAATCTGTGCCCGATGCACGCCTCAATCGGATATGCAAATGCATTCTGACCAGTGTGTGTGGATTGCTTGGTGAACTATGCTCTGCATGTTCAAATGTCAATTTGCACATCATCCAATCATGCGCATTTTGGTCTGGCGTATGGTGCGTAAAGACAGCGCCGTTTCTGCAAAATTCGGTCGGAATGCTTATGTGCAATGTTGGTGCAAGTGGCATATCAACATCATACTGCCATTCATAGAGCGGTAAGCCGCTATCGCTTTTGCCAATTAACTTCACGGCACGCACCGATGGCATATACTCTTCAAATGTCTTTGGTTGCGACAGGAATTGCATGAGGGATTCTTTCTCAATCGGGACGTCATACACTGTGTTGACTTGCGCATCGATGGAGAAGCACTCTGCGTTCATTTTTTTTGTAATGTTTGTGTTAGTGCAAATATAGCAAAGGTCGTGCTAGCATTCAGGGCTCAAGCAAGACTTTTCCAGTGGTTTTGCGGCTTTCAAGCAACTGGTGGGCATCTTTGGCTTGGCTCAGTGGCAGGCGTGTGTAGACAAATAGCTTCAATGCACCGCTTTGAATCCATGAGAAAACTTCATGAGCACGCCACAGGAGTTCCTCGCGTGTAGCGGTGTAGTGTGCTAGCGTAGGGCGAGTCATAAATAGCGATCCTCTTTGACTCAGTAGCAGTGGGCTAAACGGTGGAATCAAGCCGCTTGCATTGCCAAATGAGACGAACATTCCGCGTGGTTTGAGTACGCTCAAGCTCCCTTCAAATGTGTCTCTGCCTACGGAATCATACACCACATCTACGCCCTCGTTTGCCGTCAGCCTTCTGGTTTCAGACACAAAGTCTTGTGTGGAATAGATGATGACTTCATCTGCCCCTGCTTTTTTTACTTGTGCAGCTTTTTCTTCGGTGGAGACGGTAGCGATGACACGCGCACCGCGCATTTTTGCAAGTTGAACCAGCAGCAATCCTACACCGCCTGCTGCCGCATGAATCAATGCGGTATCGGTTTGTTTTAGGGGGTAGGTCGTTGTAATAAGGTAGTGTGCAGTCATACCTTGCAGCATTGCTGCAGCGCCCTGTTCAAACGAGAGCGATTGAGGCAATTGCACCAATTGCGTTTCTGGCACAGCATGATACTCTGCATAAGTACCGAGTCGACCCGTATAGGCAACACGGTCGCCTTTTTTCACAAGGGTTACATTTTCTCCGACAGCTTCTACGACACCGGCGCCCTCCATGCCTAAGATAAAAGGCAAGGTTTGCGGATAGAGTCCTGTACGATGATAAATATCAATGTAATTGACGCCAATTGCATGCAACTTGACCAGCGCTTCATTTGCTTTGAGAGATGGCACAGGATACTCTTGACATTTTAATTCTCCTGCGCCACCATACTTTTCCACTACGATAGCTCTCATTTCTTTTTTTCTGACAGTAGTTTTAGTAATTCTTCAGCATGTGTTTCAGGTTTGACTTTTGGGAAGACATGCTCGATTTTTCCATTTTCATCGATGAGGTAAGTTATTCGGTTCGTACCCATATATTTTTTTCCGTAGAGACTTTTTTCGCCCCAAGCGCCATAATCTTGTACAATTTTTTTCTCCGTGTCTGCTAAAAGTCGGAACGGCAAATTGTATTTTTCTGCGAATTTTTTGTGTTTTTTTTCGTCGTCGATGCTCACTCCTAGCACTTCCACGTTGAGTTTTTTGAATTTTGGGAAGTTATCACGAAATGCGCAGGCTTCTTTTGTGCAGCCCGGCGTATCATCTTTCGGATAAAAATACAGAATAACTTTCTTGCCTCTAAAATCCTCTAATGCAACGGGCTCACCGTTTTGGTCAATGGTCTTAAAACTTGGTGCTATTGTGCCTACTTCTAAGAGTGCCATAAGGTAAGTTGTTTTTTAATTCTGCTTAAACTGCACGGTTTTCCACTGCTTAAATAAATCTTTGACTTTATTGCGTTGATATTTTCCTGTTGAAGTTACTGGAATTTCATCGCTGAAGAGCACGACTTTTGGGCATTTGTTGAACGGCAATTTTTCAGCACATTTTTTAATAATTTCCTCGCCTGTAAGTTTTGCGCCATCTTTAAGTTGAACCAGTGCCCCAACCTCTTCGCCATACCAATCATTTTCAAATCCTACGGCAATTGCAGCTTTAACGCCCTCGATGCCGCAAAGCACTTCGTCAATTTCAAATGGTGAGATATTAACACCACCACGAATAATTAGTTCTTTAATTCGCCCTGTAATGAAAAAGAATTTTCTGCCTTTTTCATCAGTCTTGAAAAATCCTTCATCACCAGTGTGAAACCAGCCTTTTTCAAATGCCTTAACATTTGCTTCTTCATTTTGGTGATAGCCTTTCATGACATTATGCCCGCGAATGACAATTTCACCGCGCCAGCCTTCACGCACTTTTTCACCACGGTTATTAAAAATTGCCATTTCGTTTGGTGGTATTGGCACACCAATAGAGGGAAAACCAAATTCGCTGAGCCATTTTCGATGCTCTTCTTCGCTCAAATCCAGAGGCAAGAAACAAGAGTAGCAGGTTGTTTCCGATAAGCCATAGCCATGAATAATTTTCAAGCCATAGCGTTTCTCAAATGCCATAGCAAGTTCCACCGTGAGCGGTCCGGCGCCGCAAATAAAGTGACTAAAATGCATCAGGTTATACTTGGAGAGGTCGATATTTGCGTGCAACAGAAATTGCAACAAAGTTGGTACCACGCTCACGATTTTTACTTTTTCGGTTGCAATGCGCTCAAAGAATACCTCCGTTTGAAATTTTTGATTTAATACCACCGCACCGCCGTAATAGAGCGGGGTTATCAGCGTAACGACCGTGCCATTGACATGATGAATCGGCAAGACGCACATCATGACATCGCCCTCTTTTAAGCCGTGCCATGTCGCAATAGCATCCGCATCGACCAGCAAGTTATACTGTGTGAGCACGACACCTTTAGGCAATCCCGTTGTGCCACTGGTGTAGACAATGAGTGCCTCGGTTTCAAGGTCAGCGTAGGTGGCATGTGTTTCATCTACAGTTTCTCTTGGCTTAGCACGTGTGTCAATAATTTGAGCTTGTCCAAACTCGTCTGGGAACGCAGAAATGGTTTGCTCAAAATCACTTGAAGGCAGAAGTTTCAGGTCGAGCCCTAAGTTTTGAATCATTGGCATGTATTCATCGCGCACAAAAGCCAGTTGCACATCTGCATTTTCCAGAATGTACTTTATGCGCTCTGGGGTTTCGCTGACATTGATAGGCACAACGGTCATACCAGCGCACCATGCGGCAAAATACTGTACTACAGTATCAATGTGGTTGTGCGACACGGTTGCCACACGGTTTTCTTCAATCAAGCCTTGTGCACGCAAGTAGTTTGCCGTCTGAAAGACTTTGCGCTGAAATTCTTCGTATGTGTATCGCATCGCTACGCCCCCACTGGCATAAAATGTGATGAAGATATCGTTGCGATGCCGCTTTGTTTGCTCCGTGAGCAGTTCAAGGATATTTCTGTATTTGACCAGATAGTTTGTCGGTAAGTAAGTTTGTCCGTCAATGATGACGGCATGCGACATATGGGTATTGAAAATCAGGTCTTTGTTCATTGCTCGTCATGTGATTTTGCCAGCTGTTTTTTCAAAAATACGTGATGTAAGTCATTTTCAAGGGATAAGTTCTGCTGCCGAAAAGTGCAACACAAGCATTATATTTGCATTTTAGAAAACTTCAATTCATGTCGCTCAAAGATAAAGTTGTTCTTATCACCGGTGCGAGCGCAGGTATTGGACGAGCTACGGCTCAAGTTTTTGCGCGTGAAGGCGCATCACTGGTACTCGGAGCTCGGCGCAAGGATAAACTGGCGGCGCTTGCCACCGACCTTCATCATCACTACGGCGTTCGAGTTCTACCTCTCACCCTTGATGTAACTTGTGCCGAAAGTTGCTCAGCTTTTATCAATGAATCTATCAAAGCTTTTGGCAAGATCGATGTACTCATCAACAACGCCGGTCTTGCACGTGGCGTCGACAAAATCCCCGATGTCAAAGAAGCGGATATGCGTGAAGTGTTTGAAACGAATGTCTATGGTCTGTTGCGACTCTCTCAACTGGCGCTAAGAGAGATGCTACCACGAAACAGCGGACACATCATCAACTTGGGCAGTGTAGCTGGTCACATGCCTTATGAAGGTGGTAGTGTCTATTGCGCCTCAAAATTTAGTGTCAGAGCTATTTCTGAAGTCTTGCGCCTCGAGTTGCTTGGGACTAACATTCGTGTCAGCCTGATTTCTCCCGGACTTGTTGAAACTGAGTTTAGTCTCGTGCGTTACCGTGGCGATAGCGATAAAGCCAGACAAGTCTATCGTGGTATGACGCCGCTCACAGGGGAAGACATTGCAGAGTGCATTGTCTTTGTTGCATCACGTCCGGCGCATGTAGACATTGATGAAATCATCGTGCGTCCAGTTGCACAAGCCGGATTGAAAGTGCATCGTGCGCCATGAATTTTCCTTAACCATGACTGCCGACATGCAAACTTATCTCAAAACGTTGCTGCTGTGCGGTTTGCTGTCTTTTTCGGCGCTGCCGCTTTATGCGCAAGTGCTCGGTGAAGCCAGTTCAGACGACATCCGCGAACGCCCGCGTGAAATTTCTTTTCGCAGCATTGAAGTAGGCATCACGCCGTTTGCATCACTGCAACCGCTTTCGAGCAATACCGCTCAGTTGCCCTTTGTCATCACTCGTGCAACACTCTCAGCACTGGCGCGATTAGACAACGCTATGCTTTACATTGACTACTCAGTTGGTAACATCACAAACTTTCCTGACGCTGTTACGCTGGTGAGCGGCGGCGCAAAGTTTGACTTTGATTTTTTCTTCTTTCCTCCCACACTCGATGCGCTGCGACCGTTGATTTGCTTTGCTACCGTCGCTGACCTCGTTGCTGCTTCAACCACACCTAGCCCTCAAACCGCAGGGACAAATAACCTGAGTTTAGCCACAGTTGGAATTGGTGCAGGCATCGGTGTTGCATATCAAAGCAAAACTTGGATTACACAAGCTAAAGTCGAAGGCTATATTGCTATTGCCTCCCAAGGGTTTAGTCCTGTCGTTGGTTTTGGAAGCGGTATCGTAGGTGATGCCACTGTTCAAATTCCGTATCTGCTCGGCAATATCGGCTTAGCTTTCACTTATCGCTTTCGTACCAGTGCCATGAATTTTGCAACGAATACGCAATTTAGTTATGGATTTCTCTCGCACACCTTAACGGCGGGAATTACTTTTTAACGAATCCTGTTTGCCACTGCAAATCTCAATGAGAAAACAAGATATTCTTCAAGAACTCGAAGATATTGCCAAGAAACTTGGTTACCGCATTCGCTACGAAAAGGGTAATTTTGTCGGTGGAGATTGTCGCGTGCATGAAGAAAAAATTTTAGTCGTCAATAAATTTCTGCCGATTGAAGGACGCATCTCGACGATTGCAAGAGCACTCTCTCGCATCGGTGTTGGCAATATCTTCATTACACCACAAGTGCGAAAACTCATTGATGAGGAAGTGTCCACCAAAAACAGTGAGGATACGTTACCGCGTTCGACAACATGATTGCTTAACCTTATGAAAGTTACACTTTTGGGTTCGGGTACCTCGCAAGGTATTCCTGTACCACTCTGCCAATGCCGTGTGTGCACCTCAACCGACCCTCGTGATAAACGCTTGCGCTGCTCTGCACTTGTTGAAACCGCTGGACTTTCTATTCTGATTGATACTTCGATTGACTTTCGCCAACAAATGCTGCGCAGTCGCGTGCAGCGCATTGATGCCGTTTTGCAAACGCATCACCATTTCGATCACCTTTTTGGATTAGATGATATTCGCGCCTTTAGTACGGCGCAACAAGCCGCAATTGATTTTTACACATCCCCACAATGCGAGCCTGAAGTCATGCGCCGATTCGGCTATGCGTTCAGTGAACAAAATCTCAAATGGGGCTTGCCTGCACTGACGATGCACGTGGTTGACGCCCCATTCGTGATTGAAAAACATGGCAAGCGCGTCGAAGTTACTCCAATCGACGTCGGACACGGCAAAATTATGATTTATGGCTACCGCATCGGCAACTTCGCATACCTGACGGATTGCAAAACCCTGCCTGAACATTCCTACGAACGCTTGTATAATCTGGATGTCTTGCTAATTGATTGTCTTCGGCTCACACCACATCCGACGCATGCTTGTCTTTCCGAAACACTCTCTTACATTGAACGCATTCAGCCACGCCGAGCAGTGCTCATCCACATGAGCCACGAAGTCGGACACGCTGAACTTGAAGCCATGCTGCCCGAACACATCCGCGTCGGCTATGATGAAATGGAAATTGTGATAGACTGAGCACGTTCAGCATCTGCTTTAGAGGGTGCTGAAATTGCTCTAAGGTTGTATCTTTGCATAAGTCAATCACAACGTCCGCAAATTTTAATGAAAGTTTTCGTTCTGTTCTCTTTTGCAGTCTGTACGCTTTTCTGGCTCTCATGCAGTCAGCCCAAAGAGACAAAACACACGGAAAAGGTCTATGAATACCGTATTGCATCAGGTGGGAAGGTCTATGGTGGACCTTATGCCTATGCGGAACTGCAACCGCTGACCACACTCGATCCTGTACAACTTATTGAGAATGTCTCGCAACACGCTGCGCATCAACTCTATGACTTACTGATTGATCTTGATCCAACCACCCTCTCACCCGTGCCCGAACTAGCAGAGAGTTGGGAGATTTCTGACGACGGGCTGTTTTATACCTTCACGCTGCGCGACAGTGTTTTTTTCCACAACGATCGCTGCTTTCCACAAGGCGTAGGACGCAAACTGACCGCAGCGGATGTTAAGTATTCCTTTGAGCGGGTTTGTCATCCTGCTACTCAGACCAAAGGATTCTGGGTTTTTCGTGATAAAGTGGAAGGCGCCACAGAATTTTACGAAGAGCAACTCTTGGCGCGCACCGAAAACCGCCAGCCTAAACTTTTTGGTGTGCGTGGCTTTGAAGTGCTCAGCGAGCGACGCTTCCGAATTCGCCTCACCAAACCTTTTGCTCCTTTTTTGATGACACTGGCTTCAGCCTTTTGCTATATCATTCCACGTGAAGCCGTCGATTACTACGGCGCCAATTTCACCAAACACCCTGTGGGCACCGGTCCATTTATGTTTGAAGAATTCGGAGCAGATTTTCTTAAACTCAAACGCAATCCGCGCTACTGGCAGAAAGACACACATGGCAATGCCCTACCCTACCTTGATGAGATTACACTTTATTTTTCACGCAGTGAACCGGCACAACTTGCAGCGCTGCAACGCGGAGAGATTTTAGAGATGAGTCGCTTCTCCAGCGACATTCGCCAGCAAGTTTTACCTCATGACACACTTGCGCCCGACTATCAAGAGCGCTTCAGACTTTTCTCGACGCCCTCGCTCTCGGTGCAATTTTGCGGAATGAATTGTGCTCTCCCTCCTTTCAATGATGTACGCGTACGACAAGCATTTTCTCTTGCACTTCATCGTGCTGAGATCTCTAAGCTCGTCATCGCATCCGATGAAATACAAGCTAGCAAATATGCTGCTACGCGCGGCTTAGTACCTCCTGCACTCGTAGCCTATGATACGACTCGAGCTCAAATCTTCAGCAAACCCCTCAAAAGCGATAAAGCCAAATCGAGCAACCTTCTCAAACTTGAAGCCTTTAACCCAGACAAAGCGCGTGCCTTGCTTGCTAGCGCCGGCTATCCAGATGGCAAAGGGTTTCCCACACTCTCGCTCTATTACGATTCTACAAACACTCGTAACCGTCGCCTTGCTGAATTTATTCAGACATCGCTGCACCAGCACCTGAATATCACGATTCGCCTTGCGCCACTTTCGTGGTCGGAGCATTTAGAGAAGTGCGAATCAGGTCGTGCAGCATTTTTCCTCCTAGGTTGGGTAGCTGATTATCCTGAACCTGAAAATTTCCTCAATCTGCTCTATGGCAAGTTTGTCCCTGCCGATACCAGCGCCATCAGTTATCCGAATATGCAACGCTATCGCAATGCAAATTTTGATGCGCTCTTTGAACAAGCCTTGCTAACCCTTAATGACTCTTTGCGCTACCGCCTTTATGCAGAAGCTGAAGCACTTGCCCTTAACGACGCCCCGCTGTTGCTTCTTGTCTATGACCGTGATGAAAAACTGCTTTCAAAAGATGTTCAAGGCTATGCGCTGAATGCTATGGATCGGCGCGACCTGAAATACGTCTGGCTCAGCCGTGCCGCTTCATCTGCCGCAATGCAATAAGCACATGTTAAAAAATCATTGCAGTCTGCTGCTGAATTCTTTCTGCTTCTTACCTTTGATTGTCTTTTTTATCTCTTTGTGATTAGCGCATGCGTACTTGCTGGTTTGTCTTTGCCTGTCTGTGGCTTTGGTTTTGCCCCACTCTTTTGCGTGCTCAAGAGCTCTCCGACCGCGAAGTTCTTTTGCTTTTGCAAGAAGGTGTAGAGCGCTTAACGCGCAAAGAATATCCTGCTGCAATTAACTTCTTCAACGAGGTTTTGAAACATAGACCAAACAACAGCATTGCGCTTGTCAATCGTGGCATTGCCAAAGCAAGGCTGGGCAATTATGATGGGGCGATTTTAGATTACTCGGCTGCTCTGCAAGTCGACTCGACTGACTTACGCACTTACTATAATCGGGGCAGAGCATATATGGAGCTCAAACAATACGCGCTTGCTGTCTTAGATTTTACCCATGCCTTGCAGCTCGACTCTGGATATGCCAATGCCTACACCAATCGCGCTCATGCTCGGCTGCAGCTCAACGATTCGCTTGGCGCATACCAAGATTACATCAAAGCAGCGCAACTTGGCTCGATTAAAGTGCGTGAATTTCTCAAAACACAAGGCATAGATTGGGAGCGCGCACCATAAGTGCCTTCATGCAGTTTCTTGCTCTGCTATCGGGAATAGGTAAAACTTCTGAATTTGCACGAAGCTTTCTTTCTTTAGCGGCAGCGCCGTCTGCATCACAAGGTCAATGCCCTCCACGCTGATGCGATATTCACTTATTGCCCCCTTGAAAAATTCCTCTTTCACCATAGCGCGGAAGACATTTTCACCTTGTGCTTTTTCCACAGGCACAATGTGCTCTGGACGGATTACTACATCAAATGCTTTTCCTGTAATCGCTTCCTGACAGTGCTGCAAGACTAAGCCTGTTTCTGATTTTATCAAAAATTTATCGAGCCGCTGCATACGGATAGAATTTGCATCGCCAATGAAAGTTGCACCGAAGTGTGTTCTGGGGCGCTCATAGACTTCTTTTGGTGTGCCAATTTCCATCACTCTGCCGTGATGCAGCAGCATTAACCTATCTGCCAGCATCAGTGCTTCTTCCTGATCGTGTGTGATGTAGATGAAGGTTTTGCCCGTTTTGCGTTGCAGAGCTTTGAGTTCCTTTTGCAATTCGCGCCGCAATACCACATCCAAGTTTGAGAGCGGTTCATCGAGCAGAATGATTTCAGAGGGCGTAGCAATCGCACGTGCAATAGCCACACGCTGCTGCTCACCGCCAGATAGTTCTGTCGTCATTCGATAAAGCCGGTGATCGATTTGCAATGTTTTTGCGGCTTGCACTACGGCTTGTTGAATCTCTCGCTCTTGCCAACGCGCTTCGCGTAGCCCAAATGCGATGTTTTCAAAGACATTGAGATGCGGAAACAGTGCATAGTTTTGAAAGACCATTACCGCCTTACGCCGATGCGCTGCAAGTCGTGTTACCTCTTTGTCATCAAAGAAAATTCGCCCTTCGTTAGGTTTTTCTAGACCTGCAATAATGCGCGCTAAAGTTGATTTGCCGCTGCCTGACTTGCCCAAGACTGCAAAAAATTCTGCGTCCTTGCACTGAAAAGAGACTTCATCCAGCGCCCGATGATTAGCAAAACGTTTGGTTAGTTTTTCAACCGTGAGTCTCACAAGTGATTTTTTTCTATGATTTGGATGATGAGTCGACTTTGTCCGATGTGTAAAAGTATGGCAATGCAGATTGGCTTACAACGATACCCGCCGCGCTTCTTCCATAATCATCACGCTTGCCGATGTGCCAAGGCGCGAGGCTCCCGCTTCAATCATCGCCAGTGCATCCTTATAGGTTTTGATACCGCCAGATGCCTTGACGCCAAGCTGCTCACCGACTGCTTTGCGCATCAATTGTACATCCTCTACAGTTGCGCCTGTTTTTGCAAACCCCGTCGAAGTCTTCACGCAGGCAGCACCGGCACTTTTAGCAAGTTCACACGCCATGACTTTTTCTGCATCGCTCAGCAGCGCCGTCTCAAGAATCACTTTTACAAGGGCATTGTTTGCTGTAGCAACCTTGACCACACTTTGAATGTCACTTTCTACCGCGCTGTAGAGCTTCGCCTTGAGCAGTCCAATCGGCAAAACCATATCAATTTCACTTGCACCTTGCTGGCAAGCAAGTTCCGTCTCTTTCACCTTGACTTCAGTTAACACTGCTCCAAGCGGAAACCCGACCACTGTACAGAGTTTCACTTCCGACCCTGCAAGCCACTGTGCGCACTGCGAGACAAACGCGGAGTTTACACACACAGCATAAAACCCATAGGTTATCGCTTCTTTGCATAACCGTTCAATATCGTTTGGGGTAGCATCTGGCTTAAGGTTAGTATGGTCGATGTACTTTGCAACATCACTGGGCTGGAACTTCGCCATTTTAAGAAATTACTCAATTAAATTGCGTTAAGGCTTAGGGTTCATGAAAATAGAAAATTTATGGCTCGCAAAGCGGGTGAAAAGGGACACACTGCTACATCATTTGTACTAGCTTTGCCAATGCTACGACAAACTGCTACACAAGTTTCAGGATGCGATTTACTTCTGCAGTAAAATTTTTTAACTCTTACACGCCATTTTGTCTGAACCATAAAAAATGCGTAGTTAGCAGTGTACAGTGTAGTCCCAAATCAAGAAACGGAGTAACTATGCATCGTGTGCTTCAAAGTATTCGTGAACGAGCAAGAGCCAAACACGCCTCACTGGTTTTCCCTGAATCTGATGACACACGTACCCTGCAAGCTGTTGCCGAAATGATTGAACACCAACTCATTGCGCCCGTGCTCATCGGTAATCGTCAGGAAATTCTTGAGCGTGCGCAGTTGCTGGGCTTACGCATTCCTGAGGATGCTATTCGAATCGTTGATATTGACTCATCGGATTGCCTTGAAGACTATGCGCACGAGTATTTTCTGCTGCGTCAACACAAAGGCGTCACAGCAGCTGAAGCTGCAAAGATTATTCGTCAGCCACTTTTTTATGCTGCAATGATGGTACGCAAAGGTGAAGTCGATGGCTGTGTGGCTGGTGCTGTAAACACGACGGCTGATGTTCTGCGCGCCGCAATTCAAATCATTGGTGTCGATAAAGCTCAGACAAATTTGGTTTCGAGTTTTTTCTTAATGGCTTTTCCTGAAACGCATCATTCTGCTGCAGGACGTGTTTTTACTTTTGCCGATTGCGGTGCTGTACCTTATCCTACTTCGGAAGAGCTTGCAGATATTGCCATCACATCGGCGGCATCGCATTACGCTTTGACTGGCGAAGAGCCCATAGTTGCATTACTTTCATTTTCCACGAAAGGCAGTGCCTCACACGAGGCAGTTGAAAAAGTGGTGCGTGCGCTCGAGATTGCCAAAGCCCGCAAGCCTTCACTTAAAATTGATGGGGAACTGCAGTTTGATGCTGCTTTCGTTGAGAGCGTGGGCAAACGCAAAGCGCCCGATAGCCCCGTGGCAGGCAAAGCTAATGTGTTCATTTTTCCTAACCTTGACGCCGGCAACATTGGCTACAAACTTACAGAGCGCCTCGGCGGTGCCACTGCCATTGGTCCAATCATTCAAGGTCTCTGCAAACCGATGAACGACCTTTCGCGTGGTGCCAAGCCCAGCGATATTGTGGATGTGGCTTGCATCTGTGCCTTACGTAAGCCTTGAGAGACTTGAGTGGTTACTTGTTTCGCATAAAGTCAGCGGTGCGGAAAAACGCCGTCTCCAATTGTGCTTGTATCTCAGGGCTAAGTCCGACTCTCTTCATGGCTTCACGCATACAGAGCATCCATTCATCCCGCTCTTTTTCGCCGATAGGAAATGGCAAATGCCGTGCGCGCAGACGTGGGTGTCCATACTTCTGCACATAGAGCGGCGGACCGCCCAGCCAGCCCGAGAGAAAAAGGTAGAACTTTTCGCGTGAATGTGTGAGATCTTTCGGATGCAAGGCGCGCACAGTCTCTATGCGTGGGTCATTTTCCATCACGTCGTAGAAAGCTTCAGCCAGCTTGCGTACGCCTGCCTCGCCGCCAAGTTGCTCATACATTGAGGGCATGTCTTTCACATTCTTTTGGCTTACTCTGGTCGCATTTGTGGAAAGAAAATCACGTCGCGAATCGAGTCTTGTCCTGTGATGAGCATTGTGAGTCGATCAATGCCGATGCCGATACCTGCGGTAGGCGGCATCCCGTATTCAAGTGCACGCAGAAAATCTTCATCAATGGTCATGGCTTCATCATCGCCACGTTCGCGCAATCGGGCTTGTTCTTCCAAACGTTCGCGCTGATCGATCGGGTCGTTAAGTTCACTATACGCATTGCAAAGTTCCTTGCCTGCTACGATGAGCTCGAAGCGTTCAACCAGTCCGGGCTTTGAGCGATGTTTTTTCGTCAGCGGCGACATTTCAATTGGATAATCAATGATGAAAGTCGGTGCAATGAGTTTCGGCTCGACATGTTCGCCGAAAATCGCATCAATGATTTTACTGCTGCTATCGCTTGCTTCAACATGGACCCCCAGTTCTTTTGCGATTATGCGCAGCTCGGCTTCACTTTTTCCTTCAATATCTTTGCCTGTGAATTCCTTGATAGCATCAGCTAGCGTTAGGCGGCGGTATGGCGGTTTGAGATCAACCTCATGTCCATTGAAACGCGTTTTGGTCGTGCCATTTACAGTCAGTGCAATGCGTTCAAAGAGCACTTCTACTTGCTCCATCATCCAGAGATAATCTTTGTAAGCCACATAGAACTCGACTTGTGTAAATTCGGGGTTATGGAAGCGGCTTAATCCTTCGTTACGAAAATCTTTGGCAAATTCATAGACACCTTCAAAGCCACCGACAATCAAGCGTTTGAGATAGAGTTCATTTGCAATGCGCAGATAGAGATCAATACCAAGTGCATTGTGGTGCGTGATGAAGGGTCGTGCGGTTGCGCCGCCGTAGACTGGCTGCAAAATTGGTGTTTCGACTTCCAAGTATCCTTTTTCATCCAAAAATGCGCGAATCGTGTTGATAATCTTTGCACGCTTGCGAAAGACTTCTCGCACTTCTGGATTGACAATTAAGTCGACGTACCGCTGGCGATAGCGCTGCTCTTTGTCTGAAAATGCGTCATAGACAATTCTTTGTCCGTTGACTTCTTCTTCTTTGGCGACAGGAATTGGACGCAGAGCTTTGCAGAGCAAGGTCATCTCTTTGGCATGCACCGAGATTTCCCCCATCTTGGTTCGAAAGGTATAGCCCTTAATGCCGACAATGTCGCCAATGTCATAGAGATGTTTGAACGTGTCGTAGGCAGTTTCGCCAACATCATCTTTGCGAATGTAGATTTGGATTTTCGCAGTTGAATCCTGAATGTGAAAGAACGAGGCTTTGCCCATAATGCGGATACTCATGATGCGTCCTGCAATGGAGACATCACATGATTCGCCATCTTTAAAGGTCTCCAAAATGGTTTGTGCGTGGTGCGTGATGTCAAAAGCGTATGGATAAGGATCAATGCCTTGTTCGCGGAGCCGTTGCAGTTTTTCGCGCCGCACCCGCATTTGATCGCTCAGTTCTTCCAAAGATGTGCGTAGTGGTTCTGACATATGAGATTGAGCGGTTGCTGTCGCTGTTTGTTACAAATGGACTTCATTATTATAGAAACGCCCTGAATACATGTGCCGTTTTGCCTTGCTGCTTCATGAAGCCATCAAAACAGACGCAATGCGATGTAACTTTTTTGGGGGTAAGTCGCAAATATACGTCATTGCAAAGATATCACCGCTATGACGAAAGATTTTCTAGTAGATGCCGCACAGCGCGACACGCTCGCCTTGAAAATGAAAGCGCTTTCGCACCCTGTACGCCTTGAGATTATTCAGATTCTCAAATCGCGTGGCTACATTTGCGGTGAACTTGTTGCGCTACTGCAGCTTGCTCAAGCTACAGTCTCGCAGCATTTGAAAGTGCTAAAAGATGCAGGCTTTATTCAAAGCATAAAAATTGGCTCAAAGGTGTGCTACTCGCTCAATCATCAGGCTTTATCGGAGTTCAAGGAGATGACCTGCCTGTTGTGAATGATTGTGAGTTTCGGACCTTTTTTAATTACAACTCTACCAGTGTCATTTTACCATATTCCAGATTTTCGAGAATTTTTATTGCTTGCTCTCGGCGTGCTTCATCCTCAATACCAATCTCATCAAGTCCTTTTTCAGGATTACTCGCTTTAAAGTAGCCGATGATGGCGTAATCTTCGCTGCGCACTTGAATGTAGTCAGGAACGATACCTTTACCTTTAGATTTAAGCAGGTAGACTTTCATGGTTGGTAAGTTGTCATACACAAAATCTGTACTCCTTATTCTTTGTAAATTAATAAGGCTTTTGACCAATATAATTTCCGGGCGGGTCATAGTTAAACACCACTATCATTTGCCCATTGCAAAACACTTTTGCGCCGCCCACATACTTCGTATTTCTCCACACGATTTGCGTATAATGCCCGACACCTCTGAAGGAGTTATGCGTAGACGGGTCTCGTTCAAACAGTGCTTTTTCACTTAACCACGCTTTGACTGCATCAGCGATAGTGTAGTACCCTTCTGTCCCTGTAAAAAGATTTTCTCCATACGGGTTATTTGGTCGATGGAAAAACCGACAACCACGCATGGCTAACTCATTAGCCCATTCTCTTGCATACCGCGAAAGTTCTTCTGACCATTCCAGCGGGTCCAAACCACACTCTCTGCGTGCTTTATTATGTAACTCCAAAGCAGTTTCAATTTCATCTTTACTTAGTAACTGTGCTACAAGACCATGCGACTCTTTTTCTTTTATCGGCTCTTGTGCCCAACCTGTTGATACCGCACATATTATGTTCCACACAACTATACCCAAGTGAATACACTTCAGCATAGCACCATCAAATTAGAGTTGTTATTGTTTGAAGATTTTACCAACTCAATCCATTTGAGCGAAGTATTCTTTGAGCATCACTATTGCCATTTCTTGCTGCGATTTTGAGCCAGTATGTCGCTTCATTATTATTTCCCATCTTGCCATAAGCGTATCCAACCCAGTAGGGCGCTTCTTTGTCAGAAGAAACATTCTTATAGTAACTTTTCCAAGTTTCTGCAAAATTCTTCCAATATCCTTTTTCTGCATATAGGTCTGCTAAATAATGTACAAAGTTCTTGTTCTTTGGATCATTATCTAAGCCTATTTGTGCATATTTTTTAACTTTTTCATCATTTCCTATTTGACTAGCACTGTAAGACATAATTTCAAGAATGCTTATCTTTTTTTCTTTCTCTACATCAGGATGTTTCTCCATGTATTTTTCCATGTACTCTAATGCTGAACCGTAATTACCCAAGTTGTAATGATTTGAGCCAAGCGCCAAGTATGCCGGATGATATGCATCATTTATCTCGATTGCTTTTTCATAGTAAGCTATTGCCTTTTTCATGTCCCTTATTTTCTCATAGCAAACCCCTACATTATGATACGCTTTTGCAAGTTCTTCCTTTTTTTCTGTTCCCACTTCCACCGCTCGAATTGCGTAGCTTTTTGCTTTCTCGTAATTCTTTTCTTCAACGTACATCACTGCAAGCCTCGAGTTAGCTTCAAACTCATATACTCCTCGTGAAATTAAATCTTCGAATGCTTTTTTTACTTCATCATTATATTTATCTTGTGAATACAGAGACATCGCCAAGAAGTATAGCAATGTATAACTCTTTTTCTTCTCTAAATTTTTCCTTACTTTTTTCTCTAATTCCTCATACTTCTCCTCTTCAAGCAACCTATTCAGTTCATTATATGTTTTCTTATCCACATCTGGCACTTTCACTTTCTGTGCCATAACACTTTCGTTGAGAAATAGCGAGGCGCATAGTGCGCTTATCCAAATTATTTTTTTCATATTTTTCACTTTGTTACTTTATTTTGAAACCAAAGTCTTGAAAAATATTATTTCTATCAACTACTGGATTCTGTAAGCCGTTGCTTATCTCAGAAACATTACGCGTAACGTATCCTCTCAACTCTCTTACCGATACCACGCCATCTTTGTTTTCATCTGCTTCCACTGTTGCAAGCGCTCGTGTAATGTATTCTGTAAACAAACCATTTTCCATTTCATGACTTTCGTAAGACAGTTCATTACCTTTTGATGAAGAAAACACAATTGCACCAGAACGTCGAGTCAAATCGTTGTAGATGTACCGATTCCGATTGTATAAGTATTTTCTTCCTGATTTATTGCTTTTTTGCATAATTTCTTTTTTAATACCACGAGATTTTATCCCAGCTTTCTCGTTCAACTTGCTAATTTTCACTTCATTCAATTCATCGAACTCATCTAACTCGCCCGACTCACAAGCATCTATCAAAAACAGCTTACTCCTTAGCCTAATACCACTAAGCAGATCTTCAAAACTCTCAAATTCAATAGCTTCACTTTCTATATTATCTATACGAACCTGACTTGTAAGAAAGTAATAATTCGCTTCTATATCTCTGCTATGCATACCATGACCAGCAATAAACAAAACTAAAATATCATCTACTTTTGCTTGCTTTAAGAATTCTTTTGCATCATGAATTGCATGATATGTTACTTCTTCATTCAAATAGACTTTCGAGTAAACCTTAGCAAACCCTTTTCCTTCCATTTGCTTTAATACCCTTTCTAAATCCTTTACATCCTTATCAGCATAATCTAAGTTTAATTCAGTATCCTTGTACTTAGAAACACCAAACCCAATATAATACAAGTTCCTTTTTACAGACTTTTCATTAAGTATGTACGTTAGGGCACGAAAACTTTCTTGATAAGCCTCATTAATGCACGACACCTCGACCTTATTTAGACCTGCATTTAATTCTACTACTTCCTCTACTTCTTTATCTTGTCCTTCTAGTGACTTTCCTATTCCACTAAACAATGGAACATTATTCACATAGATATTATAGCTTCTTAGCGTCCTGCTTTTATCCTGAAAATTGATTTTTAACTTCAAAAAATTATCCTTCACTACAACTTCCAAGATTCTGGTCACTGGTAGTTCGCCTTCGCTCAGCACCTTTTCATCTTTTACTTCTAGCCGCTTTAGACGTTTCTGATACTGTTTTTGAAAGTACATTACTTCCTCACTGCCGGCATAACCTAAGTTTTGAAGAATAATATCAGGACGATTATTTTTTGCTGCAAACTGGTCGATATTCCAAACGTCTAAGCCTCTTACTATAGCCACTAAGTTCTCGCATCCCTCAGAACCATCCCAGTACCCATCCTCTGTATAAACAATCCACTGCTCGCCACTTGCTGAAAATGTGATACATTTGCCCGTTTGTAAGTTCCACACTTTCGCAGTACCATCTCTACTACCCGATATAAGAAATTTTCCATCAGCTGTAAAACTTAGCTGTGTTACCTCTCCTGTATGCCCTCTTAGCGTTCTTAAATACCTTCCACTTTCTATATCCCAAATCTTTATTTGCCTGTCTGTACTACCTGTTGCAATTTCTTTCCCGTTAGGATGATACGCCACTGATATTACCGAGCCAGTATGGGCGTTTTTATCCCGCGCTCTAGTCAATGAAGACTTCGGTACCCTTGGCACTTTCCGACTGTCACTACTTTCTTTATCTAAACTTTCACCTAATATACGTTCTAATTTCAATGACTCAGTATCCCATTGCTTTGGATCACTTGTTGTAATATCACCTGTAATAAGCTGCTTACCATCTCCACGAAGTGCCATCATGGTAGCCTTGCCAGCTTGCCCTGAGTAGCGCCCAGCAAACTTTTCTACTGTTTTTCTTTCTCTGTTTATCTTTAGCAATTCAGATAATGCTGTTGCACAAAAAACAGTCTTGCTATCCATTCCAAATTCCAGAGCAAGTATTCTTCCGTCAAGAGATATCTGTTCTATTTGGTTGCCTGTTTCCAAATTCCAAATTCTTACGATTTGATCATCACTACCTGCAGCAAGTTCATTTCCATCAGAACTTAACGCGAGTGCGTTTACATTATTAACTTTTATACTCTTCTTTAATTTCCCGCTTTCTATCTCAAAGATTTTTATCTCTGTTCCATCTGTTGTAATTACCGTCTTGCCATCTGGTGTTATTTTAACACTTATCAATTTTCCGCCTTTACTATCAACTACTTGTTCCAGCGATGCTGTTTGCATATCCCAAATGCGTAAATTACCATCTCCTCCACCTGTTACAAAGATATTTTGACTCGGATGAATAGCTACACACTCCATAGCTGAACCCAATTTAAAACTTGAAGATGTACGTATAAGCACTCCTTTTTCAGCATCTATCAGTCTAATCTGTTTGTCCAGAGTTGCCAAAAATACTCTCTCCTTTTGCAAATAAATTAAGTTTAGTGCAGCTATTGTTGAAAGTTGCTTTAACTTTCCTGTTTTCACATCAAAAAATTTCATGGCGTTTATCTCGCCTAATACTAAAGTTTTTCCATCAGCAGTGTAGGCAAGCGAACATTGCTCATATTGATTATCTGTTACGCCCTTGATTGTAAGCACTTGCTTTCCACTCTCAAGATCCCATATTCTTACGGTTTTAGCACTTCCTACCGTTGCTATGTAGTTGCTGTCCAGACTTACTGCTATACTAGATACCCTTTCTTGAAGCTCCGAGAATGCCTTCACCTGCTTTTTACTTTCTAAATCCCATATTTTTATACTTGATTTTTCCCCTGTCCAAACACTGCTGACTGATACTACTTTCTTTCCACCAAGCCTTTTTATAAACTCTACTTTTCCTTCATGCCCTCTTAACGCCCCTACATACCTATTTGGCTTTTCCACACCTCCAAACGGAATAAAAGCCTCATCAAATTCTACTCTGTATATCTTTATTTCTCCGTCTTCTAATCCCACCAAAACTTCTTTGCTATCATCACTAAACTCTATCGCGCATACATTCTTACCAAAAAACTCTTTGAATACCTTCTTCTTACTACTTACTTCCCAAACGATTAAATTCCTATCCTGCCCGCCAGAGGCAATATACCTACCATTAGGACTCCACGCAGCTGCATTCACTATTGGATACTTTCCTAGAAACTGATTACTCTCTTGCTCTGCCCATACATCAAGCACTTTCATTGTTCTCAGATTCCACATTGCACACTTGCCATCTTCACCACCTGACCATACATACTGCTCATCTGGGCTGACTGCAATTGTACGAATCGGCTTAGTATGCGCTACTTGTGGTAATAATGTAGGCTCTTGGGGCTCTTGGGGCTCTTGGGGTTCTTGACTGATTGCAGCAGTAGGATAGTATAAAGAAATTGCAATAACAGAATAAAAACAAAATTCAATCCTTCTTATCCTAATAGCCTTCCGCCTGCATGCCTCTTGCTTAGTCGTGCACATTTCTACATCTGATTTTCTTGAAGTTTCTATCCCAAAATAACATTTTTCTTTTCTTTTCAAAACTTTCTCTGCTCCGCTAAGTCTGTCCTACCCGTTACTTGCCGCCGCCTTAATTTCATAAAGTCTTTGTGAATATTAAAACTTTCATTATCTTGAAATTAATCCATCATCATGTTCTGCAATTTCCTGTACGATGCCGCAAGCCACAGCATATACAATTTGCTACACATTTGTTCTTTACTGGTCAAAAGATATTATTTGCAGCAGTATCGAGCAGCTCTCGCACTTGTATTTTTTGTGCTTTGTTGCATATTTTTGAACTTTGCTGCGGCATCCACGCAAACCTAACATCATTCAAACTTGCTATGCCAAGAGAAAAAAAAACAACCCAATCATCAGGTGAGTCCACCGCCGTTTCTACTTCAACATCTCCAAGTTCTCCTGCCCATGAAGCGCTGCGCATCGGAATTCTTCGTGGTCAAGAAAATTCCTTCCCAGAAGGGCTTATCGCTAACATCAACCGTGAAGCCGAAGCACAAGGACGCCATATCATGGCTGAATTTATCAAACTTGGTGGGCTGAAAATGGCAGAGCCTTGTCCTTACACCATTATTCTTGACCGGATCTCGCATGAGATTGATTTCTATCGGGCTTACCTGAAAAATGCAGTACTCAGTGGCACCTACATCGTCAATAATCCCTTCTGGTGGAGTGCGGACGATAAATTTTTCAACTACTCGCTCGCCACACGTATGAATATCCCCGTGCCCAAAACGGTAATTTTACCCAGCAATGAACACCCACCGAACACCACTTCTGAATCTATGCGCAACCTTATCTACCCGCTTAATTGGCAGGAGTGCTTTGACTATGTTGGTTTTCCACTTTGGCTCAAACCTTTCGATGGTGGTGGCTGGAAGCATGTCTATAAAATTCATACGCCGCATGAGTTTTTTGAGAAGTACAATCAGACAGGTACTATTTGCATGGTGATGCAAGAGAGCATTGAGTTTGAAGAATACTACCGCTGCTACTGCGTTGGCAAAACGCATGTGCACATTATGCCTTATGAGCCGCGCAACCCGCATCACTTGCGTTATCAGGCAAGTTTTTCGCCATCTGAGTCTTTGCAAAAGACCATGACCCAATACAGCATTGAGATTTGTGAAGCTTTAGGCTATGACTTGAACACTATTGAATTTGCCGTGCGTGACGGTATTCCTTATGCGATTGACTACATGAACCCCGCCCCTGATGCCGATTATCACTCTGTTGGACACGATAACTATACTTGGATTATTCAAACTATGACGACATTTTTGATGGATAAGGCAGAAGAAGTTGCTAAAAAAGGCAGCGATCAGCGCAAGGCATTTCGTTGGGATAAATTTCTAAATGGGAAATAATTTATGCTATTACGGGTCTCGAAAGGTGTTCTGTTTTTTACGTTTTTCTTGCTATCTGGAACGGCTCTTGCGCAAAGCGATAGCAGCGTGATTCACATTTCACTGCATGGCAACTATGATGCGATGCGCCTTAGTCGTGGCGTTCGCACAGAAGAAGATGTTACACGCACACTCAAACAGCAGGAAAAGTTTCTGCTGGCTTGTCTGCAAAGTGTGTATTCAGGACTGGGTAAGGATGCGCCGAAAGGCATTTTACAACTGCGCCTTCTGATTCAGCCTGATGGCTACGCCAGCGACGTGCAGATTATGCGTTCGCCCCTACCGCTGCAAATGCTTCAAGATTGCATTCAGCAGATTTTTAGTCGCGCTCGCTTTAAGAATGTGCGTGAAAGTTCTGACCAGCAGCTTACCGTGGACTACACAATTGAGTGATGTGTATAAGCATCAAACAGTGGGCTATCCTCTCGCTATGACTGTTTAACCCAGTATTTCTTTTCGAGCTTGAAGTTCTTTGTAACTCTCGGTTGATGACCCGGGCTGCGTCCAGTCGAATGATTTTTCAATGACTTCCAAGAGCTGCTGCGCCACACGCAATCGTGGAATGAGCACATAATCTGCCCCTGCATTGTAGAGCTGCACCGCATAGGTAATATCTTCGGAGATGACAATAACCTTCGCTTTTGGTGCATGCTGCTGAACAGCTTTCAAGATATTCATATTTGAAGTGCCTTTGAGCAGCGAATCTGGCACCGTTGAAATCACCACTTGGGCATTGTAAATACCTAAGTGATGCAGGGTCTCAATGTGAGCAATATCGCCATACTGTGCGTCATAGCCTTTTTGACGCAACGCTTGAATTGCCGTAGGATTAAAGTCAATGATGCGAATCTGCTGCTTTAACAGATGCTGCTGCTGCTCAATTTCATAAATCAAGGAACTTGCAAACTTGAAAAACCCAAGAATAAACACGGTTTTTTCTTCGTCCTTTCCGCTCCCTTCTTGCTCGACAGATTCTTTGAGACCTGCCGCGGTTAGCCACTGATTGAGCTTCAGAAAAATCTCGTGGCTTGACGCAATAAGGTACGTGGACAGCACTGCTGTAAAGACCAGCGTAAAGACGATGTAGGATACTGTCTCGGCTTCAATATGCTGGTAGGCTAAACCGATTGAGCCTACAACCAGCGCAAATTCTGAAATCTGCGAAAGGTTGATAGCACAAATTATGCCGACACGCCGCCCTTGCTGGAGTGCTGTCAGCAAGGGCCAAACGGACAAGAATCGGCTTGCTACGACAAGCATGGAGAGCCCCAGCGCCACACTCACCACCGTCCATGTTGGCATTGGAATTTGCATGCCCAGTGCCACTAAGAAGAGCATAATGAAGAAATCTCGAATGTTGATGACCTTTGCAATTACATCGAGGTTATAGGGGAAAGTGGAGAGGCTAAGCCCTGCAATCAGTGCGCCCATTTCTTTGGAAAGCCCAGCCAGCGTAGCCAGAGATGCCACTAAAAAACACCATGCCAGCGATACGATGAGCATAAATTCAGGTAATTTCGCAATGGTATTAAACAGCTGCGGCAAGACAAATTTGTTGAGCAGCAAGCAAAACACCACCAACCCTACCCCTTTGGCAAATGACCCTAAGAGCGAGAGCAGCTCTGGATTTAGGAGATTTGGCTGGATAGCAAGAAAAATAATTGCCCAGATGTCTTGAAACACTAGCACGCCCAGTGTGATGCGCCCTGCTAAGGTATCAAGTTCATGCTTTTCATAGAGGGCTTTGACAACAATCATCGTTGAGCTAATCGCCAAGCCAAAGCTCAGATACACCAATTCATACTTACCATTGTGATTATCAAAGCCTGCTAGCCACAGCACACTCCAAGTAAATACAAAACAGATAGGGGCTTGTAATAGCCCTGTTATGGAGACGGCTTTGCCTGCACGAAAAAGTTTTTTGAGGTCAATTTCTAAGCCAATGATGAATAGCAAAAGGATGAGACCAATTTCTGAGATGGATTGGATTTGCGCTTCACTTTGCACCCAGCCGAAGCCAACTTTTGGTCCCACCACGATACCCGCAAGGATATAGGCAATGAGCAGGGGCAAGCGCACCGCTCTGGCTATGAAGCCTAATGCTGTAGCCGCTATGACGGATATGGCAATTGCAGGCAGCAGTTCATCGTGATGCATGGTTAAAGTAGAGAACGCTCTCGCTCTAATTTGGGGCAAAGGTGTGAACGCACTACATACCGTTGCACTTTGTTTATGCCTTGGACTTTTTTTGCAGTTGCTTTTCTTTCTCGTTTGTATTCTTGCATTGTCCGATGATTTCTCTTATTAGGTTAGTTCAAGCGGGGATCTTCGGGAAAATTGGCGATGAAAGCATAATCACCGCCCTTTGCGCGTAGCACTCTGCGCCACATTTTGTCATGCGGCTCTGAAAACACCACTTGTTGCGAGGCTTTGGCAAGATACCAAGACCCGCTTTGCATCTCGTCTTCTAATTGTCCTACTCCCCAGCCCGAGTAGCCCAGAAAAAATTTGAGTTTTGTCTTATCGAGCACTTTCAGTCGAATCAGTTCTCGGATTTCTTCGTAATCACCGCCCCAAAAAATGCCATCGGCGACTTCTATGCTGCCTTCAATGCGTTCGCCAATTGTATGCAACACGTGCAGTGTATTTGTTTGCACAGGTCCACCCAACCAAAGTGGGGCTTCCCACTCATCGAATTCTTCTAAGACATCGGGCAGATAGAGGTCAAGAGGTCGATTGAGTACCAAGCCAAATGTACCTTGCTCGTTGTGCTCACAGAGCAGCACCACCGTGCGCTTGAAGTTAGGGTCCTGCAGCGCCACATTAGCGATAAGCAGCGTTCCTTTTGTGATTTCAAATTCTGACTGTTTTGGCATCGCCATCAAAGTTTGATCTGAAGCGATTTATTTTTTGCGCGTGAGGTTTCCGCCATGTCTTTTCTGAACTGCACGAGCTGCTGGCTGAGTGTCTCATCGCTTAATGCAAGGATTTGCACAGCCAGCAGTCCAGCATTGCGTGCATTGCCAATTGCGACAGTCGCTACGGGAATTCCAGCGGGCATCTGTACAATCGAGTAAAGGGAGTCCACGCCGTTAAGTGCGCGAGAAAGTACAGGCACGCCAATGACCGGCAAAGTCGTGTGCGAGGCAGTCATTCCGGGCAAGTGCGCTGCGCCGCCTGCTCCTGCGATAATCACCTTCAAACCTCTTGCTTTGGCGGTTTTAGCATACTTTGCCATATCGTCAGGCGTGCGATGCGCGGAGAGCACTTTCATCTCAAACGGTACGCCAAATTCTTCCATCACAAATGCGGCTTCCTGCATGGTCTGCATATCTGAATCTGACCCCATGATGATGCCTACCACTGGCTTTTCCTTTGCATGCAGTTGTCCATTCTTCGGCATATTTTTCTGACCTACCTGAGGCACAAGCGATGATTTAGGCATGGAAAGTTAGGCTTCAGATATGTTTTGTCAGAGATACGCTCTTTCTAGGTCGCGCAGTTCTGCTAAGCATCGCAAGTTTTCTTCGTCTTTATCGGGTTGTGTAATAAACCACTCGCGCAACATTTCTTTAGCCACAGCAATTGAGGTCAAACGCAGGCTCATGACCAGCACGTTGGCGTCGTTCCAGCGCCGTGCCCCCTGTGCTGTCTGTGCATCCACGCAAAGTGCAGCGCGCACATTCGGCACTTTGTTTGCCGCCATCGCCACGCCCGTTCCCGTCCAACAAAATAGCACGCCAGTATGGCACTCACCCTGTGAGACCGCCTCTGCAACCGCTTTTGCTGCCGCCGTCCAGCGTTTTTCATCACTCGATGCGCCTTCTTTTAGTGCGCCAAAGCGAACTAATTCATGACCTTTTGATTCTAACTCCTGCTCCACAGCATCGGTGAGCAGTGTGCGCTCATCGCTACCAATTGCAATAATCATGTTCTTATCAATGATGTTCTTATCAATGAAATAATGTGTCAACCGCCAAATGCACCATATTTGTGCAAGGCAAAATTCCAAAATAGCTTATAGGTAATATAAAACACAGCTACCCACGATAAAACTGTGAGCAACCCAATCCCTACTTCGCTGAGTGAGAGCGATGCAGTTAAAATTTTTGTCGGAAAATAAGCAAGGTAGCCAAATGGTAAGAACTTACTGATTTCTTGTATCACTTTGGGGAACATGTCTAGTGGTACCAATTGCCCCGTTAAAAACCACAGCGTTAAATTCTTCATCACAAAAAGCGTCCAGACTTCATCCATCCAGAATGCCAGCATGGCAACGAGAAATCCCATCAGGTAAGCGACTGCCATGCCGGATAATGTTGCTATGGCACATAGTCCAACAGCGAGGACATCAGGCACAATGATACCCAGCGCGCTGCATACGGCGTATAGCAGGAGTGCAGAAATTATCACTGGCGTATTATCGGCAACAAACACAGCAAAGTAGTAGAGCGCAAAATCAATTGGCTTGGAGAGAAACTTGTTGAGTTCGCCTTCTCGAATCGAGCGCGCAATTTCACGCTCGGCATAGTCTGCTTTCATTAAGTTGTAAATCACAATGCTAAATAGGCTGTATTGCACCAGCGCTTCAAAGCTATAATTTGCAATCATGCCTGTGTCAGTTGCCTCCGTGACTGCTCTCCAAAGCAAGAGTTGCACACCGATAGGAATCACAATTTTGCCTACAAAGTCAATCACTAACTCGCTACGATACTGCACAAAGCGCTGCAATGATGTGCGATAAACAAAGAGATATTTCTTCATTGAAGCAGGCAGACACCGCTCTATTTGATGGGATTGTTACTTTGTTTGAGGATATCGTTTTCGAGATTCTTCAGGTTCAAGCTCGGCGATGCCGTGTAGGTCTTGTAGAGTCCGACAGCGGTTTGCACCGTGCTCTCAAGGGCATCACGGCGCAGCGGTCGTACCAGATAGCGAAACACTTGCACTTGATTGATGAGCTGAATTGCCATGCTTGAATCTTTCATTGAGCTGAGCACAATAATCGGTGTGTTTGGATTAAATGACTTCACTTCACTAAGAAATTGCACGGGGTCAGTGTCTGGCAAGTTTAATTCTGTAATAATCGCAGCCATTGGGGTACGCTTGAGCACTTCTATAGCGGCTTGTGCCGAACTGCTCACATTGACAACATAATTTTCTGCGAAGAGTTCACGCAGCGAAGCCAGATGCGAATGATTGTTGTCAATGACAAGAATAGGGAATTTCTCAGGAATGAAAGCACGAGCGTTTGCGCTGGTATCGCTCACTTTTGTCGTTGGTGCTGTGGATGGCGTCGCACCGGTCGCTGTAGCAACTGGCGTTTTTGGTGAAATTAGCCGAGTGCGCTGCGCAAGTTCCAAAGCCAGTTTTATGGTGCTTCTCAATTTTTCGACATCCCACGGCTTGAGAATGTAACGATAGACTTCTCCTGTGTTGACTGACCCTAGCACCTCATTGAGGTCAGAATATCCTGTCAGTAAAATGCGAATCGCAATTGGGTTAATTTTTTTCGCCTCACGCAAAAACTCTACTCCCGTCATGGACGGCATGCGTTGGTCGGTAACGATAACATCGATTTCAGGATGTTTTCGCAGAATTTCTAAGGCATCTTTCCCGCGTTGCGCCGTATAAGGGCGTTCCTCCCGGAAAAGCTCGGTCAGCGAGAGCAGCACATTTGGCTCATCATCTACGAAGAGAATTCTACTTGGCATACTTAAAAAGCCTTATGCTAATGAGACATTTTTTGAGATCTATGGAAATCTAGTTTAGTCATTGCACACATTGCACACCATCGTCGTGAAAATTGCATGCGCATTGGAGCAATTATAACTACAAAATTTGAACATATCATAAACCTATTTTTCTCTATCTGTTAAGTTTTCATTAAGAGCGCTGCAAAGAAGCCATCGGTTTCATCTTGGTGCGGCAAGAGTTTGAGATAGGGCGCCTGTTGCACGCGCGCTATCAGTGCTGCAAGTTCTTCTGTTGTTTGGCTTGCTTTCAGTTGCTCTTCTGCACTAATGCACTTAAACGAGGTATATCTTTTCAAGAAAGTTTCCACGACGTGCTCATTTTCGTCCTCAAAAATTGAACATGTCGCATACACGGCTGTGCCGCCTTCCTTTAGCAACGGCGCATAGCGCGATAGCACTTCAATTTGCACTTGCACCATTTTTTGCAAAGCCTCTTTTGTCAAGCGCAGTTTCAGGTCGGGATTGCGCCGCACTGTACCCGAGCCTGTGCAAGGTGCATCAATGAGAATCGCATCAAGTTTTCCGCCAAATTTTTTTTCAAAGAGCTCGAATTGCTCTGGTCGCACCAATTCAATGTTCTGTAATCCCGAACGCCGAATACGCTCATGGATATTACCAAAGCGTTTTTCATATTTTTCAAATGCGAAAACCTTGCCTTTTCCGTGCATCAAGGTTGCCAAATGCAATGTTTTTCCGCCCCCGCCTGCGCACGCATCTAAGACTTTTTGACCCGGCTTTGGCTTCAAAAGCCACGAAATCAGCTGGCTGCCCTCATCTTGAATCTCGAAAAGACCTTGCTTAAAGGCTTCAGTTTGCATCACATTGCGCCGTTCTTTGCAGTAGAGTGCATCTGGTGAAAGATAACCTTTGCGCACCTCGATCCCTTCGCTCCGCAATTTTTCCTGCAACGCCTCTCGTGTCGTTTTCATCGTATTGACACGCAGCACCACCGGCGCCGGTGTATTCATTGCACGATAGAGCGCCGCAACCTCATCTGCCGACCTTGTCTCTAAGAGCTTTTCTGTCATCCACAGCGGAAAGGCATAGCGCCATGACAGACCTTGAGGACTTGTGTCCTCTGGCAACTCACAATGCTCTGTCCAAAATGCTACAATGCGCTCCAGTGTCTCTCTCTGAAAGGCATAACGTTTTTGCAGAGTCGCAAGCAGCGATGCCGGCTCAAGCGTGCGTTGTTCAAGAAAAAAAAAAAACGAGGATAAAAGCCGCATGAAATTTTTGCGGTAGCCCCTGCTCTGCGAGAAATTTTTCCGAGAGCGCGCTTAGCCAAAGATGCTTGCGCAGTGCCCCGAATACCGTCTCAGCAATGAATTTTCTATCGTGCGCGCCCAAATACTTGCGATTTCGGAAGTAGTTTGATAGCAGCGCATCAGCTGGACGATTTGACTGCAAAATTTCTTGATAGGCTTCAACGCTATGGACAAATAACACATCCAGTGTCATTGCTTACGAAGAAGTTTACCTTGCTTGTCCTTTCTGGAACAGTGCTGCACCTATTGCACCCCCAATACCTGCTGCGATTGGATAAATAATCAGTGTGGAAATCAGTCCAATCAAAGTATTCGTTATGCTTAGCGCTTCAGCTTTCTGCTGGCGAAAGGCTTCCTCCATTTGCTGGCGTACTTCTGGGTCAGTGCCTAAAAGTGCGATTATCATTTGTCTGCTTTCTTCTGCATTGATTTGGTAATCAAAGAGAACTTGCACCGCCGTAAAGACGACAAAATATGCTAAGCCACCAAGTAAGCCTGCTATTGCTCCGAGTTTGAAGCCTTCGCCGCCACGCACGGTAAGTTGATATTCATTGACATACTGAAACACAGCGACAACGCCTCCGACAATAATACCTAAACAACAAAAATTGTTAATTAGCCCAAGGTATGGTACGAGACTAATGCCGGCAATTACCCCTGCTCCCCACAGAATTGCATTAAAGTTGTCAGGTGCCTTGCTGCTCTGCGCCGCACTAGATGAGTTTTCCTCTGTCATATCCTTGCGTTTTTGGTTTTTTAGAAAAACTCTGCTGCTGGCTCCTCGTGCGTTACGCAGTGAATTGCTCCAAGTCCCCAAATCAGATCGGTGCAATCAATGCCTTGCACGCGTCGTGTCGAGAAACACTTCTGCAAAATCTCTAACGCTTTGACATCATTTGCACATCGATAAGTTGGCACAAGCACGACATTATTTGCAATGTAAAAATTTGCATAACTAGCTGGCAACCGCTGCCCTTGTTCATAGACTGGCTCGGGCATTGGAATTGTGATGAGGTTGAATGGCTTGCCATCTTGGTCGGTCATGGTCTTCAGTCGTTCATAATTTTCTTTGAGCGGTTCGTAGTTGTCATCGCTTTTATCTTCTTCAATTGCTGTTACAATTGTATTAGGATTAACGAAGCGTGTAATGTCGTCGATATGACCATCGGTGTCATCGCCGACGATGCCTTCATCGAGCCAGAGAATTTTACTGACGCCCAAATAATCTTTGAGTTGCTGCTCAATTTGTGCTTGTGAAAGATGCGGATTGCGATTTGGATTAAGCAGGCAGGAGCGTGTGGTGAGCAGTGTGCCTTTGCCATTGACATCAATTGAGCCACCTTCGAGAATCATGGATTGCTCAAAACATGGCAAGCCTTGCCACTCTGCGATTTTTCTAGGAATTACATCATCCAAATCAAAAGGCGGATACTTGCCGCCCCACGCATTGTAGCCCCAATCAATAATTGCTTTTTCGACCGTGCCGTTTTGTTTGCGCAGAATGTAATTCGGTCCATGATCGCGGCACCACGCATCGTTTGTTGCAAAGTGATGATAATAGATATTGCTTACAGCGTCACGCACAATCCCGCTTTTTTGCACCAAGTCTCGAACACTTTGCTCCATTTCTTTGTCGTTTACATTGATATGCACTTCTTCGTGCGGCACCAGAAAACGAATGATTTCAATGAAGGTTGCCCAAACTGGCTCGAGTGATTTTCCGGGCCATGTGTTCGGATTGTGAGGCCATGATAACCATGTGGCTTTGTGCGGCGCCCATTCAGGTGGCATCTGGTAACCGAGTTCTCTTGGTGTCATTTGCGATGATGAGGTGTCAATAGAGTTTGCAGTTTTTTGTTCCAAGATGCAGAGCTGTGCTTACGGGCTACTACCTACTTGCTTGCAAGTGCTTTGACTTTATGCAGATGTTACTCGTGAGGCTTTGTGCGCGATAGTGGATTCGAACCACTGACCTCCACCGTGTCAAGGTGGCGCTCTAACCAACTGAGCTAACCGCGCTTGTCGCGCTTGTAGAGAATGAGCGCAAATATACAACGCAGCGTTTAGAGTGCAAATGCACTGGAAGCGTTTTTCTTCATGCGCAGCTCAAATCTGAATTGCATTTGCAGCACACATCGCATGCTGCAAGCACTCTTCCATCGATTCTCCGACAACGGTAACATGTCCCATTTTGCGACCGATGCGCGACTGGCTTTTGCCGTAGATATGCACCTTAGCACGTGTTGCCTGCAATGCATCAGGCAAAGAGACTAAATCCAGTGGGGCATTGTGCTTGCCTAACAGGTTTACCATTACGGCAGCTTTCGTCAGCATCTCTGCACTACCGAGCGGATAGCCTAAAATTGCACGCAAATGATTTTCAAACTGTGAAGTGATACACGCCTCAATCGTGTAATGCCCTGAATTGTGCGGGCGCGGCGCAAGTTCATTGAGCAACACTTGTTTATCTGTCGTCAGAAACATCTCCACACCAAAGATGCCTATACCCTGCACTGCCATAATTGCTGTTTGCGCTAACTGACTGGCTTGCAATAGCACATCAGCCGAAAATTGGGCTGGCGCTTTGACAATTTTACAAATGTGATTTTCTTGAACGGTCTCGACCACAGGATAGACAACAACTTCACCTTTGGTGCTGCGCGCCACGATTGTCGCCAGCTCTGCTTCAAACTCTACAAAGGCTTCTGCCATCAGTGCTCGGTCTGGAAAGCCTAAGGCGTTCATTGCAGCATCGATATCAGCTTCGGATTTTACAGTGCGATTGCCATAGCCATCATAGCCATCTCGGCGCGCTTTAAGCAAAAAAGGATAGCCAAATGACTTACCGAAAGCCACCGCCTCTTTTCTTGACGCAATGCTTTGAAACGGCGCAACAGGTATACCAGCCGCACGCAGCGTTTCTTTTTGAATTAGCTTATCCTGAACAAGTGCCACAGTCTGGGGCGTAGGATAAACGGGTTTGCCGTAGGCTTGCAGTTGCCGCAGCACGCTGGCATCGACAAACTCATTTTCAAGTGTGATGAGGTCTGAGACTTCTGCCAAGGCTTTGAGCAGGGCTTCATCGTGCCATGCACCGATGAAATTCAGATGGGAAAGCTGGGTCGCTGGAGCATCGGCTGTGCGCTCAAAAATGGCGATTTGAAACCCTAAACGCAAGGCGGCGTATCCTGTCATTCGCGCCAGTTGTCCGCCGCCCAACATGCCAATTGTTATTGTCTTCACCCAAAGGTTTATTGCTTGACAAGGTTGCGCGCAATCACCATACGCTGAATTTCCGATGTGCCTTCACCAATCGTGCACAGTTTCACATCTCGATAATACTTCTCGACAGGATACTCTTTGATGAAGCCATAACCACCAAAAATTTGCACGGCTTCGTTTGTAACACGCACAGCCATTTCCGATGCAAAGAGTTTTGCTTGCGATGATTCCATCGTTGTGTTTTTGCCTTCATCTTTGAGCGAGGCGGCTTTCATTGTCAGCAAGCGAGCAGCTTGAATTTCCGTTGCCATATCTGCTAACTTGAATTGAATGGCTTGGAACTCACCAATCGGCTTGCCAAACTGCTTGCGTTCCTTGGCATACTTGATGCACGCCTCCAGAGCACCCTGTGCCAGACCGACCGACAGCGCCGCAATTGAGATTCTGCCGCCATCCAAAATTTTCATGGCTTGCTTGAAGCCTTCGTTGACTTCGCCGATGAGATTATCGTATGGAATTCGGCAGTTGTCCATGATGAGTTGTCCAGTTTCCGAGGCACGCATGCCAAGTTTATTTTCTTTTTTACCTGCACTGAAACCCGGCGTACCTTTTTCAATGATGAATGCGGAAATGCCGTGATTGCCTTTTTCGCGGTCGGTAATTGCCATCACCACGGCTACTTGAGCAGAGTGCGAATTGGTAATAAAATTCTTCGTGCCATTGAGCACCCAGTAATCACCATCGCGCACGGCAGTGGTAAGCATGCCTGCTGCGTCGCTACCAGAGTTCGGCTCAGTCAGTCCCCATGCAGCAAGTTTTTTGCCACTAGCCAGCTCGGGAATGTACTTGCGCTTTTGTGCCTCTGAGCCAAATTGATAGATGTGGTTTGTGCCCAGTGAGTTATGCGCTGCAATGGTCAACGCCAAGCTCGGGTCGAACTTCGCAAGCTCTTCAATGATGACCATATATTCCAAATATCCGAAGCCTGCGCCGCCCATGTCGTTCGGGAAAATCACGCCGAGCAAGCCCAACTCACCGGCTTTCATCACCACATCTAATGGGAATCTCTGCTCTTCATCGTCTTGCATCATTCGACTTAGTGGATATTCTCGCGCAAGAAAATTTCTGACAATCTCTGCCACCATTTTCTGGTTTTCAGTGTAACTGAAATCCATCGTGGCTTGCAACTGTTCTTGAATCACTCCAGACATATTGATTGTGTTTTGAAATTTGTTTAGTTGGAATTAGTCTTTGCGGCGCAGCAAAGTTACATCTCGGCGTTCAAGTTAAATACCTGCTTTTTGAATTGCAAGATAGCATTGTCAGATAGCAAAGATAGTCGAGTCGTAGGATTTGAGTATCTTTCTGTTTTAATCTTTACGTGTCAAACTTCATGCTAGCTAAGCGAATCATTCCCTGCCTTGATGTCAAAGATGGGCGTGTCGTCAAAGGCATCAATTTTCAGTCGCTGCGCGACGCAGGCTCTATTGTTGAGCAAGCCAAATTCTACAACAGCGAGCTTGCTGACGAACTTGTTTTTTTAGACATTTCCGCCTCGGTCGAATCGCGCAAAACCACTTTGGAGGAAGTGCGCAAGGTCTCTGAGCAAGTCTTTATTCCGCTCACGGTCGGCGGTGGCATTCGCTCTATGGAAAGCGCTCGTGAAGCCTTTCTTTACGGGGCAGATAAAATTTCTCTCAATACCGCAGCCGTCCAAACCCCTGAACTGATTTCAGAACTTGCCGAGCGCTATGGCTCGCAGGCTGTTGTCGTTGCTATCGATGTTAAGCGTGACGGCACGCGCTGGCAGGTCTTTACACATTCAGGACAGAGAGCAACGGGACTCGATGCGCTCGAATGGTCGCAGCGTGTTGCCATGCTCGGTGCAGGCGAAATTCTGCTCACCAGCATGGATAAAGATGGCACGCAGCAAGGCTACGACCTTGAGTTGCTTCACATGATTTCAACCTCTGTTTCAATCCCCGTCATCGCCTCGGGTGGCGCAGGTCATTTGGAGCATCTCTACCAAGCATTTTGCCATGGCAAAGCCGATGCCGTGCTTGCCGCATCGATTTTTCACTACCGGCAACACTCGGTCATTGAAGCCAAGCGCTATTTGCAGCATCGTGGTATCTGCGTGCGGCTTTGAGAAAACTTTCTTATGACTTTTCCAAAAAAACACGGTTAGACTACTGCCAGTCCATTCACTATGGAATTCTACGAACTCATCAAAGAATCTTTGATTGCGCTCTCACATCTTGCTAGTACTTCACTGCAACAGCATCTTTTAGGGGCACTTTGGGAAACCCTGCGCTCCGCTCACTCTATTCCGATGACCTCTGGCGAAGAAGCTCTGTTTCTTTACCTTGGACATGCGAACACAGTGCACTGGCACGGCGACTACAACCAGTGGGGTCAGCAGAAAGGCATTTCCACGGCAGGCAAACGACTTGGCAAATCTGACCTTTGGATTTTGGAGAAGGTTTTTCCTGCCGACGCGCGTCTTGATTACAAAGTGGTGCTCAATGAGCACGAATGGCTTTTAGACCCCGCCAATCCGTATCGCTGCAAAAGTGGATTTGGACATAGCTCTGAGCTGCGTATGCCACGCTACCACTATCCCCTCTCGAGTCTGCGCCGTCCTGATACACCGCGTGGCACAATGAGCGAGACCTTCCGCCTGCAAAGCCGTTACTTGGGCTATGCAGTTGCGCTCACGGTTTATGCTCCTTTTGGCTATGAGCGTCTCTCACATCTGCCTACGCTTTATGTTACCGATGGTCATGAATATGCTGACGATGAAATGGGCGCGCTTTGCGTTACGCTCGACAACCTACTTGCCGAGCGGCGCATTGAACCGATTCTTGTCGTGTTTATTGACCCCAGAAATCCCGATAATCCGAACGAAAATCGGCGCCTTGAGGAGTATCCTGCTAATCCAAAATTTTTGAAATTCGTTACCAAGGAAGTGGTACCGTTTATTGATGCGCTGTTTCGCACTGATGCGCAGCCTCAATCGAGAGCGTTTTTAGGGACATCGTTCGGGGGATTATGCGCTGCGTATTTTGGCGCAAAAGCCTCTGAGACGTTTCAGCGTATTGGTATTCAATCGCCCTCGTTTTGGAAGTATCCTGAAATTTTTGAGCTCTATGAAAAGCAGCCACGCTTGCCACTTCAAATCTACATGAGTTCGGGCACGATTCACGACACAGCGCAGCGTGCCCGCCAGATGCGAGAAATTCTAGCGCGCAAAGGCTACGACTTTTTCTACCGAGAAACCAACGAGAGCCATTCTTGGGGCACATGGCGTGGCGTGTTGGAAGAAATGCTGCTCTATTTTTTTGGCAAACCTACTGCACCAAGTCGCCCCTTGCGTCAGCCCGAACACGACACAAACTACAAACTCTCTGCACTGCCAAGCACATCACACATTCATTACGCCCTTGCACACCGAGAAAAAGTCACCATTGAACTCTACGACCTGCGCGGCAGAGAAATTGACCGACTGGCTTGCAAATTTCAGCGACGCGGTGAGCACACCGTAGATCTACCTCAACTCGACTCGGGTCTATATTTTTACCACTTGCACATCGGCACACTTTGCAAAACTCAGCTTTTTAGAATGGCTTAATTATTTAAGGCAAAGACTAAAATTGTCTGAATTTTTTATGTTTTTGAATCAAAATGCTATTTTCTAAAACACAGCTCGTCCAGTAATCTGAAAATTTGCTACGATATGTCGTCCAAGACTTCGCCTGTGATTCTTTGCCTTGCCAGTTACGAAAAAGGTCAAGCCTTTTTGCGTGAAGCTAAACGGCAAGGCGCTCAGGTGTATTTGCTGACTTCAAAGAGCTTAGAGCATGTAGATTGGGGTCGGGAAAATCTTGCAGATATTTTTTATTTGCCGGATGTCGACAAAGAATGGAACAAGCACGATGCGCTCATGGGCGTGAGCTATCTGGCTCGCACGCTCCAGATTGATAAAATCATTGCACTGGACGATTACGATGTGGAAGTTGCAGCCATGTTGCGCGAGCATTTGCGCGTGGCTGGCATGGGCGAGACCACAGCGCGCTATTTCCGGGATAAACTGGCTATGCGAGTCAAAGCATATCAAGATGGTATTCGTGTGCCGGATTTTGTCCATGTCTTGAACTATGACAAAATGCGTGATTTTATGCGTCGCGTACCGCCGCCGTGGGTTGTCAAACCGCGCTCTGCTGCCTCTTCGCTCGGTATCAAAAAAGCTAACAGCGAAGAGGAGTTGTGGCAGATTGTCGAGCAATTAGGCGATCATCAATCTTTTTACTTGATGGAGCGGTTCGTGCCCGGCGATGTCTATCACGTGGATTCTATCATTCTCAATCGCCGCATCATCTTTGCCATCGCAAGCAAATATGCCCTGCCACCGATGCAAGTCATGCACCAAGGTGCAGTTTTCTGCACGCGCACCTTGCCTTATGAGTCACTAGACGCCCAAGCCTTGCTCCAACTCAATGCGCGCGTGATTGCCTCTATGGGACATGTGCTTGGCGTCTCACACACAGAGTTTATCAAAGGTGAAGATGGCGAGTTTTACTTTCTTGAAACCTCGGCGCGCGTTGGCGGGGCGCACATCGTTGAACTCATTGAAGCCGCTACAGGCATCAACCTCTGGGAAGAATGGGCAAAAGTGGAAATTCATTCAGAGACCTATGCTCTTCCCGATTTGCGACACGATTATGCTGGTTTGCTTATTTCACTTGCGCGCCAACAACATCCCGATCTTTCTGCCTACAACGACCCGGAAATCTACTGGCGACTGAACAAAGACTATCACGCTGGACTGATTGTGCGCTCTCCACATTACGAGCGTATCACAGAGCTTCTGGAGCAATACACCGCGCGCTTTTATCAAGATTTCTTTACCCGTCAGCCAGCACCCGAAAAACCTACTCACTGAGCTATGAGCCTAAGTAGACTTTTTTCCAAAAAGGACTATCTTTGCGCATATTGGTTCTGCTCGAATTGAACTATTACAGATGAATATAGGCTTCGAGATCGTCTTGATACTCTTATTGGTATTGGCTAATGGTATTTTTGCGCTCTCTGAAATTGCCGTAGTTTCAGCGCGCAAAACAAAATTGCAGCAAATGGCGGGCGAAGGCGATGAGCAAGCACGTATCGCCCTAGAATTAGCCAACTCACCTGATCACTTTCTTTCTACGGTTCAGGTCGGCATCACACTTATTGGCATTTTAGCTGGTGCCTACAGCGGCGCCACGATTGCCGAGCAACTTGCTGCACAGTGGAAAGATGTACCTTACATCGGACAGTACAGCCACTCAATCAGTTTAGGCTTTGTTGTGCTTGTCATCACATATCTCTCGCTTGTCATCGGTGAGCTTGTCCCGAAACGTCTCGCTCTCTCCAATCCCGAGCTTGTTGCCAAAATTATGGCTTCGCCCATGAAAGCCATCTCTGCACTGTTCTACCCTGCTATTCGTATCCTTTCAGGTTCGACGAATGTCATCTTGCGTTTTTTTGGCATTAAGCCGCATATTGAGTCGCCTGTGACGGAAGAGGAAATTAAAGTCCTGATGGAGCAAGGCACGCAAGCTGGCACATTTGATGAGGTCGAGCAAGATATGGTTGAGCGAGTCTTGCGGTTGGGCGATCGGCGTGTCAGTTCAATTATGACCCCGCGCACCGACATCATCTGGCTTAGCGTGCATGAATCGCCCGATGAGATTCGCAAGCAAATTATTGAAAGCCCACACTCGTTTTTTCCAATTTGCGGCGAAGACCTCGACGAAGTCTTAGGCATCGTTCATGTCAAAGACTTGCTGGCACGCAATCTTTGCGGTGAGCCTTTTGACTTGCGTCAATCCATGAAGAAACCGCTGTTCATTGCCGAAACCACACCGCCGCTCAAAGTCCTCGAATTGTTCAAATCATCCGGAATTCATATCGGCATTGTCATCGATGAATATGGCACCACACAAGGTCTTGTTACACTCAATGATATTCTTGAGGCGATTGTCGGCGATATTCCTGCCAACAATCAACCCATCAAGCAAAAAGTTATTCAGCGTGAAGATGGCTCTTGGCTTGTCGATGGCATGATTACGATGGATGAGTTCAGTGAAGAGTTCAAGCAGATGCCCCTGCCCGATGAGGAAGAGCGCGACTACGAAACACTTGCAGGCTTTATTCTACATCAGATTGGCAGTGTGCCAGCCATCGGACAACACTTCGATTGGAAAGGCTGGCGTTTTGAAGTTGTTGATTTAGATGGTAACCGTGTCGATAAAGTTTTGCTCTCACGCAAGCAGCCAGCAGATAGCCTTGAGCAAGCAAACTCAAAAATTTCATAGAAAACATTTTTCTAATTCAGGCTTGAATTTGCCTCAACATCAATACACCTTGTGAAGCTCTTGCTTGCCTCTAAATCGCCAAGGCGTCAAAGCCTTTTGCGTTTAACGACGCTACCTTTTTCTATCCTCCCTATCGAGGCTGATGAATCTTTCGATGCTCATCTTTCTCCCGAAGATATTGTGATGAGCCTCTCTGAACGCAAAGCTAAACAGGCTGCCACACAATATCCGGAGCAAGCCACTCAAGGGGTAATTCTCAGCGCAGACACCATTGTCGTCATAGACCGCACCGTGCTCAACAAACCTGCTACCTTTGAGGAAGCAGTCTCAATGCTCACGCGCTTGCAAGGTCGAACTCACCATGTTTTTACAGGCTTTGCGCTACTTTCACCTGAGCGACTGCACTGCGACTATGAGCGCACTGCGGTTACTTTTGCAGCGATGACACGTGAGGAAATTGAGTTTTATATTCACACTGCACAGCCGTTCGATAAAGCTGGCAGTTATGGAATTCAAGATGACTTAGGCGCATGTTTCATTGAGCGCATTGAAGGCTGTTATTACAATGTCGTTGGCTTGCCACTTGCTAAACTTTACCGAGCCTTAAAACTTTTTCCAGACTTGTTCATTCACTCAAAAACCACTCTACTTTCATGAAGTTGTATGTTATTCGACACGCCACGGCGCACGATGTCGGCGAAAAAGGCATCTTAACAGATGAAGCGCGCATGCTCAGTGCCGTCGGCGAAAAAGAAGCCAACCAACTTGGCGCATACCTTAAAGCCAAATCTGTGCGGCTTGATGTGCTTGCGCATAGTCCACTCACACGCGCTGCGCAAACCGCCGAAATTCTCGCCAAACATCTTCACTGCGAGACACGCCTTGTCGAAAAGCTCTCTACTGAGCACGACCTTGACGATCATCTCGACGCCTTGGACGCCTTTAAGTTCATGAACAGTGTAGGTATCGTCGGACATCAACCTACGCTCTCGCGCCTCATTCTTACTCTGATGGGCGCTAATCCTCGCGCTGGTTTGAAGTTTACAAAATGCGCCCTTGCTGTGCTCAACCTTGAACGCTTAGGCAGCACATGGACCGGACAGCTCGTTTCACTGCTTTCACCTAGCGATTTGTAACGCGTCTTGTCGACAAGTGCTTTTTACTTCTGCGCCTTTAGCATCGGCTCTAAGACTTTCCAGACGGTCTGTGCAATGATGCGGTGTCCTTCTGGCGTAGGATGAATGCCATCGGGCAAATTGAGTTTGGGGTTGCCGCCGACGCCTTCCAAAAGAAAGGGCACAAGTGCAGCACGATTTTTTTGGGCAAGTTCTGGGAAGACGTTTTTGAACGCGTTGGTGTACTCTGCGCCGAGATTCGGTGGGGCTTGCATGCCGGCAATGACAATTTTAATGTCGGGGTATTTCGCCCTAGCGCGTTCAATAATGCCTTGCAGATTGCTGCGCATGGTCTCCACGCTGATGCCACGCAGTCCGTCATTGCCCCCAAGTTCTAAGACAAGAATATCCACCTTTTGCCTTAGCAGCCAATCTATACGCCGCAAACCACCAGCCGAGGTTTCGCCAGAAAGCCCAGCATTGATAACTTTGTAAGCCAGTTTCTGTTCATCAATTTTCTTCTGAATCAATGCTGGGAAAGCCTGCGAGGGATCGACACCAAATCCAGCCGAAAGGCTATTGCCTAAAAAGAGAATAACCTTGGGTTCATCGGCAGCGAGGGCATTGCAAAAGAGCAGAAAGGTTACGCAGAGCAATCCCGCACAGCGTCGCCAGCTCATTGGGCACTTAGTTTAAGGGGTTTGATGCGCTTGATTTGACGCTGAATAAATTCTATAGCTCGTGCGTTAAACGATTCAGGCTGGTCGACATTGCACACATGCCCTGAATTTTCAATGATTTGCAACTCTGCATACCGATGCTTCTTGACTAATGTTTTAACTGGTGGCAGAAACATATAATCTTCATCGCCCATCAAATACAGCGTCGGCACGGGAATTTCTTTCTCAGTAAAGTATTTCAGCAGCGGGTTGGCTTCATCGGTCAGTCTAAACCAGCGAATGAATTCACGCTGACAGAGTTTTTTGGCTTCGTTGATAAACATCATTCGCGAATTGCGATGACGCCGCCGCGGCATAATAATCCACGCAAAAAAACTGTAGAGCCACATGTAGGGAATGAAGCGCTCGACTAAGTGTCCAAGAAAGATGAGAATCTTTGAGCGCGTGTTAAAGCGCGTAATGGCGCCTCCCATAACCATGGATTTGATACGTTCGGGGGCAATCTCACCAATCGTGCGAATGATAATTGTGCCAAGTGAAATCCCTACAAAATGCGCAGACTGAATACCCAGATGATCCAAAACTTCAAGAATCTCAAGGCTAATTTCTTTGAAAGTGTAATTCTCTGCTTTGTAGCGCTCCAGCATGGATTGCGACTTGCCATGCCCACGCAAATCTATCAGCAGAACGTTGAAGTTTTTTCGAAACTCACGTACTTGCTTAAACCAAATAGAGGAACTGCCCCCCGCCCCGTGAATGAATACTACCCAATCTGTCTCTGGCGAAATGACATATTCTTTGTAATGTAACATCGCTAGCGTTCTTTTTCCTTGCTTTATGTAAATATACTCAAAAATCCGTTTTCTTGTCTTTGTGGCGCGCTCCCTCACTTGCCCTTACCTCTTTCAAAAGTTTTACACTTATCCTATATTGCGCAAAACGTAAAAGTTCTACCGCCATGCGCACACTTATCCTTATCTTCGCTCTCTTCCTCGGGGTCTCACCTGTAGGTCTTGCTCAACTTCCTGAATGGGCACAAAGCTATGGTTCCACTCTTCCCTTTCCACGTGCCACACATCTGACTGGCTTCGGCATCGCTAGGCTCACTAGCCAAGATGGTAGTGCCTTAGACCAAGCAAAAGCACAAGCGGCATCAGACCTTATTAAGAAAATTCAAGTTACGGTCTCCAGCGATATGGTCTCCATATCAAAAGAAGTCGATGGGAAATTTTCATCCAGCCTCACGTCAGTTGTACAGTCAGTTAGCACGCTGCAGCTTGAAGGGATTGAGTATCTGACTGCAAAAGATAATACGACTTTTTATGCCTTAGCGTTTGTCAAGCGCAATGAGCTAGCCGAGGCTTACACAGAACGCCTCAGAGCCAGCTTTGCACGCTTGCAAGCTATGCTCACGCAAGCTGCCGAACAAGAAAAGTTGAATCCACAAGAAGCCGTGCGCCAGTACCTTGCTGCCTTGCCACGCTTTGCTGAACTCTTGGAATGGACTGCATTGGTGCGTGCACTTAGCGCCAAAACGTTGTCGTCAGAAGACATTGGTGTGCCGATGCGCTCAAGCGCCATAGAGTTCTTAGCCTTTCGAGAACAAGAGCTTCATGCCAAAGTCAATGCCTTACTGCAAAAATCCATCACTTCGCTTGATGAAGCAGCAACAAGTGTCGCACAGCGCTTTCAACTTCAGGGCATGGCAATTGGCAGCGTGCAAGTTTTGGACCTAAATTATCAAGACTCTGATTTTTCAAGTGCATTTGGCGCATTCTTCGCACGCAAGTTAGAAACCCAACTTGCTGCACTGCCCAAACGCCATAGCGAAGCGCAAGTTGTGCGTGGCAACTATTGGGAACGTGGCGAATCAATAGAACTGCTGCTGCTGGCTCAAACCACAACAGGTGAAAAAATTGGTAGTCTCTCGCTGACCTTTCCCAAATCACTCATTCCCCAAAATTTAGAACTTAAGCCACGAAATTTCGAGCAAGCGCTTAAAGACCAAAAAGTCATTGCAGATGGTGCCCTCGTCGATGGGGGCATTGGCGTTGAGGTCTGGACTAACAAAGGCAGAAACTTAGAGCGTGTAGCGTTTCAAGAAGGCGATAAAGTTGAACTGTATTTTCGTGTCAATCAACCTGCATTTTTACGCCTCACTTACTTGCTTTCGACCGGTCAGCGTGTCTTGTTAGAAGAAAAATTTTACATCGGTCTCGATAAAGTCAATCAAGTAGTGAAGTATCCGGCAGCACTGGTCTGCTCTGCTCCCTTTGGTGTAGAGCGATTGATTGTAACTGCGTTTAGCAGCGAACCGCCCAAACCCAATGTCAAACTCGAGAAAATTTCAGGTGAAGAGTATGAAGTGCTGGTAGAGTCGCTTTCGCAGACGCTGACGAAAACGCGAGGACTCAAGAAAAGCACTTCTTCCCAAGATCTCAAACTCGGCGAAACAACACTGACTATCACCACAATGCCCAAACTTCGCCAATAGCGCGAGTAGCATTATTACAGCAGTGCACAATTGTTGGTTTAGCTATCTAACGCGTCTTAGAGGCAAAATAATTGGACACTTTTGACACTGTCTGATTCAAACCAGCAACATTGAAATATGGTAAAAAAAGTTTTAATAGGAACGGGGATTGTAGTTGCAATTGTAGTTTTTATAATTGCAGCAGGAATTTATTACTTCTCACCAAGCGAAAATAAAATTTTAAACTTCATAAAACTTAACCCAGAAAAATCATCAATTCTACTTGTGAGAAATGATACAATTTTTGCGAGCAGAAATGTTGACAAAGTTATGCCTTTGGCAAGCACAGTAAAAATAATTATTGCAATCGAATATGCAGAACAATGTGCTAATGGGAAATTGAATCCTGATGAATTAGTTTCATTATCCGATTTAGACAAGTTTTATATTCCAAATACAGACGGTGGCGCTCATCCAAGTTGGTTAAAATCAGTCAAAGATAAAATCACAGAGGGGAAAATTTCCATCCGTGAAATAGCAAAAGGGATGATAAAATTTAGTTCTAATGCAAATACCGAATGGCTGCTCAATAAACTTGGAATTCAAACTGTCAATGCAAGACTTGACAGTTTAGGTCTAAAAAATCATACAAAAATTTACAACATAGTTTCTGCTCTTTTTGTTGGCAAAGAACTTTTTCCCGAAATAAGAGGCAAAGAGCTTGAAGCAAAGCTAAAAGAATTAAGTATAAACGACTACATTGAAACTACCAATCGAATTCATCAAAAATTACTATCCGATACGACATACAAAAAAGAAATTGGTGATTTGGGTATGAACATTCAGAGAGTATGGTCTGACCGTCTCCCTTCATCAACAGTTAATGACTATGTCTCGATAATGAAGAAAATAAACAGTAGGACTTTTTTTAATGAAACATCACAACACTATTTAGATGAAGTAATGGAATATCCATTGGATGTTCCAGCTAATAGAGAATGGTTAGAACATGCTGGAATGAAAGGTGGCGCAACACCATTTGTTCTCACTAAAGCATTATATGCGACTGATAAAAAAGGAAATAAAACAGAACTTGCTTACTTTTTGAATGATTTGAACGTTGTAGAAATGGCAAATTTACTAGTTTCAGCGAATGAATTTGAATTGAAAATACTGACAAGCCAAGAGTTTCGGGATAAAATTAAAGCTGAACTCACGGAATAAAAGGGAAAAAGAGCAACAGCACCTACACGCAAGAGAGCTTTTTCTACTCTTCCCACACAAAGTCGAAGAGCATGAGCGACAGCGTGAGCATGACGAGTGTGTAGGCAATCAGCAGTTGAAGTTCCGTTTCTGCACGCGCCAGCGGCGCATCGTCCATTGTGGCAACTTTGGTTGCTCGCACCACCAGCAAAATCAGTGGCAGTAGGATTGGGAAAGATAGCACCGCAAAGAGTCCGCCCTTTGATGTGGCGTTGGCAACAATTGCGCTGATTAGCGTCAGGGAAGTTGCCGCACCAAGGCTACCTAGCAGCACAGCAGAACTAAAAATCGCCCAATTGAAAATCTCTAAATTCAATGTCGTAATGTAAAGCAACGCCACAAGTGCATTTACTAATAGCGCCATTGCACTGTTGTAAAAAAGTTTGCCGAGAAAAATGGCGGTTGGCGGCGCAGAGAGTGCAAGAAATAGCGCTGTGTGCCGCTCCGCTTCACTTACAAATCCACGCTGCAGTGCTACCATCGCCGCAAAAAACACTGTGTTCCAAAACAGCGCTGCGAGCACTTCGCGTTGGAGCACCTCACCAGCTAAGGAAAAAAGTGCCAAAGCCACGGAAATCAACACGAATAATGCAATTGTGTTTAAGCCGTAACGCGTTCGCACTTCTAAGAGCATATCTTTTTGCAACACTGCCCACGCAGAACGCAAAAGCTCTTTCATTTTTACCTAATTTTGAATGCAGTTTTTTAACTTTCGGAAAATACTTTTTGCAAAAACTTTATCACAATCACTTTATTTCACACTCAATGAAACATCTTGCACTTGTTCTCACGCTCTTTCTTTTTACTCCCCCGTCTATGTCTGCTCAAGTTGATTCTGCCAAAATCGCTACGGCTTACAGCGAAATAGCTTCACGCATCATTGCCGCCACGATGAAAGATAGTGTGGCTTTTGAGCGACTGGCAGAACTGTGCGACACATTCGGTCCGCGTTTTAGCGGTTCCGAAAACTTAGAGCGTGCAATTGATTGGTGCTTAGCAAAAATGAAAACGGACGGCTTCGATGCCGTACGCGCTGAGCCTGTGATGGTCCCGCGTTGGGTACGCGGCAAAGAAAGTTGTCAATTGCTTTCACCACGCGTTCATAACATCGCTGTCCTTGGCTTAGGCGGCAGCGTACCGACGCCAAAGAAAGGCATCACTGCTGAAGTTCTAGTGGTAAAAGACTTCGATGAACTAGAAATGCGTGCCAGCGAAGCCAAAGGCAAAATTGTGCTCTTCAATACGCCTTTTACGCAGTATGGTCAAACGGTGCGTGTGCGCGTGCTCGGCGCGCAGCGTGCCGCACAGGTTGGTGCTGTTGCCAGTTTAATTCGTTCGGTTGGACCGTTTTCACTCTATTCGCCGCACACAGGCGCTATGGCTTATGTTGATTCTATTCCGAAAATTCCGCATGCTGCTATTGCGCTAGAAGATGCTGAAATGCTTGCACGCATGCAAAAGCGCGGGCAAAAAATTGTCGTCAAACTTGTGCTGGAATCTCGGCAACTTCCCGACTCGCCTTCGCGCAATGTGATTGCTGAGATTCGTGGCTCTGAAAAGCCGGACGAAGTCGTTGTCTTCGGCGGTCATATTGATTCGTGGGATGTTGGACAAGGTGCTATGGATGATGGCGGGGGCTGCGTGGCTGCATGGCATGCCCTCAAAGTCATTTGCGAGCTAGGCTTGCGCCCGCGTCGCACACTTCGCGTCGTGTTTTGGACCAATGAAGAAAATGGCTTTCGTGGCGCCACAGCTTATGCTGAGGCACACAAAACTGAAAAACACGTGCTCGCTATTGAATCTGACGCCGGTGTTTTCAAGCCAACGGGATTTGGGTTCACTGGACGCGATTCTGTGCTGAAGATTATTCAAGCGATTTCTCGCTTGCTTATTCCTCTTGACGTGCACCGTATCACACTCGGGGGCGGCGGCGCAGATATTGCCCCATTGATGCAACAAGGCGTACCCGGTCTAGGCTTGCAGGTCGAAGGCTCACGCTACTTTTGGTATCATCACACGCATGCAGATACAATAGACAAACTCAATCCAGAAGAACTCAATCGCTGTGCAGCGGCAATGGCAATTATGGCGTTTGTTGCCGCTGACTTGCCTTAGCTCCAAGAATGTAATGCGATATGCGCTTTCATCATGCTCACCAATTCTGCTGCTGCTTTCTCTGGCGATTCTGCTGTTGCTACTGCTGAAAGGACTGCCAAGCTGCGCACGCCTGTCTTCAAAACAGACTCTGCATTTTCCACAGTGATGCCACCGATTGCCATCACTGGGATTTTGACGGCACTGACCACCTTGCGCAAATACTCTAAGCCTTTTGGCGGCGTAGGCTTTTTTTTGCTCGTTGTCGGGAAAATGTGTCCAAAGCCGATGTAATCTGCGCCTTCACGCTCCACGGCTAACGCTTCTTCGAGCGTGGAAGCTGTGCCTCCGATGATTTTGTCTTTGCCTAAAATTTTGCGCGCTGCAGGAATTGGCAGGTCAGTTTGTCCAAGATGCACACCATCCGCATTTGCGGCAAGTGCAATATCGGCGCGGTCATTGACAATGAAAAGTTTTCCAAATGCTAAGGTCAGAGTACGCATTGCAACCGCTAGTGCAAAGAGTTCCTTTGCAGGCAGATGTTTATCGCGCAGTTGAATGATGTTTGCACCGCCGCGCATGGCAAGTTCAGCCAGTTCTAAGTGCGAAAACCGCTGCTGTACAGTTGTATCAGTAATCACGCACAATCCTGAAATTTGATGCTGCACGCTCTTGAAACTTTTTGAGTTTTTAATTCTTGGCTTTTTCAGTTCGTAACACAGGTTGTGTCAGCGCTTGAAGCAGTGCTTGCACACGCTGCACTACATCGCTGGCAGTGGCAAGCGCTGAGATTACAGCAACACCAGACGCACCATGTTCTAAGCATAGTTTTGCATTTGCTGCAGTGATACCGCCAACAGCAAAGACCGGGATTTTCACACTTTGCACGACATCTTTGAGTGCTGCAAGTCCGCGTGGCGGCAAGGCTGGTTTAGATTCAGTCTCAAAGATGTGTCCGAAGATAATAAAGTCCGCACCATGCTCTTGTGCCGCTTTTGCTCCCTCAATGCTATGCACGCTTTTTGCGACCAGAAACTTTGGATTGATTTTCTTGACGACTTGAATTGGGAATCCCGTTTCAGGAATCACGACTCCATCGGCTTCAACAGCAAGCGCAACATCGGCGCGATCGTTAATGAGCAACTTTGTGCCGTAGCGCGCAGTGATGTGCCGCATCTGGAGGGCAAGATGATAGAGCGCTGCCGCATTAAGCTCTTTTTCGCGCAGCTGAATTAGCCGCACACCCGCTGCACATAGCTCTTCCGTCCACTCTGGCAGCGGTCGGCGCATTTGCATGCGGTTTGTAATAACCATCAACTTTTGCAGCGTACCCTCTTGAGTCATTGCCCAATGATGCCTCCGAGTGGACTGGATGCTGTTGCATACAGTTTTCTTGGAATGCGTCCTGCCTCGAAAGCCAGACGCCCTGCTTTTACAGCCAGTTTCATCGCTTCTGCCATCCGCACAGGATGCTGCGCTTGTGAAATTGCAGTGTTGAGTAAGACACCATCGTAACCAAGCTCCATCGCTATAGCCGCATCTGACGCCGTGCCAATACCCGCATCAATGATGAGGGGAATGTCAGGCAAAAGTTCACGTATGATTTGAAGATTGTATGGATTGCGAATGCCCATGCCCGAACCAATCGGAGATGCAAGCGGCATGACAGCGTGGCAGCCTAAGTTGTAGAGTTTCTTACACGTGATAGGATCATCGTTTGTATAAGCAAGGACAATGAAGCCATCGTTGAGCAAGAGTTCTGCGGCTTTGAGCAATTCGACAGCGTCGGGGAAAAGTGTCTCATCATCGCCAATAACTTCGAGTTTTATCCAGTTTGTATTGAGGGCTTCGCGAGCAAGTTGAGCAGTGAGGACTGCATCTTTGGCAGTGTAGCATCCGGCTGTGTTCGGCAAAAAAAAGAGATTTTTCTCTTCGAGATACTTGAGAATGCTTTCACTTGCGGCATTGTGCACATCAATGCGCCTTATAGCCAGCGTAACAATTTCAGCGCCACTGGCTTCAATTGCATCAAGCATGGTTTGCGGGTTAGGATATTTTGCCGTTCCCACAAGCAAGCGCGAGCGGAACGTCCTTCCTGCAATACTTAGGTCGCTCATGGTTTTCTCTCTTGTTTGAATGCTGCAAAGTTAAGCGAGTTTTCTTTTGCTTCACTTGCTCAAATGAAAAAACTTTCTAACTTCACAGAGTCAGTTAACCCTAACGTCGTTCAATTCGTTAATTTCTTCTTTGAAGGGGTAAGTATCAAAAAAATATCTTTCACATAACGCCAGCAGCAGACTGAGCTTGTCAGGAGGTTTCTCGATATGCAGTCCAGTTACAAATCTGTTCGCAACTTTATCATGATGTCTAACCAAGAGACTTTTAAGGTTTTGCTCATTGAAGATAATGTCGATCACAGTTTCTTAGTCAAAAGTCATTTGCAAGCCAAAGGACGATACGAAGTTGAGGTAACCAACTCTGGTGAGCAAGGCATTGAGTGGATTCGTGAAAATCCGTCTCGCTTCGACATTGTGCTTTTAGACTACAACCTGCCCGACCAGAATGGTCTTGACATCTTACGTCGTATTCAAAGCATTAGCCGCTTTATACCTATCGTTGTGATTACCGGTTTAGGCTCAGAAGCTGTTGCGGTTGAAATTATGAAAGCTGGCGCTAAAGACTATGTTACCAAAACTGGGGAGTACTACAAAGCCCTGCACATTACCATTGACCAAGTGATGGAAAAGCACAAGTTTGAGATGCTCAATCTCCAGCTTCAGCAGCAGCTCGAGGAGCGTGCAAATAAAGATTTTCTTACGGGGGTCTACAACCGTCACCGTTTCACTGAACTTTTTGAACATGAAATCCATAGTGCCTCTCGATACAAGCGTCCCTTATCGGTTGCCATGATCGATATTGATAAGTTTAAGGAACTCAATGACAAATATGGGCATAAGATGGGCGATTTTGCGCTGGTCTGTATTAGTGATTTACTTAAGCAGCAGTTGCGCGCCTCCGACATTATTGGTCGCTTTGGCGGTGATGAATTTGTCGTTGTGATGCCCGAAACAGACGAAGCACAAGCTAAGGTAACATTTGACCGCATTCAAAAAGCCTTAGAGGCGTTTAACAAAAAAGGGCAATTTCCATGCGAACTTTCGCTCTCGGTCGGTATCAGCAGTAGCAGCGAGGGCTACGAGAATTTGATTGAACTTGCTGACAAGTCTATGTATCAACACAAGCAAGCTAAAAAACGTGGTCTTGCTCTTTCTGTTGAAGATTCTGAAAAAAACAGCTGATACTTTGGATTTACACAGAATAAGTTCTATATTTGCGCCTCGTTTTTAAGCACGAAACACCATGAAAGCACTCGTATCTATCTCAGATAAGCAATTTTTCGTTCAGCAAGGCGATAAAATTTTTGTTCCGAAGCAAAAGGCAGCGGAAGGTGAAACACTCACCTTAGATAAAGTCCTTCTCACCAGCGATGGCACAACAGCTCTTCTTTCTCCGAAGACATCCGTTACAGCTAAAGTCCTTCGTCATCTTAAAGGTGAGAAAATCATAGTCTTCAAAAAGAAACGTCGCAAGCGTTACCGTAGAACGCGTGGGCACCGTCAAGCCTTCACGGAACTTGAAATTCTTTCAATTGCGTAACGCCGCGTAACATGTATTAGTGTCAGCATCTATTATCTCGTTATCTCTGTTTCAACCTTTATCTTTTCAGACGCATTATGGCACACAAGAAAGGCGCAGGCTCGACAAAAAACGGTCGTGATAGCAATCCGAAATATCTTGGCATCAAAGCCTTTGGTGGTGAGCTTGTCCATGCAGGCTCTATCATTGTTCGTCAGCGTGGGACAATTTACAAGCCCGGCAGGTATGTCGGCGTGGGTAAAGACCATACCATTTATGCCTTAAAAGACGGCAAAGTTACTTTTAAGCGTGGCAAAAACGACCGAGTCTTTGTCAGCATTGACCCTATACTTACAGCGCAGTAAGCTCTGTCTCTGCGCTTTACTCACCACGTCGCATTTCGCGCTCTATATCTCGTTGCTTGATGGTCTCGCGCTTGTCGTGCAGTTTTTTACCGCGTACTAGCGCAAGTTCTAACTTGGCTTTGCCGCGCTCGTTAAAGTAAAGTTTTAGTGGCACAAGCGACAAGCCCTTCTCCTGCACCTTCGGCTTGAGTTTGAGAATTTCTGCTTTGTGCAATAAAAGTTTGCGACTGCGCTTAGGGTCTTGCGGCTCTATGGTCGCATGCTCGTAGGGCGTGATTTGCATATTTTCGAGCGTTATCTCGTTATTGCGCAGCAAAGCAAAACTATCGTCCAGACTGGCTCTGCCCTGACGAATGGATTTGACTTCCGCCCCTTTGAGAGCAATGCCCGCCTCGAGCGTCTCGAGCACTTCATATTCGTGCCGCGCCTTGCGGTTATGTATAGTTTTGGCAAACTCTGACTTGGATGTTTTTTTCATAACGACTGTTTAATTTTACAACGTGTTTTGAGATATTCTCTTAAAAAAATGTGCACACTGCTCTGAAAACTCTACACTTTTTGGCTTGATTTTTCCACATCCGCGCTTTGAATGGTAGCTTTAACGATTAAAACGCGCTGCGGCGAACACGCAATTTCAAGGCTTTTTACGCTCAACCTTCTCTTCCTTTGCATTCATCAATTTTGGCACGCAATTTGTCAGATGTCAGTGCAGTGTTCCTTCTTACAGCTTCTCTCCAGCCGCAGTGGGCTACCTATGTTAGGGGGGTAGCCCACTTTTATTTTCTACGAATTTTCTGCAACCGCTTTCGTGCAGTTCAATTTTGAATAACTCTCATGGCAGCGCAAGTGATTTATTTAACTTCGTTGCACTGTCTTTTTTTGCTATCTTACACTTTTAGACTTTTCTTTTTCAACATGCACGATGGACCGCTACACGCTTCAGGCAAGCGATGAAGATCGGCTGAAAGGCATTTTTTATGTGACGCTTGCAGCTCTGCTTTGGAGCACAGGTGGCGCGTTTATCAAACTCGTTCAACTCGATTCGTTCCAGACTTCCTTTTGGCGCTCTCTCTTTGCTGCCATCACGATTGCTGCTATCACTAAGCCAAAGCACCTGCAATTTAGCCTGAACAACATTCTTGCTTCGCTTGCCTATTCGGCGACGCTAGTGTTTTTCGTGGCTGGCACCAAACTTACTACTGCCGCCAATGCCATTCTCCTACAATATGCCGCACCGATTTATATCCTCGTGCTTGCGCGCTTCATCTTAAATGAACAGATGAGCAAAACACAAATTTTCACTGTGTTTTTTTGCATCGTAGGCATGTCGGTTTTTTTCCTAGATCAACTCTCTGTTGAAGGCTATTTGGGCAACATCTTAGCGGCACTTTCAGGTGTTGCATTTGCATTTATGACTGTTTTGTTGCGCAAACAGCGCCACGCTGAACCTACACAAGCGATACTTCTAGGCAATTTTTGGATTATCATCATCTGCGCCGGCATCGTAGCTTGGCAATCTTTTTCTAACCCTAAGGGCGTCATGCATCCTGATGTTTATTTTGGCTTTGCCATCTCTACCGCCGATAGCATTATTGTTGCTTTTCTCGGCATCTTTCAAATTGCCATTCCTTACATTCTCTTTGCAAAAGCTATTCGTGTGCTGCGGGCTTTAGACGCCGCCCTCATTAGCATGCTCGAACCTGTGCTTAATCCACTCTGGGCATTTCTGATTGTTGGCGAAATACCTTCTGTTTTTACATTCATCGGTGGCGCTATCATTATCGCCGCAATCTTCGTGCAAAACCTCTGGGCAATGAAGTTTTCAAATGCCACAAGTCCCCCGGCAAGGTAGTTTCTTGCAAGCGCCATGCGTGATGTTGCGCTCTGCATTTTTTAGTCTGCATCTACTTTCTCTATGAGTACTTTGCGCACCTCTTCTGGCACGGCGGTCAGAAACTTTAGCCCCGTTCTGCGCTCTAACTCTGCTACACTTACACGATATTTGCGCCAGTCATCATTGCGCACCCCGTTGATGTTTGGCATATCCACTGCAATTACTCTTGTGTCTTTGGTGATATCTTTCAAGCCTTGACCGCGCTCTAAGACCACTACAATTTTCCATGTGCTTTTTGGTATGGTAACTTTACCTTTTAGTCTTGGTGGGTTTTTGTCGAATGTACCGCCTGCAATGAGATAAAGCTCCTTTTGTTGTTTAGCCAGTTTTTCACAGTAGAGTTCAAACGCGTTCCATACACCTTGATTGAGGTCAGGCGTTTGAGGCAAAATGTTGGTGAGGTAGAATGTCGCATCGTTGTCTTCACGTGTTGCAGTGCGTTCTTGTGAACGGACGATATGTCCGCGGTCATAGCCACTGCCTGTATAATCTTGGTGCGTTACGCGATAAAATCCTGTTGGGAGACTGTTATCGGTCAGAAAGTTGCCTTGAAAGCGAGGCACGGGTCCAAAACTTTCGGCGTTGACATGCCAGCATGCCCAATTTGCGACATTGAGGTCACGGTTGTAGGAGATTACATACTGCGGGCGGCGAATGATATACTCGGGCGAAGCGCCCGTTGGCATGCCGAGCTCAATTTGCTTTTGAATACGCGCCTCAATGCTTGCCGCTGCAGATGCAGGTGGTGGTTCCGCTTTGGTTTGTGGCGCAGTGTCGTCAAGCGGGGTGATAACAAAGTCATCGATATTTATGCGCGATTTTTCCGACAGTTCGGCGCGAATCTCAAAGCGAACTTTGCCGCTGACATTGACCGCAAATGTTTCCGTCTGCAAATCTTGCGCACTTGCACGCACACTTGTGCCTACGCGTCTCCAAGAATTGCCACTGTTTGTCGAGAGCCAGAGCGACCATTTGCCTTCTTCATCATTACCATAGACACCATGCTTGATTGAGACGCGGCTTGCACCGTTCGGATAGTCAAAGAGCATCGTGAGTTTCCCTAATCCCCTAAGCCGTGCCGCATTGTTGCCATTTTTGCGATCTCGATCATCGCTGCCAATCAATGCCTCATCAAAGAACCACTCACCTGTCTTCAGACGAACTGTCGCGCTTTTATAGCTACCCTTTGAGCCCATCTCAAAATCTTCCACCATGGGCTCGGCTTGCATAGGTTGCTTTGTAGTGCTTTCATTTAAACTTATTTCGTTTGCTTGCGTAGTTTGAGAGGACCTCTCGACGCGTGTTTGTTTTACTGCATTGGCTTTGCGTTCTGGGTCGGCTTGTCCTGACTTGGAGAAGCAGCCTGCGCCGAATAGCACGCCGAGCAGGATACCACTGACCCAAAGCAGACTTTTTTTGCGCAACCCTGTTTTGGAAGCGAGGAATGAAATCATAAATTCACGGGCTTATTGAAGTTTAAAAGGTTCACTTGCCAGATTGCAAGTACGGTTTTTATACGCATGAATGCTCTGCTGTCAAAATAACGAACTTCTCAACGAATGCGGAAAAAGCCTGTTCTTATCGGTATAGGCGTTCTTGCCGTTATTGGTGCACTTTTGTGGCTGCGTCTGAAGCCATCGTCATCACCGTCCAGTCCTGCTGCGCGCAGCATACCGGCTACCAAGGCTTTACCTGTGCAAGGCTATGTGGTACAGAAGCGTAAAATGGAAAGTCGTGTGCTTTCAGCGGGCACGCTTGTTGCCAGTGAAGAAGTTGAATTGCGCTCTGAGATCTCTGGCGTCATCACGAAGATTCTTTTTCAGGAGGGGTCGTTTGTCCGAAAAGGCACACTGCTGGTTAAAATCAACGATGCGGAACTGCAAGCTCAGTTGCAACGAGCACTCTCTCGCTTGCAGCTTGCCGCAACACGTGAAGAGCGTCAGCGCAAACTGTTAGCCGAAAAAGCCATCAGTCAGGAAGAGTATGACATCGCCTTCAATGAACTCAACACGCTGAAAGCCGAAGTTGCAATTATTCGTGCGCAAATTGATAAGACTGAAATCCGCGCCCCATTTGATGGCGTTGTGGGACTGCGTTATGTCAGTGTTGGCAGTTATATCTCACCTTCCACTCGCATTGCCAGCATTCAAAATTTGCGACCTTTGAAAATTGATTTTGCAATTCCCGAAAAATATGCCACCATGGTCCGCAAAGGCGATAGAGTTCTCTTCAAAACTCAAAGTCTAAACCGCACGCTTGAAGGGGAGGTTTATGCTGTTGAGCCCAAAATTGACCCTAACACACGCACCTTGCCTATTCGTGCGATTTATCCCAATCGTGAGCTTCATGTTCTGCCCGGTGCATTTGCTGAAGTTGAACTTCTCATGCAGCAGGTTGAAGATGCTGTGATGATTCCAAGTGAAGCCGTCATTCCTGAACTGAAAGGTCAAAAAGTCTTTGTCGCCAAGCAAGGTAAAGCCGAACCGAAGCCCGTGCAAATCGGCACACGCACCGACCGTGAAGTTCAAGTTCTTTCTGGACTCTCCGATGGTGATACGGTCATTACGACTGGTATTTTGCAACTGCGTCCGGGCACGAGCGTGTATTTTACAGACTTTCAATTAGGAACAGATTCTGATTGAATGCGCAACGCCGATATGTGCTTTTTTTGTTTTGGCTATTGCTAAGTTTTCTTGAGTCACTTTAATACCTGTCAACATGAGCCTTTCAGCGATTTGCATTCGTCGTCCTGTCTTAGCTATTGTCCTATCGCTTATCATTGTTTTGCTAGGCGCGACGGGATTTCTTTTTCTTGGTGTTCGAGAGTATCCTGCTGTAGACCCGCCGATTATCACGGTGAGCACAAGTTATGTTGGTGCAAATGCTGATATTGTCGAATCGCAAATTACCGAGCCGCTCGAAGAATCCATCAACGGTGCACAAGGCATTCGCACAATTACCTCTACCAGTGCAGATGGCAGCAGCAACATTACTGTTGAGTTTAATCTTGATGTCAGTTTGGAAGATGCGGCTAACGATGTGCGTGATAGGGTTTCGCGCGCTGTGCGCTTACTTCCTCCCGATTGCGACCCACCAGTTGTTACCAAAGCTGATGCAAATGCCGACCCTATTATGGGTATTGCCGTGCAATCCGATACACGCAACATTCTGGAAGTCTCCGACATTGCGCGTAACATCATCAAAGAACGCTTACAGACGATTAACGGCGTCAGTGAAGTGATGATTTGGGGTGAAAAGCGCTACTCCATGCGCCTCTGGATGGATCCCGCCAAACTTGCCGCCTATGCTCTAACTCCACTCGATGTGCGTGCTGCCCTGAATGCCGAAAATGTCGAACTGCCTTCAGGCAGGATAGAAGGCCACACCACAGAACTTAGCATTCGCACTATTGGACGACTTCAAACTCCTGAAGATTTCAACGAGCTGATTATCAAGCAAGTTGAAGGCAGAACGATTCGCTTCAAAGATGTTGGCTATGCTGAGCTTGCTCCCGAAAATGAACGCTCTCGACTCAAACGCGATGGCATTCCGATGGTTGTGGTCGTGCTGGTGCCGCAACCCGGTGCAAACAATATCTCTATCGCTGATGAAGCCGTCAAGCGGCTTGAAGCTATCAAAAAAGAATTGCCTGACGACATTCAGCTTAAAATCAGTTTTGATTCAACCAAATTCATTCGCGCTTCTATCCGTGAAGTCATTGAGACAATTTTTATTGCTTTTGGACTTGTCGTCCTTATCATTTTCATTTTTCTGCGCGATTGGCGCTCCACGCTCATTCCTGTCATTGCCATTCCGATTTCGCTCATCGGCGCATTCTTTATCATGTATCTGCTGAATTTTTCAATCAATGTGCTGACGCTCTTGGCAATTGTTTTAGCCATTGGTCTCGTGGTCGATGATGCAATTATCGTCTTAGAGAACATCTATGCCAAAGTTGAGCAGGGCATGTCGCCCATTCAAGCTGCACTGAAAGGCTCATCGGAAATTTTCTTTGCAGTGATTTCAACGACGATTGTTTTAGCTGCAGTATTTCTGCCGGTTATTTTCCTTCAAGGCTTGACGGGTCGCTTGTTCCGTGAATTTGGTCTTGTTATTGCTGGTTCAGTCATTATCTCTGCATTTGTCGCTCTTACGCTAACGCCGATGCTCAGTAGCCGTCTGCTCAAGAAAAGTGAGCATAGCAAGTTCTATAACCTGCTTGAACCGTTCTTTTCTTCACTTACGGAACGCTATCGGCGTTCTCTTGCTTGGTTTTTGCAGCATCGTTGGGCAGGGCTATGCATTGCAGTGCTGGCGTTTGCACTCATCGTGCTGTTTGGCTCTGTGCTCAAATCCGAGCTTGCTCCACTCGAAGACCGCAGTTCCATTCGTATGTCAGTTACCGCACCTGAAGGCGCTTCATTTGAGTATATGAACGCTTTCATGGATATGCTCTATGAGGGCATTCATCAAGAAGTCGGTGATGAGTCGGAAGGAATTATTGTCGTTACAGCATCAGGCAGAAGTGCTGCTGCTGTCAATAGCGGTTTTATTCGTGTGATTTTGAAAACACCTGAAGAGCGTGCGCGGACTCAACAAGAGATAGCCGATAAGCTGCAAAGCCTTGTGAATAAATACACGATTGGGCGCACCTTCGTTTTGCAAGAGCAATCTATTGGCGGCGGCATTGGACGCGCTGGCTTGCCTGTCCAGTATGTGCTTCAAGCACCAACGATTGAGAAAATCAAGGACTTTCTTCCGAAATTTTTAGACGAAGCACGTAAGCGTCCTGAATTCGGCGGCGTTGTCGATGTCAATCTCAAATTCAATAAGCCTGAACTGCAAGTTTTAATCAACCGTGAAAAAGCACGTGTCTTAGGCGTCTCAGTCGGCGATGTTGCCCAGACCCTGCAATCTGCATTCAGTGGACAGCGGTTTGGATATTTCATCTTCAATGGCAAGCAGTACCAAGTTATCGGACAACTCTCGCGTGCCCGCCGTGATGAGCCAATTGACCTCAAATCACTTTATGTCAAAAACCGCAACGGCGAAATGATTCAGCTCGATAATCTGGTTACGCTTGTCGAAGACTCCAGTCCACCGCAACTCTATCGCTACAATCGATATGTTTCTGCCACCGTCTCTGCTGGGCTTGCTAAAGGCTACACGCTAAGCGATGGGATTGCGGCTATGGATGCTATTGCGCAACGCGTGCTTGATGAATCATTTAGCACATCACTTGCCGGTGTCTCAAAAGATTATGCAGAAAGTTCTTCAAGCCTCGTCTTTGCTTTTGCACTTGCGCTTTTACTCATCTACCTTATTCTTGCAGCTCAGTTCGAGAGTTTTCGTGATCCCTTTATCATTCTCCTGACCGTACCGCTTGCACTCTTAGGCGCATTGCTTTCGCTGTGGTACTTCAATCAAACGCTCAACATTTTCAGTCAAATTGGCATTATCATGCTTATTGGCTTGGTTACAAAGAACGGGATTTTGATTGTGGAGTTTGCTAACCAGCGCTGTCTTTCTGGCTTGAATCAACTTGAAGCCCTTCAAGATGCGGCAGCCGCACGCTTTCGTCCAATTCTGATGACTAGCCTTTCTACGATTTTAGGCTTTTTGCCAATTGCGCTTGCACTTGGCGCTGGTGCAGAAAGCCGTGTGTCCATGGGCATTGCCGTCGTAGGCGGGATGCTTATCTCAACATTGCTCACGCTTTATGTTGTGCCCACCATGTATTGCTACTTTGCTAAACCCAAAACCACGTTAGCTCTGCAAGACGAATACTCAGAGCCACGTCTTGCTGAAAAGGACCCTGCAAGTGTTGTTTGAAAACAGGGCTCACTACTTGCAAACATGCTTCAAAACTTAAAGGGCAGAGCAAGCACTCTGCCCATTTTTGCTTCTGCTTTTACAGATGCACGCTTTGCGCCAAGAGCTATCCGACTTATGGACGTGCTGGTCGTTCTTCTTTCGGTTGCACTGTGGCAGGTTTTGCTTTGGCGCGTTCCCATGTGTTATCGCTGCGGTTTATGTCAGCGTAGACTTCTCTTGGGTCTAAGACGACTTTATCGATTTCTTTGTCGCTGAAAAAGCCTTTGATAAACTGCGTTTCATCTTTGCGCCAGATATCAATTGGCATTTTCATGGTCTCTTTCGTGCCATCGGTGTAGGTAATTTCCATTTCCAGCGGCAGCACGAGCCCACCTTTATTTTTTACCTTGATGCGATAGTAGTACTTCCCTTTCGTCACTGAACTTCCCATCAGCAAGGAATCTGCAAGTTGCTGTTCGAATTCTGCAATGGCTTGGTCGTTGTAGTGCGTGGTGTAGAACCAGCCGCGCCAGAACCATGAGAGGTCTTCGCCGACGGCATTATTCATGATGCGGAAAAAGTCATGCGGCTGTGGGTGCTTAAATGCCCAAGTTTGTGCATACTCTCGGAAGGCGTCGTCAAAGACTTGCGGCGTGAGGATATTTTCACGTAGCATAACTAAGCCTGCCGCAGGTTTGGAGTAGGCGTTATTGCCATAGGTGCCATCAGGGACGATGTCAGAGTGCGACATAATTGGAACTTGATTGGGGTCGCGCATGTACTGTACGATATATTTAGCTGGACCGCGCCGTACAGGGAAAAGCGGATTCCAGTCCAAACAGGCATAGTATTCGAGGAAAGTGTTCAAGCCTTCATCGAGCCAGCCATATTTGCGTTCATCTGTCGCCACAATCATTGGGAACCAGTTGTGTCCGACTTCGTGAATTGTTACGGCAACCAAGGCATTCTCGAGCTGTTCAGTGTAAGAGCCGTCAGATGCTGGACGTGCGCCACAGAAGCAAATCATCGGATATTCCATTCCAAAGACCGGTCCATGCACATTCACGGCTTTGGGATAGGGGTAATGAAACGCCATGCGTCCGTATGTTTTCATAGTCTGGATAATAGCTTTTGTGGAGACTTTATCCCAAAGCGGCATGGCGTCGCGTGGGTAGAGTGAATGGCATTCAATGACTCTATCATTTGGTCCATACTTGAAGCCTGCTGCATCCCACACATAAGTTTTTGAGGAGACCCATGCAAAGTCGCGCACATTTTCAGCTTTGAATTTCCATGTCAGTGTGCCACTTTGTTTCGGTCGTGATTCAGGTTTCATTACCTCTTCGGGTCGGATGATAAAGCGCGGGGTCTCGGATTGAAAGGCTTCCTTGAGCCGTCGCTGCTGCTCTGCTGTGAGTACTTCATTAGGATTTTGCAACACGCCCGTCGCTTGTACAATATGATTCCACGGCACCGTGATTTCTACGTTGTAATTGCCAAAATTCAGATAAAACTCACCTGTGCCAAGGTATTGGTCAGTTTGCCAGCCATTGACATCATCGTAGACGCATAGTCGTGGAAACCACTGCGCAATTTCATAGAGCCAGCCGTCGCGTACCAATTCTTTTGCACCACGCCCGTTATCAGGCACTCTATACGACCAGTCGATTTCTAATTGCACTTTCTCTTTTGGCTTAAGTGGCTGCAGCAGATTCACACGCATCACTGTGCCATTGATGTAGGTCTTGGCATCGACGAGTTTGCCCTTGGCATCGACGAGTTGAACACGAGTGAGATTGAAGCCACCGTCGAAATTATCGAGCCCGACAAACCGCCGGAATTGTTCGCTGATTTTTGGCGGCAAAGCTGGGCGTGATTTATAGGTACGGCTATGCTCAATAGAGTTCAAATTCTGGTCAAGTTGTAGCCAGAGGTAAGTCAGTTCATCGGGTGAGTTGTTGTAGTAGGTAATGCGTTCAGAGCCGATGACTTTGTGCTCGAGCGTATCGAGCGAGGTTTTGATGTCATAGTCGACACGCTGTTGCCAATAGCGGTATCCGGGTTTTCCACTTGCACTGCGGTATTCGTTTGGCGTTGGGGCGTCTTCGAGCGGACGGAATATGGAGCGATTGATGCGTGCGCTATCTTCAATGCGCGCCCATCTTTGGGCACTTGCGCTTGATGTTAGCGCAGATAGGCAGAGAACGATTAGAATAACTCGTTTGATATTCATTTCATTCAGTTTTGTGATATTTAAGGTTTTGTTTATGGAGTGAAGTATAGCAAATTCTATGGAATCTTCACTTGCTTGCAAAAGCACGCCGAAAACGTATATTTGCAGTCTGAAACCTAAACTTTGAACGCACACCAACTCCATGAAAGAGGGTATTCATCCAAATTATGTGCGTTGCGAAGTGATTTGCGCTAACTGTGGCAATCATTTCGTTACGCGCTCGACGCAAAGCACCATTAAGGTCGATATCTGCAATAATTGTCATCCTTACTATACAGGTCGCCAAGTGCTTGTTGATACGGCTGGTCGTGTTGAACGCTTCAACAAGCGCTTTGCAAAAAAGACTGAACCAGCAAAAGCGTAATCTGATGACGATTCAGAGAATGCTCAAATGCTTACTTCCCTCAAGAGTCAGCGTTTGAGCATTTTTCTTTTTGTAAATTTCAGTTTTACAAACCTGTAACGCTTGTATATGAGTTCGACCAAAGAGATTTTAAGTTCAGCCGAGCAGCGCATGAAAAAGTCGCTGGAGGCACTTCAACATGAGCTTGCCTCGATTCGCACGGGCAAAGCTACAACGGCACTACTCGACGGCATCAAAGTCGAAGCCTATGGGCAACTCTCGCCACTCAAGCAAGTTGCTAATGTCTCTGTGGTTGATACCAAGACGCTCTCTGTTCAAGTCTGGGATCGTTCGCTTGCTCCTGTCGTTGAGAAAGCGATTCGAGACGCTGGCATGGGGCTCAATCCTGCCTCAGAAGGTCAATCTATCCGAGTCCCTATTCCACCGCTCAGCGAAGAGCGACGCAAGGAATATGTCAAACTGGTTCGTAAAATTGCGGAAGAAAGTAAAGTTGCGCTGCGCAATGTGCGCCGTGACGCGATTCATGCTATAGAGAAAGCTGAAAAAGACAAGCTCATCACGGAAGACGACAAAAATCGTGGCAAAAAAGATGCCGATGCGCTCATACAAAAATTTGAGCGGCTGATCGACGAATCTGTCTCTAAGAAGGAAAAAGAGATTATGGAGGTTTAGCTTGCTTGCGCTGCTGCTGTTTAACATTGCGCGCCTGCAGCCACAACTTTATTCTCTAACTCAAACCTAGATTCTATGCCAATCGACTATCTGAACGGACGGCGCCTCAAGCATGCCATCATTGCAGGCGCAGAATCAGTCATTATGCGTAAGGAGTATCTCAACAAAATTAACGTGTTCCCAGTGGCTGATGGGGACACTGGCACTAATATGGCCCTGACCTTGAAGTCAGTTGTCGAAGGACTCTACGAGTGCGACGACTCGACTGTCGATGCCGTGGTCATCTGTGCGGCTGATGCAGCGCTTGTCGGGTCTCGTGGCAATTCTGGCTCTATTCTCGCGCAGTTTTATCAAGGTATGGCAGAGGGACTTTCTGGCAAAGAGCGCATCACAGCACCAGAATTTGGTCAATCTTTGCTGATTGCCAAGAACTACGCTTACGAAGCCATGCTTGAGCCAAAAGAAGGTACGATTCTTACGGTTATTCGTGATTGGACCATGAGCATCACGCAGATTGTTCAACGCACAGGCGACTTCAAGGAAATTATTGCTGAATCTATTCAAGCGGCAAAAGCATCACTGGCGCGCACTCCCGATGAGCTCGTCGTCAATGGCGTGCAGGTCCTCAAAAAAGCTGGTGTCGTGGACTCTGGCGCACAAGGCTTCGTTGATATGCTGCAAGGCATTCACGACTTTATGCAAAAAGGTAATATCCGCGAATACCTCAAACGCAAGTTTTTCTCCTTTACAAGTTCAGAAGGCGGTGCCGCCGCTGTCGAAAGCAACGCTGAAGCCATCACTTTCCAGTACTGCACCGAGTTCGTTTTGGAAAATGGTGAGAACTACGACAAAAAAGCCTTGCGTAAAGCCCTGATTGAATACGGCGATTCGCTTATCATCGGCGGCTCAACAACTAAGACCAAAGTGCACATCCACACCAATGAGCCCGAGACGATATTTGAAATTGCGGCGCGCTTTGGCATCGTGCAGAAAAAGAAGTACGAAGATATGAAAGCCCAACATGAAGCGGCTTTCGGCAAGAAACCTATCGGCATCGTTACAGATTCAACTTGCGACCTGCCAGAAGAATACCTTGAACAACACGATATCCGCATCGTCCCGCTGCAAGTGCGCTTCGGCGAAGATGAATACTTAGACCGCGTTACCATTTCTGCACAAGAGTTCTACAAGCGTCTTAGCACTAGCGACTCCCTTCCGAAAACTTCTCAGCCTGCTACCGCTGCCTTCAAGCAAGTCTATGAAGACATGCTGCGTACCTATGATGGCATTGTCGGTGTGTTTATCTCTTCTGGCATTTCTGGCACCTTGCAAAATGCACGTACGACCAGCAAGTTTTTCAAGGATAGAAAGTTTGCCATTATTGATAGCAAAATCACCTCGCTGGGCATGGGCTTTCTTATCAAAGAAGCCGTCAAAATGCGCGATGCTGGCAAAAGCCTTAGCGAGATCGAAACGCGCCTCAACGACATGGTCAAAAACATCCGTGCGTATCTTAGCCTTGAGACCATAGACAATCTCGTGCGCGGTGGGCGTCTCTCAAAGTCAAAAGGATTTCTTGCTAAACTTTTGCATATCAATCCTGTGCTGACCTTCGACGACAAAGGCAAAGTTGTGCAGCTCGACAAAGGTGTGGGCAGCAAGGGCTCACTCGACAAAGCCATTGATCACGCCACACGCTACCTTCACGGCAAGCAGAACATTCAAATCTCCATTGTTTATTCCGATAAGCTCGAGCGGGTGCACTATGCAAAAGAAAAATTAGCCGAGCGCTTCCCTGATATACCCATCACAATTGCACAGATTTCCCCTGTGCTTGGAACATACGGCGGCATGGGAACTGCCGCTATCATCGTCTATGGCGAATAACGCCAGTGTCCGCTTTTAGCTCAAACGCAACACGGTAGGGTCTTCTGCCCTACCGTTTTTTATTTTTGGCGCTTTTTTGGCTTTTGTGTTTTACTATCCAATGGCTTCAATTTTTTTGCGCAAGCGAGCGACCGGGATGTTGAGTTGTTCGCGATATTTGGTTACGGTGCGCCGTGCCACCTTGTAGCCATGCTGGGCAAGCATTTCAGCAAGTTTGTCGTCTGAGAGCGGCTTGCCTGATTCCTCTTTTTCAATAAAGTCTTTAATGAACTGCTTGATGATGCGGTTCGAGATTTCATCGCCAGATTCGGTCTCTACAGCTGTACTGAAAAAGTATTTGAGTTCCCAGATGCCTTTGTCGGTTTGTACATATTTGCCATTGACCACGCGGCTAACGGTAGAAATGTCCACTCCTGCCTCTTGAGCAATATCTTTGAGAATCATGGGCTTGAGTTTTTCAGGTCCGACCGCAAAGAATTCATATTGACGGCGCACGATAGCGTCCATAATTTTACGCATCGTGTGGCGACGCATCTCAATTGCGCTCATGAAGCCTTTTGCCGCCTCGATTTTTTGTCGAATAAATTCGCGCGCGCTGCGTTCTTGGCGTTTGTCTTCCAAAATTTCTTTATATCGGCGTGAAATGCGGATTTGCGGGATATTGCGTTCGTTTGCACTGACCACCAATTCATCACCGTCAAAGGTTACAATGAAATCAGGGACAATATATTTCACTCTTTCGCTCGAGCTGCGAATCGGTTTTGGGTTAAGCTTTTGAATGAGTTGCACAGCGCGTCGTAATTCATTTTGTGAGACACCAAGTGCTTGCATCAATTTCTGGTAGTGCATCATCGTAAATTCTGTGTAGTGATAGGTCAAAATTTTTTGAGCAAGCCGGCGGTCATCTTCGCGTTCATCGTCAAATTCATTGGCTAAGGCATGTAATTGAATGAGCAAGTTTTCTTGCAAATTGCGCGCACCTACGCCCGGTGGATCGAGTTGCCAGATTTTTTCTAAAACCATCTCGATTTCTTTTTCGCTTGCCTCTACGCCTAACATGAGCAAGCCTTCGCGAATCACATACAACTCGCAGCGCAAATAACCATCTTCATCAAGATTGCCAATAATTTCTTCTGCAATGCGTTGTTCTTTTTCACTGATATCGAGCAAGCGCAGTTGATTGAGCAGGTCTTCGCGCCAACTTTCTTCATATTCAGGTTGCCAGTCGTTACGCTCATCATCGGACGCACTGAGCGGTTGTGTCTTGTAGCCTTCGTCGTCTTGCTCACGCAGATATTCTTCAATTTCACTCTCAAAGGCAGTCTCATCTTTCGTGTTTAGCTCAGAGAGTTGCATTTCGCTGCCTTCTCCTTCACTGCTGTTTTCGCTAATCAGCTCAACGGGCGTAAGTTCCGCTGGCGGTTCAGGTGCAGGCGCGTCATCGACTATGGCTTCGAGTTCATCGGCTTTATCTTGATCGCTCACTTCTTCGAGCACAGGGTTTTCTTCTAACTCTTGCTTGATGCGTTGCTCCAACTGCAGTGCAGGCAGTTGCAAGAGTTTCGTGTAAAGAATTTGCTGCGGGCTTAATCGAAGCGTTTGAACTTGTCGTTGCGATAAACTTTGCGAGCTCATTGCGTTTCAAGATTTCAATTTGAGTTAGTCCATGCTTTCAAAGACGCTTGAAGCGCGCATAATCTAAAAGTTTCTCGGTCCATTCTTCTCCGTATTTGCGCCGCAGTGCCGATACAAGAAATTCTACCATTGGCACACCTTGTGCAGCACCGCAGGCTCTTCCGCCTTCACATTCAGGAATTTGCGAATAGACCAAGTAATCTGTACCTAATCGCGCACGCACGCGAATCGGATAGAGGTGGCACGAGATTGGCTTTTGGAAATCTGTCTCACCTTGCTCAAAAGCATGTTCTAACATGCACTCTGCAATGCCGTTTTCATTGATGTTTGCAAAAACACACTCACGCCCTTCGACCGTCATCAGATAAAGATCACCACGGTAGGCTTCATAGATGCCTTCTGTTTCCACAATCTTACGATTTTTTTCAGGCAGGTATTTCTTCACCTTATCCAAATTTTTCTCAATTTGCTCGACTTCTTGCGATAAGACCGGTGCGCCTTTTTCACCCACAACACAACACGCACCTTTGCAGACCTTAAGATCGCAGCGAAACTTTGCTGCAATTACCTCAGGCTCAATCAATACGCTTCCTATCGCAATCAGCGCAACGTCTTCTTTCGGCGATGTTTTCATAGATTTTTCTTTTGCAGAATGTAACACAAAATTCAGAAAGTAGATATAACCTAGCGCCTGACTTTTCTGACTTACGTGCATATCAAGTTATTTCATAAATTTGCGCCGTCGTTTTTTGTACACTTAACTGCTTTTTCAAAGCTCAATTACTCAATGTCAACACAGCCTATCACGGTCATTACAGGTGCAGCCGGTTTTTTGGGCTCACATCTCTGCGACCGGTTTTTGCAAGAAGGACACAAAGTTATCGGCATTGATAATTTTATTACAGGTAACCCCGACAATCTTGCCCATCTTTTTGGTCATCCTCATTTCAAGTTCATTCGCCATGATGTTTCAAATTACATTTATATTGAAGGACGTGTCGATAATGTCTTGCATTTTGCTTCGCCTGCAAGTCCGATAGATTATCTGAAAATTCCGATTCAGACGCTCAAAGTCGGCTCGCTTGGCACACATAACGCTTTAGGCTTAGCCAAGGCGAAAAATGCTCGTTTTATGATTGCTTCCACGTCGGAAGTCTATGGCGACCCGCTCGAGCATCCGCAAAAAGAGACCTACTGGGGGCATGTCAATCCCGTTGGCTTGCGCGGCTGTTATGATGAAGCCAAACGTTTTGCTGAAGCAATGACCATGGCTTACCACCGTCATCACGGGCTAAACACGCGGATTGTGCGCATCTTCAACACCTACGGCGAAAGAATGCGCCTTGATGATGGTCGCGCACTGCCCTCTTTTGTCAGTTCTGCTATCAAAGGTGAAGCCATGACCGTCTTCGGGGATGGCTCGCAGACACGCAGCTTTTGCCATGTCTCCGACCTTATCGAAGGCATTTGGCGACTCTTACACACCGACTTTCACGAGCCAGTCAACATCGGCAATCCAAGTGAAATCACCATTTTGGACTTTGCCAAAGAAGTGCAAGCCATTGTGCGCGAATTCATAGGGAAAGAAATTCCCATCATCTACAAGCCCTTGCCAGCTGATGACCCCAAACAGCGACGTCCAGATATTACGCGTGCAAAAGAGCTCTTGGGCTGGGAACCAAAAGTCAGCCGCGCTGAAGGTCTGCGTAAAACTATTGAGTTTTTTCTCAAACAAGCAGGTCAACTCTGAATTTTTCACCTGCTCATTTACACCGTGCGCTTTATGCAACTACTTGATGGCAAAAAAATCTCTGAAGATATCAAAACTGAACTTAAAGCACGTCTTGCTTACCTGCTTTCGCAAACAGGACGCTCACCCGGACTTGCAGTCATCATCGTTGGCGAAAATCCAGCCTCGCAAATCTATGTGCGCAATAAAGCAAAAGCCTGCACCGACATTGGGATTCGCTCCACTGTGATTGAGCTTCCGGCAAGCATCTCACAAACTGAATTGCTTCAACGCATTCACGCCCTCAATGCCGATGAGTCGGTGCATGGCATTTTGGTTCAGCAACCTCTGCCTAAACATATCGATGATTTTGCCGTCACACTTGCCATTTCACCCGATAAAGATGTTGATGGCTTCCACCCTGAAAACGTAGGACGGCTGGTGATTGGTCGCCTCGAAGACTGTTTTGTCAGTTGCACGCCGTTTGGAGTACTCGAGTTACTGCGCCGATATAAGATTGACCCGGCAGGCAAACACTGTGTGGTTTTGGGTCGCAGCAATATCGTCGGCAAACCGATGGCAAACCTCATGCTGCAAAAGTTAGCCGGCATGAATGCCACTGTTACAGTTTGTCATTCTGCTTCACATGACATTGCTTCTTTCACGCGCCAAGCAGATATTCTTATTGCTGCAATTGGCAAAGCACACTTTGTTACAGCCGACATGGTCAAACCTCAAGCTGTTGTTATTGATGTTGGAATTAACCGCATTGCAGATGCGTCGGCAAAGTCAGGCTCACGTCTTGTAGGCGATGTAGACTTCGAGGCGGTCTCAAAAGTCGCCTCTGCTCTAACACCCGTACCCGGCGGTGTCGGTCCTATGACAATTGCCATGCTCCTAAGCAACACGGTCAAATCCTTTGAGCGTCATCTGCGGCGATGAAAAATTTTCTTCTTACAACATTTGTTACTTGCAGAAACTTCTTAACGGTGGAATGTTCTTTTCCACACAACCTTATCGCTATGTTTTGCAAATCTTTTCATTGCAACTTCCTTGCTATTGTACTGCTGTTTGTGCTTTCTCTCAACCTTTCAGGGTGCAGCAGTTCTTCAGATAGACCCACTCGTCCGAAAATTGGCTATGTGCTGATGGTGCGCGATGCCACACTTGAAGAAGCACGCCGTGGTTTTTTTGATGCACTTAAAGATTCTGGGTACGAAGCTGGCAAGACACTCGATGTGATTGATCAAAATGCGGAAGGTGATGTTGCAAATCTGAACCAAATTTTGGATTACTGTCTTGCGCAGAAGGTCGTACTAATTGCTACCAACCCTACGGTTGCTACAATCGCTGCTGTCAGCAAAACGCAAACGGTGCCGGTATGCATGATGGTTTCTCCTCGCCCTGACTTAGCTGGACTTTCAAAATCACCAGATGATGCACCAAAGAATCTCTTCGGTGTCTATGAAACACTCAATTACATTGATACGAGTGTTACGCTCATCAAAGAGGTTTTTCCAAAAGCCAAGCGCATCGGCACCATTTTCAACACCAGTGAACCGAACTCGGTCAATGCCATGGGACGCTTGCGCTCGATATGCAAACTTTTAGGCTACGACCTCTTCGAAGTGGGGGTAACGAACTCGAATGAATCGCAGCAAGCTGCGCAAACTTTGCTCTCACGAAACATTGATGTTTTCTTTGCCCTGCCCGATAACATTATTTTCTCGAGCTTTGAGACCATCAAACAAACGCTGGACACAAAGCGCGTACCGATTGTTACCTCCGAAATTGGTCTTGTCAAGCGTGGCGCGCTCATTGCCTACGGTGCCGACATGTACGAATGGGGCAGGCAAGCCGGTAGAGTTGCCGTCAAGATTTTGCGCGGTGAAAGTGTGCTCAAGCCCGAGGAAGTTCAGATTCGAAAGCGCGTCTGCAATGCTCAAGCGCTGCAACTTGCCGGTCTTTCTGTTCCATCAGGTTTTGAAGCACTCTAAGACCCATCAATGCTACCATTGCTCATCGAGCGTGTCATTGCAGTTATAGATCACCTAAATGATGCACGAAGTTCGTATCTTTAATGCTTGAAGCATTAACAAAAACCGAATTCAAATGGAGCTTTGGCTTGGCGCAGCAGTTCTTGGGCTGTGCTATGGATTTCTTGCTATTGGTGTTTATATCACCATGCGCATCTACAACTTCCCCGACATCACCGCCGACGGTAGTCTGACCTTAGGCGCCAGTATCACGGCATCGTTGCTGGTTATCGGCGCCAACCCTTTTTACTCCATCTTCATTGCAATGATCTTTGGTTTCTTAGCAGGCTCGCTTACGGGCATTGTCCATACCAAACTCAAAGTCAATGGGCTGCTTTCAGGGATTTTGGTTACCACTGCGCTCTACTCTATCAACCTGCGCATTATGGGTCGCTCCAATATCCCGCTGCTCACTGTTCAGACCGTGCTGACTCCTTTTGAAAACGCATTTCCTGATGCGCCACGCTGGGCTGTCGACTTCATGGTTTTCCTCTTTTTCAGCGCCATTTTCTTAGTCCTACTCGGCTTACTTTTCAAAACAGACTTCGGCTTAGCCATGCGTGCCACAGGCGACAATGAAGTGATGATTGCAACACAAGGCGTCAATACCGACACGATGAAAATTGTCGGCATCGGGCTTTCAAATTCAATGATTGCGCTCTCCGGTTCGCTTGTCTGTCAATATCAAGGTTTTGCAGACATCAGCATGGGTATTGGTATCATCGTCTTCGGCTTAGCCAGCGTGATTATCGGCGAGTCGCTGCTTGGACTTTTCCGTCACAGATTCTCAGTCGGCACGCAACTTGTCAGTGTTGTCTTCGGCGCCATCATCTTTCGTGTGCTTGTCGGTGCAGCACTCTCGCTTGGTCTTGCACCTACAGATTTCAAAATTGTAACGGCATTCTTCGTGCTGCTCTCTGTTGCACTGCCACAATTGCGCAATTTGGTCTTTCGCCGTTAAGCTCTTCAAGGAAAGAGGCGCTGATAGCTTCTCTGCTGCAAGAGCCGTGTGCTACCATCTGCAAGTTCAGCTTTGACAAGAATGTTCGGGGAAGTAACTTCAAACCAATAAACGTCATTGCCTTTCATACCATGCTCCACAGATACTTTCCAGCACACGATTTTTCCTAACTTTGTCTCCACTGTATCACGTCCCTCAACTTTGTAATCACCTTGAAAGTATTTCGGTGCCTCAGCGCCTCTGAACAGTTGCGAGACAAGTGTCGGACGCACAAACTCCAAATTCTCTTGAAAATTCAAACTTCGCAGTGACAGCGGAATTTGGTCTTCAAAAAATGTGTCGTATTGCAAATCGTATTCTCCCTCTCCACTTGTGCAGTAAGAGTTTTGACATACCAGCTTTGATTTTCCTGTCAGACGCAGCAGCGCTTTGTTAGAAATGCCACCATCACCTTGCCATGAGACAATGTAGCGTGCAACTTTGAAGGGATCGTTTTGTAAGACCCCAATCCAGATTGAAGTCTGTGTCGGCAGCGGCTTTGCCATACGCCTTGCAATTACTTGCTGCGAGAGAATTGGATAAAGATCTTTGCGTGTCGTGTCGTTGCTAATCGTGTGAAATTCCTTTGAGAAAAAATAGCGGCGCGTCAGTTGCGTTTCTACAAAAGTTTCAGTTCCTGCTTCAGTATTTTCTTCGCAGAGATACTCGGCAATTTCCATTGAGCTATCCCACAGCGCATTTTTCGCCCAATTTGAATTGATTAGTCCAAACCCTTTTTCTTCTTCTGCTACTGCCACACTGCGCACCGACGACTCTACTTTTTGTTCCACAAATTTTGGTGGCTTACCATCGCAACCCCAAAGCCATAGCAAAATGCTGGCAAATAGGCTACAGACTATCAAGCGCCAACTGCGATAGCCTAAGCTTTTCTTTTTCAAAAAATTGTGAGAAGACAATCTGTCCATCTCGCTCTGTTGTTTTGAGACAGGGTTTATGTTGTGCAAAACGGTAAAACCTTTTTCTTTCGAATGCACTGAGCGCACCGCTAAGTTCCACCACCACCACTTTTGGCTGTGCATAAGCAAGCCACGCATCGAATTGCGCCGCATCTTTTGGCTTGAATTTTTTCAGCCGTACCAACGCCACAGCCGCCTTGAAAAATTCAGCGGTTTTTAACAGAGCCGCGTTTGAGACCACAAGCAAGTTCTGTTCTTTTGAGTACACTTTAAGCAGCGATTTTGCAGGTCGATACACGAGAATTGAGTTTAGTTTCAGCAGGCTATCATTCCAGAGCATTTTCCTGCTTGTTTTTGCTGCGCTGGCAACTTTCGGCGGCGAATGCGCTTGCACAAAGGCGCTTAAGGTATCACGACAAAAAATTTCTACTTGCTTTGCAATGCGTGCCCACTGTTTTTCTGATGTCCCTGCATCAATCAAAATGCTCTCCGACGCTGTTTTGAAAACCACGGCACTGCCACGCCCCAGCGCATTGAAGATAATTTGAGGCTCAGGTGTCTTTTCAAGCTCGCTTAAGAAAATCAGTCCCGTTGCCATGATGAACGATGCAACTGCAAACCGCACACACCAGCGCCGATGCTGCACGAGCAGCACTGTGGCTACAACTAAGAAAAACAAAATGATATGGGCAGGCGAAAAACTTAAGGCGATATTTGCAAAAGGCAGATGACTGAAAAACTCTGCGACAACAATTGCCCCACGCACCAAGTAGTATGCACAAACTGCGTAGTACTCTGCAATGCTTAAGCCTATTGTGTCCAAAATTAGTGCAGGTATGGTCGACATAAGTGCAAGGCTCATCATATCTGTAACCACAAGATTGGCAAGCAAGCCTAAAAGCGGCACACTCCCAAAATAATAGGCAATAAACGGCGATGTACCCACACTTGCTGCAAGTGTAACTGCTCCTGCATCCCAGAGGTATTTTAAGATTTTTGTAAGCAGCAAATCTTTTTCTGGTGCATACAACGCCGAGAGTTTTGGATAAATCAAAATGATGGCAGCCACAGCGCTATTGGTTAAGTGAAAACTGAGGCTGAAGAGCTCTCTCGGATTCCAAAAGAGCATGATTACTGCTGCTGCACCAAGTGTATTGAGTGAGTAGGATTTTCGCTCGAGCACTGCACCTAATTCAAACAAAATTGCCATCAAGACCGCACGCTTGACTGGCGGACTATTACCCGTAATTGCGCTGTAATAAGCAAGAACAGCTGCATAAAGAAGCAATGCACTCCATTTCCCTAACACAGTTACTTTGAGTCGCTTCAGGAATACATTTAGTGTTAGCGCAATGAGTCCTACATGTAACCCTGAAATTGCAAGCACATGAATCGTACCGGTTTTCTGAAATGCAGCACGCACTTCGTCCGAGATACCGCTTCGCTCTCCCAAAATCATTCCTTTGACAAACGCACGCTCATCGCCCTCAGGGAAAAGCCGCTCCAGACTTTCTGAAAGTGCGCGATAGCTTGGTAAGATGATGTGCTGATTTAGCCAATGTATTTCGGTCTGCCCGGTCTTAATGAACGTTTCTTTATCAGAACTGACGAGCAGCAAGTCAATTTCCTTTTCAGCTAAGAAGGCGCGGTAATCAAATTCACTCTGGTTCATAGCAGGCTTAGGGCGCTCGAGTCTGCCTTGTAGCCAAAATTTTTTACCAATTGTGAGTGCAATTGCGCTACTGTCACGCATGTAGCGTCTCACACGCACTTTGCCTGATGCACCGAGTGTATCACCAGTGCGCACGAGTACGACTTTTTCTACATCTGCTGTCCACTGCGCAACTTTATTTTTTGTCTTTGCGTCTGTTTCTGCTCTTGCAAGCACCACAACATCTTCATTTGCAAACTTTAGCACTGTATTTTCTGGCAGCATTTCATACACTGCTGCAGTATAGGCTGCTAATCCGAGCGGCACACCGAGCAGGTATCCAACGGTCCATACAGCGCACCATCGTATATGTACCACATAGCGTTCAAGAGCCAAAGCAGTAAGTGTGATTACAATTGCTATCGCTGCAAGTATAAGCCACATGAGCACGAGTTGTGGGAACGCATGCCCAATCATAATACCGAGCACAACTTGAACAAGCAGCCGCAGTGCAGGATAAGGCATAGTTGGGGCGATTACGATTTTTCACGCCTTGCTATCTCTCAATTGATTTATTGCGCTTTGCAAGATGCTGCAAAGACATTGAGCACAGTTTGGGCAACTTCATCAATCGATTGGATAGTATAGAAAAATTCTGCGCCTTCTCCGAAAGCTATAAGCGGCACAGGATTTTCTGTGTGTTTGTCATTAGAGATATCTTCAAAATTTCCGTGGTCACTTGTCATCACAAATAGCGTATCACAACTGATGCGCTCGAGAATTTTCCCTAGGAAGCGGTCTAAGCAACGGATAATCTCTGCGGGAGAGACTGGTATGCGCTGATGTCCGACAAGATCAGTCAGAAAAAATTCATAGAACACAGCGTCATAATTTTTAGAAAGCCCTAAGAGATTTTCAGCTGCGGTTTCGGGTTCAATGGTGCAGAGCGCATGGGGCTTTGCATGTTGTTGCCACCACAGGTTGGTAATATCGCTCGAGACTGCTTTGCCTTCTTGCAGATGTGTATGGCTACGCACTTGAATGTTTTCTATTACCGCCATTTCAAACAATACGGAACTGCGCATTTTTCCCATGGCTCTTAAACTCAAACACCGCTCGATAAACGATTCAGGATAAGCGTTTGCATAGCAAATGCTTTTACCTGCGGCTTTCAGGGATTTGAAAAGATTCTGCTCTGCCAGCACTTCTCTAAGTGGAGTTGGCAAGTAGGGTCCAAAGTGTTTGCCAAAGAGTTTTGCACCATTGCGCGAGGTGTAGATGGAAAATTGTCCTGTGCCGCTTTGTCCTGTGCCACTGATGCCTAAGGCAGCAGAAATTGGCAGAAAGACTTTTCTTGGTTCTCGCAGTGTTGCTTCTTCAAGGAGCAGTTCTTTAGTGAGTACGTTTTTAATTGAGGGTTGTGCCGTCTGTGCAAATGGATTTTGGTCGCTTCTCGGAGCAAGTCCCACGCCATCGAGGAAAATGAAAATAAGTTTCATTTCATATCTCGTTTGCAATCATCTGCTCAAAGGTCTCACGTTTGCGTATGAGTTTTATTTTGCGTTGATGCACCATCACCTCTGCGGCGCGCGCTCTTGCGTTGTAATTGCTAGCCATCACGCTGCTATAGGCACCTGCTGACATAATCGCCATTAAATCGCCTTCTTTGACCTCTGCAATTGCACGCTCACGCGCAAAAAAATCTCCTGTTTCACACACTGGTCCTACAACATCAGCAATCATTTTTTTTGTGGTTTTCTTTACAGGTACAATATCGTGATAAGCGCCATAGAGCGCTGGACGAATCAAGTCATTCATTGCGCTGTCGAGAATGACAAACTTTTTCTTGTTATGATTTTCTTTAATGTAGAGCACTTTGGAGATAAGTGCACTTGCGTTAGCGACCATGTATCGCCCGGGCTCGAAGAGAATTTTGAGTCCTGTATTTTTGAGCAGCGGTACTAAGACACGTGCAAAGGTTTCAATTGGTGTTGCTTTTTTTTCGGAAGAATAGGTTACAGGAAATCCGCCGCCAATGTCAAGATGCTCGATTTTGAAGCCGAAGGTATCGCAGAGTGATTTGGCTTGCAGCAGTTTTAGTGTTGCATCAACATAATACTTCGGGTCATAGATTTGTGAGCCGATGTGCATTTCAAGCCCCACCATGCGCACATGTTTCAGTGCTTTGACTTCTCGCAAGACTTTTTCGACTAACACTTCATCAATACCAAATTTTTGCTCATGATTGCCTGTGGTGATATAGGGATGAGTTTCGGCGGTTACATTCGGCGTGATACGCAGTCCGACAGGCGCTTTGAGTTTAAATTTGCGTGCAAGGCTATCGGTCAGTTTCAGTTCAGAGAGCGACTCGGCTTTGAGCATTAAAATTTTGCTTTTCAGAGCATATTCAATTTCTTCTGCCGTTTTACCGACACCTGCCATAATGATTTTTTCTGGATTCACGCCTGCTTTGAGTGTGCGAAAAAGTTCGCCGCCCGAGTTTACGTCAAATCCACTGCCGGCTTCAGCCAGCGTGCGAATAATTTCTAAGGTATAATTTGCTTTTACGGAATAGCACGTGAGATGCTCGAGCGCATTAAATGCCGTCTCAAAGCGGTTAAAATTTTCCAGAATTGCAGTTTTGCTCGTTACGAAAAGCGGGGTACCAAACTTTTTAGCAAGCGAGGGTATTGAAATGCCCTCGCAATGCAAAACACCTTGTTTGTAAGAGAAGTAGGTATCGGGTAGCACGTGTGCCTTTATGCTCCTGGTTGAGATGATCCTTGCTCAGTGGTAAGGTCTCTGACAAGTTGTGCCAATTCATTTCGTCCTACCTCTGTCAGTTCAACGATATTTTTTGAGATAAATTGCACTTGCTCGCTATGCCGTTTCACATTATTTGTGAAATTATTGTCATAGACATCAAAGTTTCGGCACTCTTCTCGTACTTGCTTTAAGTCAGCCACGAATCTACCAGAAATGATTGCACCAGCTAAGCAATTCAGCAATACGATATTCATCTGTGCTTTGGTTTTTTTGTCTGCTCCCAAAGTCTTGTAGAGTTTTACCACATTCTCTTCACCGATTCCAAAGAGGCTACGGACTGCATATTCAGAAAGTGCAGTTGTCTCTAAGAACCCACGAATGTTATCCATGTTTGGCTTACCGGAGATGACGAAGTCAGCAACTTCGGGTTCAGCTAATAATTTTTTTTTGCGTCCTCTTTTGCTTTTCTGGACTTCTACCTCGCTTTCGCCCTTTCTTGGTCTGCCGCGTCCGATTTTAACGGTGCTTGTTTCTTGAGCTGTACTTCCTATTTCTTTTGAGCCATTTAGTTCATTTCTGAGCACGTCTTCAATCATCTTGTAGACAAACGGGCGCTCGTTTTCCGTGCATTCTGCACTAATGCGCTTAATATCGTCAATAAGTGCAAGAAGTTTTGTATAGTCTTTCATTGAAGAGATGTTTTGTTTTAGTGAGTTTTCAGTGCCGCTATTTGCAGCTGGCTACTATAAGGGTAAAGATAGCAGATTTTTATTAAAAAAAGAAGGGTAAAAAGCAAAAATTTCTTTTGTGACTAGCAAACGAAAAAGTCAAGTTTAGTAGCGTACTTGATTACGTCCGTTATGCTTAGCTTCGTAGAGTTTTTCGTCAGCAGCGGAGAGCATTTTTTCAAAGTTTGGATAATTGATGTCAGCGCACACACCAATGCTCATGGTTACTTTCAGTTCAGTGTGAATTTCTTTCCAATCGTGTGCTTCAATATTCGCACGTACTTGCTCTGCCAAGTGTTTTGCTTGATCCAAATTTGCATCAGGGAAAACAGCAACGAACTCTTCTCCACCATAGCGTGCTACTAAGTCGCTCGATCTAACAGATGTCTGCAAAATTTTTGCGACGGCTTTGAGCACTTCATCACCAATTTGATGCGAGAATCGGTCATTGATTTTTTTGAAGAAATCTACATCGCCAATCGCCACGGCTAAGGTTTTGTTGTAATCACGGGCTTCATCGAAGAGCCTTTTGAGCATGTTGTCTAAATATCGCCGATTGTAAAGTCCTGTGAGTCCATCGGTTTTGGCTTGCCGCTCTAATTTTTCATTAGCTTGCTCGAGCTCTTCTTGTGTGCGCAGAAGTTTTTCTTGTGTGCTATCACCGATGCGTGTAATTTTCATGGCTTGACGCAGCAGATGTCGATATTCTTCTGCTAAGCGTTGATACTCTTCAAATAAGGTTTCTTTTGAGATATCTTCGTTAGCAAGCACGGCTTCAGCATGCTTTGAGACTTCCAGTTCTGTTTTGAAAATTTCTTCAATATCCTTGCTTTGCTTGGATTTTTCGTTCATAGCCCAAATAAAATGTTAAGTGTTAGCGAGGCGTTACTTGTATGCAATGACTTTGAAAGGCAATGTCAGGTGTTCAGCGAATTCTTCGCCGGTTTCTTGCATTTGTTCATCGGCTTCGTTGTGATACCACATCACTTCGACTTTTTTGCCTTCGCTGTGCGCTTTTTCAAATACGCGTAGGATGTTTAAAATACACTTCGAGGAACTTGTGTTAAAATACTGCAAGCGGAATGAGAGCGCAGCGGCTTTACCTGATTTGAAGTATTCATTCAGCCAATCCATAATCGGTTGATAAAACTCGAGCGCAGATTCAGGATAGGACTGACCTGAGATATCAAGTTTCCCTGTTTCTGCATTAAATGTAACGCTTGGCGTTGTTTTTGTACCTGCAATGATCAAGTTGTTCATAGATTTTTGTGAATAATGATATTGAGAATGAAAAAGGAAAGTCGATCGTCGATTTGAGTAATTAAAAACTCTGCTTTTTCATCGGACTTACGAATCATTTCTATCAAGCCCAGTCCTGCTCCTTTGCTTCCTTTAGGCGGTTCTTCGAATCGTTTTTTTTGGTGAAAGGCTTTAAGTTCTTCGGGTGACATTGCAATCAGCTGGCTACAATAGTTTTGAATTTCTCCAGCTTTTTCTCTTTCAATTGCATTGCCTGATGTAATGACGAAACTTTTTTCGTTTTCACGGATGATAATCATTCCGACGCCGACTTCTTTACCATCGTTTCTAATTTCTTTTTCTGCTGAGTAATAGAGAATGTTCTGCGCCATTTCTACAAAGACCGAAAACATCTTTTGCACTTTGCTATTATTACCCTGCTGCAACTTAACGAGTTCTCCGATTTGGACCAGCAGTTCTTGCGAGAACGCGCCTTTGAAGGTCATCAGCACACGTGCATTTGAGATGCGCTGATAGAATTCAAAGATGTCTTGAATGCCAAAGCGCGTCGGGTTCATAGCGGCGGCGTTGTTTGAGTTTAGAGAGTTGCTTCAAGATACGGTTTTTCGCACGTTTTTTAGTTAACCCGAATGCCTACGACGGTGATGTCATCGCGCTGTGGCTCTCGCCCTTGATGACGCTTTAATTCTTCATCTAAAATTTCTAGTTGCTCTTCGACTGGTTTGGCCGCAATAAACTTCAAGAGTTCACGGAGGCGTTTTGCCGCAAAAACGCGCATTTGTGAATCAGGCTGGTCTGCATAGCCGTCCGTGGTCATATAAATCATTTCGCCCACTTTTAACTCAAGTTGATGCTCAGTATAATGCCGCTCATCTTCTTGCTGCCAGCCACCAATTGAGGATTTATCTGGCTTAATTTCACATAATTCACCTTCTTTTGTGTAGTACAGCGGTCGGCGCGCGCCTGCAAAACAGATTACACGTCTTTGAGCATCGTTAGAGTTTTCCATCACAATCACACCGACATCCATTCCATCTTGACTGCCACCAATTTCATCATTTTGATTCAAGGCGCGTCGTACTAAACGATGCAATTCTTCCAAAATTTTGGCGGGATTCATAATGTTTTTTTCAATTACAATCTGCCCTAAGAGCGATTCACCAATCGCTGACATAAATGCTCCGGGCACGCCATGACCAGTGCAATCTGCTACTACAAAGATGATTTTTCCTTGCTCTTCATGGAACCAATAAAAATCTCCAGAGACAATATCTCTGGGTTTGTAGAGAATAAAATGCTCGGGTAAATGCGCTTTTAACAGCTCTTTTTCAGGCAGTAGCGCCATTTGAATTGTTTTTGCGTATTCAATGCTTGAAGTAATGTTGCGATTTTTTTCCTCGAGCTCATCTTTCTGTTTTTGAATTTCTTCATTTTTCTTGCGCAGTTCCTGTGTCGCCTCTCTGACTTTTGCCTCCAGTTCTCGATTGCGGGCTTCAATCGTCTTGACACGCTGTTTATAGCCTACATAGCCTAATGCTCCTACACTGACAACACCCAGCAGTGTGGCTAAAGACTGAAACCAGAATGTTTTCCAGAATGGGGGCACAATTTCCAGACTAATTTTTGTACCCTCTTCGTCCCAGACGCCATCCGGTCCTGCTGCTTTGACATAAAATGTGTATTCACCGGGTTCAAGGTTGGTGTAAGTTGCTTCGTGTCGTGCACCTGCATAATTCCAATTTTTTTCGAAACTCTCGAGTTTGTAGGCGTATTGATTTTTTGTCTGCTCGTAGTACGCCAGCGCGGAATACTCTATGGAAAATTTATTGTATTTGTAAGGCAGTACAATTTTTTCACCGATTGCAATAACGCTATCGCGTTCTGTGTCGCCCACCGTTTCTTTGACCGCAACGCCCGTAATGATAATCGGTGGCTTATACGACTTCTCACGAAAGGCTTCGGGTGAAAAGTTCGTAATAACGCCCACACCACCGAAGTAAAGGTATCCGCTCTCGCCTTTGTGGCATGATGGCAATTCAAATTGCTGGAGTTGCATATTTCGCAATCCAAATTGCACCCCACTTAGCCCATCGTAGTTCCTGAACATCAGTGGCTTTGTGTTAGCCGATGCCGCATCACTGTTTGGTGTTACTTTGGTAATGCTCTTGCGCGTCTTGAGCCAGATAAACCCTTCGCTATCTTCAAAGACTCCATAGACAATATCGCTGCTGAGCCCATCACGCTCTCGAGATGCGGTGAAAGTTTGTCCACCATCCGTGGTTTTGCACAGCCCGCCGCCATCTGTACCGACCCAAATTGCACCTGAGGCATCTTGGCAGAGTGCCCAAACTGAATTAGAGGAGAGACTTTTTGGGTTTTGCGGTTCATTTAGCATGCGTGTAAATGTATTGCCCGCATCGGTCGTTTTGCACAGCCCGCCACCATTTGTACCGACCCAAATTGCTCCCTCTTTATCTTGAAAAATTGTCGTGATATGATTATTTGAAAGCGTTTTTGGTTTTTCTGGATCACTTTTGAAGACCGTCATTTTCCCGCCTTTCGCAGTGTCTAACTTATTTGCTTTGGGCAGATAACACAATCCGTTTTTCGTGCCAATCCACAGATTTTCTTTTTGGTCTTCATAGAGTGCAGTAATTTCATTGCTGCATAGTCCTTTTGGATTTTCAGGATAGTGGAAGAAATAGCGCAATGGTCCCTTTTCTTGCGCCTGCACGCACAACCCGCTTGCAGTGCCAATCCAAAGCATCCCTGATTTATCTCGCAGCAGCGCTGTGACATAGGCAGTTTCAAGGTCAATCGTCGCAGCTTTAACTTCTTCTCTGCCTTTCTTGCCTTTTTTTGCTACCGACTTCTTAGGCTGCACTTTTGCTTTTTTTGCAGTCGATTTCCTTTCTTTGCTCTCGTCTTCTTCTTTACCGACTTGCAAGCGCCGATAGACTTTCGCTTCAGGCAGATAGCGATAGAGGCCTGCATCGGTTGTCCCCACAAGCAAAGACTCATCTTTTTCTTCCCAGATTGCCGATACTTTGCGCACTATCAACTTATCACCCCGTCTTGGATTGACCGCAATAGCTTCAAATTTTGCACTGCCTGTAGGATTGCAGAGATAGACACCGCCACTCACAGTTCCAACCCAAAGTAGCCCTGCCCGATCTTGATAGAGCGAAATAATTTGGTTGTCAGTCAATCCTGACGTAATCCCATAGTTTCTCCAATCTTTTTTGTCTTTTGTCTTCGCATTGAAGAGCCATAAGCCCCCATTCTCTGTACCAATCCAGAGCCGATTGGATGTTTGCTCACAGATAATTGCCGGGAAGACTTTAATGCGTTCGCCTAAGGTTGGGAAGAAGGTTACAAAACGCTCGGTCTTCGGATTGAAGTAACACAGTCCATTTGCTGTGCCTACCCACACATTTTTGAATCGGTCGATAGAGATGGAAAGCACTGTATCACTACTTATGCCAGAGTTGTCGCCTTTCTTATAGGTTTTGAATGAAATGCCACCGTCTTCGGACTTACACAACCCATCTTGTGTGCCGACCCACATTGTGCCCGAGCTGTCAAAGCATAGTGCCGTGATGTCGTTATCGGATATGGATTTGCTGTTACGCTCTTCGTATTTGAAAGTTAGAAACGACTGACCTCCGTCAATCGTCTTACATAAGCCGTCTTGTGTGCCAATCCAAATTGCTCCCCATCGGTCTTCACTAATGACGTTGATGAATTCATTTGCAAGGCTATTTTGCCGACGCGGATCTGGAAGAAACGTCTCAAAGGTTTTGCCCCCATCTTCGCTTTTGCATAGTCCATTTGGCGTACCAATCCAGAGTGTGCCATTGCGATCACAATGCAAGGCTTGAATAATATCACTCGGAATTGTATTCGGATTTTGTGCATCGTAACGATAGACGGTGAAGGTGTAACCATCGAAGCGATTCAGTCCGTCGTTTGTGCCAATCCAGATGAACCCGCGCTTATCTTGGACAATACAGTTTACACGGCTTTGCGAGAGTCCTCTCTCCGTCGTGAATTGTTCAAACTTTAGCTTGAGTTCTTGCGATTGTGCTAGCTGAGCACTTGTTAAAGACAGGCTTACTGCAAGGAGCACATACAAAGCAATATGGCGCATAGCTATAACTCACGATTTTGTTTAGGTAGATGACAGGTAAAGGTCCTTTTTATGTCTATCAGCCGCATTATGTCTTGCCATTTGCGAGCTTTGCATGCCGCAATTTGCACTCAACGCTCACAGGTTGCTTTGGAGCTGACGTGTATTGCACGGTGCAGCAGAGATGCTGCAAGTATAGCATAAAATCGAGATTTTTCTTGGAAATTTCGGGTTAAGTTAGTGTAAAGGAGCAGAGGACAGAGATAATGCAGCTTGTTTGAATGTGTTGGTGTGGCTCAATACCGATCGAGCGAGAACTTTTCGCCCAAGTAGAGTTTTCGAGCCTCTTCATCTTCGGCAAGTTCTCGTGCCGTACCTTGCTTCAGAATTGCGCCGTCATACATCAGATAAGCACGGTCTGTAATGGAGAGCGTCTCATGTACATTGTGATCAGTAATCAAGACGCCGATGTTACGCTGCTTAAGGTCAGCAACAGTTTGCTGGATATCTTCGACTGCAATCGGATCGACACCTGCGAAAGGTTCATCGAGCAAGATGAATTTTGGTTCAACTGCAAGGGCACGTGCAATTTCAGTTCGCCGACGCTCTCCGCCCGAGAGTGCGTAGCCCGGACTTTTTCTGATGTGCGTGATATTAAATTCTTCTAAGAGTTTTTCCATCCGTTCTTTTTGTTCCTTTTTCGAAAGGGAAGAAAACTCTAAGATACCCAGAATATTTTCTTCCACCGTTAATTTTCGGAACACCGAAGGCTCTTGGGGTAAATATCCAATACCCAAGCGCGCTCTTTTGTACATCGGCTCTTTGGTAATATCTCTGCCATCTAAGAAAACTTTCCCACCATCCGGTTTAATAAAGCCAACGAACATGTAAAATGTCGTCGTTTTCCCCGCTCCATTTGGTCCGAGCAGCCCCACGATTTCGCCTTGATGGACTTCGAGCGAGGAATTTTTCACGACCGCTCGACCTTTATAGACCTTCTTCAGTCCCGATGAACTGAGCTTTGCCATAGTTGCGTAATTTCTTTGTATTTTTTTGTATTTTTCAGACTTGTCTTCATTTGGTTTCATTTGGGCTTTCTATGATGCCTTCACGCTATTTTCTTTGGCATCCTTGCTACGCCCACTCTGCTATGCCTGTTCTGCTTGGCTCTACGCAGAGTCTCTTTCTCTGTTTCCAGACTTTTAGGTTTTCCGTTCTAAAATCTTTAAAATTACAGAATACGTTTTTCAGATCGTTTTACTTATACTTGCTTATGCTTGCCGTCACAACCAGAGCCAGTGAAGTTGAGCAAATTTACCTCTTTCTCAGTAAGTTTTTGAGTTTGAAAGTCTCATATGCCTAAGCTAATACCTTACAATGGGTACTTTCCCACGGTTCACGAAAGCGTCTTTCTCTGCGAGGGTGTGATCATCGTCGGCGATGTTGTCATTGGGCAAGATAGCAGTATCTGGTTTAACTCCGTGATACGTGGCGATGTGTGCTCTATCCGAATTGGTGAGCGCACGAATATCCAAGACAACTCTACGCTTCATGTTACGCACGATACGGGTCCGCTTCACATTGGCAATGATGTAACAATTGGACACAACGCGACATTACATGCGTGCACGATTCACGACTTGGCTCTGATTGGCATGGGTGCTGTGCTGCTCGATGATTGCGTGGTGGAGTCAAACAGCATGGTAGCGGCAGGTGCCGTCGTTCGTCCGGGTTTTGTTGTGCCTTCAGGAATGTTAGTTGCAGGTGTGCCCGCAAAAGTTGTGCGTGCGCTTACCGCAGAAGAACACCGTCAAATTTTGGAATCGCCAAAGAACTACTTGCGCTATGTTCAGACATATCGTCAAAGCAACGTGTCGTTTCAAGTCAGCACACCATTTTCAGTTTCACATGACCCAAAAGATTTTTAGATTCACGCACTTTTGAAAGGAATGTTCCATGAGCCAGACTATCAAAGCACCACAGCGAATCTCAAGCAATTTTTATTCATTCGGCAATGGGGTCTATCGTGTCAGCGGCTCTGAGATGGCACTCTGCGCATATCTAGTAGAAACTTCTGCTGGTCTTATTCAAGTCAATACGATACCCGAGCTCTTCAAGACTTATTTTCTGCATCTCAAAAAACTCCCAGTTGCCTCTGTTGTTACTGCACCTGTAGTGAATCAATTAGGCGATACGCAAACCGGCTACGAATTTGAACTCTGGACCGCACGCTTTCTTGACTTTGCTAAGCCACACCGCCTGAAGTTTGTCGGTGAAGAAGCGCATCTGAAAACACTTTACAGTCGTCTTGAGCTTACCATGAACGGCGATTTTGTGCATGATGAATTTGGCAACAAGCAAGCTAAGTTTGTTGAGCGGCGCTGGGTTGATGAAGTCTTTGAGTGGCAACCCACACTCAACGGCTATTCAATTGGGCAGGTCACGATTGACACGTCTAATCCTGAGAGCGTTAAAATTTTCGACAAAAACAAACTTGTCTTTGATAGCGCGCAATATCCTGTTAGCATTGGCGCTTCAACCGGTGCGCTGTATGTCGATATGTTGCTCTCACAAGTCGAGCCGTTTCAGTTTGACCCCAATCGTCTGGGTCTGATTGTAGGTGGTAATGGCATTGGCACGAAACCCGGCGTAACGAGCAATTTTATTGTCTTTTTTGCTGACCGTTTAATATGGATTGATCCGCCAGCTCGGGTCTATGAAAAAGCCGCTCTGCTTGGAATCAATACCGATTACCTTACGGATGTGATGATTACACACTGCCATGAAGATCATATTGAGGGCTTTAGCGGCTTGATGCAGCGAAAGATAGACCGCAAAGAACGGCTCTCGCTTCTAAGCACGCCGCCTGTGTATGAACAACTCAAAAGCATTTTCAATCCTTTTTTTGGTGATATCAGCGCGCATATTGATTTTTACGACCTCAACAACCGTGAAATGTTTGAGAATTTTCATGGCTGCCGCATCAGCATTCGTGATAATTATCATCCGATTCCCACGTTTGGCTTAAAACTCTCTTACAACGGTCGCACGATTGGCATCTCGGGCGATATTCTCTACTCGCGCCGTTTGATTGATGCACGCTTGCAAAACGGCTCTATAGACAAAGCGCAATACGACAAGCTCTCACCAGAGTGGTTTAGCGATTGCGAGCTCTTGCTGCACGACACCACGCTTTCGCGTGACCCTGTACATACCGACTTGGAAGATTTAGAGGAACTAGCACAAGAAATTCCACATGTCAAAACTTATGGCTACCACTTTGGCGTCCGCTTTGAATCGGCTTGTGTTACACCCACACAATTTGGTGATAGATTTTAAGCTCTTCTCACACCTTTTGCTGCAAATCAGCCAAATCGTCTTTTTTTACTTACAGCGATACAGGCTTCCTTCAGTTTTTCCAATTCCAGTAGTGTATTTTCATAGTAGGTCAATAGACCGGTTGTTCAACTTTAACCTTTAACTGTTATGACTAAGTTTGGTGATATTCTGCGCTCAAAGAAGCTTAAAATTCAAGCCGTGAGCGAACTGACAGGTTTGTCAGAAAGCTATCTGAACGAGTTAGTCAATCGCACCACTGATAGCCTGACCGTGAAAGAAGCGGTTGCGCTGGCACACGCTGTTGGCATGAGCGCCGATGAGTTTATGAAGGAAGTCAAGCCATCGCTGATTAAGACACCACCGCCGCTCAAATCGCAACTTGGCAGCAGTGATAAGCCACGCCGTATTCAAGAGCTCTCGAAGCCTTCGTCGCAGTAACGGGCTTGAATCGGGCTTGTGTTCTGGCTCTTGAGGGCGATGGAACATTTGAATGATGATTGATGTTCTTCACCGAAATTTTTGTTAATCCAATCTACGAAGGAGTGCGCGATATGGATCCCAAAAAATCAAAAATTTTGCTGGCTGTTGCCCTAGTCTATATTTTCTCGCAGGCTATTCTTTTCTCCACCGTTGGCAAAGACCTTGAGCTGATTTTGCTCTCGCTTGGCATTTTCCTTGCTATCGTCGTCGGTGTGTTTGCAATTGACTTTGCAAATCTTCAAATTGGTCGCCCGATTGTGGAGAGCGTCTCCATGCGTCGCGCACGCCTCTCTCGCGAAGCCAAAGAGCAGATGCTCAAAGACGGCTACAAGATTGATGATGAATTTTTGCATCCCAAGCGTTTTACCCTGTACAGCAAACCTACGCTGAAGCCTGCTGACGCTTCAAATAGTACATCATCCGCTGCATCTGCGACACCGGCAAGCACCGCATCCACAGAGGAACTGACGCCACTTGAGAAGTTCGAAAAAGCCTTGATAGGTCAGGCGCCCATGTTCGGCGGCTTAGAAAAACTGCGTGAGACGGTCAACGCAATGGAAGACACCCGTCTTGAATTGATGCTCAAACGTATGGGGTATAAGGAAATCACGGTGCAACAGGTTCGTCTTACGATTGATGCCCTGATAGCTAAATCTCATGCGCCTCAAGAGCCTCAGACTACGGGGTCAGAAGGTAACTATCGCCCCAAGATTACGTTAGATACTGTTAGTTTTTATGACTATATCAAGCGCTGTATGAGCGGCAACGACCAAGAGTCGCTGCGTCAAGGTCCACCGCCAATTACAGGCATGGAACTGCTCACGCAAATTTCACTCTCGCAAGATGGTGAGGTCTCCACGCGGGCGATGGCACGCATGCGTGGCGTACGCCATGGCGGTGGCGTCAAAAAGTGTGAGCGTTGCCAATTCTATGATGCAACAAACTCCATTTGCAACGCGATTGCTCTGCCCGTTGAGCCTACGGATGTCTGCGACAACTGGACAGCCAGCGCAGCATATCGAGAATTTGAAATTCGGCGCTAACTGTGCGTGAGACATTTGTTCTCAGCAAGGCACGATTAAAACTTTACGCTCGGCTTCGCGACAAGAAAATCCGCGATACCGAGCGTCTCTTTTTAGCTGAAGGCGAGCGCGTGGTCAAGCAACTTCTCAGCGCACTTCCACATCCCGATATGCTTCTTGCCTTGCTCTTCAAAGACGGCTCTTCGGTGCCGCCCATTTTGGCTTCCTTATATCCTAAAAAGCAGTTTTTTCTTTCCACCAAAGCATTTGAACAGATTGCGGATGCCGAAGAACCGCAAAACGTAATGGCAATTTTCAAACAACCGCAAAGCACGTTGAGCGATGTGGTAGACGCACAACACCCTGCTCACCCTTCCTTGCTACTTGCACTCGACGGCGTGCAAGATGCCGGCAATGTCGGCACCCTGCTGCGCACCGCCGCTTGGTTTAACGCAAGCGCTGTGATGAGCAACACTCACACCGCTGATTTCTTCAATCCTAAAGTCGTACGAGCTAGCGCTGGTAGCCTTTTTTCATTGCCCCTTATTCGCAGTACTGATTTTCTCAATGACCTTCATACACTTAAACAGGCTGGCTTTACTTTCTACGCTACAGCACTCAGCGGCACACCGCTCTCTTCAGTCAGGTTTGCACCTAAAAGTCTTGTCATTGTAGGCAGTGAAGCCTTTGGTATTTCCGAGCGCGTCATGGCTCTTGCAGATGAGACGCTTTGTATTCATGGCAATACCAAAGCCGTTGAATCGCTCAACGCCGCAGTTGCCGCTGGCATCGTGCTTAGCACAATTTCTTCTGCTTTGAAATTGGTTGAATAGCTTTGCACATTTTGGCTTGCCTGCATTTGAGTTTGCTTTCCTTTTCTTCATTGACTATCGCACTAGCATTACTGATAACCTTTGGCTTGCAACGCAAATAATTCAGCATAGCGACCGTTTTTGTGTAGCAGCTCTTGATGCGACCCAATTTCCAGCAGTTCGCCTTTTTCCATCACCAAAATTCTATCTGCCATACGCACGGTTGAAAAGCGATGCGAAATCAGCACAGCAGTTTTGCCTTGTGTCAGTTCGGCGAAGCGTTGAAAGACTTCATATTCGGCGCGTGCATCCAGTGCAGCAGTTGGTTCATCCAAGATGAGCACATCTGCTTGACGCATATAGGCGCGTGCCAGCGCAATTTTTTGCCACTCACCGCCAGAGAGTTCGACGCCGTCCGCAAAGCGCTTGCCAATCATTTGCGCATATTGCTTTGGTAAGTTTTCAATGACGGATTTTGCTAAACTGCGTTCCGCTGCATGTTCCACCCGAAGCATATCGTTACGCGCATCAATTTCACCTATCGCCACATTTGTTGCAGCAGTCATCTGATAGCGAATAAAATCCTGAAAGATTACACCGATGCGACGGCGCAGCGCTTCTGGATCAAACTCGCGTAGATCAATGCCATCGAGCAAAATGCGCCCTTCTGTAGGGTCGTAGAGCCGCGCGAGCAATTTGGTGAGCGTGGTTTTGCCAGCACCGTTTTCGCCTACAAGCGCCAATTTTTCGCCCGCATGCAGCGTGAAGGACACACGCCGCACCGCCCACTGCTCCGAGCGAGGGTACTTAAACCCGACATTCTCAAATACAAACCCCTTTTGAATTGGTTTTGGAACAGGCTTTGGGTGTTGTGGCGCTCTAATCGTGGGTTTGAGTTCAAAGAAATCGAATAGGTCTTTGAGGTAAAGTGCGCCTTCGACAAGGCTTGGGAAGCGCAGAAAAATGCCTTCCATCAGTGCGCGAGTATTAGCAAATGCACCTGAAAAATAAGCCATGTCGCCTAGCGTAATTTTGCCTGTTGCCGCATCAATGGCAATTAGCAGATATGCACCGAAATAGGCTGCGTTACCAATTGTCGCAAAGATACCGCCCCAAATGGCACGACGTGTAGCCAGCGATTTATTTTCGTGGTAAAACTTTTCGGAGAGTTCTTTGAATCTTGTAATGAGAAATTCTGAGAGTCCGAAGACCTTAACTTCTTTTGCGGTCTCATCACTTGCACCGATGTAACGCAGGTAATCTAACTCACGGCGCTCCGGTGTGCGTGCATACATCAGCGAATAACTTTGCCCGTTGAAGTGCGATTCACCTAAGAACGCTGGCACAAGTGCCACTGCCAGCAACACAATCAGATATGCCTTAAAGGCAATCAACCCTGCAGCTAAGACAATGATGGTTATAGCCTGCTGCACTTGTCCTAAGGCTTCTGCCATTAAGGCGATTCGATTGCCTGTTTGCTGACGCGCACGTTCGAGTTTGTTGTAGAACTCCGCATCTTCAAATTTTTCAAGGTCAAGCGCTGCAGCATGTTGCATGATTTTGAGCGAGGTGTCGTTTGCAACCTTGTCGCCCAGCAGACTATTAACCCAAGCATTTGCACGCGCCAGTGCATCAGTCAATACTGCTACAACAAACTGCATTGCAATCCATAGCGCAAGCCTCTCAAAATTTTTCTCGTGTGTTGTTTGAATCAGATTGACCACTTCATCGGTTATCAGTTTTGCCGTGTAGAGCCCTGCCAGTGGTAAGGCAGCACGAACGACACGAATTAGTACATCGGCAATCATCATCGCAGGACTCACTTGCCAGACCAAGCCAAGAAATCTGGGCAAGTATTTGAGTGCTGCAAAACTTTCTTTGAGTGAGAGCGACGCCTTTGCCTTATCAGCTGGCTTTTGCGGCAGCACACCAAGTCGAACGAGTATTGATGAGAAAAGCGACATTTTTAGATAGCTTTCACATTAAAAAAGGCAACTTACAGAGCGCAGTTGCCTTTTTCTTTGAGTTTCATTTGCTCAACACACCTTGCTCTACTAATTGCTTCCCACCGCACTTGGCGCTTTCTGTTTAATCAGCACGCTTGGTATAGATTTTTGCCTGACCAGTTCATTGAACGCAGGCACATCTTTTTCGAGCAGTGTTTTTAGTGCTGAAAGTTCTTGATCGATTTGGCGCGTGAGTTCACTGCGCACCAGCAGCATCTGGTCGGTCGGTCGATTATCACCGCGCCCTGCCAGCGTTGCCAAGGCGCTGAGTTTGTTATTCAGACGGATTGGAAAATTCAGCGGGTCTTGGCTGCTTCGGTTTTTAGTTTGATAGAGTGCCTCCTCAATTTTGGTCAGCTTGCTGACCAGTTCTTTTGCCGCTGTGTGAATTTCTTTGTTTTCATCTTGAGGTAAGCGTTTGACAAGTTGATTGAGCTGCTCACGCACGTTGCGAATTTGCTTGATGGCTTGGTGCGTCTCGGAGAGTTTATCTCGAGTGCTGATTAAAAACTCGAACTGTTCTTCTAAATCTTTTTGTGATGCGCTGACTCGCGGGTCTTTGATAATCTCAAAAGTAACTTTTTCTGTTTTGCTGCCGAAAGATAGGCGCGCTTCGTATTTGCCCGGCACTGCTTTCGGTCCTTGTGTGCCGCCCGCCCAGAGCACTAATCCTTCAAATCGCTCTGCATCTGGATAGCGCATATTCCATGTAAATCGGTTTGACCCTGCTTTGGCATTGAGCTTTTCACTGTTTTCTTTTGCATTGGTTGAAAACGCACGAATCAGCTTGCCATTTGCATCAAAAATTTCGAGCTTTGCAGGCTTAGTAGAGTCGGGCGCCTCTTTGAGAAAGAAGGTAAACAGTACGCCGGCTTGTAAGTTTTCACCGACACCCTTGGGCTGTTTTTCCGGTCGTGAGCCTTCCATACGCACACTTGGACGCGGGGTGTAAAGATGCAAGTCTTTCTTTGCAATCTCTGCTGTAAGTTCTCGCAGCGGTGAGATGTCATCAATCAGCCACAGTGAGCGCCCCTGTGTGGCAACAATCAGGTCGCTGTCTTTGATGGTCATGTCCGTAATTGGCACAATTGGCAAGTTGAGCTGAAAGGGTCGCCAGTTTTCGCCATCATCAAACGAGATATACACACCGCTTTCTGTGCCTGCAAACAGCAATCCTTTACGCACAGGGTCGCAGCGCACCACACGCGTAAAATGCTCTTTGTCAATGCCTTTGACAATGCGCTTCCAAGTCTTGCCGTAATCCGTCGTTTTGTAGATGTAAGGCGCAAAGTCATCGAGCTTATAGCGCGTTGCGGCAATGTAGGCACTACCTTTTTCATGTGGGTTGATTTCAATGGAATTGATCATAGACCATTCCGGCAAGTCTTTTGGCGTTACATTTGTCCAAGTCTTTCCGCCATCGCGTGTGATGTGAATCAAGCCATCATCAGAGCCACACCAGATGACACCTTTCTCAATTGGTGATTCTGCTGCTGCAAAAATTGTGCAGTAATACTCTACGCTGGTGTTGTCTTTCGTGATTGGACCGCCTGATGGACCAAGTTTAGTTTTGTCGTTGCGTGTGAGGTCGGGACTAATTGCTTCCCACGATTGCCCTTCGTTTGTGGTTTTGAAGAGCACATTTGATGCGGCATAGAGCGTATTCTGGTCGTGCGGTGAAAAGGAAATTGGAAAGTTCCATTGGAAACGGTATTTCATCCCTTCTGCGCCGTGTCCCATGGGATTATCAGGGTAGACATTGATAAGCCGCCGCTCTTTGGTGCGATGATTGAAACGCTCAAGTAAGCCACCATAACTACCGCCATAGACAATGTCAGGATCTTTTGGGTCTACGGCAATATGACCAGACTCACCGCCAGCGGTGATTTCCCAATCGGCTTCTGTAATCGCATAGCCTTCAGAACGATGCCTGATGCGCAGCGTTGAATTATCTTGCTGCGCTACATAAATGCGATAGGGGAACACATTGTCCGTTGTAACGCGATAGAATTGTGCTGTTGGTTGATTGTGGTATGTTGTCCAGCTTTCGCCGCCGTCGACTGTAACTTGCGCGCCACCATCATCACCGATAATCATTCGGTTTGGCTCGTTTGGGTCAATCCAGAGATCGTGATGATCGCCGTGCGGTGTAGGAATTGTCGTGAAAGTCTTGCCTCCATCTTTTGAGCGGTGAAATTCTACATTGAGCACATAGACCATATCCGGATTTTTCGTATCAGCGTAGATGCGTGTGTAATACCACGCACGCTGACGCAAGCTACGGTCGCTATTGAGTTTGACCCACTTTTTGCCACCGTCATCGGAGCGAAAGACGCCGCCATCTTCAGCCTCGATAATTGCCCAGACGCGTTCAGGATTGACAGGTGAGACCGTTACGCCAATAATGCCGAGCGTACCTTTTGGCAATCCTTCATTTCGTGAAATGTTTTCCCATGTGTCGCCGCCGTCGGTTGATTTCCATAGCAAGGAGCCTTCTCCGCCACTTTCGAAGCTATACGGCGTACGACGCACGCGCCATGTGCTTGCATAGATAATGCGCGGGTTTGATGGGTCAAGAATCAAATCCACGGCTCCCGCATCGTTGCTGACAAACAAAACTTTCTCCCATGTTTTGCCGCCATCCTTGGAGCGAAACACACCGCGCTCTGGATTCGGACCAAAGGCATGCCCAATTGCCGCTACATAGACAAGGTCAGGATTTTTGGGATGAATACGGATACGTGAAATGTGGCGCGTTTCTCGGAGTCCCATGTATTTCCATGTCTTGCCAGCGTCAAGTGATTTCCAGACACCGTAGCCATGCGAGAGATTGCCGCGCAGGGTTTTTTCACCACCACCTACATAGACGACATTCGGGTCTGATTCGCTTACTGCTACTGCACCAATTGAGCCGCCAAAAAATCCGTCCGAGACATTTGTCCAACTTGCGCCTGCGTCAGTGCTTTTCCAGACGCCACCGCCAGTGCCGCCAAAATAAAACACATTGAGCTGCCCTACCACACCCGCTACGGCACACGAGCGCCCGCCACGATAGGGTCCAATTGAACGCCACTTTAGTGCATCATAAAGTTTTTCATCTATCGCAACTTGCGCTTGAGCAAATGCCGACGATACAAGTAGCCAACCTAAGAAAATTGGCACGCAAAATGAACGCTTATACATTAACTTTACTCCTTTGTTTTAGTTTGAGTGCTGATAAGCCAGAGAGTTACAACTCCCTTCATTGAGTTTTGCACGTTACACATTTGATGAGTCTAGTTCCAAACTTTAAGGTGCAGCCTCGCAATAGCTTCACTCCATGTGCTAAGCTGACCACCTTCTTTGAGTAATCAAGGACGTTTTTCCAATGCTACAGAATGTATTAGCTTTCGCTTTTAATTTGCGTTACTAAAAAAATTCTTACACTGCTAACTTGGATCTCTATGCGCACTTCTGCAAACTCCACAACTTCTCACATCTTGCTTTTCTCTCTGCTCTCCTCTATCCTACTCTTTGGATGCGCTTCACCACACGGCAGCATCAAAGGCATTGACACGCTGAACGATGAACAAGCCATGTTTGAAGCCTTTGGCAAATTTGCCCAAGAGCATCCCGATTCGCCTGAAAGTGTCTATGCTCTTTATCGGCGCGGCGAGATTCTCCAAAAGCGCGGTCGATTCGAAGATGCTAAACAGGAATATGCGCGTGCCCTTGAACGCAATGCTGCACTTTCTCAAAAAAATGAGCGCTATGCTCTGCTTGCGCTCTATCGCCAGTCCGATTTGCTGTATGCCGATTACAAACGCCTTCAACCTGCCTTTGTTATTCCACCCAGTGCGTTTGAGCCCATGCAGTCTGCAGAACGTATCACATACGCCCCTGCAACGACAGAAAAACTTTCGCTCAAAAAAACATTAGGCAAAAGTTTGGTTGATCTGCTCAATGGCTTTCGCACGCAAGGCGCAAGTGTTGGCGCTACAGTTACGGATTATATCAATGTCGCTGATGCCGTGTGCTACCTTTCCGAAGAATTTGGCGATGGCTTCATGCGTCTTGGTGATAGTGTCAGAACGCTGCGCGATGCACAAGGGCGAGCCCTGAACCCCAACAAAATGATTTTAGCCGCTTATCAAGCCTATGTTGATGCTGCTGCCCAATACGACATTGCCGCCAAAGAGTACAAGACACTGCGCGAAGAACTGCTCAATGCACGCACCGATAGTGCTACATCACCTGCCGTCCTCTCAGCCATTGAACCTTTGATTGAAAAGTTTGCGACCAAAATTGTGGAGATGCGCTACAAGTCGGGCTACGCACATGAGCAAAACGCCCTGCTCACGCTTGGCGCTGAACCAGATGAAGCGCAGAAAAACGCTACACTCAAATTACCTATTGAACAAATTGATTTACCAATTGGGGAAATTGCCAGTCTGCTCTACCTATCTCAAATTGTCGAGCGCTTTGTGCGTCCCTCTCTTGAGCAAGCTGTGAAGCTCTACACACTTGGCTTGAAGGAATCTACCGAGATGAATGTGGCTACGACAAACTATGCTGCCATGTCGGAGCAAGCGATTTTGGAACTCGGTCAGAAAGCGGCACAACGCAGCGATTCCCTGTCTCATCTTGCCTTACGTTACTTTGATGAGGCACACGCTGCTTATTTGCAAAAACTTTCTTTGCTTGGTATTCAGACGCCGAAAGATACGCTCGAGCTTTTTGTACAAGCCAAACGCATGGAACGTTTGCTCAAAACGCATCACGATCTTGTGCTAAATGCGCTTGCAGAGTATGACAAAGCGTTTAAGGTGCTCAAAGAAATCGGTATTTCCGAGTCAGCCATATCACCTGTGCGCGAGCGTGCTTACATGTTCTCCGACACTGTGCTCAATGCTGTCAAGATGCGTCAAGCCAGACTTACGCAATTTTTAGCGGATGCGCAGAAAACTGCAAAGAAAGACCGGCGCAAGGTTTGGTATCTTTCTGCGCTTGCACACTACGCGCCGCTTGTAGCCATGCTGCGCAGCAACTTCAGCGATTTTCAAGAATCGCGCTCTCGACTTGCGGTGATGAAGTAACGCGCATGGTCGAGCCTGATTGAGCTTTTGACGAAAACGCATTTTTGCTGCAAGCAGCGCTATAAATTACCCGCGCCCTACGGTCGATTTAGCCGTTTTTTACCACAATCACCCACAAAATCATAAGTTAGATTTGTGCTTCTAAATCCTGCAATGATGCATTTTCAGCCTTTTTCGGAATAGCATTTGCCTATCTTTGTAGGCATTTGAAAAAGAGAGGAGTTAAGTAGTATGGAGTACCAATTTCCCGCTGTGGATCCCATTCCATTGCCTGCCCCCGTCTGGTTATTCAAACTTTTGCACATCGTAACGCTGGGCTTGCATTTCGTTGCAATGGAAATGCTGGTCGGCGGACTGCTTGTGATGGCAGCGATGAACATTTTAGCCATACGCCAACCGCAACACTTGCTTGCTATCAACCGCGCACAAACCGGTCAGATGCTAGCTAACCGCATGCCGATTGTAATGACTTATGTCATCAACTTGGGCGTGCCACCATTGCTCTTTACGCAGGTGCTCTACGGTCGGGCAATTTACACGAGCAGCATTCTCATCGGTGTGTTCTGGCTTGCGGTAATTTTTCTTTTAGCCAGTTGCTACTGGCTACTCTACCGCGCCTCTCAACGCGCCAGCGACAATAAACCGTATTGGCATATCGCACTCGGTGCATGGGTGCTTGCGGTCGTCATTGCGCGCATATACTCGACCAACATGACGCTGATGCTGCGCCCCGAGGTCTGGAACGCACTCTACTATAACTCGCCAATTGGCATGCAACTGCCGCTCGATGATCCGACGACAACACCGCGCTGGCTTTTCATTCTTGCCGGTGGCTTTGCAACCGCCGGAATTTGGCTACTCTGGCTTGCACCATCCAATAAGCTCTTTCTCGATGTACAAACCTATATGAGTAGCCTTGGCGGCAAACTTGCAAGCTTTGCACTGCTAGTTCAAGGTGCGTGTGCCTATTGGGTTGTTAGCGCTCAACCGCCAGCGGTTCAAGACGCGCTTGGCAATACCTTGCTGACTAACCTCTCGGGCTACGTTTGGATTGCGCTGGCAGCGCTCCTACTAGGTCTTGCACTCTTCAGTGCAATTCGCTCGAAGCCCTCGAAACTTATCGGCTGGACCGGATTTGCTGCAGCCATTCTCGCCATGCTTGCCATGACCGCCTTTCGTGATGGCTTGCGCGACATTACGCTGCTCACCAAAGGCTTTGATGTCTGGGATAGAGTCGTGGTTACAAATTGGTCAGTCGTCATCATCTTTCTACTGCTTTTTGTTGCAGGCTTAGGCATTATTGGTTGGCTTCTGACGGTTGTCTTAAAAGCCAAACCAGTGATTTTAGGCATTGACAATACGATTTTTGAATCTCAACCTAGAGTGGAGGAACACGCCCATGAGTAACGCCGCCGAACAACCGCTCTCTAATGCCGCCAATTCAGTCGGGGCAGAGAGCGCAAAAGAAGAATCAATAAGCCGTCGCGCCTTTACGGCTACACTCTTTACCGGCATTGGACTCTGCTATGCCGGCGCAATTGGTTATCCAATTTATCGCTACCTAGCTTCACCTATCCAAAAGTCTATGGAAGCTGCAAAGGTTTCCGAAGTGCGCTTGCCTGATGCAGAAAAACTTGAGCCCGGCACCGCCCTACTCTTCAAATTTGGCACAAAGCCCGGCATTTTGATTCACCACAAGGATAATACTTGGAGCGCCATGGAAGCCGTTTGCACTCACATGGCATGCACGGTGCAGTATCAACCTGACTTGGACAGACTGTTTTGCGCATGTCATGGCGGCGTCTATGATGTTAAGACAGGCAATGCAGTCAGTGGTCCACCACCCAAACCCCTGAAGACCTTTAAGGTTGAGGTAGAAAATGGTGGTGTGACAATCTCTAAAGTTTAACCTGAAAGGAGTTTCCACCGATGATGAAAGCGCTTTATCGCTGGGTCGATGAGCGGCTGAGTCTGAGCGAGATTATCAAGTTCGCCTCAAAAAAGACCGTGCCCGCCCATCGCCACTCGTTTTGGTATTTCTGGGGCGGTATTTCTCTTTTCTTTTTTATCGTGCAATGCCTGACCGGCGTCTTGCTCTTGGTCTATTACCGCCCCGGTCCCGAAGCCTACGAATCAGTACGACAAATCACCAATGAGATTGAGTTCGGTTGGCTAATTCGCTCTGCTCACTCATGGTCAGCGAACTTGATGGTTGTTGCGGTCTTTGTGCATATGTTCTCCGTTTATTTTATGAAAGCCTACCGTGCACCACGTGAATTTGGCTGGTGGAGCGGCATGCTGCTTCTGATTCTGACGCTACTTTTTGGCTTCAGCGGGTACCTGCTGCCTATGGACGAACTGGCTTACTTTGCTACGAAAGTCGGGCTTTCAATCCCAGAAGCCCTGCCCGTGATTGGTCAGCCCATGACCAACCTTTTCCGTGGTGGCTTGGAAGTGAGTGAAATTACCGTGCAGCGGTTCTTTGCCTTGCACGTTGTTGTGATGCCCGCAATCTTTTTGCCAATTTTGGTTTTTCATCTCTGGCTTGTGCAAAAGCATGGCAACGCAACCTTGCCGAGCGAAGAAACTAAACCGGCTTCAGAACGCAAATCGATTCCCTTTTTCCCAAACTTTCTGATGCAAGATTTAGCCATGTGGCTCATTGCGCTCAATGTGCTTGCCCTTTGCGCCTCTATCTATCCTTGGGGCATCGGCGAAGAAGCCGACCCTCTGAAGCCTGCACCCGAAGGCATTCACCCTGAATGGTACTTTATGAGCGCCTTCCAGACACTGAAAATTCTAGGCAAGATGTTCTCCGGCGAACTTGCCGCTTTCGGCGAAGGCTTAGGCATCACGCTGTTCACATTAGGCTTGCTGCTCTGGACTCTCATTCCACTCTATGACAACAAACACATCAATGGTCGCCGTGCCCGCAATGCCACTTACTTTGGATTGCTTGCGCTCGGAATCATTATCGTTACGACCATCTGGGGCTATATGTCAATCTGAAACCTATTGCTTATTCAACTGAATTACAAAGAGAAAGGAAGTCACAACTATGAACTACCCATTTTGGGATGTACCTATCATCGGTAGCGGCTGGGTAATTGGGCTCATCTCTATTTTTCACGTGCTAATCTCCCAATTTGCCGTTGGTGGTGGGCTCTACCTCGTACTTGCTGAACGCAAAGCCCTGCGCGAGAATCGATTGGATTGGCTTGCACGCCTGAAAAATCATTCGCGCTTTTTCCTCATCATGACCAATGTCTTTGGCGCTACTTCCGGCGTAGGCATTTGGTTTGCCATTGGACTTGCACACCCTGAATCGACCAGCACACTGATTCATAACTTTGTTTTCGGGTGGGCAATGGAATGGGTGTTCTTTATCGTTGAACTCTCTTCCGCTGCCGTCTACTACTACTCTTGGAATAAAATCTCACATCAAGCGCACCAACGCGTAGGATGGCTCTATGCGTTCTCGTCGTTCTGCACGCTCGTCATTATCAATGGCATTCTGAGCTTCATGCTCACGCCCGGTGAGGCTTGGCTTGCTGTCGCTGGTACTGGTCAAGAAGCCTCGCAATTTTGGTCAGCGTTCTTCAATCCAACTTACTTCCCCAGCCTGTTCTTGCGCATCTTAGTGTGCATTTCGCTTGCAGGCATTTGGGCACTCGTCTCATATAGCCGTCTCGATCACGATGTGCAAGCAAAAGGCGAACTTATTACTTGGAGTTCAAAATGGCTTATTCCCTCGTTTGTTGCCACGCCCTTTGCTTTTCTCTGGTACCTTTCAAGTGTACCTGAAGTCCATCGTTCTCTGCTTGATCTTGGTATTTCTACGATTGGCTCCGGCGCCTTCACGCAAGTTACACGCATTGCACTTGTGATAGTCATGACCTCGGCTACGATTGTCGGCGTGGTCTATTTCTTTGTGCGCAAAGCGCCACAAGATTTTGCGTTCGGACATGGTTTAGCAGTGCTCTTCCTTGCCGCTGTTATCACCGCCTCAGGCGAATACGCCCGCGAAATGCTGCGCAAACCTTATGTTATTGCACAACACATGTATTCCAATGGCATTCGTAAGTCAGAAGTGGCTCAAATGAGTGAGAAAGGCTATTTGCAAAACTCTATGTGGGTACGCCCGGTTGCCGACAAGAGCAATGAGCCAGAGCTTATCTTATCCAAAGGTGAAGCCATGTACCGTGGTCAATGCCTAAACTGCCATACCAGCACAGGGTATCGCTCCTTGACCAAATTTCTCTCTGGACGCAACCATCAGTCTATTGCCAATCTCTTACAAACGCTGCATGAATACAAGGACGATTCTCCCTACAAAAAGTATATGCCACAATTGGTTGGCACACCTGATGAAATTGCTGCCTTGACCGACTACTTGGACTACAAGGTCAACAAAGATAAAAGCCGCATTGCTGCACTGATGCGCACACATGAAAAAGTTGCGCAAGTCGAGTAGTCCCCCTTCTGCATTGTTGCTCTGGAAAAGCAAGCGTTTTTTTGCGCTTGCTTTTTTTTCTGTGCAGTATTTTTTCTTGTCTCTTTCTAAGTCATAACTGCAGAAATCTTCATAACCTCTTTTCTTAAAAGCATTTAGCAATTTTCCCTCTTTAGAATCAATCAAAATTTTCCTAACAAGTTTTTTTTGTTTTTTTCCGCAAAAAAACCAACATTACTTACCCATTAGCGTAAAATTAACTACAAGCCAATGAGCTTAGTTTTTTCACTAACGGCTAAAGACAAAGGGGGTAAATATGAAAAAGAGTGCCTTGCTTCTCGCTATTGCCTTCTGGTTCTTGCCCCTTGCAATCGCACTTGCTCAACCGATTGACAAGTGGAGTTATGTCGCAGAATCAGGTGTGGTGAAATACTTTGCTACATCATCCGATACTCGCCTAAACCGTGCTACGGAGACGATAGATATCTGGGTGCTTATGGAGTATCAAAATGCTTTACCCAGTGGCTTGGTTCGTCAAGAAAATTTGATGCGCTTTGATATACAACATGCACGTTTTGCCTTTAAGGAAATCATTGGCTATGCAGACGATGGCTCACGGCTCTTTCATGTGGTGCGTCCTGATGAAAAACTTGTGTGGAAGAATGTAGCGGTGCAAAGTGTAGGTCAAGCTCTTTTTGAATTTGCGTCGGATCTTTATGCCTCCATGATGCGTCTTGTCAGCAGCCTTGAGTAAGTGCTTGCTGCATTTGCACGAAAGGCGGCTTAGATGCCGCCTTTTTGATTTTCATCAAAAAAAGTCAAAACAGATTGATTAGGTTAAAATGCACTTTTCCACGCAGAATTGTGTCACCTTCGCCTAGTGCATAACTAATGCCGAGCAATCCGAGTGGGGTTTCTAAGCGTGCGCCGATGCCTAGTCCCTGTCGCCAGCCTTCGCGCGCTAGGTCCAGCACATTGAGCGGATTTTGCGGCTTAAAAAAATACCCAAAGTCATAGAAGAGAAAAGCAAAGGCTTTGCGTGAGAGTTGCACGCGATATTCGACATTTGCAAAGAAGTAGCGCGCAGCTAAAAATTCTTGCTCACGATAGCCACGCAAAGTCTGCGCGCCGCCGAATCGGAACAGATCGCTGAACTGAACTTCTTCGGCAAGAAGAGCTTGACCGACAAGACGCAGCGCCAGCACTTGTCTCAAGAAAGTTTGCTGATACCACTCGGCTTCCAACAGCAGGCGCTGCTGCACCACACGACGCTGCACGGCTAAGGCTTCCAAGAGAGAGTCTGGGGCATCGAGCGTTTTTGTCCCAATGCGATATTCGTTTCGGAAGAGCACGCCTGAGCTTGGATTGAGCGGATAGTCGCGCGAGTCGTAGGTAATTCCAAGCCCGGTGAGCGTAATGCCACTCTGCAAAATTGGGTCTGCGCGCACTATGCCTTGAAAGATAGGATTGATTCGCTCCACTTGCACCAGCGCTGACACTGAAAAGTTTTCACTGAGTTGATAGCTCAAACTTCCTGCAAGCAGCAGTTGTGAAAATGACGAATCTTGTTGCAGTTGCATGGCTTCTAGTGAAGCGTTCAGTGCAATGCCCAGAATCCAAGGCTCTTGGTAGCTTACACGAAGTTCTTGGGTGAAATTGTTTGGTCGTTGCCAGCGTACCCCAAGCCGTCGCCCTGAACCAAACAAATTGCGTAAGCCAATGTTGACCAACCCTGTCAGAAATCCCGTCTCTTCGGGCGGAACAGGAGGCTGATAGCCGATGATACCATCAAATGTATTGACATTGCCTTCTACAAGAACCAATTTGATGACGGCTTGCAGCGTGTCACTTTGCATGGATTTTTGCAGAATCAGCAGTTCGGGGTCGCTTACGCGCTCAAAGAAACCAAGCCGTTCTAAGCGCGGTTTGAGTTGCATAAACTTTTCTTCGCTGTATAGTTCTCCGACTTTGAGCGGCAGTTCGCGTGTGAGGGTTTCAGGCTGTGTGTTCAGGCTATCGGAAAACTTGTAGCCTGCAATTTGTACGACTGGACCTTCTTCAATAGCAAGGCTAAGTTTCAAGCCCGTTGTTATGCGGTCGTCAGTGCGTGTCTCAATGCGCTCTACTTTTGCTACCGAGATCTTGGCAAATGGACGCCCTCGCCTTTCATAGCGCGAGAGCACAGCCTCAAAATCTTTCTCGAGCGTTTCATTGTCAAGCACATCCCCTTCACGCGTTGTCATGAGCAGCCGAAGGTCATTTTCAGAAAGTGCTCGATTGCCGCTAAACTGAATTGCCGTGATTTTTGTCAGCGGTCCTTCACTAAGAAAAATTTCTGCGTGAATTTGCTTTTCTTCAGGCAAAAGTGTCCAGCGCACACTATCGATTTTGAAATCGTAATAGCCTAAGCGCGCATAGACCGACTTTAGTCGCTCAATTTGCGCTTGAAACGAGAGTGAATCCACAGGCGCAGGCGTTGGGAAAATTGCCGCAAGCTTCGTGCTCGAGATGTCTTTTGCGCCATAGATACGCACGCTTTTGAGCGTCAGTGGAGTGCTTGCCTCTTGTGCCACGATTTGCTCTTCTGGGCAGAATATCGCCACAGCACACAATACGCTTACTGCAAAAGTTCTTAACATCAAAGACTTTACTTGCCGTGCAACTGGCGACTTGCCTTGCGCCAGTTTTTTCATGTTGAAAAGCGCAAGGAATTTTGTAGATTTACGCTCGTCCTGTAACAAGTTCGTTTTCCAACTTTTCATCTCACGATGAAGTTAAAACTGAGAGAGCCAACGCGCTCCGCTCATATAAACCATACAACCCGAACGTGTTTCTAAACCTATCTATCACCAATGAGGCGCAATGAATTTTTCTCTCGTATTCTGTCTCTTTTTGCTGTAGTTACCTCTTTTTCATTTTGTTTTGACCTCTATGCACAAGCGTTCAAGCCATACAGTGCAGATGCTGTTGCCTCGTTCAACAAACTTGAACGCGTCGGCGACCCGCTCTTTGCACGCGATGGCGTCGCTGCCATGTATGCAGAAGGCGATGTGCTGTATGTCGCTTACAATTCTGCGGGACTCTATACTTACGATATCAAAAACCGCCTTGAGCCCACACAACTCGGCTTTTCAAAAGATATTTCGCTGCCGACAAACGGCATCGTCAAAAAAAGTAATTACCTTTACTTGAGCGATAATACCAACGGCATTGATGTCTTCAATGTCGCTGACCCTTCACAAATTAAGTTTATTGGCAGTTTTCAAACGCTCTCCAAAGAAGCCTACGACCTATGCGCTGATGACAACAAAGACTATCTTTTCGTTGCAACCGGTAAAGGTGGGGTCGAAGTCTGGAGTCTGAAAGATCCTGCGCGCCCCAGCCGAGTCTTAGAAACCTCTACTTTGACGACTTGGAACTACGCTTGGGGCATTTCATATCATCAAAACAAACTTTTCGTTAGCGATCGTGAAGGCGGCTTGCGCATCCTTGACGCGTCTCGCCCAAGCAGCTTGACCTTGCTTTCAAATTACCCTAGTGCCAAATCCCTGCGTTATGCTATTGCCAAAGATACGCTTGTTTTTCTTGCTAATGCGGTCGGCGGTTTTGAAGTCCTCTCTATCGCAAATCTCAATTTGCCAAAGCGCGCTTTTTCCTACAACTTCCGTACCTACGTTAGCGGTCTGGCTCACTACCAACTGAACCCAAACTATTTCTTTGTTGGCACAGGACGCAGCGGCATTACCGTCTATGACCTCAAAAAAATGTTCTCTCCCGAAGAACTTGACGAGCCTGTGGAAAAAGTCGATAGAGGCATTGGAGAAATAGGCAGAGTGCTTTCTTATGAACATGCAATCTACGCTGCCACCGACAAAAACGGCTTGCTTGTCTACAACTTCAATCTTACACCACTGCTTTCAAACGTCAAGGATCTTACGGTGGACGAGGATCAAACGCTGACTTATACCTTTGAAGGCAAAGATCCAGACGGGAGTCCCATCCGAATTTCCTTGCTTCCACAGTCAGGCAAACTGCCTGATGGACTCAGCTATGATGTCTCGAGCAGCACGCTCAACTGGAAACCTACTTTCGAACAATCCGGTGTTTATGACTTCAAAGTGCGCATCACAGAACTTACGCCCGATTCTCTTTCAAGCGAATTGCCGCTGCGTATCACGGTCAATCATGTCAATCGTGCGCCAACTTTACCTGATTTGCAAGCACAATTGACCGTAGAAAACAAAGAACTCAAATATCAACTTCCAGAAGGGAAAGATCCTGATAAAGAAGATGAAGGCAAGCTGACTTATGTTGCAGAGAACTTGCCTGAAGGTGCAAGTTTTGATGCTGCCACACGCACTTTTACTTGGAAACCTGCCTACACACAGGCTGGCGACTATGTGGTAAAGTTTACCGTCCGAGATGCTAACACCGATGGGCGCGGTACGAAGACTGACTCCAAAGAACTCAAAATTCGAGTCGATAACGAAAATCTTGCGCCGAAATTTACCCGAATGGATGTGCAAGTTTTCACAGAAGATACTGAGGGCAGTTTCACCATTGAAGCCATTGATCCCGATAAAGAAGACGACGGCAAACTCACTTACACGGCAACTTCTTTACCCAAAGGCGCCACCTTTGATGCTCCAACACGCACCTTCAAGTGGAAGCCGGATTTCACACAAGCAGGTCAGTATATCGCAAAATTTAAAGTCGAAGATCAAGGTCTGGATGCAAAACTCGTCCCGAGCAACAAGCGTCTTTCGGATACAATGAATGTTGCAATTGTGGTCAAGCAAAAGAACCGACCACCTGTTGTTGCCGCTATTCCAGAAAAGCAAGTGCGTGAAAATGCATCGCTGACGTTCACCGTAAGCGCCAGCGATCCTGACAAAGAAGATGAAGGCAAACTTACTTTCTCCGCCGACAGTCTGCCACGCGGAGCGACCTTCGATCCCAAAACTCGCACCTTCTCATGGAAGCCTGATAATACACAATCAGGCACCTACCGCGTCATTTTCCGCGCCACTGATACCGGCATTGACGGCACACCGCTTTCTGCCGAAGCCGTTGCCACTATTGTCGTCGATAACACCAATCGTCCTCCCAAGTTTGACGCTATTGCCGATGTCAAAGGCAATGAAAATCAGGAATTGAAGTTTGAGATTACGGCTCAAGATCCCGATGCCGAAGATGAAGGGAAACTCAAAATCACTGCTGAAAACTTGCCCGAAGGTGCGAAATTCGATGGCAAAACTTTTACTTGGACGCCTACCTTTGAGCAGTCCGGCTCGTACAAAATTTCTTATACCGTTACCGATATAGAAGGCTTAACCGACAAGAAAACACAGACGATTACGATTGCAAATGTCAACCGTGCGCCGAAGTTTGCGACTGCTTCTCCCATCAAAGCGATTGAAAAGCAAGACATTTCGCTTACCATCTCTGCCAGTGATGAAGACAAAGAAGATAAAGGCAAACTTGTCTATTCTGCTGAGAACTTGCCAAAAGGTGCAAAGTTTGATCGCAATACACAAACCTTTACTTGGCAACCTGATTATGGTCAGCGTGGCACATACAGCATTCTTTTCCGTGTGAAAGATTCTTTCGGTGCTGAAGATACCATGAGCGTCGGCATCGTGGTCGAGCGCCTCAATCGTAAGCCTGTTTTGCAACAGCCCAAAGATGTGGTCGCTAAAATTGGTCAGCCCTTTGACATGCAACTTTCTGCAACGGACGAAGACAAGGAAGATCAACTCACCTTCAGCGCCACAGGCTTGCCGACTGGCATTACACTCTCTGCTGATGGCAAACTTGCTTTCACACCAGAAGATGCGCAAAGCGGCTCTTATACCGTTCAAGTCACTCTCAAAGACAATCTTGATGGCGCTGACACAAAGTCATTCAACTTGCGCATTCCCTATCGTCCAAAGTTTGAGCGCAAGAATACCATTCAAGCCAAAGAGCGCGATAGAATTTCATTTAGGGTTTCTGCCAGTGATGAAGACAAAGAAGATAAAGGCAAACTTGTCTATTCTGCTGAGAAATTACCACAAGGCGCACAGTTCAATAATCAACAATTTACTTGGCAACCTGATTATGGTCAGCGTGGTACATACAGCATTCTTTTCCGTGTGAAAGATTCTTTCGGTGCTGAAGATACCATGAGTGTCGGCATCGTGATCGAGCGCCTCAATCGTAAGCCTAAGTTAGAAAAACCTCGTGATGCTACACTCAAACTCGGTGAGCTTTTTGAACTCCAGCTTGTTGCCAGCGATGAAGACAAAGAAGACAAACTTACTTTTAGTGCCACAGGCTTGCCGGATGGCGCAACACTCTCACCCGAGGGCAAACTGAGCTTCACTCCAACAGAGGGCACCACAGGCAAATTCACGATTCAAGTTACCGTCAAAGATGATTTAGGGGCAGAAGACACAAAGTCTTTCACGCTTACAGTGCCTAAGCCTAGCAAGAAATAAGCCTCATTTAATCAGGTCAGGCAATCGGTGGTAGGGTCGCCGATTGCCTTTTTCTTTGAAGAGTTTATGCGCATTTTCTTCACGCTGCTTTTTGTGCTTTGCGCTGCCCCGCTCTTTGCACAAAGTACGCGCTTTGCCTTTCTCAAATCTAACTTTGAACCGCTCTTAGCTGACCCCAAAGAAACACGCATCGCTGTACTTACCCACCTCAATGATACTGGGCTCTTGCTTGATATTGGCGCCTCGTTGGATTTACTGCAAGTTGATGTTGGGCAAGATAGTTTGCATTTTTCTACTTTCGGGTTTGGTGCCGACTTTGGCACGTTTTCTTTGCTGCGCCGTCTTGATGCGTTCAAGTTCCCTGTCGACGCTGCAGATTACATCTTCGGCATCAATATCAGCTGGCGCTCACCTCTTCAGACATCAGCTTTCCCTCTTACCATCTCAGGTCGTTTGCGCCTCTCACATATTTCTGCTCATCTTATTGATGGCAGTTTTGATTTAGATCGTTTGCAGTGGCGCGAGGGGCGTTTACCTTTTACATTTAGCCGTGAATTCATTCACCTTACGCTTGCGCTTTCTTCTTCCTTCGGTCGTGTGTATCTTGGATATGAGTGGCTGTTCAACACTGTACCTGTTGATGTGGCGCGTCATAGTGCGCAGGCCGGATTGGAAGTTTTCATGCCGTTGCGCATATTGATAGCTTTTGCGCCATTTCTTGCCTGCGATGTGCGCCTTTCACCAATTTGGCGCGCTCAATTAGGACGCACAGAAGGATATGGCACAACACTTAGTTTTCAAGCCGGCATCAAGACGGGAGATTTTGGAGCGCGCGGCGTGCGCCTCACCTATCACTACTATACAGGTCTGAGCTGGCGCGGGATGTATTTCGGCGAAAGTGTCAATGTGAGCGCTATCGGCTTAATGATGGATTTCTAAATTTCGAAGATGAATTTACGACATCACTTACGACACATTTTATTGTGGCTACCTGCGTTGCTTTGCGCAATTTTGATTTTCATTCAATCCAGCATCCCCGGCGAGAAAATTCCTCCCTCTGCCCTTTTTACTTACGACAAATTGATTCACACAGGCATTTACTTCGTCTTTAGCTTGTGCCTTGCCTTTGCGCTACGCAAACAAACTCATTTTTCTTACTTGCGCGAACATTGGTTTATGTCTGGCATTCTGATTGCTACATTTTACGCAATTAGCGATGAGACGCATCAACTCTTCGTGCCTAAGCGCGTCGCTGACATCGTTGACCTCAATGCCGATATCTTTGGCATTTTGCTTGCTTTTTTTCTTTTTCGTTTTACGGTCTCACGCCAGCCTGCTACCGAAGCCACTTTTGAGGCACAGGAATAAATCATGGAATTTCTTACCTACGCTGCAAGTTTAACAGTTATCTTCTTCAACTTTTTTCGCACTTGTCTATGGCTGAAGCACGCAATGTCTTGGGCGGCAAATTAGAATGTTGCTGCAAAAACCCGCTTACCGGTTTCTATCGTGATGGCTACTGCCGCACCGGTCCAGACGATACTGGTCGGCATGTAGTCTGTGCTATTGTTACGGATGACTTCCTGCGCTTTTCTCGAGCGATGGGAAATGATTTAATTACGCCGCGTCCTGAATATCGTTTCCCGGGCTTGAAGCATGGCGACAAATGGTGCTTATGCGCTTTGCGCTGGAAAGAAGCCCTCGATGCAGGACTTGCACCGAAGGTTGTCCTTGCAGCTACACATGAAAATGTCTTGAATTTTGTCTCACTTAAAGCCTTAAAACTTCATGCCGTTGATTTACCTGCTGAAGAAAAAGGCACTTAGTTTTTTAGCGCATTGCATTTTGCATCTTGACCTGAGTTAGGTTGCCTAGCTCTTGCTTTTGTTTTTTTAGCGTGAAAAGATCATAGAGTGCCTTAAACCAGATGAGTGTGGTACTAATTGCTTTTAATTCATATTTCCAGCCGAAGTCTGTCCAAGACTTCGGTACAAGGTCGGAAGGCAAAATTGAAGCGCAAAAGAGTACTACGCTTAGCAGTACGAGATTTGCTACATTTTTTTCTTGATTTTCTTGTGCAAAAAACCAGAGCATTGCGCCACATATTGCGATAATAAAAGTTGGAGATTCCGCACGATGATTAAAAATCACCATCCATATCATTAAAAATCCAAGATACATTGTGCGAAAATTCAGGCTTTCATATTTTTTAATCTGCACAAGTGGGGCAAGTAAAGCAATTAGTCCTATTGATGTGAGCCACAGTTTTGGCGGCTCTGTTTTGAGCCAAGTTGCCCAAATGCTGTAAATAGATGCACCGCCAATTGGTGCATAGTCTTCCCTCAAGAGCTTCCACCAATTGCTGTACTGCCATAGCAAGTTATCTATCGGGATAAACAAAAGTGGCAAGCACAATAGCACCAGCATCCAGATAATACCAAAGAGTATGATTTGAAGGTGCTTTCGGCTAAATGCAACTACAATTGCACCTATTGCCCCAAAGAGTTTAATAAACATGGAGATTGCGATTGGAAGGAAAACACCGCTTGCATTACCACGTTCTATCGCAATGAACCCCAGTATAATACAAGCTGCTATCAATCCATTGCTTTGGGCGTTTTGCACATTAATTAGAAGTTCAGGCACAATTAGCCAAGCAATTAAGGCTCTTTTTTTCCCTTCAAAAGGCAAAAGCCAAATGGCTAAGAACAGCGGGACAGCGTTTAAGAGATTCCAAGCGCATAAGCCCGCCACATCCGGCATCCACGAAAAGAAGAGCATAAATACTGCAAAGGTCGGACTATATTTGTATAAGTCGTCATATTCATCAGGATAAGGCAAATAGAGATTTTTTCCTTCGAGCAAATGTTTTGCAGAGGATTTGAAAATCATGTAGTTATTATAGTGTCGGAAAGGTTTTTCTTCCTCTACGCTTAGGACGTATTTTTGTATGCTCACTCCTATAGTGAGTAGCACATAAACACTGAAAATAAACCAGCCATTTTGAAACCGTTGCATTTGTTTTGCTTGGTCTATTTGCGCTTAGGTTTTTTGTTTTTTCTTTTGTGCGGCTGGGAAGAGTACATTATTTAGAATCAAGCGGTATCCTGCAGAATTTTTGTGTAATGCTAAATTTGTAGGTGGATCACCGATGTGATGTTGGTAGTCTTCTGGGTCATGCCCGCCATAAAAACAAAACTGTCCTTTTCCAAAATTGCCATGCAAATACCGTACTTCTTCGCTGCCCTTCTTTTCGCCCATGATCACTACAGAAGATTTAATAAGAGATTTTCTGAACGATGTCGTTTGCCCGTAAAAGCCTTTAACAATTGAAGTATGGTTTTGTGTCAGCATTGAAGGCACTGGGTCATACTTTGCACTAAACTCAAATAGCGTGAAATAATCATTTTCCGGTCCTGTTGAACTGCCTGTCATTTGAGGGTTAATATCGATATTTGACTTAGAGTATTCATAAGGATTGAGGCTTACGGTGAAGTTTTCAAACGCAAAGGTTTTTGAAAAATCTAATTTTTTATTAGCATCAGGGGTTACGCCATCGCCGTCAAATTCAGCAGGCACAATATCAACACCTTCTGCTGCCAGTGCAATGTCGTAACTATCGGGTGCAGAACACATCGCAAACATAAATCCGCCTTCACTGACGAAATCACGTATGGCGCGTGCCACTGCTTTCTTTTCCTCACTGACCTTCGAAAAGCCTAACTTGCGCGCCATCTGCTCGGCATCACGCACCTGCTTGATGTACCACGGTGCGTAGCGAAATCCTACATAAAATTTTCCATATTGCCCTGTGAAATCCTCATGATGCACATGTAGCCAATCATATTTTTTGAGATCGCCGCGGAGGACTTCTTCATCCCAGACTTTCGTAAAAGGAATTTCCGCATAGGTTAGAACGAGTGTTACGGCATCATCCCATGGTAAATTGGTCGGCGGCACATAGACGACAATCTTGGGCGCTTTTTCAAGGCGCATCACTGCGGCATTGTTGTCTTCACTTTCAATTTCGGCTATAATGCGCATGGCTTCGTTTTCTGACAGGGTCTCACTGCGCACACCACGCACAGAGAGTTCCGATACAATGCTCGGCAGCGCATCGACCAAAAACGAACCTCCTCGATAATTGAGCAGCCAATCGACTGCAATGCCTTTCTCCAAACACCAATATGCCACACCGTAGGCTTTCAGATGATCAGTTTGGGTCTTATCCATTGGAATCAGGATTTTCTGCGCTATGGCACGCTCTGTGGCTACAGTGCACAACACGATTAGCCATAGGCTCAGAAAAGTCTGTCGCATCTTATTTAGCATTAGATAGGTTTATGGGAAAATAAAAATTTTGTGCTAACTTGCATATTCTAATCTTGAGACTCTCGTATGACTAAACATATCACTGTCAGTCTTATTTTTCTCGTATCAATTACGCTAGCTTCACCTTCCTTTTCACAGGGTCGACTTGTCGGTCGTGTTACAGATGAGAGTAATAACCCTGTTGCGGCTGCTACCGTTTATGTTATTAGTCCAAGCCTCACCCAAGCCACCATTACGAATGCTTTGGGGTATTTTACTTTTCTGGATTTACCACTAAGCAACTATCTCATCAAAGCCTATAAGCGCGGCTTTCCGATTTGGCAGAAAGATTTTAACCTTTCTACTGCATCCACGTTCCGTATGGATGTGCGGCTCACTGAACAGACTGTCCTTGCCGCAACCGAGACCAAGTCCTATAAAGATAAAGAGATTCATCGAGAAGCGAAGGACATCAAACGCCCTCGCCCCAAGACAGAACGTGAAGAGCAGGAAGAGCGCGCAGTGGCTCAAGCTCCTGCACCAGCAGCATCTGCACCGACTGTCGCTCCCACTCAAACTGATAGCAAAGCGCAGTCGGTTTCTGACACTGAAATTGAACAAGAGGAAGGTCTGCGCCAATCTGTGCAAACTGCTAAAGAGGTGGCCGTCAGCGATGCGGTCAAGCCTGACACCAAACCTGAAATTATTGGTGGTATAGAAGCCCTAAATCAGAAAATTATCTATCCTACTATTGCGCGTGAGCGCGGTTTGCAAGGTGGGGTGATTGCAAAGGTCAATGTCGATAAGCAAGGCTTTGTTACGAAAGTAACCATTTTACGCTCTACCGACCCTTCATTTAGTGAGGAAGTCTTTCGCGTCCTTAGCGATGACATTCGCTTCAAACCTGCTACCCTGAACAATCAGCCCGTTGCTGCCCCAGCCGTTATTTATGTAGAGTTTAAGTTGAAATAAGTTTTAGGCTATTCGGGGTAGCATGCCTGCCTGAAAGTTCCTGCATTGCTTTTTTCTGCCTATACTGACCGTTGTCTTCGTTAAAAATTCACCTGTAGACCACCAACAACCCTGAATGGATTCTGTGGCGCTCCTTCGGGGAACTCTACTGCAGCAGAGCCTGCCAGTCCATCAGGTCCAGCGCCGAGATTCACTGTGCGATAGTTTTGATTCAAGGCATTGAGCGCTCGAACCAGCAGCGAGACGCCTGAAATCACTTCATAGCGCGCCGTGATGTTGAGCAAGGTGTAGCCCGGAATCGTTTGGCGCAATCGACTTCCCGTAGTCTGAACTTGATTCGGGTTGTTCGGATCAGGTTCAGGTTTGAACGCTGAACCTTGCTGTGGATGCGTACGCTGCTCACCGACAACAATCAAGCGCGGTGAAATCGAGAATTTACCTACCACCACATCGCCTCCTAAACGAAACATGAATGGCGAAATACCACCGATTTGGCGCTTTGTTAATTGTCCACGATTCGGGTCGAACACCTCTACTTCGCCCTCAATGAGACTCAGTGCCGCATAAAGGTTCAGACGCGTGCCATCTCCAAAATTGCGCACATAGTCCAGTTGCAGTGTCCCGCCAAAATTGACTTGATTGCCTTGATTGACGATGCTCTCGATATAGCCTACCGGGAAGCGAAAGCCTGCTACAGGATAAAACCCATCAACTGGACTTGGTGTGCCGGGATTGCCTTCATAGAGTCCGTTCGGTACAGCAGCTACTTGGCTAAATAGACCATTGAGCAAGTTGTAGTAGCCGTTCAATGTAATGCTCAAGTCGCTGGTAATACCAAGACGTGCACTGCCTTCAAACGTTTGAATCCGCTGCGGTCCCAAGTTCGGATTTGCAAGACGGAAGAAGGCAGAAATGGTCGCTCCACCCGCATTGAAGAAGGTGCCAAACTCATCGTAGGCTGAAAGTGGCGACGGCGCAAGAAAGGCTTGTCCATACAGGGCTTTGAAGGTCAAGCGTTCTGTGGGGCGAAACACGATACCTAAACGCGGGCTTACAATCAAATCAAAGCGAGAGTCTCTATCGAGCCGTGTGCCGAGCGTGAAAATGAGTGATGAAATTGGTGCATACTGAATGTTGACAAAACCGCCAAAGTTTTGATAACTAACGCGAAAGATTCGCGCTGGTGCACCATTTGGAGCACCCGGCAATCCGATGCTATTGACAATCACAGGCTGCTCGTCGAGCTTACCACTATACGGCGCCTGTAAATCGTGTCCGCGTGGAATGGCAAAAAAGTTTTCGTAGGTGATACCTCCTGAAAGCGTCAGTTCATTGCTGGCTGTCCATGAGAGCAAATCTTCCACCTTGAACATGCGTCCATGCGAAAAAAGATACGCAGTGTTCATGCCCGTGTAGGCATTGCGAAAGTTCGAGCGGTTATCCAAATCATACTGGCTATAAATCAAAAATCCTGTATTCACCAAGTTGTTGGTCAGATATTCAGTTGCTGTTACATTTGCCATCGTGATGTTATGACCGAAGAAAGAATCGCGGTTGTAGACAGCGTTGTTTGGGCGATTTGCGGTCGTAGATGGGTTAAATGAACTGTTTCGGAAAAAATTAAGGCGCACATTATTACTTGGCTCACCAATTTCCAGTGTCGCATGCAGCGCATAAGCCGAGAGTGGGAGCTCAATGTTTGTAGAAAGGGGCTGCGTCGAGCTCTGTGGAAATCCTAAGTCAGTTGGGAAGCGGTTGTTGCGCAAAAAATCCTCAATGCCTTCATTACCGACGCGAAAATTTTCAACCGCGTCAAGCAAAGGTTGCTGGTCATAGAAATACTGCGCCGAAATAGAGAAGTTAGCAATTTCACCGAGCTTTGTGCCTGCAGACAGGTTGCCAATGTAGGTGTTAAACATTCCACCTTGCGCTGAACCACTCAAAAAGCTGCCTTCTGCTTTGCGTGTTACAATGTTAATGACGCCCGAGAGTGCATCTGCACCATAGACCGCCGATGCCGGACCATAGACGATTTCAATTTGCTTAGCCAGATGCACTGGGTAATTTTCCATCACGGGAATAATGTCGTTCGTTGGTGAGGAGATACGCACGCCATCGAGCAGAATGATGAACTTATCCATGCCAAAGACACCACGCACTTGCACATCGTGTTGCCAGCGTGGGTCGTTGTTGGTCTCGATTTTGTAGTCTGGCTGATCCATCAAAACATCTAAGAGCGATTGATAGGCACGCAAACGAATCTGCTCTGCGGTAATGATGCGCACTGTAGCAGGCGCATCGCTGGACTTTTGCGCCGAGCGCGTTACCGAGACAACCTGCAGGTTTTGTAAATCTTCTAAGCTCAGACCTTGAAAGAGAGAAGAATCGACTTGAGCAAATGTTGCTTGCGAGCACAAGCACAGTGTAAGTACAATGAGCAGATGTTTTGTCATGGATAAAGATGTGTTAGTTTTGCAAAGCCGCGTTTTGCCGGTGAATCTACAAACCAATTGTAAAACTACTGTTAAACTTATCTCATAGTATTTGCTCAAATATGCCAGCCTTCATCTCCACTAGCGTTCTTATCTTGCTTGTTGCACTGTTCAGTATGGCTACAGCGCCGCTTGGTGCTCCGCCAAAACCTTTTGAAAAAGTGCGCCGTGTGATTAGTGATGCTATCAAAGACAGTGCCTTTCCTTCTGCAGTTGTAGCCGTGATGCAAAACGACCGCCTTGTCTTCCATGAAGCCTTTGGACATCTTACTTACGACACACTTTCAGCACGCACTGATACCAATACGATTTATGACCTTGCCTCTGTGACTAAAGTTTTAGCGACAACCTTATCTGTGATGCGTCTTTACGATGATGGTCAGCTCTCGCTCACTGATCCTGTCGCAAAGTTTATTCCTGAATTTGCAAACCGTGGTAAGGAGCAGATTCTGCTGCGTAATCTCTTGATTCACGATTCAGGCTTAATTGCTTTCCGCCGATACAGCCAATTCTGCCCTAACGCCGACTCAGCGCTCAAACATATCTTTAACGATACGCTCATCAGACGCACTGGCGATAGCACTATCTACAGCGACCTCAACTTCATTTTGTTAGGTGAAATTGTTCGGCGTATCACGCACAAGCGATTGGATGAGTATTTCTATGAGACATTTGCGCGTCCACTTGGCTTGCAAAACACCTTCTTCAATCCACCTGACAGCGTGCTCTACCGTATTGCTCCCACTGAAGTTGATTGTACATGGAAACTGCCTTTCAAGCGCCCACTTGTGCATGACCCAACTTCTGCACTTTTTGGTGGTGTTGCTGGACACGCTGGACTTTTCTCAACGGCTTCAGACATTCTGACCATCATGAAGATGCTTATGCACGGCGGCTCACTTTATGGTAAAACTTTTCTTAAGCCTGAGACTGTTCAACGCTTCACCACACGCGACAGTGTGCACCGCGTGCGCGCCTTGGGCTGGGATGTACGCGATGCTGGCGAGAAAGCCTCAACCGGCAAATACTTCTCAATGCAAAGCTATGGGCATCTTGGCTTTACTGGCACAAGTGTCTGGGTCGACCCCACACGGACTCTCTGCGTGGTCTTTCTGACAAATCGTGTCTATCCAACTTCTGCAAACAACAAAATCCGCGCCGTGCGTCGCCAACTCCACGATGCCGTCATTGAGAGTCTCGAGGAACTCGCAGAGAAAAAAACTGGAAAGTCAAAACAAAAAAAGTAAATTTGCAGTTAAATTTGCAGTTATACTTTCAATGCTAAACCGGGAGTAAGTATGCGTACACTTCTCTTTTCTTTCCTGCTTTCACTTGTTGTGATAGGCTGCAGTGCACAAAAAGCCGAGCCGCCTCAAGCCAAAATTCAAAAAGTGAACTTTGCTATCGACGGTATGGTCTGCTCGAGTTGTGAAGAGTCTATTCAGACTAAACTTGTAAAATTAGAAGGGGTCAAATCCGTTGAAGCCAGCACAGCTAAGAAGTGCGCTATCGTGGAGTTCGATGCCTCAAAAGTCAGCGAGAAAGATTTGATTGCAACCATTGAATCACTAGGCTACAAAGCTGTAGCGCAATCACAATCAGCAACCAATTAGTTACTTCAATTAACTTTTTTATGGCTATGCATAAGGATAATTATTACAAAGGGCTCTTTATTGGTACGCTGTTAGGGGCTACAATTGGCACGGTGTTAGGCATGCTCTTTGCGCCTCGTCGTGGTGAAGATATGCGTCGTGCACTCTTTCGTCGCTTAGATGAAAGCCTGCAAGAGAGCCGAATCGCTGAAGTGCTGCCAGTGCGTGAGATGCCTGTTCCTAACACGATTCCACCCAAAGAAGGTGCAGAGCCGCCTGCTGATGTTGAGAACGAAGCCAAACAGCGTGCCGAAGACATCGTGCGTGCGGCTAAAACCGAGGCTGAACGCCTTTTGCGTGAAGCAAACTCGATTTTGCGCGACGCTAAGACGCATCGTAGCAACCACCCAAACTGAATTTTTGCAAAAACATTGCTCAAAACTTTATTACCTTTATCACCTTATGTTGTCATTTCTTGGTCATCATCTTGAAAAAAACACTCGCCAAAATGACCATGTGGTCGTCTTGCTCCACGCTTTTCCACTCTCAAGTGAAATGTGGCGTGCGCAGCTTGGCGTGCTCCAAGAAGCCGGCTATAGTGTGATTGCGCCAAATGTTTATGGCATTGAAGGCTCAGAACCGCGCACAGACTGGACCATGCGTCAGTATGCGGAATCATTGCATGACCTCATCACCAAATTTGGCTTCACTTCCGTCTCCCTTATTGGTGTCTCCATGGGCGGCTACCACGCTTTTGCTTTTGAGCGCCGCTATCCTCACATGGTCGCTTCCATGATGCTCTGCGACACCCGTGCTGAGGCAGATACAGACGAGGTGCGTGAAAAACGCTTTGAGTTTATCGAGGCGCTTAAAGTGCGCGGCATTTCTGAAGCCAAAGCACGTATGATTCCTAAAATGCTTGGAGTTACGACACATGCGAACGAACCTGAACTTGCAGGCTTTCTTTCGGTCATCATTGAGCGTCATCGTGTTGAAGCCGTTATTGAGCAGCTCAAAGCCATGGCGCACCGTACGGATTCGAGCGTGCATCTTTCCGCAATACATTGTCCCACACTGGTTGTCGTCGGTGAAGAAGATGTACTGACACCGCCTGAAGTGGTCCGAACGATTGCTGAGCGCATTCCTAACGCACAACTGGAAATTATTCCCCAAGCTGGACATTTGCCTAACCTTGAACAGCCCGAGCGATTTAATGCATTGATGCTTCAACATCTGCAAAAAGCCGCGCTGGCAAATGCTTGACTTTTTCCTTCTCGAAGGCACATCCTATCCCTTCACTTTCGAGGCATTTTTACTTACCTTCATCCCGCTCTTCGTCGCCATCGATGCCCCCGGTACATTGCCGCTTTTTATCGGTCTGACACAAAGTCTACCCGAAAAAGTTAAACGTCGCCTGACCACTCAAGCCGTCCTTACCGCGCTAGTCATCGCTCTGCTTGTGATGATTGCCGGCAAAAACATCTTCGCATTTTTAGGCATCACACTCTCGGATTTTCGCATCGCTGGCGGCATCATCTTACTTTTGCTTGCAGTCAAAGACCTGACTTCTTCTGACGTCGATGAATCCAAAAAGCCCGCTGACCCTACAAGCATTGGTGTTGTACCTCTCGGCATCCCGCTTATCATCGGTCCCGGCTCATTGACCACAATTCTCATCTCTGGCGAGGCACATGGTTGGCTCATGACATCGCTGGCAATCATCCTTAATCTTCTTATTGCTTTTTTGCTGTTTTATTTCTCCAGCACCGTCGAGCGACTGATTGGTCCTAACGGCGCAAAAGCTATCGCTAAAATCGCATCCTTGCTACTTGCCGCCATTGCAGTGATGATGATTCGCGTCGGCATCTTTGATGCCCTCTCGGCATCTGGGCTATTGTCTTAGAAGTCCCCAACACTCAAACTTGCAAGAACACCGCTCTAAGCGTAATTTTGCAGCATGAATTGGCGTGTTCGTCTAGAGGCCTAGGACGCCGCCCTCTCAAGGCGGAAATCATGGGTTCGAATCCCATACACGCTACCGCACTCCCACTCTAAGCAGAAAAGTTCTTGAGCCGACTTTTTTGAGCCAACTTTTTCACTCGAGCACCGATGGCTATGCAGGTTCCTGAAAAATACGTGCGCCATATCTGGAAAAACCTTTATTTGCAATTAGACTCTCTGCGGCTTAGCGATGGTCGTTCCCTTCAGATTCTTTCCACAGGCAAGCTTAACTCAAATGAAGGCGCTGATTTTCTTGATGCTAAAATTTTAATTGATGGGATAGAGTACACTGGCGCCGTAGAAATTCACTCGCGTGCATCCGATTGGCTCAAACATCAACATCACTTGAATGCGCGCTACGACCATGTTATTCTGCATGTGGTTTTTGAAGACGATTTACACCTGCCAAACGCGCATCCGCTTTTGGAGCTAAGGCGTTTCTTGAACGATGCCATTCACAATGTGATTGCAAAGTGCATTCAAGATGAATCTGCCTTTCATCGTCAGCACACAATTGCATGTTTCCCCACAGCACTCGAGATTGACGATAGTCTCAAAATCGAGTGGTTACAGACACTTTCAGAACAGCGCTTTAAGAAAAAAGTCGAGCGCTTTGCTCAAGCCCTTACTGCACACACACTTGCAAGCTATGATGAGCTCATCTATAAAGGCTTAATGCGAGCCCTCGGCTACAGCGAGAACACAACTGCCTTTGAAGCCCTCTCGCGCCTCGTCTCTTTCTCTGAACTCGACTATCTCAAAACCTTGAACTTTGCTGAGCGACGGCGCACACTGGAAGCTATTTACTTTTCGCTCTCTTCACTTCTGCCGCAGCAGTCAGATGACGCAGAGACCGTTGCCTACATCCAAGACCTCTCTCAACGCTTTGCTGCTACCCCCTTTGCCACACGCCCACCGCTGGACAGGCTTGCATGGATCTTTTTTCGGCTTCGCCCACAGAATTTTCCGACCCTTCGTGTAGCCGGTCTTGCAGAAATTCTCTCTAAAAACTTAGAGCATGGTTTTTTACATCAAGCCCTGCAAGTGCTTTCATCATCGGTTTCAACTTCCAGAAGTATTGCGCAGTTGGAAGAACTTTTCATTGCAGATGCATCGGATTACTGGCAACATCGCTATCGCTTCGGCGCACGCACTCTGAAGCCTATCAAAACACTCGTTGGGAAAACACGCGCAACTGAACTTGTTATCAATACACTTTTGCCTGTGCTTGCGCTCTATGCTGAACATGAGGGCAATTTACATCTCTTGTCTCGGGTTCGCTCGCTTTATGCCGAGTATCCCAAAGCCCTGACCAGCGAAGTTGCAAAGCAAACTTTGCAGGAGACCTTGGGCGAAGTGTATCGCATTAAATCAGCAGCAATAGAACAAGGCTTGCTTGAATTGAAAACCGCATATTGCGATGCCTTACGCTGCTTGGACTGCCGAATCGGACGAGCGATTTTTGGCACTTAGCTTGCAGCATTTCGCATTCTGAAAATTGCATAACTTTACCTTGTTCAAAAAAAAGAGTGTAACTCTGATTTCTTGGAATCGCACAATTACATAATCTTGTTTTTTCAGTATCAGAAACACGATAACGCCGCCGCACTTTCGCTGGGCGTTATCATTTAACAGCAAAATGCTATGTCTGCATCTCAATTTGACACGATTGAATCCGCACTGGCGGATATTCGCAACGGCAAGCTCGTCATCGTTGTCGATGATGAAGACCGTGAAAATGAGGGTGATTTCATCACCGCTGCCGAGAATGTTACGCCCGAGATGGTCAACTTCATCACCAAAGAAGCGCGTGGGCTATTGTGTGTTGCAATTACATCCAGCCGTGCGCAGGAACTCCAGCTCGATCCGATGACGCGCATCAATACCTCCGTGCATGAGACCAACTTTACCGTCTCAGTTGATGCGCAGATTGCTGGCGTTACAACGGGCATTTCTGCTTACGACCGCGCTATCACGATTCGCCACTTAGCTGACCCGCTTGCGCGTCCAAGTGACTTTGCACGTCCGGGACATGTTTTTCCGCTGCGTGCAATGGATGGCGGTGTGCTGCGCCGCGTTGGACATACTGAAGCTGCTGTGGATTTAGCGCGTCTGGCTGGATTTCGCCCCGTTGGCATTCTGTGCGAAATTCTCAAAGATGATGGTACTATGGCACGCGTCCCTGACCTTTTGCAACTGCGCGATAAACTCGGTCTGAAACTCATCACCATTAAAGACCTTGTTGCGTATCGCATGCAAAAGGAAAAATTGGTGCGTCGTGCTGTTGAAGTGCGCTTGCCCACACACTTCGGCGAGTTTAAGCTCATTGCTTATGAAACGCTGATTGATGACAAAAATCATCTTGCACTTGTCAAAGGCGATGTTGCAAACGGCGAACCTGTGCTCTTGCGCATGCACTCTTCTTGCGCCACTGGTGACCTTTTCGGCTCCTTACGCTGTGACTGCGGTGAACAACTCGCTACCGCTATGCTCAAAATTCAGCAAGAGGGACGTGGCGCTCTGGTCTATTTGATGCAAGAAGGGCGCGGCATTGGGCTTATCAACAAACTTAAAGCCTACAACCTACAAGATGAAGGGCTAGATACTGTTGAAGCTAATGAACGCTTAGGCTTTAAGCCCGACCTGCGCGACTACGGTATCGGCGCACAAATTCTTCTTGACTTGGGCATCAAAAAAATGCGCCTGATGACAAACAATCCTAAAAAAATCGTGGGTCTGGAAGGCTACGGCTTGGAAGTCGTCGAGCGTGTGCCCCTTGTCATAGACCCCAATGACATCAATAAGGGCTATCTTGCTACGAAAGAACAAAAATTAGGTCATCTGATGAACACAGGCATGAGCGATACGCGACTTCTTATCAAAAAAATTTTTGGGCATCCTTAATTTTCCCTAATTTTGCACTTAGCTCAAGCGGGGTGTGGCTCAGCTGGTAGAGCGCTGCGTTCGGGACGCAGAGGTCGCAGGTTCAAGTCCTGTCACCCCGACTGCCTTCTCTTTGCATTGTCTCTCTGCTTAGTCCTTCTAACGCCAATCACACCACTGGAGTATCTGCGCGTAACCGTACCGTCTTAGATAGCTCAATAAATTCTTGCACAGATAACTCTTCTGCCCGTCGTTTTAAGTCCATAGATACGCCACGGAGTTCAAACATCTCTTTGAGATTATTCTCTAAGGTTTTGCGTCGCATTCGAAATGCCGTGCGCACCAGCGTTCTGAATAGATTCTCGTGCTCAATGTTCGTCTGATGACGCATCGTCAGTCGTACCACGGCACTATCCACTTCGGGCTTAGGCTTGAAGACACTGCGTTTTATCTTGAAGCAATACTCTACTTCTGCAAACGCTTGCAGTTGAACCGCTAAAATTCCATACTCCTTTGTGCGTGGTTTTGCTGACAAACGCTTTGCAACTTCATCTTGCAACATCAAGATAGCTGAATGAATCACAGCGCGCTCTTCAATGAGTTTGAAAAGAATCGGCGAGGTAATTGCGTAAGGGATATTGCCCAAGATTTTTAATTTCTTTCCTGTAGCCAGTTCTGAGAGTGATGTCTTCAAGACATCTTGCTCGATGAGCGTAACTTGTGGGAACTCTGCGCGAATAAATGCCGCTAGGGTTTTATCTAACTCAATTGCCGTGAAGGTAGGAAGCAAGTTTGCAAGTTCTTTTGTGAGTGCGCCAAAGCCGGGACCAATTTCCACAACGTTATCTTGCGCTTCAAGTTCAGCCAGCGCAATGATTTTACGCACAATGTTTTCATCAACCAAAAAATTCTGACCAAACTTTTTTTTTGCAACGATGTCTCTGCCCTTGTAGTGAATTCTTGGCACGTGTGCCATTTACTTCGCCTGAGATTTTTTCTTGCGCTTATTTTTATAGCTTAAATACTCTTGCAAGCTTTTGACACCGAACTTTTCTTTGCGCAGTTGTTCTATACCCGCAATAGCTGCTTCAGCGGTTTCAATCGTTGTCGCATAGGGCACGCCAGAGAGAATCGATGCTGTTCCAATGGCTTCTTCGTCGTAGCGCGCTTTTTCACCAAGCGGCGTATTGATAACAAACTGTACCCTGCCCAAGCGAATAATATCAAAGATATTTGGTCTGCCTTCACCGACTTTGAAGACCGTTTTACACTCCAAGCCATGATTGCGCAAAAACTCTGCAGTGCCACTTGTGGCAACTAAATCAAACCCCAAATTGTAATAGCGTCGCACAATTTCGGCAGTATGTGTGGTTTTGTGCGCATCATTGACACTGACGAACACTGTGCCACTGGTCGGCAATTTACTACCTGCAGCTAAAGCAGACTTAGTGAAGGCTTCGCCAAAGGTTTTCGCAAAACTCATCACTTCACCTGTGGAGCGCATCTCTGGACCGAGATAAACACCCGACTTAATAAATTTCGAGAAAGGAAACACAGGCTCTTTGATACAGATGTAGGGCAAACTCAGCTCGTCGCAATCTTTGAGGTCAAATTTCTTTTTGAGCTTAGAGAGCTTTTCGCCAATCATCAGCAGACAAGCCACTTTGACAATCGGCATTCCTGTTGCTTTTGCGACAAAAGGCACGGTTCGACTTGCTCGCGGATTGACTTCCAGCACAAAGACTTTTGCATCTTTGCCTTCACCTTGCACGGCAAACTGCACATTCATTAGCCCCACGACCTTCAAGGCTTTTGCAAGTTTGCGTGTATAATCTTTCATTGTTTTGATAATGTGCTTCGGCGTGCTAATTGGCGGCAAAATCGATGTTGAATCGCCGCTGTGCACACCTGCAGCTTCCACATGCTGCAAAAGCCCTGCAACAATACACTCTTTCCCATCAGCAATGGCATCCACATCATATTCCACGGCATGTTCCAAAAATTTATCAATCAGCAATGGATACTTATCGGAGACATGCAAGGCTTGGTCGATGTAGCGTTTGAGCGTCTCATCGTTGTAAATAATTTGCATGGCTCTGCCGCCCAAGACATAACTTGGACGCACCAAGACAGGATAGCCAATAAGTTCTGTAATCAGTTTGGCTTCTTCGTAGGTTGTTGCTACGCCGTAGGCGGGATGCGGAATTTTAAGTTCATCTAAAAGCTTGCCGAATTTTTCTCGGTCTTCGGCAATGTCAATGCCTTTTGAGGATGTGCCTAAAATTTTTACACCAGCTTCTTCAAGTTGCGTCGACAGCCGCAGTGGTGTTTGACCACCGAAACTCACAATGATTCCTTCGGGCTTTTCATGCTCAATGATGTTCATCGTATCCTCAAAGGTCAGCGGCTCAAAGTAGAGTTTATCGGCAACATCATAATCCGTTGACACCGTCTCTGGGTTGCAGTTAATCATAATGGTTTCATAGCCCGCTTCTTTGAGCGCAAAGACAGCTTGCACGCAGCAGTAATCAAACTCAATGCCTTGTCCAATGCGGTTTGGTCCGCCACCCAAGATGATGATTTTCTTTTTCTTACTTGCTTTGGATTCGTTTTCTTCTTCGTAGCAGGAGTAATAGTAGGGCGTTTGCGCATCAAACTCGGCAGCGCAGGTATCAATGGTTTTGAAGACGGCTTTTATGCCGTAATACTCTCGCAATCGGCGAATGTCAGCTTGTGAGACACCAAAGAGATGAGCAAATTGTATGTCGGAAAACCCGAACTCTTTGGCTTTACGCAGTTTTTCTTTCGGAAGTTTTTTGAGGAGCGTTTGAAAGGTGTCTTGCATTGCTGTATGGTTTAGTCGGCAGACTTGCGGGCAAAAATACAAAATGGCGCTTAACCTTAAAACATTTCAAACCTATGTATTCACTACTTTTACTTCTGCATGTTGTTTGCTTTGCGCTATGGTTTGGTGCTGTTGCCGCTTCGGCTTTGGTTATTCGTACGCTGCAACCGCGCCTTACTGACGCCGCTTCTGGCGCACATGACGCCGAACTTTTGCGCACCTACATTCGCTTGGAAGTCAAACTCGTCGATGTCGCTTTCTTCGGGGTCTTAATTTCAGGCGCTCTGTTAGCACAGTTTTTTGTTGGCTGGTCAACTTGGAGCGTCGTCAAACTCTCGCTTTACTTCGTGCAGTTTGCCGCCACAATGCTCTACATTGGCAAGTATATCCGTCCACTTACTTATCCGTGTTCCTTTGCAGAGTATCGCCGATGGTATGGCGTGTTTGGTGTCGCACTGGTTTTCTTTTCGCTGACACTGGCATGGACTTACTTCGGGCGTTAGCTCTCTGTCGCTTTGCGCATCGCTCGGTCTATGCTGTCTTATACAAGTATGGAGATGTCAATAACTGCGCAGCTTATCGCGTAGCATTTTATAGAGCATTTCACGAGCTCGGAAAATATGTGCTTTAACCGTGCCTAAAGGCATCTTCAGTTTCTTTGCAATTTCTTCATAGCTTAATTCTTGCAAGTGCCGCATTTCAATCACGGTACGATACTTTGGCGCCAGTTGCCGAATAGCATCGCGCACTAGTGCATCACGTTGACTTTGAATGACATTTTTCTCTGGCTCTTCGCTGCTGTCAGGAATCTCAACCGTGTATTCATCATCCTTGGTTTTGATAGGATTGTCAATCGAGAAGGTTTTCAATCGACGCTTGCGCAGAAAATCAATGCTGCTGTTGGTCGCAATGCGATAAAGCCATGTCGAAAAGGCATACTCTTTGTTGAAGTTTGTAATAGAGTTAAACGCTTTGGAGAAAGATTCCTGCACTAAATCTTCTACTTCATTTGGATTGTGCACAATCTTGAGAATAAGATTATAAATTTGACCGCGATATTTGCTTAGCAATTTTTTGAATGCCTTCTCTTGCTCGTAGCGATCTCCTTCACGAATCACATCAATCAGCGCATAATCTTCTTCTCGAGATGAATGTTTTTCATTTTTTGGCTCAAGTTCCTTGGGGAGCTCCAGTGCAATCTCTTCAGCAAGCTCATCTTGCGCACTTTCTTCAACTTGCTCTGAGAGTTCAGTACCAACTTGGTCTTCTGCGAGCGCAATATCGTCCACGAAGTCTATTTGCTGCTCTTGCTCATGCTCTAAAATATCAACGTCAGATTCGGTTGTTTCGTATTTAGGACGTACCGCTCTGACTTTTTGGCTTCTTCCCTGAGTCTTTTTTTCTTTTCTTTGCCCCGATGATTTCCTTTTTGAACTTGCTTGCGGCGCAGAACTTTTTGCTTTACCTGATGCCGATGCTTTTTTGCGACTAGCAGGGGCTTTTACGCGCGCTTGAGATTGGCTTTCTGCCGCCGTCTGCTTTGTGCTCCCAGCAGCAGTTTTCTTCTTCGCCTTCTCTGCACTTGACCGCTGCGAAGAACTTTTTGCATTGCCTGATGCCGATGCTTTTTTGCGACTAGCAGGGGCTTTTACGCGCGCTTGAGATTGGCTTTCTGTCGCAGATTTTTTTGGCATACCTCACTTTTTTTCGGGGTAATGCAATATGATGTGCGTCGTTGCTCTTCGCTGCGGCATCCTCATTTTTGCGGAGAGGGGGGGATTCGAACCCCCGGTAGTACCTTACGATACTACATCGGTTTAGCAAACCGACGCCTTAAGCCACTCGGCCACCTCTCCTTTATTTTTTGCAATGCGTTCTTGTCGTGTGCGCGTCTTTGTTACTCTGATTGCTCTGGAATATCCATTTTTACGTAGTTGGCTAATATATCACTTTCTACTTAAACTACAACTTTCACACAGCTGCTTCACTAGCTTGCTTCTTGCGCTTGGCTTCACGTGCGCGCACATTTTCATCTAGAATTTTCTTGCGCAAGCGAATGGACTTCGGCGTTACTTCCACCAGTTCATCGTCGTTGATAAATTCCATCGCTTGTTCAAGTGTGAGTTTGCGCGGTGGTGTAATTTTCAAGGCTTCATCGGAGCCTGAGGCGCGCATGTTGGTAAGTTTCTTTGTCTTACAGACATTGACCACCATATCAAAATCGCGTGCGGATTCGCCTACAATCATGCCTGCATAGACCGGTGTGCCGGCTTCAATGAAGAATGTGCCTCGATCATCTAACTGTGCTAACGCATACGGAACCGCTTCACCTTGCTCGGCTGCAATTAGCGCGCCCGATGTACGAGAATTGATTTCACCCTTGTATGGCTCATAACTCTTGAAGACATGTGTCATGATGCCCTCGCCTTTCGTATCCATTGTAAATTCGGTCGTAAAGCCTAAGAGCCCGCGTGTTGGAATTTCAAATTCTAAGCGTGTCATTCCGCCTTCGAGCGTGGTCATATTTTTCATATCGCCCTTGCGTCGTCCCATTTTTTCAATTACGACCCCGACATACTCCTGCGGCACATCAATTGTTACGCTTTCATAAGGCTCGAGAAGTTTTCCATGCTCATCTTTTTTCAAAATCACTTCGGGACGCGAGACTTGCAGTTCATATCCTTCACGGCGCATGGTCTCAATGAGCACAGAAAGATGCAACTCACCTCTACCCGACACCTTGAAAGTGTCTGCACTTTCTGTGTCTTCGACGCGCATTGCTACATTTGTGATAACTTCTTTGTAGAGCCGCTCACGCAAATTGCGGCTGGTAACAAACTTACCTTCCCGACCTGCAAACGGTGAATCATTGACCGAGAAAAACATAGAGACGGTCGGCTCCGTAATTAAAAACGATTCCATTGGCACAAGGTGATCGGGGTCAGTGAGTGTCTCACCAATCGTGGCCTCTTCAAAGCCGGTGATGGCGGCAATATCTCCTGCAATTGCCTCTGGCACTTCAGTTTTACCAAGTTTTTCAAAGAGGAAAATCTTTGCCACTTTGCCTTTCACCAGTTTGCCTTTACCATCAAGCGCCACGAGCGGATCGCCCACTTTGACCTTACCTGATGCAATTTTACCTACCACAATTTTGCCCAAGTAGTCGCTGTAATCGAGCGAATTGATGAGCATTTGGAACGGTACATCGGGGTCAACTTCGGGCGCCGGAATTTTTTCTAAAATCATATCCAAGAGCGGCGTGATGTCTTTGCTTTCATCTTCAAGGCGATACTTTGCATAACCATCTCTGCCAGACGCAAAAATGTAGGGGAAATCAATTTGCTCGTCATTTGCCCCTAAGTGAATGAAAAGATCAAGGACTTCATCAATCACTTGGAGCGGTCGTGCATTTGGACGGTCAATTTTGTTAATTACGACCAGAATTTTCAAGCCTGCTTCAAGCGCACGACGCAACACAAACTTGGTTTGTGGCATCGGACCTTCAAGTGCATCGACCAACAGCAGCGCGCCATCGACCATTTTCAAAATGCGCTCTACTTCGCCACCGAAATCGGCGTGTCCGGGCGTATCGACAATGTTGACTTTGTGATTTTTGTAGAAGTAACCTGCGTTTTTAGCAAAAATCGTAATGCCTCGCTCACGCTCTTGCGGATTACTATCCATAATGCGTTCTTCAACGCGTTGATTGTCTCGAAATGTGCCCGTCTGTTTCAAAATCGCATCGACCAGCGTTGTCTTGCCATGGTCAACGTGAGCAATGATAGCAATGTTGCGAATATCATCTCGGCGTATTTTTGACATATCTTTTTATCTGCGATTTGTTTGTAACTTTTAGAAAGCCTTTCTAAAATTTGGGCGCAAAGATAGCGCTTTAAGCATAGATATTCTAATACTTTTCATAGGAGATTTTGCTCCTGACTCTAAATGCAGCAGAGAATTTTTAGCCTACAGGCTCAGGTTAATTTTTTGAGCCCTAAGAAAGAAGATAAACCTATAACCTTGCTTGCTATGCGCATCGTTCTATTCCTTTGCTTTCTTTGCTTGATAGGCTGCCAGCGCCCCAGCGAACCGCCCTCTACACCCGCTGAACCAGAAGCGACCGTCTCCTTAAACGGTCTTGTTTTTGCGCTGCGTGTTGCACGCGATAACATCGGTATCGGTGATACTATCTCTGGCGTTTTTGAGATTCGAAACAATTCTGGAATTGAGCGCACATTTTTCTTTCTCTATCAGCAGCATTTTGCTTTGGAAGTTCAGCAGGAAAACGGCGAAGTGATATCTGTGCGCACTGTCCCAAATCAGATTTCTGCAAACATTCTTCGCATACCAATTAATGAGCGCCGTTCATATCCTTTTGCTTTTGTGCCACGTCATCTTAAAACTGATGCACCACTTCAAGCCGGCACATATTGGCTCTGTGGCTATCTCTTAGAAAATCACTCGCCCAAAGTGCGCTTAAAGCTGACCATTACATCTTCATCTGCGCCTTAAGATGATTCACATCAACTTTGTAATGCCCGATGCCTATCTGCTGGTAAAATGATAGAGAGCATTTTTATCATCAACTTTGTTCTGCCACTGCTCTATCTGATTGCAACAATGCTTTACATTGCAGATTTTTTCAAAAGTGATTTTACCTTGGCGCGCCTCAAGCGATATATGCTCCTTTTCGTGGCTGGTGTGCATTTGCTTTACCTTTGCTTGCTGACACTTTTCCACCACGCCCTGCCGATTACAAATGTCTATCAATTGATGACTACTGTCGCTCTAACCCTGATTGTGGTCTATCTTTTCATAGAATTTAGCACTGGCGAAAGCAGCACAGGCGGATTTATGGCACTTACAGCCCTTGTTTTTCAGACGATTTCATCACTTTTTATGCTTTCGTATATCTCTTCTGACATGAGCGTTACAAGTCCGCTGCTTTCTTTTCACATCCTTGCCGCCATTTTAGGCTATAGCGCTATTGCGATTGCAGGCGTCTACAGCTCGCTTTACATGTTGCTCTTTCGCCAAATTCAGGTTAATCGGTTTGGCGCATTTTTCGAGCGCCTGCCCAATCTTGAAACACTTGAAACCATGAGCCTGCGCGCAGTGTTGTTTGGGTTTATCTTTCTCACTTTTGCCTTCATTGCAGGTGTGCTCTGGATTCCAGAGTCGCAAGGACGATTCAGCTTCAGAGATGCAAAACTTATCGGTCTGATTATGGTTTGGTTGATTTACGGAATAAGCCTACTTTTGAGAGAGCGTTTAGGCTGGCAAGGCAAACGCATGGCGCTCTTGCTTACGCTGGGTTTTTTGTTTTCGTTCCTTTCTATCACGGCGTTGAATTTGTTCTCGCCGCGTTTTCACAGTCTTAACTAACGTCAAGAAGTATGATGACGTCGCACCTACCTCCGTCCATGAATCTTATCGCTGTTGGCATCAATCATCACACTGCCCCGATTGAACTGCGCGAGCGCCTTGCCTTCACAGATGAGGAGACACGCAAATTTCTACGTGCAGTCTGCGATGGCAAAATGCTCTCTGAAGCTCTCTTGCTTTCCACGTGCAACCGCACTGAACTTTACGCTGTGCCTGCACTTGACGAAGTAAATGCAGACTATCTCAAAGATTTTCTCATTGAGTATAAAGGGGCGCGCCAAACATTGCGCCGTGAGCATTTCTTTTCACTTTGGGCATGCGGTGCAGTCAAGCACTTCTTTGAAGTAGCCAGTGGTGCAGATTCCATGATTCTGGGTGAGGCACAAATTTTAGGGCAAGTCAAAGATGCCTACCGCTTAGCCGCTGAAGAAAAAGCGACTGGCGCTGTCTTAAACAAACTCTGCCATGCTGCGTTCAGTGTCGCAAAGCGGGTCAAAACAGAAACCAAATTAACTGACGGCGCTATTTCTGTAAGCTATGCTGCTGTTGAACTGGCACGCAAAATTTTCTCCGACCTTTCTTCAAAACACATTCTGCTTATCGGCGCAGGTGAAACCGCTGAACTTGCAGCCCTACATCTGCGCGAGAAAAAAGTTAGCCGCATTACCATCACTAACCGCACCACAGAAAATGCTGAAGCCTTAGCACGCGAAATTGGCACCAGCAATATCATCACCTTCGACTACTTTCGTGAGCGCCTGCATGAGTTTGATATTGTGATTTCTGCGGTCTCCAGCACGGGTGAAATTGTCTGCGCCAAAGATATTGAAAGCGCTATGCACAAGCGCCGCCATGCACCGATGTTGATTTTGGACCTTGGTGTCCCGCGCAATATCGATGCGCGTGCTGGTGCACTCTATAATGTCTTTCTTAAAGATATTGACGACCTTAAACTTATCGTTGAAAAAAATCTTGATGCGCGCCGTCAAGAATTGCCCAAGGTTGCGCGCATTGTGGAAGCTGAACTCGTTGAGTTTGAAAAATGGCATAACTCGCTGCAAGTTGCCCCAACGATACGCGATTTGCAAGCTAAGTTCGAAGCCGTCAAGCAACAAGAATTAGAACGGATTCGACACAAAGTCTCCCCAGAACAATACGCCATGATGGAGCAACTTGCCGACCGTATCGTAAAGAAACTTCTGCATTTTCCTATCACCACACTCAAATCGCCTGTCGATACAGCGCAAAGCATTGAGAGTAGACTCAATTTGGTGCGTAGCCTTTTCGAATTGGATGAGCGCGAAAGCCAATAGCAGTGCAATTTCATTTTGTATCTGCACCTTGAAACTTGTGCTGCAACGCACGCAGGACTGGCGGCGGGACAAAATCGGCAACATCACCGCCTAAACTGGCTACCTCGCGAATGATTGATGAAGTAAGGTAGGTGTATTTTTCGTTTGGCATCAGAAATACGGTTGTTACTCCGGGATACAAATGCCGATTCATCAGCGCAAGCTGAAATTCATACTCAAAATCTGCAACTTGTCTTAGCCCACGAATGATAGCACAAGCACCACGCTGCTTGGCATACTCAATGAGCAATCCCCCCTCAAATCTCTCGACACGAACGCGCTTATAACTTGAGAGGGATTCTCGAATCATCGCCACACGCTCTTCAATCGTAAAAAGTGTTTTCTTTTGACTATTGACGGCGACCACAATGCTCACTTCGTCAAAGATGTTGAGCGCACGTTCGAGCACATCGATATGCCCGAATGTAAATGGGTCAAATGTCCCCGGATAAATAGCTTGCTTCATTATGCTGACCGTTTAGGGCACTTTCTTTGCGCATTGCCAGTTGATAGACTATGCTATGTGTTTGGCTTCAACTGCCGCTTTTGGTACAAGTTTGAGCCATCAAATGTGCGTTCATGTTTGTTTGCTTTGCGAGAAAAAACTTACGACGGTTGCTCCAAATTCTTTGCAAAAGAGAAACTCTGCGTGTGCTGAAAAATCCTCGCGCTTATGATGCGCCATAGCCAGATAGCCTGCAAGTAAATTGCGAGAAAAAATTTTGTCCAGCAATTCATGATGATGTTCAAATTTGTAAGGAGGATCGGCAAAAATTAGGTCGTATTGCGCTGTGGTCCATTCTAAGAATCGCAAGGCGTCGGTTTGCACAAGTTGAGTTTGCTCTTCGAGTTGCAGGAACTTCAAACTTTGTGCCAGCATTTGGATTACCTTTCGGTTTTGCTCCACGAATGTGCACCGTGCTGCCCCGCGGCTAAGTGCTTCAATGCCCAAAATACCGCTGCCTGCAAACAAATCGAGCACTTCTATGTCCTCAAAATTTATGCGCACAGCCAGCGTGTCGAAGAGCGCTTGACGCACGCGCTCTGTCGTTGGTCTTACTGCTTCACCTCGGACGGTGTGAATGACTCGCCGCTTAAATTTGCCTGCAATAATGCGCACAGTAAGCGTGTAATAATGTTAGCTTTTGCGATGTTGTTTTGATACAATTTTAGCTTGATAGTTATAGCTTATCACTCAAAAGTCCGCAAAGCGTGTTGGCGGCAATTCAAGCAAGGCTTTTTCACCTAGTTCTTTTGAGGGTGGCTTGCCATGCCAGTTTGTGCCATCGGGCATTGTACCTTCAAAGAATGAGACGCCTTTGCCCATTACTGTTTTTGCTAAAATCACGACCGGCTTACCTTGTCCTAAGCAAGCCTGTGCGGCTTTGACCGTTTCAATTACTTCAGCCATCTGGTTGCCATCACATCGCAGTGTGTGCCAGCCGAAGGCTTTCCATTTGTCTTCAAAGGGCTCAATTTGCATGACCTTGCTTACCTCTCCATCGATTTGTTGATTGTTGCAATCAACGATGCCAATAAGATTGTCAACTTTGTGATGCGCTGCAAACATTGCTGCTTCCCAGATTTGCCCTTCTTGACATTCGCCATCGCCCATCAAGCAATAAACGAAATAGGGATTTTTGTCCAAACGAAAGGCTAAGGCTGCACCAATTGCCACCGAGAGCCCTTGTCCCAACGAGCCTGAAGCGATGCGAATGCCGGGCAAGTGTGTGTCCGTAGCAGGATGCCCTTGCAAGCGCGAGTTGATTTTGCGAAACGTCGCAAGCTCTGCAAGCGGGAAATAGCCAGCGCGGGCAAGCGTTGCATACCACACGGGCGAAATATGTCCGTTAGAAAGAAAAACAAAATCTTGATCCTTGCCCGACCAGAATGTCTCAGGACTATGGCGCAAGAGATGAAAATACAGTGCAGTAAACACATCAGCCATGCCCAGTGAGCCACCCGTGTGACCCGACTGTGCCATGACTAACATGCGCACCACGTCGCGCCGAATTTGTCGCGCAAGCTCTTCAAGTTCCGAAATGTTTTCAAGGTGTGAGGTGGTTTTTCCTTGCGAGGGTGCAAGTACAGGTGGTTCAGTTACCGCAGACATTTACGATTGAGATTTGTGATGCTTTGATGATGTATGCTTTTAGACCGCACATATGCTGAGAGATATGTGCCTACAGGGTTCGTTCTCCGTTTGCTGTTTTCAATTACGCAAATACCACTGCCCTTTGTATTGGACAAAAACGAGATCTTTACCCTCTCGCTCAAAGTAGGCTTTGTCAAGATCATCGTTCCATTGCGGTTTAATCGCTTTTGCTTCTCTGAGAGCAGTTTCCAATCGCTCTATACCTTTTTCTTTGAGCCGTTGCACCAGCATCTCGAAGGTTACTTGTTCAGACAGGGCTTGCTCAACATCAGGTGGATAGACATAGCGCGCAAGCAGCGCCTCAACATCACCTGCTTCAATCAACACAAGCATGGAATCAATTGTAGCAAGCACTTGTGCCGTTGCTTCCGCTTCTTTTTCGTCTCTTACTTTTTTGAGGGCTTCATTGCTAGGTCGTCTTTCTTTCTGCACGACTCCTTGCGCGCATGTATCATGAATTTGAAAGCATAGGACAGAGACGAGAAGCGCACAAAACATTGCTTTCATGCTATCCTCCTTTGAAGGCTTCTTTCATCACATCGCGGTGGCGCAGCAAAATCAGTCCTGCAAGCGCAGCAATGAACACTATCGCTTCCACAGGCTCAAAGAGCGGCACAATCAAAATCACACACGCCGTTGCTGAGATATTGCAGAAGTGAATTTTGTGTGAATACAACCACGCAGCGACCCACACCAGTAGCCACGCAATCACCAAAGATGGCATAAACAGCAGCGATGCACCTGCTGCGGTTGCTAATCCTCGTCCCCCTTTGAAGCCAAGCCATAGGTTGTAGCAATGCCCAAGCGTAGCAAAGAACGTCGCCCACATTTTTGGTCCTAACGCCGCCTTGCCTGATAACCCTTCACTGAAATACATCTGCGCAAGGAGTACTGCTGCAACACCTTTTAGCGCATCCAAAACACCTACCACAATGCCAATTGTCTTTGAGCCAGTAACATCATAACTATTCATGGCACCTACGTTCCCTGTGCCAAGCGTGCGAATGTCTTTGCCAGTCAGTGCTTTGAGCAACAGAAAGGCAAAAGGAATTGAGCCAATCAGATACGACAATCCTGCAAGAGAAAGCAAATCGAGCATGGTTTCAAGTTGCGCATTAGGAATTCATTAGGTGTTAAGCATTATCCGTGCTGCCAGTTACAACGATTTTCCAGCCGAAGTTTTCAGTTTGCGAAGATAGCGATAAACCAAAATGCCTACCAAGACCAGCACGATGACCGTCAAAGCGGTACCGTAGGTTGTAATGTAGTCGCCTAAAATTTCCCAGTTATCGCCCAGCATGTAGCCGCCGAAGACAAGCAAGATATTCCAACCGATAGCGCTTAGCAAGGCACACACATGCGTGATGGTGAAATTGAGCCGTGAGATACCTGCAGAAATTGAGATAATCGAGCGTGAGCCTGTCAAAAAGCGATTGGCTAAGATGAGCCCATAGCCATATTTTGCAAATTGCATGCGAATTTCAGGTAAGTGTTCTGCCGGGAAAAACTTGTCAATTACGCGTGCAATGCGCGAATTGAGTGCAGCATTTGGCTCACCGTGAAAGCGCGTTGAAATCCAGTAGCCTATGGCATACATGGACGCAAACCCTAACACCGACCCTACACTTGCCCATAGCACGCAAGCGACAAACGACAAATCGCTTAGGGCAACCAATGTGCCGACAAATACCACCGGCATATCGCCGGGAATTGGCGGAATGACATTTTCTAAGTAGGCAATTGCAAACAGGAAAAGGTATATCGTGGTGCTATCTAGCGTTTTGACATACGCAATAAGTTCTTCGAGCATCTGATTCAGAATCTTATTTCAGAAAAAGCTTAGCCTAAAATGCGCCGTCTTACTTCCTGATAGGCTTCTTCGACGCCACCTAAGTCAAACCGAAAGCGGTCTTTATCGAGTTTTTGGTTTGTCTCGGCATCCCAAAGCCGACAGGTATCAGGACTAATTTCATCGCCTAGTAAAATATCGACTTTACCCTCAGGTGTGAAATACCTACCAAACTCTAACTTGAAGTCTACGAGTTTCAAGCGCTTTTGCAACAAGAAATCTTGCAGGAGCGCATTGACTTTCGAGGCAAGTTGGCGCATTTTTTCTAGTTCTTCGTAAGTTGCCAGTTCCAGCACTGTTGCATGGTCATCGTTGAGCATCGGATCGCCGAGTGCGTCGTTTTTGAAATAAAACTCGGTAATCGGATAGCGCAGCTCTTCACCTTCTCTCAAGCCATAGCGTTTGACCAGCGAGCCTGCCGCAATGTTGCGCGTTACAACTTCGACTTTGATAATGTCTAACTTCTTGCAGAGCATTTCACGCTCCGAGACTTTGCTGACAAAGTGCGTTGGAATGCCATAGTCCGTTAGATATGCAAAGAAAAAGCATGAAAGTTCGTTGTTGACAATTCCCTTGCCTGCAATAACGCCGCGTTTCTCTGCATTGAACGCTGTAGCATCATCTTTGAACTCTTGAATGACGAGGGCAGGATTTGTGGTCGCAAAGACTTTTTTTGCTTTACCTTCGTAGAGCAAATTGCCTTTTGCAATCTCAGTGAGAACAGACATTGATAGCGCAAGTTGATTTAATGAAGCTATTTCTTTTGAGCCTCAAACTTAGGGATTCAAGGTAGATCCTGCAAGCCAGCGCTTGGAACTTTGCGCGCTGTGTAGAGCAATTATGGTTTGCCTCTTATTCAGCTTGCTGTACGATTTGCTCTTGCAGGCTTTGCGTGATTGCAGGCTTTGGTGTGATTTTAGGTCTGTGGATTTGCTGGCTCACTTGGAGCATTAGCACTTGGCGTTGCTTCAACTGACGGAGGATTTTCCACGGCGCTTGTCTGCGCTGCTGGCTCATCTTCAAAGACTTGACGATACCAAATAAACATCACTGCAACGCCTATCGTAATGGCAGCATCAGCGACATTGAAAATGGGCCAAAGTGAAACATACTTGCCAAATAAAACCCCATTGTAAATGTCAAAATGAATGAAGTCGACGACCTGTCCATAAAGTGCTCGGTCAATCAAATTGCCGATTGCACCGCCCACGATGAGCCCAAAAGCCAAACGATAGTAGATATTCTTTCGCTGTGTGCGGTAAAGGTAGTAGCAAATACCAAGTGTGGCAATGATAGATAGTGTGGTTACAACTGCGCGTCCGCCCAAATCAATGCCGAAAGCGATACCTGAATTTTCAGTGTAGGTGAGTTTTAGCCAGTCGGCAATGAGTGGCACAGGTGCAGAGCCTTCACCAAGTTGCGTTTTGGCAATGTATTTTGTGAGCTGGTCGAGCGCGATTACAACTAAGGCAATGAGAAATATCTGCATCTAAACAGTTAGCTGAAGTTAAAGAAGTTAATCTACAAATTTTATCTTATCAATTTTAATAATGCTTTGAGGCAAAGCACTGACGAATGGTTCAATGATGTCGCCCACTGTACTGCCTAAGTACGATGGGTCGCAAACTGTGTAAGTTTTGCCTTCAAAGATAATTTTTTTGCCTGTCTCTATTTTCTCTGGTAACTGGACAGCTATAGCCACGTGGTTTGGGAATTGTAAGCCAATCACCTCATAGCCCAGTACGCCATGCACCAGCGCTGCCAGCAAGTACGCGCGGTCTTCACAATCCGTATAAGCATCAAAGAACGATTCTTCGACGAAACTGCAATGCTCACCGCGTGCTTGTTTGCCATCTTCAAGATATGGACGCGCCAGACAAAATTGCAGCAAAAAATCTACAGCGGCGGCACCTGTTAAATTTTGCTGGCGTATGAGTTTTCGCAGTGGCTCAATCACCTGTGCTTTGAACGTGCTTGTCAGCGGCTGATTGAAATACCAGCCGACTTCCATTTGCGGATAGTCTGCAAGATATTCAATGAGATTTTGGTTGTACGTTACCGATATCGCAAACTCTTTTTCTTGGAATTTCCATGCCAGCGTTTTTGAGATAGGCTTGTTTGGGAAAATTGGCAAGAGCGGCTCTTCGAGTGAGAGTGCTCGTAAGTTTTGCATCTCTGCAACACTTGACAGCAGTTCCATTTCCCCTTTAGGCATAGATTTCAGCACGGTGTTTTTTTCTATATCGAGCAGTGCGAAAATTTGCTCGCCTTTTTGACCTAAGCGAAACATTGCGCCAAAGTAGATAGGTCTGCTGATTTGAGTGGCAAGATAGAAGCGATTTTGCGCCAGTGTGAGTATAGCATTGTAGCCCATTGCCCGCAGCAAGGCACACGCTCCCACAGTGCGTTCGGCATCTGTGCGCCACGCTGACTTTGCAAAGGCAACAGCGAGCTTTGCACAGAGCCAATCGTTCCAGCGCAGCGTGATACAAGTTTCTCTGAATTGTTTTACCAGCGGCAAAAGACTTGCTTGCAGAGCTTGGACTTGATGCTCAAGCGCTGCATCATCACCTGCAGTTTTGATTGAAAGTGTTGCTACTGCATCTGGCAAGACAGCCGAAAAACTTTGTCCATACAGCGAGATTGTTACAACGCGCGGCACTCTAGCAGTAGCACTCTCAAAGAAGCAAAGGAGAAACGCAAAAGTCACTGTCAAAAGAGCCTTCATCAGCAGCGATTTCAGTTGCTTTGCAATTTTTCCAGCGCGTCGTAGTAGCGACGAATCAGCTTTTGATAGTCGTCAGAATAGCCTTTTTCACGCAAGCGGTTGAGTGCGTCTTGGAATTTATTTCGCCTCACTTCTGTGCCCAGTTCTGCGGGCGACTTGCGCACGAAGTTTTTGGCAGACTTTGCTTCACGCTGCTCTTCAAACTCTCGCTTCTGCAGCGATTTTGTCGATTGCAGCATACGAGAAAGAATTTGCTGCTGTCGCTTGACAAGTTCGCGTGAAAGCTCTTGTTGTTCCAGACTTCTTGCAATGTCTTCCATCTCTTCAGCAAGTTTTTCTAGATTTCCCATTAGTTCGTTGGCTTTTCCCTCACGCTGCTGCTGTGCTTGTCGCTGTGCAAGTTGTTTGAGTTGCTCTTGAATCAAGCGTTGTTGAGCCGCCAGTTGCGCTAATCGCTGCGCTCTGTCGACAGGATTTTTTCCTTCTGCCATGCCTTGTGTTTCACCATTGAGCGCGCTTTGTTGGTCAGCCAAACCTTGCATCAATTCAGAAAGTGCACCATCACCTTCACCCTGACCATCGCCATTTTTCTGTCCCATCATTTGTGCCATCATCTGGCTAGTTTGCTCTGCAAATTCATTCAGTGAGCGCATGGCTTCGCGCATCTGCTGCGCTGCATTTTGTGTGTTTCGTCCTTCGATTGCAGAAATTGATTGCTCCATTTGCTCTTCAGCTTTAGCTAAATTGCGCGCCATGTCTGAACGAATTCTTGACGACTTTTTGCCAATCTTGGAAATGCTTTCTTGCAATTGTCGGAGCGATTCCAAAACCTGCTGCTGATTTTGGGCAAGTTCTTGCGCCTGCGCTTGTGAGGCTAGCTGTCGAATTTGCTCTGTTTCATTCTTCAAGGCTTCTTGTTCTTTGGAGAGTTCAAGGGCAGATTGCGCGGCGTTTTGCATCGCTTCCAGCAGTTCTTGTCGGCGCTGGCGCGAGAGTTCTTGCTTCATCTCCGCAATTTGTCTCTGACGCTGCTTCATTTTTTGGAGTGCAGACTTTTGCTTTTCAGCTGCCGCTTCAGTATTGTGCCCTTTGAGTTTCTCTTCTGCTTCGCTAAGGTCTTTTTCTAACTCATCTTGCTCTGTTTGAGCGCGCAGTTTTTCTAATTCTTCCATCGGCAATTGTTCTTGCTTTGGGAAATCTTTCATTTTGCGTTCCAATTCCTCGCGCACACGCTCAAACTCTTGGAGATCTTTTTTGAGCCGCTCTTGCTCTTTTTGCAATTGACTGAGTCTGTCAGGATTTTTTGGTGGTTGCATGGTCTGCTCATGAAGCTCTTCTTGTTTTTGTAGCATCTCGTTTATGCGCTTTGCAAGTTCATCCATCTTGCGCTCGAGTTGAATGCGTTGCAAAAGCTCTTTTGTGCGCTCCAAACTTTTTTGAAGTTGTTCTTCGTTGAAGCTCATCTTCTCTAAGGCTTGACGCAACTGTTGCTCGTTGACTTGCGCAAGTGCTTCTTGCAACTGGCGCATTGCCTCTTTGAGTTCAGGCGAATTAATCTCATCCATTAGCCGCTGCACTTCTTGATACTTCTGCAAGGTTTCTTCGGAGACAAGATTGCGCTCCTGCATCGATTGCATCATTTTTTCTAGCTCTTCGGAAATTGCCGCTGCGCTTTTTTGCAGTTCTTCTTGCTTTTTGAGTGCGCGCTCAATCGCTTTTCGATCTTGCCAATTTGAGCGACTCTTCTGGCGCAATTCGTTTCGCACTTTTTCCAACTGCTCTTCGATAGCTTTTGCCTCTTGAATTTTCTTTTCTAAGGCATCAGTAGCAGCTTGTTCAGCGCGGTCGATTTCAGCGAAGACTTCCTCGAGCGAAGGCAAACGGAATCGATAAAAATCAGTGCGCGCCGCTTTGTAGCCCGATACAGCGTCGTTATCGCGCACTTCGGCATAAAACTCCAATTCATCACCAGCGACCACACCTATTTTGTTCAAGTTCCAAGTAAAACTGACGATTTTGTCAATCTGCGAACCTTCACCTGCAAGTGGAATTGGCATCTCTCGAAAGTCTTTTTCAGGCTCACCAACTTCTGATTTTGTCACTCTGAACTTGAGCACAAGACTGCTAAAGCCAAAATCGTCTTTGAGTTCGAAGACCAGCGGCTGAATGAGTGATTCTGGCAGAGTTGTCTCTTTTTCTTCAGGCTGCAGGAGACGAACAACTGGATATTCATCAGCTAGCACTCGGAGAGTGTAAGTTGCACTTTTTTCAGTTCGCATCTGTGTGTGGTCAAGTGCTTCAAGTCTGTAGGCAAGATCGTCTTTGAGCGTCAAAGCCAGTGAGGCAGAATCGCCACTGACTTGCATGGCGAGTATCGTCGTATCATTTGCAACAAGTGCAGCTGCTTGAATGGGCTTTGAGGCTTTTAAGCGCAGCAAGACTTTTGAGCCTTTGAGTGCTGCAGCATCGCCAAAGTTAGGTTCGAGTTGCTGTGCCGACAGTCGGCTGTATGCAGGCGGTATGATGGTGAGTTGAAACATCTCAATGCGCGGTTTATCGAGCACACGAATCCAATGTTTCTGGCTTGATATGATTTTGCCTGCAACATCGCTTTGAGCAAAGTATAGCAGCGATTGTTTTTGATTTTTGAGCTGGTAGGAAAATTCACCTGCGCTGTCTTGAACCAGTTTTAGGTCTTGCAGCTCAAAGCCGTTTTCATCGAGGAGCTTGAGTGTGAGGCGATTCACATCTAAGTGCACTTCAGCATCTGGATGATCCATGACTTTGAAGCGCACTACTGCATCACTACCCTTTGCCACTTCCACATCTTTTGAGAGCGAGACAATTTCAAAGGGTGGTGGCGGTGTAAAATCTTGATTGAACTTAACAATGCGTGTCAGAGCTTTGTTTAGCCCGAGCGGCGATATCGTAAAGAGCAGCGCGGTAACTAACAGCCCTGTTGCCGCCACTCCACCCGACTTTTTTGCACTCTCAAATGAAATAGCTTCTTCAAACTTTAGTGATGCAGTCTCTTTCTCTACGCTTGTAAGCGCCGCAGCCGCAAATGGACTCTCACGCGCCTCACGGTAGATTTGCAGGGCATTGATAAGCCTATCTTTCAAGTTTGGAAAGGCTTCTCCAACGGCTTTGGCTATCGCGTCGGGATTAAATGGTTTTTGCAATAACGGTAATACAAAAAACCATAAGCACGCCCCCAAACTTACCACGCCCAACATGACCAGCAACAAAAATCGCCCTACACTCGAAAACTTGCCTATAGACTCTAAGATAGCTACACTGATTAGGCTTGCCAGCACAACGACCATGAATTTTGAAAATCCGCTAATCGCATCCTGTACTTGCATCTTGCGATATGCTGCCCGCAATTTCTCAGTAAGCTGCTGGTAGGTTTGTTCTGCCATTTCGTTTTGCATTTTCATTTCAAAACTTATGTCCATCTGCCACACACTATGTCTTTGCCTTGCTTGCCAACTCTCTTTAGACTTAGAAGATGAAATCTAAAACAATTCAGCAGATTTCATACGCTCATGCTCCGGCACGGCACATGAATTTGTATGCATGTTTTTTGCTTTGGAGGATTCAAATGGTTTGCTATGCTCAACTTTTTTTCAGAAATGACTGTGCTGCTTGAAGTTTGCTTTTGAGATCCGTGCCTTTTTGTTCCGATGTTGCGTTTGTATCGTGATCAGTTTGCTGACTTTGCTTCTGTGAATGCGCTTCAGGGTATTGCACATACTCGTTGTTTTTTGCAGTAGCTTCGCGCAAGGTGCGTTCCATCTGTTCTTGTGTTACCGGTTTAGGAATGTATCTGAACACATTGATTTCATTTACCGCACGCATGATGAGTTTAATATCAACGGTATCGGTCAAAATGACAATGACCGTTTGAGGATGCTCTTGTTTGAGGGTCTGCAGAAAATCCACACCATCGTATTCACCCAAGTCAAGTTCGCTAATCACCACTGCGACATTTTTCTTTGAGCAGGTCTCAAAAGCCGCATCAACTGTATCTGCTGCAACGATGTCGTACAGATCGCTGAGTTTTTCTACCAGTTGAGCAATTTCCTCTTTCGTATAGCCTACAAACAGCACGGCTGGTTTCAGCGATGTCTGTGCTACTGGCGTAGCGATGCTGGAATTTACCACTTGAATTGTGGAGGGTTTCAGCATGGCCATTCTATCATAGATTTGTACACCCAGCTTGACCACATTTTGCAGCATTTCTGGTCGGCAGGGCTTGTTGAGGTAGCGGAAAATTTCACCGGCATTGACTGATTTAATCACACTCTCCAAATCTGCATAGCCTGTGAGCAGCACGCGAATTGTGTGTGGACTTATCTGTTTTACTTGACGCAACAGTTCGTGTCCGGGCATTTGCGGCATACGCTCATCGCTAATGATAACCTTGATAGGATACCGGCGCAGGATTTCTAAAGCATCATAGCCATTTTCAGCCGTGTGCACGTTGTAATCAAATTCTAACAACCCCCTCAGAGAACTGAGCATCAGTGGCTCATCATCGACCAATAGGATGTGCGAGAGTTCTTTCATTTTGCCTTGCATTTGTTAGTTGTTTAACCGAACAGTTCCTCTGAATTTACTCAATCCAGATTTACTTAAGATTACATATTCATTACTCTCTTTGGATTTCCCAAAGTGCCTTGTGCATTGTGTCCGTGCTTTTGTCTGAGGCTGCACCAACGATGTGCTTTTGCTCAAAATTTCTGTTTTCCTATCAGGAAATTTTAATTGTGCGTGTCTCTTCTGTTGATTCTTCTTTTGCTGCGGCGCCCTGTTTTGGCTTTGCCTGCTTTATGGGTAGCGTGATGACAAACTCTGAGCCTTCACCGACTTTACTGTTGACCTCGATTGTGCCGTTATGACGTTCAATGATTTTATAGACAATTGAAAGCCCAAGCCCGGTGCCTTGTCCAACTGGTTTTGTCGTAAAGAATGGCTCAAAGATTTTCTTCAAATTTTGTTCGGGAATGCCGATGCCTGTATCAGCGATTTTGATGAGCGCTTTGTCGCCTCGAGCGCAGGTTGTAATGGTAATTTTGCCAAATTTTTCAATTGCTTGGGCAGCGTTGGTGATGAGGTTAAGAAAGACCTGATTCAGCTGTGCAGGGTAACATTCCACAGTCAGGTTCGGTTCGTAGTTTTTTACCACTTCGGCTTTATGCTTGACGACATTGGTTGCAATCATCAATGCAGAGTCGATATTTTCGCTTAGGGTTACAGTTTTCAGTGCAGTTTCATCGAGGCGCGAGAAGTTGCGCAGGTTTGTTACAAGTTCTTGAATGCGCTGCAATCCGATGTTAGATTCACTTAGCGTTTTGTGCGTGCGTTCGATGAGTGCCTTTTCTTTTATGCGTAAGACCACTTCGCGTACGGTTTCTAGTTGTGCTTCCAAGTCGTTCAGTTCTCCTTCACGCAGCATCATTTCCATTTTTTGATATTCTTTGAGCGCATGTTCTAAAATGCCGAGGTTGCGCTCGACAATGCTGAGGTTATTTGTTACGAATCCAAGTGGCGTATTGACCTCGTGCGCAATCCCTGCCACCATCTGACCCAGCGAGGCCATCTTCTCCGATTGAATTAACTGTGCTTGCGCATTTTTCAAATCATCGAGCAGTTTTTCTATCCGATCTTTTTCCAAAGCAATTTCGTTGCGCTGCCGAATGATTTCTTCTGTGTTTTCCAAAATGATGCGGTCTTGCTGGCGTAGCGAAATCGTCAGACGCACAGCCATAGCAAAAAAGATGACCAGACTGAGTAAGATTGCGCTCACTTGCAAGGTTTGTAGGCGCGCAATACGCTCGTTAGAGCCCTCACCCAGTGCAATGATAAACTTTTGATTAGCATCTAATATCGCTTGACCTTGGTGCACCACTGCTTCTATGCATCGCTCGAGCAATAGTGTATCAATTGTACTGAGCTGCTTAGAGAGCTTGAGAAAGTCTTCTCTTTGCGCTTCCCACACTTTGCTTATTGCCTCTATAACTTGCAGAGCCTTTTCTTCTGTTACAGCTTGAACCGCAATAGTTTCTCCAAAAAGTTTAGCTGTTCCGCCCTTCCTGAGTACCATTTGAATGTCGTCGAATTCTTGGATGGCGAGTGCAAATTCTTTGAGGGTGGAATCAAATGGAAGGCTAGTAAAGAGCTTGATGTGTGTATCACGCAAGTTTTTTTCAGCGCGTTGCCATTCGCGTGCGCTTTGTGTAGCAAGTGCAACCTGTTTCGCGTCTTCTTCGCTGCGTTTTGCCAAAACAAAATTCAGGATGAATACCGAGGAGACGAGCAACAGAAATAGTGCAGCGTAGAGCACCAGCTCACCATAGCGCCTTCCCGCTGTACTTTGTACAGGGCTTTTCGGCGGTTTATCTTCTGATGCCTTGCTCATCTCTTTTGTAGGATAGTTTTCTTCTGCAGCTAAGTGCCAAATAGCCGATCACCTGCATCGCCAAGCCCGGGCAAAATATATTTACTTGCGTTGAGTTCACGGTCAAGTACCGCCGCATAGATATGCACATCAGGATGCGCCTCGCTAAAGCGTTTAACACCTTCAGGCGCCGCCACCACGGAGACGAGTGACAAATTTTTTGCGCCTTTTTCTTTGAGTAGTCTTACCGCCATTGTCGCACTTCCACCTGTTGCAAGCATGGGGTCGAGCACAAAGCCGTGCAGTTCAGAAATGTTTTCAGGAATGTTGGAGTAGTAGAAATGTGGTTCATGCGTGATATGATCGCGTGAGACACCGATGTGCGACACTGTTGCTTCTGGCAGAAACTTTAGAAATCCCGACTGCATACCCAATCCAGCACGCAGGACAGGCACGAGCAGAAATTTTTCTTTTAAGCGAAAGCCTGTTGTTATCTCCAGCGGGGTTTCTACTGAAAAGGTCTCTAGCGGCAACTTTGCACAAATCTCGACTGCCATGACTTCAGCAAGGCGTTCCAGCGATGCACGGAAGAGCTCTTTTGGGGTATGTTTATTGCGCAATACGGCTAGATCACACTTCAGTAACGCATGGTCAATGACGGTGAGTTTCATTGATTAAATTTGAGTTTGCACCTCTTATACGATGCGGTGCTCTGTGGCACCGCCCTTCCGCTTTTCAAGAATAGACTTTTTGCAGCGCACTATGTGTCTATACTCCCGAAGTCTACAAGGCAGATTAAGCTATTTGGCTGTACCCACTTTTGCAAGCGCCTCTGCTTTCGGGAAAAGTTTTATGGCTTCTTGCACGATGTTATCTTCTTCGGCAAAGATCATGCGCTCATACTTTGAGCCCCAGATTTGGCGAGCGATATTGCCTTTGATGGCATTTTTGAGGTATCGCTCATCGCGCGCATACTCGGCTTCGTTGAACTCGATATTTTTCTTGCTTGCCATCGCTGTAAACTGTTTCATCACTTCTGCAGTTACTTCAAACTCTTTTCGGAACTTTTCAAAATTCTGCTCATACTTTTTGCGTACTGCAGGGCTTTGTTCGATATATTGCTGCGCAAACTCTTCGAAGACACGGGCGGCACGCACTTGGCGGTAATAGCGCGTTACCGTGTCGGGCAGCACGAAGTAGTCAGGCATAATGCCACCGCCGCCCAACACGGTTCTGCCCTTGTCTGTCTTGTAGGGCTTATGAATCGAGTCAGGCTTAATGAACGCACTGGCTTCGATGGGCTCACGGCGATTGCGCATCTCCTGTGCTTTCTTTCTGACTTCTGGGTCAGTGCTGTTAATGCCCAGTTCATTCCAGCCGCGTTCTTGAATTTCGGTGTAATACTCTTCTCGTCCGCGTTTACTTCCATCATACGGACGCTGAATCGAGCGCCCTGAGGGTGTGTAGTAGCGCGCAATCGTTACACGGATTTGCGAACCATCGGGTAAATCAAACGGACGCTGTACCAGTCCTTTTCCAAAGGTTGTCTCGCCAATGATTAAGCCACGGTCGTGGTCTTGCACGGCACCAGCGACAATTTCTGAGGCAGACGCACTGGCGCGATTGACGATGATAATCAGTGGCTCTTTCTCAAATGAATCTCCGGGCTTAGAGAATGCATTTTCTTCGGGCGCACTGCGTCCTTTTGTATAGACAATTTTTTGAATGCCGCCCAAAAGTTCATCGGAGATTTTAATGGCTTGGTCTAAGTATCCTCCCGGATTTTGACGCAAATCCAGAATGAGTTTCTTCATGCCCTTTGCTTTCAGGTCGCGTAATGCTTCGAGAAACTCATCGTGCGTGGTTTGTACAAACCGATCAATGTAGATGTAGCCAATGTCGTCTTTGAGCATCATTGAGACGCCCACGCTGTAAGTTGGAATTTTGTCGCGCGTGATGACAAAATACAGCGGGTCTTTTTCTCCCGGTCTAATGATTTTGACCTTGACTTTCGTGCCCTTTGGACCGCGCAAGCGTTTGATAACACCCTCTCGTGTGATACCGATGGCTGAAGAATCATCAATAGCGACGATTTTATCGCCAGACATAATCCCAAGTTTATCGCTCGGTCCACCAATGACTGGCGCCACGACCAAGAGCGTATCATTTAGCACATCGAACTCAATGCCAATGCCTTCAAAATTGCCCTGAAACTCTTCCTTTGAGCGTCGGTTTTGTTCTGCAGAAAGATAGGCAGAGTGAGGATCTAATCTCTCGAGCATGCCTTCAATCGCCCCTTCGGTAAGTTTCTGCGTGTCGACATCATCAACATAGTACTTTGCTACATAGAGAAATGCCTGCGAGAATTTTTTTTGCTGCTCGTAGAGATTATCTCCTGAAATGCTTGTCTTGATTTGCGTGCCAACTAAAATGCCAAATGCTAACACGCCAACAATCAGCATACCGAATGAAAAGCGTCCCATAGTTTGTGCTGCTTTCTGACTTCAAAAGTTTATTAGAAGTTTTGCCTAATGTTTTGTTTGTGTTACCTGTGTGTTAGACTTGCCGCACACTTATTTTGTTGCGTTTTGTTGCGGCGCTCAAAAAAGAACTTTGAGCAAACATTAGAAGTTTTGCCTAATGTTTTGTTTGTGTTACCTGTGTGTTAGACTTGCCGCACACTTATTTTGTTGCGTTTTGTTGCGGCGCTCAAAAAAGAACTTTGAGCAAACTTTAAGAACTTTTGCAAGAATTTGAAAGATAGGAAGAGATTAGCTTGCTTGCAATTGCGTTGTGCTGTTGTCCTGCGCTTGTCCTCAAATTTGCTTTGCAGGTATCCTTTGCAGGCTCAGTAGACACGCAAAGAGGCGCCATTGCGCCTCTTCAAACTCTGGACGAATGTCTTAACGCCCCCCTTCGCCAAGCGTCTTGTTCAGTTGTTCATCTAAGAGTGAGCTGAAGTTGTCGTCGAAGATGTTCGACAAATCTACTTCCATTTCTTCAGAGGCAATAATTTCCAAGAGTTTTTCTTTGGCTTTCTTGGAGTAGATTCTAATCGTGCCCGGCGGGATGTTTGATTTGAAGATAATTTCCAAGATGTAGCGCTCATTGATGCTCACCAGGTAGATGCTGCGCGACTCGCCTTCATGGAAGAGAATTTCAAACGAAGTTTTTTCGCCGATTTGCTTTGCCATTTCTGCTGTCGCTACGAAGTTCGAAGCAGCCAGCACACTAAAGACTTCTAAGTCTTTGTCCAGCAGCCCACCGTGCTTTGCCAGCACTTGCCCTGTCATATCGCCTAACAGCACCGCTGTGGAGCCTGTCTTGGTTGCAAACTCTTTCAGCACTTTTTCAGCTGCGCCAATTTGGCTTTCGGTCAGATAAACCTTTCGGAAGTCGTCTTTGCCCGGGAAACTCATAGTCGTTTAAGCGGATTAGTTATTGTTCAAAAATTACACTTCTTCAAATTGCATTTCTAACACTTAACTTTGCTACTTCTTTGCTACTTTCCTGCTTACAATGATACATCTTGCAGAAACTTTCCCGTACCTTTTATCTAACCTATGCTTTTAGCCTTCTACTCGCCTTCTCTATCCAACCATCCAGAGAGCTAAGACACAAGCTGTCGTATCGGTATCGGACTCATCTATGGTACAACTGCAAAAAGGAGACCCTTTAGCTCGACGACCCGAATGAAGTGTGCGTTTTGTCTAAAGTTGCTTTTGAAGTTCAGGCGCAAGTTTTGCTACTTGATAGCGAATGTTACCCAGCATTGCGCTCTGGTCAGCGATGATCGTCAAAATCGCATTTCCTTCGGGAAGCAATTTAGAAAAGATAATGCCGTTCTCATACTCCACCATGCTTTGCTCAACCTTACCCACATTAAGTTCTGTTCCGATGCTCTCAGAGCTATGCAATCCGCCAATCACGATTGCACCAACGGTCTCCATATCAATTGTAACACCGTCTCGTATCTTTTGGTCAATCACGAAGCCGTCTTTGCCAATCAACGCAGACGCTCTTACGCCATCGACTTTGATTAAATTGCTTAACAGTTCTGATATCTCTACCATTTTCAGGCTACCAATTTTTCAGGCGTGATAGGCACTTGCACTATTGAAAGTTTTTTTATTGTACCTCTTCTGTAGTACCTTAGCACCAGTTTATGGGATTTGTTTGCGAAAATATATTGATTGTTTTCTAAAATCCAAAGCAACTTGTTCTCTTGCCGCATCTCAAGTCGCTCTGAAGTTTGCGCCACGCCTCGTGCACGCCTTTCGATGTGATAGACCTTCCGTGAAAATGATTTATCTTTTGATGTATCTTCGGCATAAACTCTGAGACACTGATGCCTCATTCGCTTGCACTTGTAGACTCGATCGTGTTTCAGCAAGTCATTGAATTGCTCGAAAGCGAAGCACGGGCAATTGAACAGTGTGCTGCGCAACTTAACGCTGACGATGTGGTGCGCGCTGTGTCACTGATTTGTTCAGCCAAGGGCAAGGTTGTTGTGCTTGGCGTTGGTAAGTCAGGCATTATTGCGCAGAAAATTGCTGCCACCATGACGAGCACGGGCACTGAAGCGGTCGCCATTCACCCTACCGATGCGATGCATGGTGATTTAGGCTATGTTTCGTCGAAGGATGTTGCGATTGCTATCAGTAACAGCGGCGAGACGGATGAACTGCTTGCACTTTTGCCTCATCTTCAGCATCGACAAGTGCCTATTATTGCCATTGTCGGCAATCTTAAATCTACCTTAGCGCGCAAAGCCGATGCTGTTTTGAACGCCACCATTCAAAAAGAAGCGGGCTACTTAAATCTTGCACCAACCACCAGCACCAGTGTTGCGCTTGCACTTGGCGATGCGCTTGCTATGACTGTCATGCGCGCCAAAGGCATTAATGCTGAAGATTTTGCAGTCAATCACCCTGCTGGTCGCTTAGGCAAACGTCTCACGCTGCGTGTGTCAGATTTAATGCACAGCGGCAGCGACAATCCCACTGTTCTGCCTACGGCTTCTTGGCTTGAGGTGATTCGTGTGCTCTCAGACAAAAGTCTTGGTGCGGTCAATGTTGTAGATAGCGAAGGTAATTTACTTGGTATTGTTACTGATGGCGATGTCCGGCGTGTGGTTCAGCGTGTGAAAGCTACTGACCTTGAGCATCTCTGTGCTGAGACCATGATGACGAAGAATCCGATTAGCATTTCAGCGGAGCGTCTTGCAATTGAGGCTTTAGATATGATGGAAAATCGTCCGTCACAAATTTCTGTCTTGCCTGTCGTAGAGGGCAAACGCTGTATCGGATTGATTCGCATTCATGATATTGTGCGGCATGGTTTGTAGATGTCTTGCGGCAAACATGCTCTTGGCATCACTTGTTTGCTCTGCTTTCCCCTATTGCCTGATTTTGCAAATCAACTTCGCGTTTGTTACCTTAACGACCGGTTCATACCCGTTTTGCAATATCTTTTTCGCTCCAAGTTTTTTGTTTTTTGCTTCGCTTTGAAGCGCTGATTACCATAGCGTTTCAAATCATTAGCGGGGCTGCGAGCTCAAAGCGGGTAGTGCAGCACTTTGGTGAGTCGTAGAAACTGTGCGATTTCATGCTAAATAAAAAATAGGGTTCAATAGCATATGGCAGACACGTCTTTCAGCAAGATTTTCTCGAGCGCAAGTCTGAGAGGAAAACTTGTTCGCGACTTTTTGATTTCGGCAGGCTTGCCGGTTTTGGTTATCGGCACTGCACTTGCACTTGTGGTATTCTTTATGCAGCGTGCCCAGTTCGATCGATATATTTCTGACGTTGAAAAGATTGTGGAATCACGCGTCTTGGAGCAAGATCGGATTTTAGGCGCAGTGCTGGAGCAAAATTTAACGCGTCTAGAAGCAAGTTTGAGAGATGAAGTCAAGCGCACGGAATACCCTGATGCACTTTTGCAATTTCCTGCTTCGCCTAATGATGCACGCCAGAGACTGCATGCTGTGGCTGCAGAGGCCATGCAGCGTCTCAAACTTAGCATGTTTACTATCGTGGGGTCGGACGGGCGTGTGATCACACGCGCAACTGATCCTACAAAATTCGGCGACACGACCTTTGCCTCCGAATACCGAAATTCACCGCGTGCCGTCGCTGCCCTTGGTCGATTCTGGCAGTCGGCTCTGCAAGGCAATGCAACCTCTTCATTTGAACTCTATCCAGTTGAAGCCCTTCAACTCGAAGCTGTTACTGAGCTCAATGTTATTCCAAATGTTACTATCGCTGGCAAAAACTCTCTTTCAGATCAAGCTCGTGTCGATGGCACAAGTTACGGCAGCGATATTGCTGGCAAAGAAGAACGTGGCTTGATGCTCAGTGTCGTGATGCCGATTCGCTCCCGCTCTGGTGATGTGCTTGCCGTAGCTTTTGCAGGCAAATTGCTCAACAAGAACGACGACTTTTTGCTCAGCGAGTACCACTCCTTCATTCCCAAAGATGCCTTTTCTATTTCCTTTACAATTGATAGCATTCGCGTTCTGACTTCCGAGCAAGTCTCCAGTGACATTCCAGCTTTTGGCTACAAGATTCCTTTGCCTGCCTGGGAAAAGGTTAAGAATGAAAAAAATGCGCTTGTCAAAGGGGCATCAACAAATGTTACACAGAATGCGGTTGTACAGTACAACGCGCTCAAAAACAGTGCTGGCGAAACGATTGGGTCTGTGCTCATCTCACTTGATTACGATCAGTATCTTTCTATGATAAACGCACAGCGCGAGTCGCTCAACACCTTGTTTTTGCTGGTTTTGGGATTACTCTTTCTGATGCTTGTAGTGAGCCTTGGACTGGCTCTTATCACGGCACTGAGTCAGAGCGAGAAGATTCTTTCTTCGCTTGGTGAGGTCAAATCGCTGATGGGCAGCATCCTTGAAGGCGACTACAATGCGCGTGCAAACATTGCGACAGGAGATGAGTTTGAAGAGATTTCTAATCAATTCAATGAAATGATTCGTCGTCTCTCCACGCTGATTGAGACTGAAACGGAGCGCGATGCGATGCAGAAACAGCTTACTGATTTGCTCATCGTGGTGTCGAACTCTGCAGAGGGCGATTTTACACAGCGCGCCGTTGTTACCGAAGGGGCACTTGGCGCACTTGCCGACTCCTTCAACCTGATGGTCGATGACCTTGGCAAACTTATTGAAGAAGTTCAGACTGCGGCGTTGCAAGTCGGTGGTGCGGCATCCGAAATTCTTGCTGCAACGGAACAAATGGCACGCGGTGCAGAAGAACAGTCTGTGCAAGTTGCTAACGCTTCTGCGGCTGTAGAAGAAATGGCAGCCTCGATTCGTCAAGTTGCAATGAATGCGGACTCTGCTGCTGAAGCGGCGCAACGCGCAGCACAAGTTGCGCAAACTGGCGGTAACACGGTGCTTGAGACCATTGAGGGCATGAGACGCATTCGCGCTACCGTGCAAGACTCTGCACAGAAAATCAAATCGCTTGGGGAATCCTCACTTGAAATTTCAAAAATCGTGCAAACCATTGAAGATATTGCCAACCAGACGAACCTGCTGGCTTTGAACGCTACGATTGAGGCTGCACGCGCCGGTGAAGCTGGACGCGGTTTTGCGGTCGTCGCTGAACAAGTGCGCGAACTTGCAGAACGCTCCTCGAAAGCAACTAACGACATCTCGCAGCTGGTGCAAACAATTCAGTCTGAGACGCAAGATGCCGTGTCGGCTATGGAACGCGGTACGCTTGAAGTGGAACGCGGCACCAAACTTGCCGACCAAGCCTCACGCGCGCTCGAAGAAATCCGAAGCGTGGTGCAACAATCCACCGAACTTATTCAAGAAATCTCACTGGCAGCAAAACAACAAGACATTGCGTCCAGCGGTGTGGTAAGCGCTATGACTGAAGTGTCGCAAATTGCTAAACAATCACTTTTAGGCTCTAAGCAGTCTGCACAACTTGCAATGCGTCTGAACGCAATTACGCAGCAACTTGCTCGCTCGGTCTCGCGCTTCCGCATCCCATCTTCGGTTGGGGTTAAAGAAAAGGTCGGTGAAATTCTCGATGCGTCATCTCGTCCGTCGACCCCACCTGCGCCTTCGAAATTTGACGATGTGGTTCTGCCGTCTCTGCAAGCCGAAGATGACTTATTCTTGGAAGACAATCTTTCTAATTCTAACCCAAACAATACTAACAAACGACCGCTGCTCTGAGAGGTCATTAGATTTTTGATGTTCTTGGGCATCGCTCTAACTCTAAGCAATGAGAGAAGAAAACTGGAGAAGGATATATGGCAATGGAAAACCCTCTTGCACAAAGCACAGGCTTAGGCAAGTCTTCACGCCTTGCTTCATTATCGTCAACTTCCGATGACGCTGTAAAAACTTACCTTGATGAAGTCATTCATCTCTTTCTTTCTGATCTGGCCGCTCAAATTAAGTCCCTTCGACGTAAAGCGCGCTCGCGCGCCAGCAAAACCATCATCCAATTTTTCCAAACGCTCGCTAAATCCCCACAACCGCTGCACGATTTGCGCAATATGGAAATTGACGCACTTAGAGATTTTGGCGATTTCCTCTACAGCGTGAGCCAAACCTTGAAAGAAGAATTGCTCAGCGGTCATCTTAAATCGCACGACACGCTCAATCAGAACTTGGAGCCTACTGCACAATTTCTGAACGAGTCTTTAGCCGCACTTGAATCACGCAAAGACATCATCAAAATTCTCAGCGACTACGTCGCTCATGCGTCATCGGAATCACATGAGGCATTTCTCTCTGCGCCTGTCCATGAGTCCGTGCCGACCCCAAGCATCTCTGAAGTTTCGACTCAACCGCAGCTCGGCAAAAAACGTGCTAAACCTTTCTTCGTCAAAGAAACTTTCAATCCTGACTTTGGATTTCACCTTGAGTCACTTTTTAGCGCATCTGTCGCGTCCTATAAGGCTGCTAATGGACACTCAAAGCCAGAACACTCAAAGCCAGAACAGTCAAAGTCAAGTGGTCCGTCGGACGCTGCACTCAAGCCTAGCGTAACACGCAGCGCTATTGAGCAGTTTGTTCAGTATATTGCCGAAGCCACTGAAATGCGCGCACAGCGTGAAAACTTCTCGCCTCTTATTGCGCGCACTTTCTCTAAGCTAGCTCAGGCACCCGATGTATTTTCTGAACTTGCTAAACTCAATTTTATCGCTGGACTGCAAGATTTTACTGATTTTCTTTATAGCCAACGCGAACGCCCAGCCAGTGCCTTATCACGCTCACTTGCTGGTGAAGTTGCAGAACACTTAATTGGATTGTTTAAGGCTGCACTCAGCGAGGCTCAAACTGTCGCACAACTTACGGACTATCTCGAGAGCGCGTCCGAGGAAATTGATGACGCCCTTTCACTTCTTGATGTGGCTACACCGCCACCCACCGAATCCGTTGAACTGCCTAAGGTTGACCCGACGGCACTTACACGTGAGCTTGAACCCGAAATTCCACTTGAAAACGAGCCTACTCCAACAGAGCCGACAGAGTCAGAGTACATCAGTTATGTTACTCAAATTCTGACCCGCGTGCACAGCCAAGTATCGCGCGAGTCCTTAGGCTATGAGCAAATTGCTTCACTCCTTAACTCTCCAGACCTTCTCGTTTCGCTTAGTCAAACTGAACACGAATGGCTCAAAGAGTTTGCAAACTTCATCGGAGAATCATGGTCTAATCGCGTTCCGCTCAAGAAACTTAATGCGCTCGCCGATGATATTGTCGCTTCGCTGGCTTCAGCACTTTCAGCGCAAACACAAAGCTCCACTGCCCCGTCTCTCGACACCGAGCTTGACGAATTACTCTCGTCGCTCAAACCGCTGCCACTCTCAAGTGAACCTGAAGAACTTCCAACGATTCCAGCAGAGACGCTGGAGAATATCACACACGAAATCGAAGAGGCTATCTCTCTACCTGAACTTTCTACAGAAACTCCAGAAACGCCTTCGTCTGACATACTTGACGATTTCGGTCTACCCAAGCCAAGTGATGAAATCCGTGCATCTGACGCTCTGCCCGAACTTCCTGCAGAGACGCCTTCATCTGATACACTCGACGACTTTGGTCTACCCAAACCCAGCGATGAGATTATTGCAAGCGAACATTTTGAACTGCCTAAGCCCGAGGATCATCTTGCAGCTGAACTCTCTGAGGCTCTCTCTTCACTTGCAGATGCCGATAGCCTTGACTTTCAGATGGACTTGCCTGAAGAAGAGGCGCTACCTGATTACTTCGGGCTTGCCACAGAGGTGCTTCGCACAGTGCAATTAACCCTGCCACGTACTGATGCTGGAAAATTTGCTTTCGATTTCTTTGATAGGCTGCTTACCGCAGACGACTTGCTTAGTGCACTTCAAACCTCGTCACTGTCGTCTATCCGCGATATTGGCAATTTTATCCTTTCCGCTAATCAATCTCGACCAACAGAGGAGATATTTACTTCTCGACTTATGACCAAAGCCAATGAAGCCATTGGCTCACTCTTTGCAGAGTTTGAGCGCCAGCGGGCTGCAGAAGAAGCTGCCGATGATCTTACTTTCTCACCTGCTGACTTTCTCGAAGACGAGCCCGAAGCATCACTTCCTGAGACGCCTTCTCTGCCAAGTGAAATTGTTGTACCTGTCTTTCCCAATGCTAAACATGATATTGCACCACCAACTGACTCGATTGATGAACTCGATGCCTTACCTGAGCAACTCTTCGACAATTTGAATCTTCTAGCCGATGCACCGCTGCTTGAGCCACTCTCGACAGTTGACACGGCTCTCGATGAATCTGTATCTTCAATGCCGCAAGACACGACTTCTGACCAGCCCAGTGCGTCAATGCCGCAGGATTTTGCTCTCGAGACACCAACTTCACCGCAAGCGTCAACCGATGAGCTCCTCACACTTAAGGAATTGCCCGAGCTTGAGGCTTCGCTAGATGACACAACGCTTTTGACTTCTGAACCTACACCAAGTACCATCACCACTCCGCCCTCTTCGCCTGCTGATGCGACAAGCGGAGACGATTTGATATTCAACACAGACTTGCTTGCCAGCGAATTTCTTTTAGATGAATCCTTGCTCAGCGATGCTTCACTTGAGCAACCCGATACGCAAAAGTCTGCACTCTCTTCGCTGCATGACCTTTCATCCAAAACCAGCTCACCAGATGATCTTTCTGAACAACATCTTGGCGACTCCTTGCTCACATTAGACGATTCAGCCTTTCTTGGCACAGAGATGTTGCTCGATGACACTCCATCATCACCTGCTACGGATATTGCACCACCCTCGTCATCTACTCCGTCTCTGGATGAGGCTGCGCCAGCACTGGACACCTCGCTTGACCTCTCGGCTGAACTTGCTTCCGACGACACTAACAACTTGCTACTTAACGCTGATGCACTTGACTCAACAGAAACCACACCAGCGCTGGACACCTCGCTTGACCTCTCGGCTGAACTTGCTTCCGACGACACTAACAACTTGCTGCTTGACGCTGATGCACTTCATGCAGATACACTTAGTTTGCCTGAGCTCGACGATGTAAGCGCGCTCCCTGCGACTCCTTCTGCTCCGCCACCAGCCACGAAGTTCGTACCCGATGAACTTCAGCAAATCTTTTTAGAGGAAGCCACCGAATACCTTGAGAAACTCAACGAAGATTTGCTTGAACTTGACAAGGTTGCCGATACGCAGCAGCCTGACCTTGTCAATCGTGTCTTGCGTGGCTCGCACACCATCAAAGGCTCTGCAGCGATGGTGCAACTCAAAAACATCAGCGACCTTGCTCACAAAATGGAAGACTCGCTGCAACTTGTGCGAGACAAAAACCTCAAAGCCTCAAAGCTCCTTATTGATGTGCTCTTCAAGTCCGCTGATGTCATCGGCGAGATGCTCAAAACCTTCCGCACCACTGGCAAAGATGACCACTCACAAAAAGACAACCTCGTCGCTATCCTCAAAAACTACACCGAACAACTCGAAAAATTCGGGGAAATTCGTACTGAAGGTGCACCTGAACCCGCACCGAAATTTGTGCCTAATGAACTTCAGCAAATCTTTTTAGAGGAAGCCACCGAATACCTTGAGAAACTCAACGAAGATTTGCTTGAACTTGACAAGGTTGCCGATACGCAGCAGCCTGACCTTGTCAATCGTGTCTTGCGTGGCTCGCATACCATCAAAGGCTCTGCAGCGATGGTGCAACTCAAAAACATCAGCGACCTTGCTCACAAAATGGAAGACTCGCTGCAACTTGTGCGAGACAAAAACCTCAAAGCCTCAAAGCTCCTTATTGATGTGCTCTTCAAGTCCGCTGATGTCATCGGCGAGATGCTCAAAACCTTCCGCACCACTGGCAAAGATGACCACTCACAAAAAGACAACCTCGTCGCTATCCTCAAAAACTACACCGAACAACTCGAAAAATTCGGGGAAATTCGTTCTGTTCTTTCGCTTAGCGAGATGCAAACGAGCAAAGCGATTGAAACAGTTGAAGCCAGTGCTCAGCAGCGTCGCACACAAAGTGTTGCTGAACAGACTGTGCGCATCGACATTCGCGCTCTCAACAACCTTGTCAATCTTTCTGCCGAACTCGTCATTGCCCGAAACCGTCTGAATAACGAACTCTTAGCGTTTAATAAAGCCGTCAACCGATTTAACAAAGAGCGTTCTCAGCTTGCGCAGATTAGCAAGAAGGTGATGACGATGATTCAGAAAGGGAGTAAGGAATCAGGTGCGCTTGCAAGCTACAGCGATGTGCTTAAAGAGTTCTCGGAAACGGAGTTTGACCGTTTTAGCGAATTGGACATCATCTCGCGCGACATCAAATCTGCCATTTTGAACTTTGATGAGTCAATCTCTGACCTAAAGAGCATTGGTAGTTTGTTTAACCAGAACGTGGTCAAGGTCAGCAACATTGCCAACGACCTCAACCGAGAAATCGTCGGCATGCGTATGGTGCCAGTGAAGCAAATGTTCACGCGCTTCAGCCGCTCCGTGCGAGATATTGCCAAAATTGAGCAAAAGGAAATCACTCTTGTTACTGAAGGTGAAGAGACGAAGTTGGATAAGACCGTGATGGAAGACGTCATTGAGCCTGTGATGCACATTGTGCGCAATGCGATTGGACACGGTATCGAAACGCCCGATGTACGCCTTGCTCATGGGAAATCGCCGGTCGGCACGATTACACTGCGTGCTTATCAGAAAGGCAGTCGCGTCATTCTTGAAGTTGAAGATGACGGCGGCGGGATTAACATTGAGAAAGTTAAAGCCAAAGCCATCAAAGTCGGTCTGATTACGCCTGAAGAAGCTGAAAGAATGACCCCTGCACAAGCCACTGAACTCATTTTCCGTCCGGGCTTCAGCACAGCCGACAAAGTTACGGAATTGCAAGGTCGTGGCGTCGGTATGGACGTGGTACAAAACACCATTCGTCGGCTCAAAGGGACAACAAACATTGAGACGGTGTCGGGCAAAGGCACAAAGTTCATCATCTCTTTGCCCCTGACGCTTGCTATCGGCGATGCTCTGCTGGTTACAGCGCTCGACCAAACCTATGCCATTCCACTCGAGCCTGTGCTTGAGACAAGCTACATTTCAACAGATATCATTGAGCAAGACGAGGATGGCAAACGCTACATCACGCTGCGCGATGAACGCATCGAATTGCGATACCTCAATGACGTGCTCGGGTATCAATCCGATGTTTTGCATTTCAAAGCCAAAGTCGCTGTCGTCATCATTCAACTCGAAGAAGAGCAGAAAAAAGTTGCTGTCGCCGTCGAAAAACTTATCGGCAAGGAAGAAATTGTCGTCAAGACCCTCGGCAAACACTTACGCAACGTTCCCGGTGTTATCGGCTCCACGATTCTTGGCGATGGTCAGGTGATTATCATTTTGGATATTGATTATCTCTTACGCTCCGAAGAATCTCGCTCTCGTGATGTGCATGTCTCGGTCGACAGTGCCGCAGCAGAAACTATTGCAGTTAGCACGGAGCCGATTATGCCTACGGTTAAGCGTCGCCGTCGCAAAGGCGCTAAAATTACAGTGCTTCATGCCGATGACTCGCCTAGCGTCCGCAAGTATGTTCAATCCGTTCTGAAAAATGCTGACATTACCGTTATCTCTGCTGATGATGGTCTTGCGGCTTTGAACCGCTTACCTACATCGAACGCTGACCTTGTCATCAGTGACCTTGAAATGCCTCGCATGAACGGCTTTGAACTTGTCTCCGAAATTCGCAAAATGCCAGAGTATCAAGATTTACCGATTATTATCGTTACGGCGCGCGCCGGAGATAAGCACCGCCGTACAGGTCTTGAACTTGGCGCAAACGCTTTTCTCAACAAACCCTTCGATCCGCAACAACTTATTGAGACGATTGAAAACTTCGTATCCTAATTGCGCTCAATTATGTCTTCTGTTGCTCTTGGTCAGCATGTGCCTTTCACATATTCAGGTGAAGCCGTTGTTGTTGAAATTGCAGGCAAGCTTTTTGGCATAGATACAGCCGTCGTTAAGTCAATCGTCGAGCTGGCTTCGTCTGACGATCGGCTGCTCATTGAGCCGTATCTGGGCTCTTACTTTTATCAAAACGCAAAAATTCCCTTGCTGAATTTTGCTGATTTTTTTCTACTTTCACCTTCATCTGCGCTTGAAAAAGTAGTGGTCATTGTCATTCAAGCAGAACTGTCTTTTGCCGTGCTCGTCTCGCGCGTTTTAGGGAAGTTTCGCTCTGAGACAAGCTTTCCTCTACCGCAAGAAGTGTTTCTTTATCCTCATCTTTACCCATTAGCAGTTGAGTTTAATCGGTCGCATCTTTTGCTTATTGACGTACAGCATGCTTTCCGATATGTCGCTGAGTATGTTCAATCGACTGGCAATCTTTGAGTTTGGTGATGAAATCCTTTTTTGTTGTACGTATTGGGCGGTTCTACTTCGGTATACCAGCTGAATATGTGCGTCGCGCTCTACCCGTGATTCCACACCTTGATGCACCTCTTCTCAAACCGAACTTTGGGGGGCTCGTGTTCTATAACAAACGCTTTATTGCCAAACTTTTTTTGGACAACGTGTTGCAGATTGGTCTCTATCGCCAAGCGCATTCAATCACGATGGATTCTACTGTCATTTTTGAAGTCTCAGGTGTCACGTTTTGCTCAACCGTAAACGAAGTGCTTCCTGTAACGCTTGTTGAAGATACCCAAATTTTACCGATTGATGCGGCGCTGGTTACACGAGAACCAATTTTTCCTAAGCCAGAATATCTTCTTGGCTACTTTGAACATCGCCAAAAACATGTTTATATTCTCGACATGCCACACATCTTTCAGAGAAGTTTCACTGTGTCGCCAAATTAAAACTTCACGCATATAGCTATGTCTACTCAAGTCGCAGATTCCGTGGGTCATCGACGTGTGCTCGTGGTCGATGATGAAGAAAACATTCCAATTGGTATTTTGAAAACGCTCTCGCGCTCTGGTCGTTACTATGCCAAGCATGCCCAAAGTGGCGATCTTGCCGAGCAAATTCTTGCGCAAGAGCCTTTCGATCTTGTCATTACTGACCTGAAAATGCCGAATAGCAAAGTTCAAGGCATTGATTTATTGCGCCACATTCGCACGACCTATCCTGATATTGGCGTCATTGTGATGACCGCCTACGGCTCGGCAGCTGTTCAAGAAGAAGCCTCACGTCGTGGCTCGCTGCTCTACATTGAAAAACCGTTCGACTTAGAGAAGCTCTTTGGTGTGGTTGAGGATTTTTTTGCTCGCCGTGAGCAAGCCGCTAAGAGTGAAGCGCAGTCCTCTTCCGAGAGCGTTCAAGGTGTTATTCCGGGTTTGCAACTGATGGATGTCATCCAGATGAACTGTCTTTCGCGTGTAACTTCCACACTGCACATCAAGCGTGGCGATGGCAGTGCTGAAGGCATCATTTGCTTCAACAAAGGCAACATCACCCATGCTGAAACCAGCACGCCACGCTCAGGCAAAGACGCCTTTTTTGAAATTCTCACATGGCGCGGCGGCAGCTTTGACACGATTGAACAAATCCCGCCGACGGTTACAATCGTTGAGAGCTGGGAACAACTGATGATAGAAGCTATGGGCATGGATCTCGGCGACGCCCCAGCACCAGAGCCTCAACCGCAAAAGCCGACGATTCGTATCCAAACCCCAGCTGCACCTAAAGATGATGTAGCAGATACATCTCGTATGCTCGACCGTGTCTTGGAAAATGCACGTGCTGAAGCGGCTTTCCTCGTTACGCATACCGGCTTTGTTCTAGATAAGCGCGTTAGTCAGTCCGCTATCGACTTAACCAAATCAGGCGATGAAATCTCCAAACTCCTACCCGGAATTTTTGCCGTTGGTAAGTCTATTTCTGGCGGCGGACTCAACGAAATTGTTTTGCGGTATAGCAACAAAACTGTGATGATTCGCAATGTGCAGGGCAATGACATTCTCTTTATTGTCATCTCTCCTGCTCACGTCTCTTCAGGCGATATGTTCAAAGCCATTGATCGAGAATCCGAGACCATCAAGAAAATTTTGTAGGCGCTTTCGTAATTATCGCCGATTTAGTAAATTGTACATTCTAAGATTTCACGCCGACTCATAGACGAATCTTTATGCAAAATTTTAGCGACGGACTTTCGCTCTTTTCTGAGCTTTCATCCGTAGAAGGTGCACTTATAGCCGATAGCGACGGTCTTACGCTCGCCAGTTCTTTTGCAAGTAAAGATGCACATGTGGCTCTTTCTCCAATTTTTCATCAACTGCTTGATGGGGTCTTCCGCCAACTTCAAGAACTTGGTGAATCGGCAAATCAACTTTGCATTGTGCAAGAGACTCGTCTAATCATTGTTGTTCCGATATTTGACGTATTTTTGCTTGTTTTTTCAAAAAAGGAAAACTTAGATAAATTGCAGTCTGTAGTTCAAGACGCCGCACATCGTATTGCAAGTATTGTTAAACCAGAGTTCCAAAACATCTAAATTTCTCACTGACGACAATGGCGAACATCAACTACGCGAATAAAGAGATTATCATCAAAATCGTCTACTACGGTCCCGGTATGAGCGGCAAGACCACAAACTTGCAAGTCATCCACCAGATGGTACCACAAGACGCCGCCAGCAAGATGATTTCACTTGCCACAGAGCAAGACCGCACGCTCTTCTTTGACCTTCTTCCACTTTCACTTGGCTCGGTCAAAGGCTTTAACACCAAGTTCCAGCTTTATACTGTTCCGGGACAAGTCTATTACAACACGACACGCAAACTTGTGCTCAATGGCGTCGATGGCGTCGTGTTTGTTGCAGATTCGCAACAAGGCAAAATGCAAGAGAACAAAGAGAGCTTAGAGAACCTGAAAGATAACCTCGCCGAATATGGCATTGACCTTGCCAAATTCGCTGTCGTCATCCAATACAATAAGCGCGACTTGCCGAATGTCTACTCGATTGAGGAACTGCAACGCGAACTCAATCCTTATGGTTTTCCATATACAGAAGCGGTCGCCTTCAAAGGCACTGGTTTGATGGAGACTTTGAAACTCATCAGCAAACTGACCTTGCAACGCATCGGTCAGAAAACTGGCACCGGCGCATCAACGGCGGAACAAGCACCACCTAAACCTGCACCAGCCGCCGCTCCGCAAAGCAGCAGCGAATTTTTCAAGAATCTGCAAAATAAGATGAAGTAATCTGCTTTGCCTGCGCGACTAAGACTCAATGAGCATGAACTCAATAAAGGGCGAATGGATATTCGCCTTTTGTTTTTTAATCTGTGTTATACTTCTCGGTCAGTGCAACTTTGTAAAAGAGTGCTCCTTCAAACCTTTCTTACGCGGAAAAATTTGCGTTTGCCAACCTTGATGATTTTCTCACCATCGAGTCGCAAAATTTGCTTGGCATCACTGACTTTAAGATTATCGATGCTTACGCCCCCCTGCTCTACAAGTCGACGCGCTTCGCTCTTTGACGCACTAACCTTAGCTAGTACCATCACATCTAACAAACCAATTTCATCAGCATTGACATGCACTTCTTCAATATCATCAGGTACTTCACCTTGAGCAATGCTCTCTGCCGCCTCTCTTTCGCGCTGACCTGCTTCTGCTGAATGAAAGAAGGCTACCGTTTTTTCACAAAGAAAATGCTTCGCTTCTCGTGGCGATTCTTTCAAGAGCTGTTCCAACACTTTTAGGTCGTTCCCATTCAGCACGCCGGTGTATTGTGCATACTTCATTATTAGGCTATCTGGCACCTTCAGCATCCGTTGATACATCTCGCGTGGCGGATCATTAAAGCCGATATAATTATCGAGCGACTTTGACATTTTTTGAACACCATCTATGCCCTCTAAAAGCGGCATCGTAATACACACTTGTGCTTCAGCTAAGCCATATTCACGCTGCATGTCGCGCCCGACCAAGAGATTGAATTTTTGGTCAGTGCCGCCAAGCTCAACATCATTTTTGAGTTCTACAGAATCCATGGCTTGTGCCAGTGGATAAAGCAACTCATGGATGGCAATAGGCTCGCCTGCTTTATAGCGGTTCGTGAAATCATCACGCTCTAACATTCTCGCTACAGTGTATCGGCTTGCTAAACGAATGACATCTTCAAATGTCATCTTACTTAGCCACTCCGAATTGTATCGAATGATGGTTTTGTCTTTGTCGAGAATTTTTGAGGCTTGTTCAAAGTAAGTTTGCCCGTTTTGCTGAGTTTCTTTGCGCGAAAGTTGCGGGCGCGTTTTACTTTTGCCCGAAGGGTCGCCAATCATTGCGGTAAAATCACCAATGATGAGAATGGCAAGATGCCCTAAATCTTGAAAGTCACGCAGTTTGCGTAAAACTACTGCATGCCCAAGATGTAAATCCGGTCGTGAAGGATCAGCACCAAGTTTAACTTTGAGCGGCTCGCCTGTTGCAAGACTACGCTCAATTTTGCGCTCTAAGTCTTCAACTGGAATTACCTCAACTGTATTGCGCAAAATCAGGTCAAGCTGCTCATTCTTTGGTGGAAAGGTTTGTTTTGCTGCGTTCATTAGCATTTGGATAAGTTCAGTTGAAAATTTCTAAGAAGCAGAAATCGGTGAGCCACACTATTTTACAAGCAGCATCTTCTTTGTTTCTGAAAATGTTCCTGCTTGCAAGCGGTAGAAATAGATACCTGACGCAAGGCGAGAAGTTGCAGCAGAAAAAGGCACACTGTATCGTCCTGCATCTTGTCTTGCACGCACCAGCGTGGCAACTTCCCGCCCAAGTGCATCAAACACTTTTAGACTCACTTCACTTGCTACAGGCAGTTGATATGCAATCACCGTTGTCGGATTGAATGGATTCGGATAATTTTGATAGAGCTCAAACGCTTTACCTACCTTTGGCGATGTTTCTATGGATGACACCTGACGCACACGCTCCAGTGCTGCCCTCGCATTGACAATACCCCAGCCCATTTCACGATTTGGCGCATGGCTCTGGCTTGCTGTTTGTCTCAAGATATTTCGCACTTGCACTGGCGTTAGCGCTGGATTTGCAGACAGCAAGAGCGCTGCAACACCTGCCACAATTGGACACGAAAAGGATGTGCCGTTTGCAACGACATAACTCGATGACGTGGCAAGACCCGTAGTAAAAACACTAACACCTACCGCCATCACATCTGGTTTGATTCGACCATCTGCAGTTAGACCAACAGAACTAAACGGTGCTCGCACACCTGCGCTATTTACCGCTCCAACACTGATGATGCTATCAGCATCCGCTGGTGCGCTCAAGGTATTGGCTGGCGCGGCAACAAACCCAGCATTACCGGCACTATTGACGACCACAATACCAAGGCGCGCAGCACGTGCAGCGGCTCGTGTTGAAATTGCTGTGCGACCGTCCATATCTTGCCATCGGTATGGCGGAAATGGTGGGTCGAAATCCAAGTAGCCCAATGAACTTGTGATAATATCAGCACCTAAGCTATCTGCCCACTGCGCAGCTGCCACCCAGTTATCTTCTTCAACAGGCGTTTCTGACCGCACATCCTCTGTGCGCGCCAAAGCATACTCTGCGTCGAATGCTACTCCAATCAGCCTTCCCGGTTGATAGCCCGCAATGACGCCCATCGTTGCCGTACCGTGCGAGTGCACACCTAATTCACTGCGGTTCGCAACAAAATCATATCGTGCTATAACGCGCAGCGTGCGAAAAGCTTCATGTGTAAGATTCCCGAAGCCTGCATCAAAATTTGCCATCAACACGCCACGTCCTGTAATACCTAACTGATGAACCTCTGGAATGTTGGAGAGTGCAAGTTGCGCCAGTGATTGCCCATAGTCAATCGCATTCGTTCGTGTTAGCTTTGTCTCTGTTGCACTTGCTCTTGAAGCCTGTGCACGACTTAATTCTGAAGTCGGCACTTCTCTTGGTGATTCAAGAATAAAGTCACCATCTAATTTGCTTCTGTCTGTTTTTCTATGCTGTGGCAGTTCATTGATTGCCACAACTGCATTGTAAGCTGCGAGAACTGGTAAATCCTTGACTTGAATTTCACCACTAACTGCACTAAGCCATTTCAAGGTATGCCGAATTTTGAGCCCTCTTTTGGCAACTTCTTGCAAATCCGTTTCATCAAAAGGAATATCTTCTTCTGTGATGAGGCTCGGCAGTGCCCCACTCCGCACCATTTTCATTCGCCGCTGAATTGCTCTGGCTGACAGCAACTCTTCAGGCTGATAGACACGCGCTGACTTGCGTTTTATCTCCACAAGCACTTTCAGACGCTCACTGTCTTTTGCTTGCTCAATTCGGTGCAACATTGCAGGTGAAAATTTCTGCATTATTGCCTCATGGCTTTGTGCCTGTACGCTTTGCACGGTCAGCAGCGTAAGCCACAATTGCAGGCACAGCACCTTGTATTTTATTGAACTAAGCCCAAAGTTTTGCATCTTTGTTTTATAGGACATGTTCGCTCTTTACAAAGCTCAGGCACATTTGAGAAGTAAAAAAATACAATCTATCCTTGAAAGTGAGACAACTTATCGCATTCTTTTTTGTTTTACTTTCCCCTGCACTTCTTAATGCACAAACCTTAACTGTGCGCGATAAAGATACCAAGCAAGTGCTTGCTGGCGTCAAAATCCTGAGTCAATCGCCTGCACTTTTTACTACCACCAATACCAAGGGTGAAGCAAATATCTCTGCCTTCAAAGACTCTGAAAAAATTGACATTTGGTTATATGGCTATAAGCCAGTTAGCCTAAGCTATGCATCGCTTAAGGAGCGTGGCTTTGAGGTGTTTCTTACTTCGTCACCTGTCTCCGCCAATGAAATTGTTGTCAGTGCCACACGCTGGGAGCAGCGCAAACACGATGTGCCCAGTAAAATCACTGTGATTTCACCAAGAGATGTCGCCCTGTTTAATCCACAAACGGCTGCAGATTTGCTTGGCAGTTCTGGTGAAGTCTTCATTCAGAAAAGTCAGCAAGGCGGTGGCAGTCCTATGATTCGCGGTTTTGCTACGCACCGTTTGCTCTATGCTGTCGATGGCATTCGTATGAACACAGCCATTTTTCGCGCTGGCAACCTTCAAAATGTTATCTCGCTTGACCCTTTGGCAATTGAGAACACAGAAGTTTTTTTTGGTCCGGGCTCTGTGATTTATGGCAGCGATGCCATCGGCGGCGTGATGAACTTTCAGACACTTACGCCGAAATTCTCTGCCGTCGATGATGATGTTTTTATCAACGCTTCGGCGCTCGGACGCTTCTCTTCTGCGAACTCTGAACAAACTGGGCACTTTGACCTCAATATCGGCTGGAAAAATTTTGCTTTGCTGACAAGTTTTAGTAGTTACACTTTCAGCGACTTGCTAATGGGACGCAACGGTCGCGATGAATATCTCCGTCCGTTTTATGTCATTCGCATCGATAGCCTCGATCGCATCGTTACAAACGATAACCCTCTTCTGCAACGACCGAATAATTATTCGCAAATTAACTTGATGCAAAAAGTTCGCGTGCAGATTTCCGATGCGTGGGATGTGCAGTATGGGTTTCACTTTTCGGAAACTTCCGAGTATGCGCGTTACGATAGGCTCATTGAAACAACCGCAAATGGCTTGCCGCGCAGTGCGGTCTGGAACTACGGACCACAAAAGTGGACCATGCACAATTTGAGCATTTCAAATTATACCAACAATGCATTCTACGATGTGGCTACACTGCGCTTCGGATTGCAGTATTTCCAAGAAAGTCGCATTGACCGAAATTTCAGTGGGAGTCAGCGATTTCGCTTGCGCACACAAGTTGAAGACGTTAGCGCATACTCTCTCAATCTCGATATCACGAAGTTTGTTGGACCTCATCGTTTTTACTACGGCGCCGAAGTGGTGCTCAATGATGTCCAATCGAATGGCTCTGGCATAGACATTCGCACAGGCGCACCGTTGCCTGTTGCTGACCGTTACCCACAATCCAAGTGGTCGTCTTATGCAGCGTATCTGAACTATCAATTTCGTGCATCTGAGCAAGTGCTCGTGCAATCTGGCGCGCGCTACAACTATTTTTCTAATTCATCTGATTTTACACGCAACCTTCGCTTCTTTCCGTTTGATTTCACGACTGCTTCACTTAGCAATGGTGCGCTGACCGGCAGTCTTGGCGTTATCTATTCACCCGGAGATGAGTGGACAATCACGCTGAATGGTTCAACAGGTTTTCGCGCACCAAATGTCGATGACATCGGCAAGGTCTTCGACCAACCTCTGAATACGGTTGTCTTGCCTAATCCTAACTTGCGTGCAGAGTATGCTTACAATGGCGAAATCGGCATTACTAAACTCTTCGGTGAGCGTGCAAAACTTGAGCTTTTCGGATACTACACGTTTTTAGATGGCGCCATGGTGCGGCGTAACTTTCAAGTCAACGGGCGCGATAGCATCTTTTTCGATGGGAGCTTAAAACGCGTACAAGCCATACAAAATGCAGCATTTGCGACAGTCTACGGCATTCAAACTGCTCTCGAGCTACAGCTACCTTTTGGTTTTAATTTCTCATCGCGCCTCAATTGGCAAATCGGTACTGAAGAAATGGACAATGGCGACTTGAGCCGTTCGCGACATGCTGCGCCGCTGTTTGGCATCACTCGTCTTGGTTTTTCTATGCCTAAGTTAGACGCACAGTTCTATGCAGTGTACAGCGGAGAAATCAGCTTCGACAATCTTAACCTTGAAGAGCGCGATAAGCCATTCATTTATGCACGTGACGAGAATGGACGACCTTTCTCGCCGGCTTGGCTTACGCTTAATTTCAAAGCTATGTATCAACTCTCCGATGTGTTCACGATTAGCACAGGTATAGAAAATTTGGCGGATGTGCGCTATCGTCCATACAGTTCAGGTCTTGTTGCACCGGGCAGAAATTTTATTCTTTCGCTGCGCGCAGGTCTTTGAGATGCAGCGCTGTGATGCATGCATAGCGCACGCCAAATTGCGAACCGACTGACTTGTATTTGGCTTTCTTTCCAATGACTGCAAAATCGTATTTTTGGCTTTTCCTAATCCAAAGCAAACGCTGATGCACATTTTAGTTGTTGGGAATGGTGGCAGGGAGCACGCGCTTGCTTGGGCACTTTCCAAGTCACCAGAAGTTGAAAAAATTTTTGTCGCTCCCGGAAACGGTGGAATTCGTTACCTCGGCTCAATTGCCGAAGCCGTCGAGATTGCCGCAACCGACATAGATGCATTGGTGCAATTTGCACATTCAAAGAAAATTGACCTTACAGTCGTTGGACCAGAGCAACCGCTTGCGCTTGGTATTGCGGATAGATTTCAACAAGAGAACTTAACAATTTTTGCACCAACAAAGCGTGCGGCGCAACTTGAAACCAGCAAAGCTTTTGCGAAAGCTTTCATGCAGCGCCACAATATCCCCACGGCTCCATTTCGACACTTTACCGATTACGAATCGGCACGCGCATATATTTCATCGCGACAGGCATTTCCTATCGTTATCAAAGCCAGTGGACTTGCAGGTGGCAAAGGCGTTACCGTCGCTTATCACAAAGGTGACGCACTTGAAGCCCTTACTGCGCTCTTTGAGAAGAAAATTTTCGGTGATGCAGGGGCGGAAGTTATTATCGAGGAATTTTTGCCCGGTGAAGAAGCTAGTGTTTTTCTTATCACGGATGGGATTCATTACAAAATTCTGCCTACTGCGCAAGACCACAAACGCATCGGCGATGGTGACACTGGGAAAAACACTGGTGGCATGGGCGCTTACGCACCCGCACCGATTGTTACCCCTGAAGTTCTTTACAAAATCGAGACTCGAATTGTTGAGCCGACCTTACGCGGCATGCGTGAAGAAGGTAATCTTTATCAAGGCTTTCTCTATGTGGGATTGATGATTCACGCTGATGAACCCCGCGTGGTCGAGTTCAATGCGCGCTTGGGCGACCCCGAAGCACAAGTTATTTTGCCCTTGCTGCGTACCCCGCTGCTTGAGGTTTTGCTTGCCGCCTTAAATGGTACACTTTCTTCTTGCTTACTTGAAACCTTACCAAAGTTTGCTGCTACGGTTGTGATGGCATCGCAAGGCTATCCTGACCGCTATGAAACTGGCAAGTTGATTACTGGTCATTGTCATTTTGATAGCACATGTTCGTCAGAAGGCGGCAGCGAGATTGTGGTGTTTCATGCTGGCACACGCTTTGAGCATGACAAACTTTACACTGCTGGCGGCAGAGTGCTTGCTGTAACCGCAATTTCCGAGACACTCGAGCAAGCACTTAAAGATGCTTATGAAGCCGTCTCACATATTCATTTCGATGGTGCCGTGTATCGGCGTGATATTGGCAAGAAAGGTCTAGCACGACTCCAAGAACTGCGCTCTTCTGCTTCACTCGAATAAGAGACGCAAGTAAAAACTAGGCTGACCCAGTCTTTTGCGCAATTCAAAATTTTCGACCATTCCTGCCACAGTATCTTTCAGATATTCACTTCGCCCGACTTTACGCACCAGCAAATTGACAAGAAATGGCGTTGCTGCAACTTTCTGCAGCACACTGTGCAATCGGAACGACGGCATCAGTCTGCCATAAACCATTTCATCATATTGTTTATTGAATGCGGCAGAAAAGTCTTGCGCTTTGAAGCAGTTGAGGATATGCTTTGCTGCAAAGGTGCCCGAGAGCATGGCTTCACCGATGCCTTCACCCGTGAGCGGGTCGATGAGCGACGCTGCATCGCCCGTGAGCAAGAAGCGCTCACCTGAAATGTGAAATCGCTTTGAACCAAGCGGCAATCCAAAGCCTTTGATGTCGCCTACAATCTCTGCATGTTGAAAGCGTGAGGCAAGCTGCGGGTGTGTGCGGAGAATCTCAAGGAGTTTTTGGCGCAGATTGATACGCTTTTTGTGCAGCGCTGCTGAAAGCATACCTAAGCCAACATTAGCCAGCCCATTCGGTAGTGGAAATATCCAGAGGTATCCCGGTCTGAGATCGCGCAGCAGATAAAACTCTACATAATTTTCAGGACGCGTATCGGCAATGCCTTTGATGTAAGCGCGTACTGCTGCGGAGTAATGCTGCTCATCGAGCTTGAAGTTTGCAAGTCGCTTCGCCAAAAGTGAGTGTGCACCATCGGCGGCAACGGCGATTTTTGTGCGTATAATGCGCCCCTTTGCTTGCAGTTCTACATACTCACGATGCACTTCTACCTCATCAATAGGCGTGTTTTCGTAGAACGTGATATTTGGAGCATTGCGAAATTGCTCGACCAAAAAATTATCGAAATCCACTCGGCGACTGACATAGCCAATTGTACTGCCTGAAAAATGTTTTTTTGGCTTAAAGACAATTTCTAAACAATCATTACTTGGCGAGACAATTTTGACCGCATTGGTACAAACTTTTTCTGTGAAGTGTTCAAATTTTTCTAGCAAATCAGGCGAAAGTTGCCTCATGGCTTCCGATATTTTGATGCTGAGTGCATCGCCGCAGATTTTATCGCGTGGGAACTTGGCTTTATCGAAGACGGCAACACGCAGCGGTGTATGTTTTAGTCCAATTGCTGTGCTTGCCCCTGCGGGTCCTGCACCGACAATAGCCACATCGACTTCTTCAATTGCCATTTGATTTACTTTTTCCTTGAGCATTTTACACTTCAAAAATACGACTTCAGTATCGTTCAGGCTAAAAAGAAAACGCTGACAAGATGGGCTTGAATCTTGCCAGCGTTACACATCTGCACTTACAATTTAGCACCTTATCTATCGGTAAGCACAGTCAAGCCGAAGGCTGCTGGTGAGCCCGGGCGTGTGCTATCGGCAGTTCCACGTGCCATAACTGTAAAGACGCGGCGGCTGCCAATTGCCAGATTTGTTAATCTGCCCAAGGTATCAGCAGCACCTGCACGGAGCACAAAGATATTGTAGTTGCCCGCATCAACTTGTGCGATGTCTGAAATTGTACGTGGCGCCACGTTTGAGAAGAGGGTGGTCGCTGTGGGTGCTCCTACGCGCTGTGCGACGACATTGACGTTGATTGGCGATGCCGAGAGCGACATATGCGCTACACGAACGCCGGCACGTCCGGCACGAATTGCATTTGCAAAGTTTACCGTATCTAAAATGTCCGTCAAAATTTTATCGTCGCTGATGACCACCGAGAGCGGTGCTGCATTGCCCACCACAAAGTAAGTTTTTGCGCCATCTGCTGGAAAATCATCAGTGGCATCAATTACAGGTTGCACATTTCCTGTGGGTCTTGCTCTTGGCGTTGCTGGAAACACACGAATACGCGTTGTCCCTGCACTGACCGGTACAAAGCCACTTGTGCCTTGAAACGCAATGGTTACTGGTGCAGCGGTTGGCGTTGCGGCGCCAAGTAAAGCAAAGGTTGTATCATTGAACTTGTTATCATTGAGCAGCACATTGACGCTTGGTGCATTTGGCGCAGCATGCACAAACCGTACTGCTGTTAGTGCTGGTAGCTCGTAGTTGGTTGCTTTAATCGTGCAGGCTCCAGCCCAGAGGCTAAGCGCTGCAAGGAGTATAAGCGTCAGAACTTTTTTATTGTGTTTCGGCATAAGTGTTTGAGTTCAAGTTTTTCCAAGAGTTGGACGCTGATTTTAGAAACCTGCAAAGGGTGAAATTCGCGCAATGTTTCTTGAAATCACGTCGTTCATATCTGTTTGAATGGTAACGATAGTAAGCCCGCCTGATGTGGTTACCGTGTATGTATTGAGTGCGGCATTCCCGGCTGGTATCCACTCTGGCACGGTTACCAGTGTGCCGGGCGAGCCGAGCGGCATATTGGGGTTGGTCTGCGTTTGACGCTCTGGCACGGGGAAGCGAATGCCAAGGTCGCTCATCCGGCGCGCTTCGAGGAAGAAAATTTCTTGACGCAGTAGATAGAGTGTGCGCACCATAGCAGTGCGGTCTGCAGGCAGTGCGTCAATATCTGCCTCAGTCAGACTTGTGCCTGAGATGACAGGCAGCGCAAACTGCGGTGAGCCTGCTCCGCGTCGACGCACAAGTGAGGCAGCATAGACAGAATCAGCGTTGCTTGTCAATCTCACAGAGGGACTAGACAAGACCAAGATGCGCGAGGGCAGGTTTCCCGGACCCGGAAAATTTGCCGCTGAGGTTAGTGCTGCCAGTGACGGTCCAGCTGGACTTGCAATGCGGCGTTCATTTGCATCAGAGAATAACTCTGTTGGTCGGCGGCGCGCCAGTGCAACTGCGCTACGCATCTGAGCGCGTGCTTCGGCGAGATTATTATCCGAGAGCGCAATCTCTGCCAGAATTAAGTGGCACTCTTCGGCTTTCAGAAGAGGCAACGGCGTTGCACCTTGAATGCTTGCACACTTTGGGTCCAAGAACTCCAAGCGTGGCAGCGGTTGGAAGTTATTGTCTGTCCGAATGAGAGCATGATTGTAAATGTCTGGCACAGGACCATTGGTAATGTCTGGGCGCACATAATAGACATAATCCGCTCGGCGCTGCAGAGCCTGTTCAGCATTGCGACGTGCTTCTGCTTTATTGCCCAATAGCCGCTGCGCACGTGCAAGTGCAAGGAGAATGTTTGCACGAATATCGCCTACGCCATCTCCAAGGTTATTTGCTGCTGTTACATTTGGCGTTGTAGCGGCAAATGTCTGGGCTTCTTGTAGACGCTGGACTGCAATTTCAATCACCTCTCGTGCCGCACGGGGTTGTCCCTTGTCCTCAATCGGGAAGTGACTCCAGTTTTCTGCTAGCAGGGTGAGTGCGAGACCTTGCAAGAATCGAATTTCGGCACGCTGCAAGTTTGTAGCTTGTCGGTCGTTAGGAATAATGCTTGTGAAGGCAAACTCAGCCACTGCATTGACTCGCAGCAAGTTAAAATAGGCTGCTCCACCACTCAGTGTGAGGTCTGTGCTGGCAATCAAGCTTGGTGTATCCAAAAGTTGGGAGACAAATGATGTGGCATTGGTGTAATTATCTGAAGCCAGTTCAGTGAGCGTACCCAGCGCGCCATAGCCAATTGTTAATGTGCGTCGTAGCCCAGTTAAAATGCCACGCGTTGTATTGTCTGGATTTGCAATCAGGTTGTCCTCTGTGACGTTGTCATTTTGCACGCGTGTCGGGTCAAAGAGATTGCCCGGAGCACAGCCTAAGTTTAATGCTGCAACTCCTGCTACAAAGCAGGACGCTGCAAGCAGCCATATTGAGATTTTTCTTGTCTTCTTCAGTAAAGTTTTCATTGGTTATTTGATTTTTAGGTTTCGTAAATGCAGATGCCACGCCATCTCTACTTTTCAGATTAGAGATTGACATCAATACCAAATCGGAATTGGCGTGGCGCACTGATTGTGCCACCCACAATGCCGCCTACATTTAAGCCACGACCTTCGCGGATAAATTGCGTCTCTGGGTCAACTTCTGGATGAGCCAGCAGCACAATCGGATTTCTGACCGATGCCGAAAGCGTTACCCCTGCAAACAGGTTGCCAAACAGCGAGCGTGGCACACGATAGCGCAGGCTTACCTCGCGCAGCTTTACCCAACTGCCATCAATGAGCAAACTCACCGACTGTGGGTCTCTGGGATAAATCGCATCGTTCGTGAGCGGGTTACGAATCAGCGATTCGCCGATTTCAGGATAAACGGGATAGGTTGTCTCTAATGAACCAGCTTCGCGGTTGCGGAAGCCAAAGGCATTAACTTGTCGCCGTGCTCTCCATTGATTGAGCAACTGTGCACCGACACTGTACTCTAAGAGCGCGCTGACGCTCAGGTCTCGGAAAATGGTCATGTCTAAGCCAAACGAACCGTAGGATGATGGCACAGGTGAGCCGCGCAACTCTTGTATGAATCCCCCGCGCCAGATTCCATCAGGACCTGCTTGAGGTACATTGACTCGGATGACGCCGATGGGATAGCCTTGCTCAGCACGCGTTTGTGCATACGCAAACCCTCCTACCGCAAACGGCGCTGAACCACCAAGGTCGGTGAGACGATTATACAAGGTGGTGTAAGAGGCACGCACGCTTAAATCAAAATTCTGCTCTTGAATCACATTTGCTTTTAGCGAAAGCTCAATGCCAGCATTTTCAATTCTTCCAATGTTAGTTTGTTGTGCACCGATAAAGCCCGAAGCAGGATCTTGGAAGACAGAGAAGAAGGAGTTTGTCGTCTCTTGACGATACCAGTCGAACTCGAACGACACGCGATCTTGAAACAGTGAGAGTTCGACACCTAAGTCAATGGAGGTTGTGATGGCAGGTTTAAGTTCGCGGTTGCCGAAGTTGGCGTATGTAATCGTTACATCACCGAGGTATGGGCTAATTGCGAAGGTACGGTCGCGCAGAAATGGCGGTGGGAACTCACCTGCGGTTCCAATCGCCGCTCTGAGTTTCATGCCCGACACCACATCTTTGAGTGCATCAGGATAAAACCCTTCTTCTGAGACATTCCATGAGATACCTGCTTTTGGATAGAAAAGGTAGCTGACTTGCTGTCCGAACGCCGTACTTCCATCGATACGCACCCCGAGGTCTAGGAAGATACGGTCGTTGATACCAATCACTGGATTGATAAAGGCTCCGCCGGTAAAAAGTTGTGAATTGACTTCACCGGCTGTAATCACTGCAGCGTTATCAAAATCACGTGTGCCGGGGGCAATTTGGGAGCCAGTTGCAAAAATTTCTCTGGTCTCTTGACGGAACCCTTGGAAACCGAAGGCAATTTGTGTGGTGAGTGGACCCAATTCAGGCAGTTTGTAGTTACCGGTGTAAGCCAGAGTAATCTGGGTAAAATCACGCGAACTTCGGTTGATAGACCCCAGCGGGTTGAAGGCTTCGCCCGGGTTGACTGGAATAATATCACGCGCTTCATTATAGCGATAGTCAATGCCTACCGTGAAGCGGTTAGTAAACTCCTTAATAGGAGCGTAGTTTAAGTTCAGCGTAAAAATTGGTCGTGTAACCTGTTCTGGATTTTCAGGAATAAGCCACTGCTGGAAGAGACTATCTTGGACGAAGCGCAGGCGCTCTGGTGTGCCCACATCTAGTCGGCGCACTACGCCAAGCACATAAGGATGCAGACGTGCTTCTGTTTCAATGGAGTTGTAAGCGTTAAAGGCATTATTGAGCAGCGGATTGCCAAACTGCGTACGCGTTACGCTTGCAGAGATTTCTACGTCCGCTTTTTCTGACGCAATTGCTTTCAAGCCGGCAGCGGCATTGAATGAACGATCTGGCACTCTATTGCCGACCACCAGTCCGCGCGAGTCTTGCGCCTTGGCATTGATATTATAGCTCAAGGCTTCACTGCCGCCTGTTACACCCAAGCGATACTGTTGGAAGAAAGGCGTTTGAAAGTAATTTGTTTCTAGGTAGCGTTCATAGAGCCAACGCAGTTCGGGGCTATCGGCACCGACATTTACACCGATGGTCCACTTTGCTTCACCAGCTGCACCTTTCTTTGTGAAAATTTGAATTACGCCGTTTGCGCCATCAGAACCATAGAGCGTGGAGGCTGCCCCGCCTTTGATAATCTCAATGCGCTCAATGTTATCGCCGACAAGCAAATCTGCCAGCGCGGAACTGACTTGTCCACCACGACCAAATGCGCCTGCGAAGTTATCGCCATTATCAACGCGCACACCATCAACATAGATTACAGGGTTAGTGCTCCCCAGCGCACTTTTAACGCCGCGCGTCTGAATGCGTGCGCCCACGCCCGGCAGCCCCGATGGTAAATATGCCGTCAAGCCCGGCACATTGCCTTGCAAGAGTCGGTCGAGAGACTTATTTACCGCACCGTCAATCCTATCGGCACTGATAGACTCAACTGCCGTAGTCAATTTGCGTTTCTCTGTCGCTACACCTTGCCCTGTGACAATCAATTCATCGGCTTGAACCGCACTCGGTGTAAGCTCTAAGTCAACTTTTGTGCTGCCACCTGCCGTTACGCTTACGGTCTTGGTTGCCGTTCTATATCCGATATAGCGTGCGACCACAGTGTATTCACCGGGCTCAAGCCGACGAATCGCAAACTCACCGTTGATATTCGTTGCTGCTCCAATCTTTGTATCTCTAATACTGACCTGCGCACCGACCAGCGGTTCTTTCGACAGCGCATCTATGACCACCCCGCGAATTTCGCCAGTCGTGGTCTGCGCTCTCGCAGTCGTTGCCACTAGCGCTATCAGCGTACACAGGCAAAGTTGAAAAATTATCTTGCGTAGAGAACTTGCTCTCATTGAAAAGCCTCCTTTTTGATAGAGTTACGATGAACTAACGCGTTCTTCTTTGCGCTCAGCTTTTCGAGCTTTGTCCTAAGCCTCAAAAAAAGCTAAGACTGCCTTAAAAATTTAGGACGAGTTCAATTTTAATGTTTAGGCAAAACAAAACCAAGTCGTTGATTTTGCTTTTGTGCACTTTTTAGCAATAAAAAAACTCGCAGTTGAGCGAGTTTAGGAAGACCTATCGAGCGGGTTTCATCATCTTGTCAAACGCGTTGGTCTAACGCATATAGTATTTGAGTGAGTTGAGGCGACACGGACACTCTTCAGCAATTGCAATGCCTTTTGCAATAAGCCCTTCTTCACGCACTTTGTAAAGACGCGGTACAACCTTATCGCGCAACTCAACGGGACTAATTGGATTGATGTAGATGTTTGTGTTGCCTTCGAAGCCTGCCGGAATGTTGATGCGCCACTTGATTAAAATCTTCCATGGCATATTATAGACGGAATCAATCGGTGTGTAATACCATTCTTCGTTGCATGAAATTGCGCTGCCCATTGCCGCATGGCAGGCATGCACAAGGTCACTCATGCCACGCAGTTCTTCAGCAGTATGGTCTTGCGGACGTGCATTTGCCGCTTTGGAATAAATTGCAATGGTTGGGAAGCGATGCCCAATTGCAGAGTAGGCGATAGCATAGTCGTTTTCGGCAAAGACGAGGTTGTAGTGAATAGCAAGGTTTGGTCCATACTCGTTGAAGACATTAGGATTGTTTCGCACCATCTGCACTTGATTTTCAATCGAGATAGACCAGCTATCTAAGCCCACCAGTTGTTTATGCAAGTGATCAAATGATGCACCTGCCGGCTTTAGCCAATTTTGGAACACGCTCACATAGCGCACATAGCGATTGTTTGCGTAGATATCGCGCAGGGCATCTACAGTGGCAACGAAGTAGGCTTCGTGTTCGTCGGGCGTCATTTCACCCGAGCTAAAGAGTTCGTTGCTTTTTGTTGTGCCCCTCTTGTAGTGCCGTCCTGCAATAATGAGTTCATGGCTACCGCCGAAAAAGGCATCTGCCATCGCTAATTTTTCGTCAATCGATGTCGCCTTGATTTCGTCAGGGGTTTTGCCAAGTTTGGAGAGCTTGTAATCAATCACATTCAGCACATGCTTCATTCCTTCAGGCTCACTCAAATACTTTTCGCGCCACTCAAGTTGCGCTTTTGTCATCCTGAAATTGTAGTTCAGTCGCCAGTAGTCGAGCGAGACAATCTCGAAGAGGTTCGGTACGCGCCGAAATTCCGCTTTCGTATTGAAATACTGCGATGCAGGAAGTTGATGCAATTTCTGATAGCTATTGCCTTGACGAACCAAGCGGAACTTTTCAGGCGGTGTTTCAAAGTAGCGTGTCTCACAAAATGAGCAGTAATCTTCTTTCTCTTTTGGTTCAAGTTGTTCTACCGCTTCGGGCGCCTCGTTGTCCAGCGGTTTGCTCCCGCGTCCGGGCACAGACCAGACTTCCGTGCCATTGAAAGGGTTGATTTGCTTAACCGTCCCATCTGGCATCTGATGATAATACACATCGTAACGCATGAGCGGCACTGCTGCCACTGCCTCTTCAGTGAAAGGCCTCTTTGCGCCAATCATAGACATTCGATTTAGTTGAAAATAAGACAACCACATACTGCCATACTACCTTTCACTTTTCGTTCTGAAGACTTTACCCACAAGATACACATTCGAAGCCACGACTCAAATCTACACGCAACCTGCACAAAAGTTTCTACCGCACTCTTTGCGTGCTTAGTTTTGCAAAACCGTTTTTGACGGTTTAGCACTAAACCGTTTCTGCAAGTGTGCCAACGACATTGAGCGCACTATCGAGTGAAAGGAGTGCGACGCACTTAAACTTTCCAACTAAGTTTTCTTTTGCCCACGATTTGCTTGGTATTTCTACACCTACACGCAAGTAGTTTGCAGTATGTCCAAAACAGTACAGTTTGTCATCTTGGGCAGGTTCTGCACTAAGCTCTTCATCGTCAGAGAATTCATCCTCAAAGAGCACCGGCATTTTCTTGCCCAAAAAGCGTTCTACAAAACTGCGCTTCTTGAAGTATGAGAGTTCTTGCAGCTTTCGATTGCGGGCTTGTTTGACCTTGCTTGGCGTTTCTTCTAATTCGCCTTGGTCAATAGCCTCAGCTGCAGCGGTGTTCGGACGCTTTGAAAATGTAAAGACATGCAAGTATGCAAGCGGCAGTGATTCAATGAAATGGTATGTCTCTTCAAAATGCTCATCGCTCTCACCCGGGAAGCCTACGATAACATCAGCACCGATGCATACATCCGGAATTTTTTCTACGACTTCAAGCACACGCGCACGGTAAAGCTCTTTGGTATAACGGCGGCGCATGCGTCTCAATATCTCTGCTGAACCCGACTGCATCGGTAAGTGAAAATGCGGCACAATGCGCTCCGACCTAGCAATAAAATCAATCATTTCACTGCTTAGCAAGTTTGGCTCAATAGAACTAATACGAATGCGCGGAATTGGAAGTCTGTCCAAGGCTTGAAGCAGTTCAAAGAAATTTGACTCTCCTCGTGAACCATCGGGCTTATTGCCATAGTCGCCGATATTGACACCAGTCAGTACGATTTCCTGATAGCCCGCATCAAGCAGCATCTTAGCTTGTTGCAGAATGTTTTCGATTGATTCGGAGCGACTTTTTCCTCGCGCCAGTGGAATTGTGCAATAAGAGCAGTTGTAATTGCAACCATCTTGTACTTTGAGATAGGCACGCGTTCGATCTTGCACACCGTTTATGGTTATAGAATGCCCAAACCCAAAGTTTTCGACGGTTGCAATATCACTGACAAAAATTTGCGCTTCTTCATTTTTTTGCGCACGAACATAATGCGGTAGATCAAATTTTTCTTTCGCTCCTAAAACGACATCTACCCCTTCAATTGCGGCAAGCTCCTCAGGCTCAAGTTGGGCGTAGCAACCGATGACTGCTACAAAACTCTCTGGGGCAGCGCGCAACGCACGGCGCACAATGTTGCGGCACTTTGCATCAGCGTTTTCTGTAACCGTACAAGTATTGATAATCGTTACATCGGCTTCTTGACCAAACGGCACCAGCACATAGCCCTGCTTCAAAAAGATTTCCGCTAAACTTGCTGTTTCCGCTGCGTTGAGTTTGCAACCCAAAGTGTAAGTTGCTATCCGTTTCACCCCTAAAATTTTGTTAGATTTTGTGGCAACGACATTTCGCTAAAAATACACTAATCACATTTTAGTTTGCACATAATGCTATGCTCAATTAAATCGTTCAAGCCATGACTAAGCCCTATCCACCTGCATACTACGCCGACTACCTTCGCTTAGAGCAATTGCTTTCCGCACAAGTGCTACGCAGCGCGGAGTTTGGCAAACCTGCCCATGATGAAATGCTCTTCATTATCGTCCACCAAGCCTTCGAGCTATGGTTCAAGCAAATTTTGCATGAGCTTGAATCCGTCTGTGAGATGTTCGAAAGCCAGTTTGTCGATGAAAAAAATCTTGGCGTAGCAGTTGCACGCCTGCAGCGCATCACTGAAATTCAAAAAGTCTTGATTGATCAGTTCCGCATTTTGGAGACCATGACGCCGCTTGATTTCCTCGAGTTTCGTGACTTTCTTTCGCCTGCCTCTGGGTTTCAAAGCGTGCAGTTTCGTCTTATCGAGAACCGATTGGGCTTGCAGCGAGAGCAGCGTGTTAATTTCAGCCAAGCGGCTTATGAGCATCGCCTTCGCGCAGAGCATCAAGAGCTGGTCAGACACTCTGAATCTAAACCCTCGCTCTTTGAACTTGTTGAAGCATGGCTAGAACGCACGCCCTTTCTTTCATTTGGTAATTTTGATTTTTGGCAAAGCTACAAGCGCACCGTCTCTGAGATGCTGCAGCACGATCGTGAGACCATTCTTTCTAACCCGACACTTTCTGCAACTGAAAAATCGCGTGAGCTTGAGACCTTGCAAAAAACAGAAGCCAACTTCCTTGCTATTTTTGATGAGACTCAATACGAGCACCTACGCCAGCAGGGTCTGCGGCGACTGTCGCATCGCGCCACACAAGCCGCTTTGCTCATTCTGCTCTACCGCGAGCAACCGATTTTACATCAGCCCTTCCGCTTAATCAATACCCTTATCGAAATCGATGAGCTTTTTACGACTTGGCGCTATCAACACGCTATGATGGTGCAACGCATGATTGGCACAAAAATCGGTACAGGCGGCTCTTCAGGACATCAGTATCTGAAACAGACCGTCGACGCCCATCGCATTTTTACCGACTTTTTTAATCTTTCAACTTTTCTTATTCCGCGTTCGGCTCTGCCTGAACTGCCTCAAACCGTTCAGAGAGAACTTGGATTCTACTACACTTCATAACCGCAAGGTCGTCAAACATATTTGCTCAAATGCTCATGTGCCGCTGCGTTGAACAGTCTCAAAAAAAATCTAAGTAATTCCTTACCTTTGCGCCTAAACAAGAAGCCTACACGCTCACTATGAAAAAAATCAATCTCATTTTCGGCACACACAATCATCAACCTATTGGGAATTTCGACTCAATTTTCGAGGATGCTTACCAGCGCGCGTACAAGCCATTTCTCGATGTCTTTGAGAAATTCCCAAACCTAAAAATTTCCAAACACTACACAGGGATTCTCTTTGAGTGGCTTTTGGCAAAGCATCCTGATTTTTTTGACCAGCTTCGTGCACTTGTTAAGCGCGGCAATATCGAACTTATTAGCGGTGGCTTCTACGAGCCTATTTTAGCAGTTATTCCCGACGAGGACAAAATCGGTCAGATTGAAAAACTCACGAAGTTTATCAAAAAACACTTTGGCTTTCATGCTGTAGGGCTCTGGCTTGCCGAGCGCATCTGGGAACAACATCTCACCAAGCCTCTTGCACAGGCAGGCATTCGCTATGTGATTTTGGACGACACACACTTCAAGTATGCTGGACTTAGCGAGGAACAACTCTTAGGCTACTACATCACTGAAGAACAAGGCTATACGACACACCTTTTTCCCATTTCCAAAACACTGCGCTACACGATTCCCTTTCAGCCTGTTGAGAAGACTTTGGAGTATTTGCACAGTGTGGCTGATGAAAGCGGTCAGCGTCTTGTGGTCTTTGCAGACGATGGTGAAAAGTTTGGCGTCTGGCCCAATACTTACGAGCATGTCTATACCAAAGACCGCTGGTTAGAGCAATTCTTCAAAGCGCTGGATGAAAACCGCAGTTGGATTCGCATGATGACCTTTGCTGAAGCCTTGCGTGAGCTGAAACCCATTGGTAGAATTTATCTCTCTAATGCCTCTTATGCGGAGATGATGCACTGGTCGCTGCCAACGGTCAAGTCGTATCTTGCTTTCGAGCAGTTTGAGAAAACCCTCAAAGCCAAGCATTTGCTCGATGGCAATGATGTCTTTGTGCGTGGTGGCTTTTGGCGAAATTTCATGGTCAAATATCCTGAAGCCAATCAGATGCACAAACGCATGCTGGAAGTCTCCGCACGTGCGCAAGCCTTGCTAGCAAAAGGCAAAAAAGTCAGCGGCAAAGTCTTCGATAAAGTCTGGGCAGCGCAGTGCAATTGCCCGTATTGGCATGGGGTCTTTGGCGGCACATACTTGCCCAATTTGCGTCACCCGATTTATCAAAACCTTATTGATGCTGAAGTTGCGCTCGATGAGATTGAAAATAAGCAGGGCGATGTCAGCGTATCGGTCTATGATTTTGACCGTGATGGTCAGGAAGATGTGGTGCTCAAATCCAACGAACTGAGCCTGTATTTCAAACCCTCTGATGGTGGCAAACTCATCGAGCTTGATTACAAGGCTGCCCGCAAGAACATTTTGGACATTTTCACACGCCGAGAAGAAGGATATCATCAACAGTTGCGCCAAGCCGCAAAAAAAGGTGCACATGCGCATGCTGCACGCGAGACAGTCGCCAGCATTCACGATATTGTAAAGCTAAAGGAAGCTAATCTCGATGAATATCTTTATTACGACAGCTATCGCCGTGGCAGTCTGATTGATCACTTCTTTGAGCCTTCTGTTACGGCAAAAGATCTCTACCAGAGCAAAGCCATTGAACTTGGCGATTTTATCACGAAGCCTTACTCGGTCAAACTCGGTGGCAACAAAGCCAAGCGTGCCGTCTTGCTTGAATGTGTTGGCGAGGTGCGCACTGGTGCTAAAACTGCATCTGTTCAAATCTCTAAAACCATCTTGCTTGCCAAAGGCAAATCGGAGTTTGCAGTAGATTACGCCTTGCGCCTTGTATCTGGTGACAAACTATCGGTGCGCTTCGGTGTAGAATTTGCCTATGGACTTCTCGCCGGTGATGCCCCTGACCGCTACTACTACTTTGATGGCATGACGCTCGAAGACCGACGCTTGCGCTCCATCGGTGAGGTGCGCTCTCCAATGGTTGGCTTAAAAGACGAATGGTTACACATTCATGCGCGCTTGGAAGCCTCCGAAGAAGCTACAGTCTTACGCTATCCGATTGAGACCATCTCGCTCTCTGAAGATGGCTTTGAGCGTGTCTATCAAGGCTCCGTCGTAGTGATGTGTTTTGACCTTACGCTCACAAAGAAGCCTTACACTCTTTCCTTTGTTCAACGCTTCTCACGCGCTTGATAGCGCATGGACTTGTGTTTAGCACTTGAGCCGATGCCAAGCGTCTTTTTCGGGCTTTGCCTTTTTCTATCCTTGTGCTGCGGTTTTCTTTGTGCCACCGTAGGCATTTTGCTCAAAGTATGACGGTCGGATTTGCTTGCGCATTTTTGCCGGTGTGATCTTAAAGCTATCGGCTACATCGAAAAGATGCTTGATATGGTCTCGTGGAATGCACGCAAACATTTCACTGGTGCTAATGTGATTGTGCATTCTACCGCCGCCATCGCCTACGACGAAGACACTGTTGTTTTCCACATACGGTACACTGAACAGCGATGAGCAGGCACTCATACCCAGCTCTCCGATTGGAAATTTGCCGATGCGTGTCGAAGCGGCTCCGGCAAGAATCATAGCGTATTGCGGCTCACAGATGACGATAATCAGATGCACTAAACTTTCATCTTCTACCATTGAAATCGGCGCTGCCGCAATTGCTTTGAACTCACCTTTGGGCAAATTCACGGTGTTGTGTTTGTTTGCCTTTGCTGCCTCGAGCGTGTAGAACTGCTGTACATCGGTCATGTAGATGCCGTCGACGATATACGCGCTGGCGTTCTCGAGCATGCCTAAGTGATAGAGTCCGACGAGGCAATCGTGGTTGTTACGGTCAATATAGACGCGCTTGCCTGTGTCGGCATGATACACCAGCGCGCAAGGAACATCTTGAATGGGCTCATAACCGGGCGGCACTTCATTGCGGCAGTAGGTGATGGCTACAGCGTTGTGTTTGAGTTTGAACTGTGTCATCACCGCTTGGAGTTTTTGGAGGTCAATTTTTTCGCCGGTTTCGCTGACGGCATTGTAGGAATTTAAGATGTGCATACTTCCTCCTTTTTCAATGTGAAATGTTGCAGAAACGCTAGGAACTTACACTTTTTCATGAAAGTAAAAAAGCAGCTATGACACGATTTTTCGTAATTTCTGCTACAAGGCTTACCTTAGCTGGCAACCTTACTTACCCTTGCCATGCGTCGATTGCTGTTACTGTCGTGCTCTGAGCGCAAGCATTCCGGTGGAGGTTATCTGCCAGCTCGGGAACGCTACGATGGCGTCAGTTTTCGTGTGCTCAAAAAACTTGAGCGTGAGCACGCCTTTCCAAAGGATCTGGATGTGCTCATTCTTTCCGCAAAGTATGGCTTAATACCAGCAGAGACATTGATTGGATACTACGACCAGAAAATGACGCGTGAGCGTGCCACTGTACTTGCGCCATCGGTTTCAGAAAAACTTGACTCTGTTTTGCGGCAAAAAAAGTACTCTGAGATTTTTATTAACTTGGGCAAGCACTATCTCGTCGCTCTTCAATTATCGCATGAACTGCCAAAGCATTATGTGCGCTATGCAGCAGGCGGAATTGGAAGCAGAATGAAACAAATGAAACAGTGGATTTTGAATTATGGATGAAGATAGAGATCAAAATACTCAGTTTGAGACAGCACGCGATCCGCTAACGGCTCATATTGTAAAACCAATCATTGGCAATATTCTCCTCGGTTACGAGAACCTCCAAGAAGATGCCACACGAATCATCAATAACAATCTGAATTTTCTTATCAATGTTGTGCCAAAAATTTCAGAGACCTATGTGAAAAACTATGCCAATGCCAATGGTTTTGCCTCTTTTCCCATCGGGAAATCCCGATTTCCAATTTCCAAAATTGCAAACATTATTGACAAAATGAAAGGCAAGTGGATTGTGGCAATAGACGAGTCCATGCTCGATGAAGAAATGTTTACGGGCAATGTATCATATCGGCACAGTTCCGCCTTTGGAATGCGAATCGATGAAACTGGTGGTGAGCCAAAAGAAAAAACGCTTGCTGTATCGTCCGTAGTTAAAATTCAAGAGGAAGAACATTTCGCAGATAAGATGAAGTTCGTTTCATACTTGATGAATCTCTATATCGCCTACTACACTGCTCAGTTTCTAATCAGTATTGGTGAAAAAGTTCACTCGATCATCATACATGGTCCGCTTATTCGGCAGTTAGGTCCATTTATGGAGTTGTACTTTAAGTATGATTTACTCAAACAAGTATTCAGTTTAGGAAGAAATGTTGAGTTTGGCAAAGACATTTCCGATGAAATCAAATCGTTAGGACGCGGTCAACTTCTCCAAAAGCTGCTCGATAGTAATGAGTATAAAGAATGCCTTGAACAAATAAAAGGCTATACCAGAAGAAAACCCAGCAAAGACGAGCATCCGGGCATTTGTCTGTATTTATGCCTCATGAAGGAACTCTATGATTATTCAAAGACTCACAATTTTTATGTGATTGGTTGCGTGGAGACCGTAAGATCCAGCGAATACACTGATGTTTATTTTCGCTATCAAGTAGAGTCATACTATCAAGCAAATCCTGATGAAAAAACTGCTTTTAATAAAATCCTTGAAGACTTCAAAGTCAAATCTTCGGACGATATAAAAAATGACTTTTTGCTGTTGAGAGAAAAAGCTGGATGGGATGATGAAAAGCTCATTTTCTTCGGCATGAAGTATGACACCACACAACAATATATCCACTATACTAATCCTGTTCCAATTCGTCGATATTTTAGTTCTCAAGCAAATGAAGAGGTTTTTGATTTGAAAGAAAGTTTTGCTAAGAGAATCAGTTCCACTTCCGATAATGCACAAAATGGTGCATTGAACAATATGCTCAAGCATACGCTTAAATTTCCTGACTATAAAGTCTTGATGAGTTATGTCAGAACCAGCGAACTTAAAGCCCCAATTCGCGTCGAGTTTTTTGACACAGAAAGCGGGGAAAAACAGCAAAACATTATGCCATTTGTTTATGCCGTTAGCCAACCTTATTCAAGTTTTGGTTTGCCTATTTTCTTGTACTTTGCAGATAAAATCGCTCGCGTGCCTAAGTCTATTATCTCAACCGTTACAGCAGAACTTCTCATGAAAAAAGCCGTCGAGTATGTAACTAAGAGTCCAAATGGAGAAATGAATTTTGTTCACATTGTCAACGCACTTCTTAATAAGTTCCGAAGAGATTTTACTGAACGATAAACTCTCTCAACCATGAGCACAACGCATGCACATCTTGGTATAGTTTTTGAAGAAACCACGACGCATGAATTTTCCTTTATTTTTGATAGTGAGCAACACCTGCGTCCTTTCAAATTTTCGTTTGTGCAAGTGCCTCTTGAAGATGGCAAATTTGTTGTCGCCAAGGTCATTGATGTGAATACCGATAACCCGCTTTTAGCAAAAGACACTGCAAAGTTTTATGCAGAAAAAAAATGGGATTGCAGAAATTTTGCCTGAAGTGATGTCGAAGCGTTTTATGATTTACAAAGCCAAATGCGAAGTTATCGGTGCAGTCAACAAGCATGCAAACCCCGTCAAAATTGAGCCGCTTACACAAGCCATTAAAACAGGAAGCAAAGTCGATCCACTCGATAAAGAGATCTTAAGCAAACTTTATTCTGACGATGAACCCTATTATGTCCAAATTGGCAAAACCTATTCACAAACGCCTGAATCTATTGCCAACGTCTCGCTCAATGCTGATGAGCTCACAACCATGCACACTTGCATCTTTGGAATGTCAGGCATGGGCAAAACCACCACAACGGCAACACTTCTTGAAGAACTGATTTTCAGAGGCGGGAAGATTATTCTTTTTGACCCACACGCTGACTACATCAACTTGAATCGCCTCTCCAAACAACTCAAAGAAAAGTTTTGCACAGTTGATTCTGCAGGGAAATTGACCATTCGAAATGAGGCACTTAAAGAAAAAGTTAATGCAGTCAAAAAACGTCTTGTTGGTTACTACAATAAAATCAATCAAAGCGATTGGGCAGACGAAAGTAAGAATGAAGAATTAGAAAATGCCAATATCATTTATCGTTTGCTCGGTTTCCGCTCTGTCATGATGGGAAAAATCATTCATAAGCATAATGATGTAACAATTGAAGGTATCAAAGATATTGAGCACGACCTTATTGAATTGAATACTGATGCTATTCCTGACGACCTTTTTTGCCGAAAAATTCTGTTGCGAATGCAAAAATATCCTGAACCAAAGTTTTATGAAGGCAAAAGTTACTACTATACGCTACAATTAATTGAAGCTCTCTCTGGACAACCTATCTCGGATGCACAGGAAGGATTTTACCGTGAATGGATAGATGGTAAGAATGGGATATGGAATACTTCTCTTTCTGGTAAAGAAGTTCTAGAAAAACTTAGAGAGAAAATGCAGAAGAGTCAAATTGGTATCTCCTCAAAACCACCTATAGAGCGGCAAATTACATTTGCACAAACACGAATAAAATCGCTAGAAGATAAAAAAATTGAACCGCTCGCTATAGATACATTCGTCGACAAATTCTGCAAAAGAGAGGGTTCACTTTTTCCGCTCTCAGTGGCTTGTTTCGATTTATCCGATTTGGAATCTGATGAAGTTCGTCGCACAATGGTCTATGCAGTAGTTAGTTTCATTTTTGAAAAATATAAATCAAAGAAACTCAGCATTGAAGAAAATGCAAGCCCAATTCTCTTTGCGATTGAAGAAGCACGAACGTTAATTCCACGCGCTACTGGCGACCCTGAAATGGACAGACCTGCTACAAAGTTAGCCCGAAGTGCAGTTCGCAGCATTGCCACAGAAGGGCGCAAAATGGGACTGGGCTTAATGGTCATTTCACAAACGCCTTCATCTGTCGATAACCTTATTGCTTCGCAAGCTAACACGCAAATTTTGCATCGCATGACCAACCCTGACGACATTTTGTATGTCAAGCAAATTTCTGAGGGTCTTTCGCAAGAAGATTTGGGGACCTTAAAGATGGTCGGTGAAGGCACGGCAGTTGTTACAGGTGTGGCACTCAAAACGCGCAACTCTATTTTGGTCGATGTTCGAATGCGTTACAGTGAAGAGGGCAAACAAAAGCCGCAGCCCTTCAAAACACGCTTTACAGAATTGAAGCAAAAAAAATGATAGACTACCTGCCCTTATTGAGACAGTAATGAGCATTTTTCAAACGATGCGCTCAAACATCTTTTTTTGACACAGAAGGCATCGTTCTTAATAAAAGCAATCAGTTTCATGAGCAAGCCGTGTAACTGCCTTTGAGCACCTCAAATTCATAAAGGGCAGTGTGGGATTAAAAATTACGCAAGCTTTTGCCACTAATTCTGACTTTGAGCAAGAGGGATTTATTACACTTATCAAATGAAATACTTTTTGCCCGACTGGGAAGACCGCGTTTATCCGAACTTTAACTTTGAAGATGATTTCTCACCACATAGTTCCCAAGATGCATACAAAGAAAGTGTTTATGCTCATGAAATTTTCAAAAAACCGCCTTACGATGGCGTGCTCATAAGCCTTGCGCTATACAGTAAAAAATACCTTCGTTATGAAAACGGAACGCCCAACATACGCGGTTTTACAAACATTCGTGAGTATTTGAGATTGAATCGTCACTTAAAGCATCTTGCCGTGATGGGCGATTGTGGCGCATTTAGTTATGTCAATGAAGAAAAACCGCCTGTCACACCGCAAGGAGTTGCCAACCTCTATCATCAGCTCGATTTTGATTTAGGTATATCACCTGACCACATCATCGTTGATTCAATTACCATTAAGGGTAAGCCTTATCGACTTTCAGAAAGAGAAAAACAAGATCGACGCAAAATCAGCCTCGATAATGCTGCGGCATTTTCGAAGTATGTCCGTCAATCCAACATGCGTTTTACACCCATCGGCGTAGCACAGGGCTATGATGAGCAATCCTACGGCGACTCTGTCAATCAACTGCTCGATATGAATTACGAGTATATCGCCATTGGCGGATTAGTTCGCTATCCGACGATAAAGTTGAAATCTATTGTTGAGCACGCCATGCAGCAGATTCATGCGCGACGCCGAAAAGTAAAAGTGCACCTACTTGGTGTGCTGCGTCCCGAATTGCTTCCCCGCTTTCAAGAAATTGGTACTTCAAGTTTCGATAGTGCATCATTTATGAGAAAAGCATGGCTTCGTTCTACCATGAACTACCTAGGCGCAGATGGCAAATGGTATTCTGCTATTCGAATTCCTCAAACATTTAATCCGAACATTATTCGTACTGCCCAAAAGCGGTGTATCAGCGAAACCAAATTGAAGAGTATGGAACGGCAAGCCATGCAGGCTATATGCAGTTACACTCGCAAGCAGATTTCTCTTGAGAGCACACTTGCAGCAGTGATGGAGTATGATCAACTCTTGGAGCGTAGCTGTGAAAATTTAGAGCGTCTGCATCAGCAATATCGTAGAACTTTGGAATCCCGAATTTGGGAGCAATGTCCTTGTGAGATTTGTCGGTCGACTGGCATCCATGTAGTTATCTTTCGCGGCACCAATCGAAACAAGCGCAGAGGTATGCACAACACTTGGACATTTTATCAGCAATTCAAATGTAGCCTAATAGATTAGTTACACTTATACAAACATCAGAACGCAGCTAAGTAACGCAGTTTATCGAGTATTTTCTTCTCGTTAGGCAGAGCGGCATCTTCCAGAATAGGGTTGTATGGCACAGGGATATCCAAGCCGCCAATGCGCATGACAGGCGCATCAAGATACATGAAGCCATGCTCGGCAATAAATGCTGCAATCTCGGCTCCAAAGCCTTGCGTCAAGGTATCTTCGTGCGCCACAAGCACTTTACCTGTTTTCTTCACCGTGTTCATAATCGCTTCTTTATCGTACGGAATGATTGTACGCAAATCAATGACCTCTACGCTGATGTCTTCTTGCTCGAGTTTCTTTGCCGCATTGAGCGCTTGTTGTACCAATGCCCCATAAGTGATGACAGAAATATGCTCACCTTTGCGTACCACTCTTGCTTTGCCAAACGGCAAGAAGTAATTTTCATCCGGCTCAGGTGACTTTGCAAAGCCTTGACGATACAGAAACTTATGCTCTAAGAACAGTACAGGGTCGTCCATTCGACAAGCCGTCTTCAGCAAGCCTTTCGCATCTGCCGCATTTGAAGGGAAAGCAATCTTGATGCCGACACAATGCGCAAAAATGCCTTCAATGTTCTGCGAATGATAGTGCGCGCCATGAATGTAACCGCCAACAGGCACACGAATGACCACCGGGCACTTCCATTTACCTGCAGAACGATAGCGCATCATGCCAAGCTCATTTCGAATCTGCATCATTGCAGGAAAGATGTAGTCGCCGAACTGAATTTCTACAACCGGTTTGTAGCCCATCACAGCTAAACCAATTGCGGTCCCCACAATTGAGCTTTCTGCCAGCGGTGAATTAAAGCAGCGATCTTTGCCATGCTTTGCGGTCAGTCCACGTGTAGCTGTAAAAACACCTCCCTTGCCGCCCGCTACATCCTCACCATAAACCAGCATTTTTGGATTATGCGCCATCTCTTCATCGAGCGCTTTGTTGATTGCATCCACCATCACAATCGGGGCACCGCTGGGCACTGTGGCTTCAAATTCTACTGGTACAGGCTCACTGCTGAAAATGTGCTTTTCGACATCCTCTGGCTTTGGGTCAGGGCGCGATTCCGCCCATGTTGCAGCTTCATCAATCTGACGCTTAATTTCTGCCTGAATCCCCTCAAGCTCCTCCGGCGTTATCACCCCCTCCTCTAAGAGGTATTGCTCGTACTTTAAGAGACAATCCTTCTTGCGCTCTTCAGCAAGCTCTTCTTCAGTGCGGTATTTAGAGTGGTCGTCTGATGAAGAATGCGGCAAGAGCCGTACCACTTTAGCGTTGATAAGCACGGCACCTTCACCATTGCGGCACCGCTCAACGGCTTGCTTTGCTACATCATACACTTCAAAAAAATCTGTACCATCAACATCGTAGCGGATAAGTCCTTCATAGCCTGCCGTGAGCTTATAGACCGACTGTCCTGCGGTTTGCTCACTAATCGGAACGGAAATTGCATAGCCATTATCTTCAATCACAAAAAGCACTGGCAATTTCTCACGTGCCGCCCAGTTTATAGCTTCGTGAAAATCACCTTGTGATGTTGTGCCCTCACCGCTGGAGACATAGACAATCTCACTTCTACCTTCAGCTTGGTTTTGTCGCTTACATCCTATCGCTGTACCGACCGCTTGCAAATACTGCGTGCCTGTAGGCGATGACTGTGAGACAATGCGCAATTTATCATTGCCAAAATGCCCATACATCTGTCGCCCAGCTGTGCTTGGGGATTCTTCTTTGGCAAGGAATTCAAGCATGGCATCTTCAATTGTCATGCCCATCGTTAGGCAGTAAGCCAAATCACGATAGTAAGGATACGACCAATCAGAAGCCGTTTTGAGATGCGCCGCTACCGCTATTTGTGCAGCTTCGTGCCCAGACGTGCCAATATGAAACGATGCCTTGCCTTGCTTGAGCATTTTCAGGAGCTTGTCGTCAACACTTCGCGCCGTGAACATCAACTTGTAATAGCGCAACAATTGCTCCTTGCTTAGCTCGCTACTTGCTGACCTTTTCTTCTTTGTTTTTGAGGATGATGCCTTGTCTGCAGATTTTTTTCTAGCAACTTTGGATTCAATCATAACTTAGAACATTCAAAGAAAGGTTGAAAGAGTTTGATTGCCTCTAGTCTGAGTGTCTCAATTCTGCACACGCACAACATCGACCTTGAACACCTGACCAAAGTATTTTGTAAAATGCTCTTCGACTTGTTCAAGCGGCACCTCTCGTTGCAAAATTTTTGCAAGTGAAGTTACCCCTTTGTCTGTAATTCCACAAGGAACAATGCCTTCAAAGTAACTCAAATCTGTATTGACATTGAGCGCCAGCCCATGCATTGTCGTCCAACTTGAAAACTTGACGCCAATTGCGCAGATTTTTTCTTCACCAACCCAGACACCCGTGTAATTTTTGCGCGCATCGCTGTGCTGCTTTCTTTGTGCTTCAATGCCAAATTCACGCAGCAGCATTATCACCACTTCTTCTAACTCTCGCAAATAGCGGTGCGCATCCTTGTAGAAGTGATTCATGTTCAAAATCGGATAGGCTACAAATTGCCCAAAACCATGATAGGTAATTTCACCACCTCTGTCTGTTTCAAAGACCGCAACACCTTTCTTGCGCAAGAGCCTCTCATCCCACAAAAGATGTGCTGGATTGGATTGCTTGCCAATAGTATAGACATGCGGATGTTCCACTGTCAGAATTGTATCAGGCAGTTCTTCTTTGCGCACATGCTCAAAAATCTGCTTCTGAAGCGTGTAGGCTTCGTCGTAGGGGATTTGTCCTACCGAGAGAAGTTGAACCATGCGCATTTTTCATCTGGGTTTTCTTGTCATTCTACACAAGATGCAACATTCTTGCATCTTGAGTATATGCAAAAACAAAAAAGCCTCGCACTGCATCATTCAGCACGAGGCTCAACAAAAGCTTATTGCATTTAGCGTTTGCTGATAAGCGGTGCTTCAATACGCTGGTGATACTTCTTTATACCATTAGGATATGTAACTACAAGTGCATCATCTAAGCGGCGTGCCGTGCAGGGCTTACCTTTGAGCTTGAACCGCAGTTGATCTCCCTCCAGCACTTCAATGTCGGTGAGTGCAAAGCGATAGTTGTACTCACCTATGCCTTGCGCAACACCTTTGAGTAAGCCGTTCTTTGAGAAATAAAACTCAAAGTATTCACCTTCGGCATTGCGCATGTATCGCCCTACGAAAGGCTCGGCTTGCTTGCGGTAAAGCTCAAGCCGCTCTTTTTCTATTTTCCACTTCGGGGTTTTTGCCTCGGCGGTTTTCTTGATGAGGACGTTCGAAGATTTTGAGATGGGTTCTTTTGCCACCGTTGCTTCACTGTGCTCTGGTGCGAGGACAAGCCAGAGCGCAAAAGTCAACGTGTATGTGCTCATTTCACTACAGATTAGTTAGAAAAACAACAGCTCTTGTACGCATTACTTTGCACGAGGTTGCGAGATGAGGTTTGCAAAAAGTTTCAGCGCACCGTTGTGCAGCACTTTGAGTTGACGATAAAGTGCAAGTGAGATGTAAGTGTATGATCCCTTTCCAAATTTTGCCGTCAGCATTGATGTCGGGGGCTGCACTTCGCCCGTGTCGCTCATTGCAAGCAAACGCTTATACTCTGCTGATGTTTTTGCTGTGTCGTCTGCCGGCAAATAAAGATTGCGCTCTTGAATCCAATCAGTCCAGTCACTTGGCTCAATTTTATTGGGCGTATTAAAGAAACGATGCTGCGGCACAAGCACCTTCACTTTTGCATCTTCTTCAACTACGCGCTCTAAGGTCAGTTCAATCGGATACGGTGCCAGCAAATGCCGTTGTGGATTCCAGTCTTGTGGCTTATTGTAGAACGCAACAACATGTCCGCCCTGCTCAATGAACTCAAAGAGTTTTTTTGATTGCGCTAAAATGTCGCGCCGATACTGCCCTGCACGCATATCAATGAGAATCGTCGTAAAGGCTTGCAAATCTTGCCTCGATAGCTCAACTGAATCTAAAAGTGTATAGCTGACACCGAGTGCTTTCAAGGTTTCTTCAAGTGTATTGTCGTAGGTCTTTATCAAGCCTACTTTTGCCTTGCGCCAGACTTTTGCATAGATTGGCTTAAAGTTCACAATCTGCTTTGCTGGCACAAGGCGCGACGCTTCAGCCTCTGGACCAAATGGTTTGGCTTCAAAGATAAGTTGCTCTGCATTTAGTGAGTCAAATGCGGAGGTTTTCTCAAAACTTAGCTCGATTGTATCGCGTAGCCACTCTTTCTGCTCACCACTGAAGAGATAATCTTTTCTGAAAATGGCTGTGCCGCTCTGTGTAACGGTAAGCAAAACAGGTAAAATTCTTCCGGTCGTGTTTTCCATCGATAGCACAACGCTTTGCGTGTATTTCGGCATTGTTTTTCTGCGCGATTCGCTTTCGCTAGCTTGCTTTTTTGCAATGCTAGGCGGTGAGACGAAAAGCGAGAGCGTTGGCAGTTCCATAAATTCCTTTTCGGCAGTTGCATCACATGCTTTTGGCTCAATGCCTGAGAAAAGGTCAGATTTGCTGAATGGAAATGGCGCAGCACTGCGCCAGAGTGCATAACGGCGCGGCTGAGCAAAAAATGAGGCGGGGTTTTGCACAACTTTATCCATACCTTGTGAGCGATGTTGTGCAAGTGCACGTGCTGCAATTTCCTGAATACGCTCGCCACTTGAATCGCGTTCTGCGGTATCAATCACAACCAGAGAGTCTTCACTGACAAAATTCTGACGGAATGCTCTCACAAACATTTTTTTGACTTGCCACGGCAAGACCCCTAAGGCAAAATGTTCGGGCGCATAAGTCGAGTCTGCGGCTTTCTCAAAGGCTTCGTAAAGTGAGATTCCCACAGCTTGATGATGCCCATGCTGACGGTACGGCAGTGTCGTAATCGTGTCATGATTTGTAATGACCACATCAGGTCTGAGCTTGCGAATGAGATAGACCACCTTCTGCAACACTGCATCCTTGCCACCCCATTTGTCAAAGGTTTCTTTTGCCGTCTTGGAAAAGCCAAAATCTCTGAAGCCAAGAAAAATCGGTGTTGCACCAAGCAATGCAGTTGCTTCAAGTGTCTCACGCGTGCGAATGCGACCGAGTTCTTCATAGAGTGCTGCTCCAATTTCATTTTGCCCGCCTTCTCCACGCGTAAAAAAAACACTGTAGGTTTTGACAGGTATTTTGGTGCTGTAGCACTTGGCATAGTAAGCCAGTGTAGCCCCATCTTCATCATCAGGATGTGCTGCAAAGCCCATCAATACCAAGCAACTCGAATCTGCTGACGCTAAAGCACTGCTAGAACAACACATTAGCCAAGCAAGCCACGCCAAACAACTGGCAAGCCGAAAAATACAAGCCCGAGCCAAAGTCCCTTGTAGTCGAAAAGTTCGTCCTTCTATAACACTACCACTTACTATTTTGTTGGGATTAGACTTTGATAAGAGAGATAACTTCGTAGTCATTGAGTTTTTCTCGTCCGTTGAGAAACGTCAGTTCGATGAGAAAACACAGCCCAATTACTTTGCCACCGACTTTTTCAACTAAGCGACATGCTGCCCCTGCTGTTCCACCCGTAGCTAATAGGTCGTCATGCAAAAGTACGCGCTCCCCTTTGCGTAGCGCATCGGTGTGAATTTCAAGCGCATCAGTACCGTATTCTAACACATATTCTTCGCGGATTTTTTCAGCAGGTAGCTTGTTGGGCTTGCGTACGGGGATAAAACCTGCACCGAGTCTATAGGCTAAGGCTGCACCAAAAATAAACCCGCGCGATTCTATTGAGACAACCTTATCAATGCGCCTACCTTCATAAAGAGAGGCAAGCACATCGACCGTTTCACTAAACAGTTTCTTTTCTTTGAGCACCGTTGTGATGTCCTTGAACATGATACCTTGCTTGGGGAAATCTGGCACGGTGCGAATTTTCTTCTCGAAGCGTTTGGTAAATGATTTGAGTTTTTTTTGCAATGCGCTATCCTGCTCGCGCACAGCTTTTACATGTTTTTCTGGCATATCTTTCTATCGCGATAGTTTTTTTGTGATGCAGTATAATAAAAGTTTCGCTTCTTGCGGTGTTATACAACCAACTCATGCCCATGAACTATATTGATTCGTAGCACCGTGCAAAAATTTTGCTAAGCTCAGCTGTGGAACTTTTTTGTTTGTTCTTGCCTTGTTATTTTCACTGCCGACCGACTGGTCAGTTCTAGTTCGTTCTAACAATTCTGACTTGTCGGTTCTGCATTTTTACAACTTCAAAACTTTTTGCATTTGCATTATGAACACGGCTTCAGAAACGATTAGGAAACCGGCGCGACTCAATGTTAGCATGTGGCTAAAAGCACTCAAAGGTATTCCACGCGTCTCAAAAGAAGAATGGCAAGAGTTGGACCTTGTCTCTCGCTGGCTTATTGCCACACGCTCAGCAGTCTTGGTAATGACCTTCACTTCGGCAGCAATTGGTGGCTTGCTTGCCTACCGTGCTGGCAATTTTGATTGGCTCCTTTGGGGCTGCGTTGTACTTGGTCTGCTGCTCGCCCATGCCGCTAATAATCTTTTCAACGATTTGATTGATTATGTCAAAGGCGTCGACCGTGGTAACTATTTTCGTGCACAGTACGGTCCCCAACCTGTTGAACATGGCTTGATGACCGTGCGTGAGCAACTTATCTTTGCCACCGTTACACTGCTCTTGGCACTTCTTCCCGGTCTTTATCTTGTAAGCGTGCGCGGTGAATTTGTGCTGCAGCTCCTGCTTATTGGTGTTGTCTTCGTCATCTTCTACACTTGGCCCCTCAAATACATCGGTCTTGGTGAAATCACCGTGATTGTGGTTTGGGGACCGCTTATGATTGGCGGCGGTTATTATGTCATTACTGGTACATGGGATTGGAATGTCGTGATTGCCGGTTTGCCCTATGCGCTTGGTCCGACTTGCGTACTTTTTGGGAAGCACATCGATAAATTAGACAGCGATAAAGCAAAGCGTATCTATACACTGCCTGTCATTCTCGGCGAACGCAACGCTCGCTACGCTGTGCTGTTCATGGCTGTGTTGCAGTATGTTTCAGTCGTGTATCTTGTTGTTACAGGCTTCTTTTCACCAGCCATGCTGCTTGTGTTTATTTCTCTTTCAACGCTACCGCTAGTGTGGAAATTCTATCGCGCGCCAAAGCCTACCACTAAGCCTGATGATTATGATGCCAACATCTGGCCCCTGTGGTTCTCGGCTGTGATTTTCATGCACAATCGCCGCTTTGGAGGTCTTTTCCTTTTAGGCTTACTCATCGATATTTTGCTTAAAAAATTGCTTTAAGTGTTCAGGCTTATTCTTGATTCTATGACACGCAAAAGCCCGACATCGCTGTCGGGCTTTACTGGTTTTTTATCGTCTATTGAGACGGCATCAGTCTTGCGCCGCTTTCTCTTTAGCTTCAAGTTCTTTAACCTTGAGCGCAGCTTTTCCTGTACGTTTGCGCAGGTAGAAGAGTTTTGCACGCCGTGCCTTACCGCGCTTGAGCACCTCAATTTTTGCAATGGTTGGAGTATGCAGTGGGAAAATACGCTCCACACCGACACCATGCGATATTTTACGCACTGTAATGGTCTCCGACAGTCCTTCTCCTCTGCGACTAATCACGACGCCTTCAAAGAGCTGAATGCGTTCTTTGTCGCCCTCGACGACGCGCACATGCACACGCACAGTGTCGCCGTAGCGAAAATCAGGAATATCATTTTTCAAAAATCCAGCTTCAACAAGTTTTATCTTTTGCATGGTTTGGTTGTCCTTTCGGTTTAAGTTCTAAAAATGGCTCCGAAGCGCTATGAATTCAAATTTTAGAATTTAACTTAGCAAGTCTGGTCGCCGCTGCCGCGTGCGTTCTACTGCATTTTGCTCACGCCACTTTGCAATTTCTTTGTGATTGCCAGAGAGCAAGACTTCGGGCACTTTCATGCCACGAAATTCTGCTGGTCGTGTGTAGTGTGCACAGTCGAGTTTTCCATCTTGGAAGGAATCCAAGAGTGCAGATTCAGCATCACCTAGCACATTTGGCAGCAGTCGCACAATCGCATCCATGAGCATCAGTGCCGGCAATTCACCCCCCGAGAGCACCACATCACCAACTGAAACTTCGCGTGTTACCAATGCTTCTCTGACACGCTCATCGACACCTTTGTAATGTCCGCACAGCAAAATAAGATTGGTCTTGAGCGAAAGTTCATTTGCAATTCTTTGCGAGAGCTGCTCACCATCGGGCGTTAGGAAAATCACTTCATCGTACGACCGCTCAGCTTGCAATTTTTCTACGACAGAGAAAATCGGTTCAGGCATGAGAATCATGCCAGAGCCACCGCCAAACGGGTGATCGTCGACTTGCTGATAGTTGCCTTTGCCATAATCATGCAAATTGTGAATGAAGACACTTGCCGCTTGCTTTTGCTGCGCAATTTTTAAGACCCCATGCTCGAGTGGGCTTGTAAAAAAACGCGGCATAACCGTTATCACATCAAACCGTATCATCGTAATTCTTCAATTTTGCGACACTTGCTACAAAAACTCTTCGAAGCGTTTGAGCACCACACGCTTTTCGGTCAGATTTACTTCTTCGATAAACTCATCGAGTGCTGGCACCAGCACGCTTTTGTTACCACACTGAATCTCGTACGCATCACAAGATGGCAAATTCAGCACATCGTTTAGCGTTCCGATTCGCTTACCGTTTGTGTCGTAGGCGATTAGCCCAACAAGTTCGTGAATATAGGCTTTGTCTTTACCGAGCTTGACAAGCTGTGTTTCATCAACAAAGAGCACTTGATTTCTCAGTTTTTCTGCTTCTTCGGGTGTCTCTACGCCTTTGAATTTGAGCAATACAGTGTTTTGAATTAGTCTTGCGTGAGCCACCTCAATCGGTTTTGCGTCTTTTGCGCTTTTACCGATGTAGAGCCGCTTACGTGACTTAAACTTTTCGGGAAAACTTGTCTCTATCTGCACCTTTACTTCGCCTCTGACGCCATGCGGTTTTACGATGCGACCGACGATGAACAACTCCATAGGCTTATCTTTCGGAAGGCGTTATGCCGCCAGACGCCAGATGTTGTATTTGGCTTAAGACGCAGCGGCTTCTTTAGCTTTTGCTTCAGCTTCTTTTTTCTTTTTGCGACGCAGGGCTTTCTTTTCAAGGTTACGCGCCAATCGTTCGTCACGTTTTTTGCGCCACTTTTCCATTTCAGCGGCAATTTCTTCGGCGCTTTTGCCCTTTTTTTCAAGGTAGAGTTTGAGCAGCAAGCCTGAATTGCTTAGCACACTGCGTGCAGTCGTGGTAGGCTGCGCTCCCACACTCAACCAGTATGCCACACGGTCTTCTTTGAGTGTGATAGAATGCGGTTTTTTCTTAGGCTCATAGCGACCTAAGTCCTCGAGAAATGCACCGTCGCGGCGTGCGCGTGCATCTGTTGCCACCAATTGATAAATCGGCAGTTTTTTTCTGCCAATTCTACGCAAACGAATTTTGACCATTGCTTGAAAGAGTAAGTGCGGTTTGAAGTTTATCGTTGAAGCATTCGTCCAATCGGTAAGTTCTCAAGCGAGAGTTTTCGCCCAGAGGCTGCCATTTTGTTGATGGATTTCATCATCTTCTTCATCTCGTTGAACTGCTTGAGCAAAGCATTGACTTCTTGGACAGTTGTACCGCTGCCGCGTGCAATGCGTGCTCGTCGGCTGCCGTTGATAATGTCGGGCTGCCGGCGCTCCTGCTTTGTCATAGAGCAAATGATGGCTTCGACTTTTTTGAGGTCTTTCTCGTTGATTTCATTAGCGGGCAGGAGTTTGTTCATGCCGGGAATCATCGATGCCAGATTTTGCAGCGATCCCATTTTTTTGATTTCTTGAATCTGCGCGTAGAAATCTTCCAAATTGAAGTCGTTCTCGAGCAGTTTCTTTTGCAGTTCCTGACTTTTTTTAAGGTCAAGTCTTTCTTGCGCTTTCTCGACGAAGCTGACAATATCGCCCATTCCGAGAATGCGCTGCGCCATTCGGTCGGGGTAGAAGATGTCGAGATCTTCTAATTTTTCGCCTTGACTAATGAACTTGATGGGCTTTTGCACCACACTTTTAATAGAGAGCGCCGCCCCGCCGCGCGTGTCGCCATCCATTTTCGTTAGCACGACACCGTCAAAATCCAACCGTTCATTGAAGGCTTTTGCCGTATTGACGGCTTCTTGACCAATCATTGCATCTACGACGAAGAGAATTTCTTCGGGATTCAATGCCTTTTTGATGTCTTCGGCTTCTTTCATCATCTCTTCATCGATTTGCAGGCGTCCTGCCGTATCAATGATGGCGATGTCGCGGGCGTTTTTGCGTGCGTACTCTACCCCTTCTTTTGCAACCTTGACTGCATTTTTTTCTTCTTCGAGCGCGAAGACTGGCACATCGATTTGCGCTCCTAAGGTTTTAAGCTGCTCAATTGCAGCTGGGCGATAGATATCGGCAGCAACAAGAAGCGGATTGCGTCCTTTCTTTTTGAGTAGCAGTGCAAGTTTGCCTGCAAAGGTTGTTTTACCTGAACCCTGCAAACCTGCAACCATGATGACTGCTGGAATGCGTGTGGTTTTGAGATTGAGTTCGGCTTGGGTGCCGCCCATCAGCGCTGTCAGCTCGTCATAGACGATTTTGACAATCATCTGCCCCGGCTGCACACTCTTGATGACATCTTGACCGAGCGCCTTTTTGCGGACCTCTTCAACGAACTGCTTTACGACAGCGTAGTTGACATCAGCATCCAGCAAAGCGCGCTTGATATCGCGCATAGCATTGCCGATATTAACTTCATTGATGCGCGCTTGCCCCGAAAGTTTACGCAGTGCGCTATCTATTTTATCGCTCAGCGCTTCGAACATTACTTAACCGTGCGTTTTTGGTCGATGATTGTTATCTGCTTGAGTTGCTCTCGAAAAATAAAAGTCCGCAGAAGCGGCGGACTGTGAAGTTAAGCAAATGTTTAGAAGTTTGCAACGCCCTCTAACGCGTGCATGCATCAACCCAGACTTCTCCATCAGCGAAGACTTCCTTTTTCCAAATTGGCACGGTGGATTTGACCGCATCGATAATGAATTTACACGCTGCAAACGCTTCTTTGCGATGCGGCGCGCTGACTGCAATGGCAACGGCATCATCACCAATTTCTAATCGCCCCACGCGATGCACGATTGCAATTTTTCTCACAGGATAGAGTTGCTTTACTGATGCTGCAATCTCACGCATTTTTTTGAGCGCCATGGATTCATAGGCTTCGTACTCGAGCCATAAGACATTTTCTTTGCCGCCTGAATGATTACGCACTGTACCCACAAAGAGCGCAAGTCCGCCGCACTCTGGCGCTCGCACAGCCTCTAAAAGCTCTTGAATCGAGATAGGCTCGCTCATCAGACGCAAGAGCACAAGACTATCTGTTACAGTAACAAGTTGACTCATTGCGTAAGGAAAGTTTAGTTAAAATGATTATCATCATTTGCTTTTCAGGCTTTGACATTTTGTGCTTCTGTCTCTTTGAGTGTAGGTTCAGGCGCTATGATGCTTTCTGGTAACTCCATGATGAACTCGGCATATTCACCTTCTTGCGATTCTACCCAAATTTTTCCATTGTATGCCTGAATAATATCCCGACTGATTGATAAGCCCAAACCAATTCCATCCGTTCCTGATTTCGTCGTAAAGAAGGATTGAAAAATTTTCTCTTTGAGATGCGCTGGCAAGCCAAGTCCATTGTCGCGGATGCAAATTCGCACCTTGCCTGGCAAATTACGCGTTGCCGCAGTTACTTCAGCAATGAACTCTGCGCTGGGCTCTGTGTCAGCTATCATTTTCTTTTTTTCATAGACGGAATAAAATGCATTCTGCGTGATATTAAGAAAGATGCGGCTGAAATCTTGCGGTGCGATGCGCACTTTTGGCAGCGTCTCGTCAAAATCGTACTTGAGTCTGACATTAAAACTTAAATCTTTCATCTTGTAACTGTGGTAGCACAGTTGCACATATTCTTTGAGCAAAGCATTAAGGTCGGTTTCAATGCGTTCGCCTGAACTGCTGCGGCTATGTTCCAGAATTGACCTTACGATGCGCAAGGCGCGTACGGTATGATACTCAATGCGCTCCAATTTATCTCTCAGGCTTTTTACGGTTTGATTTGCACGCTCCTTCGATGGTGTCTCTTGATTCAAGAGTTGTACCAGTTGTTCGCAGTGCTCAATAGCCAGAGCGACAAAATTACTGATGAAGTTCAGTGGGTTTCGAATTTCGTGCGAGATACCTGCTGCCATTTCACCCAGCGCAGCCAGTTTTTCTTGTTGAACAAGTTGTTGCTGTGTCTCTTTGAGATTTTTGAACGCCGTTTCAAGTTTCTTGTGCTGCATTTCAATGAGTGCATTTTTGACACTCAGTTCTTCATTCTTCTCTTGCAAGATGCGTTTGGCTTGAATAGAGACACGGTAACGCCAGTAGAGCAATGCAGAAATGATGAGCACGAGCAAAATGAGCGCAACAAGCAGATTGCGAATCATGGTTTGCGCATCTTTTTCTTGTCGCAGTTGCTTGATTTCTTTTTCGCGTAGCCCAATCTGATAATTTACTTCTCGGCTTAGGATTTGATTCTGCACGGCTTGCGATTGCAAGCTATCTTTGAGTGCCGCATATTTTTTGAAGAAGTGATGTGTGTTTGCAAAATTCCCTTTGGCTTCATAGAGCTTGGAAAGTGTTAGAAAACCTTCTTCCAGCGCTTTTGCATCCTTTACTTGCTCAGCAAGTTCAATCGCCCTTTGGGCATACACGATGCCGACATTGTCGTTCTTCATCTTCAGATGTGCAAGTGCCAGCGCATTATAGACACGTGGGAAGTAGCGCTTTTCATTTGAGTTTAATGCAGACTCCAACATCCTCACCGCAGAATCATATTTTGCAGCAGCAATGTAGAGTTTGCCGAGTTGCAACTGATTGTAGGTTAGATCTATGCCCTCTTTTTGGCGGAGAGCTAAGGCTTGATAGGCTACAGCAAGCGCATGATCATGTTCACCTTTTCGGCTATACACATCGGCTTGATAGCTCATTGTGGCTGCCAGTCCTTCGTTGTCTTGAAGTTCAAGCCAGACTCTTGCGGCTTTTTCTCGGTATTCCAGCGCCTTCTCAAGTTGATTTTGGTTTTCAAATACCCACGCAATGTTGTTGAGCGACCATCCTTTGCCGCGCTTGTCACCAATTTTTTCACGCAGTTCCAGCGCTTTAAGATGCCACGCTAAGGCACGGTCGTTATCACCTTGATAGTTTGAGATGTTGCCCATACTGTGATAGCACCACGCCAGTGCTGTGTCATCTTCAATTTGTTTGCTCAGTTCCATATCGCGCAACCTCACCTCGAGAGATTTGGCATACTCGCCTTTTATTTCATACATGTAGGCAATTGTGTTGAGGGCTTTTTCAAGTCCATGACTGTAGTCTATAGATTCGGCAAGCGTTTGTGCCTGCAGTGCATACACAAGTGCCGTATCGGGCATAGTACGCCAGTAGGCACGCGCTAATGCATTGAGCGCATCAACTTTTTTAACACCGCTTTGAGCGCCAACTTCCTTGCGCAAGCTATCCACAATGGCTGCTGGTTGCGCAAGCATCTCGCCTACGCTGAAGAGCATTGCACTTGCCCACAGTATTGCTGCAGCAGCATTCAGGAGGTTTTTTACCTGCATTGATAACGGTTTAGACTTACCCGCCGCACACCGGGGGAATAATTGCAATTTCATCGCTCTCACGCAAGACTTGCATGGGCTGCGCATACTCTTCGTTGATGGCTACTTGCAGCGATTTGAGTTCTCTAAAGCGCGGATAAGCTGCTTTTAGAGCGTCTATCAAATCCTGTGCGGTTGCTCCTTCAGGCATGGTAAATTCCATACAACTTTTTCCAGTGATATCGCGCCCTACCGCAAAAAAATGAATGTGCAGCGTCATTGCTTGCTTTCGTTAAGCTGAAAACTTAAAACTAAAAAGTTTTTTCTTAAAACGGTTTGCGCGCGCTTTAAGTTTAAGTCGTTTAAGTCTGCAAACAACAAAACACTCTGGATTATGCAAGAAAGCGCGGTTCTCTCGCCTGCTATCTCGGGCTCGAAGGTCGCTTACTCACCTAAATTGATTGATAATCACGGGCGACCGATTACCTATGTGCGCCTGTCCGTAACGGACCGCTGCAACTTGCGCTGTCTGTACTGTATGCCTGCCGAAGGCATCGATTTTCTTGCGCACAGCGAGGTGCTTTCCTTCGATGAACTTCTGCGTTTAGCGCGCCTTTTTGCCTCGCTTGGCATCAACAAACTGCGCATCACGGGCGGCGAACCTTTCGTGCGCAACGGCTTAATTGACTTTCTCGAACGCCTTGCTGCCATAGATGGCATTGAGGAAATCAACATCACCACTAATGGCGTGCTTACCGCACCGTTTGTCAAAGACCTCAAACGCATTGGCATTTCCTCCGTCAATCTTAGCCTCGATACGCTCGATCGAGAGCGCTTTAAGACCATCACACGCCGCGATGAATTTGATGCCGTGATGAAAACCTTCTATGCCTTGCTCGAGCACGGTATCCCTACTAAAATCAATGCGGTTGTTACAGAAGGTGTCAATACTGTCGACATTGTGCCGCTTACGCTGCTCTCGCGCGATTATCCCGTCTCTGTCCGCTTCATTGAAGAAATGCCATTTAATGGCTCCGGTCAGCATAAACCAGTCCTGACTTGGAACTACACCAAAATTCTGGCTGTGCTCAAAGAAGCCTTCCCCAACATGATTAAACTCAAAGATGCACCTTTTTCGACGTCAATGAACTATGCAATTGAAGGGCACTTAGGCACCGTCGGCGTCATTGCAGCTTACTCACGCACGTTTTGTGGCACCTGCAACCGCATTCGGCTTACTCCTAAGGGCGAAATTCACACCTGCCTTTATGATAATCGTGGCTATGATGTTAAAACACCGATGCGACACGGCGCCAGCGACTCTGAACTGGAAGCCTTGATTCGCAAATGTGTTGGCGAGCGTTATCAAGATGGCTTTCAAGCCGAAGCCAATCGCATCGGACACCTGCCCGTTACAGAATCTATGTCTACCATCGGCGGTTAACCTGTATCGGCTTGCACGCATGATTACGCCCAGCGCAACTTCTCGCCTCGGTATTCGCTTCGACCGCAACGAATGGAACGGGGCATTTGGCGACATTGGCACAGATTTGCCCCTTCTTGCTGGCATGATACTTACAGCTCAACTTGACACAGCGAGCGTGCTCATCCTATTTGGCGCTATGCAGCTCTTTACAGGATTTTTCTATCGCCTGCCCATGCCTGTCCAACCCCTTAAAGCGATGGCAGCACTTGTCATCTCGCAGAACCTTAGTGGCAACATTCTCTTCGGCGGCGGACTTGCCATTGGTATCTTGATGGGCATTTTAGCCTTGTCAGGCGCTCTCGAGTGGATTGCTAAATGGACGCCGCTGCCTGTAGTGCGTGGCTTGCAACTGGGCTTAGCACTCCAACTTGCACAGCTTGCGCTCAAAGACTACACCATGCGCGAAGGACCTCTTGGCTACGCACTTGCCCTGATTGCCTTCTCGATCATTCTTGTGTCTTATGTGCTTGAACGCTCTACTTATCCTGCCGCGCTGCTTGTGATTTTTCTTGGCTTCTGCTATGCCCTCTTCCTTGCACCAGAGTCACGCCACCTTCCAATAGATGCCTTAACACTTTCGCTACACGCTCCTGCTTTACACCACCCTCTGCTTGAGGATATCACACAAGGATTCTTGCTTCTTGCTCTGCCGCAGATTGCACTTTCTATTGGCAACTCGATTCTTGCCACAGCACGTGCAGCGCAAGACCTCTTTCCTGAACGCGCCCCTCGTGTCAAAAAAATTGGGCTGACTTATGCTATCATGAATTTGATTGCGCCATTTTTTTCTGGTGCGCCTGTTTGTCATGGTGCAGGCGGGTTAGCGGGGCATTATGCGTTTGGCGCACGCACAGGCGGCTCGGTTATCATCTACGGTGCGTTTTATCTTGTGCTGGGTATTTTTTTTTCTAGCAGTTTTGATGCCTTGCTCAAAGCTTTTCCATTGCCTATCTTGGGTGTGCTCTTACTCTTTGAAGCCCTTGCCTTGTTTCGGCTTGCATTCAGTGCATCCACAGCCGCATCATTGCGCGACCTTATGTCTATTGGACTTACCGCCTTTCTTGCCATCGGGTTGCCCTACGGCTTTTTGTTTGCTTTGGTAGTCGGGACACTGTTTTTTTATCTCTCTAAGTCTCGCTCCGACACCAGCTCACCGTAAATACGCGCTTAGTCTTGTAGGTAGAATTTGCTTTTTCTGTTTTTTGTGGTTACGTTTTACGACTTATTGTACATCATCTGCAGGTCTGCGAAACCTCTTTTGCAGATTGAAATTTTCGCTTTTTGAGCACATACGCACATACTCTATCAACTAAACCAGCACAACAATGAAGGGTCGTGTACTTTTTCTCTTGTCACTTTTTCTTTTGTCGGCGCAAGCTCTTTTTGCGCAAGAAAAACCGTTCTACTACTACCTCGGTAGGAAAATTGAACTCAAGCCTTCGGTGTCCGAGGTTTATGTCAAGTTTAGAAAAAACATACAGGCAGCTCGGAAAACAGATGTGCTGCGTAACATGCGTCAGCTTACTTTAGCCAAAGATCAATCCCCACTTCTGCAAGCGTTGCGCTATGAACTTGCTCCAAGTGAGCGCAATGAATCTGGCATGAAAAAGGTTTTAGCAGAGCTTAGGGCAAAGCCAGATGTCGAAGCTGCATTTCCAGCTTACATCAGTGAGCTTGGCGATACGCTCTATGTTACGAACGAAGTGATTTACATGCCGAAAGTCAAGGGCGATTCTCGCTTGCAGGGCATGCATGCAGAGCATAGTGCTAGCGTTGTAGAAACTTTTTACATGGGACCTGACAAAGAGCAAGTGCTGGTTCAACTTGCCGATGGGGTTGATCCAATTGTGGCTGCGCAAAGAATGGTGGAGAGTGGTTTGGTGGAGTTTGCCCAGCCTAATTTCATGACCATCTGCCACACGCATCAAAGCGCTGAGAAGTTTATCCCTCCCTCCCAGCCTGCACCAGACCCAGACGAAGAGCGCGCCAGAGAAATCTTGAAAGTTGTACGCGAAGCTAAAAATCCCATGCGTGCTGCGCTTCCTATCGGACCTATTCGCCTATACTTGACACCTAACGATCCATCTTTTACCCAGCAATGGTTTTTGCAAAACACGGGGCAGACCATCGGTGGGCAAGTTGGCGTGATTGGCGCAGATATTAGCACCGTGAGTGCATGGGATATTACCACAGGTTCTTCTTCAGTTGTAGTTTCTGTATGGGATTCAGGCTATGACCTTGCGCACCCTGAACTTGCTGGTCAAATTGTTGGAAGTTATGATGCCGCTGGTACGGATGGTAATACAGGCTTTGGCGGTCCTGCTGTACCCACGAACCCCGGGGCAGCAAATGAAAACCACGGAACACCCTGCGCTGGTCTCATTGCGGCACTCACTAACAATAACACCAGTGTTGCTAGCGTAGGATACAATGTTCGTCTTCATCTTGTCCGCAACGGCTTTAACTATACTTCGACTGGTTCCTTTAGCACGACCGATGCGGTTATCGCGCGCTGCGCTACAGCCACTGTTGGCGTTGCTGGTCTGGTTGCGGTGAGCCAAAGTTGGAGCGGTGGAAGTGCCAACGCCTCGTGGGAAGCCAGTTTTGCCAGTGTGAGAACGAACGCTCGTTCTGGACTCGGTGCGGTCATGCTCTTCTCTGCTGGAAACGGTGGCACAAGTGTTGTCGGATACCCTGCTCGTGCGGCTAACATCATTGCTGTGGGTGCCACAGACAACAGCGATCGCAAAGCTGGATTTTCTCAATTCGGCGATTCTCTTGATGTCGTCGCCCCCGGGGTCAATACCCTTACCCTTGACCGTTCAGGTGCGCCCGGCTACAACACAGGAAACGAAACTTTCTTTGGCGGTACTTCCGCAGCGTGTCCAGTTGCCGCTGGTGTTGTGGCTTTAGCAGCATCGGTCAATACTTCTCTTACAGGTGGACAGCTCGAGGAAATTTTGCAGCGCTCTTGTGACAAAACTGGAAACTATATCTATGGCACTGCTACAGGGCGAACACTCGGTCCATGGAATAATCAAATGGGCTACGGCAGAGTTAATGCCAGACGTGCCGTCCAAATCGCGCAAGGCAATCCTACGCTGACTATCACAAACCCGATTCCCGGTAGTGCGTGGCAAACTGGTCAGCCTGCTACAATTACTTGGTTTGTTAGCTCTGGCACCATCACGACCAATATCACGATTGAGCTCTATAAAGGCGGCATATTTAACTCCACGATTTCATCGAGCGCGCCTAACACTGGTACTTTTAGCTACACCCCACCTCTTGCACTTGCTGATGGCAATGATTATCAAATCCGCCTTACCGCTAATTCAGGTACGGTTATAGAGTTTAGTTCATTCTTTGAAATTTCTGCTTCTCCGCCATCACCATTTGTCTACACACCCAGCACCACCTTTAACTTGAATACAGGTTATACAGACTTAGGCACAAACGGCACAGTGATTACTACCAGCAACTTTGATGATGCAAACTCTGCACCTGTAAATATCGGCTTCAATTTCGACTACAATGGCAGAGTGTATAACCAATTTATTTTGAATACCAATGGGTTTATTAAACTTGGCAATACCGCACCTTCCTCTGCCGCTCTTTTCATCTCAGGCACGCAAGACCAAACTGGTGCAGGTGGTGCTATTGCCAGTACGAACTCAGCAGATACTGACATTCTTTCTATTTTCAATCATGACCTACAGGCGGGGACTTCAACTCCTGAGTATCGTGTTCATACCACTGGCACGGCACCGAATCGCGTCTGCACGATTCAGTTCAAAAATGTGCGTGAAAAACAAACTCCGCCCGGTATCCAGTTCAACAACATGAATTTCCAAATTCGCTTGCACGAGAACGGCATGATCGAGTTTGTGTATGGCAGCTTCACACAAAGCACAGCAACAGATGCGTTCAGAACATTTGGTGTAGGCATTAAGGGGCTCTCGACTAGCGCCACTCAACTGGTTACATTCCAGAAAGGCTCTGCCACGGCATGGAGCGCCGTTAACGCTGGAAGTGGTGCAAATGTTACCTTTAATGTCCGCCGCACTGTAGGACCGGATGTTGGACGCACATTCCGCTTTGTGCCTTCTCGTCCTGCAACACAACTGGCTATCATCAATCCGCTTGCTCCCACAGTCAATAAAATTTTTGCGGTCATCGCCGAAACTCGCGATGCCTTTAACTTGCCTCAGCCTACATCAGGCGGTACAGTGACACTTGCACTGACCAATGGTTCTGGCACGCTAAGCGGTAACTTAACTGCAACAGTTAATCCCGGTCAAACCCGCATTATCTTCAGGAACTTGAAGTATAATGTGGCGCAATCGGGTGTACAGGTTCAAGTCTCGGGCCTTTCTCTTACGCCCGGTTCTGCGACATTTACCGTCTCAGCGCCACCTCCTGAACTGCTTTACGACAGCGGACCTCTCGTGACCAACCCTGCTGAAGGCGTTAACTTTGCCGACGCTAGCAGTATCAGCACTGGTCTTGGCTCGTTTGGCTTTCAACACTCTATTTCTTCAGGATTCAGAGTTGCCGCTCCAATTACTGTGCCGCCGGGTCAAGGCTGGCAAGTTGATTCTCTTATCTTCTTTGCTTATCAAACGGGTTCTACCACGACCTCGACCATCAACAATGTAAATTTGAGAATTTGGCGCGGGACACCTGGCGCACCCGGCAGTGAAGTCATCTTCGGCAATACTACAACCAATCGCCTTGCTCAAACACGATTCTCGGGCATCTATCGTGTTACCTCGTCGACACTTACCAACACCGATCGCCCCATCATGATTCAGAGAGTGCTTCCAAGCACTTCTGCTACGCTGGTTTTAGGTCCGGGCACCTATTGGCTGGACTGGCAAACAGGTGGCACTTTAACTTCTGGTCCGTGGGTTCCACCAATTAGCATTGAGGGTCAGCCCTCAACTGGCAATGCACGCCAATTCGACGGCACAACATGGACAGATTTGTTAGATAGTGGGTTTCCCCAAGGTCTACCTTTCCAAGTGTATGGTCAAGTTATCCCCGGAACATCTGTTACAACTGTCACTCAAATCGCTTCCGTACCCACTGGTAACCCTACCATCTTCGATTTTCCTGACCTCAACTTCACCTTCATCGGTGATGTAACCACGGCTGGCACTTTGACCGTGAACTACTACCTTGGACCGCCGATTGCAAGCACACCTCCAACAAACATTCTTCGCGTAAGCTCATACTACTGGGATGTTACCAACTCAGGGGTTGTTTTCACTAACGGTCGTGTTCGTTCCAACATCTCTAGATTGTTGGGCGTTGTCAATCCATCTACGCTGCGTTGGCTGCGCAGAGCCAATAACACGCAGCCTTGGTCTGATCTTGGTGCTACGATTAGCTCTGGTAATCTTGAAAGCACTTCTCTGTTTAATTCTTTCTCGGAGTTTGCCATTGGCAGTGAGACCTTGGACAATCCACTTCCTGTTGAACTGATCTCTTTCACTGGTGCTACAACATCACAAGGTGTACGGCTGCAATGGCAAACTGCCTCTGAACTCAACAACGCTGGCTTCATGGTGATACGCACCACCGTCTCATCTAGTGGCGAGACGCTTACCCCAGCTTCCACTATTGCATCGTATCAATTTTCTAATGAACTGCGCGGCAAAGGTACGGTTACTTCTACAACAGAATATGCTTTCCTCGATAAAAACGTGGAAGCTGGACAGACTTACCGCTATCAATTGCGTTCAGTGGATTTAGATGGTACGATTCATGACTATCCTCAGGTCGTAACGGTAGAAGTACGTGAAGCTCCGCAGGCAAAAGTCTATGAGTATGCGCTGGAGCAAAACTATCCTAATCCATTTAACCCCAGCACAATCATCCGCTTTACGATGAAAGAAGCTGGTACTGCAACACTTGTGATTACAGACATCTTGGGCAGAACGATTTTAACGGAAACTATTCAAGCGCGCACTGGTGAAAATCAATATCGATTTGTTGCCAGTAACTTAGGCACGGGGCTTTACTTCTACACGCTGCGTGCACCCGGCTTCCAACAAACACGCAAGATGATGCTAGTGAAGTAACCAATATCGCTTATTGATGTGCAAAAGGCGTTTCCAGAGGGAACGCCTTTTCTTTTTAGCTTTTTCGAACAAAAAAAGCCGCTTTGCATTGCGGCTTTTCTTGCTTTGATTTTTGATGCTCTAGTTGACTTTCTCGGTAACTTCTTGACCGATGAGTTTGCGTCCCCAGTGCAACCAAACGCGTACTGTTGAGAGCGGTTGACCAATCACTTGTGCAATTTCTGCATGTGGCAAGCCGACGATATCAGCAAGCAGCACCGTGAGTTTAAAGTCAGCCGCCATGGTTACGATTACACGCGCAACATCCTTGTCATCAACTACCACACTGCTATCTTGTTCAATGGTCGCTTCTTGTCCAAATGATCGCAGATACACATTGCGAAAGGCTTTGAAGAGTTCAACAGGTGTTGCACTGTTGCCACCTTCGAGGTAGGTTTGACTAACAAGCATACCTGATGTTGCTTCATCGCCACTCATCCAGTAAGCCAGATTGTAGACATCATCAATCCTTTCTAACATCGCTGGGTAGGACGCTCCGAGTTGGTGATTCATATCGTTCTCCTTGCGTTAGTTTGAAGTTATTGTTACATATTTGCAGTCAATATAGTGCTGCACGCGCTCAATGTCAAGCTATTATTTTATCTTGTGTTAGTTTAGATTCTGTCTAAAACGTCTTTTGTCGGCTTACCTTTGCATACCAATTGCTTCTTCAAGTGCGTTGAAATAGGCATCGTTAAGTTGGTTCAGGTTTGCTTCAAACACTTTTTGATGGTTGACCGAAAGCTCAACACGCTCTTTTTTCGTCTCCCCAATTTTTTGGCAGATTAGCCCAAAGGATTTTGCCAGCGTTTCCACCGCATTTTGTTTTTCTATACCAACACTTATCACCACTCGCCCTTGCGCTTCCGAGAACAGCGTCGTTTGAATTGCCGTATCTGACGGTACAGGCTCAAGATTTACGCTGAACCCGACTTGCCTATCTTGATTGAGAATAGCGCTTTCCAGCAGTGCAATCACAAGTCCACCATCCGAGACATCATGTGCTGATTGCAACAATTTTTCTTTTGCGGCTGCTACCAAAAACGCTTGCAATGCTTTCTCTTCGTCTAAATCGCATGGTGGAGCATCAATCCCAAGTTCACCATAGAAGTACGATAGGAACTCAGAGCCGTTAAGGTCTTGGCTAAGTCTGCCAAGAAGATAGATGCTATCGCCAGCTTGTTTGAAGGTTGCGGTTACGATATGGTCTGTATGCTCAATGAGTCCAATCATTCCAATTGTTGGTGTTGGATAGACAGCGACGGTTTCGCCGCCAATTGTAGATTCATTGTAGAAGCTCACATTGCCACCTGTTACAGGCGTGTCAAACTTCCGGCATGCTTCGCCCATGCCTGCGACCGCCTCTTTGAATTGGAAATAAATGTCAGGCTTGTAAGGGTTACCAAAGTTGAGGCAGTTGGTAATGGCAAGTGGTTTTGCGCCCGAGCAAGCGATATTGCGTGCACATTCTGAGACTGCAATTTGTGCGCCTTTGCGTGGATTCAGATAGACATAGCGCGCATTGCAATCGACTTTCAGAGCTAAGGCTTTTGTTGTGCCTTTGATGCGCACCACGGCTGCATCTGACACGCCTGCGCTTACCACTGTATTGGTGCGCACTGATGTGTCGTATTGTTCATACACCCAATGCTTGCTGGCGATGTTAGGTCGTGAGAGCATCGCCAAAATTTCTTTTTGAAAATCAATTTCCGTGTCTGGTTTCAATTTTGGGAATGTAGTATTTGGCTTTTTCTCAATTGCTTCGCGGTAATAGACTGGTGCGCCGCCGCCTAATACCAATGCAGGTGCAGGAATTTCTGCCACAATCTCTCCATGCCAGCGTACGCGCAACATACCATCGCTTGTAACGCGCCCGATGACGACTGCGTTTAAATCCCACTTCGCAAAAATATCAATCACCTGTTGTTCATAGCCTTTCTTAGCCACAATGAGCATTCGTTCCTGCGATTCAGACAGCATAATTTCGTAGGGGGTCATATGTTTTTCGCGTGTTGGTACGCGCTCGAGCTCGAGCTCCATTCCACCTACGCCAGTCTTTTCTATTGCACGTGCCGCCATCTCTGAGGATGAACAACTCAGACCTGCTGCACCCATATCTTGAATGCCCACAACATAGCCGCTTTCAATAGCTTCTAATGTAGCTTCAAGCAGCAGTTTTTCTGTGAAGGGATCGCCAACTTGCACATTAGGACGTTTGTCTTCGGAATTTTCGGAGAGTTCCTCTGATGCGAAGGTTGCCCCGTGAATGCCATCGCGCCCTGTGGCTGCACCTACAATCAAGACTGGATTGCCTTCACCGCTTGCAATTGCTCGTGCTACTTTATGATGCTCGACAATTCCAACAGACATGGCATTAACTAGGGGATTATTTTGGTAACATGTCTCGAAATAGATTTCTCCGCCGACGGTCGCAACGCCAAATGAATTGCCATAGTCACCAATGCCACGCACGACACCATCCATCAAATAGCGCACGCGCTCATCCTGCAGGTTTCCGAAACGCAGGGAGTTAAGTGTGGCAATGGGTCGCGCACCCATCGTGAAGATATCACGGTGTATGCCACCGACGCCTGTTGCGGCACCTTGATAGGGCTCGACAGCTGAGGGATGATTATGCGATTCAATTTTGAACGCCACGCCTAGCCCATCGCCAATATCGACCAGCCCTGCGTTTTCTTCGCCCGCCTTAGCCAGTAATCGTGAGCCACTTCTTGGTAGGGTTTTTAGCACCGCAATTGAGTTTTTGTAACTACAATGCTCTGACCACATCACCGAGAAAATACCCAGTTCCGTGTAGGTTGGCGTGCGACCAAGAATGCGCAAAATGGCGCTATACTCTTCTTCCAGCAGTCCGTGCTGCTTAGCAAGTTCAAGTGTTACCGTCGGCTCCTGCATCAGTGTGAGAAAGTTGCAATAATTTTAAGGTAGAAATAATAAAAATAAAAAAGCCTTTGTGGAACTTGTCCACAAAGGCTAGTTTTCTTGTTTTCTTGCTCAACTTTTTTACTTCTCGTTTGGCTTCTTTTCCTCGTTTGGCTTCTTTTCTTCGGGTTTTGTTTCTTCAGGTTTCTTCTCTTCTTCTTTCTTTTGCGGCTCGCCTTCTTTCAAGATTGAGCGCAGTTGTTCCAAATTCCTTTCAATATCTTGGCGACGGCGACGCAATTCTTCAATTTTTCTTGCCGTTGATTCTTTGTCATCGCCAATGTCTTCGAGTTTACGCAGGATAATATCTGAGCCTTGTGAGCCTGTGGTAAAGTCAATCAAGCTTGGGTCTGCTGCGCCACCACTCAAAATCGGCAAGATATTGAACTGCACGCCGAGGAGTACGCGCCATTCTGTGTAGTTTGTGGGTGTATTTGGTGGACGACGCACGATTCCAAACCCACCGTATCGCGTTTCATCTTCTCTGCCAGTCAGTTGGTAGTCGAAGCCGAGTGTGAGTGCAAGGAAATCGACAGGTTTCAAGCGTGCACCTGCAGAGATAAATGTCATGGCTTCTCGCGTGTAAGCTTGAACGGGTGGCTCAGAGATAAATACCCATCCCCAGACTTCAAGCATCAGGTCAACTGATGTCGTCGGATATTTTAAGCCAAGCGAATATGTAATAGCATTGCTATTGACTTCTACTTCAAAGTTTTGCCCCGGCGTATTGGAGATATTCTTACCGGCATCAAAGTAGTTGTAGAATCCAAGGTTGAGATTGACGTTGAACGATTCTCTTGGAAAGAGGTTATCGGCATAGTAAGACAGCAGAAAGTTGATACCTACTTCAGGACCACCTGCTGAGTATGGGTTGCCAAATTGATTCCAGCGACTTGCCAGCGGGAGCATAAAAGTTGCCATACCGCCGACATAGACATAATCATTTGCGATGCCAAAGGAGGCCACCTTTGCCGTTAAAAATATGCGCTCAAATACATTTGATGCTGCATCTTGATGATGAATGTCGCTGTAGATGAGCGGATTGAGCGCTACCAAGATATTATTTGTAAAGGCGTAGTCGAGGTGAATCGAGTTGGTTACGATAGAATGTGCTACAAGATTTCCTAACTGTCCTGCATAGGCTCCTGCAACCGTACTAAAGTCGAAGTGTGAAAAGAAGGTAAGGCTACCTTGCTTAGGGTTGAGTGCCTCTTGAGTACGAATGAGGCGACTACTTGCGGTAAAAGCATATTGTGCCCTCGACTCCGCAGCAATTCCTCCTAAAAGAACAGTGAGCAGAAGTAGGTAAAGCGTTTTTCTCATTGTATTTATCCTCCGATTAAATCGTCTATGGTTTCCGTTTTAGTTTCTTGCAAGTTCTCGGTTCAGGATGACGATGAGGAATATAGCATTCACAATACCAAATATAGCATTTGTTATGGTAATAATCGTGCTCAATACACTAATTGGACCACCGGGCACAATCACCGTATCACCTCGTAGCAGCACTGGGAAATTTTGTTCCCCTGTTTCAATGAACTTGTCTATATCGACTCGTACCACTTTCTCCACTACTGCGCTGTCCGCCCGAGCATATCGTACAATGCGAATATCATCGAGTTTTGCCGTTTGAGCTGGTCCTCCCGCAATTGAGAGTAAGGATACAAGGTCAGTATTGTAGGGCACATAGTATTTTCCTGGATTGCGCACTTGCCCCCAAAGATTTATATCAATTAAGATACCTTGTCCTTGACCAAAAAAATATGCTGACGGCGCACTGCTTGGGCTTTGAGGAGTCTCACCTTGCGGTGTTGTTCCAAATACTTGGGCTTCTGAAACACTTTGCGCGAAAGTTACACAAAGTAGGACAACAAAGCAAACTTTTTTTCGCATTTCGGCAAGTTTTATGGTTTTTTAACGGACTTAATTGATGCTCACACGAAATCCCAAAAGTTCTGATGCAGTGCCATAGCGTCGGTCAATATCTTCTGGGAAGGCTTGAACCTGCCAGCGATATTGCAGGCCACTCTCCAAGCGCTTAAACACACGTAAGCCATTTGGAATTCGTCGTGCTGGACTTGGCGCTTGAAAGACCTGACCAAAATTAATGCTCACTGTATCCCGATCGCGGAAACTTGAACCATCATACAAAATAGCAACGCAGTCTTCTTCAAAGAAGGTATCAAATCCTCGGAACTCATAGAGCTTGAGCACGTAGAATCCGCTTGCGAACGGGGGTTTGCCCCACTCGAAGTAGATGGTTGTATCACTGCGTGAGAACACCAGTTGTCCAATCGGTGTTCTTGGCTCCACGCGCGTCGCCAAGCGAAATGATTCTGGTGCTGAACGCTCACTTCGTGCTCCCCTGCGCGTGTAGGCTTCGATCTGATAGTAGTATTGTATATCTGGTACAGCTGTTGCATCAATGAACACTGTATCGGGCAGCCCAATTGCTTCTTGCGAGCCCAGTGGAATCTCACGCAGCAGTCGAAAGTTAATCGGCAGCGTGGTATCTTGTGCGACTTCACTGGTTCTAAAGACACGATATCCCGCAAGGTCTCTTTCAGTATTTCTAAACCACTCTAATCGAATAGCGTTTTGTCCCGGCACTGGGCGAATGCCTTGCTCTACTCTTGCAGTATCAGATGACTTGGGCACGAACTGCGGTCGACGTGGTGCTGGTGGCTCTGGGTCGGGCGGACAACCCAGCAAGAGTAGACTCATTGTAACACTCCCAATAAGAAAAATTCTCGTTTTCGTCATCACTATGTTTAGAAAAACTCTGCTAAGTTTACGGTTAGCCCAATTCGGTGCGGGGCGCCCAGTTCGCTTGATTGATACGCATAGTCAATGTAAAATGCCCGAAAGAGAAAGATGCCGGCGCCGAGCGTTAGATTACGGTCATAACTGCCGATGCGTAGGGCGAGCAAATCACGGAAGCGATACTCCAACCCTAGCGAAGTTAGCCCTTCATACTTTGTGTCACGTGTAATGAGCAGAATCACCGAACTGTACAGAAACTCCAGTGGCTGTTTGTAAGAGGCGTGAATCAGAAATGAGCGTGGAATGGCAGCGCGCGTTCTTAAATCCGTATTCCACGCAATGGTCGTATTGAACAGATCTTTGACCGTCAAGCCAAAGACCAGATCGCCGAAGATTTGTTTGCCGACAAAATCGCCAAGCTTAAACTTGATGAGTGTACCGATATCGACGCCCACCCCATTGCCCGAAAAGCTCACACGCCGATCACCACCAAAACTTTGTGATACATACTTGAACGTTACGCCCAGCGGAATCTCAATCGGCAAGCGAAAATACTGCCACCCAAAATCGACTGTATTAATCAGCGTCTTTGCAATTGAAAGAAATAGCGCATCATCGTTGTTTGAGAATGTTGCCCCACCATTGTCTAAAATGCCAGCGCGAATTTGTCGGAAGTAGTCGCCTCGTGAGCCTGTAGGTTCATCGGTCAATGGGATATTGGCAATGCTATTGCGAATCCAATTCAATGAAGCACCGATGCCTGTACCTAAATCTTGAGAGTAGCCAATATGGAAGTAATTTGAGAGCGGATTACCAATCGAGCCAAATTGATTGGAATACATCGTTGAGATATACTTGCCCTTGATGAGCGCCAGTGCCGAAGGATTCCAAAAGAATGCAGAGCCATCTTTGTTATCGATTGGCGTAAACTGTCCGCCTGCGCCTAAGGCACGAACCCCAAGAGGAATATCCAAAAATGCGGCAGCATATCGCTCTTCCTGCGCTGCCGCATAGCTTGACATGAGTAACACCAGACTTATTAGCAGAAATTGCTTTTTCATCTTGATTTAATTTAAGGCTTAGCGCAGGCGCGCGATTTTGATAATCTCTTCTAAGACTCGCCCTCTTTGAATCACGCGTATCTTGGCGTAGTAGACTCCATTTGCCACGCTATTGCCACGCTCATCTAAGCCCGACCATTCTATGACACGTCCGCCTACCTGCGTGAAAGTCAAATTTGCATTATTCTCAAAACCGGGTGGCGCTACACCGGGCTGACGAAAGGTATTGATGAGCCGACCCGAGGCTGTGTAGATTTTGATTTCAAACTCATCGGCAGGCTCCTGACCAATAATCTCATAGCCAATAAATGTGCGGTCCTCAAATGGATTGGGGTAAGCGCCATAGACACGCAAACGAAAGTTCTCTTCAACGACAAAGCGCAAGGTGTCGCTGCGACGCACATTCAAATTTGCATCATAGAAAATAAATGCGACTTCTTGTTGTCCGTTCGGAAATTCATCGTCGTAAGTAATCCCTACGCTATTGGCATTTGGAGAAGAGACTGGAATATTGAGTTTCTCTTGCACTGCAGCAGAGCTATCACCATTGCGAATGACACGAATGAACTGGCGATCTAAATAAATCCCGTTTTGATCTTGCAAGACTGCTACAATTCTTGGACGACGTGGAGCAAACCCGCCGGGCACATATTCCTGACCTTCAATGCCGAGCGTAATTCGCGGCTGTGTTTGGTCGTTGGTATGCATCACCGCAAACAAGCCAAACCGATTGTAATCGATTACTACCGTATTGACATCTGGTTTCGACTGCGTTGGAATGCGTAGCCAACGCTCGAGGTCTTCAGAGAAGAAATAACCATTGACAAATGTGCGGCGTGTGGCAAAGTCTCCGGGATTTAGGCGCATGGTCAGACGCAGCGGTCGAGCAAGTGTTATTGCTGAATCTACGGGGGTGATGCGATAGGCTAAACGTGTCTTGGCAGTGTCAGATTGCGAAGCCAGTCGCACAAATTCGTTGTCAGGCTGTCCGACTTTCACGGGATTTTCAACACGCTCTACTTTGAGCGCCCCACTTCTCGAGAAGGTCTCTGGTTCATAGCTTAGCGTGCAATTGTTATCGATTGGCACGCTTGCACCTGTGGTGTTTTGAACTTGCACAAGATTGTAGGTAATTGTGCGCTGGTTAGAGAGATTATTTCTGACATCAACATCTGGCGCTATGGTTGTATCACCAATAACCTGCACGGCAATGTTATAGGTTTGCAGCAGTCTGAAGTCTGCAGGAACGGGCACAGTTGCACGTACTTTACCATTTGCTGGAATTTGCACATTTGTCGTGCCAATCACGCGCCGTACTGCCCTTAGCGTGGGTGGGATATTCTGAAAGAGAGAATTATTGACAGAGTTTTCATAGAAAATCACACGTGCTGAAGTTGCCACATTGCTCCAGTTGTAGACCTCTGCACCAATAGCGATACGATTATCCTCGAGATAGAAATCAATTGTAGGATTGTCATAGAACTGATTCAATCCTGCGCGGACTTGTTGCACAGCCGCCACATCGGCTTGTTCGCCCACGACACTTTGCACATTTTCGGAACGACTTTCTTCATTGCCGGCGCGCACTGTGGCTGAATAGGTTACAGTATGACCACGCCGCATCGCTGTGGCTGGAATGCTGCTTGTTGTTACAAACACACCGGGTGCGCTGGAGCTTGTTGGCAAATTTGCATCAAAGACCGTTTCGTTTGTCTGCGTTGCACTATTGACACGCGTTACCGTCGCACGCACGGTTACACTTTGCACTTGCTGACGCGCATCAACACGCACCGTAAAATTCACCGCTCGATTTTCACTTGCACGAATGTCGCTGGATGGCACAACACTGCGAATAAACGGTGCAGAATTGCTAAAGCGAACAACACCGCTCACATCTGCTTTTCCGTCCTCAGAAATGATATGTGCTTTGAACTGTCCTCCCCCACGTGAGAAATTCAGAATGTTTGTCCTCGTGATTGCAGGTGGCTGTGGCACCGTCAGGACAAGGCTATCGACAAACTGACCGCCAACGACTTGCCCAATTCTACCGTTTCTGACTTGAAAGAGAATCGTGCTTGCTGTAACCTCCAAATTATTTTGGTCTGTGATTCTGCCGAACCCGTTACCATTCGTGATGCCGTTTACGGTTCCACGAATTACCAAGCGTCCACCAACATTTGTCAAGTGTGTTGGCAATTCCCAACGAATTGCTGGCGCTCCAGTGGGTGTGCTTCTGCGTGGTAATGCCAAGCGTAATGCTGGGTCGCCAAATACACCGTATTGATGCATCAGTGTTGGGGCTTGCAGAGTGTAGATATCACGATACTGCAAGTAATAACGAGTTTTGCCACGAAAGAGCATATCGCCAATAGAGAGATTTTGAAATCGCTCATTGAGCAGAAATTCGTAAATCGATTGAGCCATCAAGAAATCGTTGATAAACCAGCCAAGTCCTGCCGATGCAATCATACCAATGCAGCCTCGCTCCGGTGATAAGATGAGCTTTTCGGTTAGGGTAATAGGACTATTGACGAAGGTTTCACGCACGCTTGAGAGGTCGTCGAAGGCACCGACAAAACAGGTCATGCTGGTAATGAAGGGCAAACGGGAGCCATTGCGCAACCGGTCGACGGCTTCGCGTGTTAGCACCTGACTATCACCCCAGATACCGCCGCCGCCATGTCCCATAAAATTTACAACCAGTGCTCCTGTTTGATTGAGGATATTGATGAGCTGATCTTGACCTCCACGGTATTTATCAAGCGGCGCTGTGGCATCCAAGCGGTTGCGTCCTGCTGCAGTATGCAAGCGATCGACAAACATGCTTCGATCGATGTACCCATCAATGAGTTGATCAGTCTGCACCACTTTATCGACCAGTGTTCCATCAGCAATAGAGCCTCTGCCGCTTTCTGCTTCGCCTGCAATGAGCAAGATACGGTTGCGCCATTCACCTAAGGTTTCTTGCTGTTCGTAGGTAATAAGTTTCTGCAAGTAAGCTAGCAGGTCATCTTGGTTTTGTGCAGGTATGCGTGCAATTTGCAAATCAGGCACAAGGTCTAATTGCCCCGAGGCATCAATACCGTCAATCATCGCAAACCAAGCATCAGAAGCTGTTGCACCGAAAATGTAAGTTTGCACATGCATCGTGGGTACATCAGTTGGAGCAATCTTGCCAAACACTGCATCGCCAATCAGCAGCACATATGTTGGTGATTCGCGCCACTCTCGGTAAGCATAACTCAAAAATTCTCTTATCGCATATGGGCTTTTGATACCATCGTTAAATTCATCGTAGATATTATCCACTGTCGTTACCAGCACTCTATTAGGCTCACCCAAAGCTCGCAGACGTGCTTCCCGATTTTCTTTGTAGGCACGTATTGGGCTTAGCGGATTGTCTGCATCTTTTTCGGTAAGAAAAGCTCGTGAGGTAATGATGATGAAGTTGTAGGCATTGTTTTTGTCGCGCAATCTCACGCTTGGCTCGAAGAGATTTGCGGGCGTTACTTTTTCAATGCGCACAGGCAGCAGTTTCTTTGCGTTTGTTATGCCAATATATTGCACATCTTTCGGACTTAGCACTTCATCTTGAAAAATGGCGCGGAACTCAAATCTTCCTGTTCTCTCACCACGCTCATCCACAACTTCATACTGCTCGACTGTAAAATTGCCTAAGCGCCCTGTACCTTGTTTGTAAATTTCAATGTCTGGTGATGTAAATCCTGAGATTACAAATTGATAGCGTCCCGGTCTTGCCTCTGGCGGCGTTGTAAAGACAATTTCATCTTCTACAGCACGATACAAGCGACGATAGGTTACCTCCAGCCAGTTGAAGTAAAACAGTGGCGCAGAGACACGCGGGTTGGCTTCGCCACTGCCCACACGTGCAGCAGACACGCCGCTAAGCAGTCGGTGAGCCAAAGGGGAGAGCCCTGAACGGATAATAGCTGCAGGTTGATTTGTTCGCCCATCGCCCCACTCGGCTCTCATGACTTGTATAAAATCTACTTCAAAGCTAAAGAAGATATTCGCCGTAAATTGTGGGTTTCGTCCGTTTGCGCTACTGATGCCATGGACTGCCGCGCGCAAAATGATAGAATCGGTTGTATTGTTTGTCTGTATTGCTGGAATAGAAATTGGTAGTGTCGTGCCACGGTCTGTTGACACCTGCGCCCAGAAGCGCTTATCTCCCGCATCACTGTGATTGCGTGTGCGTCGGTAACCCGGAGAATTAAAAACATCATGGACCAATGCAAATCGCTCTGATACCAGATCTTTCTCAAAGTGCAGCGTTGAGCGAAATGACTGATTGCGCAGGTTAATGACGCCGCTAATCCCCCGTGGCTCTGCTGGAATCTCAACCAAGCGTAGCCCGCGATTGCTCGGTGTGAGAGTCTGTTCCCAGTAGAAGTAATAGACATTCTCATCGGTGTAAGGATCATTATACATCTCTGGGCGAGTCGGGTCTGAAAACGCTAAGCGATGCGCTTCACCAATAAATTCCACATAGTCATCTCGATTGAAGCGACCATCCTGCTCACCTCGGACATAGATGGGCACTTCGCGTCCTTTGTTGAAGAGTCTAAACGTGCGTGGATCGGCTGAAAAAAAATCTTGTGGAAACTCTGCATCTTGAAACTCAAAAAAGCCGATGCGATACACCCCATCTTTGTCGACAATGAAGCGATGCTTCGGTACCACTGGCAACCGCCCAAAGACACTCTGCTGCACGCCCATAGCTTCTGAAAACGACATCAACTTGCCACCTACGGTTTTCTCAAGTGGCGTGTAGGGACTACGTCGGCGCGGCGACCGGCGCATTAATTCCGCTTCGTCTAAGTCGACCTTAAATTCTTCTGGGGTTGACTGTTGTGTATTCAGTGTGCACTCAATTGTCACTCTCTGAGCATAGCGCAGTGTCTTAGTCGCTGGCGAATAAATGTATGGGGAGACCGTCAGGCTTGTCAGCGGTGTGCCACGCATAGAGCCAGCATAAAACCACTTGAGTTTTTCTTTCGGGAAGTTTTCCTTCTCTGAAATTTTCAACTCTGCTTCTACTTGTCTGTGCCATTCATCCGGGGCGCCGATTGGCACATCATTTAGCCTTTCAGGATGAGCTTTCAGCACGACATTTGGCAGCACCCCGACACCTTCTTCCGCCACAATCCTTGCTGATTGTACAGCTGCTTGCAAAACATAATGATAAGACGGAATGCGGTAGACTTGATTCATCATCAGATGGTCGGTTGTCAGCGAGGCAACCTCCTGCTCGACATTGTCTTCGCCTATCTGTATTTCTCTCACGAATGGCACAGCAAATTCCAATACAAGACGCACTTTGCTATTATCTACCTTTGCCACAGACACCATTGATGCGGGTGCACGCGATATCTTTTCGCTCTTGCTCGAGGGTGTTACATGCTGCGCTAGCAGTCTTTGAGAAGAAAAAGTAAGAAGCAACCATAGAGCGGTGCTTGCAGCCAACAGACGCCGCAGATGGATATGCGTCATTAAAGGTTTGATCTTGTTAGTCATGCAGTCTGCTTTTGTGCAGTGATGAGGCGGTATGCATGAGTGTTTTTTAACTGTTGCAAAAATATAGGCAGCAGTGCAATCTATCAAGTTCTCAATTTGTCCCCTTGTTCGCTTCACCTTGCCGCTACGGCTTTGCCATGACAGTTTTTGTATTTTTTGCCACTGCCACAAGGACATGGGTCATTTCGTCCGGGTGTTTTCTCTACTCGGATTGGCTGTTGCTTCGGCGTTTCTTCTTCCTCTATATCAGCGTTTGCTCGGCTCTGCACTGCGGTAGAACTATATGCGCTTTGTGCTTCTGCATGAACAGCTTTAAGTCGACTGCGCTGCACGCGACGTGGCTCAATGACTGGCTGTGCGACAGGATACAGCTTGAAGGCAACAGATAGCGTTTGCGCAGCAATCTCACTTAGCATCTGCACAAAGAGCTCGAAGGCTTCTTTCTTATATTCCAGCAGCGGATCTTTCTGACCGTAGGCGCGTAGGTTAATTCCCTCTTTAAGGTCGTCAATGTCGCGCAAGTGCTCACGCCACTTTTCATCAATGACACTTAGCACTGCAAAGCGCTCAATGCGTCCCATCATTTCGTTGCCCAGTTGCTCTTCCTTGCGCTTGTAGAATTCACTTGCAGTGTGATAGACTAACTCTTTTACCCCTTCTTTGCCAAGGGCTGCAAATTTGTCTCGCGTCAGGTCAATTGGCACACTGAGCTCTCGCAGCACTTGCTCTTTTAAGCCCTCAGCATCATAATCGCCAATATACTTTTCTGCAATTTGCTCCGCATAGGTATCTAAGAGATCGAAAATTTCCAGTCGCAAACGTTCTTTGTAGAGCGCATTACGACGGCGTGCATAGATAATCTCACGCTGTTGGTTCATCACATTGTCGTATTCCAGCAGTCGCTTTCTGACCCCGAAGTTTTGTTCTTCGACTCGACGCTGCGCACGCTCAATCGATTTCGTTACCATAGGATGCTCAATGACATCGCCCTCTTGATGCCCTAATCGCTCCATGATTGAAGCAATGCGCTCTGAGCCAAAGAGACGCATCAGGTCGTCTTCGAGCGACACATAAAATTGCGAGATACCCGGGTCGCCCTGCCTGCCTGCGCGTCCACGCAACTGCCTATCAATGCGGCGTGCTTCGTGTCGTTCTGTACCTAGAATGAAAAGCCCACCGAGTTCTTTGACACCCGGACCGAGCTTGATATCTGTGCCACGCCCCGCCATGTTTGTTGCAATCGTTACCGCTCCTTTTTGCCCTGCTTGTGCGATGATTTCCGCTTCGCGTTGATGCTGCTTGGCATTTAACACATTGTGCGGAATCTTGCGCATCTTGAGAAACCGTGACAGCGTCTCGGAGACTTCCACGCTTGTTGTACCCACCAGTACAGGTTGCCCTTTCTCGCGCAATTCTTCAATTTTTGCAATCACAGCGTTGTATTTCTCACGCTTGGTCTTAAAGACCAAATCCTCTCTATCTTCTCGGATGACTTTTTTGTGCGTTGGAATGACCACAACATCGAGCTTATAGATTTCAAAAAACTCTTGTGCTTCGGTTTCCGCTGTGCCTGTCATTCCAGCAAGTTTTTTGTAGAGCCGAAAGTAGTTTTGCAGCGTAATGGTCGCCATCGTTTGCGTCTCGCCTTCAATCTTGACGCCTTCTTTGGCTTCGATGGCTTGGTGAAGTCCGTCGCTATAGCGGCGTCCGGTCAAAATGCGTCCTGTAAATTCATCGACAATCAGCACCTTGCCATCTTGCACGACATATTCATCATCGCGTTCGTAGAGCGAGTAGGCGCGCAGGAGTTGAGAGACATTGTGAATGCGCTCCGATTTCTCGGCAAACACTCTATACAGTTCGTCTTTCTTTTCTTGTTTTTGCGCTTCAGACAGATTTGGATCATTTTGAATTTTTGCAATCTCCGTGCCAACATCAGGCAGCACGAAGAAATCATGGTCTTGATTAGCATCCGTAATGAGCAAGCGTCCCTTTTCAGTCAAATCAATTTGATGGAATCGCTCATCTATGGAGTAATACAACTCATCATCGACTTCGTGCATGCGTCGGGCGTTGTCGCGCAGAAATTCATTTTCGACCATCTGCATCAAGCGCGCATTTGAGCCTTCGCCAATGAGTTTGATGAATTTTTTGTTCTTTGGCTGCCCGCGTTTGGCGCGCAAGAGCCCAAGTCCTACCTTAAACTCCCAGTCTTTATCGAGCTTGTCTTTTTCCGCCAGTAGCTTTTCAACTTCGCTTAAAATTTTTGCTACAAGATTCTGCTGCGCTCGCACAAGCCGCTCGACCTTCGGTTTGAGCTCTAGAAACTTACTTGTGTCGGATTGTGGCACAGGACCAGAGATAATCAGTGGCGTACGCGCTTCATCGATGAGGACAGAGTCGACTTCATCGATAATGGCATAGTTAAACCCACGTTGCACAACCTCTTCTTTGTCCGTTGCCATGTTGTCGCGCAGGTAGTCGAAGCCAAACTCATTGTTCGTGCCGAAGGTTACATCAGCAGCGTAGCTTTGTCGGCGTTCTGCCGGGGTCATATCTGAGAGAATAACACCGACTTTGAGATTATGGAATTCGTAAATCGGACCCATCCATTCACGGTCGCGTTTGGCAAGGTAGTCGTTGACGGTAACAATGTGTACGCCACGTCCTGTCAGCGCATTGAGAAAGGCAGGCAGCGTTGCAACCAGCGTTTTACCTTCGCCCGTCGCCATTTCTGCAATTTTACCTTCGTGCAACACAATGCCGCCAATCAGTTGCACATCATATGGAATCATGTCCCACTTAATTTTCGTGCCGCCTGCAACCCACTCTTTGCCAACTAGCCTGCGACAGGTATCCTTGACAATCGCAAATGCTTCGGGAAGAATTTCGTTGAGAATTTCTTCGGTGGCGCTGTGCAGTTCTTTCTCAAGCGCCTCGATTTTCTCTTTGATATGTTGCGCTTCCTCGAAGGTCAGATCGAGATTGCTCAGTTTTTCCTTTTCAGCACTTAGTTCTTCTTCGATTTCTGCCGTGTAGTCTTTGATGCGTGCTTTCAGCTCTTCGGTTTTAGCGCGCAGTTCATCATCACTCAACTTCTGAAATTCCTCGCTGTAGCTATTGATTTCCTCGACAATCGGCATCAAACGCTTGACATCCTTGTCATGCTTCGTTCCAAATACTTTTTCCAAAAATTTCAGCATATCACTTTTGTTTAGGGTTGCATGGCTTCATTAAAAAAAAGAGCGCGGTTCTAAAGCGCTTGCTTTCCTTCTTGGCTTGCTTCTCGCTTGAGCATCCATTCACGGATGTAAGAGACAATTTCTGCCGTTGGCGTGCCCGGCACAAAGAGTTTTCCTGTGCCCATTTCTTGCAGTTTGAGAATATCTTGTTCTGGGATAATTCCGCCCCCCATAAGCAAAACATCGTTCAAACCTTTTTCACGCATTAGTTTGAGTACGCGTGGAAAAATTGTCATATGCGCGCCGCTCAATACACTGATACCAATCACATCAACATCTTCTTGTAGAGCCGCTTGCACAATCATCTCTGGCGTTTGGCGCAGCCCTGTGTAAATGACTTCCATACCCGCATCGCGCAGCGCTGCAGCAATAACCTTTGCACCACGGTCGTGCCCATCCAAACCTGCCTTGGCTATGAGCACGCGAATCGGTCTATTCACAAGTTCGAGTTCTTCTTGCTTTAAGTTAGATTTACCGCTAGTTATAACTGCACTAACTGAGCCGCAAAAATAGTGAAATCGCTTCGCTATGCCAATGCTTCAGCCATGCAAAAATTTACTTGCATAAAAGAAATTTTTTATGCATATTTGCAGCCCAGTTTGTACGAAAGTTCTTTGAGTTCATCATGCGAGAGTAGCTCAGCTGGTAGAGCATCACCTTGCCAAGGTGAGGGTCGCGAGTTCGAACCTCGTCTCTCGCTCACAATACACTGCCTTGCGTTTGCAAGGCTATTTTTTTCTTGCTTCTTCCTTGTATTTCTTGCTTTTATTTCAAATCTCACACTATGAAACGACTTATTGATGGCGTTCAGTTTGCCGAGGTTATTGCCTTCATGAAAGCGCTTGGCTTTGTGGTCTATGATATTTTCTCCCCTCGATGAGGCGCTCTCTCAGGTCGATATTGCTTTTGTCAGAGATAGCAGTACACTTCGCAAAGATACGCTACACCTGAGCAACGCAAGCGACAATTTCGCATGGAGTAGATACAAGCTCTGCTACCCATTTTGCTAGGCTGTATAGTCATCGTATTTTTGTTTTTGTTATCTTAGCAAATGCTAAGGGCACCTTATTCCCTGTTAGCAAGGATGCTAACAGAAACTCTAGAACTCTGGAGAGGTGCGAGAGTGGTTGAATCGGTCGGTCTCGAAAACCGATGTAGTCGCAAGACTACCGTGGGTTCGAATCCCACCCTCTCCGCCCTAGCATACACCCTAAAGTCTCGTTGGCAAAAAATTAAAGGGCTACACGCACCCTTAGCGTATAGCCCCAAAGGCATCACAGCGGAGACAGAAATGTGCTCTTTTCGCTACCTTGTAGCCCCATCCACATTTGAACCCGATCCTGATGTCGACGTTCCTGACGACACTGGTGTGAGTTGTCGCACATTTTGTGCCTGCAGTCCTTTCGTCGTCGTAATCAGTTCAAATTCAACTGGTGCCCCCGGATCCAGCATCTTATACTTGCGGTCCGAGTTGATAGCCGAATAATGCACAAAAATATCTTCACCGCCGTTTGGATTCAAAATGAATCCATAGCCTTTTTTGCCGTCAAACCATTTAACATTGCTACGGTTTGCCATTGCTGATACTCCTCTCGTTTACTGCGTTTGAAAATCTGCCCCGCCACTTACTACCAGCTAAATGTTCTCTTTTCTCTCTGTAGCAATGTAGAGGTTGCTCTCCGCTTCATCAATTCGACTTGCTCAAATTCTCATTTCTTTACAGTCGATACAGCCGTTTTTTACTTCTGTTACTGTTTCTGCTTGCGCTTGCCTGCTAAGTCTCTGACAAAATTGCTTTAGCTCCCTACGTTTGCTGTAAAATTCTGTCTTTTCTCTGGCATTACTTTTGTCATAGTCATTACCTTTTTGTTGATAAAAAGGGACGCTTTTGGCATGTTGAACGACAAACTTTCCTGCCACAATCTGCTTTTTTAGCGAAACTTTAAGTTTGGCACAGCGTTTGTGCATGTGGAATTCAAGAGTTTTTAACGCAGCACGAACCGCTCACATCCGTTCGTGCTACAATACAAAACGAGAGGGCTAGAAATTATGGACAGCAACTTCTCTAGTGGGGTACAATCTGCTTTGCGCTTCAGTCGCGAGGAAGCGCTACGGCTTGGATACGACCATATTAGCACAGAGCATCTTATGCTGGGTCTTTTGCGCGACCGAGATAACACGGCTGTGAAGACTCTAGAAAATTTAGGCGTTAACATCGATGCGTTGAAAAAATCCATTGAAGACGCTATTGGCACATCGAGTGGGGTGCCGTTCTTTGGGAATCTCCCACTTACGAAGTCTGCTGAAACGGCACTGCGTCGTATGGTGCTCGAAGCACAAGCCATGAAATCCTCGTTCATTGGCACAGAGCATCTGCTTCTTTCTTTGCTGCGCGATGAACAATCTGTCGTTACACAAACCCTATCGCAGTTTGGGGTAACTTATCTCGATGTGCGACGCGAAATCACTGAGCAATCTGACCTGTTTTCTTCTTCTTCTGCATCCTCTGAAAAGAGTGATGAACCGGAGCTTGTAAGTGCAAACGATACACCAGCGGCACCTGAGCCGCCAAAATCGCGTCCTATGCCAAAGGGTCGCAGCAAGACTCCTGCACTGGACACCTTCGGGCGCGACCTAACTAAACTTGCTCAAGAGGATAAACTCGACCCTGTGATTGGTCGTGAAAAAGAGATTGAGCGCGTGGCGCAAATTCTTTCACGGCGCAAAAAGAATAACCCTGTGCTTATCGGCGAGCCCGGCGTTGGCAAAACTGCAATTGCTGAAGGTTTGGCGCTACGCATTGTCAAGCGGCAAGTGCCCGCTGTGCTCTTTGGCAAGCGGATTGTCGCGCTCGATATGGCGTCTCTTGTTGCAGGCACAAAGTTTCGTGGGCAGTTCGAAGAGCGCATGCAAGCTATTATGCAAGAGCTTGCCAAAGCACCAGATGTGATTCTCTTCATTGATGAATTACATACAATTGTCGGCGCTGGTGGTGGTCAAGGCTCGCTTGATGCATCCAACATTTTCAAACCCGCACTTGCACGCGGTGAACTCCAATGCATTGGGGCAACTACGCTCGATGAATATCGCGAATACATTGAAAAAGATGGCGCGCTCGAGCGGCGCTTCCAAAAAGTGATGGTTGAGCCACCCACCGCTGAAGAGACACTGCAAATTTTGGAGAAACTTAAAGGACGTTACGAAGCACATCATAATGTGCGCTACACCAAAGCGGCACTTGAAGCTATCGTCAAGCTCTCCGACCGATACATTCAAGACCGATACTTCCCAGACAAAGCCATTGATGTGCTCGACGAAGCCGGTAGCCGTGTGCATCTGTCTAATATCAAAGTGCCACAAGATATTCTAGACCTAGAAGCGCAACTTGAGCGATTGCGCAAAGAAAAAATGGAGATGGTCAAACAACAACGCTTTGAGGAAGCCGCTCGCTTGCGTGATGAATACCATCGCGTGCAAACAGAACTCAAAGCACGAGAAAAAGCTTGGGCAGAATCCAGCGAAGTCTTTGAAGTTACAGAAGACGCCGTTGCTGCCGTTGTTGCAAGCATGACCGGTGTCCCTGTTGAGAAAGTCGGCACACAGGAGTCGCAGAAACTCTTGCAACTTCCTGATGAACTCAAGCGTGTTGTCATCGGTCAAGATGAAGCCGTAGAAAAAATTGCACGTGCTATCCAGCGCAGTCGTGCCGGTCTCAAAGACCCGAATCGACCTATTGGTTCCTTTATCTTCCTTGGTCCAACCGGTGTCGGCAAAACAGAACTTGCTAAAGCCCTTGCTCGACATCTCTTTGGCAACGATGATGCACTAATTCGCATTGATATGTCGGAATACATGGAGCGCTTCAACGTGAGCCGTTTGGTTGGTGCTCCGCCCGGATATGTTGGCTACGACCAAGGTGGCGAACTGACCGAAAAAGTGCGACGCAAACCGTATTCCGTCATCTTGCTCGATGAAATTGAAAAAGCGCATCCTGATGTCTTTAACTTGCTTTTGCAATTACTCGATGATGGCATTCTAACCGACGCGCAAGGTCGGCGTGTAGACTTCAAGAACACCATCATCATCATGACATCGAATATCGCTGCACGTGATATTCAAATGCGCGCCAGAGGGCGAATGGGCTTTACTATTGAAACCGAAAACGATAAGTTCAATTCCGTCAAGGCAACTGTAGACGATGCTCTGCGTCGGTTCTTTTCACCTGAATTTTTGAACCGTATTGACGACGTGATTGTCTTCAAGCCACTTACAAAAGAGCATATTTCGAAGATTATCGATCTGATGCTCGAGAAAGTCTTTGCAAGATTCAAGACACTGGGCATGTCGGTGCACCTAAGCGAGGCTGCAAAGTCTTTCCTTATTGAGAAAGGCTATGATGCAAAGTTTGGTGCCCGTCCCTTGCGCCGAGCTTTGCAAAAGTATGTCGAAGACCCGCTAGCCGAGGAATTGCTGCGCATGCGCTTCAAGCAAGGTAGCACGATTGAAATTGGCTTCAGTGAAAGTGAGGGCAAACTGACTTTTACTGAAGTTGCACCTCCAGTTGAAGTGCAAACCAGTGTCGGTACATTAAGCAGTCAGTAACGTGTTGCCTCCAGTGGTTTTCAGGCAGAGTGTTTTCCACGATGCTGTAGCGGTTAGCTCTGCCTGAGACCAAAATTTTATCCCACTTTATCAGAGCATAACGCTACTGCCCACACTATTTGCCGCTATCCGTGTTTTTCTTACCTTAGCTTAAATGCGCCGCAGAGCGCCTCTACATTTTTGAAAGGAGTATAACTTTTATGACTTATCTTACTCGCTCAACTCAACCGCAGCCAACATCATCAACTTCTGCATTACCACTTGTTGCTCAGCCCAAGGAGACACTGTGCAGCAGCTGTGGCTTATGTCAAGTGCGTGCGTGGCCAGCTAAAGAAAGTTTTGAGAGTTGTGTCTTCGAGCTCGGCTGGCTTGGTGAGGCTGAACGTGCGCTCTATGGCAGAGAGCGCTCACAAGAGGACTTAGAGGAAATGCGTTTTGGTATCATGCGCGCGCGATACATCGCACGGCTTCGCTCACCGATTCCCGAGGCGCAGTGGAGTGGCATCATTACGCGCCTTGCTGCAAAAGCCCTTGAGACTGGCATGGTTGAAGCTGTCGCAACCCTGCATCGCAGCAAAGTCGACTACTTTTTTCCTGAACCTGTTTTAGCGCGCACTTCCGCTGAAGTTTATGCGGCGCGTGGCAATAAGCCCGTGATTTCACCTACGCTCAAAAGTCTAGACACTGCCTACCGTCAAGGCGTAAAAAAACTTCTTGTGATTGGCGCCTCTTGCCATATCCACGTCTTGCGAGATTTTCAGCGACGCTTTCCATATCTACGCAAGATGCAGCTTCTGACCATCGGCATTCCGTGCGTCGATAATGTTAAACCCAAGAAACTGCGTTGGGCTTTGGAGCGCATTTCTAAATCTCCAAGCACCGTTCGGCATTACGAGTTCATGCAAGACTTTACAGTGCATCTCAAACATGAAAATGGCGAACTTGAAAAAGTCCCTTATTTCTCGCTGCCACGCGAACTTTCGCAGCCCGACGTCTTTGCACCCAGTTGCATGAGCTGCTTTGACTACATGAACGGTCTTTCTGACATTACCATTGGCTATGCCGCTGCGCCCCTTGTCAAAGATGAAAAACGTCAGTTTATCATCGTGCGCACAGAAAAGGGGGAAACGCTCTTTCAACTCATCAAAGATGAGCTAGAGTTTTTCCCTGAAGAATCCTCTGGCAACTGCGCTGATGCGGTCAAAATGAATGTTCAAACCATGCTCGAGCGCTGGCGACGCGCCGATAAGCAAACCGGTCGACGCATTCCAATCTGGCTCGGCAAAGTCATGGCGTTTATTCTCTCACGATTTAGTTTCAAAGGTGTGGAGTTTGCGCGCTACTCTATTGACTTTCATCTTATTCGCAACTACTACTTTGTCAAAGAGCGCTATCCTGAAAAACTTCAGACACTTGTTCCAAAGCATGTCTATCGTCTACTTGAGAAGTATGGCTTTGAGCCGTAGGTGCAATCGGCTGCTCACTTGAGGAGTGTCATTTTTCGTGTTTGTGAAAATTCATCAGCGCGCAATTGATAAAAATACACGCCAGAAGTCAGACCGTGCGCTGAAAAGTACGCGCGATAGGCTCCAACCTCTTGGACTTGATTGACAAGCGTTGCGACTTCACGTCCTAGCACATCAAAGACTTTCAGGCTTACCTTACTGCGCTTGGGAAGTGTGTAAGTAATCGTTGTCGTTGGATTGAATGGATTGGGGTAGTTTTGCTCTAAGCGAAATTCTTTTGGCAGTGCACCATCACTTTCACGCACACTGGATGTTGCTGCAAAAAAGTAAGTTAGCATCTCGCTTAGCAAGGCGCGCCAATTTCCCCAAGAATGTCCTTCGTTGACTTCACGATAACGCACAGGATAGCCTTTTTCTTCTAGGGTTCGCCGAAAGGCTCGTGTGTTGTTTTCACCATCGAAGAGTGTGCCTGTTGAGAGAAAAAATTTAAGCGGCAGGCGTGCCCGCTGTTGATACTCGGCTGCAACGCTTGGTGCTGCCCACAGTGCTGGAGATTGCATGGCAATCAAACCAAATGTTTGCGAGGCATTCAAACCAAAATATGCTGCATTTAATCCGCCGAGCGATGTGCCCAAAATCGCACGCTGTTCTGCACAGCGCACGGTGCGATAAAGCGAATCAATGCGCGGCACGAGCTCTTCTGTCACAAACCTCAGATAATTTGCATTCGTTACCAATTCTACTGCACGGCGGTTTTGTGAGAGATTATCTGGATTTCTGGGATCAATGAAAACAGCAATGACCGGTTGAATGCGCTGCTCGGCTATAAGGTTATCTAAGACAATCACCATGCTACCCATCGCATCGTTGGCGTATTCGTGTCCGTCTGTTACATAAATCGTTGGCATCGGTTGCGCGCTTGCAGCATTGTATGCAAACGGCGTATAGACTCGATACTGCACAGCGTAGCCTAATCGCGCGCTTTGTATGCGTTGATTTTCAGACAGACTGCCACGCTGCGCTGTGCGTAGCACCACATCAGGCGAAGGGCGATAGTTCGGCATTCGCAATTCAGAATTTGGACCGAACCCACTCATCTGCGTCAGTGGATTGTTTGGGTCCAAAATCCATGTCGAGCCATTGAGCACAATTTTGTAGTCAATGCGTGCATCACTTGGCAAAGCATGCTCAAGTAGCCAAATGTCCGAATTTGGCAGCAAGCTCCCGCTATTTCGAATCTGCGAGGCATTACCCCAACTGTTGAAATCGCCATTCCAACGCACGCTGCTTGCGTTGCCGCGATAGAGAAACCCCACTGAATCCCCAATCGCAAACGGAATGCGACGCGCCTGCCGCATCGCTGACCAAAACGCATCGAGCTTTGCTCGTCCTGCAGCATCCGTGCTCTGCAAAGCCAGTTGCAAAAGCGTATCTCGCCATGCTTGAAATGAGGAGAAACTTTGAGGGCTTGGCTGCGCATGCACTTGTGCTAACGCTAGCAGCAGGCAGAGAGCAAGCGCAAGTAATTTCTTCGTCATCAATTTTGTTTTGTTACCTTACAAACTTAGTCGTCTCAAATTACTACGATGGCAACACAGCATAAAATTTTTTCTTTTCTCATGCGACTCCTTATCACTTGCATTCTGACCAGTCTCTCTATGCTTTGGCAGGAAGTCGCTGCACAACCGTCAGATAAATTCCCGATAGAAATCAAGTGGCGCGGCAACGATATCGTTGGCGATAGTTTGGTTAAATTGCTCAAGGTGCATATTCATCGCTCGCCTTCTTTGCGCCTTGTCGAACCGCAAGGTGCACAGGTTCGATTGATTTTGATTATCACGACCATGGAATCACCTGTCTTCCGACTTTTGGCAAAGAATCGGTTTATTGGCAAAAATGAAATTGCCTCGCAGTACTCTGTGATTTGGGTTTCATCGGTGCCGGGCGAAATGCCGTGGTATTTGGCTGACCAAATTGGGATGTGTCCGCCAAATTCCAAATTAAACGACCTTGCGCAAAGTTTGATTGAAACTACTACAGAAGAGATTTTGCCGCAATTTCGCCGAATGATTCGCTTTATTAGGTAGTCAGCATTTTTCTTTATCGTATTCTCATCACATCCATCACAATGTATCAATCGCATTACGCTCGTTTTTTAGGCGCTGCACCAAACCGCTTGCATTTTGCAGCGCATAGCCATCATCTTTGGCTCGATGTAACACGCGAAGCACAACTGCAATACTGGGACGACAGCGCGCGCTATGCCGACAAGAAATGGAGCCATATCTTTTCCACGGTCATTCCTGAAGCACAGCGGCATATTGCATCGCTGCTTGAGCTTTCGCATCCCGAACAAATTGTTTTTGCACCTAACACGCATGAATTTGTGGCGCGTCTCTTTTCTGCACTCGATTGGTCAAAGCCAGTAAAAATTCTGACGACAGACAGCGAGTTTTATAGCTTTTCGCGTCAACTGGCACGCTTGCAAGAAGCTATGCCTTCAAGGCTTCTTGCACGCAAAATTGCTACTGAACCTTTTGAGACTTTCGAGGCGCGCTTTTGTGAGGCACTTGCCAGTGAGCACTTTGATATGATTTTCTTTAGCCATGTGTTTTTCAATTCAGGGTTTGTTATCTCCGACTTAGAACAGCTCGTCAGCCATGTGGCTTCACCTCAGACACTCATTGTTATTGATGGCTATCACGGGTTTTGTGCCATTCCTACATCGCTGCGTAAAATTGAATCGCGTGTGTTTTATCTCTCGGGTGGTTACAAATACGCGCAGTCAGGTGAAGGGGTATGCTTTTTAGCTGTGCCCAAGGGCTGCACTTTACGTCCTGTCTACACAGGCTGGTTTGCTGAATTTGGCGCACTTACTGAACAGCGCCACGAGCAAGTCGCCTACAGCAACGATGGACAGCGCTTTGCAGGTGCCACCTTCGACCCAAGTGGTCTTTACCGTTTCAATGCTGCCATGCGTTGGCTTGCTGAGCAACAGCTTAGCGTAGAGGCAATCCACCACTATGTCAAGCAATTGCAAGAGTGTTTTTTGCAGCGCCTTGAAGCCTCATCTATCAAGGCTTTAGCACTTTCTGCCTTGCGCCCCTCACGCAATCTGGCACAGTGTGGACACTTTCTTACATTTGAACTCGATAATGCTGCCGAACTTGAAGCTGCACTTTTAGCCAAGGATATCTACACCGATCGCCGGGGCAATCGTTTGCGCTTTGGCTTTGGACTCTATCACACTCACGACGATATCGATCGCCTGATTGAGCGCTTGCAATCGTTATAGTTTTTACACTGTAGCTTGCGGCTTGCAAGATTTTAGACCAGTTGCACTTCTACGGACTCTAAGACTTTGGCGACATGCTCAATCATTTCTTCAGTGAGTTCCGGATACATAGGCAGCGAGAGAAGTTGATACATTTGCGAGGCAGCGACAGGAAAATCTTGCGCAGTGTATCCAAAACGCTGATAGGCTTTCAGAAGCGGCAGCGGCGTTGGGTAGTGAATCCCCGTCTCGACACCTTCTGCTTTGAGTCTTTCTATGACCTGCTCACGGTTGGCTACACGCACCACGAACAGATGATAGACATGGCGCGAATACGCTGGTTCTTTTGGTAAGATGATGCCTAAGTCAGAAAGATATTTCTTGTAGAGTGCAGCATTGTGTCGACGCGCTTCAGTCCACTTTTCCAGATGAGGCAATTTGACACTGAGCACTGCTGCTTGCATGCCATCTAAACGGCTATTGCGTCCTTCAATTTCGTGCTCGTTTTTCTTTGGCTGCCCATGATTGGCAATCAAGCGCGCTATGCGGGCAATCTCATCATCGCTTGTAACCATTGCCCCTGCATCGCCATACGCACCTAAATTTTTTCCGGGATAGAAGCTAAACGAGGCACAGTCGCCGAACGTGCCCGTCATTTTGCCTTTGTAGGTTGCGCCGTGCGACTGCGCACAGTCTTCCATGACTTTGAGCTGATGCTTTCTCGCAATTGCCATAATCTCATCCATCTCTGCTGGCAAGCCATAGAGATGCACAGGTATAATGGCTTTGGTGCGCGGCGTAATTTTTTCTTCAATTTTGCTCGGGTCAATCGTGTAGTAGTCAGGTAAAATATCTACGAAGACTGGAGTTGCCCCAATGTTTGAGACCGCTTCAGAGGTGGAGATCCATGAGTTTGCCGGTACAATCACTTCATCGCCTTGACCAATGCCCATGGCTTTGAGCAAAATCTCGAGTGAATCTGTACCATTAGCACAACTGATGCAGTGTTTTACACCAAGATATTGCGCAAACGCTTCTTCAAATGCTTTCGCATATTTACCGCTGATAAATGCCGTTTCTGCAATCACATTTGCAATAGCTTGATCAATCTCGGCTTTGAGCGTGTGATACTGAGCTTTAAGATCAACGAATGGAACTTTCATGTTTGAGTCTTTTTTTGGCATAATGCGTGCAATTCTACATGCTTCCTTCCACAAAACCAAAACCTTGCTTTGCTTGCTCTTCTTTCTCTTTTGAGCACACGCAGATTGAGCGTATCTTTTATGCTTGTATAATTTTTGTTACACATTTCGTGCCGAATACCTTAAACTATAACACCATCACCTACCATGTCTGTTATTCGCTTAGGGTTGGAGTGGTTTCTCAACCCAGATCATGCACCGTTTATGATTGCAGAAGAGAAAGGCTGGCTAAAAGAAGCGGGTCTTTCGCTTGAGCTTATTGAGCCTAAAGCACACCTTGATGCTATTGACGCTATTGAGCGTGGTGACCTTGATGTTGCAATTACAGAGCCAATTCATCTTGTGCTTGATGCTGCAAAGGGTAAGCCTATCATTGGTTTTGCGCGCTTTCTGCACACGAACGGCGGGGTGATGTATTTGAAGCATAGCGGCATTTTGCGTCCCCGTGATATGGTCGGCAAACGTGTGCAGTATCCGGGTGCGCCCGGTCCCGGCGGTCTAGCTATTGTGCGCACTATGATTGAAGCCGATGGCGGTCCTAAAGACGCACCGCTTACACCGGTCAACAATAGTTTCTACCACACGGATGCGCTTGCAGAAGGGAAAGCAGATGTTGCTACGCTTGTGTTCTACAATTTTGAAATTATTGAAGCGCGTCATCGGGGCTTGGAAGCCGACTTCTTTACGCTCAAAGATTGGGGCATCCCTGACTTCTGCCAACTGATTCTGATTACATCGCCGCATTTTTTCGCTTCCCGAGAATCCGACATTCGTGCACTGCTCAAAGTCTTAAGACGCAGCATCGACTTTATTCACCAGCACCCTGACGAGACCAAGCTCATCTACCTTAGCCGCATGAACACAGCACTTGACGATACACTCAGCAACGCCATTTATGACGCCACCGTCCCCTGTTTTACATTCGACTTTACGCTCTCGGCAGAGTATCTCGAGTCGCTTCAAGCTTGGCTTTATCGCACAGGACAAATTGAAAAACAGCTTGATGTGCACACTTATTGGACCAATCGTCTTGCACTTGGTGATGTCTTTACTTTTGCTGCACCCTAACTATTGCGCCTCTACACACTTTGGATTGATTAGCTTAGCACACAAAATTTTTCAGTTTCAGCTATGAAGAAACTTCTTGCTTTGTCGCTTTCACTTACGCTGCTCACACTAGCGGCTTGCGAACGCCAAAATCCTGTCGAACCAGAGATTGTTCGGCGCACAGTTGGGCTCTTTCGCGTCCTGACGCCCGCACAAGATTCCTTTGTGGTTTTAAGCACAAGAGACACGCTCACACTTTCATGGGAGACTGCGGCTTTTGATTTATCGGGCAATATCAAATACAATGCTATTCTTGACCTTGATTCCAACTTTGACAATGGTCGTGTTTTGAGCGTAGAGACTACTGTAGAAAGCCTTCGCATCAGTGCGCGCACTTTGCAGAGCTTGCCCTCGTTTCGCAACGACACTTTTTACTTCTACACTGTCTTTGCAGCTAACCAGCGTGAGACGCTTCGCTCTGCTAATCGGCACACTTTCTTTTTAAGAGTGGAGCAATAAGTATGATTGCAAAAAGTGTGCTCAAGACCTTGCGTGAGCTTGTTGGCAGTGAGAACTATTCGGACTCGGAGCTTGACAAATTGCTCTATTCCTATGATGCGACGCCCATGCTGCGTCAAAAGCCCGATGCGGTTGTTATTCCTCGCTCTGCCGAAATTATTTCCAAAATCATGATGCTGGCAAATGAAGCTGGTTTTGCCGTTGTGCCGCGTGGCTCTGGGTCAGGACTTTCGGGCGGCAGTGTGCCTGTTGAAAATAGTATTGTCTTGCTTTTCCCGCCGATGAACCGCATCCTTGAAATTAACGAGGAAGATTTTACAGCCACTGTTGAGACTGGCGTTATTACCGCAACACTTCAGAAAGCGGTTGAAGCCAAAGGGCTTTTTTATCCGCCCGACCCGGGCAGTGCGACCATTTCAACGATTGGCGGGAACATCGCTGAAAATGCCGGAGGCTTACGCGGTTTGAAATACGGCGTAACCAAAAACTATGTGCTCACGCTGGAAGTTGTTTTGCCTTCTGGCGATATTGTTACGCTTGGCACACGCTCACTCAAAGACGTTCAGGGCTTGAACCTCAAAGATGTCTTCATTGGCTCAGAAGGCACACTGGGCATTTTCACCAAAGCTACGCTTCGGCTATTGCCCAAACCCGAAGCATCAAAAGTGATTTTAGTGTATCTCGAATCGCTGGCGAAAGTTGGTGAGTTTGTGATTGAAGTTGCACGTGCTCGCGTTGTGCCTGCTATGTTCGAGTTTTTAGACCAAACCACAATTCAGGCTGTCGAAGGCTATGCTAAAATTGGGTTGCCTACTAACATTGCTGCACTAGTTTTGATTGAACTTGATGGACATAAAGCCGTCGTTGAAGAGGACGCTGCAACAGTCTTCCGCATTGCTCAAAACCTCGGCGCAAGTTTTGTCAAAGCCGCCGAATCTGCTGAGGAAGCCATGAAATTGAAACTGGCGCGCAAATCTGCCTTTTCTGCTCTGGCACGCCTAAAACCTACCACGATTTTGGAAGATGCTAGTGTCCCACGCTCTGCCTTGCCCCAGATGCTTGAACTGACACAACGCTTCTCCCAAGTGCATCAAGTGCTTGTCGGAAATTTCGGACACTTAGGCGATGGCAATTTGCATCCTACGTGCTTAATTAGTGAGCGCGATAAAGATGAGGTGCATCGCAGTGAACTTTTCTTTGAAAAGGTATTTAATGCCGCAATTGATTTTGGTGGCACGATTACAGGTGAGCACGGTACTGGGCTTGCAAAGAAAAAATTTCTTGAGCGAGCTGCTGGTGAAACCCAAGTTGAAGTAATGCGCCGCTTTAAGGCTGCTCTCGACCCCAATAATGTTCTCAATCCTAATAAAATTTTTGACTCACGCGTTTTTTTCAAAACCAAGTGCGAGCGGCGTATAGCGTAATGGCATAGCAGCGCAGTGATTTTCAAACACATCGCTGTGCCTTTGCATGAAAAAGGGCAACACGGGGTTGCCCTGCAAGTTTTGACTTTTCGCTTACCGATGCGTTTAGATTGCTGATGAAGTTGTGCTTGCCCCGCTCGTTGCACTTGTGCCAGAATCACCAGCAGGCAACATGCCCATTTTACGCTTGAGTTCCAGTAAGGAATCTGATGCTGCCGATTTCGAGGGTGTTGCTAATACCCTGTTGATTTGGTCGTCCACAGTTGTTGTAGCGTCTGCAATTTGAGCATAGGCTTCGGCTTCGGCTTCGGTTTGTGTTACGCGCTCTTTCATCTTTTCAAGCATCGCAATTGTGCCTGATGAATCCACGCCCGAGAGCTGTTGATTGATTTTCTTCGTGGCTTCTGCGGCTTTCGCTCGTCCCTTGAGCGTTACCAGTTCATTTTCATAGCGCGTGATGGTAGATTGAAGTTTTTGCACTTTCGCTTGCAGAGCATCGGACTGCTGCTGTTGAACTTGCGCATCAGTTAGCAGTTGGCGACCGCGCGACTCAAACTCTTGCTTGCGATTGAGGGCTTCCGTCGCTAAGCGTTCAGCTTCTGCCATATCCAAATCGCCGGCTTGTGCACGCTGCAGCAGCGCCATGGCTTTACGCTCATACTCTTGAGCTTGACGCAACTGATCTTCACCATCTTTGCGCAGTCGCACAGCAACCGCTTTTACTTGCGCAAGCGCTTGAATAGATTTTGCTAAATCAGTACGCAATTCACGAATACCTTGCTCCGTCATTTTCACAGGGTCTTCCATTTTATCGACGACCGCATGCGCTTCCGATTGCGCTACTCTGAAAATTCTTCTGAATAATCCTGCCATAAATCCTCCTTCAAATTTTTAGAGTTTGTGTTTATGCTTTCGCGTATCTGAGAAGTTCGCTGCTGTGTTCAGCCAGACCGAACGAGAGTGCTTCAATGGAAGCGTATAGTTCATTTGGATCCAAATTCTCGATTTGCAGTGTGTCTCGGAAAATGACATTTTTACCCTCTTCATCGAGCACAAATGCCCCGTGAATTAAGGTACGGTTCATTTTGAGCAACTTCTCATAAAAATCACCCGGATTTTTTGGCACTGGCATAATGACTTGCTCAATGACTAAAATTGTATCCTCGCAGTCAATCACCATATTTTTAATACCGTATTCTTCATCTTCGACTACCAAAATTTCATTTTGTTCATCTTCTTTGACAATCTTCAAGTCCATATCCAGAATCATATTCTTTATGGCTTGAAAGCGGGTTTCCACTTCGTTGAACGGATTTTGCATAGTCTCTTGTCGGGTTTAGTTGGAGTTGTCTTCAAAGTTATTTTTTGCTCAAATACTTTGTTAGCTCTTCATATGCGCGGTTAATGCCCTTTGTGAGCTCTGTTGCAATATGCTGCTTTTCAGGCTGCCCAGCAAACTTATCGGGGTGATACTTTGCGACCAGTTTTCGCCATGCTTGCCTGACCGTCTCCAAATCCGAGCCGTAAGGAATTTCTAAGTTTGCATAGTAGCCCGCTATTTTTGGGTCAATGCTCGATGCTGAACTGTAGTGCGATGAGCTTCCATAACTTTGATTTTGATAAGACTCGCGCCAGTTGTGCTGATAGAACTGCTCATCATCGCTGTAGCGTTTGTACTGCCCTTGACGCGCCTTTTGCTGCGCCTGATAGGCTTGATAGACTTTTTCTCTTGCCCGATTGTAGTGCATCTCAAACTCGCGCAGCAAATCCTCCAAGCGTGCTTCTGTCAAACGCTCTGACCTTAAGCCTGAAAGTTGGTATGCTTTTAAGACTCGGATTAGACGCGATAGGACACTCATTTGGGTTTAGTCGTATATTTAGGCAAGTATGCAGATTATGCTCTCGATTTTGTGTGTTGCTTCTGCGTTCTTGCTGCAAACACACCCGCTCGATTTAACTAATCTAAAACATCTGTGCGTTTCATCAAAATAGCGTCGGATAGGCAACTTTCACTTGCATGGGTGCGTAAATCAAGCACTGCTTCACTATACGATTAACAAAACCGTCAAATGTCTCTTGCGCATTTTGGAATTGACTTTCTTTTCAATGTTCGCATTGTTCGTTTTGTCTCTCGAATTTGTTACTTGTTTTTCTTCCTTTTTGCAACTTTTGACACCTTTGCACAGTCTCGCATAGACTCAATGCGCTTGGGCTCATCGAAGACACTTTTTATCAAGAAAGCCGCAGACCGCATCACAATTGACGCACATCTTAATGAACAGGCTTGGCAAGAGGCAGAGGTCGCTACTGGCTTCATACAGAACTTTCCATTTGATACTGCACTTGCTTACGCACAAACCGAAGTGCGTGCCACATACGATGATGCCACACTCTACATTAGCGCCGTTTGCTATGATTACTCCAACGCCGATTTTGTCGTGCAATCGCTGCGGCGCGATTTTGGCTACGAAGACAACGACAATTTCACCGTCATCTTAGACCCGCTTTCGAATCAAACCACAGGCTTTTTGTTCAGCGTTAGCCCTTTTGGCGTACAGTCTGAAGGGCTCATTTCAGGTGGCGGCGGGTTTGGCTCCAGTAGCACTTGGGATAACGCTTGGCAAGCAGAAGCACGCATTGATTCTGGTAAGTGGATTGCAGAAATTGCAATTCCTTTCAACACGCTGCGCTTCAAGAGCGGCACTGGTAGCTGGCGTATCAACTTTGTGCGCAACAATCTCAAAGTCCCAGAAAGCTCATCTTGGGTAGCCATTCCACGCGCCTTTCGCATCGCTAACCTTGCCTTTGCTGGCAAGTTGCTCTGGGAGACAGCGCCTGAGAACCGTAGTGCCAATCTCTCATTTATTCCTTACACGATTGGGAGCATGAATGCAAATTACCAAACGCGCACATTCCCCACTCCGACCGCAAACTTCGGCGGCGATGCCAAACTTGCTCTCACCTCTGCACTTAACCTTGATTTGACCTTCAATCCAGACTTTTCACAAGTCGATGTCGACCAGCAAATCACAAATCTCGATCGCTTCACCATCTTTTTCCCGGAGCAGCGCCAATTCTTCTTAGAAAATAGCGACCTTTTTTCATCGCTGGGCTTTTCACGCATTCGTCCATTTTTCTCTCGCCAAATTGGACTCTTTAACGGTCAGCCCACACAAATTCTAGCTGGCGCACGTCTTTCTGGTAATCTTGACGCCAATTGGCGCATTGGCGCACTGACGCTGCAAACCGCACGCAATGATTCGCTTCGGTATAATGGCAACAATTACTCCGTTGCTGTGCTGCAACGCCTGCTCTTTGAGCGCTCAAGCCTGACAATTTTTGGGGTCAATCGTCAAGGCACAAATTATCGAGGCATTGAAGACAATGATTTTAATCGTGTCTTTGGCGTGGATTTTAATCTCGGCACCTTCGATGGGCGATGGATCGGTCGCTTGTTCTATCACCATAATTTTACTCCGCACGCTCAACCGTATCAATACGCCACTGCACTTTTCCTGCGCTATGAACAGCCCGAGTTTCGCTTGGAATGGAACCACGAGTTTATCGGCGAGCACTATAACCCTGAAGTCGGCTTCGTGCCCCGACGCAGTGTCTGGCGCTTCGAACCACAAGCAACTTACCGCTTCTACCCTAAGTCAGATTTCATCAACAATCATGGTCTGGATTTTCGACTCGATATGTATCGCTCGCAAGACTTCAACACCGAACTTGACCGCGCGCTCGAGCTCACTTACTTTTTCAACCTGCAAAGTACAGGACGGTTCGGGCTTTCTTTCAGAGACATCCTTACTCGACTGACTTTCCCTTTTGACCCTACTGGACGCAATGAACTGGACAACCAACTGCCTTTAGGCATCTACGAGTACCAAATTTATGGCGCCTATTTTGAGACAGACTCGCGTGAGCGCTTTTCTCTTTCTGGCTCTGGCAACTATGGCGGATATTTCAATGGCAATCGTTTTCAGTATAGCCTGACCGCACGCTACCGCGCACAACCCTACGGCTTAATTTCGATTAGGCTTGAACAAAATTACATCCTCCTGCCCGAGCCCTTTCGCAGTGCAACACTCACTCTGCTGCAAGGACGCTTCGACCTTTCACTTACACGCGAACTTTTTATCACCGCATTCTTGCAATACAATACACAACTCGAAAACATTAACCTTAACGCCCGCTTGCAGTGGCGCTTTGCCCCAATGAGCGACGTCTTCCTCGTCTATACCGATAACTATAGCATAGAAACCTTTGGCGTGCGTAATCGTGGTGTGGTGCTAAAAGTAACATACTGGTTCAATGCCTAAACTTCGGAAAATTATCTCTGGCGGACAAACTGGTGTCGATCAAGCCGCGCTGCAACTTGCACTCGAGCTTGGCTTCGACATCGGCGGCTGGTGCCCTCCAAACCGCACCTGTGAAGACGGTCCCATCCCCGACCTGTTCCCGCTTCTTGCAACACCCGAAGAACACAGCGCTCGTGCCCCACATATCGCCCGCTCCCTGCGCACCGAATGGAACGTACGCGATAGCAACGCCACACTGATTCTCCTGCCCGATACACTCCAACCCGACCCCGGCACTGCTTGGACAATCGAATGCACTAAACACTATGGCAAACCTTCACTGATTGCTAACCCCTTTTCCGCACAGGCTACACACATCATCCTCCAATGGCTCTTGCACCTGCAACCCTCAACACTTAACATCGCCGGTCCCAGTGAAAAGACTTGCAATGGCATCGCACTTGCCACAACACGCACATTGAAACCGGCTCTCTTACAACTCAAACACATGCAAGCCTAAACTCCACACGATATTTTCCGCTTTTCGTATCTTCTTTTTAACTCAAACGACACCGAACGATGCAAATGCAAGTCCTTGACACACACTCCGATTACGAACTCGAACGCGGAAAACCCATGCCAAACTTTAATCACGGCTATATTCAAGCCAACCTGATTGTGAGTCTACGCCAGCAATACGGCAAGCAGTTTTCTGTAGTCTCCGAAGTCTCAATTCCGACGCCAACGGCAAGCATTACACCCGATGTCTTGGTCTTCAACAAGCGTCCTATCAATTGGCTTGAAATTAAACCTGAACTTGCCGAACCGCCGATTCTTGCCATTGAAATTCAAAGCCCTTCGCAAGCAATGGAAACGCTCCTTGAAAAAGTAAAAGCACTGCTTGAAATCGGAGTCAAATCCGTGTGGGTAATTCAACCTGCGCTGCAAACTGTGTCCGTCTTTACTGCATTTGAACCGCCCAAAACCTTCGTGCAAGGCACAGTCAGCGACCGCACCACTGGCATTGAACTCTCGCTTGAAGAAATTTTCGCAACCGAGTAAAGTTACGCGCCAATTCGCACGAGCATATCTTTGACTTTTGCTTCAATTA